>CAVZVV010000018.1:0-42978 GCA_963778785.1 uncultured Actinomycetes bacterium
CAGCGGCGACGGGCGCGACGACCATGGGCGCGGCGAGTGGTCCGCGGCGTTCGCCAAGCTTCAGGGCACGGCCGCGGCGAACGGACAGACCGTCCTCGACTACTGCACCGCGCTGCTGGCCAGCCACACCGCGAAGCCGCACCCGACCAAGCACGCCGACAAGCACGGCAAGAACGACCAGGGCAGCCACGACGGCCAGGGCGGCAGCGGGCGCGGTCACAGCTCGAACGGGCCGGGCCCCGACGGACACGGCTCGGGTTCGGGCTCGAACAGCCAGGGCTCCAACAGCCAGGGCTCGGACGGCCACGGCTCCGGGTCGGGCTCGGGCGACGGCCAGCCGCCGAGCGGCACCGGCCACTGATCGATCGATGACCGAACCCTTCTGAGCGAACACCACTGAAGACCGCGGTCCGGCCGGGCGTGGCCGGACCCGCCCCCCCAAGATCGTGCCCTGGCCCACTGCGGGTCAGGGCACGATCATGGGCTCAGGGCACGATCGCGTACGGGACCTGGCGACGTACGGTGGCTCTATGCAGACCCGGACCATCGCAGACGTCAAGGTGAGCGCCATCGGTCTCGGCGAGATGCCGATGTCCATCGAGGGACGACCTGACGAGGCGCGGTCCGTGGCCACCATCCACGCCGCCCTCGACGCCGGCATCACGTTCATCGACACCGCGGACGCCTACCACCTGTACGCGGACGACGTCGGGCACGGCGAGACCCTCGTCGCGAACGCGCTGCGCAGCTGGGGCGCCGACACGTCCGGGATCCTCGTCGCGACAAAGGGCGGGCACCTGCGTCCCGGTGACGGGTCGTGGACCGTCGACGGCCGGCCCGAGTACCTCGCGGGCGCGTGCGAGGCGTCGCTGCGACGGCTCGGGGTCGAGGCGATCGGGCTGTACCAGTTCCACCGTCCCGACCCGCGCGTGCCATACGCGGACTCAGTGGGCGCGATCCGCGACCTGCTCGATGCGGGCAAGATCGTGCGCGCCGGTGTCTCGAACGCGAACCCGGCACAGATCCGGCAGGCCCAGGAGGTTCTCGGCGGCCGGCTCGCGTCGGTGCAGAACCAGTTCTCGCCGCGGTTCCGGTCCAGTGAGCCCGAGCTCGTCCTGTGCGACGAGCTCGGGATCGCGTTCCTGCCGTGGAGCCCGCTCGGCGGGATCTCGTCCGCATCGCGGCTCGGTACCCGGCACCAGGTCTTCGCCGACGTCGGCGCCGAGGTCGGGGCGAGCCCGCAGCAGGTCACGCTGGCGTGGATGCTGGCGAAGTCGCCCGTGGTCATCCCGATCCCCGGGTCCAGCCGCTCCGAGACGATCCGTGCGTCGGTCGAGGCCGTCGACCTCCAGCTCACTCCCGAACAGCTCAGCCGGCTGGACGCGGCCTGACGGCGCGGTGAGCCTGCGCCGCCGCTACGGACGCACGGCGGTGCGGGCGCTCGCCGTGGCGGTCACCGGCTCGCCACCCGGCGCACCCAGGAACGTGCCGAGCAACGGCACCTGCTCGGTCGTCGCGAGCGTGACCTGAACCGTTCCGTCCCGCACCTGCACCGACACCACTCGAACCCCGCGCAGCCCGTTGGCCGCCGACTGTGCGCTGACATAGCCGGCGACGTCCGCCTCGACCCGGCCGGCCGACAGGGGAAGGACGTCGGCCGCGCCGGATCGGTACAGGGCGGCCAGGTCGAGGTCGTGGGCACCCCGCAGCGCCGCGCCGTCGGCCAGGCTGGACACCGCGCGCCTGGCCAGGAACAGGCGGGACGCGTCGACGACCAGACCGACCGCGAGCATGGCCAGGACGACAAGGCCGAGACCCAGGACGAGGACGCTGCCCTGGTCGCCTCGACGGCACCGCCGACCCGGGGTCACGTGCGCGCCGGCTCGAACGGGTCGACGACCTCCACGTGCACGGCCTGCACCGGGATCCCACCGCCGTCACCGCTCAGGAGTGCAGGAAGCCATGGCATCCGTACCGTTGCGGACACCTGCACGCGCACTGTCGCGCCCGGTGTCAGGCATGGCCGGGCACTGCAGCCGATCTGCACCGCGGCGGCGCCGCGGGCCACGCCCTGGTCGGCCAGCGCGAGGTCCGCTGCCTGCGTCGCCCGTGCCCGGGCCGCCGCTCCGGACGGCGCGGTCACGAAAGCCCGCGCCGCCGAGCGAGCCGCCTCGACCGCCGCGAACGCGGTGCGCTGCACGGACAGTGCCGTCAGCACGACGTACGTCAGCGGGACCAGCAGCAACAGCCCGACGAGCAGGAACTCGACGGTAGCCGTGCCGTCCTCCGCTCGGTGCAGCGCCCGTCGGCTCACGGTGACTCGACGAGCGCATGGCCGGTCAGCGTCAGGTCGTCGGCCGGGCCGAGCAGCCCCACCAGTGGCAACGGCGCACGGATCTGGACCACCACGGTTCGCAGCCCGCCGGAGTCCGCGTACCAGGCCCGTACATCGTTCGCGTACCTCGCGGACAGGCTCGACGTGACCAGGTCGCGGGTTCGCCGGACCCCGTCGTCGAGCCCGCGGTCGGCGGCGGCGGCCAGCCGGGCACCCTCGGCCGCGGACGCGACGAGCGTGTTCCGCACGTGCAGGCTCACGGCCAGCTGGAGGACGGCCAGGAAGGCCAGCACCAGCAGCCCCGACACGAGGGCGAAGTCCGCGGCTGCCGATCCGCGGTCCGATCGAGTCGGCAGGAGCGGCCTCACGGACCGTGCACCGCGTTCAGCGCGGACTGGAAGAAGGCGGTGAGCTGTGGCTGGGCCACGAGCCACAGCGCCGTGACCAGCCCTGCCGTCATCACGGTGATCAGCACCCAACCGGGGACGTCACCGCGGTCCTCGTCGTGCGGTCGGGCAGCAGCGATCCGGTGCAACATCCGCGGCCGGCATCGAGTCACAGCATCTCCTTCTGGTTGGCAGTCACTGCGGCGGCGAGCCGCATCGGGTCAGGCGACGGTCAGCGTCAACCCGTAGAAGCCGGGGAACAGGGCGAAGAGCACGGACACCGGCAGGACCAGGAAGACGACGGGCAGCAACATCAGGACCTCGCGGCGGGCGGCTCGCTCGACCAGGTCCCGTCGAGCGGCGTCGCGGGCGTCCGCAGCCTGAGCGCGCAGCACTCCGGCCAGTGGCGTGCCGCGGTCGAGCGCCACGACGATGGCATCCGCGAAGCGCCGCACCGCGAGCACGTCGCACCGCGCGCCGAGGCTCTCGAGCGCGCGCCCGAGCGAGGCTCCTGCGCGGGCATCCGCGAGCACCCGTCCGAGCTCACCGGAGAGGGCGCCGGACCCTATCCGGTGGACGCGCTGCAGTGCTGCTGCCGGTCCTTCGCCGGCCGCGACAGACAGTGCCACCAGCTCGGCGGCCGCAGGCAGCTGGACCAGGAGCTGTGCCCGCGTAGCGGCGGTGCGCCGGCTCAGCCGTTGGTCGCACCCCACGACACCGACGACCGCGGCCGAAGCTCCCAGCAGCACGACGACCGGCGGGGACGGCGTCGACCCCGCAGCGGCCCTCAGCAGCTCGAGCCCCAGGACGACCGCGACCGCAGCGCCGGCCCAGACCACCTGCTCGGTCCTGAACTCCTCGACAGTTCCGTGTCCCAGTTGGTCCAGCCTGCGGCGGACCGACCCCGCGCCCCCGAGGGTGCGGTCCAGCCGCGCCGCGAGGCCGTCCCGGGCCCAGCGGACCAGGTCGGGCAGGTCGCGGCCACCCGGCACCGGCTGCGCAGGGTTCGTCGTCGTCGCACCGGGAGCCACGAGTCCGGGTAGGTCGCGAACGTACGGGAGAACGCGGTCCTGCAACCGAACCCGGTGCAGCAGCGGCAGCCGGGACAGCACCAAGAGGATGCCGAACGACGCGGTCATGCCCAGCCAGGCACCCGGGACGCCGATCATGAGAAACCCCTGATCATGCGAACACCCGAGGCTCGACCGGCAACCTGCCGATGCGCAGCATGACGGTGTACGCGGTCGCGCAGGCCAGCATCCCGGACACGAGCACGACGGCACCTGCAGGCGTGTCGTAGGCCTCGACCGCCGCGGGACGAAGGGCCAGCATGCCGAGGACGAGCCACGGCGCAGCGACGGCCACCCGCGCGCCGTTCACGGTCCAGGCCTGTCTGGACCGCAGCTCCCCACGGGTGCGGTTGTCGTCGCGCAGGAACGCGGACAACGTGCGGAGGAGCTCGCCGAGGTCGTGGCCGCCGACGTCGCGGGCCACCCGCAGGGACTCGACCACCCGGTCGCCGACCGGATCGGCGAGCTCGGCTTTCAACCGGTCCAACCCGTCCGAGAATCGTCCCGTCGCGCGGTACTGCGCGGTGAACGCGACGAACGCTGGTTGCAGCTCGCGAGGCCCGCGGGTGCCGATCTGCACGAGCGCCTCGGGCAGGGCCAGCCCAGCCCGCACCGCGGACGTCAGGTCGTCGATGACGTCCGGCCATCGGCTCCCGAGCAGCTCACGCCGGCGGGCACGGCGCCCACGGACCACGGCGACCGGCAACGAGAGGGCGATGCAACCGAAGGCGAAGGACACCGACACCGACCGGCTGACCCCGGCCAGCAGGACGAAGACGACGGCGGCGGACCCCAGGCACCAGGCCAGAAGCGACGCCGGTGCGACCCGTGCCAGCCCGGCCTCGTCCAGCAGCAGGCGCAGCGGGCGTCGGGCCCGGGAGCCCCCGAGCGCACTCCACCCGGCCTCAGGGGCGGCGATCGACCATCCGACCAGGAGGAGTCCGAGCCCGAGCACCAGTCCGACGAACGAGCCCATCAGCCGGTCCGACCGAGTCGGGCCGGGTCGCCGTCGAGCAGGTCGGCGAGGTCGTGTCCGGCCCGGGCGAAGCGCTCGACGTGCGGCGGGAACCCGTGCGTCCGGACCAGCTCGCCGTGCTCCGTCGCGAACAGCGATGCGGTCTCGACGACATCGCCCTCGACCCGTCCGGGGACGGCGACGATCTCCCGCAGCCGCCGGTGACCATCGGCCTCGGTGGCCGTGTGCACCACGAGGTCCACGCTCGCCGCGACAGTCGGCACGACGAACCCGCTGGTGACGTTGGGCCCGGCCAGGAGCGGCAGCGTGCACAGCTTGGTCACCGCCTCGCGCGCCGAGTTCGCGTGCACGCTGCACATGCCGGGGACGCCTGAGTTCAGTGCCACGAGCAGATCGAGGCACTCCTCCTGACGGACCTCCCCGACGACGATGCAGCCCGGTCGCATCCGCAACGCCTCCTTGACCAGACGTCGCAGCCTGATCTCGCCGTTTCCTTCGAGGTTCGGCTGCCTGGTCTGCATCGCCACCACATCCGCGACCCGCGGCTGCAGCTCATACCGTACAGTTAGCCGCATGACCACCGCGGGCCTCTATGCACGGATCTCTAGCGACCCCAGTGGCAGGGCCCTGGGCGTCGAGCGACAGCTCCGCGACCTCCGGAAGCTGGCCCGCTCGAACGGCTGGGAGACGGTCGAGTACGTCGACAACCACGCCTCCGCGTACAAGGACCACGCCAAGCGTCCCGCGTTCGACCGGCTGCTCGACGACGCCGCAGCGGGCCGGGTCGGCATCATCGCCGCGTGGCACCCGGACCGTCTGGCCCGTCACCCCCGGGCGCTCGAACGGCTCATCGATGTGTGCGAGACGCGCGACCTGCCCGTGGTGACGGTGCAGGCCGGCGTGGTCGACCTGAGCACACCGTCCGGCCGCGCGATGGGCCGCACCCTGGTCGCGTGGGGCGCGTTCGAGGTCGAGCACAAGGCCGACCGCCAGCGGTCCAAGCACCGCGAGCTGAGCGAGAAGGGCCTGTGGGCCGGCGGGCCACGGCCGTACGGCTACCGGGTCGTGCCGGCCGATGGCGGTGGCACCACACTGACGGTCGTGCAGGCCGAGGCGAAGGTCGTGCGCGAGATCGTCACCCGGCTGCTGGGTGGGGAGTCGCTGCGCCGGATCGCGCGCGACCTGCAGGGACGCGGCATCGTCTCCCCGAGCGGCGGGGTGACCTGGTACGCCTCGACGGTGCGCGACATCGCCCGCTCGCCGCGCTACGCAGCTCTGCGCGAGCACAGTGGCCGGGTCGTGGGCAAGGCGTCCTGGCCGGCCATCGTCGACCCTGAGAAGCACGCGGAGGTCACCCGGCTGCTCACCGACCCGTCGAGGCGGGTCAGCACCACATCGGTCCGCAGCCGCCTGCTGTCCGGCGTCGCGCGATGCGGCGTGTGCGGGAAGGCGATCGTGTCCGGTGCCACTTCCACCCGGGGCAAGCCGACCTACCGATGCCCGTCCCGTGCGCACCTCGCTCGCGGGTGCGCTCAGATCGACGAGTTCGTCAGTGCGGTCATCGTGGCCCGGCTCAAGCGCCCGGACGCGCTGACGGCGCTCTCACCGCAGGACGGGCCCCGGCTGTCCGCGTTGCTCGCCAAGGCTGACACGGTGCGCGAGCGGCTCACCGCGATGGCGGCCGACTGGGGCGACGACGACGAGATGACGCCGGCCGAGTACAGGGCGACCACCGCCAGGCTGCGCGAGCGGCTCGCAGCGCTAGAGGCCCAGGCCCAGGCGCTGACCGCCCGCACGTCGCCGGTGCTGGCGAGCATCAAGCCCTCGCAAGCGGAGGCCGCCTGGGAGAAGCTGTCGCTGGCGGACCGCCGCACGGTGATCGACGTGCTCGCAGTCGTCACGATCAACCCCGCCGGGCAGGGCGCTCGCGACTTCGACCCGGCGACGGTCGCGATCACGTGGAGGTCGTCGTGACGGTGGAGGAGTTCTTCTTCGTCCCGCCCGGCGTCGTCGTGCTCAAGGCGACCTGCCCGTCGTGCTACAGGGTGACCGCTCTGCTGTACGACGACGCCGGCGCGATGGTGTGGCACCGGCTGATGCAGGCGTGCAAGCACGAGCCCGAGCTGCCCGACCCGGCACGCGTCGCGAAGCAGGTCGCACGTGCGCACGCCGACGGACGCGTCGACGACCGGGCGAGGTCGCTCCGGCTGCCGTTGCGCTGAGCAGTCCTGCTACCATCTGCGGCAAGAACTGAACGACAGGCTCAGGCCGTAGAACCGGTCACGTGTGGCGCGTGGCACAGCACCAAGGGCGTAGAGCGGCCCGTGAGAACCTCTCGGAGGTCCACGGGTCATGCCGTCCAACGATCCTCATCGTCGTCACCTCGTCGCGCAGGTCGGCGCACAGCAGAGGCACAACCCCGGCAGTGACCGGCTCGAGGATGCCCGCCGGTCGCTAAAGGAGGACCAGCTCCGCGCCGCGATCGAGAAGGCGGTTGACGAGGCCCCGGAGCTGACCGAGATGCAGAAGCTGCGGCTGGCCGCGCTGCTCATGGTGTCCCGGTGACCGCCTACGGCACTAGTCCCGTAAAGCGGGTCCGGCGCACCAAGGCCGAGCTCGCGGCCCTCGACGAAGCCATCGTCAGCGCCCTGGCCGTGGACCACCCGTCGACTGTCCGGGGCGTGTTCTACAAGGTAATGAGCGCCGGTGCGGTGCCCAAGACCGAGAACGGCTACCGAGCCGTGCAGCAGCGCCTGCTGGGGCTGCGACGCGACCGCGTGGTGCCGTACTCCTACGTCACAGACGGCACCCGCTGGCGGAGGAAGCCAGAGACCTGGAGCGACCTCGACGACATGCTCGAGGACGCCGCCGTGTCCTACCGTCGCGCCCTGTGGCGCGACCAGGACACCTACGTCGAGGTCTGGTCGGAGAAGGACGCGATCTCCGGTGTGGTGTACCCGGTTACCGCCAAGTGGGACGTGCCGCTGATGGTCTCTCGCGGGTTCAGCAGCGAGACCTTCCTCTGGACGAGCGCGGAGGAGATCGCAGAGATCGACAAGCCGACCGTCATCTACAACCTTGGCGACCACGACCCGAGTGGTGTCGCAGCGTGGCGCGACATCGAGCGGAAGATGCAGCGGATGCTCGACGAGATGGGCTTCACGGAGCACCTCACCTTCGAACGCCTGGCCGTCACCGAGCAGCAGGTCGTCGACCTCTCGCTGCCGACCCGGCCGACCAAGTCGTCGGACTCGCGGGCCAAGCGGTTCAGTGGCGAGTCGGTCGAGGTCGATGCGATCCCGTCGTCGGTGTTGCGGACCATCGTGGAGGACGCGATCGAGGCCCTGGTCGACGACGACGCGCTGAGGGTGACCCGGGTCGTCGAGGCCTCGGAGCGGGCCGTCCTTAGGTCGATGGTCGGTGCGGCGTGAGCGCCGTAGCCCCCGGCGCGGGCCTGGTGGTGCTGCGGTCGCTGGCAGACGCAGTGGACGCGACCGTCGCGGTGCTGTCCAGGCCTCGTTCGAGCGAGCTGCGGGCCGGTGACGTCATCTGTGGCGTCGCCAAGACGCGCGAGCGGGAGGCCCGGTGAATGCCGACGCCGCCCCGGGCAAGGACGGCGACCGACGGGCAACACCAACGACCGCCACGATCGCCGAGCAGCGGCCGAAGGTGCGTGCAGTGCCCGGGGCGTCCCGGCCAGTCCTGCAGCGCGCGCTCGAGCTGGCAACCGATGGCCTGCACGTCATCGGCACGAAGCTGGACAAGCTCCCGGTCGGTGCGACCTGGAAGGAGTTTCAGACGGTCGCGCCGAGCACAGCGGACCTGTACGCGATGGCCGAGGATCCTCGCTGCGTCGGTTTCGCCGTCCTCTGCGGTGCCGGACGGCCGGTCTTGTGCCTGGACGTGGAGAAGGCCGGCGTCGACGACAGCCGGCTGCGCGAGCTGCTTGACCTGCTGCCGACCTCGTGTCGGGTCAGCACGCCGTCTGGCGGCGAGCACGCCTGGTTCGAGGTCACCGAAGGTGACGTGCCGAGCGGCACCAAGCTGGCGTACCACCTCAACGGCGCCGGGTCGGTGCTGCTCGCCGAGACGCGCGGCGTCGGCCAGTACGCGGTGATCCTCGGACCCGGTCGTGAGCTGCCGGACGACTTCGAGCCGAAGCAGGTGACCAGGACACAGCTCGACAAGGTGCTCGCGGTCATCGCGGCGATGTCGGAGCTCGAGCCGACCCCGCCCAAGCGCGAGCGTGCACCATTGCTGGAGCCGTACTGGCGGGGCGACAGCCCGACGGCCGACGCGTTGGCCGACCTGCTGATGGACGACGCGATCACCTGGGCGAACGTGCTCGACCGCGGCTGGACGATGGTCGGGTACGACCATGACGGACGGTCGCACTGGCTGCGGCCGGACTACGGGCAGCCGCCCACGTCGGCGGATTCGGGCAACGGTGCGGAGCGGATGCGGGACGGCCCGAAGCCGACGTTCATCGTGCACAGCTCGTCGGTGCCGTGGGCGAACACGGGCGTCGGGTACACGCCGGCACAGGCGCTTGCGGCGGCGCGGTCCGGCGGCGACATGGCCGCCGCCCTGCGGGGCGTTGACGAGGCCGCGGCGGGGCGGGTGCCGAAGGCCTTGGCCGACTGGCCGCCGGCGGCCCTGGACCGGCTCACGGCTCTGCTGGGCAACCGGACGGTCAAGACGGAGCCGGTCAAGGAGCCTGCAGGTCGCCGCACCTTGGCCAGCCAGATCCTGACCGTGCGCGGGCTCAAGACGCTGCCCAAGCAGTCACCGCTGATCGACGGCGTGCTGATGGATCGCAGCATGCACCTGCTGTCCGGCCGCAAGGCGACCTTGAAGTCGTTGCTGGTCGTGGACTGGGGGCTGTGCCTGGCGACCGGCAAGGACTGGCAGGGGCTGGCCGTCGCTCGGCGGCCGGTGCTGTATGTCGTCGGCGAGGGTGCGTTCGGGCTGGACGCACGGGTCACCGCGTGGCAGCACGCCTGGGGGACCGAGGTCGACGAGGACGCCTTCCACGTGCTGCCGGTCGGGGTGAACCTGTTCAGGGGCGGCGCTGATGCGGGCGAGCTGGTGGTCGACCTCGCGCCATCGTTCGGGCTGGTCGTGGTCGACACCCTGCGCCGTTCGTCTGGCGGGGCCGACGGCAACAGCGACAAGGACATGGGCATCGTCATCGACCAGCTCGAATGCATCAAGCGAGCCGCCGGGTCGACGCTCCTTGTCGCGCACTCCCAGAAGGAGGACACCGACACCCGCGGGTCGTCGGTGCTTGAGGACGACCACGACGTGGTCTGGCACACCAAGGCGGAGGACGCGCACATCCGTCTGGTCAACACCAAGATGAAGGACGGTCCGGACGGCGCGGAGTTCCGGCTGCACTCCCGGCAGGTGCTGGACTCGCTCATCATCGAGAACCACAACCGGGGCGACGAGGTCGCGCCGGCCAAGGAGTCCGAGGCCGAGCTGCTCGCGGTGATGGTCGAGCACTTCACCGGGCTCGCACCGCCGACCGGCCCTGAGGTCCGCTCGGTCTTCCATCAGGTCACGGGCAAGTCCGACGCCACGTGCAAGCGCGCGCTGAGCGCTCTGATCGCGACCGGCAAGGTCGCGCTGACGGGGACCAGGGCCCGGCCGACGTACACGCTCACGGCTGGCTCATCGGAGGGGTCGAAATGAGGTGCATGGCTCACGCCTGGCTCATCGCTCCGGCTCACCCGGCTCACGGGCGGCTCATCGAGATTCACGCTCGCGGCTCACCCTGGCTCATCCCGGCTCATCGACCGGGCCACGTCTGGCTCACCCGGCTCACGGGTCTAGGTAAGACCCGTGGGATGAGCCGGTGAGCCAGAGACCCACTGATCTGACCGAAAGGACGACGAGATGAGCACGACGAAGGACATCGAGAACGAGCTACTCGCGCACCGCGGTGGGCGGCTGATGTCGTCATGAGCGCGATGCAGACGGCCGGCGACGACGGCTGGATGGTCAGCTACTGGGACGCGGGCGACTTCTATGGCGAATTCCGCGACCTCGACTTCGACGACGAGCTGATTGCTTATCCGAGGATGTGGACCGAGCCCTATGCCCTGCACCGGGCGGACATGGGGCGGCCGATCCCTGACTACATCGTGCTCTGGCACCCGTCGCTGATGACGCAGGCCGAAGCCGAGGCCGAGGCGTTGCGGCGCTACTCGCTGTTCGTTGAGGACGCGTCATGAGCAAGGGCACGCGTACTCGAGGACGCATGCGCGGACAGTTGCCTGTCGTTCGACGCGTCAAGCAGAAGGCTAAGAAGAAGCGCCGGCGATGACATACGACGAGCATCGACGACAGGCTACTCGACTTGCTCGGCGTGCGCGACTTCGAGTCGCTGTGCCACGCAGTGCTTGCTCTGTTGTGCGCGATCGGGTGCTTGCTGCGCATGCACATGACAGAGAGCAGGGGCAGTGCACTGCATGCACGCAGTGGTGCGAGTTGCACTGATGACATGTGCAAGAGATGAGTGTGTGCGTGGTGCACATGACAGAGGTGGGTCCTCCCCTGGGTGGGCGTGGGTGTGGATCGACATGGGGCGACGTGGGGGTGGGGTCGCAGCCGTCGCCCTCCGAGGCGCATGACCCGGCTGCCCAGCCCGCTCGCTGGAAACGTAACGTGGAAGTTCAGCACGACCGACCGAAGGAGCAAGTCGATGACCAGAGGTGTTCAGGTCCCCAAGCCGCCCGGGGCAGCGAACGGCGGACCCGACTGGCAGCACGTCATCGCCGACAGCGAGCTGCGAGGTGGCCCGCTGCCTGCCGGTCGCGACTGGGACTCCCAGACACTGCACTGGTGGGACAACGTGCGTCGGCACCCCGTCGCCAAGACATACGACGACGTCGAGTGGGCGAACGCAGTCGAGCTCGCTGGGCTGAAGGCCGACCTGGTCGCCGCTCCGACAGCGGGGCTGGCCAGCGAGGTGCGTCGTCGCGCCGACGACCTGGGTCTGACTGCGGCCGGTCGGCTGCGGCTGCGGATCAACATCGTCGGCCCCGACCTGGGCACCACGACGAGCAAGCCCGAGCCGGACGTGGTGGCGGGGGCAGCGGCCCCGGTCTACACCCGCGACCTGTACCGCGAGCGGCTTCGTCAGATCGGTGGCTGACCTGGACGAGCTGTGCATCTACGCCGAGAAGGGGTTCGACCTGCCGAAGGCGGGCCGGGGCTTCCTCGACGAAGCATGGCGACCTTGCTGCGGCAGTGACCGAGCAGGCCGGCGTTTGGGGGTCGCGCTCGCGACCTGAACCGGGCACTGGTCCGCGGCGGCTCGGACCCGCGAGCGCTGGAGTGTGTGCCCGGCGCGCCGGCCGTCGAAGTCGGTTGGGGTACAGCGGCCGGAAAACCCCGATCGTTAACGGCGGTGACCAATCCCGCACCAGAACCGGCAGTATGTGCGGGTGGTCGAGGGCTCAGACTGGCGATTGATAGCGCGGGTCCCGGCCATCCCCCGAGGTGGCAGGTTGTGATCACCGTCCTTGGAAGGAGCGATCCGTGCCGAACACGATCCGACTGAGTTCCGTCACCCTGAACTGTGACGACGCTCAGGCCCTAGCGAACTTCTATGCCCTCGTCACCGACGGTCAGGTCACCTTCTGCCGTGGCGGATGGGCCACAGTCGCAACCCCCGGCGGTCGCATCGACATCCAGGCCGTCGAGGGCTACGAGCGCCCACAGTGGCCCGGCCCAGCAGGAACATCCATCCTGCACCTGGACTTCCTCGTGGAAGACCTCGCCGCCGCCGAGCAGAAGGTTCTGCAGGCGGGTGCCGTCCGGTTCGAGTTCCAGCCCAACGCCGCGCACTGCCTGGTCTTCGCCGACCCGGCGGGACACCCGTTCTGCCTGACCACGGTTGACGAACTGGGCTAAGGGAAGCGTTGGTCGTACCGACAGGGATGACCCAGGTCGCACATACGTGCCGTTCGGTGCGCTGGGGCCAAGCTCTAGATATGGCTTAGATGAGGTTTTGACCTGTCAGCAAAGCTGTCGGTCCTGGCCCCAGAACCGGCATTCTGTGCGGGTCAGTTACGGGAAGAGCAAGACGGAGGAATCTATGGCGCCGATCGGTCAGTTGGGCCTTACGCAGGTTGACTGCCACGACCCCGTTGCTCTCGCAGGGTTCTGGTGCCAGGTCTTGGGAGTCGAAGTCGAGGCGGTTTACGGGGATCCTCCGCAGTACGTCAACATCGGCGCGCAGAGACCCGCGCCCGACCCACGCGGAATCGCGTTCCAGCGTGTGCCAGAGCCAAAGTCGGTCAAGAATCGGCTCCACTTCGATATCGAAGTGGACGACGTTGAGTCGGCTACGGAACGCGTCGTGGCCATCGGGGGACGTCGCGCGCCGATCGAAGACGTGTCCGAGTACGGCTTCCACTGGCGGGTCATGAGCGACCCTGAGGGCAACGAGTTCTGCCTGATCTACGACTAAGGGGCCGAGGTGGAACATGCGCCACCGATGTGCCGTTCTGTTCGCCCGTAGCCGGTTCTACGTGAGCGTCACGAGCTCGGTCTCCCGATCATGTTTGACGTTGGGTGCACCGTCGACGCGGAGGTCCGCCCTGGCGCGAGTACCGTCGGCGACGAAGAATCGTTCCTCCTCGACCATCCAATCGACCCAGAGTTGTCGATGGGACTCCCCGTCGCGCTCGACGCCACGCCTGAGTCGCAGGTCCGGTGGGGCCTCCACCCAGATCCGATAGGTCAGGTCTGTCGCTTTTCGTCGCGTACATGTGATGCCGTCAAGGATCACCAAAGGCGTCCATGGAACGGTTTTCCAGCCGTTGAGGGTGGAGCCGAACTCATCATTGCTCCAGTCCCGGACCTGGTAGTGCACATCGGAGCCAGACCTCAGGGGGAGCAGGACCTGGCTCTCGAATCGTGGCCACCATCCAGAGAAGTCTTCCCACGACACGAAGTCATCGATCTCGATTAGCGGTGCATGAGCGCGACCCGCGATCTTGACGGCCAGGGCGCTCTTTCCAGAGCCGCTCGGACCGTCAATTCCGACAAGGCGAACACCGCTGGGTCCAGGGTCACGTCCTTGGATCTCAGCGAGCGTGGCGCCGATGCTCATTACTGCCATGGCAGAAATCTAGGCGGAGCGCAGGTCGACACCCTTTAGGGACCCAGAGCCCATCGCGCCGACGTGCCGTTACCGGACGCCAGGACCAGCAACAATGTTCCACTGTGCCCGACCCCGAGCCCGAGCGAATGCCTGAGAACCCCTTCTGGCTTCTGTTCGGCGTCGGTGGCTTTGGATCAGTGTCTGGGCGTATCCCACAGAGGCACCGCCGGGAGCTGGCCTGGTGGAAGCAGGTGGGACTCGGCGCGATCTTGTACTTGCCCGTGCTCCTGATCCCTGGGCTTCATCTGCTGGCTGGGATGGACTGGCTGGCTTCAGTCGCCGTTGGCCTGTTGATCTGGGGCGTAGTCATCACTGTGTTCACCGTGGCGGCGGGATTGGTCGCTCGGGACCGCCCCTCCTGAGGCATGCCGGGGAGAGTAACGTCGCGACAGGACCGCACCGACGTGCCGTTCGCGGGCGGCCCGTCCGCGTGGCGACCTGTCCCAAGTGGCCGCGATCACGCTCGGTTTCCATCCCGATCAGTCTGGTAGTTGCCGAGGCAGGTCGGATCGGTACGTGGTAGGCAGCGCCCAACGGCCCCGACGAGTCACAGGGTCTGCCAGCCCTTGGCCTGGAGCCGCTCAGGGAGGCGACGTATGTCCGGACAGATCCGAAGCCTGCTCAGTTCCCGTCCCGCCATTGCGGTAGCGGCCTTTCTCGTGGGTGGCCTGCTTGTGGGGGGTAGCTACGCCTGGGCATCGATCCCGAACGCCTCCGGGGCGATCCAGGGGTGTTACAAGAACACGACACCCCACACCCTTCAGGTGATTGACACCGCCAAGACGGCCAAATGCCCGACCGGCACTACGGCGTTGGCGTGGAATCAGACCGGGCCCAAGGGTGATTCCGGCACCTCACTAAACAAGGTGACGACAGTTGTGGCATCTGCGACCGTGCCGAGCTACTACGACCCCAGCAAGAGTTCGAACGGCTTCAAGATCGTCGCCACAGCCGCGATCACAGTTACTGGCTCGGGTCCACATCTAATCCAAGTCTCTTGGAGCTACTCCTCCGTGACGCTGCCGCCGCTCCCGTTCTCGACGCCTTGTGGACCGTACGACTCAAGCACGGGTCCGGGAACCTTCTACCTCGTCGACTCCGACGGCGCCCCGCTGGCCACTCCAAACGCGGAAATCGTCCCTGGCCCTGGCACCTACACCTACGAAGTCGCCTTTGGACCGAACGGCTGCTTCAACCCCGTGATCGGGCAGGGGGTCGCGTCGTACACGACCGGACCCGTGGGGCTCAGCGTCATCCAGATGTAGTGGCGAACACTTCTGCAGGCCGGAGCCCTGGCCACATTGTCACGCGTCGACCCCGGCCGGGGCTCCGTCTCATTCATAGCTAGCACCGAAGTGCCGTTCTGTTCGCCCCAGACCCGGCATTCGGTGCGGCCAGGCTGTGCCCGACTCGGCCCCGGGTTGCAGCCTCAGGTCAGTCGTTCCTCCGAGCCAGACCCCGTGTCCGCCACGCCACTGTCGTCAGTCGTCGCCGGCGCGCCCCCGAACTCGTCAGACGGGGGGCCGCTGGCGAAGCCGACGTCGGAGCCGCCCAGGTAGCCATGGTCGACCGGACGGGAGGCACGGGCGCTGGCCCGCGTCACGGACGTGTCCACAGCCTTAGCGTCCTCCTCGGTTGAGATCACCAGCAGCGCCAGGGAACCGCGATCCACGTCCTGAGTTCCAGCCTTCAACTCATCGCTCGGGCCGTGACCCAGGTGGATCCCGCCCAGCTTGGAATGGCGCTGGAGCGTCAGTGTGCCTGCCACGTCACGTGCCACCACGGCCGCCTCCAGATGCCCGATGGCACCGGTGGCGTGTTCGGCGGCAACGGAGTCGTAGTCCGCGGACGCATCCGCGACGCTGGTGTAGTTCCCGATGAACAGTGTCTGGCTCCTATGCGCCATCTGTGCTCCTCGTTTGCACGGCCTCGTATCGTGCGGTCACATTGGCACGACGGGCGCGCACACGGGTAGTCCTGGAGCGTGGCGACCTGTTGGCGAACATATGTGCCGTTCCAGGGCGGTCCGGGCTGTGTCTGGTCGGCATAAGAGCACTCACCAGGCATGATCGCGGCTGCGGCGTCGCTTCGGTCTATCCGCGTCTGCTGTCCAAGCGAGCGGCGCACGGTGACGGAACCGGCAGGAGGGTCACGAGTGATCACCTTCGTCTTCTACCCCTGCAAGGGCTACGAATACTGTGACGCTGACGGCCTACGACGCGGAGTCGCTGCCGACCTTGACGACGCGGTGCGGCTGACTCGCGAATGGCTGATGGACCTCGTGCGTCAGTCGGCCAGCAGCAGGCGCTCGGAGTCGGCCCATGCGCGAGTCTGGGACGAGGAGTCGGACGAGTCGGACGAGGACGCGGAGGTGCAGGTCGCTGTAGTCCTGGACCCTCCGGAGCCGCCGTGTACCGCTGCCGAGCATGTCTGGATCGGCGATCTCACAGGCTACGGACGGTCCAGATGCGCCGCATGTGGCCTGGGCCGAGAGCGGTTCAACGTTTCGTGCACAGGGGACTGCGCTCTGGATTTCGATGAGATTGAGTACGTGCCTGAGTAGCGCAGAACGGAGGCGCCCGATAAGTGCCGTTAGCGAGCCGCCTCCGGGACAGAGAAGGGGCTGCTCCCCCTACAACCAGGGCTAGCCGAACCTGTCAGCGAGTTGGGTCAGTCTGGTGACGTACGCCGGCCAGTCATAGCCGTCGGGGATGTTGCTGTTCTCCCGCTCCCAGCCGACGGCCCCGTCTTCCTGCTCACGCATGATGTCCGCGTGACCCCCGTGACGGGCGAGGTCGTAGATCACGTGGACCATGATGAGCTGCAGGGTTACCTGGTTGCCTGGTCGCCACCATGGGACGTGGCCGGGTGCGTCGAGTGGTAGTGGCCGGACCCCGAGAACTGATCCACGGCGTGTGAGAGTCGTTCATCGGTGGGTGCAGGCGGCAGCGTAGCGGGCTGGGGCTTGGTAGCCCAGGGACTGAGTGCCGCCGGTGGTGGTTGTAGTCGTCCTTCCAGTCGCTGATGACGACGCGGGCTTGGGCCAGTGACCAGAAGATGTTGATGTTGAGGCATTCGTCGCGGACCCGGCCGTTGAACGATTCGACGTAGCCGTTGCGCCAGGGCTCGCCGGGTGGGATGAAGTGCAGCCCGACGCGTTCGCCGGCCCAGTCGGCCATCGCGGCGCAGGCGAGTTCGGGCCCGTTGTCGCAGCGCAGCACGGCCGGGTAGCCACGCGGTCGGCGGCGAGGCGGTCCAGTTCGTCGATGAGGTCGTCGGCGGTGATGCTGCGTTCGACCAGGCCGCCGAGGCATTCGCGGGTGTGTTCGTCGACGATCGAGACGATCTTGATCGGGCGCCCGTCGGTGGTGGCGTCGAACTGGAAGTCGACCGCCCACACCCGGTTCGGTGCATCGGCGGTCCGGCTGGTCGGGTGCGGTGCAGGTGCCGAGGCGTTTGCGGCGCCGTCGTTGCGGCACCCGCAGCCCTTCTTCGCGCCAGAGCCGTTGGATCTTCTTGTGATTGACGTTCCAGCCCTCGCCGCGGGCATCGTGATACGCGGGCCGGAACCCGCGCCGCGGATGGTCCTTGGCGTAGTCGCGCAGCCACGCCCGCAACGCCGCGTCCGGGTCGGCCGGCGTCGTCGCTGCCGGCTCGTGTCGTTGGGTGGCGCGGTGTCTGCCCGGTGACGCGGCAGGCGAACCGTTCACTGACCCCCAGCACCCGCTGGAGGTGGTGAACGGCCGCCCGCCGGCGTTCCGGGCTCAGAAGTTTCCCCGGGCGATCTCCTTGAGCGCGGCCTTCTCCAACTCGGCATCGGCCAGCAGCCGCTTGAGGGTGGAGTTCTCCCGCTCGAGGTCCTTGAGCCGCTTGGCGTCGTCGGCCTTCAGCCCGCCGAACTGGTTACGCCAGCGGTAATACGTCTGCTCGGAGACCCCCAGCTCGCGGCACACGTCGCGACGTCCTTGCCCTCGCCCAGCATCCGATCGGCCGTCGTCAGCTTGCGCACGACCTGCTCCGGGCTGTGCCGCTTCCTCGTCGCCATGATCTTGTCGAGCCTTCCTGCCCACATCGTGGGCGGCAAGACTCTCACTACGACCTGGATCAACCAACCGGGGTCAGGCCAAGGTGACCGGCCCGTCTCGGGAGCCGGCCACCCCCCTGGTTCAGGATTCGACGGATTCGATGACCTTCTCGTCGCCCTCGTTGACAGCCTTGACCACGGCGTCGTAGTCACCGCTGTCGACGGCCTTGCTGACCTTCTTGGTGGCCTTGGTGACCGCCTTGTCGACGCGGTCGAGGTAGAGGTCGTCGACGACCGCGACGATCGCCGACGACCCCGGCGGCAGGTACTGGTCGGCGTCGACGCCGATGGCCTTCTGCTCGTGACGCTTGGCGATGGCGCCGGCGCCCGCGCCGATGCCCGCGCCCACGACTCCCGCGAGTAGGAGCGGCGGAGCGAACAGTCCGACGACCAGCCCGCCGATTGCACCAAGTGTCGTGCCGGCCGCGATAAGTCCGCCGCCATGCTCCTTGACCTCGGTCTTGCCCGAGGCGTCGCGCGAGATGACGATCGCCGCCGCGACGGCCGTGTCGTCCATGCTCTTGATCGCCTTGAAGTCGTCTGCCGCCGATTCCGCGTCGGGGTATGACGCTACGAACAACGTGTAGTTGCGATCTGCCATGTCATGGCCCTTCATATGTCGGCCGCTAGTCGACCGGTCTTTGGCTCACGCTGTCATCTGCCCTCCCCTCCCGGGGAGGGCCCAAGGTCCCCCATCGCATGGCACAAGCAAGCCGTTGCTGACGCAGCGGCGAGCCGCCGGCCGACCCCGCCTGCTTCGCCAGAATCCGCCCCAAGAAGCCGCAGCCGCCCCATCTGAGCGGCCCGCGAAGTGCCGTTCGCGGGCGCGTCACGGTCGGGCGGCCTGGCACTGCCAAGCTCCCGAGCAGAGGACCTTCGCCCCTGGCCCGGCCACGGAACTTGCTAGACACTGAGGTTGCGGTTACCGGGAGGCGCGGAAAGGCCTCCCGGGTCCGTGTTGGGCCGTCTGGATGCACCGCAACTTGCATCGACGCGGTGGCCATGAACGAACGCCCGACGGAATCACGGAGGCCCGCCCCATTGGGGGACGGGCCTTCCGCCGTTGCGGGGACCTCGGCGACTTGCGAGATCGATATGCGCGTCCCCCGCGCACCGATGTGCCGTTAGGGTGCGCCCGTTCAGGCTTCGCGGGGCCAAGCCGGCTGCCATGCTAGGTCACGTGACGGGGCGCAGGCGGCTGGCCGCAATCGTGGCTGTGACCGCGTTGGGCATGGTCGCTGTTGGACTGTGGTCCGCACAGGCATCGGCCAACCACAGCGCGAACCAGCGAGACCCCTCCGCGTATCAGGAATACGTCTCGACCTACGTGGGCGGTTGGAGCGACGGCAGCAACGGTCCGCAGCGAGACCAGGCGTGGGTGGCTGCCCATCCGGATCAGCTTCTGGCGGCCGGCGACCGCGCCTGCTCGTGGCTCGCCGGTCGGCCAGACGCCCCCTCGGTCGACCCGACGGGCAAGACGTCGGTTGAGGCCTTGCTGACGGAGTATCTCGGCGTTGACTTCGCGCAGTGGCCGTCTGGTGTGCTGCCCTATGACGCACCCGGCTCGGACATCGGGGTGACGCTTTCGCCGACGGGGCGGTCGACCGTGGTCGCTGGAGCGTGGGCGTACCTGTGCCCCTCGACCCGGGAAGCCAAGACGGCGCCGCGCACCCTTGACGAGGACTAGGTCCTGGCGCACCGAAGTGCCGTTAGCGGGCGCACAAGATCCGGCAGTATGTGCGGCATGGCATCCGGGCACCCCGAGAGGGTAGAGCGACTTTCCGCGCATGATCGAGAGGTCGTCCGCCAATGCCTCGATGCCACGGTCCGAGGGCCGTTCTTCCCTGAATCGGAGTTCTCGACCTTGTTCGGGCTAGAACGTGACGAGGTGGCCACGGTGCTCGACGAGTGGCCGTCGGCGAGCGATGAGGACGTACAGAACCGCGTTGTGAACAACTCGATGAACCATCTTCTGGGATACCCGCACGGTGCGTCGCAAGGCACGTGGGGCACGTACATCAGCTCCTCGATCGCTGAAGTTGCGGGCGTCCTATCCCGGTGGCGGGATGACGACGGCTTCGACGGCTCCGGCTTCGGGTACTTCAGCCGGTTGATGTAGAGACCGCACCGAGGTGCCGTTCTGTTCGCCCCAGCACCCGGCATTCTGTTCGCGTGGGTCGTTCCAGTACCAAGATTGGCAGGAGGGCCTGAGGTGGGTGCACTAGGGCTGGCGTGGGCTGACGCATCCCTTGGTTCCTTGACAGTCTCATTCGACGAGGTGATGTTCGTCTTGGACCCGACGTTGGTGGCGGGGCGTCCTGAGCCCATGTTGCAGGTTCGCTGCCTTGGCTACCTGGGCCTTCAACTGGTGGGGATGTGGGACGAGAACTTCGTGGACCACGCTGTGCTCCACGAAGACCACCCATTCGCTCAGGACTGCGTCCGCGCCATCAAGCAGAATTACACAGCCGCGGGCGTCTTGGGGGGCACGGGAACACCGGAGCGCCATCTCGACGCCATCTCGACGCTAGAGATCGTCATGGGAGACGGCATGCGGATCTTGATCGTGGCAGCGGGGTTCGAGGTGTTGGTCCTGTCTGACGACTAATGACGCTGGACGGCGGCAGAGGCTACGTGCATGCGCCTCGCCTGATGGCCCGCTCCGATTCTGTCCCGAATCCGCGTGGCCGCACCGAAGTGCCGTTACAGGGCTGATCGGATCGAACAGTCGGGCGGATCCGCACGGAGTCGATACTGGTGCGGGACGCGGTGGTGGATGATCGGTGTTGGCGCTGACCGCTTGTGGCGGTCAGCCCGAGGTGCGTGACCAGGCTCCGATCTCGGCCCGTCCGACGATGACGCTGTCGCTGGCAGCCACCTCGTAAAGGACTTGGTCGGGCAGAGTAGTGAAGTCGTTCTCGTCGGCTGGGACGACTCCAAGACGGCGCATCTCAGGGAGAAGGGTTCCGACGACGTCCATCTCGAAATGGACCTGGTCCGAGGCGGTGGCACCGCCGGCGATGACGGACTCCAGGCGCGATCGAAGGTGCCGCGAGCCCTGCGGCGATGAAGGTCCGGTGGAGTTTGATCCCCATCAGTGGGTCGGCCCGGACCGTCGGAATGTCTCGTCGACCAGGTGCCAGCCGTGGTCGTAGGCCTGCACCGGCGGGGACGAGCGGATGCCACCGCGGTAGGGCTCGTGGAAGGCGACCACCCCGCCCGGGCGCACGTGCGCCAGCAGGCGCCGCAGCATCGTCACCGGATCTGGCTGGTGCATCAGCACGTATCGACCCACGACCGCGTCGAAGAGCTCATCGAAGTCCATCTCGCCCGGGTCGCCCGTCCGGAAGGACACATTCGACAAGGAACTCGCAACGGCTCGTGCCGTCGCGACGTCCAGGGCTGCCTGGGCTCGATCGGTGCCCACGACTGTGCCGGTCGGACCGACCAGCTCGGCGGCCAGGAACGCCACGTCACCGGCCCCGCTGCCGACATCAAGGACCCGCATGCCGGACTGGAGCCCGGCATCGACGAAGAAGCCACGGGTGATGGGATCGATCAGCCGGGCTTGAACGCTCAGCCGCGCCAGCTCTTGCTCCGAGTGCCCCAAGGAGTACGCCGGCTGCGCCCCTGCTGCATGTCCAGGATCCAAGTGGTCCACGTCGCCCTCCCGACGGCCAGAACGTACACAGAGTATTCGCGCTGGTGCCGGCCTGTCGGTGACTTCGAGCGGTCGCAGGCTCGCTGGCAGGGCACACGGCGGGGTGTTCAACGACTGGCCGCCCGCACCGAGGTGCCGATAGAGAGCAGGTGCGTAAGTGGACTTCCATCGCGCCCGCAGCGCGAGGTCGTCCCGGGCCCGGCCCGGCTTGAACGGGCAGCCACCCTCACCGACTGCGGGCTAAGACGCACCCAAGTTGGTGGCCGCGACTGGGTGACCACTTCTCCTCCCCAGAAACCGGCATTGGGTGTCACTGGCAGCAGTGCGGTGAGTCTCCTCGAGGATCAGGACCGAAGGCCCTAACCGGGAAGGCATGTGCGGTCCTAGCGTCAAAGATGTGTCAGCAGGTTAGGGGTTCGAATCCCTTCGGGCGTGCCCACGTTCGCGCAGGTCAGCAGGCAGGACAACGTGGGTCTCGTAGGGCTCATCCCGGGGCTTGTTCCGCGCATGATGCGGCGTCCGGTGGCCGCGCTGCTCAGTCACATGTCGGCCCAGGGTGTGACTCAGCAAGAGGTACGAACTCACCCGACAGCGGACCCGCGGGGCGGTCGGACACGCCACAGGATTCGGCGTGACAAGCGCCGACAGCAAGCGGATCCGGACGTCCCCTGCACGTCCGGATCCGCGTTGGCAGGCCGCTGCTGTCGGCCACCGTCATCGCGACCAGGTGCCGCGCTCCCGATGCTCGACGGTGCGCGCCAGCGGGAACCTATGTGTGTGCGTCACCGTGACCAGACCCGAGTCCGCCTCGAAGTGCTCGAATCGGTGCAGCGCCGCCAGGCACTCGGGTGAGCGCAGCAAATCGAGGGGATCGCGGCCGTGCTCGTGCAGCATGTGGTTGTAGATGCCCTGCGCCTGGTCGTGCCCAGCTCCGTCGGTGGTCGCGGCCAGCGTGCCGAGGCTGGCCCCGTCGATCGCATCGCTCGATCCTGAGTACATGGCTGCCTCCTCGTGCTACGTGTCTGTCCGACACGCGGAGGCTGCCGCGAGCAGGTCGGGAGCGCTGTCACAGCGACGACACGGCTGTCACCGCGGCGACAGGGCAGTGCAGCGACGTCACGGCAGCACAAGCGGCGAACGGAGGGACGGGACCAGTCAACTCGGCGGGACTGCGCGGCGGCGCACACTGGTAGTCCGGGTGGAGCGCGCGTCCAGGGTCATCTCGTCGACCTGGTCGACGTGGGTGCGGACTCGCACCCGACCGGTTGGCGCGTCTTCGACGTCGACCACACGAGCCAGCAGCGACAACGCTTCCTCGTTGCCGCCGGCCGCCGCGAGCGCGACCGCCTCCCCGAAGCTCCCTTGCGCTCGGGCCAGGTCGCCGTTGCGCTGGGCCACTAGTCCGTCCCGGATCGCGGTGCTCATCCGGGTCTGCCCAGTGTAGTGACCGACATGCGGGTGCACCCGCGTCGACAGCTCCAGGTCGTCGGTCCAGGTGCCGCGGACCAGGGCCTTGGCGATGACCTGGCCCCGATCGACCAGGCTGATCCGAGCGGCGAGGATCTCCTCGCCGACGGCGCCGGGGACCAGTCCCAGCCGCAGCTGGTAGCTCCGCGACTCGGTTCCCCACGCACCAGTCGGGTAGTCCCGGGTCGCCGCTTGGTCGGTCGACACGTGCCCGGGCATGGCGAGCACCTCCGGTGCCACCTGCGTGAACACCTCGGTCGTCACGCCCTGCGGCGTCCAGACCCTGAGCTCCACCTGGGAATGCTCCAAACCCATGATCCGTTCGGAGATCGCCGCGAAGTCTGCGGTCAGTCCGGACGGGTCGGCCACGATGTCCACTGTCCCCATCAAACGGTCGGCAACCATGCGCAGCTCGGCCACGGACCAGTCGGTGCCGACACCACGGCAGTCGCACTGCAGCGAGCCCCGGGCGGCGTCCACGGCGCGCTCGAGGTCCTCCGGCTGCTCGTACTCGTTCTTGCCGTCGGTGAGCAGGATGGCGTGCCGCACGCCCGGCTCGTCACGCAGGAGATGGGCCGCTGCGATGACCCAGGTGCTGATCGCTGTGCCACCACCGGCCCGCAGGCGCCGCAGCGCCCTGGTCGCGTCCGCGCGGCTGGTACGACCGGCTGCGGCCAGCTCCCAGCGGTCCGGGTAGACCATCCTCGCCGTCTCCGTACCGGCCACCAGCGCGAAGCGGGTCCCGGGCCGCAGCGACTCCACGGCGACAGCGGCCGCGGCTCTCGCCTGCTGGATCTTGTTCCCGTCCATGGACCCGGAGGCATCCACGACGATCACCTGGGCTACCGCCGGGTAGGCGTCGCCTGCGGCCCGCGCAGCGCTTGTGCCGGACGCAGTGACCGTGACGACCACGTCCAGGTGCCGGCCGCCCTCGGGCAAGAACTCGTTGGCGAAGCTCTCCAGGGTGAAGCTCAGCATGATCAGCTCGCCGCCCGGATCGTCTGCGCGCCCGGCGTGAGCGGCAGCAGGACGACGGTCACGTTGTCGGAACCTCCGGCCGCGAGCGCCGCGTCGACCAGGGCCGCGGCCTGGGCCGCCGTGTCCCCACCAAGGCGCGCCCTGACCTCGCCGACGAGCCTGCCCAGCTCGCCCGGCCGCTGGACGTACTGCCACATCCCGTCCGTGCACAGCACCAGCACGCCGGAGCCGTCCACCTCCAGGTCGTGGTAGGACGCGGATGCGTCCTGGTCGTCGGCGCCGACCCAGCGCGTGATGTGCCGCGTCAACGGGTAGCCAGCCGGCGGCACCTGCCCGCCGCCCGTCGCGCCCGTCGCGCCCGACGCACCAACTGCGAGCATCGCCGTCGCATCTGCGTCGTCGCGGGTCAGCAGGCACTCGGCTCCGCCGTCCGGCACCCAGTACGCGCGGCTGTCCCCGATGCTGACTACGGCAGCGCGTCCTGGTACTGCGAGCGCGGCGACGAACGTCGACGACGGGGCACCCGCGCCATCCAGCCCGGCCGCGAGTGGAGCGACCGCCCGGCGGGCCGCTTCCACGGCCCGGGCCAGGTGTTCCTGCATGGCCGCACGGTCACGCGCCTCGGCCTGCACGGCCCGGCGCAGCACCCGCATCGCTGCGGTCGCGGCGTGGGCCGCCGCTCGGTCGGCGTCGGGCGTGCTGGCCACTCCGTCGCAGACGACGGCCGCGACTCCTCCTGACCCGGCCTCGACGGCAAAGGCGTCCTCGTTGCGCCGCCGCCGGTGGCCCACGTCGCTGGCGCCCGCCGCCGCGGGACCGCCATCGACGAAGCGTTCGGGCGTAGAGGGCGCGACGGAGCGCCCGCACGACTCGCAGAACACGTCGCCGGCGAGCACGGGGTGGGCGCAGGTCGCACACGTCCGGGTGGTCACGTCAGCGTCCATGGTCGCCAGCTGTTGGCCTCGTCCACGAGCGCTGCGCGTTCGCCGTCGCCGGACACGTGCGAAGCGAGCAAGCGGATCGTCCGCTCGAGCTCGAGCCGCAGGTCCTGCTCGCGACAGGGCGTGCCCCCCAGACGGATCCCGTCGACGCCATCGGGCGCGGCCAGCGTCAGGGCCAGCCCGGCGGCGAGCACCTCGCGGCGCAGCGCGAGCTGCGTTGTCGGCGACACGTCGCGCGCGTCAAGCTCACTGAGCGCCTCGGATGCGCGGACGAGCTCGCGCGCGGCGGGTGTCGCACCGGCGACCTGCGCGACGAGCGCGCGGCAGATGCGGATCTGGGCGACGCCGAAGGCGACCGCTGTCGGCGGCACCCGGTCCAGTGCGGCGATCGCGCCCATCCGGTCGCCGAGCTTCAGGAGGGCGCGCGCGGACGCGAACGACGCGCCAGACGTGGCCGGATCAGTCCGGGAGACCAGGCCGTAGTGGGCCGCCGCCTCCTGCCAGTGCCTGCCGGCGTCATCGTCTGCACTGCTGCCCTCCGCGAAGCCGGCCCGTGTCTCAGCCAGCACGCCGAGGGCCAGGTGCGGCGAGAGCTCGCCCGGCAACCAGGTGCTGACCGCGTGCAGCGCCGACGCGGCCTCCTCGGTGCCACCTGTTGCCAGCGCTACCGCGGCCGTCCACCATTGGACCCGCCAGTCGCCTCCGTACCCGTCCGGCACGGGGGTCTGCCTGCTCATGTCGACCGCCGCCGCGAGATGAGCCCGAGCCTGCGTCACGTCGTCGCTCTCGAGCGCCGCACGGACCTGGCGCAGCCGCACCTCACGGGTGGGCGCCGCCGCCTCCAACGCCTCGAGGACCTGCTCGGGTGTCGCGCTCGCGAGGGTGGCCAGAACACCCGCTGCGTCGTCGTCGGAGTCCGGCAGCGGGAGCGGGAGGCTGCGCCAGGTCGCGTGGTCCGCGTCCGGGACCCGCTCGGCGCCGAAACGGCGGCTCGCCGCGGGCACGACCTGCCCGCCCTCGCCTGCCACCACCTGCCGCAGCACCCCGAAGGCCTGGTCGGCCATGTCAGCGGCGGACCTGAACCGTCGGCCCGGGTCGGGGTCGGTGGCCCGCAGCAGCAGGTGGTGGAAGGACGGGTGCCGTGCGAAGGCCTCGCCGTCCGGCGGCAGCGTCGTCGCGTAGCGCTCCTCGTCCTGGTACCCGGGGAAGTCGACGGCCAGGACCGCCATCAGGCGCCCCACAGTGAACAGGTCCGAGCTCACAGACGGACCGACCGAGCTGATCTCCGGCGCCTGGTACCCGACCGTGCCGAACACGTCGCCGGTGTCGTCGTCGATGCGCCGGACCCCGCCCAGGTCGATGAGCTTGACCAGGTCCCCGGAGTGGATCACGTTGTCCGGCTTGAGGTCGCAGTAGAGCAGGCCCCGGCTGTGCAGGAAGCCGAGCGCAGTCAGCACCTCGAGCCCGTACGCGAGCACGACGGAGACAGGAAGGGGCTCGCCGACATCAGCCCTGCGGGCGAGCCGGATCTCGCGCAGCGACGACCCGCCCACGTACTCCATGACGATGTAGCCCGCGTCGGCGTGCTCGACGAAGTTGTAGATCTCGACGATGTTGGTGTGCGACACCTGCGAGAGGAACCGTCGCTCTGCGATCGCCGCTGCCATGGCTGACTCGTCACCGGAGTCGAGCAGGCCCTTCAGCACCACCCAGCGGTCGTGCAGCTTGCGGTCCTGCGCCAGGTACACCCACCCCATGCCGCCGTGAGCCAGGCAGCCGGCGACGAGGTACTGGCCGCCCACAAGGTCTCCTGGCTGCAACTTCGGGGTGAAGGAGTACCCGCGACCGCAGGCGGTGCAGAACCCGTCGGCGAGCGCCGCGCGGCCGTCGCGCTCGGATCCGACGGACGCGCCGCAACCCGAGCAGGTGCGGCGGGCCGCCGGCACGTGCGGGTCGGCGAGTACGACGGCGGCCGCGTCCCTGGGCTCGACCGGCTCGATGCTGACCAGCCCGGCGCCCAGGTCGCCGCGCGCGCCCGCCGAACGCGCGAAGACACCGGAGCCGACGGCCGCCGCCGTGGGCGCCGTGGGCGTCGTGGCCGTGCTGAGCCGGCCGCCCGGTACCGGCCCGGTGCGCGACGGTGTGCTGCGCTCCCGGCCGGGCGGCCGCACGGTCAAGGCCGTGGCGTGGGTCGGCGCCGGCTGCCAGCGGAAGCCGCAGACGTCGCAGTAGCCGTCCTCGTCGGCCCGTCCGGCGCAGCCTGGCCGGTAGCAGGACGGCCGGTCCGTGGTGGTCGAGGCGCTCATGGTCGTCCCTGGTCCTCGACAAGCCGTACGTACGTGGCTACCAGCGCCTCGGCCAGGTCGAGCCGGCACGGTGCGCAGTAGAGCTCGTCCCGTGCAGCGCCGTGGTGGAGGTCGAGTTCGGTGTTCTCGGACCTCCCGAGCGCGGCCGCCTTAGCCCGGAAGGCGGCCAGTCGGCCACGCAGCAGATCGCGCTGGGTCACGGCGTCCCGCTGCGCCTGAGCGGTCCGCTCGGGCCAGCGAGCTGAGCCGGTCGGCCCGGCGGTTCAGGTCCGCGAGCCTGCGTGCGGTGGCCGCCCAGTCGACATCGGCGACACCGCGCAGTGACGTGAGCGACTGCCGCAGCTCGACCGCCTGCCGTGCCAGCGTGTCGATGGTCTGCAGGTGCCCGGCCCCGGGCGCGACCCGTCCGCGGCTCCAGGCAGACTCGGTCAGTGCGACCTCTCGCTCGGCATCGGCGACCGCGGCTGTCGCGTCGACGACGTGCTCTTCGAAAGACGCGCGGACGAGCAACGCCTCCCGCAGCGACGAGGCGCAGGACCGCGCCCGGTCCACCGTCACGCGCAGCAGGTCGTCGTCGACATCGAGAGGGTCCGTGCGCGCGGTCCGGAGCAGCTCGTCGAGCACGCGCTCGGAATCGCGCGGCGGTGTTCGGGACAGGCGAGGCACAGGGCCCGCATCCCCCCGACTGCAGCAGTCACCTCTTCGTGGGCCGTGGTCAGGGCCGCCACCATGTCCGACCACACATGGTCGATCCTCGCGAGTAGGGCGGCGATGCGCCGGCACGCCGCGTCCATCGCCAGCAGCAGCTCGTCAACGTGTGTACCTGTCCGCCTGCTCGTCGTGGCCTCCCCGCCGACGATCGGACCCGTCGGGGCGGACAGCCGCGACCTGCACCGTCCGGTCACCCAGGAGCGAGCGGGCCGCATCCCGGTGCCTGCGTGGCGGGCGTGACCGGACTCCACGCAGGTTCTCGGCGAGCGCCAGGCGGTCGACCAGCGCCAGATGACCGGCCCAGACGAAGCGGAGGTCCGCCTCCGTCGCCGCGACGGCGTCGGCGGTGGCCCCCGTCGTCCGTGCCGCGAGGACGAGCCGTCTGGTCAGGTCGTTCTCGAGGTCGCGGGCGTCCTCGGCGGAACTCTGGACGGCTGAGCGCAACCGGTCCATTGCAGCGTCGATGTCGAGGACGACCTGCGTGGTCATGACGTCCCCCGCCGGCACGGCGGCCCGGCGGGTTCGGCACGACGCCAGGGGTGTAGACGTCGAGCCACTTCTTGTACAGCGCCTTCCAGGTGCCGTCGCAGCGCTCCTTATCGAGGACGGCGTTCACGAATTGGGTGAGGAGCTTGTTGTTCTTGCTGATCGCCATCCCGTACGGCTCAGGCTGGATCGCGGGGCCGATGAGCTGCAGTGTCGGGTCCTGCGCGGCCATCCCGCGCAGGATGGTGTCGTCGGTGCTGACCGCGTCGACCTGGCCCTGCTGGAGCATCACCAGGCAGTCCGTCTGGTTGACCGCCGTGACGAGGCCGATCGGTGGCTTCAGGTTCAGGTTCGCCAGGTTCTGCAGCGACGTCGACTTCTGGGCCGCGCACACCCGACGGCCGGCCATCCCCGCGTCGGAGGTGATCGCCGACCCACGCCGGACTAGCACCTCCTGACCGGCCAGGTAGTACACGCTGCTGAAGTCTACGGACTTCTTGCGTTCGCAGTTCACCGTCATCGTCTCGGCGACGATGTCGACCGTGCCGGGGTAGGGCTGGGTGCCTCTGACGCCACCGTGCATCAGGTCGGTGATCCGGTCGGCGTTCGGCACCACGATGGTCCTGAGGTGATCGCCCGTCGGCCCGAAGATGGCGTAGCTCACCTGGCGGAGCATGTCTGACGTCGAAGCCCTCCAGATTGTTGGTCGCAGGATCCCGGAACCCCCACCGGTAGTTGTTCTGATCAACACCGACGGTCAGCCAGCCGCTGCGCCAGATCTGGTCCAGCACCGTCCCCCGCGGCATCTGCCCGGGCTTGGGCAGGAACGGGAGCGGGGGGTAGCTCTGCTCGCAGTCCTGCTGCGCAGAGCCCGGCTGCAGTGAGGTGGAGCCCACGCCCACGGGGTACAGGTCAGGCACCGGTGCCTGGCCGGGGCTGGTGGACGCGCTGGGCGCGCACGCGACGCACGTCGCCAGCGCTCCGGTGACGCACACTGCCAGCAGCGGCCGGCGCCGCCGGCTCCGTCGGCGCGGCGACGCGCTCACCGGTACTCCCCCAGCCGCGCCCTCAGGCCGACCATGCAGCTGACCAGCGCCAGCAGACCCAGGGCGAGCACCCCGCCGGCGAGCCCGTCCAGGCTCGTCCCGGCCTGTGCGGTCGAGTCGTCGAAGCGGGCCTGCGAGGACGCGATGTCGTCGGCGAGGTCATGGTCCAGGCGCGCCGCCGTCTGCGGCAGGCTCCAGGTCTGGTCGCCCTGCGGATCTGTGGCCGCCGCGACGGCGGCGGGGTAGCCGCCGCTGGCCACGTCGTCCCGGATGGTCTGGTGCACGAGCTGCAGGTTCTGCCAGCCGACGAAGACGTTCACGTCGTCCTGCCGACTGACGAGGGAGGTCATGAGCGGCGCCACACGACCGAAGTCGGTCTGGTACGCCGGCACCGAGTCGCGGCTCAGGAGCGCCAGCTCGTCGTCCGCCTCGGCCTGCAGCGCCAGGAGCCGGACCGCGGTGTACGTCCGCAGCGGGGTGCTCCCGCGCGACGACGCCGCGCCCAAGGCCTGCCCTTCGGTGTGCAGAGCCCAGCCCACCCATACGACCCCGAGCACGAGCAGCACGGTGCCGAGCAGCAGGCCGACGTTCACCCGCCGGTGGAATCGCCGTCGCAGCCAGGACTGTGCAAGGACCAGCATCACCATCGTCACAGCTGCCAGGCACCCGGCGGCGACGGCGGGCCAGGGCGTCGACGCGTCTCGCCTGCTCCCGCTGCAGCCGGGCGAGCTCAGCCCGGTACGCCGCGTCGGCCGCGGGCAGCAGCTCGGTGCGAAGGTAGCCGCTTGCCTCGCCCTGGTACGCCGCGGCAACCGGGTACCCCAGGCGGTTGTTGGTCGCGGCTCGTTCCACGGTGGCGGTGTAGAACGGCAGGCCGACGGACAAGGTCTGCCATGAGGCGGCCAGGTCCGTGCTCGTGCCGGCAAGCCGCTGGCCGTCGCTGACCGCAGCGGCCGCGGCCGCGATGGCCTGCTGGTAGCGGGCCCGCAGCGACGCGGGCTCGTCCGGGCCAGACAGCAGAGCTCCGGCGGCCGTCGTGTCCGCGTCGGACAGCGTGACGTACGCCGTCTGGGCATCCACGAGCAGCGGCGCGGTCACGGCCGACGAGCGTTGGACGGTGGCCTGCCTGGCGAGCACCAGACCGGCTGTCACGGCGCAGACGGCGACCAGCAGGCCTGCCACGATGGTCGCGAGCGTGCGCAGGCGGCGTGGGGTGCTGCTGCGGGCGCGGGCACCGCCCGGCTGCGCCGGCACCGCGACCGGCACCGCCATCGCGACGGTCGGCGGGGCCGCCGACTGTGAGTCGGCCAGGATGCTCACGTCACCCTCCCGCAGACGTCGGGGCCGGCCCGGTGGCGCTGACCTCGCAGCCAGAAGGCTACGCGCGGGCCCTCCCGCGCGCTGTCGCTCGGCTGACAGCCGTAACCGTTCCGGGATCATGGCGCGACGAAGCGGGTTCCCGGCCCGTCGTCCGCGATGCGATCCTTCTACCTGTGCCAGACCAGTCGGCCTCGCCGCCCGCCGAGTCCAGCGAAGAACGACGTGGCGTGTCGGTCCTGTTCTGCGACCTCGTCGGCTTCACGCACACCAGCGAGTCCTCCGACCCCGAGGACCTGCGGCACCTGCTCGGCGTCTACCACGCGGCGGTCCGGCAGCGCGTCGAGGCGCTCGGCGGGCGGGTGGAACGGCTCGTCGGCGACGGGGTGCTGGCGGTCTTCGGCGCGCGGACCGCGCGTGAGGACGACACGGAGCGCGCCGTCCGGACCGGACTCGCTGTCGTCGACGCCGTGCACGACCTGAACGAGGCCGACCCGGCCCTGGGGCTGCGGGTACGGGTCGGTATCGCCACCGGCGAGGTGTTGCTGAGCCTGGATGAGCACGCCGACCCGGGCGGGCACTGGGCGACCGGAATGGTCATCAACGTCGCGCAGCGGCTGCAGGCGGCGGCGGCCCCGGACACCGTCGTCGTCGGTGAGGCGACGTACCGGGCGACGGCGCACGTGATCGAGTACGAGGAGCTCGAGCCGGTCCAGGCGAAGGGCGTGAGCGAGCTACTCTCCGCGCACCGCGCCCTGCGGGCCCGGCTGCCCTTCGGGGCCGAGGTCTTTCTCGATCTGGACATCCCCCTGGTGGGACGCGAGCTCGAGCTGCGCCAGCTGCGGACGACGTTCGACCGGGTGGTGCACGAGCAGAGCGTGCAGCTGGTGACGGTGATGGGTACCCCCGGGGTCGGCAAGACCCGGATGGTGGCCGAGCTGATGGCGGCACTGCCCAAGGACGTGACCTGCCGGCTCGGCCGCGTCCCCCCGTACGGGGAGTCGACCGGCTTCTCCGCCCTGGGCGAGATCGTCAAGGCTCAGGCCGGGGTGTACGACTCGGACTCCGCCGACGAGACCGCGGCCAAGCTGGCCCACGCACTGGCCGGTATGGAGGAGCGGGACTGGATGCTCCCGCGGCTGCTGTCCCTGCTCGGCGTCGGCGTCGGCCCGGAGATCTCGCGGGAGGACGGCTTCACCGCCTGGCGGCTCTATCTGGAGGAGATCGCCGGCGACGGGCCGGCGCTCATCGTCGTCGAGGACATCCACCAGGCCGACCTCGGGCTGTTGTCCTTCCTGCACGAGCTTGCCGCGGAGGCTCCACAGGTACCGCTGATGCTGGTCGTGACCGCCCGCCCGGAGCTGCTGCTGCAGGACCCACATTGGGGCGGTGGGCTGCGCAACGCCTCGCTGCTCAGCCTGCTCCCGCTGACCGACAGCGAGACACGCCTCCTGCTGCGGTCGCACTTGCACGGCACCGCGCTGCCGGCAGAGAGCGAGGAGGCGATCCTCGCGCGCGCCGAGGGGAACCCGTTGTTCACCGCCGAGTTCGTCCGGATGCTGCGCGCCCGTGACCTGATCGAGCCGGTGACGAGCGGCTTGGCCCGCCCTTTCGTCGACGTGCCGCTCCCGGAGACGGTGCAGGGCGTGATTGCTGCGCGCCTGGACCTGGTCGAGGGGAACACGCGCACCGTGCTGCAGGACGCGGCGGTGTTCGGCCGGGTCTTCTGGACGGAGGCTCTCGCGGCCGTCTCCGGGCGCGAGGTCACCGAGGTCGCCGCGGCCCTGCGGCTGCTCGCCCACCTGGAGATCGTCCGTCCGGTGCGCCGGTCCAGCATGGCCGGGCAGAGCGAGCACACGTTCACGCACGCTCTGGTGCGGGCCGCCGCGTACGACCAACTGCGCAGGTCGGACAAGGCGCGAAAGCACCTGGCCGCAGCGGACTGGCTCGAGCACCGGGTCGGTGCCGGCGGTGACGAGCTCGCCGAAGACCTCGCGTACCACGCGACGACCGCGCTGGAGCTGGCGGTGGCCACCGGGGACCTGAAGGGGGCCGAAGAGATCCGGGTACGGCTGCTGCACTACTACCTGCGGGCAGCCGACAATGCCGAGGCCGTGTCCGCACTACCCAAGGCGTTGGCGCACGTGCACGCGGCCTACAGCCTCGCCGAGCTGATGGTCGCTCCCCCCGGTGCCCAGATCGCCCTGCTGGCCCGCCGATCGCGGCTGCGTTGGCAGCTCGGCGACGCGACGGGAGCTCGCGAGGACGCGGTCGCCGCACTGGCCGCCGCCGGTTCGCCGGACGTCCCGTCGATCCCCGACGTCGCTGTGATCGCGCCCCTGGCCAGAGGAGACTCGTGGATCGCCGGCGACCTGCTCGCTGCCGCGAGGAGCGCCGCCGCGCCGGCCCTGGACGATGTCGCTGTCCCGGCCGGGCGCGAGTCGCACCGGTGGGAGCAGACGAGCACCCAGCCGGTCCGGTCGCACCCGGAGGTCTGGGAGATCCTGGTGGCGCGCGACCGGCACTTCTACGAGACCGACGCCGTGGACCTGCCGTTCCCACCAGAGGTCAGGGGTCGGCGCCTCCCGCTGGTGGGCGGCGTGGTGCTGGTGGGCCGCGGACGGGACGCGACGGTGGACCTGGCCGTCGAGCCCTTCGATCCGGCGGTCTCACGCCGGCACGTGGTGCTGGTGCGCGGCGCCGACGGCTGGTCGGCCACGCAGCTGTCGGAGACCAGCCCGAGCTATCTCAACGGTCAGCACGCCCTGGCACCCGGGACCCCGGTGCCGCTGGTCGACGGCGACTACCTCAACATCGGCGGCTGGACCCGCATCACCCTGCGTCGGACCAGGACCTGAGCAGGTCCCGACGCACCGAGACGATGGTCGCGCCCCGGCGCTCGATCGCCCCGGCCCGGGCCAGCTCGCCGAGGATCCGGTTCAGCTGCTGCCGCGAGCCACCCACCAACTGGGCGATCTCGGTCTGGTTCAGCCGGATGTCGACCGGGACCGTCGCCGACCCGGGCAGCTCGGCTCCACGGCCGACAGTCGTCCCCAGCAAGAACTTGGCCACGCGGCCGCGCAGGTCGAGCAGGACAAGGTCCGAAGCGTGCTCGTCGATGCGGCGGACCAGGTTCGCCAGCGACCCGAGCAGGGCGAGCGCCGTGGGGGCGTTGACCGTGATCAGCCTGAGCATCTCGGCCCGGGGCAGCTCGAGCAGCACCGTGGGCTCGCGGACGAACGCGGTCGCGATGCGCGCGCCGCCGTCCACGACCGCCATCTCCCCGAACGAACGCGGCGGCCGCAAGACGTCCAGCACCACCTCGTTGCCGGCAGCGGAGTTGACCACCAGCGCGACCGAACCTTTCGCCACGACGAACATTCCCCCGCCGACCTCGCCCCGGGCGAACACCTGCTCGCCGCGCTGGTACCGGCGGACGACACCGGCCGCAGCCAGCCGCTTGCGCTGCGCGTCGTCCAGGTTGGTCAGCAGCGCCGTCGCCGCGAGCAGACGGACGACCGGCTCGTCGGGCACGGCGACCTCCATCGCAGTAGCGGTCATCTGCGGAACGGACTGCCCGCACCGACAGGATCGCAGAGGTGGCTGATCAGCATCTCCGCTGACCAGACCGCCCACACGAGAGCCGGTGCCGGGAAGCCGGCGGTAAGCAGGTCGCGGGCTTCGTCAGGGCTGCGGCTGACCGCGCCCAAGATGCCTTCAGGTGACCCAGTACGGAGCTCGGCACCCTCGAACGGTACGACCTGCCACCGAATCTACGCCACGGGGTGTCTCAGTCCGGGCGTGGCCTTGGCGCGGCGTTTGCCCCTCCCGCTCGGCGTCGTCCACGGCGACCTCCTCAAGGCCACGGCCGCGCCGCCGCCCACCCTGATGCCGGGCTGGTCGGCCCCCGGCGTTCCTCTTGACGGTTAGCGACTAAAGGCCAGCCGCGAGGTCACGGAAGTAGCTCTCGGCGTCCCTGCGCTCGTGACCCTGAGTCTTGCCACGTTGAAAGGGGTGTCGAACGCCAAGGCGCCTTAGGTCCTGCTGGCCCAGGCACCTGGACGCGACGGCTCAGCCAGGGCCGCGGCGATCGCTAACCACGGTGAGGTCGGCCTGCTCGACGAGGCCGAGGCGAAGGAAGGACCGGTGGGCGGCGGCAAGCAGCGCATCGTCATCACGGGCTGAGCCAAGGGCGCGCAACGCGAAAGGCTCTAGGTAGGTCCCTGGCCTGGTCAAGTCGGGCGCCTCTCGCTCAACCTCTTCCCATCGCTGAAGCGCGCGCAGGGCGTCGAGCCGCGCGGAGGCAGCGGTGAGCGCCCACCAGTTCTTGGCCGGCGGCGGCGCGACGGCGAAATCGAGCCAGCGCGTCACCTCATCGAGGTCACCACGGCGCAGGCCGAGCCGCAGGCGCAGCGGCGCGTATGTCCGTTCGGCGCCGGCCATGGCTCGTGAGGCGGCCATTACCTCCAGTTCGAGGGCGGCCGCCTCGTCTCCGAGGGCGATCTCGGCCAGCGCGCACACAAGCAGAGTCCGCGCATTGCGTACGCACGGCGTGTCGAGGTTGGCCGTCGAAGCCCGCTCGGCCCGCGGCCGCAGCCCACGGATGGTGGCCCAGTCCTCGGCGAGCTCCTCGAGCTCGAGGGTATACGCGACGGCGTGGATCCGGTGGTGGTTGGACAGCCGGGAGGCGACTTCGTCGTGCAGTCGGTCGAAGCGGCGAGCGTCCGAGAACGCACCGAGACCGAGACAGCCGGGAATCACGCCGCCGTAGGTGTCGGCAAGCAGGTCGGGATCGCTGACCAGATCGACCATAGGAAGCCGCCGTTCGGCCCAACCGCGCGCGCCCTCGTAGTCGAGATTGGCGAACGCAGCGTACGCGCAGGCGTTGGCTGCATGAGAGCGCAGCTCCACGTCAGGGAGCAGTTCCGCGATGGCCCATGCCTCAGCTGCAGAGTCGGCGGCGCTCGCGGGGTGCCAGTAGCTACGCGCGACGAGCGCTCGGGCCCTGGCCCGCGAGCTGGGTGCCGCGTCGGCGAGCGCCTGAGCGGTCCACCCGTCCACAAGCTGAGGCGATGGCATCTGCGAGAACATCCCCCACCGTGCGGACACTTCGAAGGCCATCTCGGCCAGCAGCTCCGCGCGTATCGCGGGCGCATGAGAGAGGTCGATCGCGCGCTGGAACGCCTCCTGGAAGCCGTCGCCGTCGTACATCAGCGCACGCACACGACCGAGCCGGCTGAGCAGCTCGACGCGCGAGGACGTCGGCTGCTCGAGCAGCAGCGCACGATCGAGCAGCGCGAACGCCTCCTCCAGGGAGTACTGAGCCGTGGCGAGCGCGGCAGCGGAGGCCAGCCACCGCACCGCCCGCTCGACCAAGGCGTCGAGCCTGGTTCCCTCGCCTTGCCACGCGAGGTCGGCGTGGGCGGGGCTCGTGGCCTCGGCGTAGTGGTAGGCCAGCAGCGGAATCAGCTCGTCGCGCTCACCGCGGGTCTGCTCGATCCAAGCGGCGACGTCGGCGTGCAAACGCGCCCGCCGCGCCTTGGGGATCGACTCGTAAGCCACTTGGCGGGAGAGGGCATGGTGGAAGGAGTACTCCCGCTGCCCTGCCAGCGAGGACGTTGGATGGCTTCTGACGAGGCCGTGCTCTTCGAGCACGGCCAACAGGAGATCTCCGTCGGCGACGAGTTCTGACACGGGGCCACTCCAGAATACTCGGCCGATCACGGCGGCCGCCTGGAGCGTTGACTTCGCGGCTTCCGGAAGTGCGTCGATGCGCGCGGCGATCACCGCTTGGACGGAGTCGGGAATCGCCGGCTGCCATGCGGCTTCGCCAAGCGCCTTGATGATCTCCTCGAGGAAGAAGGGGTTCCCTTCGGCGCGGCCGACGATCTGCTCCTGCAGGGCGCTCGGCAGCAAGCCACCCAGCGTGTCGAGGAGCGCCAGAGCTTCGGCATCGGGGAGCGGTCCAAGCCAGACAGATGTGCGGTCGCGTCGATCGGACCGACCGGACAGCGAGGGGTGGTCAGCGCCCTCAGGGCGGGTGGTGACGACGAGCAGCAACGGGCCCTGGACCTCGGCGACGAGCCGGTCGATGAGCTCGAGCAGCGGCTCGTCGGCCCAGTGCACGTCCTCGACCCACACAACAACCGGGTGCTCGACTGTCAGATCACCCAGCAGGCCGACCCAGGCTCCGTACAGCTGCTCCTTTGCGGTGAACGGATGCAGTCCGGGGGCGACCTCGATACCCAAGGTCAGAGCAAGCATGGAGCGCTCGCCCAGCCGCTCGACCACTGCCGCGGGCGGGGCCTCGTCGGCGAGCCCGAACTGGGCACGCAGCACCTCGCCAAGCGGCCAGTACGTGATGCCACGTCCATGCGACAGGCAACGGCCGGACCTGAGCAAAGGCTGGGACTGGTGATCGGCCAGCCAGGCCCATAGCCGATCAACGAGCGTCGTCTTGCCAATGCCGGGGTCGCCGCGAACGACAACAAGCCGTGGCCGACCTCGTTCCACGACGTCCTCATACGCCGCACGCAGCAGACGTGTCTCCACCTCGCGGCCGACGAAGGCGCGAGCTGGCCGCAAACGTGCCGGCCAGGCGTCGTCAGGGACGGACAAGAGCCGCCGGGCGAGTACGCCAGCGGGCTTACCCCTGGCCGCAACGAGCTCGGGTTCGCCGAACCCGAAGCCAGCTCCTGCCGACAATACGGTGCGCTCGCCCACCAGAATCGTGCCTGGCGCCGCTGCCTGTTCCAGCCGGGCGGCGACATTGACCGGGTCCCCGGTGACGAAGGAACTTCCTTCGACGGGCAGGCCCACGACCACCTCTCCTGTGTTCACGCCGACCCGGAGAAACAGCGAGCCCTCGAACATCTCATCCATTCGCCGCTGCATCCCCTGAGCGGCCAGCAGCGCTTGGCGGGCATGGTGCTCCAGGGCCGTCGGTGCCCCAAACACCGCCATGACACCGTCACCCATAAAAGCCTCGACAGTCCCGCCATCCGACTCGATGCTGTCGCGCATGGCGGACCAGAACCGCCTGAGCGTGGCTCGGGTCCGCTCAGGGTCCTGACCATCGCCCATCGCGGTGGAACCGACCAAGTCGGCGAACAGGAGGGTGGCGACCTTGCGCTCCTCGACGCCGACATCGGTCGTAACCGGCAGCGAGCAGCCCGGGCAGAACCTCGCCCCTTCCGGGAGCGGCTCGTCGCACCGGCGGCACCTCGCCACGCGTGCATCGTGCCACCACTTCCGGGTGGAGGATACCCGGTCTAGCACGGACTCCGAGACCTCAGCGGGACATTGGCGCTAGGCTCCGCGTCGGCGGGTGGGCGCTTCGACGTCCAAGGGGTGCCATGGTGCCGATCGACGAGCGGGCGACGCTGGACAGGCTGGCCGGGATGCCCCTGTTCGACGGCCTCGACGCTGGCGAGCTGGACTTCCTGGCCGTGACGATGGACGAGGTCGAGGTCCGCGCCGGGACGCCGGTCGTGCGGCAGGGGCAGTTGTCACCGGGGCTGTTCGTCGTCGTCTCTGGCACGGCCTGCGTGCGGAGCGAGGATGCGTTCGGCCGTGGCGTGACCGTCGCCGAGCTAAGACCCGGCGACGTATTCGGCGAGATGAGCCTGCTGCACGGCGAGGCGTGCGTGGCGACGGTGACCGCAGGATCAGACCTCCTCTTGCTCCGGCTTGGACGCGATCCGTACCTGCGCTTCATGCACGACCACGGCAGCCTGCGTGATCGGCTGGAGGAGACGTCGAGCCGCCGCGCCAGTCAGACCCTCGCGGCGATAACCCGGCCGGTCGCACCGGCGACCGACAGGTTCGATCTCCTGCTTCGGCGCCTCATTGAGCGCGAGATCGACGGGATGCGCGCAGCGGACGTGCGCGGCGAGCGTGCTGGGTTCGACGAGATCATGGACTTCTACGCGTCGACGCGGTTCCTCTACCCAGAGAAGATGGGCTTCCTGGCCGCCAACGTTGAGGCGGTGCGCGAGACTTGGGCCCGGCTCGCGGCGGCCGACGGCGCGATCTTCAAGATGCTGATGTTGCGCCGGGTCCGCGATGGGCAGCTTGTGGTCAAGAACTCCATCTGCGCCTTCGAGCACTCGCCGGGCACTTGGCAGGTCCAGCACCTGGTGAGCTCGGAACGGCACGAGTACTCCGGGACACTGGCCTCGGTTCTCGGGATCATCGACTGGCTGGGTGCCACCGGCAGAGCCCGGTGCATTCGGCTCAGCTACCGACCCGACAACCCTGGGACGGCGCCGCTCTTCGACGGAGTGGCTGGCCGACTCCCGCCCCCCACGAGGCTGGTCTCCACGTGCGACTACTATCTCGCACCTGTTCGCGACCGAATGGAGAGCCACGACTCGGCGCGCGACGTGGAGGTCCGGCCAGTTCGGCCCGACGAGACGGCCGCAGTGGCCGATCTGTACGCACAGAGGCACCCGTTGCTGGCCGACTGGCTCTCGGTGGCTGACCCGGCTGTGCCGGACTTGGGTGCGCGGTACCGCAGTGCGGGGCTGGAGCGGGAGCGCACTGTGCTGGTCGCCTTGGTAGGCGGCGCGATCGTGGGCACTATCTCGTGCTGGTGGTCTTCGGAAGGCATCAACTTCTCCTTCCTCGAGAACGCTGTCGAGGAGCTGCACGTCGGAGAGTCCCTCGACCCAGGTCGGCAGGTGCTCGTCATCGCCCGGCTGCTTGAGGCCGCGGTAGAGACCTACCGGTCTCGGCGGCGACCGTACGTAATCGCCCTGCTAGACGTGCAGCATCGCGACCTTGTGACGGCGGCTGGGGTCCTGCCACCGTCAACCAAGCAGTACAGCGTGCTGAGCGTCGACTGTACCGAGAGCGCGTTCGCGCAGCCCAAGGCTGTCATCGAGTCCTACTACAGCCGGTTGTTGCGCACCGCCCCGCTCCCGGACGAAAGGTAGTCCCGTGGCATCCGACTACATCATGCGTTCGCCTGCTGAGCCGTCGCGGATCCGCGCGAAGACCAGCGCGGTGCTTCTCGACCACCACCTGGCGTGGGCCGGTGTAGGCCCTGGGGACTCGTTTGTCGACTTCGGATGCGCCAGCGGCGAGGTCGTGCGGGCGGCGGCGGTGCGCTCGGGGACCGGTCGGGTGCTCGGCGTAGACGCCGACGAAGAGATGTTGCGCTTCGCCGCCGAGGAGTCGGGGCGCCTCGGTCTCGGCATCGAGTACATGCGGGCGGATATCGCCGGGGAAGGCTCGACTGGTCTGCCGACCGGTCAGTTCGACCACGCATGGGCGCGATGGTTCCTCGAGTACATGCCAAACCCACAGGCGGTGGTTCGAGAGATGGCGCGGGTGGTCGCACCAGGCGGTCGCGTGACCCTCATCGACCTGGACGGGAATGGGGTCTGGCACCACCCGACGACACCGGAGTTCAGGGCTAAGGTCGACGAAGTAATGTCGGACCTCGCCCAAACTGGGTTCGACCCGCACGCCGGCGCTCGACTCGCGGGGTATGCGAGGGGCGCTGGCCTCGTCGATACCCGTGAGCAGATCGAGCCCTACCACTGGATCGTGGGTAGTCCGGACTCCGCAGCGGCCGAGGCGTGGAACGCGAAGGTGAACGGACTGCGGACCAGTTACCTGACCCGGATCCGTCCTGACCGCGTCGACATGGCGGCGTTCTTCGACGAGTTCCTCGCGTACATTATGGACGAAGCCACCATGACCTGGAGCCTGGCGCACCTGGTTCAAGGCACGAAGCCGCGATGACCGAACCCGTGCACAGGCCTGGGCACCTCCTGCACGGCCTGTCCGACGCGGAGGTCACCGCACTGCGCGCCCGAACCTACCGGGTGACGTTCCGGGTGGGCGAGGAACTGGTATCGGAGGGGGCCAGCCCCGAGGCGGTGTTCATTATCGAGGACGGCACCGCTGACGTCCTTCTCACCGACGCGGACGGTCATGCCCGCTGGGTTGGCCAGATCGCCCGCGGGGCGACCTGCGGCGAGATGTCGTACCTCACCGGCGAGGCGGCAGCGGCGACTGTTCGCGCCCGATCGGTGGTAGAAGCGCTGGCGATCCCCCTTGAGGACCTCGCCGACCTGGTCGGGTCCAGCCCGGCGATCCTCAGCCGGCTGGGAATGGTGCTAGCGCGCCGCCTAGCGGTGGCCAACGCGCGCGGCGCATCGGCGAAGTCGGCCAGACTCACCGTGCTCGAAGACCTCGGCGCTCCCGTCGCGGCCGCCGCCGCGCTAGCCGCGAGCGTCGCCTGGCACGCGCGCCAGCCGACCGTTCTGGTGGTCGCCGATGCCGCACGGGCTGGCGAGCTCGGCCGGACTCTCGGTGTGCCGGCACCATCCGAGGGGGACCACCCGGTCCCGATCGGGCCGCTGCTCAGCTTGGCGACCGCACACGCCGCGGACGGGTCGGAGCGGTTGCTCGCCGAACTGTCCCCCGTCGCCCGGCACATCCTGGTATTGACCACGGCCGCCGGCCCAGCCGAGCACCTCGTCCGGCTGGCTGCGCCCGGTGTCCCATTGGCTGCACCTTTGACCGGGGACGTATCGGTGGTGCGCGCTTGGGGGCCACCCGGCCACCGCCGCGAACGGGAGGTATCCGCGCCACCCCCCACGGCAGCCGACACCGATTGGCTGCGCAGCGGCCTCATGCCGCTCCGCACTCCGCTCGGCCGCGCGCTAGGCGGGGTAGCGCGTGAGTTGGTGGACTTGCGGGTTGGGCTCGCGCTTGGCGCGGGGAGCTCCAAAGGCTTCGCGCACATCGGGGTACTGCGCGTGCTAGAGGAGGCTGGGGTCCCGTGCGACCAGATCGCCGGCAGCAGCATCGGCGCCGCCGTGGCCGGCCTACACGCCGCCGGGTTCAGCCCAGCTGCTACGGAGGAGGCCCTGTCTCGTGTCGGTTCGGCGACGTTCCGCCCGGTGGTTCCGCGCGCATCGTTGATGTCGCACGAAGGCGTGGCCCGCATGATGCGCGTTACGTGGGGCGCCAACACCAGGATCGAAGACCTCGCCATTCCTCTCGGCGTAGTCGCGGCTGACATGCTCACTGGCGACGAGGTGGTCTTTCGTCGCGGGCTGCTGTGGGCGGCCGCTCTTGCGAGCATCACGATCCCAGGTGTGTACCCGCCTCAGCGGATGGGCACTCGGTTGCTCGTGGACGGCGGAGTCGTCGACCCAGTCCCCGCCGAGGTCGTCCGTGACATGGGCGCCGACGTCGTCGTGGCGGTCCGCCTGGCCCAGCGGGCCCGCCCTGGTCGCGTTGACGCGGAGGCTACCCATCCACGCGGACGCGCACCCTCGGTGGTGCAAACCATCCTGCGGTGTCGTGAGATCCAAGCCGTCACGCCGCTCGACCCAGCGCGGGTCGTAGCGATCGAGCCACGCTTCCCACTGGACACCGGAATGGGGCTCCGTGACTTCACACGCGGGCACCGGTTCGTCGAGGTGGGTGAGCAGACGGCCCGCGCCGCGCTGCCGGCGTTGAAGGCCGCTCTTCCATGGCTGGCCCCCGACCCGCGGGTTCCCGACTAGCCCGTGCGAGCACTCCGTCACAGGCTTTGGTAGTCCTCGACTGGGCGCAGCACGGCGGCCCGGTCGGAGCGACCGCCGGGCGGGTACGCCACGCCGTACAGCAGATCGGGCGCTCTGACCACTTCCAGCAACGTCCTCCTGGCCGGGGACTTCTCGCGGTATGTGGTCGTCAACCGGCTCGGCACGGTGATCCTCACCGACCAGCTCGTGCTCGGGAGCAACCGGAGACCGAGTGGGCAGACTGCGTACGTTGCCTACTTCCGCACCGGGGGCGACGTCGCCGACACCGGCGCGTTCCGGGTCTTGCGCCTCTGACCTGTCGCGGGTGCCGGTGTGTGGCTCGCTCCCGGCACCCGCGCAGTACGCGTCGTCGTGTTCGTCCTCGCGCGACGGCGGTCGAGGTCGGGATCCCACCTCGGTCAAGTTGACTTGTACGAGAGCTCGAAGACCTCCTCGCAGGTCACCAGCCGGCAGCCGGCCGGCAGGGCGTTGACCAGCGTGGTGAGCAGCG
>CAVZVV010000019.1:0-28375 GCA_963778785.1 uncultured Actinomycetes bacterium
TGCCGGTGCTGGAAGTGGCTCCGGTAGACATCGCTGGTCCCGGCCAACCCGGCCTGCTGGCGGAGCGCGTAGAACTGGGCCCGGTAGTCATCGAGGTCTTTCAGCCCAGCGTAGTTCCTCCTCGCATCCTGGTACGCGTCTCGGAATTCGCCGAGGATGTCGTCCTCGAGATCGAGGGCCTTGTTGCGCTGTTCTACGCGCACCTTCTCGGCACGCTGGGCGGCGTCCGGGAGGTTGGCGGTGAAGGTCGGGTCAGCCGGGTCGAGAGCACGCTTGGCGAGCTCGATCGAGCCGATCACCACCTGGTACCGCGAGCAGGAGCTTGCGCAGCTTCTGCAGCACCTCGACCACCTCCGGCGGGTTGAACGCCCCGCGCCGCTCGGCCCAGTTGGCGATCCACTCGTCGACGCCGAGCGCCTTGAGGAGCAACGGGCCGACCGTGGAGATGATGAGGCCGCCGATGAACGTGACCGGCGTGGGGATGGCCATGAGTCCCATACCGACGGCCATGCAGCCCAGGTTGACCGCGGAGGAGCCCACGGCCTGCCAGACGGCGGTGTCGTGCTGCTCCTGCGTAGCGGCGGGGCGCAAGTGCGCCTCCCCGACCTCCAGGACGGCAAGCACGACGAAGACGGCCGGGTTGACGTTGACCCCGCGCAGCATGAGCACGCCGACCGCGCCGGACGACACGTTCTTCAGCGTGCCGAGCGCGACCTCACCACCGGCCGCCTTCCCCCTGCCCCAGCGGGCCAGCAGCTCGCTCTCGCCCGTGATCGTGGTCGCGACCATGACGATGCCGCCGACCCGGCCGACCCCCTCGGCGACCTGCCGGGCGCCGCGCATGGTCGGCGACTCCACCTTGAGACCGGCGGCATCCGTGTCGAGCGGCCTGACGACCGAGACGTGCTGGGTGAGCAGCTCGCCCGTGCCGGGGACGCGGGCGAACTCGGTCGTCGGCGGCGCTTCGGTGAGACCGGAGATCCGCTCCTTGACCCCCTGCAGGTCGGCGGTCAACAGGTCCCTGGTCGTGCCCGCGATCGGCTTCTGCGCCGGGTCGGGCGGGTTCAGCTCGTTCTCGAGCAGCACGCGGTAGCGCTCGTACTCGACCAGCAGCTCCGCGCGCGCGACTCGACGCTGAGTGGGCCCGAACGCTGCCGCAGCGCCAGCTCGTTGATCCGGCTCCGCACGCCGGCCAGCTCGCGAGCTCGTGCGCCTGGCGACCCCGGAGGGGCGTTGGACAGGTCGGGGCTCCGGTTCAGGACCACGAGCGCCATCTCGCTGAGGTGCATGTCGCGCACGACCGGCAGGTCGAAGTCGTGCCGCGCCAGCCACTCGTCCATCACCCGCTGCTTCGGGAAGTCGCCCGGTGGCTGCGACAGGGTGTCCGTGGTCGCCGTGGCGTTCTTGCCCGGTCGTAGTCGGGCATCCATCTCGTTGAGCATGTCCCGCAGGAGCTGCTGCAGCTCGGCCCGCTGGGTGCTGAGCTCGGCGCCGTGCTCGCTCCGCGCGGTCTTCTTGACCGGGTCGGTCTCCTCCTTGACGGCCACGGCGTTGGCCTTCATCTGTGCGGCGAGCTTCTCCAGCGCCAGCTCGGCGCGGCGCACGGACAGCTTCGGGTCACCCTGGCCTGGTGCCTTGGTCCCGATGATCCCGGTCAGTGTCTGACCCTGCGCTGTGGTGATGTCGACGGCCTGGACATCGCGAGCCGACGCCGCGACGTACGCTTCGAACCCGAGACTGCGCAGGAACCGCAGGACGACGGGGTCGACCAGCGTGGCGGCCTTCCCCCGAGTGAGGTCCAGCTCCGCGGATACCACCACGGCGTCGGCGCCCCCGGCGGGAGCGGAACTCCATCAAGAAGTCGGCCAGGACCTCGAGCTGGCTGGCCGCCATCCTGCCCTCGATGTTGTACCAGCCCTTCTGGAGGTGGTGGGTGGCATCCCAGAGCTGGTAGGGGCGCTTGACGTGGCCCATCGCCGCCCGGAACCGCTCCTGGAGCTTGGCCAGGTCATGCGCGCGGAGGTCCGGGATGACCAGGATCGTCATGCCGCCCTGGACCTGGATGACGAAGGACGACGCGTACTTGTCGATGTCCTGGTCCTGGACCTTGTCCGACTTCCCGGTCTTGTCGTCGACCGTGACCCGGCCGACGCCGGGGGCGCGCGCGGTCTCCGCGACCGTGTAGGGGTCTTCGGCGGCGAACGGCGTCGGCCGGCCTTGACGATCGCCGGTGGCGAGGTCGAAGTCGACGACGTCGAGCGTGCCACCCTTGACCTGCACCAGGACGCGCTCGATCGACGCTCGGCCCTCCCGGGTCTTCGCGAACTCGCGCCGGACGTGGTCGCGCCAGGCGACCTCGCGGGCGTCCGCCGCGAAGCCCTCCCCCTCGCCGCGCTCCCAGGCCGGGCGCTGCGCCGCCATCTTCTCCGCGAAGACGGCTTCGGCGTCCGCCAGGCGGGCTGCCTGCGCCTCCTGCATCTGCTGGCGCAGCGTTCCTGCCCACCGGCGCATCACGTCGTTGAAACGGATGATGCCCACCGCGACCTTGCGCAGCAGTGCGGGCACCAGGTTGACGTGGTCGCTGTGCGCATGCGAGAGGAGCAGCTCGCGGACGTACCCGTCGGGCCCGATGAAGTCCAGCAGCTGCCGAAGGACGACCTCGGCGAGTCTGGCTTCGGTGAGCGCCTTCCCGGCGTTGTCGACCATCCCGGAGACGTTCACGCCGGCATCGATGATGATCACCGATCCGTCGGAGAACCTCAGCGCGGAGGTGCTGGCGGCGCCGACCGCGAACTTCGTGTACGTCGCGGTGACGACGTGGGTGGGTGTGCTGGCCTCGACCGTCAGCCATGCGCCGTCGACCGTCTGCACGGTGCTGCCCGGGGGGATCGCCGGATGCGACGGGATCACCACGGGGATCGCTGGTGCCTCGCCCGCACCCACTGGCGGTGTGGTCGTGGCCGGCGCGGGAGGCGGTTTCGGGGCGCCGGGTGGGAGCCTCAGCCGGCTGATCGGGACGATCCAGCGAGTCACGTCGCGGCGCTGCTTCTCGTCCGCCACGGCATGCACCTGGAAGACGACCTGCTCGTGGGGCCGCTCGCCGGGCAACCTGGGCGCCGGGACTGAGATCTCCTGCACGTACTGGGGCCCGTACACCGGCGGCTCCGGCACCGCCAGCGACGGGGTCGGATCGACGTCCGAGGCGGGTGTGGTCGGCGCGACGGTCGGGTTCGGCTGCCGCCGGACGACGTCGGGCGCCGGAGCTTCCTGGACGACGTGCGCGAGCTCGTGGGCCAGCAGCCGACGACCGGCGGCGTGGTCGGGTTCGTACTGGCCGCGCGCGAAGCCGATGTGCGACCCGACCGTGAAGGCGAGAGCGCCCAACCGGTCGGCAGTCGTCGCGGCATCAGGGTCGGTGTGGATGCGTACGTCGGACAGGTCCCGGCCGAGCCCCGCGCCGAGGTCCCGGGCCGGGCCGGACGGCAACGGCGAACCTGGGGACGACAGACCCGCGTCAGGCGGTAGCGAGGGTGCCGTGGCGGCCGGTGGCGGCGGCCTTCCGGACGGCGGTGCAGGCGGCAGCCCGCGCGTGGAGCTTCCCGACCGCCGCGCAGCTGGGGCGGCTGGTCCGGCGCCGTCCATGAGCTGCGCTGCCACCCGGTCGGCGTGCACTTCCTGCGGGTGGTCGGCACCGCCGACCCGCAGCTTGGTCTGCACCACGCGACTCAGCGCCACCGACAGCGGCGGCGGCACGCGTCCCTCTCGGGTCGACGGCAGCACCACATCGGCGTCCGCTGGCCCGTCAACCACCGCCGAGGTGGCCCTGGCCGCCGGCGCGTCACGTCCGCCGCCTGAGTCGTGCGCCCCGGCGCGCATGGCCACGATGCTGTCCGCGCCCACGTCACCGCACCGTGGCACATCGGTCGGTTTGTGGTGGTGGCTCGGACGAAGGCGCCCCCGGTTGGTGCCGGGGGCGCTGGCGGCCGGGCCTGAGGTGGATGGCCGCGACGACGAGACTAGGGCCGGTCGAGCCGGCGGGCCAGAGACCTTCGACCCGCCCCGCGATGGGGTGGCGTTCGAGCACCCCGGCTCGGGGGAAGAGGCCGGGGCGCTCGCGGGGCCAGGCCCCGCGCGGCACGCTCCCACCTGGAGGCCGAGGCGTACCGGGACAATCACGATAGGCCGATACCGGCGCTCGGGGAAGTACCCGGCCAGCCACATCTGCGCGTGTCTGCCGCCGGCAAGCTTTCGCTCGAGGTCGCTGATGACACGTGGATGCCGCGACGAGGCCCCGACCCACCCTCCAGGTCGGGGACCCGCTGCGGGGCATGCCAGCCATAGCGGCACCGACGGCGCCATGGGATCGCCGGACGTACCGAGAGGCCTGCCTCATGTGCGTGGCACGGCCAACCCCCGTGCGGTCGCGTCCACCCCGAGCCTGAGGGGCGGGGCCTCTCGCGTCATCGGGCCCAAGGGCCTCCATCCGGGGCTGTTGGGCCTCAGCCGTCATGGCGCAGGGGCCTGCGTCGCCCTCGGTCCGCACGTTCCGCGTTCAGGGGTAGCCCGCCCCTGATTCACTGACACGAGCCGCGCGCGTCACCGCTGAGCGATCCGCGCCGATCAAGACCGAGCGGGCCCCGGTCGATGTTGGTCCCATGCTTGGCAACGCCGGCGCTGCACCCGCGACCCTGGCGCTTCTCGTCGCGGTCACGTCGGGCTGCTCGGTCGCCTCGCCCCCCGGCTGCGCGGTGACGTGCCCCCCTTGCCGAACGAGCTGCCCTCGTGGATGTCGACGCAGGTATGGCTGTGCTGGACCGTGAAGTCGCCGAACCGTGTCGCCGGCTGCGGTGACACGCTCCTGGACACCGGGGAGCCGGCCAACAATGTCACGGCCCGTTTCGGCGCGGCCCCAGCGAACAAGGTGACCTACCTACCCGCTGGCGCGACCGTCAGCATCACCGTTGCTCAGTACCAACCCTTCTGCACGTTCACCACGGTGGCTGCCAACAACGACCGGCTCGGGTACCGCAAGGTCTTGATGCCGGCCCGCACCTTCGTCGGCATCGGCGGCATCGGGGTGTCCTTCCAGGCCGTCGTCACCTACGACTGGACGACGGGCCAGATGGTCATCAGCCGTACGGGAGGCCCTCACGACTGAGCCGGAAGGGACCGGCACGCACGGGCTGCCGGACCGATCAGCGGGTCGGGCGCCGGTCGAACAACCACTGCGCCCACAGGTAGGAGCCGAGAGCGATCCCCACGCACCAACCGACAGCGAGTGCGAGGTCACGACCGCTGGGTGTCGCGAGAAGCAGCCCACGGATCGTCTCGATCAGTGGCGTGAACGGCTCGTTCTCGGCGAACCAACGCAGCGGTGCGGGCAGAGACTCCGTGGGGACGAAGCCGCTGCTGAGGAAGGGCAGCAGCACCAGGAACATGGGCAGGTTGCTGGCGCTCTCCGGTGACTTCGCCACGAGGCCGAGTGCGACGGACAGCCACGTGAGAGCCAACGTGAACAGCGCCACAACGACCGCCGCCAGGATCCAACCGCCCACCCCCGCCGTGGGCCGGAAGCCGACGGCCAGGGCCACGGCCAGGACGACGACGACACTGAGCATGGTCTGCAGGAAGGCGCTCACCGCGTGGCCGGTGAGAACGGCCGACCTCGTCACGGGCATGGTCCGGAAGCGGGCGATGAGGCCCGCGGTCATGTCCATGGCGACGGAGATGGCCGTGCCCTGAGCGGCGGCAGCCACCGTGATCAGCAGGACCCCCGGGGTCACGTAGTCGGCGTAGCCCGCGCGGCCCACGTTCCCGAGGCCGGCGCCCAGGGTCTCGCCGAAGACGTAGACGAACAGGAGCAGGAACACCACCGGCATCCCGACCAGGATGATGGTCATGCTCGGGTAGCGGACGATGCGGCGCAGGCTCCGCCGCGTCATCGTCGTCGAGTCCTGGATAGCCACGGCGAGTGGGGACATGGTTCATCAGCTCCGCTCGATGCGCTCCTGGCCGGTCAGGCTCAGGAACACGTCGTCGAGGTCGGGGAGGTGGACGGATAGCTCGTCGGGAGCCAACGAACTCCGGTCGAGCTCGTCGAGCACGGACCGCAGCGCCGGTACACCCCCGTCGCTCGGGACCTGCAGGCTCAGGCTTGCGGGGTCAGGGGTGGATCGTGGGAAGGCGCGAGCCGCGGCCGTGAGCTGCTCGAGGTCGGCGAACTGCAGGCGGACATGACCCCCGGGGACCAGCCGCTTGAGCTCGGCCGGCGTGCCCTGCGCGACGAGCCGGCCGGCGTCGAGCACCGCGACCTGCTGAGCGAGGTGGTCGGCCTCCTCGAGGTACTGCGTGGTGAGGAAGACCGTGACCCCGTCGCGCGCGAGATCCCGGACGATCTGCCAGACGGTGCGCCGGCTGCGGGGATCGAGCCCCGTCGTCGGCTCGTCCAGGAAGATGATCGCGGGCTCGCCGACAAGCGTCATGGCAAGGTCGAGCCGGCGCCTCATTCCGCCGGAGTAGGTCGATGCCACCTTGTCCGCGTCGGCCGCGAGGTCCAACCTCTCGATCAGGTCGGCGACCCGGCGATGCGACGTCGCGCGGCCCAGGCGGTAGAGGCTCGCCATGAGCGCGAGGTTCTCGCGTCCGGTGAGCAGGTCGTCGAGCGCGGACGCCTGGCTGGTGACGCCGATGCGCGCGCGCACCGACCCGGCCTGGGAACGCACGTCGTACCCGCCCACCACCGCGGTCCCCTCGTCGGCAGGGATCAGCGTGGACAGGATCTGCACGAGAGTGGTCTTGCCAGCACCGTTCGGACCGAGCAGGGCGAACACCGCGCCGTCGTCCACCGTGAGGTCGATGCCGTCGAGAACGGTGGCGTCGCCGTACGACTTGCGAAGACCGGCCGTCGCGATGGCCGCGGTCGCGGTCGAGGAGAACGTCATCTTCCCACTCCCGTCACGATCCGCCGACGGGCACGCGGCGTACGTCGATGTCTCCGGCGCTGGTCTGGGCGTGGACCTCCACGGTGCGCTCGCCTGCGGCGGGCTGGCCGCTGGCGTCGAGCTCGTTGCGCACGGCCCCGAACGACGTCCTCAAGTCGAGCAGCGCGGCGGTGCCACTGGGGATGCCGATCTCGATGTGCCCCATCGATGTCTTGAGCTGCACGGACCCGTGCTCGGCGCTGCCGATCCGCAGGTCGCCGTTCGCCGTCGTCGCGACGACGGCGCTCCGCGCGCGGTCGACGGAGACGCTGCCGTTCGCCGACTTGACGCGCAGGGGCCCTCCGCTGTCGCCGATCCGCGTGTCGCCGTTGGCGTTCTTCACCTCGGCGCGACCCCCGATTCGGTCGATGTGCACTGCTCCCGTGCCCGTCGAGCAGAACGCCTCGCCGGCGATGTCCTGCGCGACGACGGCTCCCATCCCCGTCCTCAGGTAGGCGCTCGCCGCGTGGTGCACCCGGATGTCGCCGGCCGACGTCTTGGCCCGGCAGCTGCCGAGGTCTCCTTGGACCGATATGACTCCGAGGGCCGAGACCGCGTCGAGGTCCGACCCCGACGCGAGCTGGACCGAGACCTGCACGGACCCGTACTTCTTGTTCATGATGCCCGTGCGGTTCTTGGCTCCCAGCACCCGCAGCCGACCTTCGGCGCACGTCACCGTGGTCGCCGCTGCCGCCAGGCGGTCCTTCTCGTTCGACGGGTTGGTCGGGGCTACGTCCACGACGGTGGCGCCGGCGCCGCCGGCGACCACCTGGATGTCGCCCCACTGGACGTCGATGGAGGCCGTGATCGGGCCGGTCGTGGGGAAGCTGGTCATGTCGGGTCCTTCCGTGGGGGGGTAGGGGTACGTGGTCGGGTGCTCCTCGCGGTGTGGGTCATCGGACCCACCCGCGGTAGCGGTCGGCACCGCGTGCCGAGCGCCGGGCCGGAGAAGCACCGGACGGGTCGCGGGTGAGTGCGGCACCCGCCGCGCGCACCAGCCAGGCGTTGACCGAGGTCCCCTCGCGGCGCGCGGACTCCTCGACCCGGTCTTTGAGGTCCTGCCCGAGCCGCAGGTTGATCCGCGTCATGGGCGAGTCGTCGTCCCACACCGGCGACGAGTCCTCGTCCGCGGCGTGGTCGACGACCTCCAGCACGGGCGGCACCACGACGAACTCCGGCTCGCGGCCGCGCAGCCGCAGCTCGACCGACCCCGGAGCGAGCTCCTGGGTGATCTCCGCCGCGGCGACCGACAGCGCGTCGAGCAGCGCCAGCCGAAAGGCCGACTCCATCGCCGAGGTCAGCCGCTCGGCCAGATCCCGAGCCTCGGGGTCGCCGAGATCGGCAGCGGCGTCGAGCTGGCTCCGCAGCGCGGAGAGGTACGGCGCGAGATCCATGGCGCAACTATGGCACCACGATGGCGCCACTGTCTAGCGTAGTGGTGCCACTTGGGTGCCACTTGGAGAGACCCAGGCTCATACGCGGGGGTGCGGATGGCCTGTGGCGCGGCCCTGGAAGGAGAGGATCTTGGGGTTCTGCACGACGCCCGCCTGGATCTCGATGGCGCGCCGGATGGTCGGGTCCTGGTCCCACCCACCAGGCCCGTCCATCACCGGGCGCAGGTAGGGGATCAATGCCTCGCTGATCCCCCACGTCGCGCTGTTCCACAGGTACGCCGGGCTGTGATCGACGGCGTAGTAGGCGACTCCCTCCCCGACGGTGACCATCGGCGCTTGGAAGGTGCTGGGCCGCGCGAACTCGAACCCCATCCCGGTGTCGCATGAGACGTCGACGATCAGGGTGCCGGCCGTGAAGGACGCAAGGTCCGCGTCCGAGACGAACATCAAGGGTGCGTCGGTGTCCTGCAGGACGCAGTTGACCACGATGTCGTGTCTGGCCAGAAATGCTGCCGTGGGCAAGGGGCCGGTCTCGGTCTGCACGATGGTGCGGGCGGGGTCGTCCTCGGTGCGGTGCATGTGGTCGAGCACGACGGAGGGGATGGGTGACGCCACGGCAGTGACGTCACGCATGGTGAGCACGGTGACCTCGTGGACCCCCAGCGCGTGCAGGGCCGTCACTGCGCCCCGAGCGGTGTTCCCGAAACCGATGACGACGGCCGTGAGGGGCCGGCCGTAGTGACCGGTGGAACCCGTCAGGGTCATGGCATGGAGAACCGAGCAGTAGCCCGCGAGTTCGTTGTTCATGTGGAACACGTGGACGACGAAGGATCCTGTCGGTGTCCAGTGATTCATCGCCTCCCACGCGATGAGGGTGAGCCGCTTGTCGATGGAGATCTGGGTCAGCTGCGGGTCTTGCACCACGTGCGGCCAACCCCACAGGACCTGGCCGTCGCGGAGTGCTGCGACGTCGACGACGGTGGGCTTGGGTAGCAGCACGACGTCCGCGGCCGCGATGATCTCCTCACGGGAACGCATGCCCGCGACCTGTCGGGCCAGGTGGTGGTCGGATACGCCGTAGCGCTCTCCGTAGCCGTGCTCGAGGAGAATCCTGGCTCGTAGGTCGCCGTCGATCCGATCAAAGTGTTGTGGATGGATCGGCAGCCGAAGCTCGTTCTCCTTGCTCGAGTTCGCAAGGACTCCAAGGCTCAGTCCACTCATGAGCACCTCTCCGACAAGTACGCGACGATCGGACCGCCCGCCAGCATCGGTCACTGCCGGTCCGCGGCTGCTGAGCCCAGCATCCACGGTCGCGGTGAGCCATCACCACTCGGCGCCACTCGCATCACCCGCACTGGGCGGGCGGTAGAGCTCGCGTACGGCAGCGTCGATGTCGATGCCCCCCTGCTCGACCGGCTCCATGTACAGCCGCGCCCATGCGATCTTGTCACCGCGCACGCCGATCACCGTCACCCCCCGCATGAGGAAGGGCGCCCCGTCCAGATGCGTGCCCGACCAGCGCACCTCGGTCCACTCCGTGCCCTCAGCCGACGACCACGCGAGTCGCTCGGCGACGAAGTCCGGCACACCCTCGAACACCGAGGTCCAGTTCGCCAGGACCTGCGCGCTCCCGCCGAACCCACGGGTCGGATGGAGGGGCTGCTCGCTGCGGTAGTCGTCGGCGAAGAACGCCGCGACGGCTGCTGCGTCATGACGGTTCATCGCCGCGAACAACTGGTCCGTGAGGTCAGCCACGATGGACACCCGCTCCCTGATCTCGCCCCCAGACGCCCGAGTCGCCTATCCAGGTGGCCGGGCACGTGGTTCCGCGCCACCATGATCACCCGGCCGCTCGACCGGCGCCAGACTCGTCGTCGAGGTCCAGCCCCATCCACGCGGTGGCATCCGCGTTGTCGCCGTAGGGTTCGATGTCGCGGTAGCCAGCAGCCAGGTAGAGCCGGCGCGCGTCGACCAGTTCGCGCTTGCTATCGAGCACCATGCGCCCGAGACCCCGACGACGAGCCTCCGCGTGCAGCCGCTCCAGCAGTGCGCGTCCGACGCCCTGGCCGCGAAGCCGCCTGGACACCCACATTCGCTTCACCTCGGCAGCCGGGCCGTGGGGCGGGACATCGATGACCCGCAGGCCCGCGCACCCGAGCACTTCGCCGTCGTCGACCACGACGAGGAAGGTGCCTCGCGGCTTGCGGTACGCCCCCGGATCGGGGTCGGCGATGGTCGGCGAGGACGCGCCGAGCAGCTCGTCGAGCTCGGCCGAGTAGGCGTGCACCGCGGCGCGAGCTGCGTCATCCTCGGGGTCGCGGACCTCGATCGTCCACGTCGTCACGCCTGCGGCCGGGGCTTGAAGCGGCGAACCTCCTGGGGCCAGCCGCACGCTTCGGCGATCTTGCCGGCCCACATCTTGGCGGCAGCCTCGTCGGCCACGTCCACGACCGTGAGCCCGCCCAGGAACTCCTCGGTCTCGACGAAGGGCCCGTCGGCGAACGTCAACGTGCCGCTGGTCGCGTCAGCGCTGAAGGCCGTGTGGGTTTCCTCCACCAGCCCCCCTCCGAACACGTAGACGCCAGCAGCCTTCATCTCGTCCACGACCGCCATGGCCAGCGGCCCCCGCCGGCGGAACCACTCCTCGGGGTGGTCGCCCACCCACTGCTGGTTGAAGGAAATGAGGTACTCGGCCATGACTGCTCCTCCTGCCCTGGGGGGTGTGGCAGTTCTCGCCCCTCGAACGGCGAGCGGCGAGAGGGGCGAAATCGACACGATTATGTGCCATACGTGGGCACCACTGACGTGCAGGAATACCACAGGAACTCGGTGGGCGGGCTTGGCGAGACGGTCGGGAGGCGCGGCGAAAGGGCGACGAGCCCACCTGCTGTCAGCGGAGGCACCTCGGGGGCTGCCAGACTGACCGAGTGCCCCACGAGTACGAACCGCCGACGGGGGAGATTCTGCAGTGGGCGGCACGCCACGTTCATCCACGCGCACGGGTAGCTGCCATCGCGCCCTTGCCGGGCGGAATCACCGCAGACATGGACCGCCTCACCGTGTCGTCGCCGACTGGGCTCACAGACGTGGTGCTGCGCCGCTGGCCGGGCGGGGACTGGGCGGAGGGACTGGTGGCCCGCGAAGCCTCCGCGCTCGCGTCTGTCCGGGGCCGCTCGGTGCCTGCACCCGAACTCATCGCTCTGGACGAGGATGGTGCCCAGACCGGGGTGCGGTGCACGCTCACGTCGGCGCTCACCGGGCAGCCGGACTTGTCCCCGGCCGACATGCAGTCCTGGCTGGGTCAGCTCGCGACCACGCAGGCCGCGATTCACGCCGTACCCGATCACCCGCAGACCCGATGGGATGGTTGGTATCAGGATGACGCCCCACTCGAGTGGCTGGCCGACCCGGGCCTGCGTGACGCCGCTCGCGCGGCTGCCTCGGGGCCGCTCGTTGAGGAGAACGTCCTGGTCCATGGCGACTACCAGCACTTCAACGTGCTGTGGCGTGACGGTCGGCTCAGCGGTGTCGTGGACTGGCCGAACGCGGCCACGGGCAACCGGGGCAGCGACGTCGGACACTGCCGGCTCAACTTGGCGGTGTTGTTCGACACCTCGACAGCCGAGGATTACCTGGTGATGTACGAGCGCGCTGCGCGGGTCCGGGTGGACCGGCGAGCCGACCTGCGAGCCCTGCTCTGCTTTGATCTCGAGTGGCAGCACTTCATCCCGCGTCAGGTGGCCGGGCGGGCTCCGCTCGACCTGGCCGGGATGCCCGGTCGCGTTGCCGCCGCCATCCGCGGCAGCTTGGACGAGATCGGCTAGCCAGCCGCGTAGTGTCGCGGTGTGGATCCTGGTCCTGAAAGTGGGCCCATCGGGTCGTCGACGCCGGCCGACCACGGCGATCGGCTGGACACCATCTCTGCAGGGGCGGCCGGAGGCCGATGGGCGCTCGTAGCGGCTCTCGTCGGGGGTGCGCTGCTCGGCGCAGCTGTCATGCACTACGTCGACGTGCGTCCCCCGGCGCCGGAGTCGGAACCTCGTGTGGACGTGCGGGTGTCCCTGGGCGCCCAGGCTGGGGACTTCGGCATCGGCACCGGTGATCCTGTCGTCGCGGTGCCGCTGGTGATCACCAATGCCGGGCAGCAGCCCGTAACGCTGGAAGCCATCCGTGTCTCCGGGCCGGGGGCCTCACTGGTTCCGGACCCGGGCGGGCGACCCGTCCAGGTCCTTCCGGCGCCGTTGGTTCCCGGGCGACCGGTCGACACGCGGATCGCGATTCGCTCGGACTGCACCGTGCCCGTCAGACCCCCACCGCAGGTCACTCTTGTCGTCCAGGACTCCGGAGGCCAGGTCAAGGACATAGCCGTGACGATCCCGGACCTCGCCAACATCTGGGGGCAGACACTGATCGCCCCCGCGTGCGGGCTGACGTAGCCCCCGCACACTCCCCTTGGGCGGGATCGCTGTCAGTGTGGTTGATGGGGCTGGCGTCAGGCGAAGGAGTAGACGACGGTGACGTCGACAGTGACGTCCTGGCTGCCCGACTGGATCGGAACGGCAGCCTGCGCCCTGGCCGAGAAGGCGTCGACGGACGCGTACGACGTAGGCGTGTATGCGACCTGCTCGCTGATGCTCTGCACCTGGCCGAGCTGACGGCCCGAGGCCTGCGCATACTGCTCGGCGCGCAGCTTGGCGTCGGCGACGGCGGCGGTGCGCGCGTCGCCCTTGAGCGGGTCGGTGTCGTCGATGCTCACGGAGACGCCGTCCACGCGGACCTTGTCGCCCCCGGCCTGCACGGCCGCAGTGAGCGTGGCCCCGGCGTTCTTGAGCCCGTGGATCTTCGCGGTGACGCCCTCGGTCACGACATACCCGCCGGGCAGGCCCTTGGCGGTGTAGTTCGGCTGGATCGAGAAGTTCGAGGTCTGCAGGTCCTTGTCGGCGACGCCGTGCTTCTTCAAGGCGTCGATGACCGCGGTCTGGGCCTTCGTGGCGTCGGCGAGCGCCGCGTCGATGGTCGAGGCGGTGGCCGTCGTCGACAGCGACACGCTGAGGGTGTCGGGGGTGCCCTTGACGGTGCCGGATCCGGTGACGGTGATGCCGGTGCTCGTGGCGGACGTGGTGGTCTGAGCGAGGGGGGAGGGGGTGGTAGCGGGGGCCGCATTGGCCACGCTCGGGCGGAGGCTGCCAAGCAGGTACGCCGCGGCGAGGGCCGCCGCGACGAGGACGATGGTCACGAACGAACGTCGGTGCACGGTGATCGTCATGTGGGTGGGACGCCACCCCCGCCGAAGCGGTTCCGGCGCCACCCAGGTTCATCCGCGCCCCTGAGGACCTCGGGGGTGAGGGGCCACCGGTCGCCGCGCCACGGCATGAGGCTCGTCTAGCCTTGGCGGATGAGCCGGATCTTCAGCACGAGCGTCGCCTCGGTCTACCCGCACTACCTGGCCAAGGTGGAGAGGAAGGGACGCCGCAAGGCCGAGCTCGACGAGGCCATCGAGTGGCTGACCGGCTTCGACGAGGGGCAGCTGCGCCATCACCTCGAGGCCGGCACGACCTTCGAGGACTTCTTCGCCGCGGCGCACCTGAACCCGAACGTCTCGCTCATCACCGGCTCGGTGTGCGGGGTCAAGGTGCAGGAGGTCGAAGATCCGCTCATGCGGCAGATCCGCTACCTCGACAAGCTCGTCGACGAACTCGCCAAGGGCCGACCGATGGCGAAGGTGCTGCGCGCCTGACCCCCTCGCCGGCTCGCACCTCCCCCGGCCCGACCCGCGGGCGGCTGGGGAGTCAGTACGTGCCCTTGATGACGAAGTAGGAGCCTCGGATGGTCCCGGCGAGCTTGGACCTCTGGCGCGCGAACTTGAACGTGTCGGCCAGTTCCGCCGGCACCTCCATGCCGTCGGAGAGCTTGAAGCCGACCGCACGCTTCATGCCGTCCTGCAGCCCGTACATCACGTTGATGGACAGACCGGAGGCGTAGAACACGTACGACCAGCGGGTGCCCTCGACCTCGAACTCGGTCGCCTCGAGCGGCGGCGAGTCGATGGTGAGGTCGCGCTCGTCCTTCAGGACCTTCGCCACGTAGGCGACGATCGGCTTCGCCTTGGCGGCAGGCACCACGCTGAAGTCGTGGTCGTACTTGTTCTTGAAGTACCGGGCCTCGTTGGCGCGGAGGCCGGCAAGGGCGTCGGCCACGGGCGACGACTCCAGCCCGACAGTCGAGACCGTGACGAAGTCGACGACGTACGACATGGGCAGCCTCCGAGGGGGGACGTGGCGCAGACCCGCACCGTACGCCCGACTGCCCGTCAGTGGGCAGTCCGACGGATCGTCCGCGGCGCGCTCGCACACCGCGCACGTCTCCGCCCGCTCGTCCACGGTCACCAGGGCAAGACCGAGGCCCGGCCGCCGCGCGCAACCCGGTGGTCGGGTCGCCTTCAAGGAGCAGGAGCCCGACCCCGCCGGACAGGGCGTGGCCAGCAGCGCACCGAGGTGGTGTCGAGGACGTTGCCGTGCCGCCCTTGACTCCAGGACTACCTTGAGCGCACCGAGGCCGAAAGGAGCGCATCACATGTTCGTCGAGACCATCACTGCGCCAGACGAGGTGTGGCGTCACTGGACCGATCGTCTACGGCTGTTCGCTGAGCCTCCGTCCGCTCTCTTTGCCTCGATCGCGTGGGACAACGGCGACGGCACTATCAGCGCAGTCAACGTCTGGGACAACCCGTCGTCGGTGGCCGACTTCTTCCTGGAACGTGTCGAGCCGGTGATCGCGGCGGAGGGAAAGCCGGACTACAAGCCGGTCCGTCGTGGTGAGCCCGTTGCTTCCTACTTCCGCCAGGCGGGCCAAGGCTGATCCGCGGCCCCGAGCAGAACCGGGCGTCGGAGGTGCAGTCTCTGGGTATGGCCAGTAGCGACGTATGGGACGAGGAGACGGCTGCCACCTATGACGAGGAGGCCGCCCAGATGTTCGCACCTGACGTCGTTGACCCTGCGGTCGACTTCCTGGCACGGCTGGCCGGATCGGGCCGTGCGCTGGAGTTCGCGATCGGCACGGGCCGCATCGGCATCCCCCTGCTCCGACGCGGGGTACCCACGAGCGGGATCGAACTCTCCGCGCCGATGGTCTCGCGCCTCAGGACGAAGGCCAGCGAGGCGGAGCTTCCCGTGGTGGTGGGCGACATGGCCACGACGTCGCTGCCAGGGGAGTTCGGCCTGGTGTTCATAGTGTGGAACAGCATCTCCAACCTCAGGACGCAGGACGAACAGGTGGAGTGCTTCCGCAACGCAGCGCGACACCTCGCCCCGGGTGGACGGTTCGTCGTCGAGTTGTTCGTCCCGCAGCTGCGGCGGCTGCCCCCTGGCCAGGTCGCAGTGCCCTTCGACGTGTCGGAGGCGCACACAGGCTTTGACACGTTCGACCTCGCCACCCAGTCCTGCTACTCCCACCACTACACGCGCCAACCGGACGGAACGATGCGGTATGGCGTGGGGCACTTCCGCTACATCTGGCCCGCAGAGTGCGACCTGATGGCACAACTCGCCGGGTTGGAACTGGAGAGCCGCGTGGAAGATTGGAACGGCAGGACGTTCTCCTCCGAGAGCGAGAAGCACATCTCCGTGTGGCGCAAGGCGTAGCCCCGGGGCGAAGTCGCCACCGGTGCCGTCGTGCCGCTGTGGCTCGCCCTGGTCACGGTGGAACCAGCATGTGGGGGTTCAGAGTCGGCCGATGGCCGGGACGACGTGCGTGCCGAGTCCGCGGATGAAGTCGATCGGGTCGTGGAACGGCATGACGTGGACCTCGACAATGCCGATGTCGGCAAACGCCTTCATCTGCTCGGTGAAGTCGGCGGCACCGGCAGGCGTGGTCGGGTCCAGCGGCGCCGCCCAGAGGATCGTCTTGCGGATGCTCTCCACGTCGGTGCCCTCGTTCGCGCAGTGGGCCGCGAGCACGTCGAGCTTCGCCTTCACCGCGTCCGGGCCGGTGTCTGGCCGCGCGAAGAGGTTGCACGCGTCGGCGTACTGGGCCACCAGCCGCAGTGTCTTGTGCTCCCCCGAGCCGCCGATCATGATCGGCGGGTGCGGACGGGTCAGGGGCGGCGGTGAGCAGATGGTCTCGGCGAGGTGGTAGTGCGCGCCCTCGTACTGTCCGACGTCGTCGCTCCACATCTGCAGGACGATCTGGAGCGTCTCCTCGAGCCGCTCGAAACGCTCGGAAAGCGAGGGGAACGGGACGCCCAGTCCGAGGTGCTCGCGCTCGTACCACGCCGCACCGATCCCGAGCACCGCGCGCCCGCCGGACAAGACGTCCAGGGTCGTCACGACCTTCGCGAGCAGTCCGGGGTGCCGGTACGTCACGCCGGTGACCAGCACCTGCAGCTCGACGGTGTTGGTGTGGGCGGCGAGGAAGCTCAGGGTGGAGTACGCCTCGAGCATCGGCGCCGGTGCGTCGCCCAGCCCCACGCCCTCCATCTGGAAGTAATGGTCCATCACCGACACGTTGTCCAGGCCGGCTTCCTCGGCCGCGCGTCCGGCCTCGGCCAACGTCGGCCCGATCGCCCCGGCGCCCGTGGGAAGACCGAAGTTCACCAGGTGCACGCCCACCCGCATGTCGACTCCCTCCGGCGTCACGCCATCGTAACGGCGACCGCGACCTGCGTCCGGGAAAGCCACCGCACCTGCGCCCGCGGCACTCCGGCCACCTCGGCGTGATGGTGGTGACACCGCCGTCATCGGAAGCCAGCAGATTCCTGGCGCACGATCACGCCCGATGGTCGTACGACAGGCACGCGGGTCCGGGAGACTGGGGGCATGACTCTGCTGCGTGGTCCGCTGGCAGCCCCGCCGCGGACCCTCGTGGACGTGCTGCGGCGGACCGCGTCGGACCACCCGGACGAGCCGGCGCTCGACAACGGGGCGCAGGTGCTGACGTACGAGGAGTTCGTCGACGCGGCCGAGGAGGTCGCCGAGGAGCTGCACGCCGCCGGCGTCGGGCCGGGCGACAACGTCGGGGTCCGGATCCGCTCGGGCACGACCGACCTGTACGTCGCGATCGCCGGCACGCTGCTGGCCGGCGCGGCGTACGTGCCGGTCGATGCCGACGACCCGGACGAGCGGGCCCGCACGGTGTTCGGCGAGGCGGACGTCGCCGCCGTGCTGACGGACGACCTCGAGCTGACCGTCCGCCGCACGAAGCCGCCGGTCGCCGACGGCACCGCCCCGGCCACGACCGACGCCGCGTGGGTGATCTTCACGTCCGGCTCGACCGGTGCGCCGAAGGGGGTGGCGGTGTCGCACCGCAGCGCCGCGGCGTTCGTCGACGCCGAGTCCCGCCTGTTCCTGCAGGAGGAGCCGCTCGGGCCCGGTGACCGCGTGATGGCCGGGCTGTCGGTGGCGTTCGACGCGTCGTGCGAGGAGATGTGGCTGGCGTGGCGGTACGGCGCGTGCCTGGTGCCGGCGCCCCGCTCGCTGGTCCGCAGCGGCATGGAGCTCGGGCCGTGGCTGGTCGCCAACGACGTCACGGTGGTCTCGACCGTGCCGACGCTGGTGGCGCTGTGGCCGCGCCGACGCGCTCGCCGCCGTCCGACTGCTCATCCTCGGCGGGGAGGCCTGCCCGCCCGAGCTGGCGGCCCGGCTGGTCGAGGACGACCGGGAGGTCTGGAACACCTACGGCCCGACCGAGGCCACGGTCGTCGCGTGCGGTGCCCGGCTGACCGGCGAGCCGCCGGTGCGCATCGGGCTGCCGCTCGACGGCTGGGACCTCGCCGTGGTCGACGAGGCCGGCACCCAGGTCGAGCCGGGCGGCACCGGCGAGCTGATCATCGGCGGCGTCGGCCTGGCCCGCTACCTCGACCCCGCGAAGGACGCGGAGAAGTACGCGCCGATGCCCACGCTTGGCTGGGAGCGCGCCTATCGCAGCGGCGACCTCGTCCGCTACGAGGAGGAGGGGCTGCTCTTCCTCGGCCGCGCCGACGACCAGGTCAAGGTCGGCGGCCGGCGCATCGAGCTCGGCGAGATCGACAGCGCGCTGCTGGCGCTGCCCGGCGTGACGGGAGCCGCGGCAGCGGTACGGCGTACCGGCTCGGGCAACGCGCTGCTCGTCGGGTACGTCGCCACCACGGACGAGTTCGACGCCGCTGCCTCACTCGCGACGCTTGCGGGCCACGATGCCGGCGGCGCTCGTCCCGCGGCTCGCGCAGGTCGACACGCTCCCGACCCGCACCTCGGGCAAGATCGACCGCGACGCCCTGCCCTGGCCGCTCGTCACCATCGAGACCGGCGAGTCGACGCGGCTCGAGGGGACGGCCGGGCAGCTGCAGGACATCTGGGCCGAGATCCTCGGGGCCACGGTCACCGGGGCCGAGGACGACTTCTTCGACCTCGGCGGTGGCAGCCTCGCGGCGGCCCAGCTGGTGTCGCGGCTGCGCGCGACGTACCCCGAGGTCACCGTCGCCGACGTCTACGACCACCCCCGGATCGGCGACCTCGCCGTGGCGCTGGACGAGCTCGCGACCCCCGCGGCGTACATCGACCGCACGGTCCGTCCGGTGTCCCGTCGCTCGCAGGTCGCACAGGTGCTGCTGACCGTGCCGCTGCGCACGATCACCGGGCTGCGGTGGCTGACCTGGGTCGCGCTCGGGACCACGGCGGCGGCCCAGTGGTTCGGGGTCGGCTGGCTGCCGACCGCGCCCTGGGCCGTGGTCGTCGCGGCGTGGCTGCTGCTGGTGTCCGCCCCCGGCCGCATGCTGCTCACCGCCGCGGGGGCGCGCGCGATCCTCGCCGGTGTGGGCACCGGCACGTACCCGCGCGGCGGCGCCGTGCACCTGCGGGTCTGGCTCGCCGAGCGCCTCGCTGACGAGCTCGGCGCCGCCAACCTCGCCGGCGCGCCGCTGATGCGGCTCTACGCGCGGCTGCTCGGCGCGCACGTCGGCCGCCACGTCGACCTGCACTCGGTGCCACCCGTCACCGGCCATCTCGTCCTGGGCGACGGCTGCTCGGTCGAGCCCGAGGTCGACCTGTCGGGGCACTGGCTCGACGGCGACCTGCTGCGTGTCGGCGCCGTCGAGATCGGTCCCGACGCCCGCATCGGCGCGCGCAGCACGCTCGGCCCAGGCGCAGTCGTCGGCGCCGGCGCGGAGATCGCGCCCGGCTCCGCGGTCTTCGGCGAGGTGCCCGGCTGGAGAGCTGTGGGCGGGGGCGCCGGCCCGGCCGCGCAAGGCCGCCCGGGGACCGTGGGACGAGCGTCCGCGCAACCGGCCGGTGTGGGTGCTGGGCTACGCGGCGGTCGCGGTCCTCATCGCTGCGCTGCCCGGGATCGCCGATCCTCGTGGCCCTCGCCGTCGTGGCACCGCACCTGCGGGACGCCGGCTCGGTGTCGACCGCCGCCCTGCGCAGCCTGGCCTGGTTGCCGATCGCCACCGTCGTCGGCGTCCTCGTGCTCGCCCTGCTGGTCTGGCTCACGGTGCGACTGCTCGGGCTCGGTCTGCGGCCCGGCGCCCACCCGGTGCACGGGCTGCGCGCCTGGCAGGCGTGGGCGACGCTGCGCGTCCTCGACGAGGCGCGCACCTGGCTCTTCCCGCTCTACTCCAGCTCGCTGACGCCGGCCTGGCTGCGGGCGCTCGGCGCCGACGTCGGGCCGCGGGTCGAGGCGTCGACGGTGCTGCTGATCCCCAAGCTGACGGCCGTGCGGGAGGGGGCGTTCCTCGCCGACGACACCCTGCTCGGAAGCTACGAGCTCGGCGGCGGCTGGCTGCGCGTGGAGCACGTGGAGATCGGCAAGCACGCGTTCGTCGGCAACTCCGGGATGGCCGCTCCGGGCCGCAAGGTCCCCAAGCGGGGGCTGGTCGCGGTTCTGTCCGCCGCCCCGCGTCGGACGAAGGCGAAGGCCGGCACCTCCTGGCTGGGCAGCCCTCCGACCAAGCTGCGCCGGGTGGAGCAGAAGGTCGACAGGCGCCGCACGTACGACCCGCCCACCCGCCTCGTCGTGGCGCGGGCTCTGGTCGAGCTGTGCCGGCTGGTGCCCGTCATGGTCGGAGTCGCGGTCGGGCTCGGTGTCGTCGTCGCGCTGGTCGCCCTCGCGGCGGCTCACGGCTGGTGGGTGGCGGCGCTGCTGAGCGGGCTGGTCGTCATCGCGGCCGCGACGGTGGCCGCGGTCGTGACGACGCTCGCCAAGTGGGTCCTCGTCGGACGGCTCCGCGTCGGCGACCATCCGCTGTGGAGCTCGTTCGTGTGGCGCAACGAGCTGGCCGACACGTTCGTCGAGGCGGTGGCCGCGCCGTGGTTCGCCCGCCCCGCGACCGGCACGCCGGTCCTGAACCTCTGGCTGCGGTCGCTGGGTGCGAGGATCGGGCGCGGGGTGTGGTGCGAGACGTACTGGCTCCCCGAGGCCGACCTCATCCACCTCCAGGCAGGAGCCACCGTCAACCAGGGCTGCGTCATCCAGACCCACCTGTTCCACGACCGGGTCCTGAGCATGGACGCCGTCACGCTGCGGACCGGCTCGACGCTCGGTCCCAACAGCGTGATCCTCCCCGCGGCGACGCTGGGTCGGCACGCGACGGTCGGGCCGGTGTCGCTCGTGATGCGCGGGGAGTTCGTGCCCGACAAGACCCGTTGGATCGGCAACCCGATCGGCCCGTGGCAGCAGATCGACACCGAGGGTGACGCGTGAAGGCGCAGGAGTACTTCCCTCACCGGGGTGACCGTTCGTACGCCGTGACGCACTACGACCTGACCCTGTCCTACGACGTCGACTCCAACCAGCTGCGCGGGAAGGCGGTGCTCTCCGCGGAGGCCGCGAGCGACCTGCGCGAGCTGCGGCTCGACCTCTCCGGGCTGCGGGTCACGAAGGTCACCGTCGAGGGTGCCGGGGCACGGTACGTCGCGAAGCCGCAGCACCTGCTCGTGCGACCCAAGCACCCGATCAAGGCGGGCGCGACCGTTCCGTGTCGTCGTGGCCTACAACGGGCAGCCGCGACCCGTGCCCGACGGCGACGACGAGTGCGGCTGGGAGGAGCTCGCCGACGGTGTGCTCGTCGCGGGCCAGACCAACGGGGCGCCGTCGTGGTTCCCGTGCAACGACCGTCCGGACGACAAGGCGACCTACCGGATCGAGCTGACGGCGCCGAACGCCTACCACGTCGTCGCGAACGGCGTGTGCACGAGCCAGTGGCGCTCGGCCAGCACCACCACGTGGGTCTACGAGCAGCGCGAGCCGATGGCGACGTACCTCGCCACGGTGCAGATCGGCCGCTACGTGGTGCACCCCGTCGTCGGGTCGTCGGTCCCCATGAGCGCGGTGCTCCCGCAGCGGCTGCTCCGCCGCTACGACTCCGCGTTCGGTCGGCAGCCGGAGATGCTGGACTTCTTCGCCCGGCTGTTCGGGCCGTACCCGTTCGCCGCCTACACCGTGGTGGTCACTGACGACCGTCTCGAGATTCCCCTGGAAGCACAGGGGATGTCGACCTTCGGGTCCAACTTCCTGAGCTCCGACTGGGACAACGTGCGCCTCGTCGCGCACGAGCTGTCGCACCAGTGGTTCGGCAACGCCGTCACGCTGTCGTCCTGGCGCGACATCTGGCTGCACGAGGGCTTCGCCTGCTACTGCGAGTGGCTGTGGTCGGAGGAGTCAGGGGGCCGCTCCGCGGACGCACAGGCGCGCGACCACTGGCGCAAGCTCGCCGACGAGCCGCAGGACCTGCTGCTCGGCGACCCCGGTCCGGACCTGATGTTCGACGACCGGGTCTACAAACGCGGCGCGCTGCTGCTGCACGCGCTGCGGCTCACGGTCGGCGACGACACGTTCTTCTCGCTGCTGCGGACCTGGGTCGAGCGGCACCGCTACGGCTCGGTCACCAGCGCGATGTTCGAGTCGCTCGCCGCCGAGGTCGCCGGCGAGCCGCTCGCCGACCTCTTCCGCGTCTGGCTGCACCAGCGTCCGCTGCCCGATCTTCCGACCGGCCGCCATGAGTCGATGCGCCGCGCCCGTTGATCACGTCGATGCCGGCCTCACCGTGGCCGACAGACCGTGCGACGTCGTGATCGGCGAGAGGGAGCACGGCGACGGCCACGACGTGGCCGGGCACGGCGAGGTCGCGCAGCCAGACCGCGCCAGGCGGCCGGTGGCGCGAGTCCCACGCCGCGAGCCCGTCGTCGTCGAGCCGCACGTCGCTGGGGTCGACGGCGAGGCCGAGCCCGTACGCCTTGAGCAGCGCCTCCTTGCGCACCCAGGCGCGGGTCGGGTCGGTCCGGAGTCGTGGCGCGCTCGCCCGGGTGCAGGGCGACGTCGTCGAAGCCCGCGAAGTCGGCCGCGCCCTCGGCCTCGACGTCGACCCCGACCGGGCCGGCGTCGGTGACGGCGACCACCGACAGGTCTCCTGCGCGGGCGAGGCTGACGTACGCCGGGCGCCGGACCGCGGCCGTCGGCCAGCAGGCGCGGCCGCCCGTGCGCGTCGCTGCCGCACCGCGGGCACTCGTGCGCCAGGACGATGCTGCGCCGGCGACACGCGGTGGAACCGCGCGACCTCGGCGCGCAGCAGCGCGTGGGCGGGCAGGGCGCCGTACGCGACCACGAGCCGGGTCGCGGCCAGTGGCGGGCCTTCGGTGGCCAGACCGTGCGGCATGGTGACGGATTCTCCGAACAGCGGGGGGATCGGCTCGGACAAGCATGGCGGACTCTCGGGCCGGTGGACGATCCGGGCGCAAGACGTGCGCTTCATCCACCCCGCGGACGAACCTCTGGTTGCGCGCGCGATGGCGCGTGCCCTCGCGGCTCAGGCGGCGGCGACCCGGTCGATCCAGTCCAGGGCGTGGTCGGCGACCTCCTCCCAACCGGGCTGGTTGCAGATGAGGTGGGAACGGCCGGAGAACTCCTGGAGCTCCACGGCGTTGGTCGAGGTCTGGTAGGCCGCGGCGTTCTTCTTGACCAGGGACAGCGGGGTGAGGTGGTCGCTGTCCCCGGCGAGGAACAGCAGGGGCGGGTGCTCGGCCCGGAAGTCGATGCGGCCCTGCTTGGTCAGCGTGCTGCGCGGGACGTTGCGGCTCTCCGGGACGACGTACTTCTCGAAGATCTCGTCGCTGTCGTGCGCGGTCATGGTGTTGGCGAACGTGTACCGGAACCGCTGCGCCGTCATGATCACCGGCTTGTTCCCGGCCAGCGGGTTGGCGTGCGGCAAGTTGGCACGGAAGAAGTGGGGGTCGAACGAGACGATCCCGCGCGGGGGCGCGGAGCTGATCGCGACACCGGCGGAGCCGTAGCCGTCATCGAGGAGCTTCTGCACGAGCAGGCCGCCGATGGAGTGCCCGACCAGGACAGGTGGTTCGGGCAGTGTGTCGAGGAAGGCCTCGAGGTGCGTGGCGACCGCCCCGAAAGTCAGCGCGCCGAGGCCGGGGTCGATGTGTCGACGCAGCTCGGCGGGGTCGCCATCATGGAATGGCCACGACGGCGCGTGGCAGACGTGGCCACGAGCAGCCGCGCGCTGCACCCACGGGTCCCAGCTCGCACCGTTGAGGTACATCCCGTGGATGAACACCAACGCTCTCGGCCGGCCGGTCACGTGCGCTAACCCCTCGGCCACGAGCCTCTCCTCTACGTTGTATAGTTCCCATGTACACCGTAGAGCCGGGAGAGGGTGGCGGGCAAGGTCCGCGCCCTAGGGTGGGCACATGACTGGGCGGGGCCGACGGGATCTGTCGCGCGACGAGGTGGTCGGGGCGGCGCTGGCGCTGCTCGACGAGGGCGGCGAACGGGCCTGCACCGTACGTCAGGTGGCGGCCCGACTCGAGGTCACCCCGATGGCCATCTACTGGCACGTCAAGGACAAGGACGACTTGCTCGGCGCCGTCCTCGACCGCGTGCTGTCCACCCTCGCGACCCCCCCGGCGGGCGAGCTCCCGGCCGACCCCCTGGACGCGCTCGCCGTCCTGGGCCGCCGCTACCGGGAGGCGTTCCTGGCCCACCCGCACGCCGCGGCCCTCCTGGCCACACGCCCCATGCCCGACGGCGAGGCCGCCCAGGCCCTCGTGGGCGGGGTCGTCGCTCTGCTGGGCGCAGCCGGCCTGGTCGGCGTGCCGCTGGTGTGCGCCACGGCGCTGCTGCTCGAGTTCGCGATGGGCTCGGTGCTCCTCGAGCACGGACTCGGCCGCGCCGACGCGTTCGCCGCGATTGCCCAGGACGTGCCGCTGCCGGACCCGGCGACCCGGTTCGAGTTCGGGATGACCACCCTGATCGCCGGGATCCGCGCCACGACCGTGGAGGGCCACCCGCGGCCCTGAACACGCCCGCGGTCATCCGGCAATCCTCCACAAGGTGGTCGATGACGCCGAAAGCGCAGCGAGTGCCAGGACATCGTCACCCTGCTGGCGGCGGTCTCCAAGGCGCTCGACAAGGCCGGGTTCGCCATCGTTGCCAGCGGGCTGCGCGAGTGCGTCGCCCACCCGGACGCCCACGGCGCGCCTGGCGTGGCCGCTCTCGAGAAGCTCTTCCTGTCCCTGGCGTAGGCCCCGCCGGTTCGACCGTAGATACCCCCCGGGGTATCATCGTCTTCGACATCCCGGCGACGTGAGGAACTCCGCGATGCGCTTCCAGCAGTACTACCTCGACTGCCTGTCGCAGGCGTCGTACCTCGTCGGGGACGAGACCACCGGGCAGGCGGTGGTCGTGGACCCGCGGCGCGACGTGGCGGAGTACCTGTCGGACGCCGCCGAGCACGGCCTGCAGGTCGTGGGCGTGATCAACACCCACTTCCACGCGGACTTCCTGGCCGGGCACCTCGAGCTCGCGGCCGCGACCGGGGCGTGGATCGGCTACGGCGAGGGCGCCGCGACCGAGTACCCCAGCCGGGCGCTGGCCGACGGCGAGCGCATCGTGCTGGGCGAGGTCGTGCTGCAGGTCATGACGACCCCGGGCCACACCCCCGAGTCCATCAGCGTCCTGGTCTTCGAGCACGCCGACGACGCGGTCCCCTACGGCGTGCTGACCGGCGACGCCCTGTTCATCGGCGACGTGGGTCGTCCCGACCTGCTCGCCTCCATCGGCTTCACCGCCGACGAGCTGGGCCGCCAGCTCTACCACTCGGTGCAGCGCAAGCTGATGGCGCTGCCGGACGAGGTGCGCGTGTTCCCGGCCCACGGGGCCGGGTCGGCGTGCGGGAAGAACCTCTCCACCGAGCTGCAGTCCACGATCGGCCAGCAGCGGCTGTTCAACTACGCCTGCCAGCCGATGACCGAAGCGGCGTTCCTCGAGGTGGTCACCGCCGGGCAGCCGGCCGCCCCGGAGTACTTCGTCTACGACGCGATCCTCAACCGCAAGAACCGCGACGTGATGGACGAGGCCAGCGCGCTGCCGGCCCTCGACGCGGCCGCGGTCGCGGCCGCCCGCGCCCGGGGCGCCGTGGTGATCGACACCCGCGTGGACCACGAGTTCGCCGCCGGGCACCTGCGCGGCTCGATCAACATCCCCGCCGACGGCCGCTTCGCCGAGACCGCCGGGATGGTGCTGCAGCCCGGCGACGAGGTGCTGGTCATCGCCGCCCCCGGCGGCGAGGACGAGGTGGCCACCCGGCTGGCCCGCATCGGCTACGACCAAGCCCTGGGCTACGTCGCCCAGCCCGAGGCCGTCCTGCTGGACCTCGCGACGGACGTGGGCCGCTCGAGCCGCCTCACCCCGGCCCAGCTCGCGACCGCGCTCGCCTCGGCCGACGCCCCCTGCGTCATCGACGTGCGCAACGCCGGCGAGCGCGCGGCTGGCACCGTCCCCGGCTCGATCCACCTCCCGCTCGCCGAGCTGTCCCGCCGCCTTCCCGAGGTACCCACCGACCGGCCCCTCGTCGCCTACTGCGCCGGGGGCTGGCGCTCCAGCGTGGCCGCCAGCCTCCTGCGCCACCGCGGGTTCGACGACGTGTCGGACCTCGCCGGCGGCTTCAGCGCCTGGACCACGATGCACGAACCCGTCGCGTCCTGACCCCCAACGACTTCTCGGCCGCCATGACCCAGGCTGGAACGGTCATCCTCGACGTGCAGACTCCCGCCGAGTTCGCCGCCGGGCACCTGCAGGGCGCCACCAACATCGACATCGAAGGCCCTTCGTTCGCCACCGGCATCACGGCCCTGGACAAGAGCGGCACCTACGCCGTCTACTGCCGCAGCGGCAACCGCTCCGGCGTCGCGCTGCAGGACATGGCCTCCGCAGGGTTCGCCCACGCCTACGACCTCCAGGGCGGCATCAACGCCTGGCAGGCAAACGGCGGCCAGGTCGTCACGGGCTAGTCCCATCCCGTCGAGACGACCACCAGCTCCTACCCACCTCGGCACGTCCAGCGGCAGCGATGCTGCCGATCTTCATCGGACGTTCACAGCTCCTTCCGGGTACCTGGACGTTGCCGCACCACAGTGGCCCTGACCTACCCGCCGAGCCCTGGAGCGCAGATGCCCCGCCTGGCCCGCACGTCCCTCCCGCGCCGAGCCCGCCGGTCCAGTCGGATCGGCCGGCACGACCTCAGGCGATACGTCGTCTCGTCGTCGGTGAACCACGCACGGTCTTCGCTGGCGGATTCGGTTAGTCGATGCTGACCGAGTGGAGACTGATCGAGATCGTGACGGGTGGGGCACGCTCGCCGGCCGCACCCGGCGCGCCATCGACGAGCGACTGGCCGATCGACCGTCGCCGTCGGGGAGCTTCCGGTTGGTCTGCCGGTGACGCCGTCCGGGTCTCGCAGCACCTCAAGGTGCTCAAGGACGCGGGCCTGGTTAGCGAGAGCGCGGCGGGGACGCGTCGGATCTACCGGCTCAACCCGGTCGCGGTGGCCGCGATGCGGACCAGCTCGACACGTTCTGGGACCGGGCCCTCGCGGGGTACAGCAACCTGCCGCGCACCGATCGACCGAGACCGAGGAGAAGCCATGACCAGCTGGATGCCGGAGTCGTCCGTCGGCACGTCGTCGTCGAGGCGCCCATCGACCCAGGCGTTCTAAGTGTTCACCGGACGGTTCGGGAGCTGCGAGCCCGCCGAGCACAACCTGTCGGCGCCGATCCCGAGACGCTGTTCGAGCCCAGGGTCGGGGGCAACATCGTCGATCGCGGGGTAGACGGCAGCGAGTGCCGCTGGGCCCGGATCCTGGCCTACGACCCGCCGGACCGGGTCGTGTTCAGCTGGGACATCGGCCCCACGTGGCAGCTCGAGGCCGACCCCGACCTCACGAGCGAGGTCGAGGTGCGCTTTGTCAGCGAGGGCGCCGAGCGGACCCGGGTCGAGCTGGAGCACCGGCCCATCGACCGGCACGGGCCCGGATGGGTCGATGTCGGGACGGCGTCGACGGTGGCGGGGATGGCCGCTCTACCTCACCCGTTACGCGGCCCTGTTCGAGCAGGATCTCGACGTGGCCGGCATCGTTGCCGCCGTCGAGGTGTCGACCGCCCTGCCTCGGACGTCTTCGTCTACGCCACCGACCCCGCCCGGTTCGACGAGTGGCAGAAGGGCGTCGTCGACGGCCACATGGACGAGCCCGGCTCCCGGCGGTCGGTGCCCTGTGCCGGACGACGCACGGCGTATCGGCAGGGCAGAGCGGTCCTCGACGTCGCGGTCGGCCACATCGACGCCCCCCGAACGTGCGAGGTCCACGGCATCGACGGACCTATCAGGGCGATCGTCGACGTCACCGTCGAGGGGCTGGGCCCGACGCGCTCGCGGCTGACCATCGTCGTCGACTTCGAGGGCCACGGCATCGGCCGTCTCCTCGTCCCGCTCCTGGTCCGTCGTGAGGCGGAGAAGGACATGCCCACGAACGTCGCGGCTCTCAAAGACCGGATGGAAGCCGTCCACGAGTAGACGTCGCACCTCAGCGCCCGCCCCCCGGTCCACCGGGGCCGTCGGCGAACACCTGGTCGGACCGGCGCCGGGCGCGGATACTCCGGAAGCATGGCGTCCTGCTGTGAGCCCGACCCCGACGGATACCGGGACATGTTCACCGCCCGCCGAGCGCGGCGAGCGGCGGAGCGTTTCCGC
>CAVZVV010000020.1:0-178926 GCA_963778785.1 uncultured Actinomycetes bacterium
GAAATGGATAGATAGAATAAAAAAAAAAAAAAAAAAAAAAAAAAAAAAAAAAAAAAAAAAAAAAAAAAAAAAAAAAAAAAAAAAAAAAAAAAAAAAAAAAAAAAAAAAAAAAAAAAAAAAAAAAAAAAAAAAAAAAAAAAAAAATTTTCAATGCTCCGGCGCTTCTTCCATCCTGGGCTTTTTTGGGTTTTTTTGGTGGCGGTGGCTCTCCTCTCCTCTCGGGTTTTTTTTCTTTTCTTTTCTTTTTCTTTTTCTTTTTTTTCTTTTTTTCTCTTCCCTTTTGGCGCTCGGCCCGGCCGCCGGCGATCCCGGTGGGCGGGCGGGGCGGCTGGCCGGCCGCGAGCCCGTTGTCCTTGCCTCGTCGGTTAGTTGTTCCTTTTAATCCTTTTAGTCTTGCGCTAGGGTGCCCTAGGGTTGATTGAGTGGGCGCGGGTCGCATGCGTCGGCTCCGCCGCGACGATTGTTGCCGGCCGTAATGTTTTGCCGGTCTCAAAATAAACGAGTCTTTGCCGCTTTCTCTTGCTGGTCACACTGGGCATGTTCGTGGATGCAATTACTCCACGTCGCCCCTACGTGCCTGCATGTGTGAACGGTTGCTCCGCCAGCAGCGTACGGCGTCATCGCCTGCGCCGCCGATGAATGCCTCAATGTCGGGAAAGCCCCCCACGCCTGTCGCAGCGTGCTTCGTTGGGTCCACCGTAGTTGCTGTGGTGTAATCCCCATAGTCGAGAACATCGCCGCCGCCGCCGCCGTCGATGTTGCCCCGGGAGCGACTTTCCGTCGGAGAATTCGAAGCGATCATTCAAGCTTCCACCAGTTAGGTTTTCCACGCCCGTGAACGCGAATTTCGTATTGAGCGTGCCCCCATTCGTGCGGTGTAATCTTCCACACGTTGTCGGTGTTCGGCCCAACAATTTTATCGAATCCATCGAGCCCGTTAAACGTAATGCTGTCGATCGCCGGCAGGGCAACGATCGTTAACAAATCGTTATTCTTTTTTCCATCGAAACGCAAATTCTCGATCGTGCTGAAAGTATGAACCCGATTGTTCACGCCCAGCGTGGTCGCATTCAACACAAATTTGTTGGCGGCAACGGTTCCGCCCACGGCAAACGTGTCGGTGTCGAGACCTCCATCGGCGTTGATTGTCTTCGCAACGTTGTCGACAATAATCTGGTCATTGCCCGCTTCGCCAAGAATCTTGATATCCGTAAATGTGCTCATGCAATGTTATTGCTCACCACGTTGCCGTTCCATCGCACCTGTAACCGCTGATTGGCGGATGTGCGGTCGAGCTGAATAATGTCGTCCTGGTCGGTGCCCGTAATGGTTACAAGCGTACCGACGCGTTGCACCGTCAGCGTATTTCCGGCCAATAACGTTCGGGCTTCCAGGCTTTCGAACTGCCGCGATTTTGGGCGAAAAGCTGCCGGTTTGCGGTTTCTAGTCGGAATTCCGCCGCCATGTACGGTTCGATGCGCTTCATCCTGTGCCTGTCCTGGAGAGAAAATCAAAAGCTGGAAAAATAGAAGGCCCCGGCGGGATTCGCAGGCCAAATTCCATAGTAACTGCCCACCGGGGATGCTGCAAATGTGGGGAAAACCCCAGATTTTCCGGCCGGTTCAGCGGTCATTTGCGATTCGCGAAGGGCGGTGCCAGCCGGGCGGCCTTAACTTTTTGCTCAAATTGCCGCCGCCCCCACCCTTGCAATCCGCAAAACGCAGTCGTTACAGTGTGCAAGCAATTTTTGGCCAACCGTTTTTGCAACGCTGATGAACCTGGCGCACGGAAGTGCAAACGAGCGACTAGGACGTGAGCCAACAGCTTGGATTGGCGGCTAGGTAATTTCTTCGTTTTTACCGTCCAACTCGCTCCGGGAATTCTCGCCATGTCGGGCAAAAATGTGCGGACTAAATGCGTTGTAAACAGAACCAAAAAGCTTCGACGATTAAAAGCGTCGCTGCGAATTGAACCGCTTGAACAACGCCATTTGTTGGCATTCACGCCGGGCAACCTCGTCGTGGAACGCGTTGGCGATGGCGGCCTGCCAATCGCCACCGCCAAACCGCTGGCCCTCTTCGAATTCACCAACGCGGCGAACCAAACGTTGCCGGTTTCCACCGTTGGCTTGCCGGCGTCCAACGCGGGTGCGAACAACCAAGGTTGGGTAACCGATAGCTCGAAATCGCAAACCAACGGCCACCTGCATCTTTCAACCGATGGCCGCTACCTCACGCTCATCGGCTACGACGCCCTGTTGGACACTTCCGCGGTCAACTCGACCGACGCCTCGGCAGTGAATCGCAATGTTGCACGAATCGATGCCGCGGGCAATGTAACCATCGCAGCCAGGCTTGCAGATGCATACGACTCCACCAACGGCATGCACGATCCGCCGTCTCTACCGATGGCAATGCACTTTGGCTTGGCGGCAATTCGAGCCTCGGCCTCACGGGCGGTTTGCGTTATGCCAACGGTGCCGCAGGCACGCCGACCACCTCGGTCCAAATTGCGAGCGGAAACATTCGCGATGTTAACATTTACGGCGGTATTTTGTTCGCAGCCACAACGCAAACGCTTTCGTCTTACGGCACTCAGTCCAACACATCAGCGACGGCAACTCCGCTGCCAGGTTTGGGCTCGCTGACCGATATTGGCGGCTTCGTGCTGTTCGATCGCAGCCCCACGGTCGGCGCCACCGGTTTGAACGGCCTCGATACGCTGTATTTGAACGACGGCACCGGAATTGGCCAGGGCAACCTACGAAAGTTCGAATGGGATGTCACGACTTCACAATGGGTCGCTCGCGAGCCGTTACGAACGCCGCCGGCCTCTTTGGCCTCACTGCGACGCTCGCCGGCAGCAACGTGCAACTTTATGCCACGAGCGGGCTAAACACCGACACTGGCAACAACAAATTGCTTTCGCTAACCGATACGTCTTCGTTCGGCAGCAACATCAACGGCTCCTTCACCGTGCTGGCCCAAGCGGGCCAAAACTTCATTTTCCGTGGCGTGGCCTTCGCGCCCACCGCAGCAAATGAAGACACGCTCCGCGTCACAAATTTTCAGTGGAACCCGAGCGGTTTCGAAGCCACGTTCAACCGTGTGCCGGTACCAAGCGTGCTGAATTTGTACGATTCGGCGTTGGATACCTCCGATTCATTCCCCGGCGCGATCGACCCTGCCGATGTCACGCTCGTCGGCGCGAACGCCGGCAACGTGAAAGGTTCGCTCGTATGGGAAGCCGCCACCAACAAGTTGAGCTTCATTAAAACTGGCGGAGTGCTGCGCCGACAATTACACGGCCACGCTCTTCAGCCTCGCCGACGCATTTCATGCTGCCAGCGGCTTGTTGGACGGCGACGGCGATTTGAACGACAACGAATTGAACGACATTACGTTGCGACGACCACAATTGCGGCGTCGAACCAGCGCGTGTGAGCGTTCGCGATTTCGCCCGCGGTCCCGGTCAAACGGTGAACGATGCGCCTGGCGTCCGGCAATACAAAGTTGGCAATTCGCATTTCCGACGCCGCGAATATAACTCGCGTCTCGCTGGTGTTGAAATGGGACGCCGTGCTCTCTTGATATTAACCAATCCCCCGCAAAACACGCTGACAAAACTCGTCCCCGGACCGCCGCCCGATTGGAGCCTCGCTGTCGCGCGAACTGGTTCGAACACGTTGGCACTCACCGCCAGCGGAACCACTCCGCTTCTGGTTTCCGGAACCGATGTGCCTCTCATTCTGCTGGTAAGCCCTGGTGCTGCAATCGGCCACGCTGGAGCTCGCGGCTGCAATTCAAATCACCAGCGTCTCCGTCAACAACGGTGCAATTCCCGCCAGTGGCGATTACGCAGTCCAAGCGACATCGTATTTGGGCGACGCCGACGGCAATGGGATTTACACCGGCTACGATTCCGCTTTGATCTCGCGTGTTGCCCACGGATTCGACAGCGGATTCAACGCCCGCTCGTGGATCGATCCCGCCATCCTCGCCAGCACTTCCAGCGCTGCAAGTTTGGCCGACTGAAGACGCCACACTCGTCGCCAAAAAATCGGTTGGCTTGCCCGTACCAGAAATCCCGGCATCTTCCAGTTTTTGCCATCGGTTCCGGAAGCCTGGCAGCGGAAGCCGCCACCGATCCGGTTTCGGCGAGCGTCATTTCGAGCCCGCTTGTGGTCGCATCGCCTTTGGCCGTTGCCGTGCCATCCGTGGTCGTCGGCCCGCTGCGCCGAAAACCGAATTCGCCAACGCCGGCAGTTGGATTGGCCGCGATCGTTCAGTCCGCACTTGCCTCGAACAGCCAAACCGGGCTGCGACTTGCCGAAGTAGTGGGGGAAACTGCCGAAAACGACCGTCGCCCCTCCGTCGCCGCCTGTGCGTTACGCTTTCGCCGAGAAACGTCGATGCCGTGCTGGTCGCATCGAATGCGGGCCGTTCTCTTTTATTTGCCAGCGGCACATTGGCTCGCGAATCAGACGAGTTACAATCGATTTTCGATCGTTCGTCCTTCTAATTTCGCCCGCCGACCATGCTTAGGAAGTATTCGATGCGACAACTCGCCTGCGCTTGCTTGCTGTTCCTCTTCGCACAAACTCCATTTGCAAACGCACAAGACAAACCGACCACCGCGTCCAAACCGGAAGAAGTTAAAAACTCGCTCGGCATGAAACTCGTGCTCATTCCGGCCGGCGAGTTCATGATGGGGGGCGGCGAAGCGGCGAAGAGCTCGTGAAGCAGTTCCCGCAATACGAATTGAAGGCGGACTTTTTTCACGACGAGTTTCCGCAGCACCGCGTGCGGATCACCAAGCCGTTTTACTTCGGCAAGTACGAAGTCACCAACGCGCAGTTCCGCAAGTTCGTCGAAGCCACGAACTACAAAACCGAGGCGGAGCAGCGAAGATACCAGCCGTCGCGGCCCCGGCGGCTGGGGCTTCAACCAGGAAAAGCAAAAATTCGAAGGCCGCGATCCGAAGTACAACTGGAACAATCCGGGCTTCGCAGATCGAAGACGATCAACCGGTGGTCGACGTAACGTGGAACGACGCCGAACGCGTTCTGCAAATGGCTCAGCAAAAAGGAAGGCAAAACGTATCGCCTGCCGACCGAGGCCGAGTGGGAATACGCGGCCCGTGGCGGCACGAAAACGCGCTACTGGTCGGGCGACGATCCGGAACTCGCTGGCCAAAATCGCCAACACGGCCGACGCCGATTTCCACGACGCGTATCCGACTTACTATCCGCGAACAAAACGATCGCCGGCCACGACGGATTCACGCTGCCGGCCCCGGTCGGCAGCTATCCGCCGAATCCGTTTGGCCTGTGCGACGTGCACGGCAACGTTTGGGAATGGACCAACGACTGGTACGGCGACGATTATTACACACACTCGCCGGTCGACGATCCGCCGGGCCCAGCCGACGGGCGACAAAAAGTTCGCCGCGGCGGCGCGTGGCACACCGCCCCGCTTTTTCGGCGGAGCGTCGTTTCGGAACATTAACACGCGCGATTCGCGCTATCCGAATTTGGGCATTCGGGCGGTGATGGAGAAGTAAGCATCACGCAGGAGAAGCTTGAGCCCCAGGTGAAAACTTCCCTCCCTGTCAGGGAGGGGCAGGGGAGGGTATCAGCTCTCCGGACCTAGTCAACGTCGCTAGTCAGGGTCTTCAGCAGCAGTCAAAAAATCGCTGCCGCTCAGTGCACAACTTCGCGTTCACCCTCTCCCAAGCCGCTCCCTGGAAGGGAGAGGAGTTCCTGACAGCCCGTTCAACACTTCTCCAACACGCCTTCGCTTCGTTGCACAACCGCTCCGCTTCGGCCGCCGTCGGCGCTTCGGCGATTGCCCGCACAATCGGCTCCGTGTTGCTGCCGCGGACCAGCAGCCATTTGCCGGGCCAATCGAGTCGCAGGCCGTCCAGGCGATCGGCCTTGGCATCGGCGAAGTGCTTTTCGAGCGCCGTCGAACGCCGCCGGCAACTTCTCGCGGGCGAGCGTCATCTTGGTTTTGCAGATTTCGTAGCGCGGCAATTCGTCGGCCAGTGCACTGACCGTCAATGCCACGTCGGCCATCGCGTCGAGAACCAACGCCATCGCCGTGAAACTATCGCGCACGAGCACCACGCGCGGATCGATCACGCCGCCGTTGCCTTCGCCGCCGATGACGGCGCCGTGCTTGAGCATCGCATCGACGACGTTCGCCTCGCCGACCGCCGAGCGATAAAACGGCACGCCGAATTTGTTCGGCCATGTCTTCCGTCATCCGGCTGGTCGAGCAGTTCGTCACGACCGGGCCCGGGCGTTGCCGCAGCACGTGATCGACGCAAATCGCCAGCGTGTATTCTTCGCCGATGTAACGGCCGTTTTCGTCGATGATCGCCAGCCGATCGGCGTCCGGGTCCTGGCAAAAGCCGATGTCGCATTGAACTCGACGCACTTTCGCCAGCACGCTCGCCAGATTTTCCGCGGTCGGCTCCGGCGGGTGTTCGAACACGCCCGTCGGGCTCCCGCCGAGCAAAATTGCGCATCCCAGCTTCGCAGTCTGTGCACCGTAGTCGAGACCGCCAGGTTCAATTCCCAGCTGCCAGCAGTCGAGCCGCAACGCTGCCGCCGGCGCCGTGGTTGCTATCCAACAGTACGCGAAACTCGCGGTGCACGAATCTGATTCGTCATCGACGGATTCAAGTCACATCGAATGTCGCGTCCAACTGTTCGCTCGTCGTAAACTTTGCCGCCGATCTTTGCGTGTTGCGGCATACAGAATCGCGCGATAGTTCTTGATCACCTGTTCGCCAGCCGTCGCCGGAATCACGCGGCCTTCCGCGGAAAACAGTTTCAGCCCGTTGTACTCGGCGGGATTGTGGCTGGCCGAAATCTGAATTCCGCCGGCGGCGATTCAGTTGCCGCACCAGACACGCCGGTCGTCGGCGTGGCCGCCACGCCGAACGTCGATCACTTCGCGACCCACATCGGCAAGCCCTTTCGCAATCGCTTCAAGAAACATCGGCCCGCTTTCGCCCGTCGTACGTCAGCACAATCGGCCCCGGCGGCAACGTGCGCTGCAAATGCTGCCGCATAACGCACGGCCACTTCGGGCGTCAGGCTCTCGCCGACAATTCCTCGCAATCCGGAAACGCTAATGATTGGTTCAGACATGAAATTGGTTCGATTAAGTCCCTTGTGTAGACAACTCAGACCAGCCCGGCAATTGTACCGCTGCCTGCCAAAGTTTAGTAAGAAGCTCACTTAACTCACGCACAACAGACCTGCCGATAAGCCATCGAGACCAGATTTACACTGATGCCTAAATTCGATCTATCGTCGACCCTTGCTCAGCTTGCCAACTCGAGTCGGCAGTCGCCGCCAACAAACATCACGGCCGACTCGCGCCGCGATGATCCGCCGCTGGCTCACCGAGCCGCGCTACGCCGACTACGCCGCCGAAGTGTCGCCGAACACATCGCCGCCGGAAAATGGAAAGAGCTCGACGACGTTTTCTGGACCGTCATTCCCTTCGGCACCGGCGGCCGCCGCGGCAAGATGTATCCCATCGGCTAGCAACGCCATCAACGACCGCACGATCGGCGAAAGTGCCCAGGGCGTGGCCGACTATGTGTCAGATTGCGCATCAGAGAGAAGTCCGGGACGCACTGCCCTTTCGCTGTGCGATCGCCTACGACACGCGACACAACTCGCGCCACTTCGCCGAGCTTTGCGCCGAAATCATGGTCGCCGCGGGCTTCAAAGTTTATTTTCTCGACGGCTACCGCAGCACGCCGGAACTTTCGTTCGCCGTGCGACACACGAATTCCAGTTGCGGCATCATGGTCACGGCCAGCCACAATCCGCCGAGCGACAATGCGGTGAAAGTTTATTGGGCCGGCGGCGTGCAAGTGTTGCCGCCGCACGACAAGGCGATCATCGACCGCGTGATGAACGTCGACGAAATCCGCCGCGTGCCGTTCGCGAAGGCGCTCGCCGACGGGCAAAGTGGTCTACTGCCAGGAGGAAATCGACGCGGCATTCATTGCTGCGGTTCAGCGCAAGCATTGCCGGGCCGCGCAGCATTTGACGATCGTCTATTCGCCGCTGCATGGCGTCGGTGCGTCGGCCGTGCTGCCGGCCTGGCTGCCGATGGATTTAAGGACGTCGAGCTCTTCGATCCGCACGCCAAGCCCGACGGCGATTTTCCAAACGTGCCCGGCCACGTTTCGAATCCGGAAAATCCGGCCGTGTTCGACATTATTATCGCCCGTGCCAAGCAAACCGGCGCCGATTTGATTTTGGCCACCGATCCCGACTGCGACCGGCTGGGCGCTGGCGCCGCTCTCGCGAAAAGCGCCGTGTTGATGCTCGCCTGCTGCGCGGCCGTATGTGAGATCGTGAAGCCGGCGCCGATCAGGAAAGTCAGCGCAAGGAGCGTCGCAGGTCCGGTGAGGCCGGCCAGCGTGGCGGTGCCGAGGATCGCGGTGGCGGCGACGAGCACGCCATGCGTCACGAGGATGATCCGGCGCCGGTCGACGATGTCGGCCAGCGAGCCGGCGATGAGCCCGAACAGCAGCGACGGTGCGGTGCTGGCGGTCTGCACCAGCGCCACCATCAGCGCCGAGGGCGTCAGCGTGGCCATCAACCACGCGGCCACCGTCGCCTGCATCGTATACCCGAGCGCGGAGCCGATCGAGCCCAGGTAGAAGAGCCGGAAAGTCGGGTGCCGCAGCGGCGAGTCGTCGAGCAGGCGTGCGCGCAGCGCGGTGAGGGCGGGCATCATTCAGGCAGTCTAGCGTGATCGCGGGTGAAGGGCACGCGCGCGTGCACCGCGCGCATTACGCGAGTAACATTCCCCTTCTCGGCGGGATGGAGAGCCGAACGAAGATCCAACCCTGCGCCGGCCCCGGCAGGACGGGCCGGAATTGCGTTGAGCATGGCGGGGCGCTCATGTATCTTCCGACTGATGACATCGCCATGTACGGTGTCCCGCGGCAACGGTGACACGGAAAAGGGGGGAGGCCTTTGTGAGCGCACCGGATGGCAGACCTGCTTTCTGCATGCCGGCCGCGGCGTGCCCAGGTCACCCTGCGGCGCGGTATCGGGCAGGCATTGTTCGCTGCGGCGATTGCAATGTCCGCGAATGTCCCTGCGATCGCGCAGCAGGCCACGGCGCAGTTCGCGATCAAATACACCGGCACGCTCAAGAAGGTCAACGACACCGGGACCATTCGCATCGGCTACCGGCAGAATTCGCCGCCATTCGCGTTTCTCGACAAGCAGGGGAAGCCGATCGGTTATTCGCTCGATCTGTGCGAGATCGTCGTCGAGGAAGTCGTCGCCGAATTGGGGCGGGATGTCCGCGTCGACTATCGTCCGGTGACGCCCGAAAACCGGTTTGCACTCGTCGAATCCGGCGAAGTCGACATCGAATGCGGCTCGACGACGAACAATGCCGAGCGCCGCAAGAGCTTTGCATTCTCGCCCACTATGTTCGTGACCGGCACCAAGTTGCTCGTGCGGCGCGGCAGCGGCATTCTCAATTTCCGGGATCTCGCGGGCAAGACGGTCGTGCTGACGCGGGGCACCGTCCACGAGACGGCGGTTCCGAAGCTCGCCGAACGCCAGAAGGTCCCGATCAAGTTCGTGTACGCCGCAGATCACAGGGAATCGTTCCAGACGCTGGCGGCCGGCCGGGCGGACGCCTTCGCGAACGACGACGTGCAGCTCTACGGCATGCTCGCCGAGACGAAGTCCGGTGCCGATTTTCGCGTGGTGGGCGACTTCCTTACGTACGCCGACTACGCGCTCATGTACCGCCAGAACGATCCGGAATTTGCCGAGGTCGTCGAGAGCGCGTTCAAGAGGCTTGCGGGGAGCCGGGAGATCGTCGTGATCTACGAGCGCTGGTTCCTCTCGCCGCTGCCCTCCGGCGTGCGCCTCAAGCTCCCGATGAGCCCGCACCTCGAGGAGATCTTCCACGTGCAGGGACTGCCGTCGGATTAACGGCCGCCGGGACACAAGTGATTTTGAGTGACGCGATCGATTCGACAAACGAAAGTCTGAGAGGAGGACGTTCATGGGTATCGTGAACGACTACGATCCGGTCGAGACCCAGGAATGGGTCGATTCGCTGCGCGCGGTCGCGCAGCATGCGGGCGCCGAGCGTGCCCGGTATCTGCTGGGCAAGCTGCGCGACGAGGCGTTGCAGACCGGCACGATGCCGCCGTTTCTGGCGACCACGCCGTATCGCAACACGATTCCGCCCGACCGCGAGGAGAAGTCGCCGGGCAACCGCGAGCTCGAGCACAAGATCCGCTCGGCGATCCGCTGGAACGCGGTGGCGATCATCCTGCGCGCGAACAAGGATTCCTCCGAGCTGGGCGGCCACATCGCGAGCTTCCAGTCCTCGGCGCTGCTCTACGACATCGGCTTCGGGCACTTCTGGCACGCGCCCACGGCCGAGCACGGCGGCGATCTCATCTACGTGCAGGGCCACGTGGCGCCCGGCATCTATGCGCGCGCCTTCGTCGAGGGCCGGCTGACCGAGCAGCAGCTCCTCGAGCTACCGCCAGGAGAGCGAAGGCAAGGGCATTCCTTCGTACCCGCATCCGTGGCTGATGCCGGACTTCTGGCAGTTCCCGACGGTGTCGATGGGCCTCGGGCCGCTGATGGCCATCTACCAGGCGCGCTTCCTCAAGTACCTCGAGGGCCGCGGCCTCGCGAAGACCGACAACCGCAAGGTGTGGGCGTTCCTGGGCGACGGCGAGTGCGACGAGCCCGAATCGCTGGGCGCGATCTCGCTGGCCGGTCGCGAGCGGCTCGACAACCTGATCTTCGTCATCAACTGCAACCTGCAGCGGCTCGACGGGCCGGTGCGCGGCAACGGCAAGATCATCCAGGAACTCGAAGGCGTGTTTCGCGGCGCCGGCTGGAACGTGATCAAGGTCGTGTGGGGCTCCGGCTGGGACACGCTGTTCGCGAAGGACAAGGCGGGCCTGCTGCTGAAGCGCATGGAGGAATGCGTCGACGGCCAGTACCAGGACTTCAAGAGCAAGAACGGCGCCTACGTGCGCGAGCACTTCTTCAACACGCCGGAGTTGAAGGCGCTGGTCGCGGACCTGTCCGACGACGAAGTGTGGAAGCTGAAGCCGCGGCGGCCACGATCCGTTCAAGGTCTACGCGGCGTACGCGGCCGCGGTGAAGCACAAGGGCCAGCCGACGGTGATCCTGGCCAAGACGGTCAAGGGTTACGGCATGGGCGAGTCCGGCGAAGGGCAGATGATCGCGCACCAGGCGAAGAAGATGACGCAGGATGCGCTGAAGCAGTTCCGCGACCGCTTCGACATTCCGATGCCGGACGACAAGATCGCCGCGATGCCGTTCATCACGCTGGCCAAGGACAGTCCGGAGGCGAAGTATCTGCAGGAGCGCCGCGCGGCGCTGGGCGGCTATCTGCCGCAGCGGCGGCGCAAGACGGCCTCGCTGCCGGCGCCGCCGCTCGCCAACTTCGAGCGGCTGCTGAAGAGCAGCGACGAGCGCGAGATCTCGACGACGATGGCGTTCGTGCAGATGCTGGGCACGCTGGTGCGCGACAAGGCGATCGGCAAGAACATCGTGCCGATCGTTCCCGACGAATCGCGCACGTTCGGCATGGAAGGGATGTTCCGGCAGCTCGGCATCTACTCGTCGGTGGGGCAGCTCTACAAGCCGCAGGACGCCGATCAGCTGATGTACTACCGCGAGGACAAGGCGGGCCAGGTGCTGCAGGAAGGCATCAACGAGGCGGGCGCGATGAGCTCGTGGATCGCGGCGGCGACGTCGTACAGCACCAACAACCTGCCGATGATCCCGTTCTACATCTACTACTCGATGTTCGGACTGCAGCGCGTCGGCGATCTCGCGTGGGCCGCGGGCGACATGCGCTGCCGCGGCTTCCTGCTCGGCGGCACCGCCGGGCGCACGACGCTGAACGGCGAGGGCCTGCAGCACGAGGACGGCCACAGCCACATCCTCGCCTCGACGATTCCCAACTGCGTCTCCTACGATCCGACGTTCGCGCTACGAGGTCGTGGTCATCGTCCGCGACGGCATCCGGCGGATGTACGAGGAGCAGGAGGATGTGTACTACTACATCACGCTGATGAACGAGAACTACCCGCAGCCCGGCATGCCGGAGGGCGCGGAGGAGGGGATCGTCAAGGGCATGTACCTGCTGAAGGACGGTGGCCAGGCAGGGAAGAAAGGGCCGCGCGTGCAGCTGATGGGCTCGGGCACGATCCTGCGCGAGGTGATGGCGGCGGCGGACCTGCTGCGCGACGACTTCAAGGTCAATGCCGACATCTGGAGCGCGACCAGCTTCAACGAGCTGCGCCGCGACGGCATGAGCGCCGAGCGCTGGAGCCTGCTGCATCCGACGCAGCCGCGCCGCAAGAGCTATCTGGAAACGAGCCTCGAGGGACACGCCGGTCCGGTGGTGGCGGCGACCGACTACATGCGCAGTTACGCCGAGCAGGTGCGCAGCCAGATTCCGCGGCGCTACGTGGTGCTGGGCACCGACGGCTTCGGCCGCAGCGACTATCGCGTCAAGCTGCGGCAGGTTCTTCGAGGTGAATCGCTACTACGTCGTGGTGGCGGCGCTGAAGGCACTGGCCGACGATGGCGAGATCAAGGCCGAGGTCGTCGAGCAGGCCATCAAGAAGTACGGGCTCGATACCGAGCGACCCGATCCCTGGACCGTCTGAAGCGACGGTACGGCGCGTGAGCAATGCGCGCGCCATTTGAATGCGCCAATCGCGATCTGGGGGCGACATGGCAGCAGTGACCGAAGTAAAAGTGCCGGACATCGGCGACTTCAAGGACATCCCGATCATCGAGGTGATGGTCAAGGCGGGCGATCGCGTGAAGGCCGGAGGACTCGCTCGATCTCGCTGGAGTCGGACAAGGCGACGATGGAGGTGCCGGCGCCTGCCGCGGGGACGGTCAAGGAGCTCAAGGTCAAGGTCGGCGACAAGGTCAGCGAAGGCAGCGTGATCCTGTTGCTCGATGCAGAGCGGCGCGCGGCCGCAGCTGCGGCGGCACCGGCCGCCGCGCCGAAGACGGCCGTTTCGGCGCCGCCGTCACCGACGCAGCGCGCCCGGCGGCGTCGCCGAAGTGCGGGTGCCCGACATCGGCGACTTCAAGGACATTCCGATCATCGAGATCCTGGTCAAGCCGGGCGACACGGTGAAGCCGGAAGACCCGCTGGTCACGCTGGAATCGGACAAGGCGACGATGGACGTGCCCGCGCCGTTCGGCGGCACGGTGCAGGACGTCAAGGTCAAGGTCGGCGACAAGGTGTCGGAGGGCGCGGTCGTGCTGACGCTGGCCACCGGAAGCGCGGCGGCCGCGACCACGTCGGCACCCCGCGCCGTCGGCGGCCGGCGCGGCTGCGTCGCGCCAACCGCCGCCGCCTCCGCGCAGCCGGCAGCGGCATCCGCGGGCGCGATCGACGAGGTCGCGTTCGGGCTCGCCTATGCAGGTCCCGGCGTGCGCAAGCTCGCGCGCGAACTGGGCGTCGACCTGGGCCGCGTGAAGGGCAGCGGCAACAAGGGTCGCATCGTGAAGGAGGATGTCGAGGCGGCGGCCAAGGGCGCGCCGGCGGCGGCCAAGCGCTGCGGCGGCCGCGGCGCCGCCGGCGGCGGTGTCGGCGGCATCGACCTGCTGCCGTGGCCCAAGGTCGACTTCGCCAAGTTCGGTCCGGTCGAGTCGAAGCCGCTGTCGCGGATCAAGAAGATCTCCGGCGCCAACCTGCATCGCAACTGGGTGATGATTCCGCACGTCACCAACCACGACGACGCCGACATCACCGACCTCGAGGCCTTCCGCGTGCAGATGAACAAGGAGAACGAGAAGAGCGGCGTCAAGGTCAGCATGCTGGCGTTCATGATCAAGGCGGCGGTGGCCACGCTGAGGAAGTTCCCCGACTTCAACGCCTCGCTCGACGGCGACAACCTGATTCTCAAGAAGTACTACCACATCGGCTTCGCCGCCGACACGCCGCAGGGCCTGGTGGTGCCGGTGATCCGCGACGCGGACAAGAAAGGCGTGGTCGAGATCGCGAAGGAGATGGGCGATCTCGCCAAGCTCGCGCGCGACGGCAAGCTCAAGCCCGACCAGATGCAGGGCGGCTGCTTCACGATCTCGAGTCTGGGCGGCATCGGCGGCATCTACTTCACGCCGATCATCAACGCGCCCGAGGTCGCGATCATGGGAGTGTGCACGATCGTTCTGGAAGCAGGTATCGACGGACGGCAAGACATCGTCGTGGCGCTTTGTGCTGCCGCTGTCGCTGTCGTGGGATCACCGCGTGATCGACGGCGCGTCGGCGGCGCGCTTCAACAGCCACTTTCGCCGGCCTGCTTGCCGACATGCGTCGCATGCTGATCTGACGGGGACCACAAACATGGCAACGATCGTCGAAGTCAAGGTTCCCGACATCGGCGACTTCAAGGACATCCCGGTCATCGAGGTGTTCGTGAAGCCCGGCGACACGGTCAAGGCCGAGGACTCGCTCATCACCCTCGAGTCCGACAAGGCGACGATGGACGTGCCTTCGCCGGTGGACGGCGTGGTGAAGGAGCTCAAGGTCAAGGTCGGCGACAAGGTGTCGGAAGGCTCGCTATCCTGGTCGTCGATGCCGACGCGGCGCCGGCGGGCGTGGCGCCGCCGCAGAAGATCACCGAGGGCGCACGGCGACGGCCGCCGGCGCGCCCGCGGCCGACTACGGTGCATCGGGCGTGTACGAGACAATCGACGTGCGCGTCCCCGACATCGGCGATTTCAAGGACATTCCAGTCATCGAAGTGTTCGTCAAGGCGGGCGACACGGTAAAGGCCGAGGATTCGCTCATCTCACTGGAATCGGACAAGGCGACGATGGACGTACCGTCGCCTGCTGGCGGCACGGTGGCGGAACTCAAGTTGAAAGTCGGTGACAAGGTGTCGGAAGGCAACCTGATCCTCACGCTGTCGACGGGCGTGCAGGGTGCGGCTGCTCCTGCACCAGTGGCGCGTGGCGACACGCCGGCTGCCGCGGCGCCGGCACCGACGGCGGCCGCGTATGGCGGCGGCGCCGACATCGAATGCGAAATGCTGGTGCTGGGCGCGGGTCCGGGCGGCTATTCGGCGGCGTTCCGCGCGGCCGACCTGGGCATGAAGACGGTGCTGGTCGAGCGCTACGCCACGCTGGGCGGCGTGTGCCTCAACGTCGGCTGCATTCCGTCGAAGGCGCTGCTGCACACTGCGTCGGTGATGGACGAAGTGAAGGAGCTGGGCGGACCACGGCATCAAGTACGCGGCGCCGCAGATCGACATCGACGGGCTGCGCGGCTTCAAGGACGGCGTGGTCAAGAAGCTCACCGGCGGCCTCATGGGCATGGCCAAGGCGCGCAAGGTTGAGGTGGTGCGGGGCATCGGCCGCTTCCTCGATCCGTATCACGTCGAGGTGGAGTTGACCTCCGGTACCGGCCAGGACAAGTCGGGCGAAAAGAAAGTCGTCAAGTTTGCAGAAGGCGATCATCGCTGCGGGCAGCCAGGCGGTGAAGCTGCCGTTCATGCCGGACGATCCGCGCGTCGTCGATTCGACCGGCGCGCTGGAATTGAAGGGCATCCCGAAGCGCATGCTGGTCGTCGGCGGCGGCATCATCGGCCTCGAAATGGCGACCGTCTATTCGACGCTGGGCACGCGCATCGACGTGGTCGAAATGCTCGACATCATGATGGCCGGCGCCGACCGCGACCTGGTCAAGGTGTGGGAGAAGATGAACGCCCCGCGCTTCGACAACGTGATGCTGAAGACGAAGACGGTCGCCGCGGAGGCGACGCAAGGCGGGGATCAAGGTCGGCTTCGAAGGCGAGAAGGCCCCGGCCGAGCCGCAGGTCTACGACCTGGTGCTGGTGGCGGTCGGCCGCAGCGCGAACGGCAAGAAGATCAGCGCGGACAAGGCGGGCGTGGCGGTGACCGACCGCGGCTTCATCCACGGTCGACAAGCAGATGCGCACCAACGTCGCGCACATCTTCGCGATCGGCGACATCGTCGGCGCAGCCGATGCTTGCGCACAAGGCGGTGCACGAGGCGCACGTCGCCGCCGAGGTGGCGCCGGGCAGAAGTCGTACTTCGATGCGCGGCAGATTCCGTCGGTGGCCTACACCGACCCGGAAGTCGCGTGGGCGGGACTCACCGAGGAGCAGTGCAAGGCGCGAGGGCATCAAATACGGCAAGGCGGTGTTTCCGTGGGCGGCGTCCGGCCGGGCCATCGCCAACGGTCGCGACGAGGGTTTCACGAAGCTCTCTTCGACGAGGCGACGCACCGCTGCATCGGCGGCGGCATCGTCGGCACGCACGCGGGCGACCTGATCGGCGAAGTCTGCCTCGCGGTGGAGATGGGCTGCGATCCGACCGACATCGGCAAGACCATCCATCCGCATCCGACGCTTGTGCGAGTCCGTCGGCATGGCGGCCGAGCTGTTCGAAGGGGTTTGCACCGACCTGCCGCCGGTGAAGAAGAAATGATGCTTAGTCGCTTAGCGCCGTTGAACCGATTCCCGATTCCCGGCGCTCCGCCTACCTGAACGGAGCCGCACCATGTCCGAAGAGCAACTGCGCATCGACGCGCTCGAGTATCACGAGTTTCCGACGCCCGGAAAGATCTCCATCGCGCCGACGAAGGCCTTGGCCAACCAGCGTGATCTTGCGCTGGCCTATTCGCCCGGGGTCGCGTATGCATGCACCGCGATCCAGCACGATCCGGAACTCGCCGCGCGCTACACGGCGCGCGCCAACCTGGTCGCCGTGATCACCAATGGCACCGCGGTGCTCGGGTTGGGCAACATCGGCGCGCTGGCGGGCAAGCCCGTGATGGAAGGCAAGGGTTGCCTCTTCAAGAAGTTTGCCGGCATCGACGTGTTCGACATCGAGATCAACGAGACCGATCCGGACAAGGTGGTCGAGGTCGTCGCGGCGCTCGAGCCGACCTTCGGCGGCATCAATCTCGAGGACATCAAAGCGCCCGAGTGCTTCTATATCGAAAGGAAGCTGCGCGAGCGAATGAAGATCCCCGTGTTTCACGACGACCAGCACGGGACCGCCATTGTTGCCGCTGCCGCCGTGCTGAACGGGCTCAAGATCGTCGGCAAGGATATCGGCAAGGTCAAGCTCGTATGTTCCGGCGCGGGCGCCGCGGCGCTGGCATGCCTCAATCTGCAGGTGAGCCTGGGGCTCAACCCGAAGAACATCTTCGTCATCGACAGCAAGGGTGTCGTGTCGAAAGGGCGCAAGGAACCGATGGACCCGGACAAGGCGCGCTATGCGCAGGACACGCGGGCCCGCACCCTGGACGATGCCATCGGTGGCGCCGATGTCTTCCTTGGCCTGTCGGCGGGCGGCGTCCTGACGCAGGACATGGTAAAGAAAATGGCGGACCAGCCCATCATTCTCGCCATGGCCAATCCGGAGCCGGAGATCCGGCCGGAACTGGCCAAGGCCGCGCGGCCCGACTGCCTGATCGGCACGGGACGGTCGGACTATCCGAACCAGGTCAACAACTCGCTCTGCTTCCCGTTCATCTTTCGCGGCGCGCTCGATTGCGGCGCCTCCACGATTAACGAGGAGATGAAACTCGCGGCAGTTCGCGGCCTCGCCGAACTGGCGCGCGCCGAGCCCTCCGAAGTCGTGGCGCTGGCCTACGGCGAACAGACGCCGCCGTTCGGCGCCGATTACCTCATCCCGCGTGCTTTCGATCCGCGGCTCATCACCAATCTCGCGCCGGCGGTGGCGAAGGCCGCGATGGACAGCGGAGTGGCAACGCGACCCATCAAGGATTTCGACGCCTATCGCAAGCAGCTGACCCGATTCGTCTACGAGTCCGGACGATCGATGGAGCCCATATTCGCGGCTGCCAAGCGCGCGCCCAAGCGCGTCCTGTTCGCCGAAGGGGAGGATGAACGGGTGCTGCGGGCCGCGCAGGTCGCGGTGGACGAGGGCCTCGCGCCGGCCCGTGTTGGTGGGTCGCGCGGACGTCATGGCGGCGCGCATCAATAAACTCGGCCTGCGGCTTGTGCTTGGCGAGAACTGCGAAGGCGTCAATATTCTCGACGACCCTCGCTACCGGGATTTCGGCCTCGACTATTACCACCTGACGCGGCGCCTCGGCATCTCGCGGGACCAGGCGATGGAGGAAATGCGGAGCCGGCCGACCGTCGTCGGCGCGATGCTGCTCCGCCGCGGCGACGTGGACGCGATGCTGTGCGGCACGCGCGGCAATTTTCCCGACCACCTGAAGCATGTCCGCGACGTCATCGGCCTGCGCGCCGGCGTCAAGACACTGGCGGCGATGCAGATGCTGATCCTGCCCGGGCGGCGCCTGTTCATTTGCGACACGCACGTGAATCGGGATCCGGATGCGCAGGATATCGCCGAAATGACCCTGCTCGCCGCGGAGGAGGTGCAACGGTTCGGGTTGAAGCCGAGTGTCGCGCTGCTGTCGCACTCGAGCTTCGGCAATTCGGACGCGCCATCGGCGAAGAAGATGCGCGACGCGCTGGCGATCATCCTCGCCCGTTCCCCCAACCTCGCTGTCGAAGGTGAAATGCGTGCGGACACCGCGCTGTCGAAGACCACGCGCGACCACGACTTCCCGGACTCGCGGCTGACCGAGGACGCCAACCTGCTCATCATGCCGAACATGGACGCCGCCAACATCACCTACAACGCGCTGCGGGTGACGTCGGGCGGAGGCATCACGGTCGGCGGCATCCTGCTGGGTTCGGCCAAGCCGGTCCACATCATGACATCGTCGTCGACGGTACGGCGCATCGTCAACATGACCGCCGTCGCGGTCGCCGACGCCGGCGCGCAACGCTAGCCGCACGAGATTACCGGGCACGGAAGGCGAATTCCGGAGGAGAAGCAACATGGCAGGCGCAAAGAAGCCGCTCTACAAGTCGCTTTATTTCCAGGTCATCGTCGCCATCGTCATCGGCGTGCTGCTGGGGCATTTCTATCCTGAGACCGGCACGGCGATGAGGCCGTTCGGCGACGCCTTTATCAAGCTCATCAAGATGATCATCGCACCGATCATCTTCTGCACCGTGGTCGTCGGCATCGCCGGCATGGAGGACATGAAGAAGGTCGGCAAGACCGGCGGCTACGCGCTGCTCTATTTCGAGATCGTCAGCTCCATCGCCCTCGTGGTCGGCCTCACGATCGTGAACATCGTGCAGCCGGGCGCGGGGATGAACATCGAACCGGCATCGCTCGACACGAAGGGCATCGCCGCGTACACCAAGCCGGGCCAGATGCAGGGCACGACGGAATTCCTGATGAACATCATCCCGAGCACGATCGTGGACGCGTTCGCCAAGGGAGAGATCCTCCAGGTGCTGTTCGTCGCCGTACTCTTCGGCTTCTGCCTGCACAAGTTCGGCGGCCGGGGCACGCTGGTGTTCGACATGATCGAAAAGATATCGCACGTGCTGTTCGCGATCGTCGGCGTGATCATGAAGGTGGCGCCATTCGGCGCGTTCGGCGCGATGGCCTTTACGATCGGCAAATACGGGGTCGGCTCGCTCTTGTCGCTCGGCAAGCTGATGGGGACGTTCTACTTGACCTGCCTCGTGTTCATTCTCGTCGTGCTGGGACTCATCGCCCGGTTCCACGGCTTTTCGATCCTGAAGTTCATCAACTACATCAAGGAGGAACTCCTGATCGTGCTGGGTACGTCGTCGTCCGAATCCGTGCTGCCACGAATGATGGCGAAGATGGAAAACCTGGGCGTGAAGAAGTCGACGGTAGGCCTCGTCATCCCGACCGGGTATTCCTTCAATCTGGATGGGACGTCGATCTACCTCACGATGGCCGCGATGTTCATCGCGCAGGCGACGAATACGGTGATGACTCTCACGCAGCAACTCACGCTGCTAACGGTGTTGCTGCTGACATCCAAGGGCGCAGCCGGTGTCACCGGCAGCGGATTCATCGTGCTCGCGGCGACGCTTTCGGCGGTTGGAAACGTGCCGGTGGCCGGGCTGGCGCTGATTCTCGGCATCGACCGTTTCATGTCGGAGGCGCGCGCATTAACGAACCTCGTCGGCAATGGTGTTGCCACCGTGGTCGTCGGGAAATGGTGCGGCGAACTGGACGAGGCGCGGATGCAGCGCGTGCTCAACAACGAAACCGAGGGTGAGGCGGACGAACCGGAACAGGTCCTCGACACCGTGGAGGATCACCTGTCCACCAAGAGTGTGTAGGTCATGGCAGATGCGCAGGCCACACGCCGGACGGTTGGCGGCCCGGACGGCAATCCTCCGGTTGCGCCCGTCACGGTTGCGGAGCGCGCGGCTCCACGTCCGGGAGATTTGCACCGGATCGTGGTCGTCGGCGGCGGCGCGGGCGGCCTCGAGCTTGCCACGCGCCTGGGCGACAAGCTCGGCAGGCGCAACAGGGCTCACGTCACACTGATCGAGCGCGCGCGCACGCACTTCTGGAAGCCGCACCTGCATGAGGTGGCCGCCGGCAGCATGGACATCGGCGTCTACGAGACGAACTATCTCGCGCAGTCGCACTGGCACTATTTCCGCTACCGCATCGGCGAGATGGTCGGCCTCGACCGCGCGCAGCGCACGGTCGACGTCGCGCCGTTCGTCGACGAGGACGGCGACCGAGTGACGCCGCAGCGTGAGTTCCCCTACGACACGCTGGTCATCGCGGTCGGCAGCCTGACCAACGATTTCGGCACGCCGGGCGCGAAGGAGCACGCGATGTCGCTCGAGACGCCCGTGCAAGCGGAGCGCTTTCATCGGCGGCTGGTCAACGCCTGCATCCGCGCGCATGCGCAGACCGAGCCGTTGCGGCCGGAACAGCTGCACGTCGCGATCATCGGCGCCGGCGCCACGGGCGTCGAGCTCGCGGCGGAGCTGCACAATGCCGCGCGCGCGCTGGTGTCCTACGGCCTCGATCGCATCGACCCGGAGAAGGACATCAAGGTCGTGCTGATCGAGGCCGCCGATCGCATCCTGCCCGCGCTGCCGGCGCGCTTGTCCGACGCCGCGACGAAGCTGCTGCGAGAAGCTCGGCGTCCAGGTGCGCACGTCGGCCCGCGTGTCGCCGAGGTTCTTGCCAACGGCGTGCGGCTCGCCGGCGGCGACGTCGTCCCCGCCGAACTCGTCGTCTGGGCGGCCGGCGTGAAGGCGCCGGACTTCCTCAAGGACCTGGACGGGCTGGAAACCAATCGCATCAACCAGCTCGTCGTGCTGCCGACGCTGCAGACGACGCGCGACGAGAACATCTTCGCCATCGGCGACTGCGCGGCGTGCCCGTGGCTGGGCAAGGAAGGGATGCTGGTGCCGCCGCGCGCGCAGTCCGCCCACCAGCAGGCGTCGCATATGGTGGGACAGATCGAACGCCGCCTCGCCGGCCGGCCGCTGACGCCGTGGCGCTATCGCGACTTCGGCTCGCTCGTTTCGCTCGGCGAGCATTCGCACCGTCGGCAATCTGATGGGCGGGCTCGTCGGCCGCAACATGTGGATCGAAGGCTGGTTCGCGCGGATGATGTACCTGTCGCTGTACAAGCTGCACGAGCTGGCGCTGCACGGGTTCTGGAAGGTCTCGCTGGACACCGCGGCGCGGGTCATCACCCGGCGAACCGAAACGCACGTAAAGCTGCACTGAACGCGGATCCGCACGCAATCACGCGACGGGAACGCGGCGCAGGACGGCGGAAAGGAGACGACATGGCCAATCCAGTGCACGATCCGGCGCAACTGCTCGCGCAGATGTTCAAGAGCGGACAATCGATGATGCAGCAGTTCGCGGGCGCCACCGCAACAGAGGCGGCAGGGACATCGGATCCGATGGCAGCCATTGCCGCGGCGTCGCAGCAGATGATCGGGATGCAGCAGGATTTCTGGAAGCAGGTGACCGGGTTCTGGTCGGGGATGCCCGGCGCCGCGATGCCGTGGGGATGGCCGGCCGGCGACGGGACCGACGACAAGCGCTTCGCCGGCGAGGCGTGGCGCAACGATCCGCGCTTCGACGTGGTGAAGCGCACCTACCTCGCGTACTCGAGCTCCTGCAGCAATCGGTCGAGTCCGCCGAGTGGACGACAAGACGAAGGGCCAGCTGCGCTTCGCCGTGCGCCAGTTCGTCGATGCGATGAGCCCGGCGAACTTTCTTCGTGACCAATCCGGAGGCGATGCAGCTGGCGGTCGGAGACCGGGCGGCCAGAGCCTCGCCGACGGAATGCGCCTGTTCTTCAAGGACCTCGCCAAGGGCCGCATCTCGATGACCGACGAGAGCCGCCTTCGAGGTCGGCCGCAACCTCGCCGTCACCGCCAGGCGCGGTGGTCTTCGAGAACGAGCTGATCCAGGTGATCCAGTACGCGCCGCGCACCGCAGAGCGTACACGAGCGGCCGCTGGTGATGATTCCGCCGTGCATCAACAAGTTCTACATCCTCGACCTGCACGCCGGAAAATTCGTTCGTCCGCCATGCGGTCGACCAGGGGCACACGGTGTTCCTGCTGTCGTGGCGCAACATCACGGCCGAGACCGGGCACTTCACGTGGGACGACTACCTGCAGCTAGGGGTGATGGCAGGCCATCGACGTCGCGCTGCGACGTAACCGGCGCCGACCGACGTCAACACGCTGGGCTTCTGCATCGGCGGCACGCTGCTCGCCTCGGCGCTGGCGGTGATGAAGGCGAACGCCGAGGACAAGGTCGCGAGCATGACGCTGCTCACCACGATGCTCGATTTCTCCGACCCCGGCGAGATCGGCGCGCTGGTCGACGAGCAGCAGCGTCGCCGCCCGCGAGGCGGCGATCGGCAAGGGCGGCATCATGGAGGGCAAGGAGCTCGCGCTTCACGTTCTCGTCGCTGCGCGCCAACGACCTGATCTGGCCGTACGTCGTCAACAGCTACCTCAAGGGCAAGACGCCGCCGGCCTTCGATCTCCTGTACTGGAATTCGGACAGCACCAACCTGCCCGGTCCGATGTTCTGCTGGTACGTCCGCAACACGTATCTCGAGAACAACCTGCGCGAGCCGGGCAGGACGATCCAGTGCGGCGTGCCCGTCGACCTGTCCGAGATCGACGTGCCGGCGTTCATCTACTCGTCGCGCGAGGACCACATCGTCCTGTGGCGAGCGGCGTATGCGTCGATCGGACTGCTTGCGGGCGACACCACGTTCGTGCTGGGCGCGAGCGGCCACATCGCCGGCGTGATCAATCCGCCGGCGAAGAACAAGCGCAACTACTGGGTCGGCGGCAGCCCGGGCGGCGACGCCGATCAGTGGCTCGCGACCGCGCGCGAAGTGTCCCGGGAAGCTGGTGGCCGACCTGGAGCGACTGGCTCGCGCCGCACGGCGGCGACAAGGTCGCTGCGCCGCGCACGCCGGGCAACAAGCAGCATCGGAGCATCGAGCCGGCGCCGGGCCGGTATGTGAAGGTCAGGGTCGACTGATCGCCATGCGAATCGCCGGTCGCGCTCGCGCCTCGCCATCGAGATCACCCTCGCGCTGCGTGATCAAGTTCATCCTCTTGTACGTGATCTGGGCCGTGTGGTTCGCCCACCCCATGAGCCGGGAATTGGACGCGCGCGGCGTGGCGGCGGCGCTCCTCGACGTCGATCCCTGAATCCCCACTGGACGTACCATGACCCCCGACCTCGACGTCGTTGCGCTGTCGCGCCTGCAATTCGGCGCGACGGCGATGTACCACTTCCTGTTCGTGCCGCTGACGCTGGGGCTGTCGTGGATCCTCGTGATCATGGAATCGGTCTACGTGATGACCGGTTTGCACGTCTACAAGGACATGACGAAGTTCTGGGGCAAGCTCTTCGGCATCAACTTCGCGATGGGCGTCACGACCGGGATCACGCTGGAATTCCAGTTCGGCACCAACTGGGCCTACTACTCGCACTACGTCGGCGACATCTTCGGCGTGCCGCTGGCGATCGAAGGCCTGATGGCGTTCTTCCTCGAGTCGACGATGGTCGGGCTCTTCTTCTTCGGCTGGAGTCGTCTGGGCAAGGTCCAGCATCTCGGGGTGACGTTCCTGGTCGCGCTGGGGTCGAACCTGTCGGCGCTGTGGATCCTGATCGCCAACGGCTGGATGCAGAATCCGGTGGGCGCGGATTTCAATCACGAGACGATGCGGATGGAACTGGTCAGCATTCGCGCAGATCATTCTCAACCCGGTCGCGCAGGCCAAGTTCGTGCACACGGTGGCGGCGGGCTACGTGACCGCGTCGATGTTCGTGCTGGGCATCAGCTCGTATTACCTGCTGAAGGGCCGTGACGTGCATTTCGCGCTGCGCTCGTTCGCCGTCGCGTCGGGGTTCGGGCTCGCCTCGGCGCTGTCGGTGATCGTGCTGGGCGACGAGTCGGGCTACACGACCGGCGAAGTGCAGAAGGTGAAGCTCGCGGTGATGGAGGCGGAATGGGAGACGCAAAAACCTCCGGCGTCGTTCATGGTGTTCGGCATCCCCGACGACCGGACCGAGACGTCCCGCTACGCGCTACACGTGCCATGGGCGCTCGGCCTCATCGCCACGCGCTCGGTCGACACGCCGGTCCTCGGCATCAAGGAACTTCGCCGGCGGGCCGAGCAGCGCATCCGCAGCGGCATCAAGGTATACGTCGCGCTGCAGCAGATCAAAGCGGGCAGCAAGGATCCCGACGTCCTGCAGACCTTCGACCGAGGCAAGGGTGACCTCGGTTACGCGCTGCTGCTGACGCGATTCACCAGGAACGTGGCCGACGCCACGTCCGAGGAGATCGCGGCCGCCGCCGCGGCGACCATTCCGCGCGTCGCGCCGCTGTTCTGGTCTTTCGGTTGATGGTCGGCCTGTGGATTGTGGTTCCTGCTGGTGTTCACCTGTTCGTTCTACTTCCTCGCGCGGCGCAATCTCGCGCCGCAGCGATGGCTGCAGCGCTGCGCCCTCTACAGCATTCCGCTGCCGTGGATCGCGGCAGAGCTGGGCTGGTTCGTCGCCGAATACGGACGGCAGCCGTGGGTCATCAGCGAAGTCCTGCCGACGTCGCTCGGCGTGTCGACGCTCTCGAAGCAGGATCTCTATTTCAGCCTCGCCGGCTTCCTCGGCTTCTACACGCTGCTGCTCGTCGTCGAGCTGTACCTCATGTTCAAGTACGCCCGGCTCGGGCCGAGCAGCCTCGGCACCGGCGGTATTTCGGCGAGAGCCGATGGATCGGCGGACGTATCGGATCCGCGAGGACGGCGAGGCAGGCGATGATCTTCGACTACGAGACGCTGAAGGTCGTCTGGTGGCTGCTGATCGGCGTGCTGCTGATCGGCTTCGCGGTGACCGACGGCTTCGACATGGGGATCGGCATCCTGCTGCCGTTCCTCGGCCGCACCGACGGCGAGCGGCGCGTCATCATCAATTCGGTGGGGGCGACGTGGGAAGGGCAACCAGACCTGGCTCATCACCGCGGCCGGCGCGACCTTCGCCGCGTGGCCGCTGGTCTACGCCGTTTCATTCTCCGGCATGTACATCGCGATGCTGCTGGTGCTGTTCGCGCTGTTCTTCCGCCCGGTCGGATTCGATTACCGGAGCAAGCTGCCCGATCCGCGACTGGCGTGCGGCGTGGGATTGGGGGCTCTTCACCGGCAGCTTCGTGCCGGCGCTCGTGTTCGGCGTCGCGTTCGGCAACCTGCTGCTGGGCGTCCCGTTCCACTTCGATGCCGACATGCGGTCGTATTACACGGGCACGTTCTGGGCGCTGCTCAATCCGTTCGCGCTGCTCGCGGGCGTGATCAGCCTTGCGATGCTCGTGCTCCACGGCTCGGTATACCTGCAGATCCGCAGCACCGGCGCCGTCAATGCGCGCGGCCGGTGCGGGCGACGTTGTGGTCGGCGGCCGTCCTGATCGTCTCGTTCGGCGCGGCGGGCTGGTTCGTCGCGCGCGGCATCGACGGTTACCGCATCACGGCGATGCCGGCGGCGGGTCTCGCGTCGACACCGCTCGCGAAGACCGTCACGGTCGGGCAGGGCGCATGGCTCGGGAATTACACGCGTCCACCCGTGGACGATGGTCGCGCCGATGGCCACGTTCGCAGGCGCGATCCTGGCGGCGGCGTTCGCGCGCGCGGCTGGCCCAAGGCTCGCCTTCGTCGCCAGCGCGACCGCGGTCGCCGGCGTCATCCTCACCGCGGGATTCGCGATGTTTCCGTTCATCCTGCCGTCGTCGAGCCATCCGGGCCACAGCCTGACCGTATGGGATGCCGTGTCGAGCCAGTTGACGCTGCAGATCATGTTCTGGGTCGTGCTCATCTTCGTCCCGCTGATCGTGATTTATACGAGGTGGGTGTTTCACATGCTGCGCGGCAAGATCACACGGAGACGATTCGCGGCGAGTACTGGAGAACTGACGATGCACGGACGGCACGCGCCGGAACGTAGCGGGACAAGCTGCCGGTTCCGCGGAAAGGACGACGACGATGTGGTACTTCACGTGGATACTCGGATTGGGCCTGGCGCTCGCGTTCGGCATCATCAACGTGATGTGGCTGGAGTCATCGTATTTTCGGGTGATTGGACGGGCGCGCGTGCTGAAGCGCTTCCAGCGCGGCGGCGGCCGATCGACTAGGGCTCGTTCGCACCATGTCGGGCGGGAACAGGCCCTGACGGGCGGAGAAGATGCCGCGATCCGGTCCGCGCCACGCGCTCTGCACCGGCTCCTGCCTTCCTGCGCTGGTGGCCGCGGGTGGATGCGCGAAGCACCCGCGCGGACCTGTCCGCCGGGCTCGCGGGCGCCGTTCTGGGATTGCCGCAGGGCGTGGCGTTCGCCATTCTCGCGGGGCTGCCGCCGGAGTATGGTTTGTACGCCGCCATGGTGCCCCCTGCGCTCTCCGCGCTGTTCGGATCGAGCCTTCATCTCATCTCCGGGCCGACGAACGCCGTCGCGATCCTGCTTTTCGCCAGCGTGACGCAGTTGGCTCCGCCGGCAGCACCGAGTACATCCGACTGGTGCTCACGATCGCTTTCCTGACCGGCATGTTCGAATTGATCATGGGCGTCGCCCGCCTGGGCGGCCTTGTCGATTTCATCTCGCACACCGTGATCATCGGCTTCTCCGCCGGCGCCGCATGCCTCATCGCGATCTCTCAGATCCGGACACGCCGACGGCACGCGGGTCGTCATGGCCACGGACCACTGGGTGGCGTTCGTGCCGTTCGCCGCGCGCTACCCGGTGGAGGTGCACCTCTACCCGCGCCGCCGCGTGCCCGACCTCGTCGCTCTCGCCCACGAGGACCCCGGCGCCCGGGCGGAGCTGCCGGCCGTGCTCGGCGACCTGCTCCGCCGTGGCGAGGCTTTCTACGGGATGGCGCTGCCCTACATCGCCTCGTGGCACCAGGGCCCCGTGCGCGAGGCGGACGGCCGGGACGAGGCGGCCCTGCACCTGGAGCTCTTCTCGGTGCAGCGCGCGCCGGACAAGCTCAAGTACCTCGCGGGCTCGGAGTCGGCGATGGACGCGTTCATCGGCGACCGCACTCCCGAGGACGTCGCCGCCCGGCTGCGCAGCCTCGGCCCGCGGGGGGCGCAGCCATGAGCAGCACCGCGACGGCATTCGCGGAGGTCTTCGCTGGCTACCCGTCGACCGCGTGGCGCGCGCCCGGTCGGGTCAACCTGATCGGCGAGCACACCGACTACAACGGCGGGCTCGTGCTGCCCTTCGCGATCCCGTGGGACGTCCGGGTGGCGGCGCGGCCCCGCACCGGGGGGCTGCTCAGGATCGCATCGCGCCAGCACCCGGGCGAGATCGTGGAGGTGCCGCTCGACGGCCTCGCGCCCGGCGCCGTGACCGGCTGGGCCGCCTACGTCGCCGGCACTGCCTGGGCGTTGGCCGAGAACGGCCACGTGCTCGTCGGCGCCGACCTGCTCGTCGACGGCGACGTTCCCCTGGGGGCCGGCATGTCGTCGTCCGCGGCTCTCGAGTGCGCCAGCGCGTGCGCGCTGCTGACGGCGTCCGGGCACGGCTGGGACCCCATGCAGATGGCGGTGGTCGCGCAGCGCGGCGAGAACGACTTCGTCGGGATGCCCTGCGGCGTCATGGACCAGGCCGCGGCGATGCTGTGCCGCACCGGTCACGCGCTCCTGCTGGACTGCGCCACGCTGCTCTCCCGGCACGTTCCGCTCGACCCGGACGCGCACGGCCTGACGATGCTCACGATCGACACGCGGGCGCCGCACCAGCTCGTCGACGGCGCGTACGCCGCCCGCCGCACCTCGTGCGACCAGGCCGCCGCCCTCCTCGGCGTCCGCCATCTCGGCCAGGTGCCCGCCGCCGAGCTCGACGCCGCCCTGGCGAGGCTCGACGACCCCGTGCTTCGGCGGCGCGCGCGGCACGTGATCACGGAGGTCGACCGGGTGACCCAGGTCGTCGCCCTTCTCGACGCTGGCGACCTGCACGCGGTCGGCCGGCTGCTGGACGCCTCCCACGCCTCGTTGCGCGACGACTTCGAGGTGAGCGTGCCCGCGCTCGACCTGGCCGTGGAGTCCGCCCGGGAGGCGGGGGCCGTGGGGGCCCGCATGACCGGCGCAGGGTTCGGCGGGTCAGTGGTGGTCCTGGTGCCCCAGGACTCCGCCCACGACGTGACGACGGCCGTGAGCTCACGGTTCGCGGCGGCGGGCTTCTCGCCGCCGGTACCGATGCAGGTGTCCCCGTCGACCGGAGCCGGGCCGCTCGAGCTCGGCTGACCCGCGCCGGCGGGCAGGGTGGGCCGCCCGTGCGCGTCCTGGATGGGGCAGAGTGGGAGACCCAGGTGAGGAGATCGCGATGACCACGTCGGACGCGCGGACGGCCCGCCCAGGTCACGGGCGGATCGACGCGCAGACGCGGGCGGATGCGTGGGACGCCCTCGCCCGCGGCGTCGACGTGCTCGTCGTCGGGGGCGGGGTCACCGGTGCCGGCGTCGCGCTCGACGCGGCGCTGCGCGGCCTCACCGTGGGGCTCGTCGAGCAGCGCGACTTCGCCGCAGGCACCTCGAGCCGGTCGAGCAAGTTGATCCACGGCGGGCTGCGCTACCTCGAGCAGCGCGACTTCCGGCTCGTCCGCGAGGCGCTGCGCGAACGGGCCCTTCTGCTCGAGACGCTCGCCCCCCACCTCGTTCGGCCGCTGCCCTTCCTCTACCCGCTCAAGCACCGCGTGTGGGAGCGCCCGTACGTCGGGGCCGGACTCACGCTGTACGACTCGCTCGCGGGTCTCGACCCGTCAGTGCCGCGGCACACGCACCTGAGCAAGAAGGCCGCGCTGCGGGCGTTCCCGTCCCTGCGCGAGGAGGGGCTGGCCGGCGCGGTGCGCTACCACGATGCCCAGGTCGACGACGCGCGGCACACGATGGAGCTGGTGCGCACGGGCGTCGCGCATGGCGTCCAGGCCGTGTCGTGCGCTCGGGTCGTCGAGGTGGTGCGCGAGGGCGACGGCGTGGTGGGTGCCGTGGTCGAGGACTCGGTCTGGGGCCGCCAGCAGGTGCCCGCGAGGGTTGTGGTGAACGCCACCGGCCCGTGGTCCGGGCGGCTCGAGTCGCTCGCGGGGGTCGAGACGCCGATCAAGGTGCGCACGTCCAAGGGCGTGCACCTCGTCGTGCCACGCGACCGCATCGACGCGACCGTGGCGCTGATCTCGCGCACGCCCACCTCCGTGCTGTTCGTGCTGCCGTGGGGCAACTGCTGGCTCATCGGCACCACCGACACCGAGTGGAGGTACGACCTGTCCCACCCGGCCGTGAACGGGCACGACGTCACCTACCTGCTCGGGCAGGCGAACGCCGCGCTGACGAGCGGGCTCACCGAGGGCGACGTCCTCGGCGTGTACGCGGGGCTCCGTCCGCTCGTCGACCAGGAGGGCCTCACCGAGTCCCAGCTCTCGCGCGAGCACGTGGTGCGCCGCCCGATACCGGGTCTGGTCACGATCGCCGGGGGCAAGTACACGACGTACCGCGTCATGGCCGAGGACACGGTCGACGCGTGCGCGCCGGACCTCGGTGGGGACCTGCCGCCCTCGACGACCGCCATCACGCCCATGCTCGGTGCGGCTACGCCCGAGGAGGCCGTGCGGGAGCTCGCCGGCCACCCGGGTGCCGCCCTGCTCGACGCCGACCACCTGACGCGGCTGTCGCGCCGGTACGGCCGGCTGCTGGTGGAGCTGCTCGACCAGGTGGCCGACGACCCCAAGCTGGCCGAGCCCCTGCCCGGGGGCGCGGGCACGCTCATGGTGGAGGCCCTGCACGCAGCCACGCACGAGGGCGCCATGCGGGTCGATGACGTGCTCACGCGGCGCACCCGGCTGTACCTCGAGGCGGGCGACCGCGGTCTCGTCGCGGCCCGGCACGTGGCCGCGCTGATGTCCGGACCGCTGGGCTGGGACCCGGCAACCACGGCCGCAGAGGTGCGGCGCTACCAGCTCCGCGTGGCCGCCGAGCTCGAGGCGCAGTCGTGCCCCGACGACGAGACGGCGTCGGCCGTGCGCGGCCGCGTGCTCGATCCCCGCGTGGTCGGCTCGGACTGAGCCCGGCCCCGGCGGCCGTGGGGGGCGTGGCGCGGTGGGGCTATCATCGACCCGGCCGACAGGCCGCGCGGGTGTAGTTCAATGGCAGAACATCAGCTTCCCAAGCTGACAGTGCGGGTTCGATTCCCGTCACCCGCTCGCATGACGAAGGCCCGGGGAACGCCCGGGCCTTCGTCATGGGATCAAGGGAAACAGCCGGGAATCGGGAGGAGCGCGCCCGACGGGCGTGCGACGGATCCCGTCACCCGCTCGCATGACGAAGCCGCCCGGGCGCGAGCTGACCGACGTGGGCCCTCCCCGGCCATGTGCGACGTGGCAGCCAGGTGACAAGGACCCTTGACACCTCGTCCACCTGACAAGCATCCTTGTCAGGTGAGGAACCGAGTCAGCGAGCTCCGCTCGGCCAAGGGTCTGTCGCAGGGTGACCTCGCAACCTCGCTCGGCGTTTCCCGCCAGACGATCAACTCCATCGAGAACGGCCGCTACCTGCCCTCACTCCCGCTGGCGCTCGCCCTGGCGCGTGGCTTCGGCAGGAGCGTCGAGGACATCTTCATCCCGGATGAGGAGGACCTGACATGACGAGCAACGCAGTCACCGGCCACCGCGGCGCGACCGCGGCGGTGCTCGCGATCGCGGGCGGCGCGCTCTCGGTCGCCACCTGGGTCGGCGGCGCGCACGGGCTCGCGCTCGCGCTCGTCGTGCTCTACAGCGTCTGCGCGATCATCGCGTACGCCTGGTCCGGTCGTGAGACGGACACCGGAGCGATCCTGCGGGCGGGAGGCGACGAGCGGCAGCGTCGCATCGACATCGAGGCGACGGCGATCGCCGGGCTCGCGATGATCGTCGTGGCGATCATCGGCGCCATCGTCTCCGCCGCGCTCGACGGGGGGACATCGGCGTGTACGGGCTCTTCGCGGCGATCGGCGGTCTGACCTACGCCGTCGCGCTCGCCGTGCTACAGCACCGCAGTTAGGCGGGAGTTGTTCACCATCCACTGAGCGACGGTCACTCCGGCGCGTGGGTGGCGCGGCGCGAGGCGGTCGCGGCGGCCTCGACGCCCGCGCCGTCGAGCCAGTCGCGTACTGCCCACGCAGTGTCCTCGGGGGCCTCGAGCTGCGGGGCGTGTCCGACGTCGTGCAGGACGACGAACGTCCAGTCCGGACGGCTACGGGCGGCCGCCTCAGCGGCAGCCAGCGGGACCAGCCGGTCGGCGGTGCCGTGCACCAGGAGCACCGGCTGGCGCACTCGCGCCACGGTGCCGCGGTACTTGTTGCGCCGCGCCATGACCGTGATCACCGAGCGCGCTGCGGCGAGGAAGTCAGCATCCGCAGTGCTGTGTGCCCGCCGCTCACGAGCCTCGTCGGCGTGCGCCGCGACGACATCGTCGGGCACCCGGCTCGAGTCGGCGCAGCACAGGTCGAGCAGCATGCGCGAGGCCTGCTCGGGCGTCATCGAGCGGCGGCGGGCTGCCAGGCTCCAACGACCCAGCCCCGGGATCGCATAGCCGGCGAACGCTCCGGCCACGACGGGGTCGGGCCGCGCGACGACGAAGGGCACCGCGGGGTCGATGAGGGCCAGGCCAGCGACCAGGTCGGGCTGCGAGTCCGCGAGGTGCAGGGAGACCATGCCGCCCATCGAGTTGCCGGCCACGATCGCGGGGCCGCCGACGACGCGGCGAAGGAACTCCCCGACCAGCCTGGTGTTCGCGGGCACCGTCGTGGGGCGACCGTGGGCCTCGGTGAGGCCGAACCCGGCCAGGTCGGGCGCGAGGACGCGGAAGGAGTCGGTGAGGTGCGGCGCCAGCGCCGCCCAGTTCAGGGCGGAGCCCCCCAGCCCATGGACCGCCACGAGCACCGGTCCGTCCGGGGGCCCGCCGTAGTCGCGGTAGTGCACCGGACCGTCGACGTCCACCCAGCGAGAGATTCCGCCGACGCTCACGTGCGTCCTCCTGGTGCTCCGGTGACCGCTTCCGGACCCCCGGTCGCCACCGCGACGCGACGGCTCAGGGGATTCGGGTCGTCCCGCCATCATCGCCGGTGCTCCCTCACCCCGCGACGGAGGGATCACTAGCGTGTCCTCCGTGGACCGTCCACAGCCCGCGCCGGGCCGCCACGACGTGCCGACCACCGGATGAGGCGATCGTCCTGGCACCTCGGTGCCGGAGCCTTCGTGGTGGCCTGGCTGGTGGCGGTCCTGGTCGTCGGGGTAGCCGGTCTCGTCCACCCGGTGTCGTCCTGGCTGATGGTTCACCTGCTCCTGCTCGGTGCCGTCAGCAACGCCATCCTGATCTGGAGCCGGCACTTCGCCGACGCGCTCCTGCGGCTGGCGGACGCCCCAGGCCGCCGGGCGGAGGCCATTCGGCTGGGGGTGTTCAACGCCGGTACCGTCGGCGTCGTCGCGGGGATGGTCACCGACCGGTGGGGCCTCGTCCTCGTGGGTGCCGCGACCGTAGCCGCCGTCGTGGCCTGGCACGGCGCGGTGCTCCTCGCCCGGATGCGCCGAGCGCTGCCGTCCCGGTTCACCTCCACCATCCGCTACTACGTGGCCGCCGCCGCGCTTCTGCTCCTGGGCGTCGCCCTGGGGGCGGTGATGGCCCAGGGCACCCTGAGCGACGAGGCCCACGCACAGGTCGCCCTCGCCCACGCCAGCCTCAACCTCCTGGGCTGGATGGGGCTCACCGTCGTGGGCACCCTCGTGACGCTGTGGCCCACGATGCTGCACACGCTCGTCGCCGACGGAGCCGAGCGGGCCGCTCGGCGCGCCCTTCCCGTGCTGGTCCTCGCCCTGACCGTCGCTGCCGTGGGGGCCCTGCTCGGGACCCGGGTCGTCGCCGGCATCGGGCTGCTGTGCTACCTCGCGGGTCTCGTGGTGGCAGGCCGGCCGCTCGTCGCGGAGGCCCGAGCCCGGCCTCCCCGCACGTACGCCACCCGGTCGCTCGCGGCCGGGCTGACCTGGTACGCGGGCTCGTGCACGGCGCTCGCGGCGATCGTCCTGCTCGCCCCCGGCTGGGTGGAGGCCGCTGAGGCCGCGGACCGGCTCGCCGGCCCCTTCCTCGTCGGCTTCGTCGCGCAGGTGCTGCTCGGCGCGCTGAGCTACCTCGTACCCGTCGTCTTGGGGGGAGGCCCGGCCAGGACGCGGGCGACCAACGCGACCCTCGACCTCGGGGGGACCACGCGCCTGACAGTCATCAACCTCGCGCTGGTCGTGGCCACGACGACGCTCCCGGGACCCGCCGGCATGGTGTCGCTGTCCCTGGCCGTCCTGGGGCTGGCGGCGTTCCTGCCCCTCGTCGTCCGGGCGGCGGTGATCGCACGTCGCGCCTGACGAAGACACGCTCGCCAGCCCTGGGGTCCTTCGCCGCCGGCTGGGGTCAGTTCAGCCGGCGTGTGCCCTCGGGTACGCCTCCGCCGGACAGCGCCGACTCGGCGAGCGCCGCGAGCGCCGTGAGAACGACGTTCTGGCTCCACGGCCCGAACGACACGCGAGCCACCCCGAGGCGGGTCATGGTCTCCAGCGGGAGAGCCCCCGGCACCGCGATCAGGTTGACCTTCTGCGGGCCGAGGGCGTCCACCAGCCGCGCCACTGTCGGCTCGTCCAGCCTGCCCGGGACGAAGAACGTGGAGGCGCCCGCGCCGAGGTAGGCGTGGCCGCGTTCGATCGCGTCGGCCAGGACCAGCTCCGGGTCCTTGTCCCCAGCGCGCAGGAACGCGTCGGTACGCGCGTTCAGCACGAAGGGCACGCCCTCGGCCTCACCCGCCGCGACCGCGGCCTCGACCGAGCGGACGGCTACCGCGAGCGGCTTGAGCTGGTCCTCGAGATTCGCCCCGACGACCCCCACGCCGATCGCCCGCCGGACGGTCTCGCCGGGGTCGCCGTAGCCCGCCTCGAGGTCGGCGGTGACGGGAAGCTCCGTCGCGGCGGCGATCTGGCCGACGGCGGCGATCATCTCGTCGCGGGGGATGACCTCGCCGTCGGGGTAGCCGTGCGAGGCCGCGATGGAGTGGCTCGCGGTGGCGAGCGCCCGCACCCCCGGGGTGCCAGCCACGACCTCCGCGGTGATCACGTCCCACACGTTCACGAGCACGAGCAGCTCGGGATCGACGTGCAGGCGGAAGAGCTCACGGGCCTTGTCAGCCGTCGTCATCATGGGCGCCACCGTACGTCCGCCCGCCGCCGTCCGCGCGAGCACGCCCCTCGACGACGCCCACCCGGTTCCTGCAGGCCGGGAGGCCCCAGCAGGCCCTACCGCACCCGTCGTCCGTTGGTCCATGGCATGGACCAACGGACCACTGATGGGCCTGCGGTGGCGCCATGAATGGACGGTTGACCCATGCCATGGATCAACGGACGGGGGATGGGGGGTGGCAGGCGTCGGGTCGAGCCGGCGAGTCATCGCAGGGCGGGGCAGTGAACGCGGACAGCCGGGCCGACGTAGTTCGCACGGGGACACATACGCCCCGCGCTGCCCATCACCCCTGTCCGCACGGCTACCGGAGGTCTCATGAAGCCCCGCCACTCCCGCCTGCTCGCCGTCGCCGCGCTCGCGCCCCTGCTGGTGGCGCTAGCCCCCGGCATTGCCTCCGCCCACGAGAACCACGGCATCATCCGCGCCCACTTCACCCCGAGCGTGCCCACCGACCCGGCGATCTTCGGCGTCAAAGCCGGCGGCCTGCCCTGGGTTCTCGACGAGGGTTCGGTCCGGATCCGCAGCAACGGCCGCACCGACGTGCGCCTCGAGGGCCTGCAGGTGCTCCGCACCGACGGCAGCACCGACAACCCCGTCCCGACGATCACGGCGAGCCTCTACTGCGGCGGCGTGTTCGTGACCCGCACCGACAAGCAGCCGCTGTCGGTGCCGGCCGGCGACGCGAGGTTCCGCGTACGGCTCACGGTGCCAGCCTCGTGCGACATGGCCACCGTGCTCATCAACCCGAACGGCAACCCGGCGGCCTACATCGCCAGCGCGATGGCCGACATGGACGACGACTGACGCACGACGATCCGCACGCGCGTGGCCCCGGGGGTTTCCCGGGGCCACGCGCGTGGCCGGTCAGCCGCCAGCGCCGTGCGCGATGCCCGCCTGGTGCAGCTCGCGATGCAGCTCGGCCTCGCGGCCGTGGGCCACCGGCTTGAGGTCGAAGATGACCCGCTTCACGGTGCCGGTGAAGGCGTACGGGGCTCGGTCCTCGTAGTCGAGATCGACGACCCCGCCGTTGTCGCGAGCGATGTCCATGCCGGCGTACGTGGTGAAGATCAGCGAGATCGTGCGCGGGATCACGCCCTCGCCGATCTGCCTGTCCCCGGCCCAGAGCGTGACGCGTCCGCCCGTGCCGGGTCTGGGCTCGTCCGCCTCGAACAGCATCGTCAGCGTGACGTCGCCGGTGGGGATGGCCTCGGTCGAGGTCTGGCGGTAGGTGTCGACGCCTAGGTACTGGTAGGTGTGGTGGAGCAGGCCCTTCTCGTCGACCCACAGGGCGAACCCGCCGATGAAGTCGGCGAACGCCACGAGCACGCCCTCGGCACCGGCGTCGGGCACGTGCACATCGGCCTCGATCGCGTAAGAACGGCCGACGATGCGCGGGATCATCGTGGTCTGGATGTTCTGCACGTCGCCCGCGAACGGGAACCGGGTACGCGTGGGCATCGGCGGGACCATGCCGAAGAACACCGCGAAGCCGCCCAGCATCGGCAGGACCCGGTTGCGCTCGGCCTCGGTCCAGAAGAGCGTGACGAGCTCGTCCACCTTCTCGGGGTGCTCGGCTGCCACGTCGTGCGCCTGCGAGAAGTCGTCGGGCAGGTAGTAGAGCTCCCACACGTCCTTGCCCGGATCCCAGCCGCTGCCGGGACCGAACCTCGCGAGGGTCTCCGGCGCGAAGTCCCACGGGAGCTTGTCCAGCTTCGCGCAGGCCCACCAGCCGTCCTTGTAGATGGCTCGGCTCCCGTACATCTCGAAGTACTGCACCGTGTGCTGCTCGGGCGCCTCAGGCGCGTCGAACGTGAAGGCGAAGCTGGTGCCGTCCATCGGCTCCTGCGCGATGCCGTCAACGCTCGACGGCTCCGGGATGCCGCAGACCTCCAGCACCGTGGGCACCACATCCGTGCAGTGGGTGAACTGGGTGCGCATGGTGCGGTCCGGGACGATGCGCGAAGGGAACGAGACGACCATGGGGTCACGCGTCCCGCCGAGGTGGCTGGCCATCTGCTTGCCCCACTGGAACGGCGTGTTGTTCGCGTGCGCCCAGGCGGCCGCGAAGTGCGGAGCGGTGTGGAAACCGCCGAGCTCCTCGATGCCGCCGTACTTGTCGATGAGGGCGAGCTGGTCTTCGGCGCTCAGGACGAGTCCGTTGAAGAAGGTGGTCTCGTTGAAGGAGCCGGTGAGCGTACCCTCCATCGAGGCGCCGTTGTCGCCCCAGATGTAGATCACCAGGGTGTTGTCGAGGTCGCCCATCTCCTCCAGCGCGTCGAGGAGCCGGCCCACGTTCCAGTCGGCGTTCTCAGAGAAGCCGGCGAACACCTCCATCTGCCTCGCGTACAGCCTCTTCTCATCGTCCCCGAGCGAGTCCCACGCGGCGTAGGCCTCCGGTCGGGCCGTGAGCTCGGTGTCCCCCGGCACGATGCCGAGACGCTTCTGCCGCTCGAGGGTGCGCTCACGGTAGTTGTCCCAGCCGTCGTCGAACTGGCCCTTGTACTTGTCGGCCCATGCCTTGGCCACGTGGTGCGGGGCGTGCGTGGCGCCCGTGGAGTAGTAGACGAACCACGGCTTTTCCGCGTCCTGGGCCCGGACCGCGTGCAGCCACTCCACGGTCTTGTCGGTGATGTCGTCGGGGAAGTAGTAGAGCTTGCCGTCCTCACCCTCGGGTACCCCGAGAGTGGAGTTGTCCTGGGTGATGATCGGGTCGTACTGGCCGGCCGCGCCGGTGAGGAAACCCCACCAGTGGTCGAAGCCCCAGCCAGTGGGCCAGTGGTCGAACGGGCCGGCGGCGCCCATCTCGCGCCCGGGCGTCAGGTGCCACTTGCCGAAGCCGGCGGTGATGTAGCCGTTCTCCCGCAGGATCCGCGGGAGGGCCGTGCACGTGCGCGGCCGGGTGCCTGTGTAGCCGGGGAATGGCCCGGGAAACTCCGCGATGCCGCCCATCCCCACGCGGTGGTGGTTGCGACCGGTGAGCAGGGCGGCCCGGGTGGGGGAGCACACGGCCGTGACGTGGAATCGGTTGTAGGTGATGCCGCGCTCCTGCACGCGGGTGAGGTTGGGCGTGCGGATGTCGCCGCCGAACGTGTCGGGCCCGCCGAAACCGGCGTCGTCGATCAGCACGATGAGCACGTTGGGCGCACCCTCGGGAGCCTTCGGCCCGGGGATGAAGCTCCAGTCGGCTGCGGACTCGTCGATGGTGCGGCCCGCGAAGCCGCCGAACACCTTGTCCGAGATCGGCAGCACCGTGCGGTCTGGGACGAACTTGCCCATCGCCTCGGTGAGGGCCCCGGTGAGCTCCTTGATCCCCTTCTCGTCGGTCTCCACCACCGACCTGGCCGGCGAGCCGGGCAACGTACGCTCCACCTCGAGCCGATCGGACGCGGGGAAGACGCCCAGCACCATCGCTGACCCGGCTGGCATGGCCGCGCCGATCTTGTCCTCAATCGAGGTGCGCACCTTGTGGCCGGCGAACCTTCCCACGACCGCTCCGGCCGCGGCCCCCACGGCCACCGACGCGAGCAGCGGCGGGGCGAACAGGCCGACGAGCAGCCCGACTCCGCCGCCCCAGCCCGCGCCCTTGCGACCGAGATGATCGCCGGTGTCATGAACGACGGGATTCCCGTCGGCGTCCTTGGCAACGAGGATCGCGCCGCGCGAGCCGATCTCCTTGGCCTTGACCTTCGCGACCAGGTCGTCGAAGTCCCCCTGCGCCGCGTCGGGGTCTTGGTAGGCCGCGACCACCAGGATCAGCTTCTCGCTCACGTGCGCTCTCCCATCGGGATACCGGCGGACGACGTGTCGCGCCGCTCGTACCAGGCCATCACTGCATCGACGTCCAGCCCCTGCCGGAACCGCCCGGCCATGTAACGCATGGCCGGGTCGACGTGCCGGAAGAACGACTGATAGCTCGCGCACAGGTAGTGCTGCCCGGGCTCGCCGTCGCGAGAGCGTCCGAAGCGGTCCTTCCGGCAGCCGCCGTGGCAGGCGAACCGCACGTCACAGGTGCGGCACTGCGCCGTGAGGGTGTCGCGCTTGGCCGCGCCGAACGACCGTTGGGCCCGTCCGTCGACGAGTGGAGCGGGGTGCGGCCCTCAGCGATACTGCCGAGCCGGCGCTCGGCGGCGAGCACCTTGGCGAAGAACTCCAGACCCATCATCGTGGGCTCGCCGCCCTGGAAGGCGACCACCACTTCGGGCATGCCCGCGTGTGCCTCGAGATGCTGCCGGACGTACGCGTCGAGCACCTCGTCGGCCATCCGGAACGGCGACCCCGGGTACAGCGACTCCCCGGCCAGGTAGAAGCAATAGGTGCAGTCGAGGTTGCCGACAGCCCTGTGGGCTTGGCCATCACGTGGAAGGCGCGCCGGGTCGACGTGGTTCCCTGCCCAGCCAGCACGTGACCTCCTCGGCGCCCCGCGGCGTCACCCCACCCTCACCCTCCCGCCGCCGGGACGCAATCCTCTGATGGGATGACCTGGCCACCATCGGCACCGGCGCCAACCGGATGGTCGATACAGACCTACCGGGGAGGGAGCCGTGATGGCGATCTCCTCGACCTGTCGCTCCCCAGGCTCGTTGGCTCACTCCCTTCCTGGGATAGACAGGTGGCAGGCGTCTCCCGTACTCCCGACGATGACCAGGTCGACAGGATCCTCGACGCGCACCGCGCCCGGGCCGTCACTTCGACGTTGCAGGGCTATCGAGGTGCGTCCTCGACGAGGGACGGGCGATCCTGTTACCGCCAGCGGACCTCTGGCGCGAGGCCGAGGAACGTGGCATAGGCGGAGAGGGACGCCTCGGCCTCCTTGCGCAGCGGGGCCGTGACCTTGACCAGCGGCGCCGGCTCGATCACCACCTTCGCCGCGGTGGTCTTGCGCGTCCACGTTCCGACCACCTTCCCGGCGCGGACGAGGGTGGATCGGAACATGCCATTACCGCCGGGGATGATGGCGTCCTTGTGCTCGGGGGCGAGGACGAGCGAGCGGTCCTTGTAGCCGAGCAGGAACTCGTCGAACCCCGGGAGTGCGAGGGTGCCCGCCGGCATCTGCGTCGCCGGCGTGCAGTCCATCAGCGCCGGGTCGACGAGCATCTCGCGACCCTCGACCTGCACGGCGGCCACCGCGTCGCCCGCTAGTGCCACTGCGGTCTTCGTCGCGGTGGCGCCCAGACCGGTCCAGCCGGCGAAGTCCTGCCGCGGGGCGGGACCGTGGCTGCGCACCCAGCGGGTGAGCATCGTCGCCAGAGCCTGGTCGCGGTCGAGCCGCACCGGGTCGGGCACCCAGTCGTCGAGCAGCACGAAGCTCGCCTCGGCACCGATGTTCGGCGCCATGCAGGTGACGCCCTTCTGGCTCGCGTACCAGAGCAGGTGGTAGCCGAGCTGGCCCCCGATCGCGATGCCCCGCTTCTGCACGGCCGCGAGCAGGTCGCTGCGCGTCATCCGGACGCCACCGGCGAGCTCCTCGCCGATCGCCTCGACGCCCCGGTCCATCAGCTCGTCGGTGACCCCGAGGAACGCACGCCGGGCAGCAGCACCCGAGAGCGGCTTGGCGCCCATGAGCTCGAGCATCCAGTGCGCGTCGCGCGACGGGACGAGGTGCACGGTGCCGCGCATCGGCCACGTGCGCAGGGCCTCGCGGCGCTCGAGCGCGTCGGTGACGTCGCCGACGGCGGCGCCCGGGAGCCGCACGCCGAGCGACCACAGCCCGCTGGCGTGGTCCTGGGCCTGCATCGCGCCCATCCAGGTGACCACCTCGGCCACGGTCGAGGGCCGCGGCGCCAGGTCGAGCCCCGACGGTCGGTCGCGTAGGAGCAGGCTCGTGAGCCGCATCGCCCGGGCCTGCCCCGCCGTCAGTTCCACCATCCCGCGACGCTAGCCCCCACCCCCCACATCAGGGTGCCCCTGCGTCGAATAGGCCGAGCCAAGGCTCCCCACGTTGCGTCGCGAAGGCCCCCGCCGGGTCAGCAGATCCGCGGCAGCTGCTCGGCCAGCGGCAGGTCGACGACCCGGGTGCCGCCGATCGGGGTGCGCGCGACCACCACCCCGGGATGGTCGCGCGACCACGGTCCCGATGCGCGATCGCGCCGGCACCGAGCGGGTGCGCTCGCATCCGTCCAGCGCCGCGGTCGGCACTCCGGCGCGACGAACGCGACCAGGCGGCCCTCGTTGGCCACGTACAGCGGGTCGAGCCCGAGGAAGCCGCAGGCCGCCCGGACGTCGTCGGGCACGGGCACCTCGCGCTCGTCGATGACGATGCCGACGCCGGACGAGACGGCGATCTCGTTCAGGGTGGCGGCGACACCGCCGCGGGTCGGGTCGCGCAAAGCGTGCACGTCGAGCGCCGGCCCCGAGCAGCGTCGGCGACGAGTCCGTTGAGCGCCGCGGTGTCCGAGCGGATCTCGCTGCCGAACTCGAGGCCCTCGCGCACGCTCATCACCGCGATGCCGTGCAGGGCGATCGGGCCGCTGACGATCACGGCGTCACCGGGTCGGGCGCGCGCCGGCCCGACGTCGACCCCGTCGGGCACGAGGCCGACGCCCGCGGTGCTGATGTAGACGCCGTCGCCGTGCCCGGAGTCGACGACCTTCGTGTCGCCGGTGACGATCTGCACGCCGGCCACACGCGCCGCCTGCCCCATCGCCTCGACGATCCGGCCGAGCTTCGTCCAGCGGCACGCCCTCCTCGAGGATGAAGCCGGCGGTCAGGAAGAGCGGCACGGACCCGCACATCGCGAGGTCGTTGACCGTGCCGTTGACGGCGAGGTCGCCGATGCAGCCGCCGGGGAAGAAGCGGGGCCGCACCACGTACGTAGTCGGTGGAGAACGCGAGCCGAGCGCCGCCGGCGGGACGACCGCGCCGTCGCCGAGTCGCGAGAGCGGGGACGTCGCGCCGCCGCGGGTGAAGGCCGGCACGAACAGGTGCTCGATCAGCTCGCCCGACAGCCGTCCGCCGCCGCCGTGCCCCATCACCACGGTCGGGAAGTCACGCAGCGGCAACGGGCACGACCACGACTCCAGGTCGAGACCCTGGTCGGCGGCGGCGGGGCCTTCCGCGGCTGCGTTCCCGACGCGGCGTGGGGCGCCTGCGCTCGGCCAATTCGTCACGGGGGCACCTTCATGCGGGGGGCGGGAAGGGGCGGGGTGAGCCGGCGGAAGTGGTAGTAGGCCGCGCAGGCACCTTCGCTCGAGACCATGGGGGCGCCGAGCGGGCTGACGCGGGGTGCACTCCGTTCCGAAGGCCTCGCAGTCGCTGGGCTTGATCAGACCCTGCAGCACCTCGCCGCTGCGGCACAGCGGCGACTCGCGGTGACGATCCCTCTGACGTCGAACCGCTTCTCGGCGTCGAACCGCTCGAACGCCGGGACGAGCCGCCAGCCGCTGTCCGGGATGGTGCCGATCCCGCGCCAGGCCCGGTCTGTGACCTCGAACACCTGGCCCACGACCTTCTGCGCCTCGAGGTTGCCCTCCGGCGACACCGCCCTCGGGTACGCGTTGTCGAGCTCGCGCCTCGCCGGCCTCGAGCTGGCCGAGAACCCGGCGGATCCCCTCGAGCACGTCCAGCGGCTCGAACCCGGTCACGACGATGGGCACGTGGTACTGCTCGACGAGCGGTGCGTACTGGCCCAGTCCCATCACCGTGCAGACGTGCCCCGCCGCAAGGAAGCCCTGCACGCGCCGCGATGGGGACTCCAGCAGCGCCCTGATCGCCGGCGGCACCAGCACGTGCGAGACGACGAGGGAGAAGTTGGTGAGGCCGAGCCGGTCGGCCATCAGCACGGTCATCGCGTTGGCCGGCGCCGTGGTCTCGAACCCGATGGCGAAGAACACCACCTGCTTGTCGGGGTTGGCCTGGGCGATCCGCACCGCGTCGAGCGGGGAGTACACGACGCGTACGTCGCCGCCAGCGGCCTTCACCGAGTACAGGTCGCGCTCGCTGCCGGGCACACGCAGCATGTCGCCGAAGGAGCAGAAGATGACGTCGGGGGTCGCCGCGATGGCCAGCGCCCGGTCGATGGTCTCGAGGGGAGTCACGCACACGGGGCACCCCGGGCCGTGGATCAGCTCGACGCCCTCGGGCAGCAGCTGGTCGATGCCGTTGCGGATGATCGTGTGCGTCTGGCCACCGCACACCTCCATCACCGCCCACGGCTGCGTGACGGTGCGCGCGATGTCGTCGAGCAAGGCGCGCGCGAGCACCGGGTCCGCGAACTCGTCGAGGTACTTGGGCACGGCGCCTCCTTCCTGTCGGTGCGTGCGATCGGTGCGATCGGTCGGTGCGTGCGGTCGCGTGCGAGCGGTGCGGTCGGTCGGTGCGTGCGGTCTGTGCGCACCGCCGGCGTGCGGCTACTGCTGGAACCCCACGCCCAGCTCGGACTCCAGCAGGCCGATCTCCTCGAACAGCCGGAGGGTCTCCTTGGCGGACTCCTCGTCCAGCTTGGTCAGCGCGAAGCCCACGTGGACGATGGTCCACTCCCCGACCTGCAGGTCGGGGACGTACGCCAGGCAGACCTCCTTGCGCACTCCCCCGAAGTCGACCAGCGCCATGCGAACGCCCTCGCCGTCCCAGGTCGACTCGACCTGCCCGGGAACCCCTAGGCACATGTCAGTTCCTCCCTGCTGCTCGCCACGCGGCGGCGACCGCCGCCTGGCCTAGCGCCAGTCCGCCATCGTTGGGCGGTACCTGCCGGTGGACCAGGACCGCGACGCCCGCGGCCCCCAGCCTGCCGCGCAGCCGACCGCGTGAGCACACCGTTCGCGAACACGCCCCCCGTGAGCCCCACGGTGACACGCCCGTGCGCCGCCCGCACGTGCAGCGCCGCCACCACCACGGCCGACGCCACCGCCTCGTGGAACGCCGCCGCCACCGCGCCCGCCGGTTCACCGGCGAGCACCGCCGCCACCAGGGACCGGACCACGGGCGTCGGATCCAGGACGAGCACCCCGCCGGACTCGTCCAGGCCGAACCGCCAGCCCAGGTCGGCGCGCGCGCCGGAGAGGTGGACCGCCTCGGCGAGCGCCTCGAGCTCGATCGCCGCCTGCGCCTCGTAGGTGGCGTCCTGGCACACCCCGGCCAGCGACGCCACCGCGTCGAACAGCCGGCCCATGCTCGTCGTCGGCGTGCACCCCGCGCCCGGTGCGCAGCATGCCGGAGCCGACCGGCCGCTCGGTGCCCCGCGCGGCCCGCACCGGGGCCAGCGCCTCGTCCCACGGCACGCCCGCAGCGTGCAGGTGCGCCAGCGCCGTGCGGGCCGGCCGCGCACCGCCGCGTCGCCTCCCGGCAGCGGTACCTCGGCCAGGTGACCGACGCGCTCGACTGTGTCGTACGAGCCGAGCAGCAGCTCGCCGCCCCAGATCGCGCCGTCGTCGCCGATAGCCGGTGCCGTCGAAGCGAAGCCGAGCACCGGTTCGTCCGGCGGCACCTGGTGCTCGGCCAGCAGCGAGGCGAGGTGCGCGTGGTGGTGCTGCACCAGCACGCAGCTCGGCGCCGAGCGCCTCGGCGTGCTCGCTGCGCCCACCGCCTCGACAGGTAGCCGGGGTGCAGGTCGGCGACGATCACCTCCGGCTCGATCCGCATGAGCGAGGCGACCGTGGCCGGCACCGCGGCGAGGTGCGTCGAGCGTCTCGAGGTTCTCGGTGTCGCCGACGTGCTGGCGTGAGCAACGCGCGGTGGCCCGAGGCCAGGCAGGCCGTGGTCTTGAGCTCGCCGCCGACCGCGAGCAGCGGCGGCGAGTCGAGGGGAAGCGGTCACGGGCATCGGCGCGTAGCCGCGGCTGCGACGCACGGGCTGCACCTCGCCGTCGACGACGCGCGACCACCGAGTCGTCGCACGCGGCGTGGATCGGCCGGTCGTGGTGCAGGAAGGCGTCGGCGATCCCGGCGAGCCGCCGCTCGGCCTCGTCCGGCCGCGTGCACAGCGGCTCGTCCGCCAGGTTGCCCGAGGTGAGCACGAGCGCATCGAGGTGCACGCCCGGCACCTCCGGGTGCTCGGCGAGCAGGAGGTGGTGCAAGACGGTGTACGGCAGCATCACACCCAGCCGGCCGTTGCCCGGCGCGCAGGCGGCTGCGAGCGCCTCGGCCACGGCGTCGCCGACCCTGACCGGCGCCAGCACGACGGGGGCTCGCGGCGAGGTCAGGGCCTCCACCGCCAGCGGTGCGAGCCGGACGAGAGACCCGGCCACCGCCAGGTCGCGCACCATCACGGCGAACGGCTTGGCCGAACGGCGCTTGCGCTCGCGCAGCCGCGCCACGGCGGCGGCATCGCGCGCGTCGCACGCGAGGTGGTAGCCGCCGAGCCCCTTGACGGCGACGACGCCCCCATCGGCCAGCACTCGCAGGGCCTCGGCGAGCGCAGCGTCGCCGGCGGAGTTGGCGATGCCACCGGCGGGCACGAACGACAGCTGCGGACCGCAGGCAGGGCACGCGGTCGGCTGGGCGTGGAAGCGCCGGTCGAGCGGGTCCTCGTACTCGCGCGCACAGTCGGCGCAGAGCGGGAACGCCGGCCATCGTCGTGTGCTCGCGGTCGTACGGCAGGCCCTCGGTCATGGTGAACCGCGGACCGCACGCGGTGCACGCGGTGAACGCGTAGCGGTACCGCCGGTCGTTCGGGTCGAGAGCTTCTGCCAGGCAGGCCGGGCACACGGCCGTGTCGGGCGGGATCAGCGCCACCTCGCCGGCAGCGCTCTCGCGACTGGCCACGACGACGAACCGACCGGACGACCCCAGGGGCACGAGCGACTCGGCCACCACTGACTCGACGACGGCTGCCGCCGGTGCGTCGTCCCGCAGCCGCCGGACGAGGTCGCGGACGACCGCGCGCGGCCCTTCGGCCTCGATGAAGACACCCCCGGGTCGTTTCCGACGAAGCCGCGCAGGCCGAGCGACGTCGCGAGGCCGTGAACGAAAGGCCGGTAGCCCACGCCTTGCACCACCCCGGTGACCCTGACCCGCACGCGAACAGTCGCTTTGTCGGCGTGGCTACCGTTCTCGCAGGCTGGCGTCACGGCCGTGAGCCACGCTGCACTGGACCTCCTTGTCACGCGCCCGGCGGCGCACCCGGCAGCCTGCGCGATCGTGCTTTGACGCTAACGAGACACTGCAGCGTCGTCCACTGCTCGGGACACCCGGGCTGCGAGATCCCAGCGGTCCCCCGGGCTCCGAGCTACACCAGGATGCCGCCGAGCAGGCGGCGAAGCTGGTCGAGGCGGCCGAGCAGGGCGACGCTGTCGAGCACGTCGGCGGGGTCGTCGTGCACGTCGGTGATGGTGCGCACGGCCGCCCTGATCTCGGCCCCGAGCGCGTCGACCTGCGCGGCGTTGAACACCGCGCTGCCGCCGGTGAGCCCGTCGTCGTCGAGCGGTTGGCCGGCCTCGTCGAGGCCGTCCTCGAGGGCGGCGAGGTCGGCCAGCGGGGTGGTCGCGAGCAGGTCGGCCGTGGTGCGGGCCATCGCCGCGAAGTCGACGGCCGGCAGCGCGGGCGGCGGTCCCTCGTGGTCGTAGAGGCGGTCGACGGCGCCGGCCAGCGACCGGACCTGCACGGATAGCCCGGACGTTCGGACGACGAGCCGGGCGAGGTCGTCGAGCTGGGCACCGGCTCGCAGGGCACGGGGGTTGAAGCGCGCCGACTCCACGGCAGCGTCGAGGGAGTCGCGCAGCGCACGCATGTCGCGCTGCAGCAGCCGCGACTGGTCGATGAAACCGTGCCGGCGTCCGGGCGGGAGCGATCCGGCCGCACCCACGTCGTCGGCCATCCGGCGTAGCAGCGACACCATCTCGTCCCGTACGCGCACGGCTGCGCGCTGCACCGGCTCGATCTCGACCCGCGGTGGCCACAGGTAGACGCAGGCCACGCCCACCGTCCCGCCGATGAGCACGTCGATCACCCGCCACAGGTCGGTGGCGAGGGTGCCGGGCCCGATGGCCATGACGAACACCACGGCGATGGGCACCTGCATCTGCGCCACGAGGGAGAGCGGCAGAGCCCGGGCCAGCACGAGCGCCCCGAGCACGGCGGCCGGGAACGACCACCAGGTGGTCCCGACCGCGTTGACCCACACCCCGGCGAGGGCCACGCCGAGCGCCGTGCCGAGGATGCGCTGCACGGAGGCGCCCAGGGCCGCGAACGGGGACGCCTGCACGGTCAGGAGCGCGGTGGCCGGCCCGAAGATCGGTAGCACCTGCACGGTCAGGGTGCGGCAGGCGAAGTAGGCGACCGTCGCCGCGACGGTGGCGCGCAGCACGAGCGACCAGCTGGTGAGACCGCGTGATCGGATGCGAAGCGCGTCCGACCAGTCGAGCGCGGGAGCGCGGACGGGCGCGGCCTGGGTGGCAGGAGAGGTCACCCGCCCACGGTGCCACGAACCCCCGCCCCCGCGTCCGGCTCCGAGTCACTGGCGGCGTGGGGCCTCTGCGGGTGCCTTTCACCCCGGCCCCGCCAGTGACGCGGGAGGTGTGCGGGCGCGAAGGATCAGGAGGTGGGGGCGCCGTCGGCCTGGGCGAGCAGGCCGTAGAGCGCCCGACGGGCGTCGTCGAGCACGGCCTGGGCCGCGACGACCTGGGCCTCGGTGCCGATCTGGGCCACCTGCGCGCTCGCGGCGAGCACCTGGTGGGCCCTGGTCCGCAGGCCGGTGAGGGCGTCGTCGCTCTCGGCGGCCACGGTCTCCCACGGCGCGACGCCCCTGGCGGCGAGTGCGTCGGCCGCCGTGCGGCCGTCGTCGGTGAGGTGGAAGACGCGCCGGCCGTCGGACTCGACGGGCCGCACGAGGCCCTCGTCCTCGAGCAGAGACAGCAACGGGTAGATCGAGCCTGGGCTCGGTCGCCACGCGCCGCCGCTGCGTTCGGCGAGCTCGGTGAGCAGCTGGTAGCCGTGCATGGGCTCGTCGCGCAGGAGGAGCAGGACGGCGACGCGCACGTCGCCGCGGCGGGGCCGAGGCCGCCGGCCGAAGTCGGGCCCGCCTGGCCCGAAGGGGCCGAAGGGTCCGAACGGCTGGCCGCCGGGTCCGCCGCGTCGGCCGCGGGGGCCTCCGTGGCGCCGGCCGCGGCGGCTCGCGCGCACGTCCTCCTCCTCGTAGGGGCCGCCGCGCTCGGCGGCGTCGTCGGGGTGGTGCTGCGCGAACGCCGGGGCGTTCAGATCGTTCTGGCGCGGTCCGCGATGTCCGTGCGGGCCGTGGTGGTGGTGGCGGTTCATGAGGTTCTCCTGGGGAGGTCGTGGGCGCGGGGTGGGACGGCTCCATCTGCTGGCCGTCTCTCGCGCCGGTCGCGGGCGGGGTCCCGCCGGACGGTGCAACCGCTCGCAAGCGTCACTCCGTCTATCGCGTGCCCTCACGATATATCGCGACTGTCCGATACGTCAACCCCGGGAGGGAAGGGGATTCCCAGAACAAGGGCGGGACGAGGGCCGAAGCGCTCGCCAGGACGCGCCTCGCGAGCGCGACCCGCGCGGTCAGACGCCGAGCGGGAAGCCCTCGGCATCGGTGGCGCCTCCTCCGAGAGCGGCGGCCAGCACCGCCGCGGCCCGGGTGCCCCGCGGCAGGTCGTCGGCGCGCGGCTCGTCCGGCTCGACCGAGAGCTCGATCGTCCAGCTCTGAGGGGTCGCCGTCGCGAGCGCCCGCCACGGCAGGACCGTGGGGGCGCCGGCCTGGGTCCACTCGGGGACACCCTCGGGCCGCACGGCGGTCGCGCCCAGCACGAGGTCTCCTGCGGACGCGTCCCAGCCGTTGTCGTGCGAGCCAGCCATCGCCAGGAGCCACGTGGGATCCGCAGCCCCCAGCGCGCTCGCCACCACGTCGGGGTCGGGGCACGCCGGCAGGAGGACGACCCAGGCGGCGGCCGGCCGTGCCGGGGACGAGGCCGCCCGCACCGTCGTCCCGCACTGCCCGCCGGTACGGCGGGCGATCCCCGCGACGAGTGCGAGCAGGTACGTCCGCGCGGTCTCATCGTGGGTGGATCGGGCGGTACGCGCGCTGACCAGGTCGGCGGCGAGGCCCGTGAGGTCGGTCGCGAGGTCGATGAACGAGTCCCCTCCCGTCGTCGGCGACGACCGGGGACCGGCGTCTCCGCCGGCCTCCCACGCCACGGCCCAGACCGCCGAGTTCGCCGGCTCGCCAGCCCCAGGATCGGCTGCCCGCCAGGCGATCTCGCGCACACCCGGCGGCAACGTCGGTCCGGAACTGGCGTCCGGGTCGCCGCACCACGCCCGCACGAGGTCGGCCACCTGCGTCTCGACCGAGGCGCCGGACCCGGGGACGACGAGCACCACCTCGCGGTGCTCCGTGCGACGGAGGCGATCGAGCAGGCCCACGGCGGGACGTTCAGCGCTCGAGGGCCTCGAGGGCCCCCGGAGGCGGGTCGTCGGACGTGACGCCGCGGGCGAGGGCCCACACGATGATCAGGCCGGCCACGACGTGCAGGACGGACAGCCAGATCCGGGTCGAGACCTCGACATCGGCGGACTGAAGGAGCAGCGGGTAGCCCAGCGACAGCAGTGTGACGAGGGAACCGCCCGTCGCCACCCACGTCGGCGCTGCCGGCAGGGCCCGCACGACGGCGGTCAGCAAGGCGCCCATCACACCGGCCAGCACGCACGTGACCAGCACGAGCGACCAGTTGACGAGCACGAGGCCGCCGCCGGGGCGGTGCACCTCGAAGGGCACGCCGAGCAAACGGCCCACCCAGTAGATGAGGACGTCGATCAGCCCGGCCACGAGCCCGGCCTCGGCACCGATGATGACGAGCATCGCCACGCGGGCGGGCTGCTCGACCGTGCGCTTGGTCGGCGGGGCGGGGGCAGAGACCACGGGGGAAACCTACCGCCGGCGGGGGGCCAGGAGGGTGACACGCACCACCCGAACGCTTGCGTTGGTTACCGGTGAGTAGCATCATGATCCTACTGACGGGTAACCCCGCCGCTCTTGAGGCGTGGGTGGTGACAAGGGAGCGCACCATGGGCCACTACAAGAGCAACCTGCGGGACCTCGAGTTCAACCTGTTCGAGGTGTTCGGAGCCACCGAGCGCATGGGCCACGGCCCGTTCGCCGAGATGGACGTCGAGACCGCCAAGGACGTGCTGCGCGAGGTCGAACACCCTCTCGGTCGGCCCCCTGGCCGAGTCGTTCGCCGACGCCGACCGCCACCCGCCGGTGTACGACCCGGCCACCTACTCGGTGACGATGCCCGAGTCGTTCAAGAAGTCGTACCGCGCCCTCATGGACTCCGAGTGGTGGCGGCTCGACCTGCCCGAGCACCTCGGCGGCACCGGTGCGCCGCCCACGCTGCGCTGGGCCGCGGCCGAGCTGATGCTCGGCGCCAACGCGCCGGCCTTCATGTTCATGTCCGGCCCCGGCTTCGCCGCGATCCTCGACCACCTGGGCAACGACGAGCAGAAGAAGCTCGGCCCAGATCATGATCGACAAGGAGTGGGGCGCCACCATGGTGCTCACCGAGCCCGACGCCGGCTCCGACGTCGGCGCCGGCCGCGCCAAGGCCGTCGAGCTCGAGCGACGGCTCGTGGCAGATCGAGGGCGTCAAGCGGTTCATCACCTCCGGCGAGCACGACATGAGCGAGAACATCGTGCACCTCGTGCTGGCCCGCCCGGAGGGCGCCGGGCGCCGGCACGAAGGGCCTGTCGCTCTTCGTCGTGCCGAAGTTCCACTTCGACCTCGACACCGGCGAGCTCGGCGAGCGCAACGGCGTCTACGTCACCAACGTCGAGAAGAAGATGGGCATCAAGGTCTCGACGACCTGCGAGCTCACGTTCTCGGCAGAAGCGAGCCGGCCGTCGGCTGGCTGCGTCGGCGACGTGCACGACGGCATCGCGCAGATGTTCAAGGTGATCGAGTACGCGCGGATGATGGTCGGCGACGAAGGCGATCGCCACGCTGTCGACCGGCTACCTCAACGCCCTCGACTACGCCAAGAACCGCGTGCAGGGCGCCGACCTGACCCAGATGACGGACAAGACCGCGCCGCGCGTCACCATCACGCACCACCCCGACGTGCGCCGCAGCCTGATGCTGCAGAAGGCGTACGCCGAGGGCATGCGCGCGCTGATCGCGTACACCGCCGTCGTGGCAGGACCAGGTCGAGATGGCCGAGCACGGTGACACGGCCGACGACGGCGACGCTCGCCAGCCGCATCAACGACCTGCTGCTGCCGATCGTCAAGGGCGTCGGTTCGGAGCGGTCCTACGAGATGCTCGCGCAGTCGCTGCAGACGCTCGGCGGCTCCGGCTTCCTGCAGGACTACCCGATCGAGCAGTACATCCGCGACGCCAAGATCGACACTCTGTACGAGGGCACGACGGCGATCCAGGGCCTCGACTTCTTCTTCCGGAAGATCGTGCGGGACCAGTTCCAGGCCGTCTTCCAGCTCGCGGCGGAGATCACCGAGACCGTCAAGGGCGACGCCGGAAACGGCGTGCTCGCCGAGGAGCGCGAGATGCTCGGCAAGTCGCTCGAGGACGTGCAGGCGATCATCGGCAAGCTCGGCGAGTGGGCGATGGCCTCGCAGTCCGACGTCCAGCAGATCTACAAGGTGGGGCTGAACACCACGCGGCTGCTGCATGGCCACCGGCGACCTCGTCATCGGCTGGCTGCTCCTGCGCCAGGCCGAGGTGGCCATCACCGCTCTCGAGGGCTCGCCGTCGGCCAAGGACCAGGCGTTCTACACCGGCAAGGTCGCCACGGCGAAGTGGTTCGCGCAGAACCGCCTGCCGCTCATCGCCGCCGAGCGGGTGGTCGCCGAGAACACCGACGACGCCATCATGACCCTCGCGGAGGAGTCGTTCTGACCGACTGAGCACCGGTCGGACGCCCGTCCCCACGGCGGGGCCGGGCGTCCTCGGTCACGCTGGGGACCCTGCGCCCAGCAACCGGTGCCGCCGCCCGTCGATCCTGACCGAGGCGGCCAGCGGCGCGACCACGTCGCTGCCGTCGGGGCCGTGCACCACGACGCCGGACAGGACGGCGTGGTCGACGGGCGCCTCGGGTGAGCCGAGCGCGGCCACCAGGGCGTCGAGCTCGGCCACCGCCTGGGTCCGGACGAGCTCGGTGAGCCCGAGCAGGTCGGGCACACCGGCGTCACCGAGCGCCCCCGCGAGACGGTCGCGCAGCAGGCCCATCTCGAGGTCGTGGGGGTCCGGACGCGGCGGTGCGCCGTGACCCAGCTGGGAGCGGACGGCGACGAGGGCGCCGCACGCAGCCGTGTCGCGGCGCACGCCGCGGCGCCGGACCACGCCGACGTCGCCATCGGCGTCGATGCCCACGTGCGGGAGGACGAACAGGACGAAGCGGTGCCGGCCGTCCTCGCCCGGCGCGTGGCCGAGGGCGGCTGCGATACCCGTGCGCCCGAGGAAGGGCAGCCCGGCCAGCGACGAGGCGTCGAACGACGGGCCCCACGTGGCGTGCACGGCGTCGACGAGCGGCAGCATCAGCTCGTCCCGGCAGACGCTGAGCAGGGGCAGCGCGTTGCTGGGCCGAAAGCCGAAGCGCGACAGCACCCAGTCGGTCCAGGTGACGAAGTCGCCCACGGGGAGCGTGTCGGGATAGGGCGCGGCCATCCCTCCATCCTGCCGCCCGGCAACGGCGGGCCGCTGGGCTCCCTGATCACACTGGCTCGGGAGTGGGCTCGATCCGGGCGGAACGGGCGTCACGCACATCCGAGCGGTGATGGTCGTCGGGTGACGGACGTGTGGACGACGCTGTGGACGACGCGTCGGATCGGACACGGCCCGCTGGTGCCTTGGCAGTCCGCGATGGATTCCTTAGCACTCAGATGAGGGGCGAATCGCCCTGAAGGGGACATGCCGGGCACCACCCGAGCATCCCGTTCGTCCCCAGGCCCCCCACGACCTCACGCGTTCGGACGAGGTCTCCGGACCGCGCGGTCGCCGGCCCGCTGGTCGCGACTACCGGGTGCGGTCCAGCCCGGCAAGCACCAGGACGAGCGTCGGGGCCGCACCGCCCACCACCCGGACGGGCACGCCCCAGTCCTGCTGGTGCACGTGGCAGGCCGGGAACTCCGCGGCGCCCGGACCGCCGGGCTCGTCGCAGGAAGCGGCTCGCGCCGACACGTGCAGCACCCCTTCGGCCGGGCTTCCGGTGGCCGGGTCGGCCAGGACCAGCGGCCTGGACAGGTCGGGCCCCGCGCCGGCGCCGGCCACCAGCAGCTCGGGCGGGGACGCCGAGACCACGAGGTGCGTGGAGGGTCCGTAGCGGTCGTCGAGCTTCTGGCCAGAAGGTGGCGTGAAGACGACCTCGAGCCGCACGTCGCCGGGGGCCACGTCGGTGGGCGGCCGGGCGGTGCGGTGCGCGCCCCCGTCGACCCGCCGGGCCTCGCCGGGCAGGGCGACCCGAGTGAGGCGGTGCCCCGCGGACTCGACCACGAGCAGCACGGTCCCGAGCGCGGGGTCGTCGACGACCACGACGTCGCTGGGCTCGTGCAGGTCCGTGGCGACCGTCGTCACCTCTCGAGCGTCCGGGTCGAATCGGCGGACCGCCCCGTTGTACGTGTCGGCGACCGCCACGGATCCGTCGGGGAGCACGGCCAGCCCGAGTGGGTGCTGCAGCAGGGCGCGATCCGCCGGACCGTCGACGTGGCCGAAGTCGAACAGGCCACTGCCCACCTCGGTGGTGACCACACCGTTGCGCACCCTGCGCAGGGCAGATGTCTCGGCATCGACGAGCCACAGCGTCGTGCCGTCGCCCGACACGGCCAGGCCCGACGGCTGGGCGAACCACGCCCCTGCGCGGTCGCCGTCGACGAGTCCCTCGTTCGTCGTGCCGGCGTACGTCTCGACGGTGCCGGCCACGGGATCGAAGCGGTCGAGCCGGTGCACGCCGGCAGACGCGACGACGACGGCGCCCTCGAACCACTCGACGTCCCACGGGCTCGACAGCGCCACCTCGGTGGCAGCGCCGACGGTCGCAGCACCCTGCATCCACTGCGCGCCCGTCCCCGCGACGGTGCGGGTGGTCCAGGTGCGCATGTCGAGCCCGCGGAGCGCGTGGTTGACGGTGTCGGCGACCACCACGTCGTAGCCGACCTTCGCGGCCACCTCGGAGGGCAGCAGGCACAGCCCTTGCGGCTCGGAGAACTGCGCTACCTCAGCGGCGCCGTCCACCCGGCCGCGCGTACCGTCGCCGACGCGCAGCCTCAGGTCGTCGCCCTCGAGGAGGACGAGCCCGTGGTGCGCCGAGTCCGCGACGAGCACCGTGCCGTCGGGCAGCGCGAGGGCCTTGCCGGGGAACGAGAGAGTGCCGGGCCGGGGTGGGGGCGGCACGTACGGACCGTCGCCGCGGTGCAGCGTGCCCCGCTCCTCATGCTCGGCGACGAGGTCGGCCAGCAGCAGGTCGAGCGCGTGCGCGTGGCCTTCCCCGCTGAGTTGCGCCACCACGTATCCCTCGGGGTCGACGACGGCGAGCGTGGGCCAGGCCCGCACCGCGTACTGCGTCCAGGTGGTCAGCTCGGGGTCGTCGACGACCGGGTGGTGCACGCCGTAGCGCTCGACCGCGGCGACGACGGCGTCGTGGTCGGACTCGTGCGCGAACTTGGGCGAGTGCACCCCCACCACGACCAGGACGCCGGCGTACTTCACCTCCAGCGGGCGGAGCTCGTCGAGCACGTGCAGGCAGTTGATGCAGCAGAAGGTCCAGAAGTCGACGATGAGGAGACGGCCTCGGAAGTCGGCGATGGACAGCGCCTTCCCACCGGTGTTGATCCAGCCGCCGCGGCCCACCAGCTCGGGAGCTCGGATCCGGGCACGCCGTCCGGCATCGTTCACGTGATCAGTGTCGCCCAGGCCAGCCGGTCAGGGTGTGGAGACGAGCACGCGCAGGCGCTGGTAGACCAGGTTGGAGCCCTGGCCCGTCGGGTTCCGGGACACCCCGGTGACGGCGATCCGCCGGCGGTTCGGACGTCGGGCGCGACCGGCGGCGGTGGGCAACCGCCCTCACCGCCGCATGGTGAGCGGGAGTCAGCCTCCGCTCGGCACCAGGGACTCCAGCGGAGTGCTGGGGTCGGCCAACGCGCCGCCGTCGATGACGGCCCCCGAGCGCACGAGCGCCTGGATTCCCGCCTTGGCGTCCCACACGTTGACGTTCATGCCGGCGACGACGCGGCCCCCGCGGCGCCAGAACGCCAGGAACGGCGCCCGTCCCGGATCTCCGCGTAGGACGACCCGGTCGTAGCCCTCGGGACCCACGTCGCCGGAGTACTCCATGCCGAGGTCGTACTGGTCGGTGTAGAAGTACGGGAGCCGGTCGTAGGCCACGTCCTGACCGAGCATGGTCCGGGCCGCGGCCGGACCGCGAGTGCAGCGCGTTGGCCCAGTGCTCGACCCGCAGTGCCGCCCGAGCAGCGGGTGGAAGGCGTGGGCGACGTCGCCGGCGACGACGACGTCGGGGTGCGAGGTGCGCAGCGACGGCGTCCGCGACGATGCCGTTGTCGACCGTGAGACCGGCCTGCTCGGCGAGCTCGGTGCGCGGTCGCGCACCGATGCCGACCACGACGACGTCGGCGGGGACCACCTCGTCGGCGAGCGTGACGACACCCGTCACCGCCCCGCCGCTACCCCGCAGCGCACCGACGCCGGTGCCGAGCAGGAGACGCACCCCGTGGCTGCGGTGCAGGGCCGCGAAATGGTCGCCGAGCTCGTCGCCGAGCGCGGCCCGCAGGACGGTCGGCGCAGGCTCGACGACGGTGACGTCGTGGCCGCGCGTGCGGGCGGCGGCAGCCACCTCCAGCCCGATCCAGCCGCCGCCCACGATCACGAATCTGCGCGCCCCGCCATCGAGGTCCGCGCGCAGCAGATCGCTGTCGGCCAGGGTGCGCAGGTAGCGCACCCCGTCGAGCTGCCCGCCGGGCACCGGCAGCGTCCGCGGCGACGACCCGGTGGCGAGCAGCAGCTTCGCGAACGGCACCGCCTCACCGTCGTGGAGTGCCACCGTCCGGGCCTGCAGGTCGACGGAGGTGGCGGTGGTACCGGTACGCAGGTCTACGTCGTGCTCGGCGTACCAGCCGTCCTCGTGCACGAACACCGAGTCGCGCCCCGCGCTGCCGGCGAGATAGCCCTTGGACAACGGGGGCCGCTCGTAGGGCCGCTCGGGCTCTTCGCCGACCAGGACGATCCGGCCGCCGAAGCCCTCGGCCCGCAGAGTCTCCACCGCCTTGGCCCCGGCCAGCCCTGCGCCGACCACCACCATCGCGCCGCGTTCCATCGTCGGTCCTCCTTCGGCTGTGCTGCTCTGCTGGTCCTGGGCTCGAGTGTCGCCCGTCGCCGTTCGCGGCGACAGAGGGAGCGGCCGGCCCGTCCCGCACGGGCCGGCCGCAGGTCGATCAGCCCAGCCGTGCCGAGCGCGGGCTCGTGGTCGACGGGCGGAACGCCCAGGCGAGCCGGGCCAGGGCGAGCGCTCCCACCAGGAGGCCGAGGTCGCGCACGGCGACGTCGTAGTAGCCGGGGATGAGCACCAGGTCGAGGATGATGCCGGCGAGCCAGGCGGCGACGACGTAGCCGCCGATGTGCGGCCACACCGCCACCAGCACTCCCGCGGCGATCTCGATGACGCCGATCACGAGCATCGCCTGGTGAGCCGAACCGGGCACGAGGTCGTCCAGCCGCGGGGCCAGGTACGCGTCCCACACCGCCAGGTGGTCGCCGGTGAGCTTGTCGAGCCCCACCAGGATCGGCGCGACCGTAAACACGATGCGGAGCATCCAGAACGCCTGGAAGGCCGGATCGCGCAGGTCGGCCGCCCGCGGCGGGGGTGGGGCCGGGGCCGTCGATGCCGGGGCCGTCGTCACGTCGAGCGTGGGATCCAGTGCCATCTCATTGCCTCCTGGTCTAAAGGACAGTAGATTAGACCTTAGAAGGCGCGCTGCTATTTCGTCAAGGCGTATGTCCGTTAGAAAGGCCGTGATGTCCCCGGACGAGCTCGACGCCCAGGTGGCCGGGATCGCCGCGCTCGCCGAACCGGTGCGCCGCGACCTGTTCCTCTTCGTCAACGACCGGCACGCGCCCGTGACCAGGGACGAGGCGGCCGCCGCGCTGGGCATCCCCCGGCACACGGTGAAGTTCCACCTGGACAAGCTCGTGGAGGAGGGGCTGCTCGACGTCGACTACAAACGGCTCGGCGACCGGGAGGGCCCGGGAGCGGGCCGCCCGGCGAAGCGGTACCGCCGCTCGGACCGGGAGCTGCACGTCGCCCTGCCCGGCCGGAGGTACGACCTCGCAGGCTCGCTGCTCGCCACCGCCGTCGAGCAGGCCGCGTCCGGGGGGGCCGACGTGCTCGACTCCCTGCACCGGGCCGCCGCCGCCAAGGGCGCCGCCATCGGCGCCGAGGCTGGGAGCGCCCTGTCCGTGCATGCCTCCGGCGCGGCGCGGCTATCTGCGGTCTGCACGACCCTGGCCGCCTACGGCTACGAGCCGCACCCGCTCGGCGGCACGGTCGAGCTGGCCAACTGCCCCTTCCACGCCCTGGCCCAGGAGCACACGGATCTCGTGTGCGGCATGAACCTGGCGCTCGTCGGCGCCGTGGTCGCGGCCGTCGACGACGGGGCGCTGGCCGCGCGGCTCGAACCTGGCGTGGGCCGATGCTGCGTGGTCATCGACGCAGCCGCGGGTTAAGTCCCACCACACGGGGCGGCCTCGCCGCCCACCTCAGTGCGGCTTGAGGACGATCTGCAGCGAGATGACGATCAGGCCCACCACACCCCCGCTCAGGCCCGCGACGGCCAGCCGCCAGCCGCGGAACCCGGCACGGTAGCCCGCTACCGCGGCCAGTACGACGAGCGTGGCGAGACCGGTCCAGAGCAGCACGACGATGGTGCTGCGCGCGTCGAGCGGGCTGATCCAGCCCAGCCCCAAGATCACCAGCGGCGGCACGGCCGCGAACAGCCAGGGACCCTGGTCGAGCACGATCCGACGCCACTCGTGCGCGACGAGCGGGCGACGCAGCGTGGCGTAGGCGTCCATGGCCTCGGCGAACAGGTGCGCCACGGCCAGGGCCAGGATCGGGGCGATGATGACCACCGCCATGCCGCCAAAGGTCGTCAGCGACTCCCATCCGTCGTAGACCACCAGCACTGACATCAGGACCACCGTCGCGTACACCAACCGATCCAGCCGCATACGGATCCGGCCGAGGTGCAGCATCGAGGGGTCGTCGCGTTCGGACGTCATCCCATGAGTCTGCCCCGAACCCGACCGCAGGCGCCTCAGAGGGTAGCGGCCCCACCACCTCATCCGATCGGGCCCGCGGGTCGGCGCCCGACAGGTAGCGTCGAAGGCACGGGGGATGGAAGGGGCTGGCATGGCTTCTGGAACCGGACGCCCGGACGACCCGTGGGTGCTCAACACCCCCAGCGGTGGGTCGGAATACACGATGTACGTCGACGACGAGGCCGACCCGCCGTTGCTCATGTGCCAGGTAGGCAAGACCAAGCTCACCTACCTCGCCCGCGCGCTCGACGACCTGCACGCCTGGCTCGTCGAGCAGGGCGACTGGGTGCTCCTCGGTGCGTCCGACGAGCAGAAGCCGGCGGTCGAGGGCACAGTCGAGGCGTGGGGCAGGTCGGACGCCAATCCCGTCGGCGGCTGGTACGGCCAGAAGAAGGGCCTGCGCGGCCGGTTCGGCGTCTACGTACCGCCAGTTCTGGTGGCCCAGGGTCGCGCCGAGATCACGATCGAGAACCGCAAGGCGAGGGTGCGCGCGCTGTAGCCGCGCGGGCTAGCGCACCACGACGTTCCGCGCGAGGTGCCGGTTCCCCCAGGGCGACCTGCACCAGAGGCACGTTGATGCACCAGAGGCACCGAGGCACCCTCTGGTGCACCGAGCCTCGGCGAGACGTGCCGCAGCGGTAGGTGGCGCTGCCGTGACCGAGATCTAGAGCCGACGGTCGGGAAGCACCGGGAAGTCAACGCGCCAGGCGCTCGGCATGGCCGGGTCGATCGTGGCGTGCACGATCTCCTCCTTCGTGCCGCCCTCGGCGACGACGCGACCCATCGGATCGATCACCATCGAGCGGCCGCCGAGCGTCACGCCGGCGTGCGTGCCGACCTCGTTGCAGGCCACCACCCACGCCTGGTCCTCGATCGCGCGGGCCCGGGCTAGCACCGACCAATGGTCGATGCGCTGGTCGGGCCAGCCGCTGCACAGCAGGAAGGCCGAGGCGCCAGCGGCGGTGAGGCCGCGGAACTGCTCGGGAAACCGCAGGTCGTAGCACGTGGCCAGGCCGGTGGGCCCGAGCGGCGACGGCACGACGACCAGGTCGTCGCCAGCGGTCATCACCGTTCGCTCGCCCTCCTCGAAGCCGAACAGGTGGATCTTGCGGTAGACGCCCGCCAGCGATCCGTCCGGGCCGATCAGGATGGCAGTGTTGTGTCGCACGCCCTCGGCCGCCCGCTCGGCGAACGATCCGCCATGCACCCACGTACCGGTGGCGGCCGCCACCTCGCGCAGCGCCGTCACGAGCGGGCCGTCGATCGGCTCGGCGTGCTCGCGCGCGCCCGCGAGGTCGAAGGCGCCCACGTGCCACAGCTCGGGCAGGACGACCAGGTCGGCGTCCTTGGACGCCTGGCGGACGAGACCGAGACCGCGCACGACGCGGTCGGCGACCGACTCCGTGCCGGAGACGTCCAGCTGGATGAGCGCGACCCGGACCTGTGCCATGACCACGCAGCCTACGTCGTGGGGCGCGGGTGCTCGGCCCGACGTCGGGCTCAGCCGAGCGCCAGCGCCACTGCCGGGTCCTCGAGGAAGGACGCCACGGACGACAGCACGCGCGACCCGAGCGCGCCGTCGACGCAGCGGTGGTCGAACGACAGCGACAGCTCCATCACCTGACGCGGCACCACGGCCCCCTCGACCACCCACGGTCGCGCGAGCACGCGTCCCATCGCAAGGATCGCGCTCTCGCCCGGGTTCAGGATGGGGGTGCCGCCGTCGACCCCGAAGACGCCCACGTTCGTGATCGTGATCGTGCCGCCGAGCATCGCGGCCGGCTCGGTGCGCCCCTCGCGCGCGGTGGCGGACAGCTCGTGCAGGGCCCGGGCGAGCTGGACCAGCGACAGCCGGTCGGCGTCCTTCACGTTCGGCACGACGAGGCCGCGCGGGGTGGCCGCGGCCACCCCGAGGTTCACGTAGTGCTTGATGACGAGCTCACCGGCGTCGCCGTCGAAGGTGGCGTTGATGCCGGGGTTCTCGCGGACCGCACGCAGCAGCGCGACGGCGACGAGCGTGAGCGGCGTGATCTTGACGCCCTCGAGCTCGGGCCGGTTGCGCAGCGAGGCGAGCAGCTCCATCGAGCGCGTGACGTCGACGTCGACCCACTCGGTGACGTGCGGCGCCGTGAACGCCGACCGCACCATCGCGTCGGCCATGAGCCGCAGGACCCCGCGGACCGGGATCCGCTCCTCGGCCGGACCGGCGTAGGCCGCTGGCGAGCCGAGCGCCCCCGACGACACAGGCCCGGGGGCCGGGGCGTGCGGCACCAGCCTGGCCGCGCGCTGCACGTCCTCGCGGGTGATGTGTCCATGCGGACCCGTGGGCGAGACGGCCTGCAGGTCTACCCCGAGGTCGCGGGCCAGCCGGCGCACCGGTGGCTTGGCCTGCACCGGTCCGTCGGAGGCCAACCGCGACTCGAGCGTGCGACCGATCTCCAGGCCGCCGAGGCGCACGGGCCGGCCCGGCTCGCCCGAGGGGCCCACCTCCGGAGCGGGCGCGCCCGACGGCGTGGCGAGGGGCACGCGCTCACGGCGGCGCGGGGCGCCGGTGGTCTCCTTCACGCCGTACCCGACGAGCACCGCGTGGACCTCGCCGGTGCCGACAGGGGCACCCGGGGCCGAGCTGGTCGGGGGCGTCGCCGGCGCACGCTCTGCAACCGGTGCGGCGCGGGTGCCGGCTCCTCCCACGTCGACGGTGATGATGGGGGTGCCCACGGGCACAACGTCGCCCTCGGCGACGTGCAGCGCGGTGACGGTGCCGGCGAAGGGGCTCGGCAGCTCGACCGCGGCCTTGGCCGTCTCGATCTCGACGAGCATCTCGTTCACGACGACGGTGTCGCCGGGCTTGACGAACCAGCGCAGGATCTCGGCCTCGGTCAGGCCCTCGCCCACGTCCGGCAGCCGGAACTCTCGGTTCTCTCCCATGGCAGCGCGGCTCCTCTAGAAGGCCAGAGACCGGTCGACGGCGTCCAGGACGCGGTCGAGGTCGGGCAAGTAGTGCTCTTCGATGCGGCTGGGCGGGTAGGGGGTGTGCCACCCGCCGACGCGCAGCACCGGCGACTCGAGCGAGTAGAAGCAGCGCTCGGTGATCCGCGCGGCCAGCTCGGCGCCGATGCCGCCGAACACGGGAGCCTCGTGCACCACAACGAGCCGGCCGGTACGGTCCACCGAGGCTGCGACTGTGTCGAGGTCGAGCGGCGACACCGACCGCAGGTCGATGATCTCGAGCGACCGGTGGTCGTCCTCCGCGGCGGTGGCCGCCTCGAGGCAGGTGCGCACCATCGGGCCGTAGCACGCGACCGTCACGTCGCCGCCCGCGCGTACCACCCGGGCCTGATGCAGCGGCGGCGCCGACGACAGCGGCAGCGACTCGTCGACCTCGCCCTTGTCCCAGTAGCGGCGCTTGGGCTCGAGGAAGACCACCGGATCGTCCGACGCGATCGCCTGCTGCACCATCGTGTAGGCGTCCATCGGGTGCGACGGCGAGACCACCCGCAGTCCCGCCGTGTGCGTGAAGTACGCCTCGGGCGACTCGCTGTGGTGCTCGACCGCGCCGATCCCGCCGCCGAACGGGATGCGGATCACCACCGGCATCGGGGTGCGGCCGTCCGAGCGCGCCCGCACCTTGGCCACCTGCGTGGTGATCTGGTCGAACGCGGGGAAGACGAACCCGTCGAACTGGATCTCGCAGACCGGACGGTACCCGCGCATGGCCAGTCCGACCGCCGTGCCGAGGATGCCGCTCTCGGCCAGCGGCGTGTCGATCACGCGAGCCTCGCCGAAGTCCTTCTGCAGCCCGTCGGTGACGCGGAAGACGCCGCCGAGGCGGCCGATGTCCTCGCCCATGAGCACGACCTTCGGGTCGTCCTCGAGCGCCTTGCGCAGACCCGCGTTGATCGCCTTCGCCATCGTGAGCACAGCCATGTCAGTGCTCCGATCCGGCGGACCCGGCGAAGGACGCCAGGTAGGCCGCGGTCTCGGCGCGCTCCTCGTCGATCAGCGGATGCGGATCGGCGTACACGTGGTCGAACGCGGACAGCGGCGTGGGATCCGCCATCGCGCGGCATCCGTCGCGCAGGTGCTGCGCGAGCACCTCGGCGTCGGCCTCCACCGAGGCGAAGAACGCGGAGTCGGCCTTGCCGGTGCGTGCGAGGTAGACCCGCAGCCGTTCGATCGGGTCCTTGAGCTTCCAGGCCTCGACGTCGGCGGCGATGCGGTAGCGCGTGGGGTCGTCGCTCGTGGTGTGCGCGCCCATCCGGTACGTGAACGCCTCGACGAGCATCGGCCCGTTGCCCTCGCGGACGTAGTCGAGCGCCGCCTTGACGACGGCGTGCACGGCGAGCACGTCGTTCCCGTCGACCCGCACGCCGGGGAAGCCGAAGCCAGAGGCCCGGCGGTACAGCGGGATGCGCGTCTGGCGCTCGAGCGGCTCGCTGATAGCCCACTGGTTGTTCTGGCAGAAGAACACCACCGGGGCGTTGAACACGGTGGAGTACACGAAGGACTCGCTGACGTCGCCCTGGCTCGACGCCCCGTCGCCGAAGCAGACGAGCACCGCGTCGTCGGTGCCATCGCGCTGGATGCCCATCGCGTAGCCGGTCGCGTGGAGGCACTGGTCGCCGATGACGATCGTGTAGAGCGCGAAGTTGTGCTCGTGCGGGTCCCAGCCGCCGTTCGTGACACCGCGGAAGAGGCCGAGCAGCTGCAGCGGGTCGACCCCGCGCGTCCAGGCGATGCCGTGCTCGCGGTATGTCGGGAAGACGTAGTCGGACGGCCGCAGCGCCCGGCCGGCGCCCACCTGCGCGGCCTCCTGGCCCTGCAGCGGCGCCCACAAGCCCAGCTCGCCCTGGCGCTGCAGCGCGGTGGCCTCGGTGTCCACGCGGCGCACGAGCACCAGGTCGCGGAACAGCAGCCGCAGCTCCTCGTCGGTGAGATCGGTGTCGTACTCGGGATGGTGGACGCGCTCGCCCTCAGGGGTGAGCAGCTGGACCAGATCAGGTCCTCCATCGAGCGCCACGGGGGCCTCCTGCGGTGCGGCACCCGGTGGTCGACCGGGTTGCGGGCGGGCGGGGCGGACGACGGAGCCGGGGTCTCCAGACGGCGTCCTGCGGGCGTCGCTCGTGGCCTCGGTGGGTCCACGTCGTGGTGCGGCGAGCAGCGTCCGGGGGTGATCGGACCGCTGGGCGCCATCCTGGCCCCTCACGGCCGGGTTGTCAGGCCGTCCTGGCCCCGCCTGCCCAGGGACGCTCCCGGCACGGGACGTCCGGCCCCCGGTGGTCGACCATGTGGCCCGGACGAGGCAGACTGTGGGCCTGCGGCACCGGCATCCGCCGGGTCCGCGTTCCGCCCCGCCAGCCCGGCGTCCGCGCCGTGCCGCCCGCCCCGCGCCCTTCGGAGGACGTCATGACCATCCGGGTCTTCCTGCTCGACGACCACGAGGTGGTCCGCCGCGGCCTGGCCGAGCTGCTCGGCCTCGAGTCCGACATCGAGGTGGTCGGCGAGGCGGGCAGCCAGGCCGAGGCGCTGCACCGCATCCCGGCCGCCCGCCCCGACGTCGCCGTGCTCGACGTGCGGCTGCCCGACGGCAGCGGCGTCGAGGTGTGCCGCGACATCCGCTCGATCGATGCCCGACGTGCGCTGCCTGATGCTCACGTCGTACGCCGACGACGAGGCGCTGTTCGACGCGATCATGGCCGGCGCGTCGGGCTACGTCCTCAAGGACATCCGCGGCAACGACCTCGTCGACGCGATCCGCGCCGTCGCCGCGGGCAAGTCGCTGCTCGACCCGGTCGCCACCCAGCGCGTGCTCGAGCGGCTCCGCGACGGGCAGAAGACCGACGACCGGCTCGAGGCGCTCACCGAACAGGAGCGCCGCATCCTCGACCTCATCGGCGAGGGCCTGACGAACCGCCAGATCGGCGAGCGCATGTTCCTGGCCGAGAAGACCGTGAAGAACTACGTGTCGATCCTGCTGGCCAAGCTCGGCATGGAGCGCCGTACGCAGGCGGCCGCGTTCTCGGCCCGGCTCACCGCCGAGTCCGAGCACCAGCACCGCGACTGACTCCCCCGGTCAGAGCACACCCGAACGCCGGCTCCCGGTCGAACCCGGGACCAACCGCCCACGGCGGCGTGGCGGAGCGTCAGCGGACGGGGACCTGCCATGACAGCACCGTGCCGGGGCGTTCTGCGCCGTCATCCGCGGCCGCGATGACGAGCCGACCGCCGAGCGCCTCGGCCCGCACCCGCAGGTTCGTCAGACCCGAGCGGCGCCCGCCGGGCGACACGCCGACGCCGTCGTCGACCACGCGCAGCACGACGTCGTCGCCGACGAGGTCGACCGCGACGGCCACGGACGAGGCGTGCGCGTGGCGGGCCGCGTTCGACAGCGCCTCGCGAAGAGCCGCCATGAGGTGATCGGCGACGCGGTCGGTGACCACGGCGTCGACGGGGCCGTCGAAGCGCACGGCCGGGCTGAACCCGAGCGACGCCGAGGCCGAGGCCGTCTCGCGCAGCACCCGTCCCCGCAGGCCCGTGGCCGGTCCGTCGACCGGCTCGTGCAGGGCGAAGATCGTCTGCCGGATCTCCTTGATCGTGGCGTCGAGGTCGTCGACGGCACGCGCGATGCGCGAGCTCACCTCCGCGTCTTCGCCCGCGAGCCGGCTCGCGCCCTGCAGCAGCATCCCCGTGGCGAAGAGCCGCTGGATCACCAGGTCGTGCAGGTCCCGCGCGATCCGGTCGCGGTCCTCGAAGATCACCAGTCGCTCGTGCTCGCGGCGCGCCTCGGCGAGGACGAGAGTGACCGCCGCCTGCGTGGCGAAAGCCTCGGCGAGCTCGAGGGCGTCGGGGCTGAAGCGGGGCCGACCGCTCTCTCGCAGCAGGGTGAGCGTGCCGAGGACGCGCGCCGGCGTGCGCAGCGGGAGCGCGAGCACGGGGCCGAAGGTGTCGTGCTCGATCCCCTGCTCCTCGGAGTGCAGCTCGAGCCGGTCGCGCACCTGCACCTCGCCGGAGGCGAACGAGAGCGCCACCACCGAGTCGGCCGGGACCTGCATGCCGACCATGCGGCGCACCGAGTCGACGTCGAGCTGCGAGGCCCCCCGCGGGCGCACGGTCCAGCGCGATGTCTCCGACGGGAGCTCCTCGTCGAGCATCCGGTGGTCGTCGTTGCTGCCCGCGACGTCGACGATCTCGACGACCAGCTCCTTGGACGAGGTCGGCAGGGCGATCACCGCCGCGTCGGCGTCAGACAGCACGCGCGCGCGGTGCGCGACGAGCTCGAGGACCTCGCCCGGGTCGGCGCCGGACAGCACCGCGTTGTCGATCTCGGTGACGGCGTGCTGCCAGCGCTCGCGGGCCCGGGTGCGCTCGAACAGGCGAGCGTTCTCGATCGCCACGCCGGCCGCAGCCGCGAGGGCCATGACCGTGCGCTCGTCCTCGGCGCTGAAGGATCCACCGCCACGCTTCTCGGTGAGGTAGAGGTTGCCGAAGACCTCGCCGCGCACCCGCACCGGGACGCCCAGGAACGAGTGCATGGCCGGGTGCCCGGGCGGGAAGCCGTACGAGATCGGGTGGTCGGCGAGGTCGTCGAGCCGGATCGGCACCGGGTGGGTGACCAGCAGGCCCAGGATGCCCTTGCCCGAGGGCAGCGGGCCGATCTTCTCGGCGGCGGCCTGGTCGATGCCGACGTACACGAACTCGACGACGCTCCCGTCGTCCCCGAGCACCCCCAGAGCGCCGTACCGGGCGTCGACGAGGTCGACGGCAGCCTGGACGATCCGGCGCAGGGTGGCGCCGAGCTCGAGTCCGGCGGCCACGGCGACGACGGCGGCGAAGAGCCCCGAGTCGCGGTCCTCGCGGCTGGGGCTCACAGGCGATCCCTCCATGTCGGTCGGGGCGTCGCGCCTCTCCGGTTCGCGCACATCATGGCGCAGGCAGGTCGGCACCACCGCCGGGGGTCGTCGGCGCCTCGCCGGTGCGCAGCGCGAGGTCGCGCTCGAAGCGGCGGGCATAGTCGCCCCCGGCGGCGAGCAGGTCGGCATGCCGGCCCCGGGCCGCCACCCGGCCGCGCTCGAGCACCAGCACCTCGTCCACCTCGTCCAGGCCGGCGAGCCGGTGCGTGACGTACACCAGGCTTCGCCCCTCGGTGAGCGCGAGCAGGTCGGCCGTGAGGGCGTCGGCCGTGGCCGGGTCGAGGTGCTCGGTGGGTTCGTCGAGGACGACGACGGGGCGGTCGGCGAGCAGCACCCGGGCGAGCGCGAGGCGCTGGGCCTCGCCGCCGGACAGACCACTGCCGTGCGCACCCAGCGGGGTGCGCAGCCCGTCTGGGAGGCCGGAGAGCCACCCGCCGAGGTGCACCCGCTCGAGCACGGCGACCATCTGCTCGTGCGACGCCTCGCGCCGGCCGATGCGCAGGTTCTCCTCCAGGGAGGTGTCGAAGACGTGCGGCTCCTGGGTGAGCGCCGTCGTAGCGGTGCGGACGTCGTCGTCCGCGAGGTCGGCCAGGTCGACGCCGTCGAGGGACACGGTGCCCTCGTGGTCGAGGAAGCGCAGCAGCACGGCGGCGAGCGTGGACTTGCCCGCGCCGCTGGGTCCGACCACGGCCACCCGGTGCCCCGGCGGCAGGTCGAGGTCGACGCCGTCGAGGGCCAGCGGGGCGTCCGGGTGCCAACGGGCGCGCAGCCCCGCCGCGACCAGGTGCCGCGGCCCCGCGGGCATCGCGACCGGGTTCGTGGGGTCGTGCACGACGAGGGGGGCGTCGACCACCTCGAACACGCGCGCGGCTCCGGCCCTCGTGCGGGCCAGGGCCAGGGCTGCAGCAGGCAGGCCGAGCACGGCTTCGTACGCCGCCAGGGGCAGGAGCACGACGACCGCGAGCATGACGCCCTCGAGCCGCCCCTCCCGCACCGCGGGCACCGCGACCAGGATCGAGCCGACCACGGCCAGGCCCGCGGCGGCCTGGCCGACGGCAGCGGCCAGCCCCGCGGCCGTGGCCGAGGACGACGCGAGCGCGGTGTACTCCCGATCGGTCGCCCTGGCCTGCTCGACGGCCGCGCTGCGCGCCGCCGTAGACCAGCAGCTCGCCGGCCCCTTCGAGCACGTCGACGACCTCGGCAGTGAGGCGCCCGCGCACGGCGGCCGAGGCGCCCTCGGACCGTCGTCCCGCCATCGACGTGAGCCACGGCACCACGAGCCCGCCGACGAGCAGCGCGGCGAGCAGGACCAGGCCGGCCGCGGGCAGCACGGCGAACGCGAACAGGGTGGCGCCGGCGCCGACGAGCACCGACGTGGCCGCGGGGAGCAGGGCGCGCAGGTAGAGGTCCTGGGTGCCGTCGACGTCGTCGACGAGCCGGCCGAGCAGGTCGCCCCGGCGGAACATGGGAACGCCCGCGGGACCGAGCAGCGCGAGCCGCGCGTACACCTGCACCCGCAGGGTCGTCAGGGTGCGGAAGACGGCGTCATGGCTCACCAGCCGCTCGCTGTACCGGAACACCGCGCGGCCGATGCCGAACGCGCGCACCCCGACGATGGCCACCTCGAGGGTGAGGATGGGCGGCATCAGCGAGGCCTCGGAGATCAGCCAGCCGCTGGTGCTGAGCAGCGCCACCGCGCAGCCCACCGCGAGCGCGCCGAGAAGGGCGGCGGCCACGAGCCGCCACGCCTGCGGACGAGCCACCCCGAGCATGCGGCGCACGGGCGAGCCCAGCTCGACGTCGGCGGATCCCCCACCATCGTCGGGCGGCAGGGGGGTCGGGTCGCTCATGCGACCACTCCCTCGGTCGTGGCGCCCTCGGGCTCGCGCACCTGCACCTCGTCGAGGTCGACGACGTCGTCGGCGAGCGCCACGAGCGCGGGACGGTGGGCCACCACCACGACGGTGCGGCCGCGCGCGCGCAGCCGGGCCACCGCATCCACCACCACGGTCTCGGCATCGGCGTCGAGGGCCGCTGTCGGCTCGTCGAGCAGGACGAGAGGGGCGTCGCGCAGCAGCGCGCGGGCGAGAGCCGCGCGCCGGCGCTGCCCCACCGAGAGCCCGGTGCCGCCGGCGCCGAGGATCGTGGCCAGCCCGGCCGGCAACGACGGGTCGTCGACGGGGAGCCCGGCCTCCGCGAGCGCCGCGGCCACCTCCTCGTCGGATGCCCCTGGACGCGCGGCCCGCACCGCGGCACCGAGCGTGCCCGAGGGCAGATGCGGGGTCTGCGGCACCCAGGTCAGGTGCTCTCGCCAGGCCTGGACGGAAAGGTCGGCGAGGTCGACCTGACCCCCGCCGGCAGGCTCGACGACCACGCGGCCGGCCTCCGGCGACACGAAGCCCAGCAGCAGCGCCAGCACCGTGGACTTGCCCCCGCCGCTCGAGCCGACCAGGGCCGTGACCCGGCCGGGCCGCACGGCCAGGGAGGCCCGGTCGAGCGCGGCGGGCGCGTCGTCCTGGTAGTGCACCATGACGCCGTCGATCCGGATCGTCGAGGTGGCCAGGTCGGGCACGTCCGTGCCGGCGCCGCGCACCGGGGGTTCCTCCTCGAGCACCTCGAACACCTGGGCGGCCGCCCCGAGACCCTCGGCTGCCGCGTGGAAGTGCACCCCGACCATGCGCACCGGCAGGTACGCCTCCGGCGCCAGGATGAGGACCGCCAGTCCCGTCTCGAGGTCCATCGAGCCGCTCACCAGGCGGAGCCCGATCGACACGGCCACGATCGCCACCGACAGGGTGGACAGCAGTTCGAGGGCGAACGACGACAAGAACGAGACCCGCAGCACCCTCATGGTGGCCTCGCGGTACGCCTCGCCGACCGCCCGCAGCGACTGCGCCTGCGCGCGGGCCCGGCCGAGCACGGCGAGCGTGGGCAGCCCGGCGACGACGTCGAGGAAGTGGCCGCTCAGCAGCCCGAGCGTGCGCCACTGCCGGTCGGTCTGGCGCTGGGTGTACATGCCGATCAGCGCCATGAAGACAGGGATGAGCGGGAGCGTGACGCCGACGATCACCGCGGCGAGCACGTCGAGGCCCAGGATCGTCAGCCCGACGACCACCGGCACGATCACGGCGAGGACGAGCTGCGGCAGGTAGCGGGCGTAGTACGCGTCGAGGGCGTCCACGCCCCGCGTCGACAGCGTGGCGAGCGCGCCGGCCCGCCGGCGCCCGAGCGCCACCGGACCGAGGGCCACGGCGTGCTCGAGCAGGACCTCGCGGAGTTCGTTCTTGGCCCGGGCGGAGGCGCGGAAGGCGGCCCGCTCGCCCACGTAGGCCAGCACGGCGCGCCCCGCGACGATCAGGACGAGCGCCTCCACCGCGCGCGAGACGTCGGCCAGCGTGGCGCCCCGCTGGAAGACGTCGGTGATGATCCCCGCCAGCAGCAGGGCCTGGCACACGACGAGGACCGCGGTGAGCGCACCCACCACGACGGCCAGGACGAGGAAGACGCGGGTGCTGCGGGCGTACCGCAGCAGCCGGGGGTCGATGGGGCGCATGAGGCTCCCAGGGTAAGAGCCGGGGCAAACCCGCGAGCACGCGGCCGCGCCGGCCCCGACGTGGTGCACCGCCGGCCCCCTCCCCCGGGGGCCGGCGGTGCACGTTCTCGTGGTCGGCCTCAGGCGGAGGCGTGCTCGACCGCGTCGAGGGACCCCTTCTCCGGGTCGGGGATCATGTCGGCCGTGATGCGCTGGCGGAAGACCCAGTACGACCAGGCCTGGTAGCACAGCACGACCGGCGTGAGGATCAGCGCCACCCAGGTCATCACGGTGAGGGTGTACGGGGTCGACGAGGCGCCGGCGATGGTGAGCCCCGGCGCGGCGCGGTCGATGTTCGGCATCACGTACGGGAAGAGCATGCCGAACAGGGCGACGACGGCCAGGCCGAGGGTGACCGCGCTGAACAGGAACGCCAGCCCGTCGCGGCCCCGGAAGTCCATGCCCAGCCCGACGAGCCAGCAGACGGCCGCCAGCAGCACGGGGATCCAGGTCCAGACCTTGTCGTTGCTGTAGGCCAGCTGCGACCACAGCAGGAACACCACGGCGAACACCGCGGCGGCCAGGCCCACCTTGGGAACCAGGGCGTGCGCGCGATCGCGCACGGTACCGCCGGTCTTGAGCGACAGGAAGATCGCCCCATGCGTGGTGAACAGCAGCAGCGTGGTGATGCCACCCACGAGGGAGTAGACGTTCAGCAGGTCGAAGAACGAGCCGGCGTAGAGCGCACCGCCCTGTGGGTTCTTCTCGAGCAGGACGCCCCGCACGATGTTGCCGAACGCCACCCCCCACAGCAGGGCCGGCAGGAACGAGCCGATCCACAGCGCCACGTCCCAGTTGCGGCGCCAGTTGCCGTCGCTGCGCTTGCTGCGGTACTCGAACGCGACGCCGCGCAGGATGAGCCCGACGAGGATCAGCAGCAGCGGCAGGTAGAAGCCGCTGAACAAGGTGGCGTACCACTCCGGGAACGCCGCGAACGTGGCACCGCCGGCCGTGAGCAGCCAGACCTCGTTGCCGTCCCATACCGGGCCTAGGGTGGTGAGCACGGCGCGCCGCTCGGCCTCGTTCTTGCCGACGAACGGCAGGAGCACGCCGACGCCGAGGTCGAAGCCGTCCAGGACGAAGTAGCCCGTCCACAGCACGGCGATGATGATGAACCAGAAGAGCTGGAGTCCGGAGACGTCCACCGGCGGAAGACCCATGATCGTGTTTCCTTCCCGCTCAGTAGGCGAAGGTCAGCGGACGGTCTGCGTCCGCATCGTCGTCGGACCGGTACGGATCGCTCGTGATCTCTGGTGGGCCCTGCCGGACGGTGCGCAGGAAGAGCCCGACCTCGACCACCGCGAGCGCCCCGTAGAGCAGGGCGAACACGATCACGGAGATCCAGATGGACGTGCTGGTGACCGTGGGGCTCACGCCCTGGGCCGTGAGCATGTTGCCGAAGACAATCCACGGCTGGCGGCCCATCTCCGTGAAGATCCAGCCGAAGGAGATCCCGAACAGGGGCAGGAACGGCATGACCGCGGAGATCCGGGCGACCCACGGGGACTTCGCCGTCCGGTCCTTGCGGAAGAGCCACAGCATCCAGATGCCGTACAGCACCCCGAGCATGCCGAGGCCGATCATGAACCGGAACGACCAGTACGTGACCGGCACGTAGGGGACGTAGTTCTGGTCGGCGCCGAAGGTCGAGGCGTACGTGGCCTGGTACTGCTTCTGCAGGTCGTTGATGCCCTGCACCGTGCTCTCGGGTCCGTTGAACGTGCCCGTGGCCAGGAACGAGAGCAGTCCGGGGATCTCGATGACGTTGGTGGCCTCCTGGCCGCTGAGGTCGCCGAGCGCCAGCACGGAGAACGGAGCGTGCTCCTGCGTCTGGTAGAGCGCCTCCGCCGCAGCCACCTTCATCGGCTGCTGCTGCACCATGATCTTCATGTCCGCGTCGCCGCTCCACGAGACGGCCAGGCCGGCGACGATGGCCACGACGGCGCCCGTCCGGACCGTGGTGCGGGCCATCTCGACGCCCTTGCCGCGCATCAGCAGCCAGGCCGAGACGGCGCACATCAACGTGCCCGAGACGAGGAACGAGGCGCTCAGGGTGTGGAGCCACGCGACGTAGGCGGTGTTCTGGGTGAGGACCGCGAAGAAGTCCGTGAGCTGCATCCGGTTGTTCGCGGCGCTGTACTCGAAGCCGGTCGGGTGCTGCATGAAGGCGTTGGCCGCGAGGATCATGTAGGCGCTCAGCGACGTGCCGATGGCCGTGGCCCAGATCGTCGCGAGGTGCACCTTCTTCGGGAGGCGGTCCCAGCCGAAGATCCACAGGCCGATGAAGGTCGACTCGAGGAAGAAGGTGAGCAGTGCCTCGACCGCGAGGGGTGCGCCGAAGATGTCGCCGACGAAGCGCGAGTAGTCGCTCCAGTTCATCCCGAACTGGAACTCCTGCACGATGCCGGTGACGACACCCATGGCGAAGTTGATCAGGAACAACTTCCCGAAGAACTTGGTGGCCTGCAGGTACTTCGCCTTGCCGGTGCGCACCCAGGCGGTCTGCATCGCGGCCACGAGGTACACCGTGCCGAGGGTGATGGGCACGAAGAGGAAGTGATACACGGTGGTGATGCCGAACTGCCACCGCGCCAGGTCGAGCGAGCTCATCCCGACTCCAGGGTCGATTGGATCGGACGACTGCGTCGGTCCGGAGTGGACCACTCGGGCGCCGCCTCCCGGACGCCGCCCGTCGAAGCGTCCCATCCGGTCGGGACGGCACCGTCTCGCTTCCGACCCTTTCAAACAGGACCTTCGGCCCCCATTCCACACCTCGTGCGTGGCCCAAGCAGCCTGGCCGATGAGGAGTGACGCAGATGACACCCGAGGGCCCTCGGTGGCACCCCGGCGCCAGCCTCAGAGAGCGCCGCGCCCCCGGGATGGCAGGCTGGCCGCCATGACCTCGCCCGAACCGGTCCCGACCTCGGCGCCGGCCCGCGCCGCGCCGCGGTCACCGGGGGCGCGCGCGGCGGGGGCCACGAAGCTCAAGGCCGCGTCCCCCCGAGCGGTGTGGGGCGCCATGACCGTCGTGTACCTCGTCTGGGGGTCGACGTACCTGGCGATCGCCGTGGTCGTGCAGTCGCTACCCGCCCAGATCATGATGGGATTGCGGTTCGGGTGCGCCGCCGCGGTCATGGCCGTGGCGATCGCCGCCCTGCGCGGGCCGTCGGCGCTGCGGGTGCGGCCGCGCGAGCTCGCCTCGGCCGGTCTCGTCGGCGTGCTCCTGCTGGGCGTCGGCCTGGGCAACGTCACCCTCGCCGAGCGCTACGTTCCCAGCGGCGTCGCAGCCCTCATCGTGGCGGTGGTGCCGCTGTGGGCGATCCTGCTGCGGGCCTTCACCGGCGACCGGCCGGTGCCCCTCACCTGGATCGGCGTCGCGGTCGGCCTGGTCGGCGTCGCGGTGCTCGTGCGGCCGGGCGGATCGGAGTCCGTCGGCGGCTCCGACACCAGCACCCGCACGCTGTGGTCGCTGGCCATCGTCGGCGGCACGATCTGCTGGGCCGTCGGCTCGTTCCTGGCGCCGCGGATCCCCACGCCCAACAACCCGTTCGTCCTGTCCACCTACGAGATGCTGATCGGCGGCGCCTTCCTCGTCCTGCTCGGCCTCCTGCGCGGCGAACGCCTCGATGCCGCCGCCATCGAACGGTCCGCGACGTCGGGATGGGTGGCCTTCCTCTACCTGTTCCTGATCGGGTCGGTGGTCGCGTTCACGGCGTACGTGTGGGTGCTCGACCACGCGCCGCTCTCGCTCGTGATGACCTACGCGTACGTGAACCCGGTGGTCGCCGTGGCGCTCGGCGCGCTGCTGCTGCACGAGCCGCTCACGCCGTCGATCCTCGTCGGCGGCGCGATCGTCGTCGTGGGCGTGCTGCTCGTCGTGCAGGCCGAGCGGCTCCGCCCGCCAGCGCCCGAGGACCTGGTGCCCGAGCCCGACGCCCACTAGTTGCGTGACGGGCGGCCCGTGATCGCCCTCACTCCGCGAACGGTCCGGCAAACGGATCGAACGGGGACTTAGGGACCGGCGCGGGGCCCCAACTGCCCGAACGGTCCGGCAACCGGCTGGGACCGGCGCCTGGGGCAAGCGCCTGACGCTTCACTCCGCGAACGGTCCGGCAACCGGATCGAACGGGGACTTAGGGACCGGCGCGGGGCCCCAACTGCCCGAACGGTCCGGCAACCGGATCGAACGGGGACTTAGGGACCGGCGCCTGGGGGCCGGCGCGGGGCCCGACCTGCCCGAACGGTCCGGCAACCGGATCGAACGGGCAGGTAACTGGGGACGTCGCCGGCCGCGGCAGGGGCCGTCGGCGCGGGATCAGCTGGCGGCGAAGCGCGGGCGCAGGTCGGCGGCCAGCGCGACCAGCCGGTCGTTCGCCTCGGCCTCGGCCACGGTGATCCGCACCCCCTCGCCGGCGAAGGGTCGCACCGTGAGGCCGACCGCGTCGGCTGCCGCCGCGAAGTCGAGGGTGCGGTCGCCAAGCCGGATCCACAGGAAGTTCGCCTCGGACGGCGGCACCACCCAGCCCTGGTCCAGCAGCGCGGCGCGCATCCGCAGGCGCGCAGCGACGACCTGGTCGACGCGTGCCAAGAGCTCGCCCTCGGCCGCCAGCGAGGCGATCGCCGCGGCCTGCGCGATCGTCGACACCCCGAACGGCGTCGCGGTACGGCGCAGGTAGTCGGCCACGGTCGGGGGAGCGACGCAGAAGCCCACCCGCAGACCGGCGAGGCCGTACGCCTTGGAGAACGTGCGCAGGACGGCGACGTTCGACCGGTCGCGGTACAGCGCGAGCCCGTCGGCCGCGTGGGGGTCGCGGTTGAACTCGACGTACGCCTCGTCGACCACCACGAGCACGTCGTCGGGCACCCGGTCGACGAAGCGCTCGAGCGCCGCATGGCTCACGACCGGGCCGGTGGGGTTGTTCGGCGTGCAGACGAACACCAGCCGGGTGCGCCCGTTGACCGCGGCAGCCATCGCCTCGAGATCGTGCTCCTCGGAGCCCGTGAGCGGCACCCGCACGCTGGTGGCCCCGGCGATCTGGGTCCAGATCGGGTACGCCTCGAACGACCGCCACGCGAACACGACCTCGTCGCCGGCGACGCAGGTTGACGCGGCGAGCTGGCCGCACAGCGCGACGCTCCCGGTGCCGACGGCGAGGTGCTCGAGCGGCACGCCGACGCGCTCGGCGATCGCCGCGGTGAGGACCGACGACGTGGGGTCGGGGTACCTGTTCGCAGTGCGGGCTGCGGCCGTGATCGCCTCGAGGACGGAGGGCAGGGGGTCGTACGGGTTCTCGTTGGAGGAGACCTTGTACGTCCTGAGGTCGGCTCGGGGCACGGGTCCCTGCCCGGCCTTGTAGGCGGGCAGGCTCGCCAGGTCGCCCCGCAGCCGGGGCCCCCGCTGGGGGGGAGCCGAGGCGGTCGTCGGCGTCGCGTCGTCGCTCATGCGCGGCAGCCTACGGGCCGCCGCGTTCGGTCCGGACGACTCCATGTGGGTGATCCCTCAAGGCCCTCGGCCCTGCGCCGATACCCCTACCGCGGGGCAGTCATCCGGGGGACGACTGGTCGCCGCCGCAGTCGGGACGAGCCGATCGCTCGTCCCGGCCTGCGCAAGGAGTGGGGCTCCGACAGGTCGCCGACGGTGCGTCGGGGGGGACCGGTCGCGCCCCTCCAGCCCGCTGCACGTGCCACGCGCGTGCAGCGGGTCCCTGTGTCCGAAAGTGCCTGCCTGCCTCGCGTTCTGCACCTGCCCCCCGACGCCCCGGACGGGCGATAGCGTGGCCGACCGTGGCGACCGCACCCGCAGTCCAGACGCTGCGTGGCCGTGCCACCGCAGCGGGACTCCTGGCGCTGGCGGTGGTGCTCGTCCTCGGTGCGCTGATCGCGGCCACGCTCGTCTCCACCGCACTGGCCGGACGCGACATCCTCGGGCGGCTGCAGCCCGCGAGCGACGCGAGCCGCGAGGTGCTCGTCCACTACTCCGACGCCCACACCGCCATCTCCGATGCCGTGCTCGACGGGCTGACCGGGAGCGCCCACCTCTACGTCGCCGGCGAGCCGGGGTGCACGGCGTCGCTGGCCTGCTACGAGCAGTCGATGTCGGAGGCGGCGGCGGCGCTGCGCCGGGTGCGCGCCCTTCTCCCGGACGAGCCCGAGATCCTCGGCCTCGCGGACGAGACGTCCGTGCGTTCGGTCGCATGGGACGCAGCTGACGGGACGCCGGCCTTCGCCGCGCTCGCGCGGGGCGACGCGATCGCCGCCGCGACGATCACCCGGTCGCCCGGGGCGCAGGTGTCGTACGACCGGCTCGTGTCCGCCGCGCAGGCGCTCGAGAGCGCGATCGACGCGACGCGGGCCAGCACCGAGGCGCAGCTGGGGGACATCGCCCGCACCCTGGCCGTCCTGCTCGGGCTCGGAGGTCTGGCGGTGCTGCTGCTGCTGGCGGGCGGCACGGTGCTCATGGGGCGCTGGGTACTCACCCCCCTGGACGCCCTGGGCCGTCAGCTGCGCAACGTGGCCCACAGCGGCGACCACCACCGACCCATCGAACCCTCGGGCCCGCCCGAGATCGTCGCGGTGGGCATCGACGCCGAGGCGATGCGGCGGCGCCTCGTCGAGGAGATCGACCAGTCCCGCGCGGCCCGCGAAGCGCTCGACCAGCAGGGCCCCGTCGTGGCGGGACTCGCCCAACAGCTCGCTGCCACCAAGGTGGAGCTCCCGGGGTGGCGGATCTACGGCACCCAGCAGCCCGCCGAAGGCGTGCTCGCCGGCGACTTCTGGGATGCCGAGGTGCTGCCCGACGGCAGGATCTCGGTGATCCTGTGCGACGTGTCCGGCCACGGTGCCGGCGCCGGTCTCACCGCCCTGCGCATCAAGACGGTGGTCGGCGTGGTGCTCGCGGCCGGCTTCGAACCGCAGGAGGCCCTTTCGCGCGCCTCGTTGTCGATGCGCGCCGAAGACAGCCGGTTCGCCACCGTCGTCGTCGTGGTCCTGGACCCTGACTCGGACCGGATCACCTGGGCGAACGCCGGCCACCATCCGCCGTTCGTGATGCGCGACACCAACGGCAACGGCCGCCCCGACATCGGCGAGGGTCTCGAGCACCTGGCGACCACCGGCCCCATGCTCTCGGGCCTCGGCGGTGAGTGGACGTCGCGCACCACCGTGCTCCCCGCGGGAGACGTGGTGATCGCCTGGTCGGACGGGCTCACCGAGTCGCACGACCCGGCGGGCGTGGAGCTCGGTGCCGACGGGCTGCTGGCGCTCCTGGACGACGCGCGTCGGGGGCCCACGGCCGTGGATGCAGCGGCCGACCCGACCGAGCTCGTCGAGCGGGTGCTCGCGGCTGCCCGCCGTCGCGCCGTCGACTGGCGTCGGGACGACGTCACCCTGCTGGCCGTCTCGCGCGCCACCCCCCGATAGGCGGTGCGTGCCAGCGCGCTCCCTACTCCGCGCCCGGGACCGCGAGCCGCGTGCGGGCGCTCGCGAGGGACGAGGCGCCGGTGGTGTCGGCCAGCTTCACGGCCGCGCGCTCGGTGACGTCGGGCGACGTCTGGTAGCGCAACGCCGGGCTCGGGTCGGTGGCCGCGGCGAGGACGACCTCGGCCACCTCCTGGGGGGTCTGGGCCCGCTCGAAGGCGGCTGCGGTGTTCGTCACGTAGGCCTGCAGGAGGGGCAGGTAGGGGTCGTCCGGGTGACCGAACACGGTGAGTCCGTCGACGTTCTGGACGAAGTTCGTGGCGACCGGCCCGGGCTCGACGAGCACGACGGCCACGCCGAAGGCGGCCGCCACCGGCGCCAGGCTCTCCATCATCCCTTCGACTGCGAACTTGGCCGCGCAGTACGCGTCGTTGAACGGCTGGGCCACCACGCCGCCGATGCTCGACACGGTGACGATGCGGCCCGATCCCTGCGCCCGCATGCCAGGGAGCACCGCCCGAGTGAGGTGCCACACCCCGAACAGGTTCACGTCGAGCGTGGCCTGCAGGTCCTCGGCCGACACCTGCTCGGTCGTGCCGAGGCGACCACGCCCGGCGTTGTTCACCAGCACGTCGAGCCGGCCGTGGCGCGCGACGTGGGCCGCCACCACCTCGTCGACCGAGGCGGCATCCGTGACGTCCAGGAGCACCACGTCGACCTCGGCGCCGGCGTCGGCGGCGGCGGCACGCACGCCCGCGGCGGCCTCGTCGGTGCGGACGGTGGCGGTGACGGCAAAGCCGTGCTGCGCGAACGCGAGCGCCGTGGCCTGGCCGATGCCGGTCGACGTGCCGGTGACGAGGGCGGTCTGCATGGCAAGGGCCTCCAGGATGCGGGCGGGCGCGACGGCCGTCGGCCACCGTCGAACCCGTTCACTGTGCCGTCACGGTGGCGGATCCGCATCCGCAACCTCGCGCGGCGTCAGTCCACGACCCCCCAGGTGAACCGGTGGGTGTGGATGTCGAACATCGGGAAGACCTGCGCCGACCGCACGCCGGCCACTGCGCGGATGCGGTCGTTCACCACGGCGAACAGCTCGTCCTGCGTGCGGCACACGACCTCGGCGATGAGGTCGAAGCCACCGGCGGTCAGCACGAGGTAGATGACGCTCTCGATGCCGCTGACGGAGTCGGCCGCGGCGCGAACATCGCCGTCGACGGCGATCCCGACCATCGCCATCACCTCGTAGCCGAGCGCCAGCGGGTCGGTGACCGCGACGACCTGCAGCACGCCGGACTCCATCAGCCGCTGCACCCGCAGACGCACCGCCGGTGCCGAGAGTCCGACGAGGGTCGCAAGGTCGGCGTAGGAGGCTCGGCCGTCCTGCTGCAGGGCCCGGACGAGGGCGGTGTCGACTCGGTCGAGGTCGACGCGCGCCATCAGGGCGTCACGCCCGTTCCTCTGCGACGACGTTGCCGCCGTCGACGACGAGGCACTGGCCGGTGACGTAGGCAGCGCCCGGCGTGCACAGCCACGCGATGGCGGCTCCCACCTCGTCGGGGTAGGCGCTGCGCGCGGTGGGCGTGGCCAGGCCCTGGGCGTGCTCGTGCGGGGTCTGGGACCCCGTGGCGATCCAGCCGGGCGCCACGGCGTTGCACGTGATCCCGCGGTCGGCTACGTCCACCGCGACTGCCCGGGTGAGCCCGACCATGCCAGCCTTCGCAGCCGCGTACGCCGCGTCGCCGCGCATCGCCATCACCGCGCCGCTCACCGACGCGACGTTCACGACGCGACCCCACCGGCGCTCGATCATGGCGCCGAGCACCTCGCGCGTGACGAGGTAGGCGCTATCGAGGTTTCGCCGCAGCGAGGCCGACCAGGCGTCGGGGGCCAGGTCCAGCACCGTGCCCGACTCCTGCACCAGGCCGGGGGCAGTGAGGCTCGTCATGCCCGCGTTGTTGACGAGCACGTCGATGGGCCCGTGGGTCCCCTGCGCCTGCTCGACGAGCGCCGCCACCCCCGTCTCCTGCGTGAGGTCGCCGACGACCCCGACGGCCCGGCCACCGGCGGCCACGATCTCGGCGGCCCGCTCGTGCACCCGGTCGCTCGTCGCGGCGAGCACCAGGGCGGCGCCGAGGTCGGCCAACATCCGGGCGCTGGCGAACCCGATGCCCGACGGGCTGCCCGCTCCCGTGACCATGGCGACCCGGCCGTCGAGGTCGAGCCAGGCCGGCACTGTCCTGGCGGCCACGGCCGTCACCCGACGAGCGTGCGCACGGCGTCGGTGAACACCTCGGTGTGCCGGTCGACGTCGTGGGTCGACGTCTGCGGGCACATGAGTGCCATGTTGTGGAACGGGGTGATCAGCACGCCGCGGTTCACGCAGAACAGGTGCAGGTACTCCTCGAGGTCGGGGTCGCCGGCTGCCTCCGCCTCGGTGCCGTTCACCGGAGCTGGGTTCGCGAAGCGGTACTCGGCGCGCGCGCCGAGCTGCGTCACGGACCACGGCAGCTCGTACTCGCCGATGACGTGCTGCACGCCCGCCCGGAAGGCCGTGGCGAGGTCGATCATGGTCGGGAACACCCCGTCGGTGAGCACCTCGCCCAGGGTCGCCCGCATGGCGGCACTGGAGAGGGCGTTGCCCGCGAGCGTGCCTCCGACGCCCCCCACATCGACCAGGTCGGCGTCGCCCGCGTCGGCGTGCGCGCCGATCCGGCGGGCCACGTCTTCGGTGATGCCGTACGCGCCGGACGGGATACCTCCGCCGATCGACTTGCCGATGATGAAGATGTCGGGCTGCAGCCCGTCGCGTTGGGTCATGCCGCCGGGACCAGCCGAGATGGTGTGCGTCTCGTCGATCATCAGCAGCGCGCCGTACCTCGTCGCGAGAGCACGCAACCCCTCGTGGAACCCGGGCTCCGGCAGGACGATGCCGATGTTCGTCAGTGCCGGCTCGGTCAGGATGGCAGCGACGTCGCCGTACGCGAGCTCGCGCTCGACCGCGGCGAGATCGTTGAACTCGCACACCCGCGTGGTGACGTCGAGGTCCACGGGCGGCGCCACGTTCCCGGGCCGCGCGGTGGCGCGACCGTCGGCGCCGGGCACGGCGAACGTCTCGTCGACCGAACCGTGGTAGCACCAGGAGAAGACCAGGATCTTCGGCTTGCCGGTGGTGAGCCGGGCCAGCCGGATCGCCCACCGGTTCGCGTCTGTGGCCGTGAGCGTGTACGACCACAGCGGCATCCCGAACCGGCGGGTGAGCTCGGCCCCGACCCATTCCGCGTCGGCGGTGGGCAGCATCGTCGTGATCCCACCCAGGGTGCCCATCCGCTCGGTCACTGCGCGCACGGTGGGCTCGGGGCTGTGCCCGGCCATGGCCGCGGTGTCGCCGAGGGCGAAGTCGATGAACGTGTTGCCGTCGACGTCGGTGATGCGGTTGCCGTGGGCTCGTTCGAGGTAGATCGGGAAACCGCCGGACCACTTGTTCATCCAGGTCATCGGCACCCGGCCGAAGAGGTGGTCGGCCTCGTCGAAGAGTTCGTGCGAGCGGGGGTGGCGCTCGGCGTACAGGGCGCGCTCGCCCTCGACGAGGGAGGCAAGACGGTCGCGGTCGATGGTGGCCATGTGGATCTCCTGGTTCCGATTCGTTCGTCGCGAACGAGAGTAGCAGTCGATTCGCTCGCCTGATGCGGGATGGAGTGACGATTGAACTCCTTACGGTCGGAGACTCAGGCCCTGGCCTCCTCGATCGCGGCGGCCGCACCGGCCGCCGAGCGGCTGAGCCAGTCGACGTAGCCGAGTTGGGCGGCGGTCCATGACACCAGCAGCAGGTCCGGCCCGAGACCAGGGTCCGACCGCCCCTCCCAAGCGGCGAACGTGTCCACCACCGCCGCCGCGAGCGCCGCCGTGGCGGGCGACCCCTCGTCGCCGGGCGGCAGCGGGACCTCCTCGTCGACGTCGAGGCCACGTGCCCGCTCATCCCTCAGCCGGCGAAGCACCGCTGCCGTGTCGCGCAGCACGGTCGCCTCCTGTGTCGCCGCGGCCGCGGCCGCGGGGGCCAGCGGGGTGGCGGCCAGCACGTCGGTGGGCCGCCCGTCCTGCGCCGGTCCGAGCCCGACCGTGCGCTGCACCCGCAGAAAGTCCAGCAGGTCCGCGGCCTGCAGGGCATGCAGCCCCGCACCTGCCAACCTGGCCCACGCGGTGAGGTGCAGCCGACCCGGCGTGCGCTCGACGAGGGCCAGGTCGAATGCCTCGGCGGCCCGCGAGGAGGCGTCGGCGGCGCGGCGTCGGGTGATCTCCACGCCGGCGGCATCCGCGCTCCCGAGCAGGACCTCGACGCAGCGCACAAGGTGCTCGCCCACGGCGTCGAGCGCGTCGGCGAGGGTGCCTCGCACCTGGGCGAGTACGCCGCGCGGCCACAGCAGCGCGCCGACGACGAGACTCACCGCGACTCCGAGGAGCACGTCCTCGAACCGGATGAACGCCGTTGCAAGAGACGGCCCCGCGGTGACGCTGAACACCACCACGACGAACGCCGTGAAGGCGGCCTGCCCGACGAGGTACGAGACGGCGGCCGGGAGGTACGCGGCCAGGAAGGCGAACACGGGCGTCAGCACCCAGTAGCCGGCCGGGCGGTCGCCCACGGCCCAGACCACGGCCGTGCCGACGGCAACCCCGAGCGCGGTTCCGGTCACCGCCTGCACCGCCGTACGACCTGTGCCGATGACGTCGAAGCGCAGCACCGACAGCGTGCCGAGCACCACCCAGAAAGCGTGCTCGAGCCCGAGGAGCAGCGCGACGAGCACGGCCAGGCCCACCCCCACGCCGCTGCGTACCGCGTTTCGGAACCACGGCGAACGGGGGTCGAGCTGGGCCCGGAGCAGGGTCGCCGGCCGGCTGGTCCACCGCGGCGGGGGTACGGGCCGCCCCATGCTCGTGACACCGGGCCGGGCGCCCGCGCCACCCACGGCTCCGTCGGTGTCAGCGGCAACGAAGGCAGCCACCAGCGAGACGATCCGCAGCCCGGAGCCGGCCCCGAGGGTGGCGCCCACGGCGTGGGCTCCGAGCCCGTGCAGCTCCTGCGTGACCCACGTCGCCGTCTCCTCGCGGTGCGCTTCGCGGGCCACCGTGATGGCGGTGACGTCGGGGAGCGGCCCGCCGGACCGAAGCGCCACCGCGCACGCCTCCAGGGTGTCGGCGGTGACGGTCGCCAGCGCGGGATCACCCGGCGGGCCCGGCACGGCGCCCGCCGGTCGCCAGCGCACCACGGCGGTGAGGCGCGAGAGCTCCTCGACCAGGGCGAGCAGGGCCCGCTCCCGCTCGGTCGTTCCTCCGGGTCGGGTCAGGTGGCCGCGGAAGGCAGCGCCCAGGCCGCGGTGCGACGCGACAAGGTCGTCCTCGAGAGTCGTGGAGTGCACCGGCACCGGCCGCCACCGTTCCCGGACGAGGACGGCGGCCGCGGCGAGCACGTCGGCGGCGCGCAAGCGGAGCACATGCCGGTCGGCCGAGGGCCAGAGCAGCACCGCCCCCAGCCCAGCGCACACGGTGCCGACGGCCCACGCGCCGAGCCGCGCGGGCAGCGCCGCCATCGACGGGCCTCCAGTGGCGGCGATGATGTACCCGAGCTGGACGGTGAAGGCGCCCGCCGCCACCGATCCGCGCAGCGCCGAGATCACGACGACGACGAACCCGACGACCACGCCGAACCCTCCCGCCAGCCACGGGGAGCCCGCCACGAGCGTGCCGAGCACGACGGCCGCCAGGCCGGCCGCCCCTGCGACCAGGTAGCGCAGGAACCGCCGGGGCAGCGGGCCGCGGAAGTCGGCGAAGACCAGCAGCGCAAACGTGGCGAAGGCCGCGAAGACGGCGCTCGCGCCGAGGGAGAGCGGCCCGAGGACGAGGGCAAGCACCACCGTGATGACGACCGCGACGCGCCCGCCCCGGCGCGCCGCCTCGTGGCGCAGGTCGCTGCTCGCCACGGCACCTCCCGGTCAGCCCCCGTGCGGCGGCCGCAGCCGCAGGCTATGGCCCGAACGGGGTGCGCGGGACGCCACGGAGTGGTGTGATCGGCCCACAAATCCCGGAGGGGCCGGCGATCGCCGGTGCCGCCACCACCGCCGGAGGGTTCCCATGAGCAGCCGTGCCAGCGTCGCCAGCATCCTTGCCGAGGCCGCGCAGCGGTTCCCGACCGCACCGCCCTCATCCTGGGCGACCTGCGCCTGCCGTACCCGGCTGTGTGGGAGCAGGCCCGCCGCTACGGCGCCGTGCTCCGCTCCGCCGGCATCGAGCCCGGTGACCGCGTGGCCCTCCTGATCCCGAACATCCCCCAGTTCGCGTTCGCCTACTACGGCGCGATCGCCATCGGAGCCACGGTCGTCCCCGTGCACGCCCTCCTGCTGGCCGACGAGATCGAGTACGTGCTCGAGGACTCTGCCTGCAAGATGCTCGTGACCGCGGCCCCGCTCCTCGGCGAGGCGGCCAAGGGCGCCGAGCTCGCCGGCATCCCGCTGTTCTCGGTGCTCGACGGGGGCGACTCCGCGGTCGCGCGCATCGACCACCTCGCGCAGGAGGCTGCGCCGATCGAGACGTACGTGTCGCGACGCCGACGACGAGGCGGTCGTGCTCTACACGTCGGGCACGACGGGCAAGCCCAAGGGCGCGGTGCTCACGCACGACAACGTCCTGTGGAACGCCACGGTCTCGGTGTACGACTCGATCGACATCCGCGGCGAGGACGTCATCTTCGGGGCTCTGCCGCTGTTCCACTCCTTCGGGCAGACCGTGGTCATGAACGGCGGGTTCCGCGTGGGCGCGACCATCTCGCTCGTGCCGCGGTTCGACCCGGCCACGGTCATCGACGTCATCGACGGCACGGGCGTCACCGTGTTCGTCGGCGTGCCGACGATGTACGTCGCGCTGCTCGCGGCTGCGCGCCAGGACGAGCGGCGCCCGCAGTTCCGGCTCGCCGCCTCGGGCGGCGCCTCCCTGCCGATCGCGGTGATCGACGACTTCAAGGAGAGTTCGGCGCCGACATCTACGAGGGCTACGGCCTCTCGGAGACCTCGCCGGTGGCTACGTTCAACCAGCCCGTGTACGGACGCAAGCCCGGGTCGGTCGGCCGGGCGATCTGGGGCTGCGACGTCGCCATCGTCAAGGCCGAGCTCGAGGGCGAGCTGGGTTTCCTGCCCTCCGGTGAGCTCGGCGAGATCTGCTGCGCGGCCACAACATCTTCGCGGGATACCTCAACAAGCCCGAGGCGACCGCCGCGGTGATGGTCGACGGTTGGTTCCGCACCGGTGACCTCGGCACCATCGACGAGGACGGCTTCGTCTTCATCGTCGACCGCAAGAAGGACCTCGTCATCCGTGGCGGCTTCAACGTGTACCCGCGCGAGGTGGAGGAGGTGCTCATGCGCTACCCGGAGGTCGTCCAGGTGGCGGTCGTCGGCCTGCCCGACGACACCTACGGCGAGGAGATCTGCGCCGTCATCGTCACCAAGGAGGGGGCCCAGGTCGACGCCGACGCGGTCATCGAGTGGTCCAAGGAGCACCTGGGCCGGCACAAGTACCCGCGCTCGGTGCGGTTCGTGCCCATGCCTGCCGATGGGCCCGAGCGGCAAGATCCTCAAGCGCGAGATCGTCCGCACCCTCAGCGAAGAGAACCCCGCTTAACCTCCACGTCACTGCCGAAGTGGTTGCTACTGAACGCGGGAAGCGACCATCACGGCAGTGACGCGGTGAGCAGGTCGACGAGCTGCTCGACGCGGGCGAGCATCGAGGGCTCGAGGTCGGCGTAGGAGCGCACCGCCGCGAGGATGCGCACCCAGGCTGCCGGCACGTCGCTGGGCCAGCCGAGGCCGGCCAGCACGCCGGTCTTCCAGTCGGTGCCGCGCGGTACGGCCGGCCACGCGGCGATGCCCAGGGCCGACGGCTTCACCGCCTGCCACACGTCGACGTACGGATGACCCAGGACGAGCGCGTGCGGCGCGAAGCGCCGGTGCACCTCGTCGGCCAGCCGCTGCTCCTTCGACCCGGGCACGAGGTGGTCGAGCAGGATGCCCAGCCGGCGGTCCGGCGCCGGGCGGAACGCGCGCACGGCCTGCACCAGGTGGTCGGCGCCGTGCAGCGGCTCGACCACGATGCCCTCGACGCGCAGGTCGTGCCCCCACACCTTCTCCACCAGCTCGGCGTCGTGCCTGCCCTCGACCCAGATCCGACCCGCCCGCGCGGTACGCGCGCGGAGACCCTCGACGAGCACGGACCCGGATGCCGACCGGGCGGTGGTCCGGGGCGCGGGACCGGCCTGCGGGAGGACGAGCGTGACCGGCTGGCCCTCGAGGACGAAGGCGGCGGGCAGCATCGAGAACGAGCGCCGCACCCCGTGCCGGTCCTCGAGCACCACGGCCGCACCCTCGACCGTGCGCTCGATGGCGACGACCGCGCCGCACCACCCGCTGCGCGCGCACTCGACGACCGTGCCGTGCTCGGCGGGCACCTCCGGCACCCCCGGCATGCGGGCGCGACGGTGGGGATCGGCGGCGAGCACATCGGAGCCGTAGCGGTCGGTCACGGACGACGACACTAGGCGCCCGCGGGCGCCGCGACGCGCAGGCTCAGCTGGTGGGGCCGCTCTTCGTCCCGGTGGGGCACGCGAGCGCGCTCGGGACGAAGGGGGCCGGCAGCGCGCGGGTGGCGGTGAGAACACCCTCGGTGCGGGAGTCGAAGGTGAGCGAACCGCTGCCGGCGGGGTGCGCCCCGACGATGAGATAGCCGGTGACCTTGTTCTTCGCCTGCAGATAGCAGACACGCAGCATGGTCTGCGAGTCGGCTTTCGCGACGGGCAACGTGCCGGAGCCCGGGTAGTGGCCGGTACGAGTGCGGGCCTTCTCAAGGGCGAGCGCCGCGTTGAGCAGGTCCTTCTTGACCTCGGTGTCGTGCGCCTGCTGGCGCGCCGCGCCCAGGGCCGGCATCGCGACCCCGACCACGCCGTACGCGACCATCAGCAGACCGATGAGGAGGGAAACACCCGCAACGGCCCCGTTCTTCGCCGAGCCGCGTGCGTGCGCGAGGGACACCGACGCGAGCACGACGCCCCCGACCGGCGCGAGCCAGAGACCGACGCGAAGCCACGCGGGCAGCAGGTCGGTGCCCTGCATGCGGTCCATGACGAGCAGCGCGGTCGGCACGCCGAGGGTCAGGGCGAGCGAGCCCACTGCCAACCTGCTCGTCGGCGCCGACACGCGCCGCCGCCTGGCCGGCGCAGGGTCGGTGACGGGCTCTTCCACCGCGAGCATGACGTCGGCGGGCCAGCCCGGCGCGGGCGTCTGGAGGAACTGGTCCGGCAGGTAGGCCGGGCGCTCGAGGGTCGCCGTGGATGTGGCACCGCGGGCCAGACCGGCACCGAGCTGCAGGTCGGGGGTGTCGATACCCACCGACATGGGGACGAGCGGCGCGCTGGGCGCGGCGGGTACGACGGCGAACGTGGCCGCCGCAGGTGCGGGCAGCGCGGTCGGCTCGAGGTCGTAGCGACCGGCCGCGGACCCTCCGCCCTGGACCAGGACGGGACGCGGCTGCGGTGCCGGCAGGGGCGGGATCACCACGGTCTCGGACGGGGGGCGACCGGTCGGCCCCCCGGCCGGCGCCTCGCGCGTGACCGTGTGGGATGTCCAGACGACGCCGTCGAACCACCGCAGCCGGTCTGGATCCCCACCCTCGGGGTACCAGCCCGCAGGCGTCTGGTCCGCCATCGTCGCCTCCCTCCCCTTCGGTGCCTCGCCGCCGCCCCGTGGGTGGCCGTGGTACGCGTCTCTCACGCCATCGGGACGCAAGGTCCTTCGCTTGAGGAAGCGCCGGCTATCGGCGCCGCGTATCACCCGGGGGGCCGAACGGGTGACGAGGTCAGCCCAGGGCCCAGGCCAGGCCAGCCGTCGCCAGCAGGACGACCGCCGCCGAGCCAAGCAGCAGCGCGGCGGTGGGTGGTGTGGGGACGTCGGCCGAAGGCTGCCCGCCGAGCCGTCGCTGCGAGTGCACGAGCAGCGCGAGCGCTGCCACGAGGGCACCGAGACCGGCGGCGCCACCCCCATGGGGGTGGCCCTGGCGGAGCAGGTGTGTCGTCAGCGCACTCGCCGCCACCAGCGCGATCGACAGCCGCCGCCACGCCAGAAGGGTGCGTTCGGGCTGCAGGCCAGGGTCCCGCTGCGGCAGGGGGTCCGTCGGCTCGGCCACGGCGACCGGGCTCAGAGCCGGGTGGTGATCACGAAGGCGGCCAGGACGGCTCCCACGAGCGCGACGACCGCCGCCAGCACGAAGAGGGCCGAGGGCGCAGGGATGGGGTCGCCGCGGCGCACGGCCTGCTCGACCCTCATCCAACGGACCACGGCGGCGACGGCAAGCACCGCGCCCGCTGCGCACACCGCTGCGGCCGGGAGGCGCAGCGCCGACCACGACGCGTCGCTGGTCTCCAGCACCGCCAGGCCCACCCCTGCTGCCACCACCCCCAACGAGGTGCGCAGCCACGCCAGCGCCGTGCGCTCATTGGCGAGGCTGAACCGGGCGTCGGGCTCCGAACCGGTCCCGTACACGGAACGAGGGCGCCGGGTCATGCCCCCCAGTGTGCCAACCAGCTGCCGCCGGCGGTCCGCGCACGTCGGTTCCGGTCGCCGCAGCGCGCGGGCCGCCGGTCAGCCAGGTGGGATGGGGACGCCGAGGAAGGGTGCGAGGACGGCCGCGCTGCGCCTGCCGTCGTGGACCGCACGCGCGTACGCGGCCCCGGCGGCCGCGCGCCGCCTGGCGGCGGCCCGGTCGTCCAGCACGGCGAGGATCACCTGCTCGAGGTCGTCCGGGCCCGACTCCACGACCGGGTCGCCGTGGCCCATGAGTGAGCGAGTGGCGGGGGCGAGGTGGGCGACGACGAGTCGGCCGGCCGCCATCGCCTGGGCGGCCAGGACACCGGGGTTCCCGACGGTGACCTGGTCGACGAGCACGTCCGTGTCGCGCAGATAGCCCATCACGGCACTCGGCGGCACCCCCCGCAGGCGCCGGTACTCGATCCGTCCCTGCGCATCGAGCCGCTCGAGCACGGGGTCGATCCGGTCGGTGCCCTTGAGCACGTCGTTCGTGGGGGCGTGCACGACCACGGGCCTGTCTCGCTCCAGCACCGGGGGGGCCGGGCGGAACCAGCCGCGCGCCAGGGTGAAGGGCAGCCAGGTGGCGTGCGGGAGGAACGCCAGCAGGTCCGGCGACGCGACGAAGCGCGGGAACTCCTCGGGATCGAGCCCGGCCAGCCCCTCGTGGACAATGCCTGTGTGGACGGCCCTCTTGCGGGTCTCGGCCGCGAACTCCTCGCGCGCGAACGGGGAGTTGGCGTCTCGCGCCGCATGGACGGCCGGCTCCCTGATCTCCGAACCGTGCAGCAGCAGAGCCACGCGCTTGCCCGCGGCCGCGAGCGCGTGGACGTCGGCGACCCCCAGCTCGACGTCCCATGGGTGGGTCCCACCCCCGCGCCCGAACGACGCACCCAGCACCGGACGAAGCGACTCCAGCAGCACGTGCGTCGCGGGGAGCAGCCCGTCCAGCGCCGCCCGGGCCCGCACCACGGGATCGACCCAGTCCGCCGGAGCCAGCGGCAGGTCTGCGGGGAACAGGAACGGGGCGTGCGGTGACGCCACCTGCAGGCTCTGCGCCTGCACGCCCCCGAGGAAGTCCTCGACCGCGCGAGCCCAGCCCACGCCCTGGTCGGCGTAGTTCGCCGGACCGACCAGCAGGCGGGTGCCCCCGCGCTGGTCGGGCGAGGGCCCCGAGCGGGCCAGCACGACCTCGCGGGCTGCTTCGATCCCGGCCGCGTCCGCGACCGTGGCATCGGCGTGCAGTGACTCGGCCACGTCGCCGGGCCGCCCGTCCGGGGCCGACACCTCCGCGGGGTCGACCCGCACCACGAGCAGGGCTCGATCGCGCTCGAGCGCCAGCCCCTGGTCGTCGGCGGCGGCGACCACGCACACGACGTCTGCGCGCCCGTCGAGGGCGTCGTGCACGTGCCGGGCGAACGCGACGCTCTCCGTCCCGGGCGCGGACGGCGCCAGCCGCACCAGCGCGCGCGGTCGTCGAGGCAGCACATCCGGCAGGGCGGCGAAGACGTAGTCGTCGCGGGCCACCACGAGCGCGCGGGCCGACAGCGCGATGTCGCCCGGGTCGAGGGCGGCACCCTCGGAGAGCAGGCGCACCGCGGGTTCCACGCCCTCGACGATCGGCAGCGTGAGGCGGCCGAGGGCGGCTGCGGTCCAGGCCACGCCGGCCGCCCCTCGGTCGAGGGCCACCACCAGCACCGCATCGGGGTGCCCGGTCAGGGCGACCCGCAGGCGGGTGTGTGCCGTGCCTGTCCAGCGGTCCAGGGGCGGCACCTCGGCGGGTTCCGACGCGACGGCGGGCTCCGGCCCGGTGGTGGGCTCCGAGACCGGGGCGGGCTCCGGCCCGCCAGCGGGGTGGGGGGGTCCCAGCGCGGCGGTGGCCGCCGTGGACCCGCCGCGCCGCCATCGCGCCCAGAGCCTGCGGTGGGGCGTGGCGGCCGGGGGCGTCTGGCCACCCACGCGGCCCGGGCCAGGCGGGTCAGGAGCGGTAGACCCGTCCAGGGGGACGAGGTGCACTCCGACACCGGGGAGCCGCGAGGCGAGGGCGCCCAGCTGGGCCGAGGCGGAGGGCCCTGCAGACGTGACGACCACGAGCACCTCGGCGTCCGGGCGGCGGCTCACGCGGCCGGCTCCCGCGTGGAGGCGAGGGCGGCGGCCACAGCGGGTCCGATCGCGGCGTCGTCCACCACCAGCGGGCGGGCCAGGTCGGGCCACCCGCTCGCGAGCAACTCGGCCCCCGCGGCGTCACGGACCCAGACCTCGCTGGCCTCGCGCAGGAGCCGCTCGAGCCACGGGCCGGGCCGGTCCCCCGATCGGGACGGGACGAGCAGACCGGGGGGCACGTCCACGACGAACGGCACGTCGCACTCGGACCACAGCCGCAGCGCCGCGGCCGTCGTCACGGGGGGTGAGGCGTCGACGACCACGAGATCGACGGGATCGGCCCGATGGACGAGGTAGGCGGCCGCCTCGAGCCGAGGGCGCCAGAGCCCCAGGGCGCTGTCGGGGAAGGCCGCCTCCATGCGGTCGGCCATCGCGCGCGCCCACGCGGCGGGAGCATCGACCCGCTGCTGCGTCCATCGGTTCACGACGGGGTCGTCGAGGCCCAGCGGCACGGGGACGCGAACGACTCTGCTGGATTCCGGGAACGCTGGTCCGGCGCCGGACGACTCCCCCCCGACCCAGACCGCCGTCTCGACGTCCGGCGCCAGGACCGTGACCCGGTGGTCCTGACCCACGGCGGCCGAGGCGACCGCGACGAGCCGTTCGAAGGCAGCCGGCGGCCGAGTGCCCGAGGCGACCAGCAGGTGCACGGAGGTATCGGGCGGGCGGCTGGTCAGCCGACGCCGAGCTCGCGGCGGACGACGCCCTCCCACAGAGACGGGTCGGTGACCCGGCGGCCGTCGACGATGACGCGGGCGCCCGGCACGTCGGAGGCCGCCACCGTGCGGTACTCCGCGTGGTCGGCCTGAACGACCACCGCGTCGGCGCGGTCGCCGAGGTGGTACGGCTTGAGCCCGTGGGCCAGGAGCTCGGCGTCGGTGTACATCGGGTCGTGCACGATGGCCGTGGCCCCGCGCGCCTCGATGGCCGCGACCGTGGGGAAGACACCGGAGAACGCCGTCTCCTTGACCCCGCCCCGGTACGAAGCGCCCAGGACGACCACGGTGGCGCCGGACAGGTCACCGTAGGCGCCTTCGAGCACCGCGATCGCGTAGTCGGGCATGGCCGCATTGGCCTCACGGGCCGCCCGCACGACGGTGGCCTCGGGGTCGTTCCAGAGGTACATCCGCGGGTAGATCGGGATGCAGTGCCCGCCGACGGCGATGCCCGGGGAATGGATGTGGCTGAACGGCTGGCTGTTGCTGGCGGCGATCACCGCGAAGACGTCGATGTCGTGCGCGGCCGCGAACCTGGCGAACTGGTTGGCCAGGCCGATGTTGACGTCGCGGTACGTGGTCTCGGCGAGCTTGGCCATCTCGGAGGCCTCGGCGCTGCCGAGGTCCCACACCCCGTTCGGTCGGGGGAGGTCCGGACGCTCGTCGAAATCGAGCACCTGCTGGTAGAAGGCCACGCCTCGTGCCGCGCTAGGGGCGTCGACCCCGCCCACGAGCTTGGGGTACCTGGACAGGTCGGCGAAGACGCGGCCGGTGAACACGCGCTCGGGCGAGAAGACCAGGAACAGGTCGTCGCCGGTGGTCAGGCCCGAGAGCTCCTCGAGCATGGGCTGGAACCTGGCGCGCGTGGTGCCGACCGGCAGCGTCGTCTCGTACGACACGAGCGTGCCGGGTCGCAGGCCCTTGCCCACGTCCTGCGTGGCCGAGTCCATCCAGCCGAAGTCGGGCACGCCCTCGGCGTCGACGAACAGCGGCACGACCAGCACCACGGCCTCGCTCTGCGCGACGGCCGCCGTGGTGTCGGTGGTGGCCGTGAGCAGCCCCGAGGCGACCACCTCGTGCAGCTTCTCGGCCAGGTGCGCCTCGCCCGGAAAGGGCTCCTTGCCGGCGTTCACGAGGTCGACCGTGGCCTGGTTCACGTCGGCACCGAAGACCCGGTGCCCGAGCGAGGCGAACTGGACGGCGAGGGGGAGGCCGATCTTGCCGAGCGCGACGACCGTGATGTTCACAGATGTGCCTTGGAGTCCGGGGACGGGCGGAGCCTCCATGGTACCGGCCGGCCGCGGGGCACCCGACCGCTCGCGCCGGGCTAGGCTCGCAGTCGGCGCCCCCGCGCCGCTGCCCACCGGCCGGCTGGCCGTCCCGCGGCGCCCGCACCTCGGTCCGTCCCTGGAGTCCCCATGCGCGTGCTGTCCATCGTCGGCGCCCGACCCCAGTTCGTGAAGCTGGCACCGGTGGCCGAGGCGTTCGGCGCAGCAGGCGTCGACCACGTGATCGTGCACACCGGGCAGCACTACGACGCGCTCATGTCCGACGTCTTCTTCGCCGACCTGGCGATCCCAGCCCCCAACGTGCACCTCGGCGTCGGGTCCGGCAGTCACGGGGTGCAGACCGGCGCCATGCTCGCCGCGCTCGACGGCGTGCTCGACGAGCACCGGCCGGACTGGGTGCTGGTGTACGGCGACACCAACTCCACCCTCGCCGGCGCGGTGGCCGCGGTGAAGCTCCACCTCCCGGTGGCGCACCTCGAGGCGGGCCTGCGATCGTTCAACCGGCTGATGCCCGAGGAGCACAACCGGGTGCTCACCGACCACGCCGCCGACCTGCTGCTCGCGCCCACCGACGTGGCCGTCGCCCACCTGAGGGACGAGGGCCTCGGCCAGCGGGCCGTGCTGGTCGGGGACGTGATGACCGACGTGTGCTTCCGCGTGCGCGACGCCGTGCTCGCCGTGCCGCCGGCCCCACCGGCGGGCATTGACCCCGCAGCGGGGTACCTCGTCTCCACGATCCATCGGGCCGAGAACACCGACGACCCGGCGCGCCTCGACGAGATCGTGAACGGGCTGGCCACGCTGCCGCTCCCGGTGCTGCTGCTCGCACACCCGCGGCTGGTCGCACGGGCCTCTGAGTTCGGCATCGACATCGACCGGCCGGGCCTCGTGCGCGCAGCCCCGCTCCCGTACCCAGACATGGTCGCGGCCGTCGTCCGGTCTCGTGGGGTCGTCACCGACTCCGGAGGGCTGCAGAAGGAGGCGTTCCTGCTCGGCGTGCCCTGCACGACCATCCGCACCGAGACCGAGTGGGTCGAGACGCTCGAGGGCGGCTGGAACGTGCTCGACCCCACGCTCGCCGACCTTGCCGCGCTTGCCGACCGGCCGGCCCCCACGAGCGATCGTCCGCCCTACTACGGTGCCGGCGACGCCGCGGCGCGCACCGCCTCCGTGCTCGCCGAGCGGCTCGGTGGGTAGCGGCCGGCTGACGCCAGCTGCGCCTCCCGTCCGCTCCCGTCCCGCGCCCCGTTCCGCTCCCGCACCCGGTTCCCGCTTCATCCGGTTGCCGGATCGAACGCGCGCTTAGACCGTCGCGAGGAGCGCTAAGCACCCGTTCCATCCGGTTGCCGGATGAAACGGTGCCGTGGGAGGGGGCTGGCCGTGGGAGGGGGCTGGCCGTGGGAAGGAGACACCACGCCGGACTGGGAACCGACGAGGGCCGCTAGCGCCCGAGGAAGGCGCGCAGCACCTCGCCGGTGCGACGGCCGTCGTGGTGCTCCGCGACGAAGGCAGCGCCCGCCACCGCGACGCGGGAGGACCCCGCCGGGTCGGCGAGAGCGGCGCGCAGCACCGGCTCGAGGTCGTCCGGAGACGCCTGCAGGATCGGCACGTCGCCACCCATGGCCGCGCGCACCTGCGGCGTGACGTGGGCCAGGACCAGCCGTCCCGCGGCCATCGCTTGCACCGCCATCACGCCGTAGGCGCCGAGCGAGAACTGGTCGAGCACCACGTCGGCCGCGGCCACGGCCGCGGGGATGTCGCGTGGCGGCACGCCCTCGAGCCGGTGGTAGGTGAGCACTCCCTCGGCCTCGAGCCGGCGCAGCAGGGGGTCGACCGCGCCAGAGCCCTTGAGAGCGGCGTTCGACGGCGCATGCAGCACGACGGGAGTGCGGTCGAACCGTGGCGGCGCGTCGGTGCGCCACACCTCGACGTCGACCGACAGCGGCAGCAGCACCGACCCGGGCACGTCCTCGAGCAGGTCGGGCGTGGTGACGAACAGCGGACCCTCGAACGCCCGGACGAGGTCCATCAGGCGGTCGCGGTTGGCCTGCAGCCGCGCCGTGGTGGGGTCGGAGGCGTTCGCGAACGGCGACCAGCGGTGGGTACGCGCGTGCCGCGCGGGATCCCGCACATCGGAACCGTGGAAGACCAGGCCCACCTCGATGCCGTTTCCCCGCAGCAGCGCAGCGTCAGCGGCGAAGTCGTCGCCGAACGCGCGGCCGAAGATCGGCCGGCCGGACTCGAGCAGCACGTGGGTCCAGGAGGCCAGACCGCGCCGGACGGTGGTCTCCTGCCAGCGGAGGTCGCGGGCGAACTCGGTGCGTCCCACCACCTCGTCGGCCGGGAAGTCATAGGTGCTCTGGTGCAGTGCCAGGACGAAGGTCGACGCGTCGGGCACCACCTGTTCCACCACCTGCGCCCACCGCCACGCCTGGCCCGCGGAGTTGACCGGGCCGACCGCGAAACGCACCTCCCCCTCGACGAGGGTGCGCGGCACCCGCAGCGGCTGTTCCGGCGGCTCGGCCGGCAGAGGCGGCGCCGCGGATCCGAGGCCAGGGATGAGGTCGCGGTACACGCCGTGCAGCACGTCTTCCTGGGCCGCCCAGGTGTACGTCTCGTTGACGCCCGAGGAGACGATCCGGGCGCGGAACTCCTGCTGGCGACCGAGCACGCGCTGCACGGCCGCGGCGAGGGCGGCGGCGTCCTCGGCCGGGTGGGCCAGCCCGACGCCGTGCTGCTCGACGAACTCCTGCTGCGCCCTGCAGTCGCTCACGACGACGGGCAGGTCGGCGCGCAGGTACTCGAAGAGCTTGTTCGTCAGCGCCATCTCGTGGCTCGGGAAGTGCAGCAGGGGGATGAGGCCGACGTCGGCCCCCGCCAGGAACCGGCTCACCTCGTGCGCGCCCACGGGCTCGAGCAGGTGGACGCGCTCGGCGAGCCCAGCCCTCTCGATCGTCTGGCGCAGCCGGCCCACCGCGTGCGTGCGCGTGCTCGGCACGCAGACGACCGCGAGGTGCACCTCGGGCAGCATCGCGAGCGCTTCGACGGCGGTGTGCACGCCGCGAGCGTGCTGCACCGCACCGCTGTACACCAGCAGCGGGACACCCAGCGGCACGCGGGCGACCTCGCGCACCGACGGGACGGCGGCGCCCTCGGTGGCCGGGTAGTCGGTGGGGATGTTCAGCACGAGATCCGGCGTGCGCGGCAACGAGTACCGCTCCTGCAGGGCGGCGGCGAGCGGCTCGGACACGGTGATGACACGCTCGGCCCCGTGGACACGGTGCTCTTCCAGATCGGCCATCGCAGCCACCACGCGGCGGGTGCGGCTGCCGTACTGCGAGAGGCCGTTGACCCACTCGTGGGCGTCGTAGATCCAGCGCACCGTCTTCCCGCGCTCGGCCGCCCGGGCCACGGCGGCGGCTGCGACGTCCATCATCTGCACGTCGTGGGCATGGATGAGGTCGGGGTCCAGCTGGTCGATCACGGGTCCGAGCACGAGCTCGTAGTCGAGGAACTCGGGGGTCACCTTGGTCCAGCGGGCGGCGACGCCGGTGCGGCCGACCTGCTTGTCCCACGCCGCCCAGCCGAGCCGCTGCGCCTCGCCGATGCGTACGCCGGCAGCCGTGCGCACCCGGATGCCGGCGCTCGCGGCCTTGAGCCGTAGCCCGGCGAGCCGCTGGCGCGGGGCCGCCAGCGCCGGCACCTGGCGGCGCAGCGCGCGCAGGCGCAGCTTGGCCTGGTCGGCGCGCTCCTTGTCGAGCGTCAGCGGCAGGCGACGCGGACGCCGGCGGGCAGCGCGGCGTTCCTCGCGAGCGGTCCTGAGCCGGAAGGGCACGGGGATGCGGCGGACGTCGACGTCCCCGAGCGTGGTCCAGGAACGGGACTCGCCGGCGGTGTAGCAGACGAGCGTGACCCGCACCGGCAGTCGCGCCACCGCGAGCGCGACCTTGCGCACCCGGGTGTCGGTGGCGATGTCCTGTCCGACGAGCATGACGACGTGCGGCCGAGGGTCGGTGCTCGCTTGCTGGCTCACCGCGGCCTCCTCTCGGCCAGGGCACCCGTGACTCCGGCCGGACCCAGCACGACCGAGGGCCCGGCCACCTGGTGGCCGATCTCCCACGCGGCCCGCACCATCACGGGGTCGGCCGCCACCACGATCTCGGCGGCCTTCGCGGTCTGCATCACGGTGGTCGAGCCGCGCACCCGCTCCCAGGCCCCGCGGGCCTCGAGGAACGCCTTGCTGTGCTTCTTCGCCGTGGCCGCGGCGGCGCGGGCGCGCCGGCGCAGGGCACCGGGCCCCGAGGCAGCGGGCTTCGCGGCGGTGGGCCGGACCACCGGTGCCCCCCTCGATGGCGCAGGCGAGGGCGCAGGCGTGGGCCCGGGCGACAGCGGCCGGCTCGCAGGAAGTCCCGCCGGCGCCCACCGGGCGGGCTCGAGCGACACGAGCGCTCCCACGCCGAGCACCTCGACGACCTCGTCCGACGGCGGGTAGAGGGACGCCACGGTCACCTGATAGCCAGCCGCCCGCAGGTCGCGCCCCATGCCCACGACGAGCGGCCACACTGCGGTACGCCGACCACCCACCAGCACCAGCGCCTGCGGGCTCATCGCGCCACCGCCGGTGCGCCCGCCGCGCGACGCACGGCCTCGACGGCGGGGGCGAGCTGCTGGTCGCGCCGGAACTGGGCCGCGTAGGCGCGTCGCTCGGCGCGGTTCGCAGCCGTGTCGGTGCGCACCGTCCGGCCCGCCGCTCCGAGTGCGACCGCGACGTCGTCGGGCGCGAGCGACGCCGCCGGGAACCAGCCCGGGTAGTCGCGCAGCAACGACGTGCACGCGTTCATGGGGTCGTGCACCGACACGATCGGCAGGCCCGAGGCCATGTACTCGAACACCTTGCCGCTGGTGACGAACCGCCCGGCTCCCAGGATCAGAAGCAAGGCGTCGGCGTGCTCGTACACCTCGTGCACGTCGGCCTTGGCCACCGGCCCGGCGTACGTCACGCCCTCGTCCGCGGCCGCCTCCAGCGCGGTCAGGAGCACCTGGTTCGCGGTGTGGTAGAAGCCCAGGTACCCATGGATGGCGGCCGTGGCGGGACCTAGGAGGTGCTCGCGCGACGCCACCGACCAGCCGGCCAGGAACTCGGGCAGCGGCACCTTGCCGCTCACCGTGCCGACGTAGGCGAACCGCACAGGTTCGTCGTCGCCGCGGGCCGGGGCATCGGACGGCGGGGCGATGTCGTCATCCCAGCCGTTCATCACCACGCGCATCCGGTCGGCCGCCGCGGGGTAGGCGTGCGCGTACCACGCCCGGATCGGCTCGTTGACGAACCACAGCTCGGACGCCCCCGCGACGAGGTCGGCCTCGAGCCGGCCGACCTGTGATCCAGGAGGGTGCAGCCGGTCGCCCGAGAACACGTCCAGGGTCCAGCCATCGCGCTGGTCGAGGACCATCGGCACGCCGTGCTTCGCGTGCAGGAGCATCGCCGGGGCGTAGTCGACGGCTGGGTTCGCGGTGGCCACGACCACGTCGACAGGGTCCTCACGGTGCAGCCGCTCGGCCGCCTCCTCGAGGGTCGGGCGCCAGGCCCCGTATCCCGGCTCCGGGAACACCTTCGTGTCCTGGCGGCGCCGGTTCTTGAGCCAGAGGGCCGGCGACAGCACCCGGGCGCGGGGCCACCGCCGCAGGTCCCACTCGAGGGCGGGCCAGTCGAAGGGCACCCGCAGCACGCGGACCGAGGGGTCTACCTGCGACTCGAGCGACTCGTCGACGCCGGTGAACCGCACGAAGGTGTCGCGGTCGGCCGTGAGAACCGTGACGCGCATGCCCGCGGCGGCGAACGCGTTCGCCGTGGCGAGCGCCCGGTAGACGCCGCCGCCGCGGCACGGCGGGAAGCCCCACGCGACGTAGAGAACGTGCGGCCGGTCCGGCCGCTGCGTCGCCCGGGTCACGTGGCAAGCCCGAGCGAGCCGTAGCCGGAGGCGAGCACGGGCTCCTGCGTCTCCCAGGTGTAGCCGCGGACCGCGCCCGCAACGTCGTGGTACCGGCCGCGGGCCACGTCGGACAGCACCTCGTCGGCCGCCGCTGCCAGGGCCGCGGGGTCGCCGAACTCGAAGCTGCGCCCGATGTCGTGCTGGGCGACGAAGGCCGACATGGCCCGGCAGTTCGACACCACGAGCGGGAGCCCCGCGTGGGCGTACTCGAACAGCTTGTTCGGCAGGGCCATCTCGTGGTTCGGCGCCCCCGGCAGAAGCGGGTGCACACCCACCGTGGCCGACGACAGGTAGTCGACGACCTGCGCTGACGGCACCGGCGGCACGAGGTGCACGCGGTCGGCCACGCCGGCGTCGGCGGCGGCCTGCTCGAACTCCGCTGCCATCGGGTGCGGGAAGGGCACCGTGACGACGGCGAGATGGGCGGGGGGCACCAGAGGCAGGGCCGCGATGAGGTCACCGACCCGGCGGGCCCGGCTGATCGACCCGCTGTACAGCAGCAGCGGGACGCCCTCCTCGACGCCCGCGACCTCGCGCACGCCTCGCTCGGCCGGCCGCGCACGGCGCATCGACGGGGTGTTCAGCACGACCGACGGCATCGTCGACAGGCTGTAGCGCGCCCGGAGCGTGTCCGCTATCTCGTCCGACACCGTGATGACGAGGTCGGACTCGGCGACGAACTCGCGCTCGAGGCCGAGCAGCGAGTTGTGCACCCGAGGGCGCCAGTCGATGTCGGGCAGTCCCGCCCAGTTCTCGTGCGCGTCATAGACGAGCCGCACGTCGCGCCCGGCGGCGCGCAGCCGCCGGTGGGCCAGCCCCGCCGCCGCGAGGGCGTCGAGGTCGTGGGTGTGGACGACGTCGGGGTCGAGGTCGCGGATCGTCGGCCAGAAGGCCTCGTCGATCGCCAGCGGCAGCAGCAGGGTCTCGCGCCAGTGCGGCCACGGGTCGCGCGGCCCGAGCTTGTCGATGTCGTCGGCCGCTCGGCGCTCGGCCCGCCTGGCCCGCAGGACGTCGACCCGCGCCCGAGCGACGTCGAGCTCCTTGCCCGCCCACGTGACCGAGCGGCGGACCCGCCGCTTGATCGGCACCCCGGGGGCGGTCACGGCGGCGCGCACGCGCCGAGCCGTGCCCTGCGCCGTGCGGACCTCGGACACCAGGGCCTGCGACGCCGGCACCGGCTCGGGGCCCGACATCGCGACGTGCGGGACCCGCACCCTGATCACGGGCACCCCGTCCATCTCTTCGGAGTCAGGCGCCCGGTCCGTGGCGCGTGCCACGACCGTGACGTCGTAACCGAGGTCCTTGAGGGACCACGCCATCTTCTGGCCCCGGGTGTCGATGACCAGGTCGTTCGGGCAGACCAGAACGACGCGGGGATGATCGGTCACCGGCCCGCTCCCGCCACGGTCTCGTAGAGGTGGACGAGCGTCTGGGCCTGGTGCTCCCACGAGAGCTCGTCGAGCAGCGGGGCGAGCCCGACCCGGTCGAGACCCTCGGGGAAGCGGTCGTGCGCGCGCTGGACGGCCGCGGCGAGCCCCTCCGCCGAGGGGTACTCGAACTCCTCGCCGAGACCCTCGCGCCGGACGAAGGCCGCCATCTCGGGACAGTTGCTGACCACGACGGGTAGCGCGGCCTGGGCGTACTCGAACAGCTTGTTCGGCATCGCCGCGCGCAGGTTGGCAAACTTCGTGCTGATCGGGATGAGCCCGACGTCCGCCGAGGTGAGGTAGTCGACGATCTCGGGTCCGGGCACGGGTGGGGCGAACGTCACGCGGTCGTCGACGCCGAGCGCGGCCGCCTGCTCCATCAGCCCCGGCTCCAGCCCGTGCGGGTAGGGGACGGACACCACACCGAGGTGCCAGCCCGGCAGGTGTGCGAGCGAGGCGACGGCGACGTCGACGCCACGGGCGGGGTTGATGCCTCCGCTGTAGATCATCAGCGGCACACCATCGGAGACGCCGAGGACGTCGCGCAGCCGCGCGCCCGCGGGCTTCTGCTCCTGCATGGCCGGGCAGCTCATGACGATGACCGCCCGAGGCGCCTGCGGGTGACGGGCGTGCAGGGCGGCGGCGACCGTCTCCGACACCGTGGTGATCGCGTCGACCCCGCCGATGTACTCCGCCTCGTGGTTGAGCATGGCCGCCAGGTACCGCGGCGTGATCGTGGAGTGCAGGGGAAGGCCGGCCCAGTCCTCGATCGCGTCGAAGACGACGCGCACGGACCGGCGGGCCTGGGCGGCCCGCCACTTGGCCCGCACCGCCAGCCCGAGGGCGGTGAGGTCGTGGGCGTGCACGACGTCTGGCTTGAGCCCGTCGATCCGGCCGGCGAGCGTCTGCTCGAACGCGTAGAGGTCGGGGACGAGCCGGCGCCACGAAGCGCCCGCCGTCGCGTTCCGCTGCCACTCGTCGACGCGGGTCCACGCCGCCTCGGCCGCGGTGTTCTGCGCGCTGAGAACCTTGTCCACGGTGCGGAGCCAGCGTCCGTGCGCCCGCAGTCGTAGGGCCTCGGCCTTGGACGCCTCGCCCGACAGGATGCGCGAGGTCATCTCGCGCCGGTGCAGGATTCGTCCGCGCGCGGCGACGATGGCGTCGCGGCCGGCGTTCGGGCCGAACGGCCGCCATTCGCGCCGTTCGCGCCGGGCGTGGGCCGCGGCCCCCAGCTGGAGCCGCTGCGTGGGCGCCCCCATCCACCGGACCCCGTACTCGTCGATGCTGTCGGTGCCGCCGGGGGTGTCGGTGAGGTGGAGCACCGTGACGTCGGCGCCGGCGCCGGCCAGGGCCCGCGCCGCGTTGTGCAGCCGGGTGTCTTGGGAGACCGTGCGCAACGGCCGGACGACCACCACCCGCAGGCCGTCGAGGTCGCGGCCAGGGTTCATCGTGACGCGACCTCGACGCGGGACTGGCCCGCAGCGCTGGCCAGCATGGCCTCGGCGACCGCCACGGTGGCGACGCCCTGGGCCATGGTGACGATGTCGGTCTCGTGCCCCAGCACGGCGTCGCGGAACGACTCGTGCTCGACCCGGAGAGGCTCGGGCTTGGAGATGGCGTAGCGCACGACGTCGCCCTCGCTCACCCCTCGGAACTGCGCGATGTCGTCCCATGACGTCGACACCGTGCCGTTGGCGTAGAACGTCAGGTCGGCGGTGAGGGTGTCGGCGACGAAGGTCCCGCGCTCGCCGGTGATGATCGTGACCCGCTCCTTCATGGGCGAGAGCCAGTTCACCAGGTGGTTCGCGATGGTGCCCTCGCTGAGGATCGCCGTGGCCGACACCAGGTCTTCGTGCTCCCGCCCGCTTCGGTACGCCACCTGCGCGGCCACCGACACGTACGACTGGCCCGTGACCCAGGCGGTGAGGTCGATGTCGTGGGTGGCGAGGTCCTTCACCACGCCGACGTCGGCGATGCGCGCAGGGAAGGGGCCCTGGCGGCGCGTGGCGACCTGGTAGACCTGGCCGAGATCGCCTGCGGCGAGGCGCGCGCGGGCCTCCTGCAGCGACGGGTTGTAACGCTCGATGTGGCCGACCGCCCCGACCAGGCCCGCCAGCTCGAACGCCTCGGCGAGGCGCTTGGCGCTCGCGACGTCGACCGCGAGCGGCTTCTCGACCATCGCGTGGACGCCGGCGCCCGCTAGCGCCGTGCCGACCTCCTCGTGGTAGGCGGTGGGCACCGCGACCATGCAGTAGTCGATGCCTGCGCCGATGAGCTCCTCGACCGAGGACAGCACGGGGCGGCCCCCGGCCACGCCGTGCACGTCGCCGCCGGGGTCGGCCACGGCCACGAGCTCGACCCCGTCGAGCGAGGCCAGGACCCGGGCATGGTGGCGGCCCATCATGCCCAGGCCGATCAGTCCGGCGCGCAGCGTCATCAGGCACCCGCCGCCGCGACGGAGTTGACGGCCTCGACGATGGTGTCGAGGTCCTGCTGCGACAGCGCGGGGTGCACCGGAAGCGAGAGCGCCTCGCCCGCTGCCTTCTCCGTCTCGGGCAGGTCGACGGTGAGGTCGAAGGACGGCAGGCGGTGGTTGGGGATCGGGTAGTAGACGCCCGTTCCCACGCCCTTGTCGGCCAGCGCCGCCGCGAAAGCGTCACGGTCCTGGTCGACCACGCGGATCGTGTACTGGTGGTAGACGTGCGTAGCACCCTCGGCCACCGGCGGCACGACGACGCCACGGAGGTGGGCGTCGAAGAAGGCGGCGTTGTCCTGGCGTTGCTTGGTCCAGCCGACGAGCTTGCTGAGCTGCACGCGGCCGATGGCGGCGTGCACGTCGGTCATCCGGGCGTTGAACCCGACGATCTCGTTCTCGTACCTCTTCTCCATGCCCTGGTTGCGCAGCAGCTTCACGATGCGGGCGAACTCCTCGCTCGAGCACGACACCATGCCGCCCTCGCCCGACGTCATGTTCTTGGTCGGGTAGAGCGAGAACATCGCGAACTCGCCGAAGCTGCCCACGGGCTGCCCCTGCCACGCGGCGGCGTGCGCCTGCGCGGCGTCCTCGTAGATCGCGACGCCGTGCTTGTCGGCGACGGACTGCAGCGCCGTCATGTTCGCGGGGTGGCCGTAGAGGTGCACCGGCTGGATGCCCTTGGTGTTCGGCGTGATCGCGGCCTCCACGGCGGCGGGGTCGACGCAGAAGTAGTCGGGCTCGATGTCGACGAACACCGGCGTGGCGCCGGTGAGGGCCACCGAGTTCGCCGTGGCGGCGAAGGTGAACGACGGGACGATGACCTCGTCGCCCGGGCCCACGCCTGCGGCCAGCAGGCCGAGGTGCGAACCCGCGGTACCGCTGTTGACGGCGACGCAGACGCGGCCGCCGGCCACCTGCTCGCCGAACTCCGCCTCGAACGCGGCGACCTCTGGGCCTCCGGCGATCATGCCCGAGCGCAGGACGCGGTCGACAGCCTCTCGCTCCTCGTCACCGATGAGCGGCTTGGCCGCGGGGATCATGCCCGTCATGACTCAACCTCCGTGAGGGTGTCCGGCGCGGTCTCGCGGTAGAGGACGCCGGTCGAGGGACAGCGGAAGAGGTCGTCTCCCGCGGGTACGAGGGGGACACCGGCCTTCCCGACCCACCGGATGCGGCGGGCGGGAGAGCCGACGACGAGAGCGAAGTCGGGCACGTCCTTGACCACGGTGGAGCCCGCGGCCACGAGGGCCCAGCGGCCGATCGTGACGGGCGCGACGCAGACGGTGCGGGCGCCGACGGAGGCACCCTCCTTGACGGTCACGCCGACGAGCTCCCAGTCGTGACCCGACTTCAGGGTGCCGTCGGGATTGACCGACCGCGGGTAGTGGTCGTTGGTGAGCACCACGGCGGGGCCGATGAAGACGCCCGACTCGAGCACCGCCGGCTCGTAGACGAGCGCGTAGTTCTGGATCTTGACGTTGTCGCCGATGTGCACGCCGGTGCCGACGTACGCGCCCCGCCCGACGATGCAGTTGCGCACCGAGGATGGCCTCCTCGCGCACCTGAGCGAGATGCCACACCGAGGAGCCGGTGCCGATCACGGCACGGTCGTCGACGTCGGCCGTGTCGACGATGCGGACGCCCTCGCGGGACGCAGGGGTAGCAGTCATGTCACAGATCCTCGAGCACGGCCTGCAGGTCGCCGACCTTCAGGAACTTGGTGTACGCGCTGACCACCTCATCGGGGGCACCGCGGTGGACGAGCTCGCCCTTGTTCATCCAGATGGTGTCGTTGCACAGCTCGGTGACGGTGCCCAGCGCGTGGCTCACCAGGAAGATCGTGCGGGCCTCCGTGACGAGCTCGCGCATCTTGTCGAACGCCTTCTCCTTGAACTTCGCGTCGCCGGCGGAGAGCGCTTCGTCGATGAGCAGGATGTCGGGGTTCATGTGCACGGCCACCGAGAACGCGAGCCGGCCGTACATGCCCGAGGAGTACGTCCGCATCGGAAGGTCCATGAAGTCGCCCAGCTCGGCGAACGCGGCGATCTCCTCGTACCGCTGCTCGACCTGGTCCTTGGTGAGGCCCCCGGCAAGGCCGCCGAGCACGACGTTCTCGCGGCCGGACAGCTGGGAGTTGAAGCCGATGCCGAGGGCGAGCAGGGTGCTCACCCGGCCGTTGACCTCGATGCGCCCCGCTGTGGGCGGCAGGATGCCCGCGACCGAGCGCATGAGCGTGGACTTGCCGGCGCCGTTGCTGCCGACGATGCCGAGCACCGTGCCGTGGGGCACGTCGAACGAGACATGCTTGAGGGCCTCGATCTCCCGGACCCCGCGCTTGCGGCTCCGGTTGGCCAACGCGCTCTTGAGGGTGGGGACCTTCTCGTACGACACGCGATAGGTCAGCGACACGTCCTGCACGCTGACGGCGTGGTCAAAGTCGGACGGCAAAGTCACGCTCCCGGGACATGAACAGCAGCTGCCCGACCACGAGGGTGCCGACCGACCAGGCCGCCATGGCCACCCAGGTCTCCGCCGGCGGCATCGTGCCGACGATGAGCAGATCGCTCCAGGCGCGGAACGTCGGGTACAGCGGGTTGAGCGGGATCAGCTTGCCGATGGGCCCGGATGGCACCTGGCTGGCGAAGTAGAGGATCGGCGTGACGTACAGCCAGATCCGCAGCAGGTAGGGGAGGAAGGACGAGGTGTCGCGGAAGTACACCTGCATGGTCGCGAAGATCATCGCGAGCCCGTAGGCGAACATCCCGATGAAGGCCACGACGAACACGCCCAGCAACATCATCGGGCTCCACGGCAGGTGCACGATCAGCCCGACGACGAGCAGGACGATGAACGTCGGCAGGAAGCGGAAGAAGGCCACGATGGCGCTCGACAGGGGGAGCAGGCTGCGCGGGAACGCCATGTTGAGGATCAGCTTGCCGCCGGACGTCACCGACTTCGTCCCGGTCGAGACGGTGCCGGAGAAGAAGTAGTAGAGGAACAGGCCCGCCAGCAGGTGCGCGAAGCTCAGACCGGGGGTGATGGTGACCGTGACGCCGTCGACGACCTGTTCGATCGGCTTGCGGTTCGCCCCGCCGGAGATGATGTCGATGAGCAGGAAGTACACGACGCCGAGCAGCATCGGGTTGAGGACCAGCCACACCTTGCCGAACGTGGTGTTGTAGTTCTCGGCCCGCAGGTTGGTGCGGGCGAGGTGGAAGGCGAACTCGCGGCGGCGCCAGTACTCCTTGAAGTACGGCACCAGGGGCGGCAGCCCCGCCTTGTGCGGCTGGTACACATGGTGCTCGCCCACGAAGTCGCCGACGGTCGTGGAGTTGGACACCCGGGGACCTTTCGACGCGTCAGGGAAGTCGCACCGGGCCGCTCGGCCTGCGGTGGCAAGTCACCCGAGTATAACGGTCCGGAGACGGTCTTCCGGCGCACGCGAGCCGCCGCCGCAGCCCGGTGAGACGGGGGTCACCCCGACGCGGCTACCCGCCGGGTGCCCAGCGCCCGCGGGCGACCTCAGCCGGCGGCCTGGCCGAGCTGGGTGACGATCCAGCGGGCCCGCAGGATCATGCCGGTGGGGGTGGGGTGCGAGCCGTCGTCCTCGTACGGCACGGCGTGGGTCGCGACGTACCCGGCGTAGTCGAGGAACCGGGCGTTCGGATACCGGTTCGCCGCGGCCCTCAGGGCCGCGTTGCTCTGCCGCCAGGTGACGTTGCCCCACTCGCGGTCGTCGAGCCACTGGCCCACCCAGACCACCGTGGTGGTGCGGGGCACGATCGACATGATCCGGTCGACCTGGGCCGTGACCTGGGCCGGCGTGTCCTGGCCGAGGACGACGAAGCGGCCCTTGTCGTCCCGCGCCGTGCGCAGGCCCGAGTCGGTGGCCGTGGGCGCGTGGACGCGCTCCTGCTTGAGGTCCATGGCGTTCGTGCCCAGCGCGATGACCACCGTGCCCGGAATGTCCGTGTGCGCGAGCACGAGATCGGCGCCGCAGTCGGCCTTGTCGTCGCAGTTCGGCTCCCAGGTGCCGCGCGAGCCGCTCACGATGGGACGTCCGCCGAGGGCGTTGACCTGGAAGTCCCAGCCAGCCGCACGGAGCGCGGCCTCGAGCGGACCCGAACCCCGGGTGGTGATCGAGTCGCCGATGTAGAGCAGGCCTGCGTCGGCGACGGGCGCCTCCTGCGTGATGCCGACGGCCGCCTGCGCGTACACCTGCTCGGCCTGCGCCGTGGCCAGCCGCCAGGCGCCCAGCGAGGCCAGCACGGTGGCCGAGATGAGGGCCAGGCCCACGAAGAGGGCGCGACGGGTGGGCCGCAGCCAGGACGCGCGCTGGGGCGGCTGCTCGATCCAGCGGTACGAGAACCACGCGAGCAGGACCGCCCCCACCGTGGCAGCGACGGCCGCGGACGACGACAGGACGCCGCCCACCGCGGCCGCGGCGAGCACGAGCACGGGCCAGTGCCACAGGTAGAGCGAGTACGAGACGCGGCCGAGCCACCGCACCGGGCCCCACGAGAAGCCGTGCGCGACGGGACCTCCGGGGTGGCCCGCGATGACGAGCACCGTGCCGAGGACCACGGGCAGCGCCGCGAGGCCGGGGAACGGCGTCAGCGAGGAGTAGGTGACCATGCACCACACGACGACGACGAGCCCGGCGGCCGCCCCCACCGATCGCGCCCGGGCTGGCATCCTCAGCACCCGCGGCATCGCGATGGCGAGCAGACCGCCGGCCGCGAGCTCGAACGCGCGGGACAGGGCCGAGAAGTAGGCGGCGGGGTCTCCCACGCTCACGAGGTGGGCGGACCAGGCCAGCGACGGCACCGCGAGCAGCAGCAGCGCGACGAACAGAGCGCGACGCAGCCGCCGGTGGAAGCGCAGCGCCACGAAGGTGGCGATCAGCAGCACCGCGGGCCAGACGACGTAGAACTTCTCCTCGTCGTTCAGGCTCCAGAAGTGCAGCACCGGGCTCGGGTCGGTGGCCACGCCCATGTAGTCGATGCCGGCCCGCGAGAACGCCACGTCCGCGTTGAACACCGCGGCCCACAGCACGTCCATCGCCGTGGCCGCCGCCCGGGCGGCGGGCAGGATCACGAGGGAAGCCACGAGCGTGGCCAGCAGGGTCGCGGTCGCGGCCGGAAGGATGCGGCGCACCCGGCGGGCGTAGAAGGTCCCGAAGTGGATGCGGTCGTGGGTCTCGGCCTCTCGCACCAGCAGGCCGGTGATCAGGAAGCCCGAGATCACGAAGAAGACGTCGACGCCCAGGAAGCCGCCCGAGACGCGGGCCATCTGGTCGGTGAGCCACACCATCGGCCCAGGCGCCTGGTCCGGGTCGACGAATTCCGCCGCGTGGTAGAGCAGGACCGGCACGATGCCGAGGGCGCGGAGGCCCTCGATGTCGGGGCGGAACTCACGGGCCCGCACTGGGGCAGGCGGCACCGTCGCCAGGACGGCGGTGTCGGTGCGGCTCATGGGTGCGGGCTCTCTCACATGGCGGTCCGGCGGCTTCCCCGCCGCCGGATCTCGGCCCGCGATTGTCTCATGCGCCCGCTCCACCGTCAGGAGCCCGATCGGGCCACCCGGCCGGCGGGAGCACGGTGCCCGCTCAGGCGTCAGATCCGGCCGACCGGGGTGGCGCTGGGACGACCCGGCGGCCGCGGCCGCCGCGGCATCCCCGGGTCCGAGCGGTGCCGGGCTCAGCCGATTTCGTCCTGCGGTCGCATCCGCCCGCGGCAGTGCCGTCTGGCGCCGCGTCAGCGCTAGGCGAAGAGCCGCTCGAGGTCGGCGAAGAAGGCCGCAGTGAGCTTCTCGAAGCCGGCCCGATGCAGCTTGATCGCATCACCCACCTCCAGCCCGAGCACGGCCTCCGCGGGCTGGTAGCTGATCGCGCTCATCGACCTCAGGACGCCGGCGTTGTTCATCAGCGAGTCGACCAGCATCTCCACCTCGTTCAGGGCGTTGGTGCTCTTGCCCGACACCATGCGCAGCCGGTAGACGAACCGTCGGTCGAGGGCGACGAGCGCGGTGTTGAAGTACACGGGCTCGGCGTCCCCCACCGCGGCGGCGCCCTTGCCGGCGGCAGCGGCGACCTTCTTGTAGACGGCCACCTGCTGCTTCACGGCGGTCTTCGCCGCGGCGATCTCGTCCGGGGCGAACGTCTTGCGACCGAGCATGGCCACCGCACCTTTCGTCGAACGGTCCCCGTCACTCCGGAGCCGTGCCCCGGTCGCCCGACCCTACGTCAGCGGCGCGACGGTGGTGCCGTGCTCGCGCGGACCAGCAGCTCGGGCGAGATGCGCGGTGCACGCGGGCTCGCGCCCTCGAGCATGGCGAGGGTGAGGCTCGCGGCGTGGCGTCCCTGGCCGCGCAGGTCCTGGGCGATGGTGGTGAGCGGCGGGCGGCTGTACGTGCCCTCCTCGATGCCGTCGAAGCCGACGACCGAGACATCGCCCGGAACGTGCCGGTCGGCGTCAGCCGCGGCGAGCAGGACGCCGAGGGCGAGGGCGTCGCTCACTGCGAAGATGCCGGTGGGCCGGGCCCGTCCGGACATCAGCGGCGCTGCGGCCGCCCGGCCCGCGTCGGTGGAGTTGTTCCACGACTCCACCACGGTGATGGTCGACGGATCGACTCCGAGCGCCTGCGCCCGGGCCAGGAATCCGGCCACCCGCAGGCCGAACCCCCGCCGAGAGACCACCACTGGTCCTTCGGCGTCGAGGGGCATCTGCGCGGGGAGACCGACGATGGCCAGCCGCCGGTGCCCGAGCCCGACCAGGTGGTCGGCGGCCAGGGCCGAGGCAGCCGAGTTGTCGACGCCGATGTGCGGATGGCCCCTGACCCGCGGGTTGCCGACCGTCACGAACGGAACTCCACGGCGTAGCACGGCCGCCATCGCCGGGTCGTCATCCCGCAACGAGCACACCACGAACGCGTCGACGATCGCGTCGCTGATGACGTCGTGCGCTAGGCCGGCGTGGGTCGGCACCAGCAGCATCGACCGGCCCTGCGCCGTGAGGATGTCGGCAACCCCGCGCAAGAAAGAGACCAGGCCCGGGTCGGTGAACGCATACGACAGGCTCTCGGTGAGGACGATCCCGATGGTGCCGGTGCGGCCACGGCGCAGCGATCGACCGGCGGGGTCCGGGCCTGCGTACCCGAGCCCCGCGGCCACTGCCAGGACGCGCTCGCGGGTGGCAGCGGAGAGCTGGTCGGGCCGGTTGTACGCGTTCGACACGGTCATCCGCGAGACCCCGGCCGCCTGGGCCACGGTGTCAAGCGTCGGCCGCTCGCCGCCCATCGGTCCTCCCACCCGCTGCCGGGAATGACCTCGCACCCGGCGCTGTTCGTGCTGTATCGTTCCAGACTGTATCCATACAGAAGCAGAAGGCATCGCGATGAACCTCCTCGGGAACCCCCAGATCCTGGCCTACCTCGCCTCGGCCCTCGGGGTGGCGATGGTCGTGCCGCAGCTCCAGCGGATCGTGCGCAACCCCGCCATGGGCGGCGTCTCGCCCTGGACCTGGGCCACGTCGGTCGTCGCGTGCACGGTCTGGTTGTCGTACGGGGTGCGTACCGCCTCGATGCCGCAGATCCCGGGCAACGTGCTGCTGATCTCGGGTGCCGTGGCCGTCGTCCTGCTGGTCCCGGCGGCGTGGAGCCGCCGCACCCGCGCCGTCTCCCTCGCCGGGGTGGCCGTCGGTGCCGTCCTCGTCTCGACCCAGTTGCCGCCCGAGGCAGTCGGTTTCCTCGCGCTCACGATCGGTTTGGGCGGGATCTGGCCGCAGGTCTTCGAGACGGTCTGGCTCGGCCGGGGCATGGGCCCGTCGGCCCTGTCGCTGACGTCCACCGGGATCAAGCTCTTGTCCCAGGCGCTCTGGTTCACCTTCGCCGTGCTCACGGCCGATCTCCCCGTGCTCGTCGCGTCGTCGACGATGCTGGTGACGAACACCCTGGTGACGACCGTCGAGCTGTCGCGCCGGCGCCCGGGGCTGCCCGCGTACGCCGCCGGCCCCACGCCGGCGCTCGTCACCGCCGACGCCTGAGGCACGTAGGGGGCTGCGCGCTCCGCGGTGCGAGGATGCCAGGCACAGACCTGACGTGAGGGGACGATGTGCCGACGTGGGTGGAGCATGCGGTCTGGTGGCAGGTCTTCCCTCTCGGCTTCGTCGGGGCACCCGCGGAGGGCCTGGCGGCGCAGGCCCCCGTGCAGCACCGGCTGAACGCGCTCGAGCCGTGGCTCGACTACCTGATCGACCTGGGTGCCTCGGGCCTGCTGCTCGGCCCGGTCTTCGAGTCGTCGTCCCACGGATACGACACGGTCGACTACCTCAGGCTCGACCGGAGGCTCGGCGACGGTCGCGACTTCGACGCGCTCGTCGCCCAGACGCGGGCCCGGGGCATCCGGCTCCTGCTGGACGGGGTCTTCAACCACGTCGGCCGCGACTTCCCCCAGTTCCAGCAGGCCCTCCGCGACGGGGTGGGCTCGGACGCTGCCGGGTGGTTCCACCTGTTCGCGCCGGTCGACGGAGGTGAACCCGAGTACGAGCACTTCGAGGGCCATCGTCAGCTGGCCACCTTGAACCATGCGTCGCCGGCGGTCGTCGACTTCGTGGTCGACGTGATGTGCCACTGGCTCGACCGAGGTGCGGACGGCTGGCGCCTCGACGCCGCGTACGCCGTGCCCGCCTCGTTCTGGGCCCAGGTGCTGCCCCGGGTGCGCGCCCAGCATCCCGATGCCTACCTCGTCGGCGAGGTGATCCACGGCGACTATGCCGGCTACGTCCAGGAGTCCGGGCTCGACGCCGTCACGCAGTACGAGCTCTGGAAGGCCATCTGGAGCTCGCTCAACGACGGGAACCTGCACGAGCTCGCCTGGTCGCTCGAGCGGCACGACGAGTTCCTCGAGACGTTCGTGCCTCTGACCTTCGTGGGCAACCACGACGTCACGCGCATCGCCAGCAAGCTCGACGACGAGCGGCACCTGGCGCACGCACTCGTCGTGCTGCTCACCGTCGGGGGAACGCCCAGCCTCTACGCCGGCGACGAGCAGGCGTTCCGCGGCGTCAAGGAGGACCGGGCGGGGGGCGACGACGCGGTCCGGCCCCCCTTCCCCGCGGATCCCGAGCAGCTGTCGTCTGTCGGCCGACCCGTCTTCGACCTGCTCCGCACGCTCATCGGAGTGCGCCGTCGCCACCCGTGGCTCCACCGGGCGCAGACCCGGGCGGACCACGTGGCGAACGAACAGGTGGTCTACGTGAGCCACCACGGCGAGGATCGGCTCACGGTCGCGCTCAATATCGCCGACTCCCCGGCCACCGTGCCCACGCCGCTCGCCACCGGGTTGGTCGCCGGCGGCGGGGTTCTCCACGAGGGGCCGAAGCCTTCGCTGCTGCTGGCGGCCCACGGTTGGGCCATCCTCGCTTGTTGACCGGCGCTCACCAGGTGTCGACGGGCCTGCCGCTGCCCGAGAAGCCGCGCGGCCCCGACGCCGCCGCCAGGGTCGCGGCGATCAGCGCGCGGGTCTCGGCGGGGTCGATGACGTCGTCGATCTCGAAGGCGCGCGCGACGTTGAACGCCGCGACGTGCTCCTGGTACGCGGCGGTGAGCTCGCGCACGCGCTGGTCGCGCTCGACGACGTCGGCCAGGGCGGCGAGCTCCTTGCGCCTCGCCAGGCGCACGGCGCCCTCGAGCCCCATCGGGCCCAGGTGCGCCGACGGCCACGCGACCGTGAGCATCGGCTCGTCGGGTGCTCCCGCCGAGCATCGCCTGCGCGCCGAGGCCGTAGCCGCGGCGCAGCACGACACCGACGAGCGGCACCTGCAGACGAGCTCCGGCGACGAGGACGCGGGAGGCGTGCCGCAGCACCGCGCCGCGCTCGGCATCGGGGCCGGCCATGATGCCCGGGGTGTCGACCAGGGAGACCACGGGAAGCCCGAACGCGTCGCACAGCTGCAGGAAGCGGGCTGCCTTGTCCGACGCGTCGGAGGTGAGCGCTCCCGCCTTGTGCAGGGTCTGGTTGGCGACGAACCCGACCGGTCGTCCCTCGAGACGCCCCAGGGCGGTGATCAGTTCGGGGGCGAACGTCGCGCGCAGGAAGGTGACCGAGCCGGCGTCGGCGAGCGTGGTGACCACGGGGCGCACGTCGTAGGGCGTTCTCTCGCGCACCGGCAGCACGTCGCGCAGCACCGTCTGGTCGGCGGCGGACCCGGGAGCCATGGGGCCCTGGAAATAGCCGATCACCTGCCGGGCCACCGCGACGGCGGCCGCCTCGTCCGGAACCACCACGTCGACCACGCCGTTGCGGGCCTGCACGTCGACCGGACCCACGTCCTCGGGCGCGTGCTCGCCGAGGCCGGCAGCTGCGAGCATCGCCGGACCGGCCACACCCATCGTGGAGCCCTCGGTGGCGATGATCACGTCGGAGGAGCCCGCGAGCACCGCGTTGCCGGCGAAGCACCGCCCCGCCACCACCGCCACCCGTGGCACGACGCCCGAGAGCCGGGCCCACAGCGCGAACGACCGCACGTCGAGGGCCGAGACGACAGGGAAGTCAGTGTCGCTCGGACGACCCCCACCACCTTCGGTGAAGAACACCGTCGGCAGCCCGAGCCGCTCGACCAGCGCGAGCAGTCGGTCGGACTTGTGGTGACCGCGGATGCCCTGGGTGCCGGCCATGACGAGGTAGTCGTACGACAGCACGGCACACGCGGCGCGGTCGCCGAGCGCCTCGCCGTTGATCCGGCCCAGCCCGGCGACCAACCCGTCTGCCGGTGTGAGGCGCATGAGCTCGTCGGGGCTGAGCACCTGCTCCTGCGCCGCGGTGGCGAGCCGCCCGTACTCCACGAACGACCCGGGGTCGAGCAGGTCGGCGATGTTCTCCCGCGCCGTGCGACCGCCCGCAGCGCGCCGCCGCGCCACGGCGCCCGGACGGGCCCCGTCGTCCGTGAGCGCCCGCCGGCGGCCCAGCTCGGTCAGCGCGTCGGGCCCGTCGTCCGCCACGTGCGCTCCCTTCTGCCGCGGCCTCGAAGGCCTGCGAACGTACCCGGCGATGCTACGGAGCCGAGGCCGCGGTGTCGCAGGGCAGCCATGCTCGGGACCTCGCGGGCATCAGGTCTGGGCCATGTCGACGAAGCGCGAGTAGTGACCCTGGAACGCCACGGTGACTGTGTTGGTGGGCCCGTTGCGGTGCTTGGCCACGATGAAGTCGGCCTCGCCGGCCCGCGGCGACTCGCGCTCGTACGCATCCTCGCGATGGATGAGGATGACGACGTCGGCGTCCTGCTCGAGCGAGCCGGACTCGCGCAGGTCGGCGAGCATCGGCTTCTTGTCGGTGCGCTGCTCGGGACCACGGTTGAGCTGCGCGATCGCGATCACCGGCACCTCGAGCTCCTTGGCCAGCAGCTTCATCTGCCGCGAGAACTCCGACACCTCCTGCTGGCGCGACTCGACCTTCTTTCCGCTGGTCATGAGCTGCAGGTAGTCGACGACGATGAGCCGCAGGTCGTGACGCTGCTTGAGTCGCCGTGCCTTGGCTCGGATCTCCATCATCGTCAGGTTCGGGCGAGTCGTCGATGAACAGCGGCGCCTCGCTGACCGCCGACATCTTGCGCGCCAGCTTGGTCCAGTCGGCGTCGCCCATGCTGCCGCTGCGCATGTGGTGCAGCGCGATCTGCGCCTCGGCCGAGAGCAACCGCATGACGATCTCGTTGCGGCTCATCTCGAGCGAGAAGATGACGCTGGTGAGACCGTGCTTGATGGAGGCCGATCGCGCCAGGTCGAGCCCGAGGGTGGACTTGCCGAGCGCCGGCCGCGCGGCGATGATGACCAGCTGGCCGGGGTGCAGGCCGTTGGTGAGGGCGTCGAGGTCGGTGAAACCCGTGGGCACGCCGACCATCTGGCCGCCGCGGTTGCCGATGGCCTCGATCTCCGCGAGGGCGTCGTTCATGATGGCCGAGAGGGGCCGGTAGTCCTCGCTCGTGCGGCGTTCGGTGACGTCGTACACCTCGGCCTGGGCACGGTCGACGATGTCGTCGATCTCGCCGTCCTGGCCGTAGCCCATCTGGACGATGCGGGTGCCTGCCTCGACCAGGCGGCGCAAGATGGCCCGCTCGGCGACGATGCGCGCGTAGTACCCGGCGTTGGCGGCGGTGGGCACCCCCGAGACGAGGGTGTGCAGGTAGGCCGCGCCGCCCACCCGTCCGAGTTCCTGGGCCTTGGTGAGCTCGGCGGCCACGGTGATGGCGTCGGCGGGGTCGCCCCGACCGTAGAGGTCGAGCACAGCCTCGTAGATGGTGGCGTGGGCCGGGCGGTAGAAGTCGGAGCCGCGGAGGTGCTCGACGACGTCGGCGATGGCGTCCTTGCTCAGCAGCATCGCGCCCAAGACGCTCTGCTCGGCGACGATGTCCTGCGGTGGGACCCGGCCCGGCCCGTCGTCGGGGGGCTCACCGACCACCGAGAACTCGGCCACGCTCACGGTGCCCCCCCTTTCGTTCGCGCAGGGCCTGCGGTGGTACCGCCCCGACGTCGGCCGGCCCGCCGGGACCTTCCCACTGATACTCCGGGGGTCCGACGGACCAGGTCCGCCATGGGTCAGCGCATCGACGCTAGGCGCCTGGTTGGGTGGCGTCCAGGTGGCCTGTGGAGCAGGTGGGGACGGACTGTGGACGACATGTGCGTGTCCGCGCTTCCCATGCGGGCAGCATTGTGGACAGCCTGTGGACAACAGACCCAGTTTCGTCGTCCTTGGGCCTCTGACCGGCCACGATGCCGCCCCCAGGCTGTGGGCCGAAAGTTCTTCGCACCTGGCACCGGCATGCGGACCCACTCGGTCGCGGCGAGGGTCCCCACGCGGATGCGGAGCTCGGCCGCAGAGTGGGCAGTAACGTCGAGCTGTGACCGGCGCCGAAGGGGAAGCGCACCGCGCCGGAGGCGTCGGTGTCCCACGCCGGCGGTTCGTCGCGGTGGTGTGCCTGGGCAACATCTGCCGGTCCCCCATCGCCGAGGCGGTGCTGCGGTCCCAGCTGATCGAGGCCAGGGTCGACGACGTCGACGTGGCCAGCGCGGGCACGGGCGGCTGGCACGCGGGTGCGCGGGTCGATCCACGAGCGACCGCGGCGCTCGCCCGGCAGGGTCTGCGGCTCGACCACCGGGCCCAGCAGTTTCCGCGGGAGTGGTTCGACCGAGCCGACGTGATCCTGGCCATGGACGCGGACAACCTGCACCACCTGCGGCGCCTGGCGCCAGCAGCCGTCGCCCGCACGCGGATCCGGCTGCTGCGCTCGTTCGACCCGTCGCTGGCGGGCCTGCCCGAGACCGACTCGCGGCTCTGGGTGGCCGACCCGTTCTACGGGTCCGATACGGAGTTCGACCGCACCGTCGCCGAGGTGCTGGCAGCCGTCGCCGGCCTTGTCGATCACCTGCGCCGCCCCTGACTCATCCCGCGCCGCGGCTATCCCGCGTCAGTCGCAGGCACGCAGATCGTCCCGCTCGGGGACGACACGCACGCGGAGGCCGGATCGTGCCGCTCATGGACGGACCGGGCAGGGAGCTCGGCACGGCAACACCCCCGGACACCGCCTTCGAGGGGCGGCGCCGGGGGCGCGAAGTGCCGCAGCGGACCGGCGGTGTGCCGGTGCGGACCCAGTCAGCCGGCGACGACGTCGACGGTGACAGTGGCCTCGACCTCGGGGTGCAGGCGCACGCCGACGACGTGTGCGCCCACGGTCTTGATCGGCGTTCCGATGGTGAGCTTGCGCTTGTCGAGCGCCGGACCACCGGAGGCCGCGACCGCATCGGCCACGTCGGTGACAGTGACCGATCCGAACAGGCGGCCGCCACCACCCGCCTTGGTCGGCAGGGTGACCTTGAGCGCCTCGAGCTGCTTCTTGACCTCCTGGGCGTGGCCGAGGTCGCGGATCTCGCGGGTGTCGCGCGCTCGCTTGATCTGCGCGATCTGCTTCTCGCCGCCCTTGGTCCAGGCCGTGGCGAAGCCACGCGGCACGAGGTAGTTGCGGCCGTAGCCGTCCTTGACCTCGACCACGTCGCCGGGAGCCCCGAGACCGGGGACCTCCTGGGTGAGGATGAGCTTCATCGCGGAGTGCCTCCTTCTTCAGTCTCGGGCGCTCAGCGCGCGGTGGACGTGTAGGGCAGCAGTGCGACCTCGCGGGCGTTCTTGACCGCCATGGCGATGTCGCGCTGGTGCTGCACGCAGTTGCCGGTGACCCGACGCGCGCGGATCTTGCCGCGGTCGGAGATGTACTTGCGGAGAAGCCCGGTGTCCTTGTAGTCGACACCGGTGGCCTTCTCCTTGCAGAAGGTGCACACCTTCTTCTTCGGCTTGCGCAGGATCTGCTTGGCCATCGTGGTGCTCCGTTCTCACGGATGCCCGGCCGGAGCCGGGATGGGCCGTGTATCTGTGGACTGATCGATCAGGGTTCGCTGTGCCGGCTCGGTGCCGGCGTGGTGCGCGCCACGGAGCGCGCACCCGGGTGCTGGCTAGAAAGGCGGCTCGTCGTACGCCTGTCCACCGCCACCGCCGGCACCACTGCCGCTGCCGCCCCAGGCGCCGCCGGCTGCGGCGCCGCCGCCGGCCGGGGTGGCCCACGGGTCGTCGGCCGGGGCACCGCCGCGCGCAGGACCGCCGGCGTCGCCGCCGAAGCCCCCGCCCGAGCGCTGCACCTTGGTGACCTTCGCCGTGGCGTTTCGCAGTGCCGGGCCGACGTCGTCGACCTGGCACTCGATGACCGTGCGCTTCTCGCCTTCCTTGGTCTCGTAGGACCGCTGCTGGAGCCGGCCGGTGACGATGACCCGCGTACCGCGCTGGAGGGACTCGGCGACGTTCTCGGCGTACTGGCGCCACACGCTGCAGCGCATGAAGACCGAGTCGCCGTCCTTCCACTCGTTCGTGGTCTTGTCGAGGTACCTCGAGTTGGACGCCACCGTGAACGACGCCACCGCCTGGCCCGAGGGGGTGAAACGGAGCTCGGGGTCGTTGGTGAGGTTGCCGACGATGGTGACCTGGATGTCGCCCGCTGCCATGTGCGGTCCTTCCTTGAGGAAGATCGGTCGAAGTGGCCAGCCTGCCCGATCCCTCCGACACGGAGGGACCGAAAGGCTGGGCCTGTGGACTACTTGGAGTCGACCCGCATGACCTTGGTGCGGAGGACGGCCTCGTTGAGGTTCAGCTGCCGGTCCAGCTCGGCCACGGCATCGGGCGTGCAGGTGATGTCCAGCACCGCGTAGATGCCCTCGGGCTTCTTGGCGATCTCGTAGGCGAGGCGGCGACGGCCCCAGATGTCGACCTTCTCGACGCTTCCGCCGTCGGTCTTCACGACGTTGAGGAAGGCATCGAGGCTGGGAGCGACGGTGCGCTCCTCCAGATCGGGGTCGAGGATGACCATGACCTCGTATTGACGCATGCGGTGACCCACCTCCTGTGGACTCGGCGGCCACGGACTCTCCGTGGCAGGAGGGCTTTTGCGTCGTGCCGCCGGATCACCGGCGGCACTGGCTCCCGGACAGGTCCGGGAGCGGCCCCCCAGACTACCCCGCCCGAGGCTCCAGCCCGAAATGTCGCAAACGCCCTACTTCCTCGCGACACGCGATTCGTCCACCTCACGGCTGATCGCGACGACAACCGCCCCCTTCGCCCGCCGACTCGACGATGCGGGCGCGGGTCGACGGCGAGGGGCAGGGGGATGCCAGGATCGGGGGGTGCGCCTCGCCTCCTGGAACATCAACTCGATCACCAGCCGCATCGACCTGCTCGTCGCCTGGCTCGAACGGGCCGAGCCGGACGTCGTGTGCCTGCAGGAGCTCAAGTGCGACGTCGGGGCGGTACCCACGATGCCGCTGGCCGCGCTCGGGTACGAGGTGGCCGCCCACAGCGACGGCCGGTGGAACGGCGTGGCCGTACTGAGCAGGGTCGGCCTGACCGACGTGGTGCACGACCTGCCGGGTCAGCCCGCGTTCGAGGGCGTCGTCGAGCCGCGGGCTATCGGCGCCACCTGCGGCGGGCTGCGGGTGTGGTCGCTGTACGTGCCCAACGGCCGCGACCCGTCGCACGAGCACTTCGGCTACAAGCTCGCATGGCTCGGGGCGCTTCGCGACGCCGCCGGCACGGAGCTCGACGACGAACCCCCCGTGGCGTACGTCGGCGACTTCAACGTGGCGCCCACCGACGCCGACGTGTACGACATCGCCGAGTTCCGGGGGGCCACCCACGTCACGCCGCAGGAGCGCGCCGCGCTCGCCGCGCTCGAGGCGGCGGGGCTCGTGGAGGTCGTCCCGCGGCCGCTGAAGTACGACGTGGCCTACACGTTCTGGGACTACCGCCAGCTCGCGTTCCCGAAGAACCGCGGCATGCGCATCGACCTCGTCTACGGTTCGCCGTCGTTCGCGGCGAAGGTCACCGACGCCTACGTCGACCGGGAGGCCCGCAAGGGCAAGGGCACGAGCGACCACGCCCCGATCGTCGTCGACGTCGAGCTCTAACCCGCTGGCTCGGCGTGGCCGAACGCCTCGCGGGCGCCGACCCGCGTGCTGCGGTAGATCAACGCCCACGTCGTCAGCAGCCACGAGGCTGCCAACCCCACCACGACCCACACCACCGCCGACGACACCACGCCGCCGACGAAGAACGAGACCAGCCCGGACGTGAGCCACAGCAGGGCGACGATGACGCCGATCACCAGCACCGTGACGAGCCAGCGGCCCAGCCGCGCACCGATCGCCGAGAAGTTCGTCCGGATCGCGTTGCCGTGCCCGTCGAGGGCGGCCAGCAGCAGGTACGGCGTGAGGGCCGCGACGAGGATGCCCGGGATCACGTTGAGCGCCAGACCGACGCCGACCAGCACGACGAGGACGACGAGCCAGAGCAGGTAGGGGACGAACCTGCGGCGCACGCGCGCCCACACTGGCCCCCAGGTGACCCGGCCTTCGACCGAGTCGAGCGCCGACGCCGCGACGAACGCGTACGCCGCCGCCAGCACCAGGAAGGACAGCAGGGCCAGGAGCAGGAAGCCCGCCGACATGGTCGCCACCGGGTCGCCCGAGACGAGAGCGGCCTGCACCACGGCGTTGACGACGACGACCGGGAGCACCACGGCCCAGCCGCGCCACATCCGTACCAAGCCCGTGAGCAGCGACGAGAACCCGTACCGGCGCGGGAGCTCGCCAGCGACCACCGTGCCCTGCGCCGTTGTCGTCATGGGGTCACCTGCCCGGCCTTGTCGATGACGTCCTGGGCGTCGCCCTGGAAGAGGACCTTCCCGCCCACCTTCACCGTCATGGTCAAGGGGGTCTTCGGCGTGGACGACACCTCGATCACCTCGCCGGTGGTGGTGCTCCCTTGGCAAGTGATCGCCGTGGTGGTCTCGGTGCATACGGGCGCCACCATGACGGGCACCTTGTCCGTCACGAGCACGTCGTTCGCTGCGATCCGCACCGTGGTGAGCGGGACGCCGCTCACGGGGGCGAGCGCCGATATCTGGGAGCACGCGGCCAGCAGCGGAGTGACCGCGAGCAGCGCCCCGGCGGCGAACGAGCGACGCCGTGTGCGAGTGCTCATCCGCCCACCACCTTCGCGTCGTAGGCCAGGAACCTGGCCTTGAGGGCGAGCTGTTCCTTGGCGAGCGCCACGTCGGGCAGTGCCGCGAGGTCGAAGGGCGCCTCGAGCAGCAGCTCGCAGTTGCGGTCCTGTGGCGACCCGCGGCGCATGAGCGGGTTCTCGATCCAGTCGTTCGCCGACAGCTCGCGGCTCCACGACGCAAGCCCCCGCTGCGAGAAGTCCCCGTCGGTGGGGGTGGCTGGACCGCTGTGGTCGAGGGCGACGGTGAAGATAGACAGGGTGCCGTCACGGTTGTCGACGAGCTCGATCGTCTGCTGCTGCTGCGGGAAGTCGATGCAGGAGGCCGTGGTGATCTCCCAGAAGCCACCACGACCGTCGGGCCGTCGGTGGGCGAAGATCGTGTTGATGTGGGTATGGCCGTTCACCCAGGCCACGCAGGCGGGGTGGTCGAGAAGCATCGCGACGAACTCGTCGGCGTGCACGAGCCGTTGTCCCGAGCCCACCGCCGGCTCGGCGCCGTTCTCCAGCGTGGTGCTGTTGTGGTGGCTCAGCACCACCGCGAGCCGCTTGTCCTTGGCGCACTGAGCGAGCCCCGAGGCGAGCCAGTCGTACTGGTCCTGGGGCACCGCGCCGTCGGGCCCGGCCACCTGGTTGCACGTGTCCAGGCCGAAGAGCCGCACGGAAGGACCGACGTCGGCCGTCCACCACGTACGCCCGGAGTCGACGTTGTCCTGGGTGAAACCGTGGCCGACCGGTCCAGGCGTGGCTGGGCTGTCGAGGTGCGCCCTCATGAAGTCGCCCTGCTCGAGCAGCTTGCGGGCCGGGTCGGACGTCACGGCCCGGATGCCCGGCTGGCGCTTCACCTGGTTGACCAGCATGTCGAACAGCCGTTGGACGGCGCTCGGGTCTGCGGCCAGGCCGCCCACATACGTGCCCGCAAGGGCCTCCCACTGCGACGCCTTGCGGTCGCCGAGGGCCCACGCCCGCAGGCCCGCGTCGACCCGAAGGGTCCCGAGGTAGAGCGTGTCGTGGTTGCCGTACACGGTGTACCAGGGCGTGGCGCTCCCCGGCGACACCACCGGCTTGGACACGGCCGCCTCGAGCAGTCCGGGCAGCTGCGGGAAGCCGTACTCGCCGAAGTGGTCGAGGCTCGGGTCGTCGGGGTGGTACGCGTACGTCGCCTCGGGCCAGACCTGCACGCCCTCGTACACGCCGGGAGCGCCGCTGTTCGGCGTCAGGGTCGCGCCGTCGAGCACGTCGATGTACCAGCGCAGCTCGAGCTCGCTGATCATGTCGGCGCTGTCGCCGGTGACGAACGCCGCCGACATCGCCGCACCGGTGACCGGGCTCGTCCGCAGCTCGACCATCGACTCGACCATCGCGGTGGCCACGTGGGTGGTCAGGGTGTCCTGCGGGCGTACGGTGCCGGCCCACAGCGACGCGCTCTGCCCCGCCATCGGCTCGAGTCGAGCGGGCGACTGCGCATCCATGATGTGGATGTCGGAGAAGTGCCCCAGGTAGCACAGCGAGCGGCGGGCCGCGACCCGCGCGTCCGACGCCGTACGACCGAGCACGTCGAGACGCACGACGAACGGCTCGCCCGCTGCCGTCGCCAGCCGCCGGTACTGCTTCACGCCCTGGGAGGCCTGCGTGATGGTGCGGGTCAAGGTGGTGTCCGCCGTGCTCGGCGCTGCGGGGGCCGCGAGCGCGCTGCCGAGCTGGTCGAACGGCAGCTTCCACGCCGCCGCCAGGACGGAGGCGCCCGCGATGAAGCCTCGGCGGGACAGATCGGGCACGGTGCACCTCCACGGCCGGCTGGCATGACGTCGGTGCGCACCTCGACCGACTCCCGGCCGCACCGACGACTGCGCGCAAGGTAGCAGCGGGAGGGCGCCTCAGACTCGCGGAGCGGCGCGCCGTGGCGCGCCGTCCTTCGTCCTCGTCAACGGATCGCGATGCCCTCGCGCACGGTCTGCCCGGCCATGTAGAGCGCCACGAGCAGCAGGATCGCGCCGACGCCGAGCCGAAGGTTGCCGACGATGAGCTCCACCGCCGCCCACACGAGGACCACCACCACCGCGAAGGTACCGAGCGCCACGACCACCGAGGCGAACCGCCCGCGCAGGACGGACTCGATGAGCAGCATCGCCACGCCGATCCACACCAGCGGCCACAGGATCGCGCCGTCGCCGAGGACGAGGAAGACGCCGATAGCGGCGAGCAGCACCGACGTCGACGCGGCCGACCACACCCGCACCATCCGGCCCTGAGGCGTGTTCTCGGTCGTCAGCGGCACCGCCCGGTGCCGCAGGTGCGCGTGCACCTCCTCGTCCGGCAGGGGCTCGACGAGCGCGGCCGTGGCGCCCTCGGCCTGGGCCCTCAGCCTGGCCTGCCGGTCGCGCAGCACGTCGACCTGCGCCTGCAGGTCGCGGCTGGCCGACCCCAGCTGGCTCGGCGGATGTCCGGCAGCGCGGTCGCCCGCCCGGGCGGCGCGCAGCAGGGCCCGGGTCTCACCGAGCTCGGCATCGAGGGCCGCGAGCTCGGCGAGGACCCGTTCGGCGCCCGAGATGAGGTCGGCCCTGGCCTCCTGCGGCGTCGGCGCCTCCTTGTCCAGACCCGCCCAGGCCACGGGCTGGCCCCAGGAGGCCCGCACGTGGGTGGACCGCTCGTAGCGAGGTCCGGCCGGCGCCCGCTCGCCACCGAGGGGGTCGCGCGTGTCCAGGCCCCACAGTCCGCGGTAGCCGTGCACCCACGGCGTCCCGTCATCAACGAGCACCGGGTGCCACGGCCGGTCCCCGCCCTCGCCGACGCTCAGCCCGTCGCCGCGTCGGTAGTCGATGTAGGGGATCCCGATGATCGAGTCCGACTCGCTGCTCCACGGGACCATCCGGGCCACCCCGCGCCGGATCCCGTCGATCCAGCCGGGCAGCGGCACGGCCGCGGTGATCAGGTACTCCCCGGGCAGGTAGGCGCCCGAGTGGGACCCGGCGCCGGCGTACACGACCGGGTGGGATCCCACCCGCTGCATGTCTGGATCGTCCCACCGTCGGCGCAGGTCGTCGCCCACCTCGTCGTGGGACGAGAAGGCCACCCATGCCGGTGCCGGCTCCGCATCGTCCCCATGGTCGACGAGGAAGATCGTCACCTGCTCCCAGTCGGCCTCGTGGTCGTTGACCCCGCCGAACGACGACCGCCAGTCGTTCATCGCGTAGAAGTACCAGTACTGCAGCACCACGTAGCCCCCGTCGCGCGAGACGTGGCCGTAGTAGTGGCAGTCCTCATGGTGCGGCGCCGACGCGTACGCCTGCTGCACGGCACCGGTGTAGCCGCCGGGAACCCGGCCGCGCAGCAGCAGCGTCAGGCGCATCACCGAGTCGATGAGGCGCGACAGAAGTCCCACCGCCGCGAACCGGCTCGAGGCCTTGAACCGTGGATGTCCGGGGGAGCGGTTCCACGCCCGGTACTCCTTGCGCCCGAGCGCCTCGGCCGGACGCTGCAGGTACAGCTGCTCGCCCCGGTGCTCCTCGCCGAGCTCGGCGAGGCGCTCGAGGGTGAGAGAGCCACGGGCCGCGAGCTCCACCGGCTTGCCGGCGACCGAGGCGTAGAGGGCCGAGCGGTCGACGTGCTCCCGGACGGAGGTCGGGAAGAACATCTCGCCGGCGGTGTACCGGATGACGGGTTCGTACCGCCGCAGCAGCGCGAGCTGGCGCTCGGAATCCACCGGCGTGCCTCCTGTCTGGGCGGCCCCTCCGCACGGGCGGCCTCTCCGCACGGGCGGCCTCTCCGCTGCGCGAGTCTAGGGAGAGACCCATCACCCCCCGCCCCGACGGGGTGCGCCGGCACGGGGCCGGGCACCTACCCTGATGTCCCGTGACCCTGACCGTACGGACCCTCAGCGCCGACGAGCACCAGGCCTACGTGGCGCGGCGACCGAGCGTGTCGTTCCTGCAGGTGCCCTCGTGGGCGGGCGTGAAGGCCGAGTGGCGCAGCGAGTCCCTCGGCTGGGTCGCCGACGACGAGGTCCTCGGTGCGGGCCTCGTCCTCCTGCGGCAGGTGCCGCGGCTGCCCCGCTTCCTGGCCTACCTGCCCGAGGGCCCCGACATCGACTGGCTCGGCGAGCGCGTCCTGGGGCCTGACGGCAAGCCGTACGACCTGGCGGCCTGGCTGGGCCCGATGCTCGAGCACCTCCGCGACCTCGGGGCGTTCGCGGTGAAGATGGGACCGCCGGTCATCGTGCGCCGCTGGACGGCCCCGCGCCTCAAGGACGCCATCTCCGCCGGGATCGCCCTGCGGCTTCGCGACGTCGAGCCGGACGAGACGTTCCCGGCCGGGCTCGCCGTCGCCGACCGCCTACGCTCGCTGGGGTGGCGGCAGAAGCCCGACACGGGCGCCGGATTCGGCGACGTCCAGCCCCGCTACGTCTTCCAGGTGCCGCTCGCGGGTCGGTCCGAGGCCGATCTGCTCGCCGGGTTCAACCAACTGTGGCGGCGGAACATCAAGAAGGCCGACAAGGCTGGCGTCACCGTCGAGCTCGGCGGATACGACGACCTGCCGGCCTTCCACGCGGTGTATGTCGAGACCGCGCACCGCGACGGCTTCACCCCGCGCGGGCTGGCCTACTTCCAGCGGATGTGGCGCGCCATGCAGAACGAGGATCCGCACCGCATCCGCCTGTACCTGGCGCGGCACGAGGGCCGGCTGCTGGCGGCCACGACCGCCGTGCGGGTCGGCGACCACGACTGGTACTCGTACGGCGCCTCGAGCAACGAAGGCCGCGACGTCCGCCCCTCGAACGCCGTGCAGTGGCGGATGATCCGCGATGCGGCCGAGGCCGGGTCGTCGGTGTACGACCTGCGCGGCATCTCCGACACCCTCGACCCCGAGGACCCGCTGTTCGGCCTGATCCAGTTCAAGCTGGGCACGGGCGGCTACGCGCAGGAGTACATCGGCGAGTGGGACTTCGCGTTGCGGCCGCTCATGGCCAAGGCGTTCGACGCCTACCTGTCCCGGCGCTGATCCGACGGCGCCGCCCCCGGGCCGACGACGCGCCCCGCCGCGCCCTCGCCGACGAGACCCTCGCCCGTGGCAGGGTGGACGCGTGAGCCTCACCCTCCACGTCGACGGCCCGCGCTGGCGCGAGCGGGCGGGGTCCGTGGCCGACGCCGTCGACACCGCCCTCGGAGGCGGACCGGCCGGCCCTGGCGGCACCCGCACCGTCGTCCCGGTGGCCAAGGGCAACGGCTACGGCCTCGGCAACGCCCGGCTCGCGGCCGAGGCCATCCGCCTCGGCGCGGGAGTCCTCGCTGTCGGCACCGTGTTCGAGCTTGACGACGTCGCCTCCACGTTCGGCGGCGACCTGCTCGTCCTGGAGCCCTTCGACCCACGCGACTCCGCCAGCGCGCAGGCCTGGTCGGCTGTCGTCACCGGCCCGTTCGCCGCCCGGGTGATCCGCACGCTGGCCTCGCGGGAGGCGGTCGCGGCCGTGCTCGCCGAGGCCAGGACCCGCGAGGGCGGGCAGGGGGCGCGGCCCCGGGTCGTGCTCGAGGGCCTGACGTCGATGTGGCGGTTCGGGCTCGACGAGGGGGCCGTCGACCAGGTGCTCGACGACCCCGCGCTGGCGGATCTCGTGCACCTCGAGGGTCTCGCTCTGCACCTGCCGCTCGTGCAGCCGGCCGCGCCACGTCGCCCGGCCATCGCGATGCTGCACGACAGCGAGGTGCGAGTGGTGGAGCGCGGCAGCGCCCGGGCCCGCGAGGTCGTGGCGTGGGGGCTGCTGTGGACCGAGCGGCTCGCAGCGCGCCTCGGGGAGCGCGCCCCCGACCAGGCGACCACCCTCTGGGTGAGCCACCTCGACGACGACGAGCTCCGCGCCGTGCGTGCCGACCTGCCCGACCTGCCCGTGCGCCTGCGCCTGGGCACCCGGCTGTGGCTCGGCGACCGCTCGCTGCTGCGCGTCACCGGCACGGTCCTGGCGGTGCACGACGTGCCTGGAGGCGGTGCGGGGTACACGCAGCGTGGCGCTGACCGCCTCGTCGTCGTGTCCGGCGGCACCGCCCATGGGATCTCGCTGGCGGCCCCCGCCGCGATGACGGGCATTCGGTCCCGCGTGGTCGCGGCAGGCACCGGCGCGCTCGAGGCGGTGGGCCGCAACCGCTCGCCCTTCGCGTGGCAGGGCCGCAAGCTCTGGCTGGTGGAGCCCCCGCACATGCATGTCGCGCAGCTGCGGCTCGACCGGGGAGCGCGGGCACCCGCCGTCGGCGACGAGCTCGACGTCGACGTCCGGTTCACCACGCTGCGTGCCGACCGGGTCGTCGGCCTCGACTGAATCCAGGGCCGCCACAGGTGGTCAGGCAGGTGCGAGCTGCGGCGCCCCCGGCCTGGCTTCGTGCGGGGGCAGCGCCGGTCCGCCGTCGGGCCGGGCGTCGTCGCCCCCCGGACGCCCGCGGACGATGTCGACCACCACTGCGCCGGCCAGCACCGACGTGCCGAGCACGTGCGCCCAGATCGTCCAGGCGTAGGCGGTCAGGCCGATCGCGCCGTCGTAGTGCGTGGCCTGCCCGTAGTCGAGCAGGAACCGCCACACCCCGATCCAGTAGAGGGCCTCGCACGCCTGCCACAGCAGGAAGAGTCCCCATCGCGGCCGTGCCAGCGCCGCGAGCGGCACCAACCACAGCACGTACTGCGGCGAGTAGACCTTGTTCGTCACCGCGAACGCCGCGACCACGAGGAACGCCAGCTGCGCGAACGACGGCCGCTCGGCGAGCAGGCCGAGCACGCCGATCGCCGCGCAGAGCAGGAGGAACGAACCGCTGGCCACGAGGTTCGCGCGCTCGCCCGGGACGGTCCACCAGCCCAGGAATGACGAGGCGAGCCACGGCGAGCCGAAGTCGATCCCGCGGCTCTGGGAGAAGGAGTAGAACTCCGACCAGCCGCGGCGGGCACCCAGGATCAACGGCAGGTTGACGGCCAGCCAGGACAGCGCGGTGCCGCCGACCACGAGCAGCAGCGTGGCGCCCGGCCCGCGCGTGGAGAACGCCTTCGGCGCAGGGCCCCCGGGCGAGCGTCGACGCCGTACCAGTTCGTGCAGGCACAGGACGAGCACCGGCCCGAGCAGCAGGAGCGGGTAGAACTTGGCCGCCGCGCCGAGACCGAGCATGAGCCCGACGAGCAACGGCTGACTGCGCGACCAGGCCCAGACCGCCAGCGCGGTGAATGCCACCGCGAGCAGGTCCCAGTTGATGGTCGCGGTCAGCAGCAGCGCCGGTGACGCTGCCACCATGAGCGCGGCCGTGGGCCCGCGCGGCCGGGTGGCCCACACGGCCGCCACCGTGACCAGGGCGAACAGCCACAGCATGATGGCCGTCACGTCGTAGAACAGCACCATCCGTTGGCTCACGGAACCCTCGGTGCCGGCGAGCCACGACGCCCCCGCCATCACGGCCCCGGTGAGCACCGGGTACTCGAGGTAGCGGCCGTCCGATGCCGCCTCGACGTACGGAGTGACGTGATCGGCGAAGCCCCGGAACACGTACAGCAGCGGAACGTCCGAGTAGCAGCCCACGCGGTACTGGGTCTCGTGCGAGCCCCACGCCACCTCGCGGCAGGGTTGCTTGGACAGGACTCCCAGGGCGAAGGCGGCCGTCGCGACCAGCAGCACGACGAGTAACGTCGGCCCGTTCGTGCCGAGACGGAATCCTCCGGCCGCGCTCCCGTTACGGGCGGCCTCCACCGACGTGGGCGCCCCGTCCGCCCGCTCAGCCATCGGCCGGGGACGGTGTCAGGACCACCTCGACGGGCGGCTCGTGCTGCTCGCGGCGGTCGGGGGCGCCGTCGAGCACGCCGCCGGCCGGGTCGTCGGAGCCATCGGCACGGACCACGTCGTTCTCCGGGCGCAGTACGTCGCGGACCACCAGGCCGACGAGCACCAGCAGCGTCGCGTCCCGTACGCCCACCGCGACGAACCACCACCCCAGCGGCAGTCCCTTGTCGGCGTTGTCCTGGCCGACGAGCAGGAACATCCGGGCCACGAGCAGGGCCACCTCGGCGGCTTGCCAGGCGAGGAACCCGCGCCAGCGGGGCCGCGCGAGCACGGCCAGCGGCGTGAGCCACACGGCGTCCTGCGGGCTGAACACCTTGCCGACGACGAGCAGCCCGGCCAGCAGCACGAAGAACACCTGGGCCACCCGCGGCCGCCGGGCGCCGCGAGCACGAGCACCGCCACCGCGGCGATGACCACGGCCGACACGAACAGCACCCGCTGGTTCGTCGGGCCGCCCTCCTGCGACCAGCCGGTGGCCTTGGCCAGGCCCAGCCAGAGGGAGTCCCAGTCGGGGCCGCGGGCGAGGTTCTCGGTCCAGAACGCGTCGGCACCGTCGGGCGCGACCCTGCGCACCGGCACGACGACCGCGGCCCAGACCACGAGCGAGCCGATCGCGGTGATCGCCCAGTGGCGCCAGCGTCCCGCGCGCAGGCACAGCAGCGCGAGCACGAGCAGGAAGAGCAGGGGGTAGAACTTCGACGCCGTGGCGAGCCCGAGCCAGATCCCCGCGCCGATCGGCCGCTGCCGCGACCACCACAGCATGGAGAGCCCCAGCAGGGCGGCGGCCACGAGATCCCAGTTGGTGTACGCGTGCAGCACGAGGACCGGCGCGAGCGCGACGAGCATCGCGTCCCACGGCCGGCGCCGGCCCGCGAGCCGGGCCGTGGTCACCACGATCAACACGGCCGCGACGGCGAGCAGGGCCACGGTGGCGATCCAGTACCCGGTGCCCGGGGTGGCGGCCGGAACCCACTTCCCGATGACGACGGCCAGCGCCATCACGGCGCCGGTCAGCGGCGGGTACGGCGTGGGGAAGCCGGCATACGGCCACTGACCGGAGTCGAGCCCGTACGCGGTGTACGAGGCGAACGTGTCGGTGTAGCACAGGTGGGTGAACTGGTACTCGTCCTTCCAGTTCGCCGCGTCGGCACACGGCGTCTTGAGCAGGTAGCCGACGGCCAGGGAGCCGAAGAGGACCAGCAGCGTGACGCGCAGCGGTGTCCACCAGCCCGCTAGCAGTCGCACGCGCCGGCCGACCGGGCCGCCGAGCCCCTCGGCGGCACCCTCGAGCAGCGGGTCGTCCGCCGTCGGCACCGCTATCGTCCGCGCGCCGGGGGGTACCGGGTCGGCGCCCTGCGGCACGACGACGGGCGCGCTGCGCACCTCGGCGTCGGCGGGCCCGGTCACGGGGTCATCGTGCCATCCGAGCCCCGCGCGGGCTCCGCAGCGGGGGGTGTCGGGCCGGGGACCGGGACGAGCGGTCCGAACGCGCTAGCCGACAGGGACGGGCGAGGCCGCCGCAGCGGCGGCGCTGATGCTGCTCTTGGGCTGCGGGGCCCCGGACGGAGGGACGCCTGCGCCGCTCGGGCTCGGTCCGGGTGAGCCGCCGCCGGAGGGCGACGTCGTCGGCGTGGGGGTCGCGGTGGGGGAGGTGGGCGCCGCGGTCGGCGAGCTCGAAGCCGAGCTGCTAGGCGACGTGCTCGGGGACGCGCTCGGCGACGACGTCGCAGACGGACTCGTCGACGGGCTGGTGCTGGGCGAGGCGGAGGCGCTCGGGAAGGCCGACCCGCCGCTGCTGACGAAGTCGTGCACGGGCGTGCCGTCGAGGGCGCGGCGCATGAAGGTCGTCCAGATCTGGGCCGGGAACGAGCCGCCGGTGACGGTATCGAGCCCACCGGTGCCCGAGAGAGACACGGGCTGTCCGTCCGGGCCGTCCTTCACGAGCATGACAGCGGTGGCCAGGTCGGGGGTGTACCCCGCGAACCAGGCCGACTTGTTGTCGTTGGTCGTGCCCGTCTTGGCCGCGGCCGGGCGGCCAAGACCCTGGGCGGCCGACCCCGTGCCGTCGGTGACCACCTTGGTCAGCGCGTACGTCACCTGATCGGCGACGGCGGAGTCGAAGGCCTGATCCGGCGCGGGCGAGGCCTGGTAGAGCACACCGCCGTTGGGCCCGGTGACGCTCTTGATCATGGTGGGCGTGACGCGCTGGCCGCGCGCGGCGAACGTGGCGTACGCCGAGGCGACATCGATGACGTGCGGGCTCGAGGTACCCAGGACGAACGTGAGGTTCTTCGTGAAGCCGGTGGTGTCGGCCGGGATGCCGGCCCGGATCGCGGACTGTGCGACCTTGTCCACGCCGACCGTGTTCTCGACGTCGACGTACACCGAGTTCACCGACTGCTCCGTGGCCTTGAGCAGCGTGATGTCGCCCCAGCTCTTGTCGCCGTAGTTGACGACCTTGTAGCCGCCGATGTCGCGCCCGTTGTCGCCGTTCCAGGTGGAGTCGAGGGTGACCCCGCTCTCCAGCGCCGCGGCAAGCGCGAACGGCTTGTACGTCGAACCGGCCTGGCCGATCGCCTGGGTGGCGTTGTTCAGCGGCTGGGAGAGGAAGTCCTTGCCGCCGTACATGGCCACGACCTCGCCGGTGCCGGGCCGCACGGACGCAAGCCCGACACGCAAGCCCTTCGAGTCCGTGGTGGGAGCCTTGTCGTTGACGGCCGTGATAGCCGCGGCCTGGGCCTTCCGGTCGAACGTCGAGACGATGCGTAGCCCGCCGACGCCGAGCTGCGAATCGTCGATCCCGTGGTTCGCGAGATCGGCTCGCACGGCGTCGAGCAGGTAGCCGTTCGGGCCGCCCTGACCCCCGGCCGCGCTGCGCTTCTTGATGGCAGGGAACGTGGCCTTGGTGCGCTGCGCCTGCGTGAGCCAGCCCTGCTGCACCATCCCGTCCATCACGTACGCCCACCGCGCCTTGAGCCGCACGGGGTTGCGGTCGGGAGACATGCCCTCGGGCGACTTCAGCAGCGCGGCGAGCATCGCGCCCTGCGACACGGTGAGCTTGTTGGCCGGAACCCCGAAGTAGGCCTTGGCCGCGGACTGGATGCCGTAGGCGCCCCGACCGAAGTAGACGGTGTTGAGGTACTTGCCGAGGATGTCGTCCTTGCTCGAGGAGACCTCGAGCTTGGTGGCCAGGACGAGCTCCTTGATCTTCCGCGAGAACGAGCGCTCCTGCGACAGGAACGCGTTCTTCGCGTACTGCTGGGTGATCGTCGATCCGCCCTGCGTGGCGCCGCCGGTGACGTTGTTCCAGACCGCACGCACCAGGCCGACGGGGGAGAAGCCGCCGTGGTCGTAGAAGCTGCGGTCCTCCGCCGCGAGCACGGCCTTCTGGACGTCGTCGGGCACCTGCGAGAGCGGGATGTCCTGGCGGTTGACGTCGCCGATCCGACCGATCTCGTGGCTCCCGTCGCTCCAGTACACGACCGAGGTCTGCGCGCTCGCGACGTCGCTCGGCTCGGGGATCGGGGTGAGGGCGACGGCGGCGACGAACACGCCCGCCAGCACCACTCCGGCGGTGACGACGCCCCCGAGCACGAGCTTCCAGGACGGGAGCCACCGACGCCAGCCCGCACGCCCGCGGCGCGGGTAGTCGATGAGCCTCACAGAGCGGTCCTTCGTGGCGCGGGGCGCCCGGCCGTGCGGCCGGGGCGCGAGGGATGTGTCGGGTCTCACGGGGCCTCATCACCCGCGGTGCTGGCGACGCGGCCGCGGCTGCGGGCTAGTCGAGCAGGTCGTGCGGGCGGCGAGGTGCTGGCCTGACCACCCCGTCGCCAAGGACGTACGAGAGGACGAGGTGGTTCCAGCTGCACCGCTGGCATACCTCCACGACGTACACCCGAAACTCCCCGTGCGCCCGCGCCATGGCCGGGAGGTCGGCCGTGGCCCGCACGCGGCCGGAGAACGGCCCGAGCTGGTCGCCGTAGGTGTACGTCACGAGGGTGAGATCTTCCTTACGGCACACCGGACACCGCCGGGTCGACGGCTCGCCATGGTGCTTGGCCGCGCGCAGCAGGTAGGGGTCCGCATCGCACGCGTCGCTGCGCAAGCCGCCCCCCGTGAACAGGTCCATCAGGGCGACCCGGCGGGCCAGCGCGTAGTCGATGACCGACCGCGGCACCTGAGGGTCGGCGACCGGCTCGTCCGTGGGGGCCGGCGCGCCCGAGGCCGCCCGGTCGCGACGGGGACGGTCGCCGCGCTGCCCGCCGCGCACGCCGCCACCGGGCACGCGGGTACCGCGCAGCGGGGACGAGCGGGGGACGGCCACCGACCCAGGGTAGGCGCACCCGCGCCCGGAGGCCGAGCGCCCAAACGGGGTGATCGTCCCGGTGGCGTGTCCGCTGTCTGCCGCGCCCGCGTGGCGGACGTCACAGCGGGCCCACCGGGGGTGGGTTGCGCGATACCTCGGTGCGGCCTATCTTCATGATGTATCAGTTCGATACATCGAGTCGGGTTGACCCCTGGCGTCGGGTACGGGGCGCGAAGGAGAACCGGTGGCCAAGCGGAGCGGCGTGCTCGAGTTCGCCGTGCTCGGGCTCCTCAGCGAGGCTCCCATGCACGGCTACGAGCTGCGCAAGCGCCTCAACGCCGTCCTGGGCACGTTCCACGCGATCTCCTACGGCTCGCTCTACCCGTGCCTCAAGGACCTCCTGGCCCAGGGCTGGATCGCCGAGGCCGGCCCGGCCGACGCCGGCGCCCCGGCCCTCAGTGGCAAGCGCGCCAGGATCGTCTACGAGCTCACCGCTGAGGGCAAGGAGCGTTTCGCCGGGATGCTCGCCGAGACCGGCCCCGAGGCATGGGAGGACGAGCGCTTCGGCGTGCACTTCGCGTTCTTCGGCCGCACCGACGCCGCCGTGCGCCGGCGCATCCTCGAGGGAAGGCGCAGCCGCCTCGAGGAGCGCAAGAGCGACCTGCGCGCCTCGCTGGCCCGCACCCGGGAGAAGCTCGACGCGTACACGCTCGAACTGCAGCGCCACGGGCTCGAGGGCGTCGAGCGCGAGGTCGGCTGGATCGACGGTCTGCTCGCCAGCGAGAGCGACCAAGCCACCGCCCGCCCCACGGGCGAGCCCACAGATTCCCGCCGTGGCACCGCCGCGGACGGGCCGGGCCGGAGCACCGCCGGTGCTTCGGTCGTGTCAGGTGAATCCGAGACCGGGTCGCAGGACCCGACCGCACTCGGGCTGTCAGGAAGGTAGCCGGATGAGTTCCGTCAAGGTTGCGATCGTCGGAGTGGGCAACTGCTCCTCGTCGCTGGTCCAGGGCGTCGAGTATTACAAGGACGCCGACCCGCAGGGCAAGGTCCCGGGTCTCATGCACGTGCAGTTCGGCCCCTACCACGTCCGCGACGTGGAGTTCGTGGCCGCGTTCGACGTCGACGCGAAGAAGGTCGGCCAGGACCTCGCGCACGCGATCCTCGCGAGCGAGAACAACACGATCAAGATCTGCGACGTGCCGCCCACGGGCGTCACGGTGCAGCGGGGCCACACGTTGGACGGCCTGGGCAAGTACTACCGCGAGATGGTCACCGAGTCCGACGAGCAGCCGGTCGACGTCGTCGCCGCGCTGCGCGAGTCGGGCGCCGACGTGCTCGTGTGCTACCTGCCCGTGGGCTCGGAGCAGGCTGCGAAGTTCTACGCGCAGTGCGCCATCGACGCCGGCGTCGCGTTCGTCAACGCGCTGCCCGTGTTCATCGCCGGCACCAAGGAGTGGGCCGACAAGTTCACCGCGGCCGGCGTCCCGATCATCGGTGACGACATCAAGTCTCAGGTCGGCGCCACCATCACCCACCGCGTCCTCGCCAAGCTCTTCGAAGACCGCGGCGTCACCGTCGACCGGACGTACCAGCTGAACGTCGGCGGCAACATGGACTTCATGAACATGCTCGAGCGCGAGCGGCTCGAGTCCAAGAAGATCTCCAAGACCCAGTCGGTCACCTCGCAGCTCGTCAACGGCATCGACCCCCGCAACGTGCACATCGGGCCGTCCGACTACGTCGCGTGGCTCGACGACCGCAAGTGGGCGTTCGTGCGCCTCGAGGGCCGCAACTTCGGCGACGTGCCGCTGAGCCTGGAGTACAAGCTCGAGGTGTGGGACTCCCCGAACTCGGCCGGCATCATCATCGACGCCATCCGCGCGGCGAAGATCGCCAAGGACCGCGGCATCGGCGGTCCGATCCTGAGCGCCGCGTCGTACTTCATGAAGTCACCGCCGGTCCAGTACTCCGACGACGACGCCAAGAAGGCCGTCGAGGACTTCATCGCCGGCACCATCGAGCGCTGACGGCTCACCCGCGCATCCCGGCTCTGCCCGGGCGCCTGACACGAGGCCCGGTCCCCCACGGGGGACCGGGCCTCCGGCGTCCCCCCGTCCCCTCCCGCGTCTCCGTCAGCCCTTCCCCGCGTCCACACATCCACCGCCGCGTACTCCACCCACCTCGCGTCCCTCCACCCACCTCCTGGTCGTTTCATCCATGCCTTGGATCAACCGCCCAAGGAGAGCCCCGCCAGCCCCCCTTCCCTGGTGGCGAGTGGGGGACGAGGGCTGGACAGGGCGGAGGGGAACGGTCGGGAGCGGTAGCGTGCGCCGGGTGGCGGTGGGCGGCGACCTGTGGGTGGTGCTGCGGGCGCACTGGTTCCGCAGGCTCTTCGCCACGCGCCTGGTCGGGCAGTTCACCGACGGGCTCGTCCAAGCGGCGCTCGCGACCTTCGTGCTCTTCTCGCCCGAGCGCGAGGCCACCGCGCCCCGCATCGCCGTGGCGTTCGCGATCCTGCTGCTGCCCTACTCGCTCATCGGCCCGTTCGTCGGGGTGTTCCTCGATCGTTGGCGCCGCCGCGGGGTCCTCGTGGGCGCCAACGCGGCGCGCGCCGGGCTGGTCGGGGTGGTCGCCCTGCTCGTGGCGATGGAGCACGACGGGCCCGACCTCGCGATCAGCGTGCTCGTCGTCCTCGGCGTGGGCCGGTTCGTCCTCGCGGCGCTGAGCGCGGGGCTCCCGCACACGGTGACCGCCGACCACCTGGTCACCGCGAACGCCCTCGCACCGACGGCCGGCACCATCGCCGCCACCATCGGCAGCCTCGTGGGGGTGGGCATCCGGGCACTCGGCGGTGCCGGCGACCACGGGAGCGTCGTCGTGCTCGCCTGCGCCGTCGTCGGCTACGTGGCCGCCGCCCTCGTGGCCCGCACGATGCCGCCGGACCTGCTCGGCCCGCACGGCGACGTCGTGGGCGAGTCCGTCGGCGACGTCCTGCGCGGACTCGTCGACGGCTTCCGCCATCTCGCCGAGCGTATCGCCGCCGCCGAGGCGATCGTCGTCGTGAGCCTGCACCGGGTCGCGTTCGGCGCGTTCACGGTGCTCACCATCCTGCTGCTGCGCAACACGCTGAACCCGCCGACCGAGCCCGAACGTGCGCTCGCGCAGCTCACCGTGGTGGTCGGCGGGGCGGCAATCGGCGCCCTGGTCGGGGCGGTGCTCACCCCGGCCCTGTCCCGGCGGTACGGCACCGTGCCCTGGGCGTCCGCCACGCTCGTGGTCGGCGGCGTCGGAGCGGCGCTGGGATTCCTCGGAACCACCCAGGGGTGGCCCCTGCTGTCCGGGCTCGTGGGCCTCACCGTCGGCGGCGTCGCGATCGGGTTCGCAGGACAGTCGGTGAAGGTGTGCGGCGACACGGTCGTCCAGCGCGCCGTGAGCGACGATCACCGAGGCCGGGTGTTCTCCATCTACGACGTGAGCGTCAACGTGGGCCTCGTGGCCGGCATCTGCCTGGTCGCGTTCACCGCACCGCCGAGCGGGCTTGCCCCGGTGCTGGACGCCGCCGTCGGCCTGCTGCTCGTCCTCACCGCCCTCTGGTATCTCGCGGTGGGGCGAGGCCCGGTCGCCAGAGTCCCGTCCGCGCGGGCCGCGAGCTGAGCGCGCGGGCCTGGTCCCGGTGCCTGCGGCCGGGCCCAACCCCCGCACGTCGCCCCGTCAGCCCCCGCGGCCCCACTACAGTCGTGAGCACGCCGGGACCGAGCCCGGCCCCGCGGAGAAGGGACGACCATGAGCACCACCGAGGCCACGGCGACCAGCACGTCGTCCGGCAAGGGCCGCACGGTCGGCGCGTGGATCTGCTTCGCGCTCGCCACCTTGCTGTTCCTGCTCTCGGCCGTGGCGTACTGGGGGGCGCGCACCCTCAACGACACCTCTCGCTACGTCGACACGGTCGGCCCCTTGGTGCACTCCCCCGAGGTGCAGCAGGCGATCATCACCAGGGCGTCCGCGGCCATCGAGCAGCAGGTGAACGTCGAGGCCACCATCAACGAGGTCTTCGGCAGCCTCATCACGGACAAGCCGCGCCTGAAGCTGCTCGTCGGGCCGCTCGCCGGCGCCATCAACGGCCTGATCGAGCGCGAGGTGACCAACGTCGTGCAGTCCGACGCGTTCGCCGACCTGTGGGTGCGGGCGAACACCCGGGTGCAGCAGCAACTGGTACAGCTCCTCCAGGGGCAAGACGGCGGGGCTGTGCGACTCGAAGGCGACAACGTGGTCCTGGACGTCTCGGATGTCATCGACGCGGTGAAGCAGCGGCTCGTCGCGCGGGGGCTCACCGTCGTCGAGAACGTGCCCATCCCGCAGACCGACAAGCAGATCGTGCTGCTGGAGGCGCCGCAGCTGGCCCAGGCCCGCACCATCTACGCGTTCGCGAACCCCGTGGCGTCGTGGCTCATCTGGGTCGTGGCCGCCCTCTACCTCGGCGCCTTCCTGCTCTCCCGGCGGCGCCCGCGGATGACCGTGGCGATCGGCATCGCACTGGCGGCCAACGCGCTGCTGCTCGCCTGGGGCCTCGCCGTGAGCCAGCAGCTGTTCGTGAACCAGCTCGCGGGCACGGTGTGGGGTCCGGCGAGCAACGTCTTCTGGGACACGCTGCTGTCGTTCCTCATCCGCGGTTGGCACACGTTCTTCTGGCTCGGCGTCGTGTTCGTCGTCGCCGGCTGGTTCGCGGGACGCAACGCATCGGGCACCGCCACCCGCCAGTTCGTGCGCGGGTCGCTCGAAGCCGGTGGCGCGGCGCTCTCCGGCCCGCTGGGCGGCGTGGGCCGCTGGGTCGCGGCCGGCGCGGGCTGGCTGCGCTGGATCGCGGTCGCGCTGGGCTGGGTCGTCCTGCTCTGGGGCACCGACGTGTCGCCGGAGAAGCTGCTGTGGAGCGTCGTGCTCGTCGTCGTGCTGCTGCTGGCGATCCAGTTCCTCGTCGGCGCCGGCGGGAACGGCCCTGGCGTCCCGAAGGCCGAGGACGCGGACGCCACCGAGCCGCCCGAGTCGGCCGTGCCGGTGGCCGCGGGGGGCGCGGGGGGCGCAGCCTCGAGCGACACCGCCGTCGTCGACCCGCCGAGCGACTCCCCGTAGCGAAGCGGGTCAGCCCGGGCGGGCGGCCCACCAGGCGCGCAGCGCCTCGGTGGCGAGGTCCTCACCGAGCGGCCCCCTATCGAGCCGCAGGTCGAGCAGGAACCGGTACGCCTCACCCACGTCGGGGCCCGCCGGGATGCCCAGAATCGCCATGATCGCGGTGCCGTCGAGGTCGGGCCTGATCGACGCGAGCTCCTCGGCCTGCTCGAGCAGCGCGATGCGTTCCTCGAGCGAGTCGTACGTGCGCTGCAGCGCCGCGGCCTTGCGCCGGTTGCGCGTGGTGCAGTCGGCCCGCGTGAGCTTGTGCAGGCGCGGGAGCAGGTCGCCCGCGTCGCGCACGTACCGGCGCACGGCAGAGTCGGTCCACTCGCCGCCTCCGTAACCGTGGAAGCGCAGGTGCAGCTCGACGAGCCGTGACACCTCCTCGACGTCGTCGTTGCTGAACCGCAGGGCACGCATCCGCTTCGCCACGAGCTTGGCGCCGACCACCTCGTGATGGTGGAAGGACACGCGGCCGTCAGCCTCGAACCGCCGGGTCCGCGGCTTGCCAACGTCGTGCATGAGCGCGGCGAAGCGCAGGACGAAGTCGGGGGGGCTCACCGGCTCGTGCGTGGACTCCAGCGCGATGGCCTGCTCGAGCACGGTCAGGCTGTGCTCGTAGACGTCCTTGTGCCGGTGGTGCTCGTCGATCTCGAGGGCCAGCGTGGGCAGCTCAGGGAGCACGACGGCGGCCAGCCCGGTGTCGACCATGAGTCGCAGGCCCTCACGGGGGTGAGTGCCCAGCACGAGCTTCACGAGCTCCTCGCGCACCCGCTCGGCCGACACGATCGAGAGCCGCTCGGCCATGGCCGTCATGGCGGCGACTGCCTCGGGCGCGACGTCGAACCCGAGCTGGGAGACGAACCTGGCCGCGCGCATCATCCGGAGCGGATCGTCCGAGAACGACTGCTCCGGCGTGGCCGGCGTGCGCAGAACCCTTGCCGCGAGATCGGTGCGGCCGCCGTGCTCGTCGACGAACACGAGGTCGGGCAGCGAGAGGGCCATCGCGTTGACGGTGAAGTCCCGACGGGCCAGGTCGCCGGACAGCGTCGTCCCGTACTCCACCTCGGGCTTGCGCGACTCGGGGTCGTACGTCTCGGCGCGGTACGTGGTGATCTCGAACCGCGCACCGTCGCGCATCGCCCCGACGGTGCCGAACCGGATGCCGACGTCCCAGACCGTCGCGGCCCAACCCTCCAGCAGGGCGAGCACGGCCTGCGGGTGGGCGTCGGTGGTGAGGTCGAGGTCGAGGATGGCCCGGCCGAGAAGCAGGTCCCGCACGGGGCCGCCGACGAGGTGCAGGGAGTGCCCCGCGGCCCCGAACCGGCGGCCGAGCTCGAGCAGGACGGGGTGCGACTCGGCCACGAGCGCGACGGCGGCGCGCTGCAGCGGGTCGAGAGTCGGGTCGGGGATCGGGTCGGCGGTCGGGGCGGGGACGCCGGACGAGTCGGACACGGGTGACCACTGTACGGGCGCGGCGGCACCGCGCCGCGCCCGTGCGCCGAGGGTGAGGAGGCGTGGGCCGTAGGCTTCCACCCATGAGCGCCACGCCCGATCCCGCGCGTCGCGGGGGTCCAGGCGGCGGGCCGGGAGCATCCGGGGCCGGACGCCCGAGGATGCAGCGGGTCGAGGAGACCAGCGCCGGCGGGCTCGTGGTGGACCGCTCCGGCGCAGAGCCGCGGGCTGCGCTCATCGCCCGGGCCGACCGACGGGGCCGGCTGCTGTGGTCGCTGCCGAAGGGCCACCTCGAGGCCGGCGAGACGGCGCACGACGCCGCCGTGCGCGAGGTGCAGGAGGAGACCGGGATCCGCGGCGAGGTGCTCGCCCCGCTGGGCACCATCGACTTCTGGTTCGTGGCCGAGGGCCGGCGTATCCACAAGACGGTGCACCACTTCCTGCTCGCGGCCGTGGGCGGAGAGCTCAGCGACGCCGACATCGAGGTGGACGAGGTGGCCTGGGTGCCCCTCGACCAGGTGGTCGAGCGCCTGGCGTACGCCGACGAGCGCCGGCTGGTGGGCAAGGTGCACGACCTGCTCGCGGACGCAGGGTGAGCCGGGGGCGCCGGCGCAGCGGGTCCGCGGCGGTGCTGGCGGTCCTGCTGCTCGCGGCCGTGGCGGTGGCCGGACCGGCACCGGCTGGGGCAGCGCCCTCCCCGTCGCCGTCGGGCTCCCCCGGGGCGCCGGTCAGCGACCTGGCCGTCCGCATCGACCAGCTCCTGCCAGTGTCTCCGCACCCCGGCGACGCCCTCACCGTCACGGGCACCGTGGCCAACCGGTCCGACGCGCCGCTGGACTCGATCGCGGTGCGGTTGCGGGTGTCGCCCGCGCCGCTCGCGGGGCGGTCCGACATCGGCCGCGTGCTCAGCGGTGAGGACGACAGCGTCGGCGACCGGGTGCCGAACACCCGCGTCGACATCGCAGCCGTGCTCAGGCCGGGCCAGGCGGCCCCCTACAGCCTCACGCTGTCGGTCGACACCCTCGGCCTCGGCCGTGCCGGGGTGTACGTGGTGGGGGTGGAGGCGCTCGGCGCCAAGGACGGGGCCTCCCCCGAGCGGCGGGGCATCTCACGCACCTTCCTGCCCTGGATCCCGGACCCGACCGTCGTCACCCCCGGCGGGGTGGTGATGTTGTGGCCGCTCACCGAGGCGCCTGCCGTCGATGCCGACGGAGTGCTGCTCACTCCCGGGCTGGCGCGCGCCGTCGGCACCGCCGGGCGGCTGCGCGTGCTGCTCGACACCGGAGGAGCGGCGCCCGGGGTGGTGAGCTGGGTGGTCGACCCCGCCACGCTGGAGACCGTGGCGTCGATGACCTCCGGGTACCGCGAGCTCGTCGACGGGGAGGTGCAGGCGGGCAGCCCGCAGGGCGTCGCCGACGCCACGGCCTGGCTCGCCGCTGCCAGGACGGCCCTGTCGGCCGCCGACGTGACCTCGCTGCCCTACGCGGTCCCGGACGACAGCGCGCTCGTGCGCGGCGGGCTCAGCCGCGACGTCCTGCGGGCCACCACCACGGCGGCGGCGGGCTCCGCCGCGGTACTCGGCCGACCGGTCGGACGTGCCCTCGCGTGGCCGGCCGACATGCTGGTCACGCCCGACGCTCTCGCCGTCCTCGGCGACACCGGTGCCGGCGGCGTCCTGCTGTCGGACCAGCAGCTGCACCCCGAGGGCGACGTCACCTTTACGCCCACCGGGTCCGCGCCCCTGCCGGCCTTCGCCGGTACCGGCCGCGCCGTCGTCGCCGACTCGGGCCTCTCGGCCGCGCTCGTCATGCGCCAGCGCACCCGGGCGGAGATCACCGCGGCCCGCCAGCGGTTCGTGGCCGAGCTGGCCATGGTCGAGCTGGAGCTGCCCTCCACCCCGCGCACCGTGGTGGCCGCGCCCCCGCTGCGCTGGTCGCCGAGCGGGGTCTTCGCGCGCGAGCTGGTCGAGACCGTGGCAGCGCTGACATGGACGAGGCCGGCCACCCTCACATCCCTGCTCGCGGCCCCCCCGTCGTCCGTCCCGCGGGTTCTCGGCGAGTACCCCTCCGCGGCCCAGCAGGCCGAGCTGGCGCCCGGATACGTGTCCCGCCTGCGGCGCACCGAGGAGCAGGCGGCCGCGCTGAGCTCGGTCGTGGGCCAGACCAGCCCGCGCACCAGCGGCCTGCTCGGCGCACTGCAGCGATCCGGGTCGATCTGGTGGCGTTCCTCCCGTCGCACCGGCGAGGCCCTGCTCGCGCGCACGGCGGCCGTCATCGCCACCGAGAGCGCGAAGGTGCGCATCGTCACGCGCGGATCGGTCAACCTTCCCGGCGAGTCCGGGGTGATCCCGGTGACGATCGCGAACGATCTCGCGGTGCCAGTGACCGTCGGCCTCTCGGCCACGGGCGACCCTGCGGTCCGATTCACCGCCGAGCCGGTCACGCCGGTCACGATCGCCCCCGGTCGCAAGGCCAGCATCGAGATGCAGGCCCGGGTCGTGGGCTCCGGGCCGGTCACGGCCGTGCTCCAGCTCACCACCACAGCCGGGGCGGCGTACGGGGCTCCCGTGCGGCTGCAGGTCGGCTCCGCGGCGTACGCGCGGGCTGCGGCCTGGGTCGTGGGGGCAGCGTTCGGGGTACTCGTCCTGCTCGTGCTCGTCAACGGGGTGCGGCGGATCCGCTCGGCGCGGGCCGCACGCACCGGGCCGGCGCTGCCCGATGGGACCATGGCGCTGTGACGGAGCAGGAGCCCGGCCGCGCCACCGACGGCGCCGAGGTGCCCTGGGAGTCTTCTCTCGAGCTCAACGACGACGCCGCGGACGACGAGGGCACCGGTGTCAGCGGGGCGGTGCTGCGCAACACGGCCCTGATGGCCGGGGGCACCGTGATCAGCCGCCTCACCGGGATGGTCCGGGACATCATCCTGGTCGCCGCGATCGGCACGGGGGTCTTCTCCGACACCTACTCGGTGGGAAACACGCTGCCGAACATCATCTACATCCTGATGGTGGGCGGCGCCCTCAACGCGGTCTTCGTCCCGCAGCTCGTCCGGCACATGAAGGACGACCCCGACGGGGGCGACGGGTACACGCACGGGCTGCTCACGCTGACGGGCCTGCTGCTGCTCGCCATCGGGGCTGTCGCGGTGGTACTGGCACCCTGGATCACGCGGCTCTACGGCTCGCCGCTATGGACGGACTCCGACCTCAGCACCGCCACGGCGTTCGCCCGCTACTGCCTGCCCCAGATCTTCTTCTACGGCATCTTCACCCTGATGTCCCAGGTGCTGAACGCCCGGGGCCGCTTCGCCGCCCCGATGTTCGCGCCCATCGTGAACAACGTCGTCATGATCGCGACCGCCGTCATGTTCATCGTCATCGTCGGCCACGACCCGCAGACCAGCACCATCACGGCGGGGGAGACTGCGCTCCTGGGGATCGGCACCACGCTCGGTGTCGCGGCCCAGGCGATCGTCCTGATCCCGGTGCTCAGGCGCGCCGGCTACCACTGGCGGCTGCGGACGGACTTCCGCGGCTACGGGCTCGGGAAGGCCGGGGCGCTCGCCAAGTGGACGATCGGGCTCGTGCTGGTCAACCAGCTGGCCTACCTGGTGATCACCAAGCTGGCGGTCACGGCCAACGTGCTCGCCACGGAGCAGGACAGCGTCTCGGCCGGCATCACGTCGTACCAGAAGGCCCACCTGCTGTTCATCCTGCCGCACTCGATCGTCACGGTCTCGCTGGTCACCGCGCTGCTGCCGCGGATGAGCCGAGATGCTCACGCCGGCCGCTTCGACCAGGTGGCCGCCGACGTCGCGGGGGGCATGCGCACGGTGGCGGCCCTGCTCGTTGCTGCGGCCGGCTTGTTCGTGATCCTCGGGCCGAGCATCGGCCGACTGCTCTACGGCTACGGCAGCACCTCGACGGGGCAGGCGGGCCTGATCGGCCTGATCCTGTCGTTCTTCGCGATCGGACTGGTGCCCTTCTCCCTCTTCTACGTGCTCCTGCGCGGCTTCTACGCGCTCGAGGACACCCGGACACCCTTCTGGGTCACCGTGCTCCTCAACGCGCTGAACCTGCTGTTCGCCGTCCCTCTGTTCTTCCTGCTCCCGACCGACGCCCGCGTCCCCGGCCTGGCGCTGGGCTACTCGCTCGCGTACGTCGGCACCCTGCTGGTCACCTGGTGGCTGCTCTCGCGCCGGCTCGGCGGGCTGCAGTCGCGGCGCACGATGGGCGTGCTGCTGCGACTGGGGGCCGTGGCGGTGGTGTCGATGGGGGCGGGCTACGCCGCGGGCACGCTCATGACCCGCGCGGCCGACGGGTTCCTCCACGGCATCGGGTCGATGGCGGCGGCCACCCTCGTCTTCGGGGCGGTCTACCTCGGCCTCGCCCGGCTCCTCGCGATCGCCGAGGTGGGCGAGGTGGTCGGGATGGTCCGGGCCCGGATCGGCCGCTGACCCTCGGGCGGCCCGTCATCCGACACGTGGGGTGCCCCGGCTGGCCGATCCGCGGCCCCGAACGGTCAAGGCGGGGCTCCCACGGGTCGACAACCGCCGTGTGACGCCCGTCTCAGCACCCCCCGGACCCCGCCGCCTGCGCGACGACGGGTCGATCGTCGTGGGGTGGCTGCTCAAGCTCACGCTCGTGCTGTGCGGCATCGGCGTCGTGGCCTACGACGCGATCGGCGTGGCCGGCGCCCACGTCCGCGTGACCGACGACGCGCAGTCGGTGGCGATGACCGTCGGAGACGCCCTCTGGGAGCGCCACGCGACCCCGGCTCAGGCCCGGCGGGACGGGATCAAGGCCGCGGTGGAGCGTGGCGACACCGCGGGCCCCGCGGAGATCACGATCCTGCCCGGCAAGGTGATCGTGAAGCTGCGCACCCAGGCCACCACCGTGGTGTTGGACATGCTGCCGTTCACGCGGAAGTACACGACCGCCGACTCCACGGCTACCCTGGTGCTGACCCCCACGGGGTACGTGGTCCAGAAGTAGTGCCCGGTCGTCACTCCCGGGGGCCGCGTCAAGCGTCGTCGGACCGAATCGTTCGTTCGGTCGATGACATCGACCTGCCACGTGGGCGAGGGGTGCCTAGGGTGACCAAGGTGACCACTACCGCGGGCACGGCAGAACAGACTGTCGGCCGCTACGTTCTCGACGACCTCGTCGCCGAGAGCGCGGGCTCGCGCATGTGGCGCGCCACCGACCCGGTGCTGCACCGTCCGGTGGGCGTACGCCTGCTCAGCACCAGCGACGGCCGGTCTGACGCCCTCCGGGAGGCGGCCTGCCTGGCCTCCCTCGTCACCGATGCCCACGTGGTGCGGGTGCTCGACGTCCTCGACACCGACGACTGCGTCGCAGTCGTCACCGAGTGGATCCCCGGCCGGCCGCTCTCCGAAGTGCTCGCCGACGGCCTGTCCCCGCTGGAGGCCACCCGGATCGCCCGCGAGGTGGCCGACTGCCTCGAGTCCGCGCACCACGCGGGGATCGCCCACGGACGCATCCGGCCGAACTCGGTGCTGCTCAGCGACACCGGCGACGTCCGGGTCCGGGGCCTCGGGGTGGACGCGGTGCTGTGGGGATGCGCACCCGACGACGACCCGGTCGAGAGCGACATCCACGGGGTCGGCGCCGTGCTGTACGCCGGGCTGACGAGCCGCTGGCCGTACGACACGGCCGATGGCGTCGCGTCGGTCCAGCGCGCGAACGGCCTGGTGCCCTGGCCCGGCCGGGTGGCTGCCGAGATCCCCGGCGTGCTCGACGACGTAGCCGCCCGCACCGTGAAGGACTCCGTGCCGCGCCGCGACCTGGCCCCGTTCGCCGACATGGCCGCCGCTTCGCAGGAGCTGCACGCCACGGTGGCCGCTCTGCGGGGCGACTCCCGCGCCACGCGCGAAGAGGCCCCGCCGTCCACCCGGCGCGGCGCAGGCACCTGGCTGCGACGCCTCGTCGGGGTGATCGCCGGGGTGCTGGGCGTCGTGGGTCTCGGCTTCCTGGGCTGGACCCTCGTCACGGGCGGACCCAAGCCCGTCACGCCGCGCACTCAGGCCCTGTCGAGCGCCAGCACCGCCCCCAGCAAGGCCGCCCTGCCGAGCACCGCCGCCGAGAAGGCCTTGCCGATCCTGTCCGCCCGCGACTACGACCCCCTCGGCAACGGCACCGAGAACGCCGACCTCGTGGCCCTGGCGATCGACCGCGACCCCAAGAGCGCGTGGGAGACCGTGCGGTACCGCAGCGACTACCTCTCCGGAAAGCCCGGAGTCGGCATCCTGCTGGACCTCGGTACCCCCCGGCCCATCGATGCGGTGGCCCTGGGCTTCGTCGGCCGCGGTACGGACGTCTCCGTCCGCCTCTCAGACACCGTGCCCGACACCCCCGAGGCCTGGACCCCGTTCGAGGAGGCCGTGGGCGTCCCCGAGCAGATCACGCTGCGTTCTCCCAAGCCGAAGGTGGCCCGCTTCGTGCTCGTCTGGCTGACTCGGCTTCCGGCCCTGCCCGACGGCAGCTTCCAGGGCGGCATCGCCTCGGTGAAGGTGCTCGGCTAGGAATCGATGCGGCGGGCGGGTTCGGCACCGCGTTCGGCGGTGGCACCCACCAGTCCGCGCGCCGGCGGCCACGACCGCCTACGCTCGTGCCGCGATGAGCCAGCGGCCCGACGACCCCGGTCCGTCCGGACCCGCGGTCGGCGACCCCGGCGGCGCGGGCATTGCTGCGTCCCCTGGTCCCGACGACCGAGCGCTGCTGGCCGCCCACGTCGCTGGCGACCCGGACGCCTTCGCCGTCCTCGTGCGGCGCCACCGCGACCGGCTCTGGGCCGTGGCCCTGCGTACCTCGGGCGACCCGGAGGAGGCCGCCGACGCGCTCCAGGACGCCCTGCTGTCGGCCTACAGGAACGCCGCGTCGTTCCGGGGCGAGGCGGCGGTCACGACGTGGCTGCACCGGGTGGTGGTGAACGCCTGCCTGGACCGGCACCGGCGCCGCAAGGTGCGTGCCACGGTCCCGCTGCCGGACGACGCCGACGGTGGCGACCGCCGCGGCCTGGTCGATCCCAACGACCCGCTGGCCGACCGCGAGCTCGCGCTGGAGGTCCAGCAGGCTCTGCGCGACCTCCCGCCGGACCAGTGCGCCGCCGTCGTCCTGGTCGACCTGGAGGGATTCAGCGTGGCCGAGGCCGCCGAGGTGCTCGGGTGCCCTGAAGGCACCGTCAAGAGCCGGTGCTCGCGCGGCCGGGCCCGGCTGGCGGTGTCACTGGCTCATCTGCGGAACCCAGCCGTCGGAGACGACGTCCCATCGGCGTATCAGCGCGAGTTCCCGCCCGATCCGCCCGCTCTCGCCCCCGGGGGCGGTCCGGCTCCCCTGCCCCCCGCCCCGGCCCTACGACCCGACCCGCCCGACGATCCCGTCCCGACCTCCGAGGGAGGCGACCCCACCCGATGAGCGCCTCCGGTCCCGCCGACCACACGCCCTCCGGCCTCGACGCCGACATCGGCCCCCTAGCGACCCCCGAGCAGGAGGCCGCCGCCCTGGCCGGCCTCCACGCCCTGGCAGCCCAGCCGGCCCCGATGCCCTCCGCAGTGTGGGACCACCTTGAAGCGGCCCTGGCTGCAGAACCCCCGCTCGCCGCCCCCGCGGCTGCCGGGACCGGCGCGGCGCCGGCCGACCGTGTCGCCCCGGTGGTGCCCCTCTCCGCAGCGCCCTCACGGCGCCGCCGGCCCGGCGCGGTCCTGGGGCTGCTGGCCGGGGCAGCAGCCGCCGTCGTCGCCCTCGTCGTCGGGGTGCAGGTGCTCCGCCCCGCGGACGGATCGGACGAGCTCGCGTCGGGGTCATCGGCAGCCTCCAGCGCACCTGCGGCGCCGGAAGCAGCCGACGGGACGACGCGGCAAGCCGCAGCGCCAACGCGGCTCGCCACCGGCACGGACTACCGGGACGAGGCCCTGGTCCAGCAGGTGAGCGACGTCGTGGCGGTCAGGTCGACGATGGCCGACGTGGCCACCCCCAAGGCGCCCGCCGCCTCGCCGATGGCATCGGCGCTGGTAGCCACGGCCTCCGACTTCGCCGGCACCTTCGCGGCCACGAGCGATGGCGTCGACGCCTGCCTGGCCGAGCTCCGGGCCGGCGCCAGCTCCTCGGCGGTGCTGGTGATCGACCTGGGCAGCTACCACGGGCGGGCCGCCGCGGTGGTCGTCGTCGGGCGCCCGGGCCTGAATCCGGTCGGACGCCCGGTGGACGTGTGGGTGGTCGGCCGGACCTGCGGGACCGGCGATGCCCAGCTCATCGCCGTGAGGCACCTCGTCCTGCCCTAGGCGCACCCCGGCGGTGCCTGCCGGCGGGGAATGCGTACGGCCCTAGGATCGTTGGAGCAGACGGCTGCCGTACCCCCCCGGGTATGGGCCGCCCGCACCGGCGAGCGACCGCCGCCGGACCCCGAACCGCCAGGAGCACCGCCGTGAGCGACGTCCGCGACGTCATCGTCATCGGTTCCGGCCCGTCGGGCTACACCGCCGGGCTGTACGCGGCCCGGGCCCAGCTGAACCCGCTGGTGTTCGAGGGCGCCGTCACCGCCGGCGGCGCGCTGATGAACACCACCGAGGTCGAGAACTTCCCCGGCTTCCCCGACGGCATCATGGGCCCAGCCCTGATGGAGAACATGCGGGCGCAGGCTGAGCGGTTCGGCGCCGAGTTCGTCACTGACGACGTCACCGAGGTCGACCTCATCGGACCAGTGAAGCGCGTCGTCGACGGCGAGGGCGCCGAGCACTTCGCGCACGCCGTGATCCTGGCCACGGGCTCGGCCTACCGCGAGCTCGGCCTGCCCGACGAGAAGCGCCTCTCCGGCCACGGTGTCTCCTGGTGCGCCACCTGCGACGGCTTCTTCTTCCGAGGCCAGACCATCGCCGTGGTCGGCGGTGGTGACTCCGCGGTCGAGGAGGCCACGTTCCTCACGCGGTTCGCCGACAAGGTGTACCTCGTCCACCGGCGCGACCAGCTGCGGGCGAGCAAGATCATGGCCGAGCGCGCTTTCGCCGACCCCAAGATCGAGCCGGTGTGGAACAGCGCCGTCGTCGGCGTGCACGGCGACGCCAAGCTCAGCGGCATCACGCTGCTCGACACCGGCACAGGGCACGAGCGCACCCTCGACGTCACCGGCTTGTTCATCGCGATCGGGCACGACCCCCGCTCCGAGCTCCTGAGCGGCCAGGTCGACCTCGATGCCGAGGGGTACGTTCTCGTCGAGAACGGATCCACCCAGGTGCTCCACGGGGGCCGGCCGCTCGCTGGCGTGTTCGCCGCGGGCGACCTGGTCGACCACACGTACCGCCAGGCCATCACGGCCGCCGGCACCGGATGCGCAGCCGCGCTCGACGCCGAACGCTTCCTGGCCTCGCTGCACGCCGTCGCCACCACGGGCGACGTGCTCCAGGTCACCGTCTGACCGCTGGGCATGACCCGCACGTCGGCCCCCGCACGGGGCCGCAGCACGTCCCGGGCGACCGGCCACGGCCCGTCGCCACCATCGCGTACGCTGAGTGCTCGCCCGGTTACGGGCGACTCGACCCCGAGGAGAACCATGGGCGCGACCAAGACCGTCACCGACGCCACCTTCGACGCCGAGGTGCTCGGCAGCACCACGCCCGTGCTGGTCGACTTCTGGGCCGAGTGGTGCGGGCCGTGCAAGGCGATCGCGCCCGTTCTCGAGGAGATCGCGGCCAACAACGCCGACAAGATCACCGTGGTGAAGCTCAACGTCGACGAGAACCCGATCGCCGCCGCCTCGTGGGGCATCACGTCCATCCCCACCATGAACGTGTACCGCGACGGCCAGCTCGTCAAGCAGATCGTGGGGGCCAAGCCCAAGGCGGCCCTGCTCGCCGACCTCGCCGATTTCGTCTGATCCGGCCCAGCCCTCCCTGCGTGACGCCTCCGTCACTCCGTCCGTCGTGACCACGCCCGATCTCGCCGTGCGGCCATACGGCCTCGGCGACGACGGCCCCGTGGTCGCCGAGGTCCGTGACCGGTTGGTGCGCATCGGACTTCTCCCCACGGCCACCACGGCCGAGGGTCCCTTCGACAACGCGGTCGACCGCGCCGTGCGGCTCTTCCAGCAGCAGCGCGGCATCACCGCCGACGGCAGCGTGGGGCCCGAGACGTTCCGGCGGCTCGAGGAGGCGCGGTGGTCGCTCGGCGACCGCACCCTGGCGTACACCGCCGGCCACCTCGTGGCCGGCGACGACGTGGCCGCGCTGCAGCAGCGGCTCGCGGAGATGGGCTTCGACATCGGCAAGATCGACGGCCGGTTCGGCCCCGGCACCGACCGCGCCCTGCGCGAGTTCCAGCGCAACGTGGGCATCGACGTCGACGGCACCTGCGGCCCCGACACGTACCGCGCCCTCGCGCGGCTGTCGCGCACCGTGGGCGGCGGGCGAAGCCACCTGCTGCGCGAGACCGTCGCACTCGACGACGTCACCACCGGCGCCACCGACAAGGTGGTGGTGCTCGACCCTGGGCACGGCGGCGTCGACGGCGGGGCCCGCTGCGACGGCCTGTGCGAGGCCGAGGTGGCCGAGGCCATCGCCGCCAAGGTGGAGGGGCGCCTCGGCGCCATCGGCACGTCGGTGCTGCTGACCCGCGGCAGCCACCACGAGGTCGAAGGGCTCCTCGATGAGCGGGCCCGCGCCGAGTTCTGCAACGAGACCGGGGCGGACCTGGTGGTGTCGCTGCACGTGGGGGTCTCGCGCACCCCGCACGCGCAGGGTCTGGCCACCTACTACTACGGCGGCGACCGCTTCGGGTCGTTCTCGATGCTCGGCGAGCGGGCCGCCCATCTCGTCCATGACGAGATCCTGTCGCGCACCGACCTCACCGACTGCCGCGTGCACGAGAAGACGTGGGACCTCCTGCGGCTCACCCGGATGCCGACGATCAGGGTCGAGTGCGGCTACGTGACGAACGGCGACGACGCCGCCAAGCTCGCCGACGCCGTCTTCCTCGACACGGTGGCCGACGCCGTGTCGTCCGCCGTGGTGCGGTACTTCTCGCCCACGTCGGCCTGAGCCGCGGGCATATTCACCCCCGGGCGGCATCCGGAACGGGGCTGCGGTAGGTGGGGTGGTAGTCCTCCGGCCGGCGCGGGCGGAGCAGCCCAGCCAGAAAACCGGCGAGCACGCCGAGCAGGGCGATCCCCACCAGCCAGCCCACGACCCGCATGCGCGCCTCCCGCCGCTCGTGCGGCATGGTAGTCCCAGACGCCTTGCGACCGCGCGGGTGCAGCCCCGGCCGCAGGGCCGTGAGGGGAGGTGGACCATGACCGACCGCACGCCCTCAGGAGCCGCGCGCGGAAGCCGGCTCGACCCCTGGGTGGAGTCGTACGCTGCGCGCACCCGCGGCATGACCGCCTCCGAGATCCGGGCACTGTTCGCGGTGGCCTCGCGCCCCGAAGTCGTCTCGCTGGCCGGCGGCATGCCGTTCGTGCAGGCCCTGCCGCTCGACGCGGTGGCCGACACGGTCGCCCGGCTCATCCGGGAGCAGGGAGCCGTGGCGTTGCAGTACGGCTCGGGCCAGGGGTACGAACGCCTCCGCGAGCAGATCGGCGAGGTCATGGGCGAGGTGGGCATCGAATCCCACCCCGACGACGTCGTGGTCACCACCGGATCGCAGATGGCCCTCGACCTGGTCGTCCGAGTCTTCTGCGACCCAGGTGACCTGGTGCTCGTGGAGGCGCCCTCCTACGTCGGCGCGCTCGGGGTGTTCCGGTCGTACCAGTGCGACGTGCAGCACGTGACGATGGACGACCAGGGCCTGGTTCCCGCCGCCCTCGAGGAAGCCATCCTGCGGGCCGCGGCGGCCGGCCGACGCCCGAAGCTGATCTACACGATCCCCTCGTTCCACAACCCGGCCGGCGTCACCCAGGGCCCGACCCGGCGCCGCGAGGTGCTCGAGGTCGCCCGCCGGCACGGGGTGCTCCTGCTCGAGGACGACCCCTACGGACTGCTCGGCTTCGACGGCCCGCCGCCGCGGGCCATCCGAGCCGACGACGCCGAGGGCGTCATCTACCTCGGCTCGTTCTCCAAGACCATCGCCTCCGGGCTGCGGGTCGGGTGGGCGCTGGCACCGCACGGCGTTCGCGAGAAGCTCGTGCTCGCAGCCGAGGCCGCGGTACTGTGCCCGTCGCACTTCACCCAGCTCACGGTGTCGGAGTACCTGGCGACCCAGCCGTGGCGCGAGCAGATCAAGGCGTTCCAGGAGATCTACCGCGAGCGCCGCGACGCACTGCTCGACTCCATGGCCGCGCAGTTCCCCGCCGGGACCACCTGGACCATGCCCGCTGGCGGGTTCTACTCGTGGGTCACCCTCCCGGAGGGTCTCGACGCCACCGCGATGCTGCCCCGCGCCGTCGCCGCCCTCGTGGCGTACGTACCGGGCACCGGCTTCTACGTCGACGGCAGCGGCCGGCGCCACATGAGGCTGTCGTACTGCTACCCCGAGCCCGACCGCATCCGGGAGGGCGTGCGGCGCCTCGCTGCCGTGCTCGAGGCCGAGGCCGTCCTGCTCGACACGTTCGGCCCCAGCGGTCTCGGGGCCGCTCCGCAGGGCCCGGCGACCCCGTCGCCCGACCTCGCATAGTCCTGGAAACCACTGTGCCACAGGGAGAGTCGACGACCATGCGCAACCCGGCCGGACGCGTCATCGTGCTCGCGGGCGGGCTGTCGCCCGAGCGCGACGTCTCCATCCGAAGCGGCAGACGGGTGGCCGAGGCGCTCCGCGAGGCGATGCCTGACGCCGACGTGCAGGTGCGCGACGTCGACGCTGAGCTGCTGCCCTCGCTCGCCGCCGACCCCCCCACGGCGCTCGTGCCGATGCTGCACGGCGCCGCCGGCGAGGACGGGGCCCTGCGAGCGGTGCTCGAGGCGCTGGCGATCCCCTACGTGGGCAGCGACGCGCGGGCCTGTCGGTCGTCCTTCGACAAGCCCGTGGCGCTGGCGCGCCTCGCCGAGGAGGGCGTGCGCGTCCCGCTCTCGGTCGCGTTGCCCCACGCCACGTTCCGCGAGCTCGGGGCGTCGGCCGTGCTCGATGCCGTCGTGGCCCAGGTGGGCCTGCCCGTGGTCGTGAAGCCGAGCCGCGGCGGCTCGGCCCTCGGCGTCTGCGTCGTGCACGACACCGCCGACCTCCCGGGCGCGATGGTGGCGGCCTTCGCCTACGGCGACACCGTGATGATCGAGGAGTTCATCACCGGCACGGAGGTCGCGGTCTGCGTCCTCGAGGAAACCGCTGGGCCGCAGGCACTTCCGGCCGTCGAGATCTGCCCCGACGACGAGATCTACTCGTACGCCGCGCGCTACACGGCGGGTTCGACGGAGTTCTTCGTGCCGGCCAGGGTGGACGAGAAGGTGGCCGCGGCGGCCGCGGAGACGGCTGTCACCGCGCACCGGGTGCTCGGGCTGCGTGACTGGTCACGCACCGACGCGGTGGTCACCCCCGACGGCGCGATCGTGGTGCTCGAGGTGTGCGCGGCGCCGGGGATGACCGAGACGTCGTTGTTCCCGCAGGCCATCGAGGCCGCCGGGCGCAGCCTCGGCGAGGTCGTCGCGGGGCTGGTCGCGAGGGCCACGGCCCGCACCTGACGGGGTCCGCCGGCGTCAGTGCCCGTTCGGGTCGCCCTCGATGATGCCGACGATGCGCTGCAGGTCGTCGAGGGTCGCAAACTCGATGACCACCTTGCCGCGCGTGCGACCGGCATCGATCGTCACCCGCGTCTCGAGCGAGTCCGACAATCGGTCGGCGAGCTCGGAAAGCCCTGGGGCCGTTGTCTTTCCCGCCCGCGGGCGACGCGTGGCGGCACGCTGGCGGCCGTCAGCCTCGCCGAGGACCACGAGCTCTTCGACGGCGCGCACGGACAGGCCCTCAGCCACGATTCTGGTGGCCAACCGCTCCATCGCGTCGGCGTCGTCGAGCGAAAGCACCGCCTTGGCATGCCCGGGCGAGAGCACACCCGCGGCCACCCGCCGCTGCACCGACGGCGGTAGCTTGAGCAGCCGGAGCGTGTTGCTCACCTGCGGCCTGCTACGACCGATGCGCGTGGCGAGCTCGTCCTGCGTGCAGCCGAAGTCCTCGAGCAGCTGCTGGTAGGCGGCCGCCTCCTCGAGCGCGTTGAGCTGGGCCCGGTGCAGGTTCTCCAGCAGCGCATCGCGCAGCAGGTCGTCATCGGCGGTGTCGCGCACGATCGCCGGGATCGTGGCCAGACCGGCCTCCCGGCACGCGCGCAGCCGGCGCTCGCCTGCCACGAGTTCGTAGCTGCCGGGCCGGTCGGAAACCGGCCGCACCACGACAGGCTGCAGCAGGCCGATCTCGCGGATCGAGTACACGAGTTCGGCCAGGGCCTCCTCCTCGAACACCTGGCGGGGCTGGCGGGGGTTCGGCGCGATGGTGTCCAGCGGCAGGTCGAGAAAGTGGGCGGGCACCGCCTGCAGGCCTGGTGGCGCCACCCCGGTGGCCACGGCTCCCTCGGTGGCGACGTCCGCCGGGGGGGCGTCGTCGGGCGGTGCAGGCGCCTCCCGGTCGACCTGCTCGGCAGAAGGGTCGGCAGCTCCTGTGGCGCCACTGGGAATGAGCGCGGCGAGGCCTCGGCCGAGCCCGCGTCGTCGATCACTCACCGTTTCCTCCGCTTGTGGATATGTGTCGCGCTTGCCCGCTTTTCGTGTAGAAAATCCTGTGGATAACTTGTGAGCAAGTTAGGCTCACCTACGTCGCGCAATCTCTCGTGCCGCCTCGAGGTACGACAGGGCACCCGGTGAGCCGGGGTCGTACGTGAGCACCGTCTGCTGGTGGCTCGGCGCCTCGCTCACCCGCACCGACCGTGGGATCACGGTCGGCAGGACCACCTCGCCGAAGTGCGTTCGCACCTGCTCGGCGACGTCGGCGGCGAGTCGGGTCCGGGCGTCGAACATCGTCAGCAGGATGGTCGACACGGACAGGTCGGGATTGAGGTGGGCCCGGATCAGCTCCACGTTCCTCACCAGCTGGCCGAGCCCCTCGAGCGCGTAGTACTCGCACTGGATCGGGATCAGCACCTCGCGCCCGGCCACGAAGGCGTTGACCGTGAGCAGGCCCAGGCTCGGCGGGCAGTCGATGAGCACGTAGTCCAGCGCGCGACCGTACCGCTGCTGGTGGGCGACGAGGTAAGCCGACACGGCCTTGGCCAGCCGGCTCTCCCGCGCCACCATCGAGACCAGCTCGATCTCGGCGCCCGCGAGGTCGATGGACGAGGGGGCACACCACAGCCCCTCCAGATCGGCGACCGGCCGCACGATCTCGTCCATCGGCCGGCCCTCGATGAGCACGTCGTAGACGTTGGGCACCCCGACGTGATGCTCGACCGCGAGGGCGGTCGAGGCGTTGCCCTGCGGGTCGAGATCGATGACGAGCACGTGTAGGTCCTGCAGCGCCATCGCGGCCCCCAGGTTGACCGTGCTGGTCGTCTTGCCCACGCCACCCTTCTGGTTGGCGACGGTCATCACCCGGGTGCGGGACGGCCGTGGGAGGGGGTCCCCACGCCGAAGCCGCACCTGCACCGCCGCCTCGGCCGCGCGGGCTAGGGGCGTGTCGACGTCGTCCACCACGGGCGTCATCGTGCCATGGCGGCGAGGTCCCGCCCGCACCCTGTCCACCCCGCTACCGTTCCACGTGGAACCGCGTCGATGTTCCACGTGGAACGCGCGACCTGTTCCACGTGGAACCGGCCCTACCTCTGCGGACGCGGGTCGGCCGTCGGCCTATCGTCGGGCCAGCCGAGCCCCACCGGGTCAGCCGGGAGGTGCGCGCCGGGCACCGTCGGGGGAGGGTCGGCCAGCATCTCGTCCGCGGCCTCGTCAGCAGGCCAGCCCAGGCCCACCGGGGTGCCGGCGGGGTCGGGTCCGAGGCCTTCGTGCGTGCTGCCCATGCGCCACGTCCTCCCTGGGTCATGCCGCCGGATCGGCAGCGTCCCGCACGCCCATGATGCCGGATGTCCGCCGTGGCGGCCCGCAGCGCCGATGGCTAGGGGGGAGGCGGACCGGCCTGGCGGCGCGCTGCCGACCGGGCTCGGCCGCGTGGGCTCGGCGCCCGGAGCGCGGTCCGGGTGGCCAGCACGACAGTAGTGGGGGTGTCGAGCAGCTCGCCGCCGACCCGGAGAACCTGTGCCGGACCCATGCCCCACGAGGCGAGCGTGCTGGCCGCCGCGGCCATCTCGTCCGCGGCTCGCGACCCCTTCACTGCCACGAGCAGGCCCCCGACCCTCACCAGCGGACAGCACCAGCCGGCCAGGCGCCCGAGCGGAGCCACCGCGCGGGCGGTGACCACGTCCGCGGTGAAGCCCTCGGCGGCAGCGTCCTCGGCGCGTTGGTGGCGCACCTGCACCCGGGCGTCCAGGCCGAGCGTCAGGACGGCCTCGCCCAAGAAGTCCGCCCTCCGGGCGAGCGGTTCCACCAGCGTCACCCGCAGGTCGGGGCGCACCAAGGCGAGCACGAGCCCGGGCAGGCCGGCGCCGGCCCCGATGTCGGCCAGGTGGCTGCCGGAGGGGACGACTGACTCGACGACGGCGCAGTTCAGCAGGTGACGGTCCCACAGCCGGGGCACTTCACGCGGCCCGACGAGTCCACGGGTGACCCCCGCGTCGGCGAGCAGGGACGCGTACGTGCTCAGCCCCTGGGCCGCGTGGGGCCAGCGGGCATCCGCCGGGGCAGGCATCGGCGGAGGAGCCGCCGGAACGGCAGTGTCGTGGGCCGTTCCACGTGGAACGGGAGCGCCACCCGGCGGTCGTCCCACCGCCTCAGCCATGAACGACTCAGGCGCCGGGGAGGACCACGACGCAGCGACCCGGCTCTTCGCCCTCAGACTCGGACACGAGCCCGGCCGCCGCGACGGCGTCGTGCACGATCTTCCGCTCGAACGGGGTCATCGGCTCGAGTCGAACGGGCTCGCCTGAGCTCTTCACCCGACCGGCGGCCTCGGTGCCGAGCGCGGTGAGCTTCTCGCGCTTCGCGGCTCGGAAGCCGGCCACATCGAGCATCAGCCGCGACCGGTCGCCGGTCTCGCGCGTGACCGCGAGGCGGGTGAGCTCTTGCAGCGCGTCGAGCACCTTGCCGGCGTCACCCACGAGGTCCTGCAGGTCGCCGCCCACAATGCTCACCATGGCGCGGTCACCCTCGACGTCCATGTCGATGTCACCGTCGAGGTCCGCGATGTCGAGCAGGCCCTCGAGGTAGTCCGCGGCGATCTCGCCCTCGGCCTCGAGCGCGGCCACCCGGTCCTTGGGGGCCTTCCGCACGGGCGCCTGAGCCGCCTCGTCCTGGGGGGCCTCGTCCTGGGCCGCCTCGTCTCCGAGCACCTGGGAGTCAGCCTCGGACTCGGCAGTCTGGGGCTCGACCTCGGCAACTTCGTCGACCTGTTCCACCGTGGACTCCTCGCTCACGACCCAGCTCCTTCATCGTCTGTGCCGGGGACCCCTGGGGCGCCTCCGGGTCCGGTGCCACCCGCCGGTGGCTTGGCGCCCGAGCGCTGGCTGCGCGACTGGCGCTTGGGCTGCTGGCGCACGGGCTTGGGCTCTTGGGTCTCGACCGACGCCTCGAGGGCGACGGCACCGCCGGACTTGGCCGCCCTGGTGGCCTCTTTGGCCAGCTGGCGCTTCTCGTAGTCGGCATACGCCGGCGTGCCCGGTGCGGGGTTGTTCCGGATCACCCAGAACTGCTGGCCCATCGACCACAGGTTCGTGGTGAGCCAGTAAATGAGAACGCCGATCGGGAAGCCGAAGCCGCCGATCGCGAACATCAGCGGGAAGACGTACAGCAGGATCTTCTGCTGGTTGGCGATCGGGTTGTCCTTCGCCATGTTCTTCACCATCAGCTGACGCTGCGTGATGAACGTGGTGAGAGTCATCAGAGCCACGAGAACCGCGGCGAGGATGTGGGTCGCCGTGGGGTTCGGCGTCGCCTGCGCATCCTTGAAGGTCGCCGTGATGGGCACGCCGAGCAGCGTGGCCTGCTGGGCCGAGGCGAAGACCCCGGCGTAGCGCTCCCAGCTGAACACGCCCTGGGGGTTGCCGGTGGCGATGCCCTGCAGCACGTTGAACAGGGCGAAGAAGATCGGGGCCTGCAGCAGGATGGGCAGGCAGCTCGACAGCGGGTTCGTGCCGGTCTCCCGGTAGAGCGCCATCATCTCCTGCGACTGGCGTTCCTTGTCGTCCTTGTACTTCTGCTGGATCTCCTTCATCTTCGGCTGAAGGATCTGCAGGTTCCGCTGCGCCTTGATCTGCTTGACGAACAGCGGGATCAGCAGGATGCGGATGACGACGACCAGACCCACGATCGACAGCGCCCAGGTGATCCCCGCGTCGGGGTTCATGAACGTCGAGAGCAGCTGGTGGAACATGACGAGGATCCAGGAGACCGCGTCGCGCAACCAGTCGAGGATGAACACTCAGGCTCCCAGGGGATGCGTTGGGCCGTCGACCGCCGCGCCAGGACGCGGACGGCCATTGGGGAGGACGTCGGGCTGCCACCGGCGCCGGTCGGGCACCGGGTCGACGCCACCCTTGCTGAAGGGGTTGCACCGCAGCAGGCGCCACGAGCCGAGCACGAGGCCCTTGGCCGGGCCGTGCACGTGCAGCGCGCCCTCGGCGTAGCGCGAGCAGGACGGGTAGTACTTGCAACGAGCGCCCAGCGCCGGGGACAGGGTCACCTGGTACAGCTTGATCGGTGCCACCAGCACGAGGGCCAGAACGTGGCCGAGCCCGCGCACCCACAGCAGGTCCCACACGGCGAAAGCCTTGCGCAGCAGTGGGTTTGGGGATTCGGCGACAGCGGCCTCGACGCTCACGCGGTCACCTGGGCGGGTGACGTGGGCCGGAGGGCCTGGCCCAACGCGCTACCGAGGTCGGCAGCGAGCCGCTCGCTGCTGGCGGAGGCGGCGGCGGGCAGCGCCCGCACCACCAGCACGCTGCCCACAGGCAGGTCAACGAGTCGAGCGCCCACGACGTGCCGCAAGCGGCGCACCACCCGGTGGCGTACCACCGACCCGCCCACGGCCTTGCTCACGACAAACCCCGCCCGCGCAGGCGGGCAGGCGTCGCGGGCGGACGCGTGGTCCAAAGGGTGGGGCATCGCGGGCATCCTCGTGGATCCGGGGCGGCCATCAGGGGCGCCCTCGGGGCGCACCAGGTGGACGACCAGGGTGGCGCGGGCGGCCCGGCGGCCCGAACGGACGGCAGTGGCGAAATCCGCCCGCTGCCGCACCCGGTTCTCGGCCGGAAGCACGCGCCGTGGATCAGGCCGAGAGCCGCGCGCGGCCCTTGGTGCGGCGGTTGGCCAGGATCGAGCGGCCGGCACGGGTGCGCATCCGCAGCCGGAACCCATGCTTCTTGGCGCGCCGACGGTTGTTCGGCTGGAAGGTGCGCTTCACCGCGAGGACTCCCGGAGGAAGGGCGGTCGGACCGCCACGGACAGCAGGACAGGATCGCCGTCGGTCCCAGCGGAGGCCGGGACGGGCGCCATCGGACGCGAACGCCGTCAGGCGTGCGCACGCGACAAACGTCCGTCACCGCACGACGGGCAGACGAACCTGGGACCGGCACACGAGCCGACCCGTCGCCCAGGGTAGGTGCCCCGTCGAGCGGGGTCAAACCGCCCGCAGGTGGCCACACCCGCACCGGCCGGCGGCTCTCGACCGGTTCCGCGGCCCCGACCCCAGGCCCGCTGGCCGGTTTCCCGGCGAGCGGGAGAGCCGCGCGCGCGGAACCGCCCAGAATGGCACTCGACACGCCGCCGACCGCTCCGACACGCCGGGGCGGCAGGAGACACGCCCGAGGTGCCTGTGGACAACGGTTGATTTCGAGGCCTGGACGCCGTTAGTGTCCCGGCCCACGGGGCGACGATCTTCCCCTTGTCCCATGGTCCACACCTGTGGATGACCCTGTGGACGACCTCGTCGGCCCGGTCGGTGCCTCCTCCCCGGGCGCCGGCGAGGTTTCTCTCGACGGAACCGCTCCGCACCACCCGTCCGGCGACGCCGGCGCCTTCGTGCGCCCGGCCGAGCCCTGCGCCTCGCCGCCTGCGTGCGGCAGAGAGGTCCGCCCGTGTCCGACACCGTCCTCGACCTGAACGACGTGTGGTCTCGAGCGATCGACTCGCTCGCTGAGGGTTCCATGAGCCCCCAGCAGAAGGCCTTCGTCGCCCTCACCCGCCCCCTGGGGCTTCTCGAGGACACCGCACTGGTGGCGGCACCGAACGACTTCACCAAGGATGTGCTCGAGACCCGGCTTCGGCCCATGGTCGTGGCGGCGCTGTCGGCCGTGATCGGCCGCGAGGTACGGATCGCCGTCACCGTCGACCCCACCATCGCCCCGTCCCTCGACGAGGATGCCACCGACGAGCTGGCCGACGCCACGTACGCCGAGCCACAGCCGGTCATCGTCCTGGACGACGAACCGAGCCCGGGTGCGCTGCAGTCCGGGCGGCTCTCCCTGGGCTCGCCCGCCTCCGACGTGGCCCGGCCCGGCACCGGGGGCCCCGGCTCCCGCACCGACGACGGCACGCGGCTGAACCCGAAGTACACGTTCGACACGTTCGTCATCGGCTCGAGCAACCGCTTCGCCCACGCCGCGGCGGTAGCCGTGGCCGAGCAGCCGGCCAAGGCCTACAACCCGCTGTTCATCTACGGCGAGTCCGGACTTGGCAAGACCCACCTGCTGCACGCGATCGGGCACTACGCCCGGAGCCTCTACGCCGGGGCGCGCGTGCGGTACGTGAGCTCGGAGGAGTTCACCAACGAGTTCATCAACTCCATCCGCGACGACAAGGCCGCCGCGTTCCAGCGCCGGTACCGCGACGTCGACGTGCTGCTCGTCGACGACATCCAGTTCCTGGCGGGCAAGGTGCAGACCCAGGAGGAGTTCTTCCACACGTTCAACACCCTGCACAACGCCAACAAGCAGATCGTGGTCACCAGCGACCTGCCACCCAAGATGCTGCAGGACTTCGAGGACCGCATGCGCTCGCGGTTCGAGTGGGGCCTGATCACCGACGTGCAGCCGCCCGACCTCGAGACCCGGATCGCCATCCTGCGCAAGAAGACCGCTCCAGGAGCAGCTCTCGGTGCCCGCCGGAGGTGCTCGAGTTCATCGCCTCGAAGATCTCCACGAACATCCGCGAGCTCGAGGGCGCTCTCATCCGGGTCACGGCGTTCGCCAACCTGAACCGCCAGCCGGTCGACCTCGCGCTGGCCGAGATCGTGCTCAAGGACCTCATCCCAGACCAGACCGGCCCCGAGATCACCGCGGCGATGATCATGGCCCAGACCGCGTCCTACTTCGGGGTGAGCATCGACGACCTCACCGGCACCAGCCGGTCGCGGGTGCTGGTGACGGCCCGGCAGATCGCGATGTACCTGTGCCGCGAGCTCACCGATCTCTCGCTGCCCAAGATCGGCCAGCAGTTCGGCGGCCGCGACCACACGACGGTCATGCACGCCGACCGCAAGATCCGCCAGCTCATGGCCGAGCGCCGGAGCCTGTACAACCAGGTCGCCGACCTCACCGCTCGCATCCGCAGCGCAGCCCGCGCGTCCTAGCCATCAGCCCCCGCCCGCGCACCCGAGCCGTGCCAGCCCCGCGGCCCAGGCGTGCGCGGAATGTCCATACCGCGCCCCCAGCGCCCCGGCGACCGGGGCCTGTCGGCGTGGGAGCAGCCCGGTCCACACCCTGGGGACGAACTGTGGACAACCGGTGCGAACGCGTGGAGAGCAGGGGTCGTCGGCTGGCGGTCGCGGTGGATGGCCGGTGGGGCGCCGAGGCTCGGACCCGCTCCCGTCCACGGCCGTCCACACGTCCGACCGCCGTTGTTCACACCCCCACGGGACGACGCCACGCGACGGGACCGGCCCGGATGGCCGTTGTCCACATCATCAACAGGCCCTACGACGGAGACTGCCTGTCCCTCTCACCAGGAGATCTCCCTACGAAGCAACGTCCAGCCTGGGGACGAACCGCCTCGCTGCCCTCGAACACCGCGACCAGCGGGACCGCAGGCCCCGTCCCGACCCGTCACGACGCCGACCTTGGGGTGCTGTCGTTCCGCTCGTCGGACCTCCGTGCGAGCATGGCCGGTGCATCCGGGTATGCGTGCGCCGCCGCAGGGACTACGGTGCCGTGTCACACCGGATGCGGGTCGCGCCTGCGCCCGACCCGCACCACCGACCGACCCGTCCGCACCCCGAGAGCCGCTGGGCCCTGGCCCCACCGCCTCCCGACCGCCACGACAGGAGTCCCGCGGTGAAGTTCCGCGTCGAACGCGACGTCCTCGCCGACGCCGTGCAGTGGGCCGCCCGCACGCTGCCGTCCCGGCCCTCGATGCCGATGCTCGCCGGCTTGCTGGTCGAGGCCGGCACCGACGGCTTGCTCCTGTCGTCCTTCGACTTCGAGGTGAGCGCCCGGGTCGAGGTCGAGGCCGCGGTCGACGAGCCGGGCCGCACGCTCGTGTCCGGGCGGCTGCTCGCCGACATCGCCCGGTCGCTGCCGGCCCAGCCGGTCACCCTCGTCACCGAGGGCACGCGGGTCGACCTGCGCTGCGGCCGGTCGTCGTTCACGCTGCCGACCCTGCCGGTCGAGGAGTACCCGACCCTGCCCGACATGCCCACCGCCAGCGGCACCATCTCGGGCGCCACGCTCGCGCACGCCGTGGCCCAGGTGGCCGTGGCCGCGGGTCGCGACGACTCGCTGCCCACGCTCACCGGCATCAGGGTCGAGATCGACGGGAGCACGGTCACCCTCGCGGCCACCGACCGCTACCGGCTCGCCGTGCGCACCTTCTCGTGGGTGCCTCAGGCCTCCGGCCTGGAGGCTGCGTCCCTGGTACCGGCTCGCACGTTGGCCGATACCGCCAAGTCGCTGTCGGGATACGAGACCGTCGAGCTCGCGCTGGCCACCGCCGGCCAGGGCGACGGCCTCATGGGCTTCGAGGGCGGCGGGCGCCGCACCACCACCCGCCTCATCGACGGGGAGTTCCCCAAGTACCGCGCGCTGCTGCCGAGCGAGGCCAACACCGTGGCCTCGCTCGAGACGGCAGCGCTCGTCGACGCGGTCAAGCGCGTGGCGCTCGTGGCCGAACGCAACACGCCCGTGCGGCTTCGGTTCGAGGGCGACGAGGTCGAGCTGGTGGCAGGGGGCGGCGACGAGGCTCAGGCGCGCGAGCAGCTCGACTGCACGGTCGAGGGCGACGCGATCGAGATCGCGTTCAACCCCACGTACCTGCTTGACGGGCTCGGCGCGCTGGACGCGCCCGTCACCCGGCTGTCGTTCACCCAGGCCACCAAGCCGGCGGTGCTCTCGGGCGCGGCCGAGCGCGGCGGCGCCGCCGCCCCCGAGTACCAGTACCTGCTGATGCCGGTGCGGCTCGCCGGCTGACCGCGTCCGCGCCGTGAGCCGAGACTGAGGGCCCGTGTACGTCAGCGCGCTGTCGGTGCTCGACTTCCGCAACTACGCGGCCACCGAGCTGGGCTTCGGGCCCGGAGTCACCGTGCTGCTCGGGCAGAACGGCCAGGGCAAGACGAACCTGGTCGAAGCGATCGGCTACACCGCCTCGCTCTCCTCGCACCGGGTGGCTACCGACGCGCCGCTGGTGCGCGCCGGCGCCGACCGGGCCATCGTGCGCACCGAGGTGGTGCGCGACGGCCGGGCCACCCTCGTGGAGATCGAGATCAACCCGGGTCGCGCCAACCGTGCGCGGATCAACCGCTCTCCGGTGCCGCGCCCGCGGGAGGTGCTCGGCGTGCTCCGCACGGTGCTGTTCGCGCCCGAGGACCTCGCGCTGGTCAAGGGCGATCCGGGCGAGCGACGACGCTTCCTGGACGACCTGCTCGTGCAGCGAGCTCCGCGGTACGCCGGTGTCCGGGCCGACTACGACCGCGTGCTGAAGCAGCGCAACGCGCTGCTCAAGTCGGCCTCGGCCGCCCGCCGCGGCGGCGCGGGCGCCGGGGAGGCCCTGCGCACGCTGGAGGTGTGGGACTCCCACCTCGTCGGCCTCGGCAGCGAGCTCGTGGAAGCCAGGCTCTCGCTGGTCGCCGACCTCGCCGAGCCCGTGGCCGAGGCGTACGACGACCTGGCCGGCCACGGCGCTCCGGCCACGGCCACCTACGTCTCGTCGCTGCGGCCCGACGGCCCGCTGCCGGGTGAGCGGGCCGCGATCGCCGAAGCGATGACCGACGCCATCGCGTCGCGCAGGCGCGAGGAGCTCGAGCGCGGGGTCACGCTGGTGGGGCCGCACCGCGACGAGCTCGCGCTGCGGCTCGGTGACCTCACGGCCAAGGGCTACGCCTCTCACGGCGAGTCGTGGTCGCTCGCGCTCGCGCTGCGGCTCGCGTCGTACCGCGTGCTGTGCGACGACGACGCCCCGGGTGGGCGTCCCGTCCTCGTGCTCGACGACGTGTTCGCCGAGCTCGACGCGGCCCGGCGGCGCCGGCTCGCCGAGGTGGTCATCGCCGCGGAGCAGACGCTCGTCACCGCAGCGGTCGACGCCGACGTGCCGGACGTGCTCGCCGGCGCCCGGATCGAGGTCGCAGCCGGGGAGGTCGTCGGTGTGCGCTGAGCGACAGGGCCGCGAGCACGGCGCGGAGCACGGCCAGGAGCACAGCCAGGACTCGGCGGCGCCTGCCCCGCCCTCGCCGCCGCCGGCCGCCCCGTCGGCAGCTCCGCGCCCGCCGGCGAGGTCGACCCGGCCAGGGCGGCCCTCGCCCGGGCCCGCGCCGCGGCCCGCACCCGCGGAGCCGCCGCGCCTCGGCGCCCGGGCGTCGGCCAGGGGCCGGACCCCTCCAGGGTCGGTCCGGCCCGGACCTCGGACCAGCCGCGCAGCGGACCCCGGCCCGACGCGCGCGACCCGCGGCTGCTCGGTGCCTCGATCAACGATCTCGTCGCGGCGCGCGGCTGGGAGGCCGACGCCGCGGTGGGCGGCCTCGTCGGGCGCTGGGACGAGATCGTCGGGCCTGACGTCGCCGCGCACGTGTCCGTGGAGGCGTACGACGCCGACACCGGGCGGCTCGTGCTGCGGGCCGACTCCACCGCGTGGGCCACCCAGCTGAGGTTGCTGCTACCGGCCGTGCACGGTCGGATCAAGGCCGAGCTCGGGCCGACCGCGGTGCGCGAGCTGAGCGTCCTGGGGCCGGCCGCACCGTCCTGGCGCAAGGGCAAGCGGCACATCGCGGGGCGAGGGCCGCGCGACACCTACGGCTGATTCACCCCCCGGGTGCGTAGGGACCCTCGGATCCCCTCACGAACGGCCGCGACGCGCGTCCCCAGGGGCCGCCCCGAGGCAGTCGGGGTGCGGTCCCAGCAGGTAGGATGGGACCAACCTCCCAGGCCGCTTCCGGAGCTCCCGTGAAGCGGCCTGGCCCGTGCCGGCACCACCCTCGGAGGGTCCCTCCCCGTGTCCTACGACGCCACCTCGATCCAGGTCCTCGAAGGCCTGGAGGCGGTCCGCAAGCGCCCCGGCATGTACATCGGCTCGACCGGCGAGCGCGGTCTGCACCACCTGGTCTACGAGGTCGTCGACAACTCCGTCGACGAGGCGCTCGCCGGCTACGCGACGACCATCGACGTCACGCTGCTCGCCGACGGCGGCGTCCGCGTCGTCGACAACGGTCGCGGCATCCCGGTCGACATCGTCGCGAGCGAGGGCAAGCCCGGCCGTCGAGGTCGTCCTCACCGTGCTGCACGCCGGCGGCAAGTTCGGCGGCGAGCGGCTACAAGGTGTCCGGTGGCCTGCACGGCGTCGGCGTCTCCGTGGTCAACGCCTGTCGTCCACGGCTGCACGTCGAGGTGCGGCGCGACGGGTACGTCTGGCGGCACAGTCGTACCGGTCGGTGTGCCGGACGCGCCGCTCGAAGCGGGCGGAGCCGCGACACCGAGACCGGCACCACGATCACGTTCTGGGCCAGCGACGAGATCTTCGAGACGACCGACTACTCCTTCGAGACGCTCTCCACGCGGTTCCGCGAGATGGCGTTCCTCAACAAGGGCCTGACGATCTCGATGCGCGACGAGCGGACCGCGATCGGCGACGAGGACGAGGACATCGAGCGACCGAGAGCGAGCCGCGCGAGGTCGTCTACCGCTACGACGACGGGCTCGTCGACTACGTCAAGCACCTCAACGCCAACAAGGAGGCGGCGCACCGCAGCATCATCTCCTTCGAGGCGGAGCAGGCCGACCGCCAAGGGCAATCGCTGAGCCTCGAGGTCGCGATGCAGTGGAACACCTCCTACACCGAGTCGGTGCACACCTTCGCCAACACGATCAACACCCACGAGGGCGGCACGCACGAGGAGGGCTTCCGTGCTGCGTTGACGACGCTGGTCAACAAGTTCGGCGCGGACTGGGGCTTCATCAAGAAGAAGGACGACCGCCTCTCCGGCGACGACGTACGCGAGGGTCTGACCGCGATCATCTCGATCAAGCTGCGCGAGCCGCAGTTCGAGGGCCAGACCAAGACCAAGCTCGGCAACACCGAGGCGAAGTCGTTCGTGCAGACGGTCGTCAACGACCGGCTCGGCGAGTGGTTCGAGAAGAACCCCGCCGAGGGCAAGGACATCGTCCGCAAGGGCCAGTCGGCGATGACCGCGCGGATGGCGGCGCGCAAGGCGCGCGAGCTCGCCCGTGGCCGCAAGGGTCTCTTCGGCGGGGCAGGTCTGCCCGGCAAGCTCATCGACTGCTCGTCGCGCGAGCCCGAGGAGTGCGAGATCTTCGTCGTCGAGGGCGACAGCGCCGGCGGCTCTGCGCGGCGTGCGCGCGACCCGCAGACGCAGGCGATCCTGCCGATCCGCGGCAAGATCCTCAACGTCGAGAAGGCGCGGATCGACAAGGTCCTGCAGAACAACGAGGTGCAGGCCCTCATCTCCGCGCTCGGCACCGGCGTGCACGACGAGTTCGACATCGACAAGCTGCGCTACTTCAAGCTGGTCCTGATGGCCGACGCCGACGTCGACGGCCAGCACATCCGCACCCTGCTGCTGACGCTGCTCTTCCGGTTCATGCCGGAGCTCATCGAGAACGGGCACGTCTATCTCGGGCAGCCCCCGCTCTACAAGATCAAGTGGACGCGCGAGGCAGCCGGACTACGCCTACACCGAGCGCGAGCGCGAGGTGCTGGTCGAGGCCGGCATCGCGAGGCCGGCGAGCGGCTGCCCAAGGAAGAGGCCATCCAGCGCTACAAGGGTCTCGGCGAGATGAACTGGGAGGAGCTGCGCGACACCACGATGGACCGCGACCGCCGCGTCCTGCTGCAGGTGACGCTCGAGAGCGCCGCGCAGGCCGACGAGCTCTTCAGCACGCTGATGGGTGAGGACGTCGAGAGCCGCCGCAACTTCATCCAGCGCAACGCCAAGGACGTCCGCTTCCTCGATATCTGACCGAGCAGCACCCCGAAGCACCGCACCACGCCGCACGACTGAGGATCCCCGTGACTGACGACACGATCACTCCGGACCTGCCGGATCGGATCGACGCCGTCGACCTCCAGGCGGAGATGCAGCGCTCCTATCTCGACTACGCGATGAGCGTCATCGTGAGCCGCGCGCTGCCCGACGTTCGCGACGGCCTCAAGCCGGTGCACCGCCGCGTGCTCTACGCGATGTACGACGGGGGCTACCGCCCTGACCGCAACTTCTCCAAGTCGGCCCGCGTCGTCGGCGACGTCATGGGCGTCTACCACCCGCACGGTGACTCGGCGATCTACGACACCTTGGTCCGCCTCACGCAGGCCTGGGCGCTGCGCTATCCGCTCGTCCAGGGCCAGGGCAACTTCGGCTCACCGGGCGACGACGGCGCGGCCGCCGCGCGGTACACCGAGTGCCGCCTCGACCCGCTGGCCATGGAGATGGTCCGCGACATCGACGAGGACACCGTCGACTTCGGGCCGAACTACGACGGGCGCACCCAGGAGCCCGCCGTCCTGCCGGCGCGGTTCCCCAACCTGCTCGTCAACGGCAGCGCCGGCATCGCGGTGGGCATGGCCACCAACATCCCGCCGCACAACCTGCGCGAGATCGCCGTCGGGGTGCGCGTGGGCGCTGGAGCACCCGGAGGCCACGCGCGAGGAGCTCTCGGGCGCTGATGGAGCGCATCCCCGGCCCCGACTTCCCGACCGGTGGGCTGATCGTGGGCCGCTCCGGCATCGAGGACGCCTATCGCACGGGTCGCGGTCTCGTGACGATGCGCGCCGAGGTCGAGGTCACCGAGGACACGCGCGGCCGCACGATGCTGGTCGTCACCCAGCTGCCGTACATGGTCAACCCGGACAGCCTGATGCGCAAGATCGACGAGCTGGTCAACACCGGCAAGATCACGGGGCTCGCCGACGCGATCGACCAGTCGAGCGGCGTCACGATGCGCCTGGAGATCGTGCTGCGCCGCGACGCGGTGCCGCGGGTCGTGCTCAACCAGCTCTACAAGCACACCCAGCTGCAGGACACGTTCGGCTGCAACATGGTGGCGCTCGTCGACGGCGTGCCGCGCACGCTGCCGCTCGACGCCTTCGTCCGGCACTGGATCCACCACCAGGTCGACGTCATCCAGCGGCGCACGCAGTACCGGCTGCGCAAGGCCGAGGAGCGCGCGCACATCCTGCTCGGGCTGCTCAAGGCCCTCGACCGCTCGACGCGGTCATCGACCTCATCCGTGCGCGCGCGTCGGCGGTCGACGCGGCGATCGGGCTGCAGGAGCTGCTCGACATCGACGAGCTGCAGGCCCGCGCGATCCTCGACATGCAGCTGCGCCGGCTCGCCGCGCTCGAGCGCCAGAAGATCATCGACGAGTACGACGAGCAGAGGCGCATCGCCGACCTCGACGCCATCCTGGGCTGCGAGACGCGCCAGCGACAGATCATCGGCGAGGAGCTCGCCGAGATCGTCGACAAGTTCGGCGACGAGCGGCGCACGCGGATCGTCGCCGCCGAGGGCGAGATGTCCAAGGAGGACCTGATCCAGGAGAGACGTCGTCGTCTCGATCACGCGCGGCGGCTACGTCAAGCGCACCAAGATCGACCTCTACCGCTCGCAGCGCCGCGGCGGCAAGCGGCGTGCGCGGCGCCGCACTGCGCGCGGACGACGTCGTCGAGCACTTCTTCGTGACGACCACGCACGACTGGCTCCTGTTCTTCACGAACAAGGGACGCGTCTACCGCGCGAAGGGCTACGACCTGCCCGACACCGGGCGCGACGCGCGCGGACAGCACGTGGCCAACCTGCTGGCTTTCCAGCCCGACGAGACGATCGCGCAGGTGCTCGACCTGCGCGACTACGAGCGTCGCCGTACCTGGTGCTCGCCACCCGCGGCGGCATGGTGAAGAAGACCCGGCTCACCGACTTCGACTCGAACCGCAGCGGTGGAGTCATCGCCATCAACCTGCGCGAGGACGACGAGCTCATCTCGGCGCAGCTGGTCGAGGACGACGACGACCTGATCCTGGTGTCGCGCAAGGGCCAGTCCGTGCGGTTCCACGCCAAGGACGAGTCCCTGCGACCGATGGGTCGGGCCACCAGCGGCGTCATCGGGATGCGGTTCCGGACCGCCGACGACAGCTGCTCTCGATGGAGGTGGCGCGCGAGGGCGCCGACCTCGTGACGTTCACCGACGGCGGCTTCTGGAAGCGCACGTCCCTCGACGAGTGGACGGCCAAGGGCCGCGGCATCCAGGGGTGTCGTCGCGATGAAGCTGCCCGAGCACCGCGGCGTCCTCGTCGGCGCACTCGTCGTCGACGAGGGCGACGAGGTCCTCGCGATGACGGCTGGCGGCGGCGTCATCCGTACCCGCGTACGAGGAGCTCCGCGCACGGGTCGCGACACCATGGGCGTCTCGCTCGATCGCGCTCAAGGACGGCGACGCGGTGGTCGGCGTCGCGAAGGCCGAGCGGGACGACGAGGACGACGAGGACGATCAGGACGACGAGGGCATCGACAGCGCGCAGGACGACGCGGGCGTCGACGGCGTTGCGGGCGACCCGGGCGTCGATGGCGCCCAGCGCGCGGCGTCCGCGGGGGCCGACTCCGCGTCCGCTGAGCGCGGCGCGGGCCCCGAGGGGCGTGGCGTTGCATCCGTTGCAGAGGCCAGCGAGGATCATGGGACGCACGCGACCCCTCCAGCCGCCGGTGACGACGGCACCGGTGAGGCCGATGACGGTGCCGACGACGACAGGGACGGGAGCTGACCGTGGCGAACGACGCCGGGAGCGGGTCGACGTCCGGGGCCACGAGCGCCCCGGCGGCGACCACGAGCGCCCCGGCGGGTGCTCCCGACAGGTCGGCGGTCGGCACGAACGGCGCCACGCCCACGGCCTCCACCGGCACCCGGCCGCCTGCTGGCGGGCGGCCCGGGCTCGGCGCTCCCACCCCGCCCCCGGCAGCGGCCAAGCCGGGCGCCCCGGCGCCGGGACGCCCCGGCACCCCGAGCGGGCCGCCCACGTCGCCCACGGCCGGTCGGGTGCCCACCGTTCCCGTGCCCCCCGACTTCGAAGCCACCGGGCCGCAGACCGTGGCGCACCCGCCGGTGGTGGCGCCTCGGCCTACCGCGCCGGCGCCTGCGTCACTCGCGACGCCGGCCCCTGCGCCGCGTCCCACGGGGGTGCGCCGCGCGCGGCTCATGGTCAGCCGCGTCGATCCGTGGTCGGTGCTGAAGACGTCGTTCATGCTGGCGCTCTCGTTCGCGATCATCTTGCTCGTGGCCACGGCGCTGCTGTGGTCGGTGCTCGACGTCCTGGGGGTGTTCGATGCCGTTGGCCGCACGGTCAACGACGTCACGGGCACCGGGACCACCCAGTTCGACCTCAAGGCGGTCGTGTCCTTCGGGCGCGTCATGGGTGTCACGCTGGTGCTGGCTGCGTTCGAGGTCGTCCTCGTGGCCGTGCTCACCACGATGTTCGCGTTCCTCTACAACCTGGTGGTGGGCATCACCGGCGGCCTCGAGGTCACCCTCAGCGAAGAGAGCTGAGGCCCTGATCGTTCTGGCCGGTTTGGGCGGCTCGAGCGGGCTCGGGTAGCCTTTGCCGGCGCCAGCGACGCTGGTGCGGAGCACTGCGGGCCTATAGCTCAGGCGGTTAGAGCGCTTCCCTGATAAGGAAGAGGTCGGAGGTTCAAGTCCTCCTAGGCCCACTCCCGGAGCCCCTCCCGCGCGGAGGGGCTCTCGCACGTGAGAACCGGGGCCGCGCGGATGCTCGCGCGCACCAACCGCCGTGCCCGGAGCCCCGCGCACGGCGTAGGCTCGTCCCGTTCGATCCTCGTGCGCCCCACGTCGTCCCGTTGTCGAAGGTGGTCTTTCGTGAAGAACCTCCTCGTGGTCGCGGCGCTCGCCGCCGTCGGCTTCGTCGTCTACCGCCAGGTCACAGCGAGTCGGGCCGAGCAGGACCTCTGGACCGAGGCCACCGCAGCTCCCGACCTGTCCTGATCCACCGTTCCGACCGGTTCGGCATCTGCTGGTCGGTTCTGTTCTCGGGCCGCCGCGGGGCGGCCCACCCCGGGGGCGTAGCTCAACTGGCAGAGCACCGCCTTTGCAAGGCGGGGGTTAGGGGTTCGAGTCCCTCGTCTCCACGGTCGCGGACGTGCCGGCGTGATCCCGTCCTGGTCGGCACTCCTCCCTCGTCGGCCTCCTCGCCCACCCACCCCCCGTTCCTCGTCCGATGATCCATGGCATGGATGAAACGACCATGGACGAGGGGTGGAAGCGCCCCCCTACGGTCGGACGATCCAGGGTTCGACGCGGTCAGCAGCGCAGGAGACGCCATCGAGCAGCCGGCCCGACGTGGGTGGCACGCGGCCGTCTCGGCGGGTCGCGGCACGTCCCGCGCACGTCCTACGCCGCGCCGTCGCGGTGGCGGGCCCGCCCCCTGACCCTGCTCGTGCTCGTGATCGGGCTCACGCTCTTCGGTGCCGGGGCGCCCGCTCGATGCGCTCGGCAACATCATGCGCTCGCATGAGCGCTATGCCGAAGCGCGCGATGCCTACACGCGGGCCATCGCTCTGCTCTCGAAGCCGACCAAGGACAATTGGGCGCTGTATTATTCGCGCGGCGTCTCCAACGAGCGCCTCAAGGACTGGCCCGGCGCCGAAGCCGATCTCAAGAAGGCGCTGGCGCTGTCGCCGGATGAGTCCGTCGTGCTCAACTATCTCGGCTATTCCTGGGTTGACCAGGGCATGCACCTGAAGACGGCGATGGATTACATCCGTAAAGCGGTGAAGCTGAAGCCGGAGGACGGCTACTATGTCGACAGCCTCGGCTGGGCCTATTTCCGGCTCGGCAATCTTCCCGCCGCCGTCGAGCAACTCGAGCGCGCCGTGGAACTCAGGCCTGACGATCCCATCATCAACGACCATTTGGGCGACGCCTATTGGCGCATTGGCCGCAAGCTGGAGGCGAAATATCAGTGGCAGCAATCCTTGTCGCTGAAGCCAGAGAGCGAGCAGGTCGTGGAGCTTGAGAAGAAGATCAAGACCGGTCTCCCCGATACGCCTGAGACCAAGGCCGCGGATCGCACCGGCGACGCTTCCCAGAAGCTGCAGCGTTAGGCTAATCCAGGCGGTCTCTGAGATGGCCGCGATGCTGCAAGAGACCGCACCAGCCAAACTCAATCTCACCCTAGAGGTGAAGGGCCGCCGCCCCGACCGCTATCACGAGGTCGAGAGCCTCGTCGCATTCACCGATTTCGGCGATCGTGTTCAGCTCGAGCCTGGACCTGAGCTCGGCCTCGAGATCGATGGTCCGTTTGCCCCGGCGCTCGGCATCGAAGGCAATCTCGTCCTTGCCGCGGCGGAAGCTGCAAAAGCGAGCTGTCCAGAACTCACCCTCGGCCGCTTTCGGCTGATCAAAGAACTCCCCATCGCTTCCGGTGTTGGCGGCGGTTCCGCCGACGGTGCCGCCGCACTCCGTCTCCTCGCTCGCGCCAATCAGGGTAGGCTTCGGTCAAAACTGCTTGGGGAGATCGCGGGCAGTCTCGGCTCCGATGTCACGGCCTGTCTTGCGGGCAAACCTGCTGTGATGACCGGCCGCGGCGAAATGGTGCGTGAAATCTCAGGGTTCCCAATCTGTGGCCTGCTGCTGGCGAATCCCGGCGTCGAACTCGCGACCGCCGAAGTCTATGCCGCGCTTGATGCCAAGCCGTGCCGCGACGATGATGACAAACCTGCCGTGGCGCTTCCACAATTCGACGGCAGCTTTGCAAAGCTGATCGACTATGCGAGGGCGCGAGCCAACGACCTCGAAGCGCCTGCGCTGAAGCTCGCGCCGATCATCGGCGAAGTTCTGGCGTTGCTCGCGGATTTCGGGCCGAGCCTGACGCGGGTATCTGGCAGCGGTGCCACGTGTTTTGCGCTGTTTGACTCGGCTCAGGAAGCCGCGAGTGCTGGCCTTGCACTTTCCAGGCGGCAATCCAATTGGTGGGTGAAAGCAGGCAGTCTCGGCTAAAGCATAGTCCCGAAAATTTGCAGACTTTTCGGACAAGAATTATGCGTCAAACTAGAACGGCCGATCGACGCTGAACTCGATGGCCCCGAGCAGAGCCGATTTGGCCTCTGAATCCGGGAAGATCGCCATGGCATCGCGGGCGATGGCGCCGTAATGACGCGCGCGCTCCATGGTATCGCTCAAGGCATTGTGCTCGAGCATATAGGCCATCGCCTGATCGAGATCGCCTTCCTCAATCTTACCGTCTTGCATGGTCCGCCGCCAGAAGGTGCGCTCGCCCTCGTTGCCACGGCGATAACACAGCACGACGGGGAGCGTCAGCTTGCCTTCTCGAAAATCGTCGCCGACGCTTTTGCCCAGTGTCGCCTGCTCGCCGGAATAGTCGAGCGCGTCGTCGACGAGCTGGAAGGCGATGCCGAGATTGCGGCCGTAAGAACGCAAACCAGCGGCTTCGGATTTCGGCCTGCCTGCGATCACCGCGCCGACCTCGGCGGCCGCTGCGAACAAGGCTGCCGTCTTGGCGTCGATCACGGCCAGATAATCGTCCTCGGTCGTATCGGTGTTCTTGGCGGTTATGAGTTGCATCACCTCGCCTTCGGCGATCACGGCCGCGGCGTCGGAGAGAATGCGCAGCGCCCCAAGCGAGCCGACATCGACCATGATCTTGAAGGCCTGGCCCAGCAGGAAATCGCCGACCAGCACGCTTGCCTCGTTGCCCCATAACAGCCGCGCCGCTGTCTTGCCGCGCCGCACGTCGCTCTCATCGACCACGTCATCGTGCAGCAGCGTCGCCGTGTGCATGAACTCGACGCTGGCCGCGAGGCGCACATGCCCATCGCCCGCGTAGCCGCACAGTTTCGCCGTGGCCAGCGTCAGCATTGGGCGCAACCGTTTTCCGCCTGAATTGATCAAATGCCGCGCAAGCTCGGGGATCAGCTCGACATTGGAGCGGGCGCGGTCAAGGATGATGCGGTTGACATGGCCCATGTCCTCCTCGACAAGCGCTAGCAACGGCGCGAGGCTCGCGCGCGGATCGGGCGACCCGGAAAGCTTTACGACAACGCCCAAGGGACTGCTCCTGAAGGTCGAATGGCTTTTGTTGGGGACTATAGTCGGTCGTATGGCCGGGTGGTCAAGAAGCTCATAGGTCGCAATCGAGGGTAGCGCTAAATGAAGGAATTGCTCCGCTCAAATGACCCCGTGTTGATTTCCTTCGTCAGCGCGCTTCTGGAAGAGGCAGGCGTGGGCTTCACGGTCGCAGACATGAATATGAGCGTGCTGGAAGGCTCCATTGGCGCTTTGCCGCGGCGCGTTTTGGTGGAGCAAGATCAGCTTTCCCGCGCCCGCCGCATCCTCACCGAGGCCGGAATTGGCCATGCCCTCGCCGAAGACGAACAAGCCTGAGCCGGCTGCGGCCAACACTGCTGACGACTTCCTCGGCGGCCGCATCACCGTGCTTCAACCGCGAAAGGGTCACCGCTCAGGCAGCGATGCCGTGTGGCTGCAAGCAGCGGTGCCCGCGAAGAAAGGCGACCAGGTGCTCGATGCCGGCGCAGGCGTCGGTGTCGCCGGGCTTTGCCTTCTGGCGAGAGTGCCCGGAATTCGCGTCACCGGCGTCGAAATCGACTCTCACCTTTGCTCACTCGCGGAGGCGAATGCCGCAAGGAATGGTCTCGCTGGCCGCTTCACCGCAATCGAGGCTGATCTGACCGCCCAAGCCAAATCCCTCCACGCCAAAAGCCTCGTCGCCGAAAGTTATCATCACGTCATGGCGAACCCGCCATATTACGCGGAAGGTAGCGTGCGCACCGCGCCGGAGCGCGCCGCCGCTCATGTGATGGGCAAGGATGGTTTGGAGGTTTGGATCCGCTTCCTCGTGCGCATGACGGCGGCGAAGGGCACGCTCACCCTCATTCATCTCCCCGAGCGGCTTTCGCATCTACTCTCGCTGCTTGAGGAAGCCTGCGGCGGCATCTCGGTCTTCCCCCTGTTCCCGGCCGAGGGCGCAGCCGCGACGCGGATCATCGTTCAGGCGAAGAAAACCAGCGGCGCCCCTTTGCGCCTCCTGCCCGGTCTCGTGCTTCACCGCCCCGACGGCGCCTATACCCACGAAGCTGAAGCCGTCTTGCGGCAAGGCGAGGCCTTGAACTTGCGCCGTTAGAAAAAAAGCCGCCGCCCGGGGGGAGGGCGGCGGCTCTTAAACGGCCCGAGTGTGAGGCGGGGGCTCGGGCGCTGGCAAAACCGACTAGTAGCAGGACTTAACGCTGCGATAGACGGTTTTGTAGGTGTATTCGCAGTAATAGTCGTTCCACACCCGGATAGTGACCGGGATCGACTTGTAATAACAGGTCGGCTGATAGGAGTCGTAGGAGTAGGAGTAAGCAGTACGATAGTTATGGCTATATCCATAATTGTAGCCATGGTTATTGTAATGGGCATTGGCCGCAGAGGCGCCAAACATCAGGGCGGAAAGGGCGGCGGCGGTCAGAGGATCTTCTTGAACATTGGGTCAACCTCCAGCTTGCGACGCGGGGATTCGCGTCTTTGATTGGTCTGAGCTGAGGAAGCGCCCTCGCTCATGATCCCGTTTTAGCTGGAGCGCTCTGAACCGAGTCTGAGACCACCATTCATTTGACGTTCACCGGAAAAACCAAGCAAAAGGGCCATTCCCGGCCTCGGGAATGGCCCTTTGCAAGTCTTGTGGGCGCTTGGTCTAGCGCCGGTCAGCTAGTACCAGCCGTAATTCCGGCGATAAAAATGCCGTCCGCGCCAATAGGGGTAATAGGCGTAAGGCCGGCCATAGCCATAGCCGTAATAGCCGTAGCGCGGACCGACATAGACATTGACGCCAGGGCCTACCCCAACCGCCATAATAGCCCCCCCAGCGTCGCCATCCGGCGGACGCGCTGTCAGGGGTGAAGGCGACGAAGAGGGCTGCGAGCGCCCCCAAGGCCACCAAACTCGTCACGAGCTTCTTCTTCATTTCAGAACCTCCAGCCGCACAACCGATCAAGCGGCAAACCTAGCCGCCAGATATGAAGCGGGCCTAAAAAACGAGAGCCAAGTTCTAGTAGTTGTAGCCGTAATAGCGGTTCCGGCAGGGATACCAGCCATAGACCGGCGAGTAGCAGCGCCGATAGCCGTAACCGGTTCCGGCATAGATTCCAGGCCAATAGCCATAGCCATACCAGCCGGAGTAGTGACGGTAATGTCCGTAATGGCCGTGGTAGTTGTTGTAGGCCCAGTTATTGCCGTGCCAGTTGTTGCCGTGCCAGTTGTTGCCATGCCAGTTGTGGTTGGAATAGCCGCGACCCACGCCACCGCGATAGGCATAGCCTCCGCCGCCGCCGATTTGGCCGCCGCCGAAATGGCCGCCACCCATGTGGCCACCACCGCCACCCATATGACCGCCTCCGCCATGACCGCCCCCGCCGCCGCCATGTCCACCGCCACGTCCGGCGAATGCCGTCTCAAGCGGAAGCGCGATCAACACCGCGATGAACGCGGCGATCAGAGTCGTCACTGTCTTTTTCATTCCGATTCTCCTTCAGGGTGCGGCGCTGCAGGGGAGGGCGCCGCGAACGGAGTCTTCCATCCGTCAGCTAAACTCTTAGCGAGTGAACGAGACCGACTTATGGCCGATCAACATTTCGTGTTGGCCTGGCGCCGCCGCTCGCTCGATATGATCGAGAGTGACCCTGTTCGGTGCCCTCATTCCAAGCCTTGATTTGGCCCTTTGCGGCTGTACCTTAGCCCCATGGAAAATCGCAACGACATCGAGGGCCAGAGCTGGCTCGACACCGTGAAGAGCTATCTCCCGGCCTCTTGGGTGGCCTCCGGGCCGGTCATTCCGGTGCTCCGCTTCTCCGGCCCGATCGGCATGGTGACGCCGCTTCGGCCCGGACTCTCCCTGTCCACCACGTCGTCCGCCATTGAGAAGGCATTCTCGATGCGGAATGCCGCCGCGGTCGCCGTTCAGATCAACTCGCCAGGCGGCTCGCCGGTGCAGTCAGCGCTGATCTATAAGCGCAGTCCGCAGCCTCGCCGAGGAGAAGGGGCTGAAGGTCTATGTGTTCGCCGAGGATGTCGCAGCGTCCGGCGGTTATCTGCTCGCCCTCGCGGGCGACGCCATCTACGCCGATGCAAGCTCCATCGTCGGCTCGATCGGCGTGATCAGCGCGAGCTTTGGCCTGAACGAGTTCATCAATAGACTCGGCATCCAACGCCGGGTCATCACCGCCGGCGCCAACAAAGGTATTCTCGATCCATTCCTGCCCGAGAAACCTGAAGACGTCGAACGCGTGAAATCGATTCAAGCCGACGTGCACGCCGAGTTCATCTCCCTGGTAAAGTCGCGTCGCGGCAAGAAGATCGAAGCCGCCGGAGACAGTCTCTTCACCGGCGAATTCTGGTCTGGGAAGAAAGCCGTCGAGCTTGGCCTGATCGACGGGTTAGCGGATTTGCGTGGTAAGATGCGCGAGCTCTACGGCGAGGAGGTGCGCTTCAAGCTGGTGAGCCCTGAGCGGAGCTGGTTCCGCCGTAAGCATGGCATTGCCGCAAGTGAGCGGTCGTTCGGATTTGGCCTTGCAACTTCAGGCCTCGCCGACGATCTTATTTCGGCTGTAGAGACCCGCGCGCTCTGGTCGCGCTTTGGATTATAGAGCCATGCCGCAAGTCTTGTTCCTTGCCGCTGTCGCCGCCGGCCTCATGGTCGCCCGCCGCTGGTACACGCAGGAGCGCATGCGTATCGCCGGCGAGCTGAAACGCGCCAAAGAGGCCATGGAGCGCCGCGATGCCGACAGCATCGTGCCTTTGGAACGCGACCCCTTGAGCGGCATCTACCGGCCAAAACAAGGCTAGGGCCGATTTCGGTCCCTTGACCCTTTCCCCCGCTGGCTAATAGCGTGCGGGCCGACCGAGCCCCTTAGCCGCCCGCGATTTGCCCTAATGACCAAATGACCAAATCTTCCAAGCCGGAAAGGCAGAAGCTGTCCTTCCAGGATCTGATCCTGAAGCTTGAGCGCTATTGGGCCGACCAGGGCTGCGTTATCCTCCAGCCTTACGACATGGAGATGGGGGCAGGAACCTTTCATCCCGCAACCATCCTCAGGGCGCTCGGACCCAAGCCCTGGCGTGCCGCCTTCGTCCAACCCTCGCGCAGGCCCAAAGACGGGCGCTACGGCGAGAACCCGAACCGGCTCCAGCACTATTACCAGTTCCAGGTGATGCTGAAGCCGTCGCCCGCCAACATCCAGGATCTCTACCTTGAGAGCCTCTACGCCATCGGCATCGACCCCAAGAGCCACGACATCCGCTTCGTCGAGGACGATTGGGAGAGCCCGACTCTGGGCGCCTGGGGGCTCGGCTGGGAAGTCTGGTGCGACGGCATGGAGGTATCGCAATTCACTTACTTCCAGCAGGTCGGCGGCTTCGATTGCGATCCGGTCGCGGGCGAACTCACTTACGGGCTCGAGCGCCTCGCCATGTATGTGCAGGGCGTCGACAATGTCTTCGATCTCAATTTCAACGGAGGCGAAGGCAAGGACAAGGTGACCTATGGCGACGTGTTCCTGCAAAGCGAGCAGGAATATTCTCGCTACAATTTCGAATACGCCGGCACTAAGCCTTTGCTCGATCATTTCCGCGACGCCGAGGCCGAGTGCAAATCGCTGCTGGCGAAGGGCGATAAAGGCGAGCGTCATCTGATGGTGCTGCCGGCCTATGACCAATGCATCAAGGCCTCGCATTTTTTCAATCTGCTCGACGCGCGCGGCGTCATATCGGTGACCGAGCGGCAGGCTTATATCTTGCGCGTGCGCGATCTCGCTAAGGCCTGCTGCGCTGCTTGGCTCAAGACCGAAGCTGGCGGCGCCCATGCTTGAAGTCTATCGTGATGAGAACAACGCGCCGCCGCAGAATCGCACCCCGGCGCTGAAACCCAAGCTCCGATCCTGGACCGGCCGCGTATGGCGCGCGACGCCGCAAAGCTTCCAGCTCATGCTGAAGCTCGATGCGAGCTTGGCGGTCTCCGAGATCGACAACGCCGATCTACGCACGGCGCTGACGCCATTCGCGGGAGAGCTGTCGAGTTTCGCGCTTTATCTCGACTATGCCGACGAGGGCAAGTTGCCGATCTCCTGGGCGGTCGGTTCGTTCAATGTCGAGCATGGCAAGGGCGCCTTCATGCGCTTCTATGATTTTCTCGACACGATACCCGCGCATGTGTTGGTGCCGCTGCTACCGGCCGCAGGCGCGCAATCCGATCTCATCTTAAGCGTGATTCCCTATCGGCTAGAGCGGGACCTGCTGGTCTTCGCCATTACCGATTACGATCTCGGCTTCCATAACCGCATCGGCTAGACCATGGCTGAACTCCTTCTCGAACTATTCTCCGAAGAGATCCCGGCGCGCATGCAAGCCCGCGCCGGCGACGAGCTCGCGCGTTTTCTCGGCGACGCCTTGAAGGATGCGGGACTTGCGTTCGAGACCGTCCGTTCTTTCGTGACGCCGCGCCGGCTGACGGTCGTTATTGACGGTCTGCCGAAGCGTTCGCCCGACACATCGGAAGAGAAGAAGGGACCGCGCGTCGGCGCGCCCGACGCCGCCATCCAGGGCTTCCTCAAAGCTTCTGGTCTGAAATCGGTCAAGGACGCGGAGCTGCAACAGGACAAGAAGGGTGATTTCTATGTCGCTCGCATCGAGCGCGCGGGCCGCGCGGCGGAGGAAGTCGTGGCTACGGTGGTGCCCGCGATCGTCGCCAGCTTTCCTTGGCCGAAATCGATGCGCTGGGGCAACGGTAGCTGCGCTGGGTCCGCCCGCTGCACTCCATCCTTTGTCTCTTCGACGGCAAAGTGGTGCCTTTCGAAATCGATGGCATCGCCACCGGCAACGAGACGCACGGCCATCGCTTCATGGCGCCGAAGCCATTTGCCGTGAAGAACTTCGCCGATTATGCCGAGAAACTGCGCAAGGCTTTCGTCATCCTCGATGCCTCCGACCGCGCCAAGCTGATCGCCAATGCCGCACGCGCGCTCGCCAAGAAGGAGAAGCTCGACCTCGTCGAGGATGAGGCGCTGCTCTCCGAGAATGCTGGGCTCACTGAATGGCCTGTGCCGCTGATGGGTTCCTTCGACGAACGCTTTTTGGAAGTGCCACCAGAGGTGCTGTCCACCTCGATGAAGGCGCATCAGAAATGTTTCTCGCTGAAACGCGGAGCAAGCCTCGCTAACCGATTCATATTGGTCGCCAATCTTCAGACCGAGGATGGCGGCAAATCCATCGTCGAGGGCAATGAGCGCGTGATTGCCGCGCGCCTGTCCGATGCCAAATTCTTCTACGATCAGGACCGCGACATCGGGCTCGAAATCTGGGTGCCGAAGCTGAAGGACGTGGTCTTCCACGAGAAGCTCGGCACGCAATACGATCGCATTCAGCGGGTGCGGATGTTGGCCCGCGAGCTCGCCCCTCTGGTCGGCGCCGATCCCGACCTTGCCGAGCGTGCCGCCATCATGGCCAAGGCCGACCTCGTCTCCTTCATGGTCGGCGAGTTCCCGGAGCTGCAAGGCGTGATGGGCCGATATTACGCGCTCGATCAGCAAGAG
>CAVZVV010000021.1:0-508640 GCA_963778785.1 uncultured Actinomycetes bacterium
ACGGCTTCCGCTGGGAAGGCAGAGAGACCCAGCAAACAGGGCATCAGAGGTGCCAATGATGAACGCCTCCGAGTTGGCATACACAGGCTGCGTATGCATGGGCTTCCAGGTAGGTCGGGCCTCAATCCCCGCGCTGGCCAACCGCTCCCGGACTCTGGTCGAATCCTCAGACGAACCGCACGACAGCAAGTTGAGCCAGGCGTTCCCCCGACCCCACGGCGCGTCGATCGGTAGGATTCTCCTCTGCAGCGCACCGACGTACATCGCGTGTACGTCTCGTCGGCGAGCGATGATGTCAGGCAGACGTGCGAGTTGGGCTCTCCCGAGTGCGGCCAGCAGGTTACTCATCCGATAGTTGAACCCGATCGCCTTGTGCTCGTACCAAGGGTGTGGCTCCCGCGCCTGTGTCGAGAGGAAGCGAATGCGTTGCGCGAGCACGCCGTCGTCCGTCGTAACGATGCCACCGCCGCTGGTGGTGATGATCTTGTTTCCATTGAAACTGAACACGGAGGCGCGCCCGAAGGTGCCAGCGTTACCCAGGACGTGCGAAGCGCCAAGGGCTTCCGCCGCGTCCTCAATGATCGGAACTCCGTACTCAGCGCACAAGGGAATGAGAGCCTCGTAATCCGCGGTCTGACCGAAGATGTCGACGACGATCACCGCCGCGGGCAGCCGACCGTTTGAGGCGCGCCCGACCAACAGTTCCTCAAGCACTCTGGGATGGATGTTGAGACTCTGCGGCTCGGAATCGACAAACACCGGTCGCGCACCGACATAGGTGACTGCGAAGGCAGTCGCGGCAAACGTCAGGGTTGGGACTATGACCTCGTCGCCGGGGCCGACGCCGATCGCGAGCAATGCGAGGTGGAGCCCGGCCGTTCCACTTGACAGCGCCACGGCGTGCTCGACGCCGACGAACGCGGTGATCTCCCGCTCGAAGGCATCGACGTGCGGCGCCTTCGAGGGGGCCACCCACCCTGAGCGCAATGCGTCGAGGACGTACTCCTCCTCCAACTCGCCAACGTCGGGAGGCGAAAGGTGGATGCGGTATGTCATGCCGCCCCCGACCGGCATCCGAGAAACTCCGACGCGGTCGTCGCGCCGGCGGCGGCAACACCGTCGCGGCTCAGAAGTGCGAGCAGCGTCCACAAGAGAATTTGGAGGTCCAGTAGGAGGGAGCGATGGTCTACGTACTCGACGTCGAGGTCGAACTTCTGCGGCCACGTCAGCGAGTTGCGCCCCCGACTGGGCGAGCCCCGTGATGCCGGGCCGAACCTCGAGTCGACGTCTTTGGTGGGCGTCGTAGCGGGAGACATAAGCTACGGGCAGTGGACGAGGGCCGACCAGAGCCATATCTCCGCAGACGACGTTCCAAAGCTGGGGCATTTCGTCAAGACTCCATGCCCGCAGCCGGGCGCCGAGTGGGGTGAGCCGGACCTTGTCGCCGGAGAGATCGTTGGCTCCTCCGGGGGCAGGCCTCATCGTGCGGAATTTGACTATGAGGGAACGGCTGGCCGTCCCGGCCAGCGCGGACCTGCCTGAAGAGCACCGGTCGGCCGAGCGAGCGCCGCACGACGAGCGCGGTGACGACCATGAGAGGGGCGGCGGCGACTAACAAAGGGACGGCGACTGCGACGTCGAGCAACCGACGCACTCCCTCAGATCCCGAGGTCGCGAACATCACTGCCCCAGCGGACGGGCCGGGTTCCCAACCACAGTTACCCCTGCGGAGATGGGCCTTGTTACGACCGCTCCCATACCGATGATGGCGCCACTCCCGATGACCATCGGCCGTTCAGGGGTCCCCTGCTTGATCATGGCGCCGGCACCCACGTAGACGTGGTCCCCGAGCACCACCGCCCCATTGATGTGCGCGCTCGGCGCTAACGTGACGAAGTCGCCGACGACGCAGTCGTGCGCGACGTATGAGTAGATGTTCGCGTGAAAGTGTTTACCGATGGTTGTGTTGGCGGTCACATGCGAAAAGCTGCAGAAGATGGAGCCGACGTCGACGGTCGACTCGTCCATGATCACCGCGTTCGGGGCAGCCACGGAGAGTGGCTCGATGTTAGCGCTTCGCACTTCTCGGCCAGACGCTGTCGCACATGGCTGTCCGCGATGGCGATACACGCGGCCTTGCGGCCAGGGTGGCAGGCGAACTCGTCGAAGCTGACGAGTTGGTGTCCGTTTACCGCGCCCGGGGCGGCGGCGCCGTCGTCGATGAAGACGACGTCGCGGGGATCGGTGACGTCGCCTGAGAAATCAAGTGGTGCCTGACCAGCGGCATGACCTCCCGCCCGAAGCCGCTTGCGCCATAGACGCCAAAGAGGCGCGCTCACGCTGCGCCCACCCGGTCAGTCCTACGGCTGGTACGCGGGTCGCGGCGAGCGCGCGGAGTTCGGCGCGCATCTCGTCCGCGGGCGCTCGCAGGTCCAAGCCGGCTGAGCATCGACGGCCACATTGGCGGTACCGGCACCTCGGAGACCAGTGGGTGGTGCGGACGCACATCCACTTCGCCGTCGCCGAGCAGGTCCTCCTCGAGCTTCTCGCCGGGACGTAGCCCGGTGAAGAGTCAGCCCCATGCCCTGGCCTGATTGCGCGATGAGATGGCGCGCCACGTCGGCGATACGGACCGGCTCGCCCATGTCGAGCACGCAGACCTCGCCGTCCTCTGCCGATCGTGGCGGCCTGCAGCACCAGTTGCACGGCCTCGGGGATCGTCATGAAGTAGCGGGTGACGTCGGGGTGCGTCACGGTCACCGGTCCGCCGTCGGCGATCTGGGCGGCGAAGGAGTGCAGCACCGAGCCGTGCGAGCCGAGCACGTTGCCGAACCGCACCGACACGTACGTGCCCGTCGCTCTCCGAGCCGACGCGCGGCCGTGAGCCGCTCGGTGATGCGCTTGGAGTAGCCGAGCACCGAGATCGGGTTGGCCGCCTTGTCGGTGGAGATGTTGACGAACACCTGCACGCCGACGTGCTGGGCGGCTCGCAGCACGTTGAGGGTGCCGAACACGTTGGTCTTGGCGGCCTCGGCCGGGTACTTCTCCAGCAGCGGCAGGTGCTTGAGGGCGGCGGCGTGGAACACGATGTCGGGCCTGAACGCGCTCGAACACCTCGTGCATGCGGGGCTCGTCGCGGATGCTCGCCAGGATGGTGTTCTCGTCGTCGAGCAGCGCCCGGTGGTAGATGCTCAGCTGCGTGGCGTGTAGGCCGTTCTCGTCGCGGTCGAGCAGACCCGAGGGCGGCAGGCTCGAAGGCGTACACCTGGCGGGCCAGCTCGGAGCCGATCGATCCGCCGGCGCCCGGTGATGAGCACTCGCTTGCCGTGCAGGAACTGGCCGATCTCGGTCAGGTCGGTGTGCACGGCCGAGCGGCCGAGGAGGTCTTCCTCGTTGATGTCCCGGATGTGGAAGACGCCCACCTTGCCGTCGGGCAGGTCGAGGAGCGCCGGCACTACCTTGACCTTCATGCCGAGCTCGAGCGCGTGCCTGTTGAGGTCGCGCAACGTGGCCGCCGTGGCCTGGGGGAGCGCGGCGACGACAACGCCTGCGCCTGACTCCGCGGCCACGCGGGCGAGGTCGGCGCGGGTGCCGCTCACCGGAACGCCCACGATGCGAAGGTTCCGCTTGGTCGGATCGTCGTCGAGGATTCCGACGACGCGGTAGGGGCTGCGCGGGTTGTTCTGGATCGCCTTGACCAGTTGCGTGCCTGCGTTGCCGGCGCCGAGCACGATGATCTTCTCCGCGTCGGCGGCGGGGCGTCGCCGCAGCTCGGTGCCGAACCGGATCCAGTACCGCAGGCACATCATGAGCGAGATGGCCAGGATGCCCGCCATGATCGGGCGGCTGGCCGGGAGCAAGCGGGGGGTGCTCTCGAGGGCGACGATCTCCAGCGAGACGGCCACCGCCGCGCCCACGAGGCTGACGCCCAGCACCTCTTCGAACGAGCCGTAGCCGTAGCGGCCGCGGTACAGGTGGGCGAAGGTGCCGTACCCGAGCTGGAGCACGCCAGCGATCGCCGCGGCCACGAACACCGCGGCCCAGGGCACGGCGTCGAGGGCGAACTCGGCCCGCAGCAGCATCGCGAACGACAGGGACGCCACCCACGTGATCACGTCGAGCAGGGCCTGCATCTGGCGGCGTCTGCGCGCCGTCTTCATCGTGCGGCTTTCCTGGTCATGCGTCCCCCGTGCATTTGTTCGAAACCGCGCCCATTCTTGACCCAGCGCCTTCGGATCCCACCCGTTCGGCCCCGTAACTGCCGAGGGTAGTGACCCGGTCACCGTGTGTCCTGTCTGACCCTATCGGCCGAAAGGGACGGCCAGGAGGGGTCGCACGATCCCTGTGCGGCAGGACCCTGGTCCCGACTCGGCGAGCCGCATCCGCTGACCCTCGTCCGACGGGAAGGAGGGAGCGTCGTGCGCGTAGGCTCACCCACAGTGATCGCCCGGGAACTCCGGGTGGCGCGCTCGGGTGAGGACGAAATGGACCTTCGCGACTACCTACGCGTGGTGCGCAAGCGGTGGGTGTCCATCGCCCTCATCACCCTGCTGGGGCTCGGCGCGGCGGGGCTCTTCACCTACCTGCAGCCCAAGGTGTACACCGCCACGGCCCAGACCTTCGTGGCCATCTCGAACGACGGCGCCAGCAGCGCCGACATCCTCTCCGGGGCCACCTTCACCCTGCAGCGGGTGAAGAGCTACACCCAGATCGTCGACAGCCCCGACGTGCTCCAGCCGGTGATCGACGAGCTCAAGCTCAACGTCACCACCGAGCAGCTCGCCAGGAATGTGTCGGCCACCAGCCCCCTCGACACGGTGCTGATCGAGGTGCAGGCCAAGGACGGCAGCGCGGAGCAGGCCGCCGCCGTGGCCAACGCCGTGGCCAAGCAGCTGGGGCTGCAGATCGAGAAGCTCGAGGAGCCCAAGGCCGGCGGCGCCTCGCCGGTGAAGGTCACCCTCACCCACCGGGCCGACGTACCTGCCTCGCCGTCGTCGCCCCGCACCCTGGTGAACCTGGCCCTCGGGCTGCTCGTGGGCCTCGCCCTCGGCCTGGCCTACGCCTTCATCCGCGAGTCGCTCGACACCACGATCAAGAGCGTCGAGGACGTCTCCGACATCGTCGGCGCCACACCGGTGGGCTTCATCCCGTTCGACCCGGAGGCCAAGGACAAGCCGCTGGCGGCCCTGGAGCTCAACCGCACCGGGGCCGAGGCCTTCCGCACCGTGCGCACCAACCTCGCGTTCGTCGACGTCGACCACCCCAAGAAGGTCATCGTCGTCACCTCGGCCGTGCCCGGGGAGGGCAAGACCACCACGGCGATCAACCTGGCCATCACCATGGCCCAGACCGGCCAGCGGGTGGCGCTGGTGGAGTGCGACCTCCGGCGCCCCAAGGTGGAGGACTACCTCGGCCTGGCCGCCGGCGTGGGTCTCACCAGCGTGCTCACCGGCCAGGCCACCCTCGAGGCGGCGCTGCAGCCCTGGAACCGTGGGCTCATGGGCGTGCTGGCCGCCGGGCCGCTGCCGCCGAACCCCGCGGAGTTGCTCGGCTCCCGCCAGATGCAGTCGCTGCTCGACCATCTGCGGGGCATCTGCGACGCGGTGATCATCGACGCGCCGCCCCTGCTGCCGGTCACCGACTCGGCCGTGCTGGCCCACCACGCCGACGGGGCGCTGCTGGTGGTGCGGCACGGCCGAACGACCCGCGAGCAGGTGCGGCGGGCCGTCGAGGTGCTCGAGCAGGCCGACGCCAGCGTGCTCGGCTCCCTGGTGAACTTCGTGCCGGCCCGCAAGCGCGGGGAGTCGTCGTACTACTACGGCAGCTACTACGGCGGGTATGGCGGCTACTCCTCGACCGGGCGGCACGCCCCCCGGGGAGCGAAGGAGGCCGACGCCCTCGTCGTGCCGTGGAGCACCACCCAGGGGGCCCAGGTGGGCCCCGCCGGCGGCGGCGACGTCGTCCCCGCGGATCGCGAACGGCCCGCCGGCGCCGCGGGCTAGCGTCAGCCGGGCAGGCCGGACGCCAGCAGGCGCTCGAGCGGCCCGGCGCCCTGCAGCAGGTCGAGGAACGTGCCCTGCTCGAGCACCTCGCCGGCGTTCAGCAGCACCACGTGATCGGCCACCGCCACGGTGCTGGCCCGGTGCGCGACGAGCAGGACGGTGCAGCGGCCGCGCAGCGCGCGGAGCCTGGCCTGCACCTCCGACTCGGTGACGCCGTCCAGGGCGCTGGTGGCCTCGTCGAGCACGAGCATGGCCGGCTCGCGCAGCAGCGCCCGCGCCAGCGCCACCCGCTGGCGCTCGCCGCCGGACAGCCGCGTGCCGCGGTCGCCGAGCAGGGTGTCGAGGCCGTCGGGAAGGTCGCGGACGAAGGCGGCCGACGCGTCGTCCAGCGCCGCCCAGAGCCGGGCGTCGTCGGCCGGGGCGCCGGGCTGCAGGGTCCAGGTGAGGTTGGTGCGCAGCGTGCCCGGTACCAGGGTGACGTCTTGCGGCACGTACGCCAGCCGCGACCGCCACGCGGCCAGCCCGGCTGGCGCCAGGGCCACGCCGTCGACGAGCAAGGCGCCGGAGTCGGGCTGCAGCAGGCCGAGGACGAGGTCGACCAGCGTCGACTTCCCCGCGCCCGAGGGGCCCGCCACAGCGGTGATGCAGCCCGCCGGAACCGACAGCGTGACGTCGTGCAGGGCGTCGTGGTCGGCGCCCGGGTAGGCCACCCGCACGTCGCGGAGGTCCAGCTGCGGGGGCGCGGCGTGAGGATCTGGGAGCGGTGCGCCGGCGGCGCCCTCGGCGTACGGCGCCTCCCGGGCGCGGCGCGCGGCCGACGTGAGCGTGACCACGTCGTCGATGGCGGGCAGCAGGTTGGCCGTGTTCTGCGCCTGGCGCAGCAGCTGGGCGCTGCCCTGCAGCACCCGGGCCACCACCAGCACCAGGACGAGCACCTGGGCCACGGGCTCGCCGCTGCGCAGCGCGAGCAGCACCAGCAGCGCGGCACCCAGCGCGGAGCCCACCTGGATCACCGCGCGCTGCGTGGACATCCGCCTCGTCCAGGTGAGCATGTTGTCGCGCACCGCGTCGGAGTCGGCGTGCAGCGCCTCCAGCCACGGCTCGGCGGCGTCGTGGGCGCGCACCAGCCGCAGCGAGTCCAGCGCGTCGGTGGTGGTACCGCCGAACCGCCGGCTCACCTCGCCGAACGCGGTTCCCCGCTCGTGCGAGGTGCGGATGCTGGGCCACGAGGCCGCCATCACCCCGGCGGCAGCGGCCAGGACGAGCAGCGCCAGCACCGGCGACAGCACGATGGCGACGACCGCCGCGGCGACGGTGAGCGCGGCCGTGGTCGCCAGCCCGGTGAGCTGGTCGGCGGCGGTGCCCGCGCGCATCGCGTCGACCACCACCGTCTGGACGAGGTCGCTGCGGCGGCGGGTGAGGAAGAACGACCAGCGGGCGTGCAGCAGCGCGTCGAGGGCGTCGTGCCGCAGGTCGTCGATGATGTCGAGCCGCAGCCGGGCCGAGGCGATGTCGGTCACGCGGCTCAGCACCGAGCGCAGCGCGACCAGCGCCACCACGAGGCCGAGCAGCACCGCCAGCGGCCCGGTCCACGAGAACCCGCCGGGGAGGGTGAGCGTGGCCTGGCCGTCGTTGCCGAGGGAGTTCAGCACCGGGACGAGCAGCAGCAGCCCTACGCCGTCGGTGAGGCCGGAGAGCACCAGCAGGACCGCGAGCCAGACCAGCCGGGCGCGACCGGCTCGGGCGCCCACGGCCACGAGCAGCCGCACCGTGCCTGAGACCCCCCGGGACTGCGGCGACCCGGAACCCGGCGCGGTGGGCGCGGCTCCCCGGGTCATACGGGAACAGTAGATGACGGCCCGCGGGCCAGCCGGCCTTGTCAGACGGGGTCCACCGGCGCTGGCTCGGCCGATCCGGCGCTCGACGAGGCGGTGCTCGTGGCGGGTCTGCGGCAGGCGCCCGTCGGTAGCCTCGGGGCGTGACGTGGGACCGGGTGACCTGGGCCGGGCGCCTCCGGACGGCGGAGGCGGGCGCCGTGCTGCTCGGGGCCACCGGTCTTCGCCGGGTCCTCCCTTCGCGTCGGCTCCCGTGGCTCCTGGGCGAGGCCGGCCCGGTGACGCCGGAGGTCGCGGCGGCGCCCGTCGTGGTACGGCTCGAGGGTCATGACCGCCTCGTGCAGAGCGCGGTCGGTGCGGGCCTCGCGGCGGCTGCCGGTGCCCACCACCTGCCTCGACCGTGCCATCGCGGCGCGGATGATGCTGCGCCGCCGCGGGGCACGCCCCGTAGTCGTCATCGGCCTCGCACCCTCTGACCCGGGGGCCGCCTGGGACGCCCACGCCTGGCTCGTCGGTGACTCGGGAGTGGTCGTGGGTGGCAGCGAGGCGGCCGAGTTCACTCCCACGACCCAGTTCCGCTGAGCCTCGGGCGTAGCCTGGATCGGAGTGCGTGGTCGATCGGTGCCGGTACCGCCTCGCGAGGTCGCCAATCACCTGATCGCCACTACAGCGGACCACGGGGGCGTCGATGCACACCACGACCCGACGTGCAGCATCGAGGGGGCAGGACGACATGGAAACGCCGCGCGTCACCACGTGGGGCGTTGCCCCTCTGACACTGGTCGTGGCCGTCTCGCTGGTCCTCCCGGCCTGCGCCTCCGCGAGCGAGCCCGTCGCGGCTGCTTCCTCGGCCGCCGCCAGCGCCCTGAGTCGCGTCCGCGGTGCCCGCCGCAGCCGTCGTCATACCGCGGGCCGCGGCGCCCATCGTGCCCGCGTCGCTGTTCGGGATGCAGGTCGGTGGAATCAACGACGTCACGGTCACGGCTACGACCAAGGCAGGTCTGGGGCCGGCGGCCGGCACGGGTGCGCTGGAGCTGCTGGGCAACGGTTCGGGCTGGTACCAGGCCCAGCCCAGGCGAGGCGCTGCGCCCGACTTCACGCTGCTCGAGCGTGCCGTGACGAACGCCCGTAAGAACGGCGTGACCGCCATCACGGCCGAGCTCATGGGCACCCCCGCGTGGGCTGCCGCCAGTCGAGCACGCACCACGCCCCGACCCGGGCTTGCCTCCGGGGTTCACCGCCATGCCCAACCGAACTGCCTGGCGGGCCTACCTGCGCGCCATCGCGACCCGGTTCAAGGGCCGCATCGACTCGTACATGGTGTGGGCCGAGGCGAACCTCAGCGACCTCTGGGGAGGCACCACCGCCCAGCTGGCCGACCTCACCAAGGACGCCTACACGGTGATCAAGTCGATCGACCCGAGGGCCAAGGTGGTAGCGCCGAGCACCACGCTGCGCTGCTGCAACTGGCAGGGCTGGTACGCCTCCTTCGCCCGCGAATTGGCCAAGCGCGGCTGGCCCGTCGACGTGTTCGCGCTGCACGGCTACACCGAGAGCACCGGCACCCCGGTCACGCGGCAGAGGTACATCCGCCAGTTCCAGGCCCTGCTGCGGACGGCCAGGGCGCCCGAGCAAGCCCGTCTGGGACACCGAGATGAACTGGGGAGTCGCCGGGCCCGGCGACAAGCGCAAGTACCCCCACATCCGGATGGACCGGGACTGGCGCGCTGCTGCCTACACGTCGCGCACCTACCTGGACTCGCTGCGCCTGGGCGTGAGCCGGGTCTACTGGAGCGCGTGGATGCCCGCCACGCCCGCGGGGACCGGCTACGGCATCACCATGTACCCCGGCACCCGCGGGGCCAAGGGGCTCAAGACCACGTACGGCTGGGTGGTCGGCAAGCGGTGGCTCGGCTGCTCGTACTCCGCCGGGCTCGTCACGTGCCAGGTGCGGGCCGGCACCCGCGTGAACCGCATCCTGTGGACCGAGACCACGCGCAAGGTGGTGTCCGTCCCGCGCGGGTTCACCAAGCTGTGCTCGGTCGAGGGAGCCTGCAGGGCCGTGCGGGTGGGCTTGCGCGTCGCCATCACCGGCGCACCGATCTGGCTGGGCCGATAGGCCGCGCGGCCACGGTCGTTCGTCCCGTTCGACCCCCCGGGTGGTCGCACGCCAGGACGTGGTGGCGCGGGCCTCGGTACGCTCGGGGCTCGACCAGAACGCTCCCCGGAGTAGTGACGTGACCGCAGCCAGCCGCCGCACCCGAGCGGCTGCCGCCTGTCCTCCCACGGCCGCGCGGGGCTGAGCACGTTGGCGCAGCGCAGCCTGGGGGCCCGGTGGCGGGCCAGGGCTGCGCGCACGTGGCACCGCCTCGTCGACCCACCGCCGCCGCCTCCACCGGTGCCCCCGCGCCACCCCCTTCCGCCTCCCGCCCTGCGCATGGGGGGCGCGCACTTCATGGACGACGAGGAGTTCATCGCCACCGCGGCCAACGACGTCGTCCGGCTCACCACGCTGGCATCGCTCACCGTCGACTCGCGCCTGCTCGACTGGGGGTGCGGCGCGGGGCGCCTGGCCGTGGGCATCCGCGAGGTGTACGGACGGATCGCCGACTACCACGGCGTCGACGTGCAGAAGCCGCTCATCGACTGGGCCTCGGCGAACCTCGCAGGCCCCGGCTTCCGGTTCACCTGCCTCGACCTGGCCAACGAGCGGTACAACCCGGACGGCTCGCGGGTGCGGTCGCTGGGCACCGGGCCCTCGTCCGTGGACGTGGCGTACGCGTACTCGGTGTTCTCGCACCTGCTGGCCGCCGACACCGCCGCGTACCTCGGGCTGCTCTCGTCGGCCCTCGAGCCGGGCGGGCGGGCGCTGATCACGTGCTTCGTCGAGGACGGCGTTCCGGACTGCGTGGAGAACCCCGAGGGCTACGGCCCGCTGGAGTGGAAGGGCCGGCTGCACTGCGTGCGGTACGACCGGGCCTACTTCGAGCGGCTCGTCGACGAGGCGGGCCTGCAGGTGGCCGGCTTCGAGTACGGAGGCGAGACCGACGGCCAGTCCCTGTACATGCTGATGCGCCCCGACCGCGCCCAGTCCCCCGCCACCGCCCCCACCCGCCACCCCCGCTAACCGCCTGCCCCCGCCGTCCGTCGTCCCCCTCCGCTCCCTGCTTCCCGCCGTCCGCTTCCCGCTTCCCGCTTCCTGCTTCCCGCTTCCTGCTTCCTGCTTCCTGCATGAGGGGACCCCCACGTCGAGTAGTTCGACGTATTCCGCCCCAGCTGTCTTCCTGCATCCAGGGCCCCCCGCCCCGCGTCTCCGGCATCAGGAGACCGCGCCGCCTCCCCCATTGCGGCAAGAGGTGCGGTGGGCGCTTGACGCCCGGGACCTGCGCCAGCTCCGCAGACGCGGGCCGCAGGACGAACCTCACCCACACGTCTTCCGTGGTGGCTTCCGCGGGGGTCAGGCAGGGGTTGCGGCGAGATACGCCTTCGCGAAGGCCGCCGCCTGCGCGGGCTTGGACGTACCTCCTGGGTCATCGACGCAGACCACCATGGAGAGCACCCCGTCGTGCGTCCACCCGTAATAGGCGACCGGAGAGCCGTCACGCGTCTCGGTGCCGACCGTGACCTTCGTCCCCGAGATGGTGCGGGTCGTGATCCTTCCGCCGGGCACCCACGACTTCGTCGCGATCGTCGGCAGCTTCGACATCGTCGACGAGTTCGCGTGCTCCGGGGCGATCGTCACCTGAAGCAGCATCGCGACCGTCTCGCCGTCCCGCACGACCCCGTGGGTGGAGGATCCGACCGCCAGTCCGGGGAGGGACTTGTTCATCCCGGCCGCCATCGCCTTGGCGAGGTTCGCCATGGCGCTGACGTCCGCCAGCGAGTAGCCGGCAGCGTCGTACAGGGGCGGTTCACCCTTGGCTGCCTGGTGCGCCTTCACCGGCGTCGCCGTCGGTGTGGGTGCGGTGCTCGGCGTGACCGTCGTCGAGGCGCTGGCGTGCGCGCTCGCGCTCGGGGTCGCGCTCGGCGTCGGTGGTGCGAGGATGCCGCCCCGTGCTCGGCGAACTCCCGCACGCGGCCAGCAGGACGACGGCGCCGCCCAGTCCCAGGGCCGTGAGAACAGGTGACCTTACGGTTGCCATCTGACGCTCCCCCTGGGGGCGGCAGCCCGCCGGAATCCGCCCCCAGCTTCGGCGAAATCCAGCAGGGAAACGGCGAAACGTATACTCGCGTCTTGCCGTGGCCGAGGGTGGCCTAGGCACCGGAGACGTTCACCGACCCGCCCCGGCTGTCCCATGGGTCGATAGGGTGCGCTCGTCGCATCGGATCTCGGGGGGAACACACATGACGAGCTGGCGCCGCATCGCCGCGTCCACCGCGGCGCTGGCACTGGTCCTTTTCGGTCTCGTCGTTGCACCAGCGTTGGCGACCGGGGCCAGCGCCTGCACGATCGCCGCCGCACCTACCGTCACGATGGGTGTGCCCTCCGCGTACAACTCGACCGGGTGCAACGCTGGTCAGGGTTGGTTGAACGTCCCCCTGCACGCCGGTGACATCGTCACCTTCCAGGTCCAATCACCCGGCGGGTCGAACTTCACGTTCTGGTCCCCGAACGCGAACGACTTCAACTGGACCACGAACGTCGTGGACGCGACCTGCGAAACCGGTGGGTTCGCGTTTTGGCAGGACGTCTGCCAAGTCACCCGCACCGGCATGTGGCACGTCCTGGTCACCGGTTCTGGCACGTTCACCGCCAGCGTCGCCCGGGCCGCGCCGCAGACCGGTCGGGTCGCTGGTTCGTGCACCATCGCGGCCGCACCCGCGGTGGCCTCGCGGGTCGTTCAGTGGGGCGACGCGGGATGCCGGGACGCGCACAGCATCGTGTTCTGGAAGCTGCGGCTCTACCCCAGGGACACGCTCACCTTCCGGCTTGCCGCAGCGAAGGGCTGGGGCACGGTCAGCGAGGTGCGGGCGACGGTCTGGAAGCCGGGCACGACGGACTTCAACCTGTTCGCCGTGGGCACCGCTCAGCTCTGCGACGGGTCCGTCTTCGTCGGCACCCCGGGAACCCTGGGCTGCGGGCAGGTCCGCACCGGTGGGGTCCACGTCGTTGGGCTGCGAGGGGCCGGAGCGATTCAGCCCGTCGTCACCCACGCGGTGACCGTGACCCCCAAGTTCCCCGCCTCGGTGAAGGTGAAGCGCACGGTGGCGCTGCTCTCCGTCGTGTCCTCGCCCGCTGGCCGGGTCCAGGGGACCTGCTGGCTGCAGATCCTGTCCGGCAAGACGTGGAAGAACGTGTCCAAGGCGAAGGTCACCCTTGGCAAGTGCCTGCCCACGATCAGGTTCACGTCGAAGCGGACCGCGAAGCTGCGCATCCACCAGGTCGGTGCCACCGGCTGGGCGACCCGGATCACCGCCCCGGTCACCATCAGGGCCAAGTAGCGCCACCCGGCGCGAGCTTGATGGCCGAAGTGGGCTCGCCCCGGGTTCAGTGGAGCCTCCATCAGAGCCGGGGCGAGACAGGTGCCAGCCTGGTCGCCACGCGCACCTTCGTCCAGGCGAAGCAGCGAGCCCTCTCCCTCTCTCGGGAGGCGGTTCGGCGCGGATTCCCGTTGTCGGGAGGCGGCGTGGACCGGTTTCGACCAGAAACCAGCCCGATCCCCCTCCCGAATCGTGGTCGTCGCAAAGGCCCCACCCGTCGGAGGGACGCAGCGCGCGGTTCCGTGCCGCTGTGCGGGGGGCGATGGTGCTGCTAAGCGCTGGGTGGGGACGTGTATGTCGGCCTATTCGACGCAGGGGTCCCCTGATGCGGGACGGGATGCGACGCAGGGGCACCCTGATGCGGCACGGGGGTCGACGCGGGGCACCGTGATGCGGGGGAAAGGGCGACGCCCGGCCGCTCTGGACGAGCCCGGCCGGGCGTTTCCCTCGTGGCACAAGTGTCGTCCCGTGCGACGGGGTCGTTCATGCGCCGTTTGGGTGACTCCGACCCGAATGGAGCACGAACGCACGGACCAGCCCGCCTCGCGATCCACTCTGGTGGGGGAGTGTGTGTCGGCCTATTCGACGCGGGGGCACCCTGATGCGGGTGGGGGGTCAGAAGACGCTGCCGACGACGGGGGCGGCCGACGTGGCGCTGTAGCCGGTCTTCGGGTTGGCACGCACCACCACGACGATGGTGTTCGTGCCGCGGTACCCGGTCGGCACGGTGATCGTGGTGGTGTTGGTCAGTGCTCGGCAGGTGGCGGTGGTGAGGAGCGCGCCCGTCACCGGCGTGCTGGTGGCTCCCACGTTCTGGTAGACGAGGCAGGAGTACGAGTTGACGCCGGTGGTCGGGCTCGACGCGGTGAAGCGGACGACCGTGCGGTTCGCCGACGTGCCGGCCACCGCGGTGACGCCGGCGGGCGCCGCGACCGGCGGCGCGGAGACCGCGATCGGTGTCGACGTCGCCGACGTGTAGCCGGTGGCGCTGGCCGTGAGGGTGAAGGTGCCGCTGCCGGTGATCTTGCAGCTCGAGAACGTGGCCACGCCGCTCGACGTCGTGCGCGGGTTGCTCGAGCAGGAGAGCGTGCCGCCGGAGGCCGTCAGCGTCACCGCCGTGGACGGTGCCGTGGTCACGGTGTTGCCGAAGGCGTCCTGGATCGCCACCACGGGCTGCGGCGACAGGGCGACGTTGCTGGAGGCGGTGGCGGGAGGCTGGGTCGTGAAGCCCAGCTTCGCCGCCGTGCCCACCGTCACGTTGAAGGCCGAGGACGTCGCCGTGGTCAGCGAGGCGCTGCTCGCCACCAGCGTGTAGCCGGTGCCCGACTTCGTCAGCGACAGGCCCGTGAAGGTCGCGACCCCCTTGACCACCGTGACCGCCCCGCCGCCGGTCAGCGTGGCCCCGGTGGGGTTCGTGCCCAGGGCCAGTGATATCTGGCTGCTGTTGTCGGTGGTGGCCACGTTGCCCGACGCATCCTGGATCGCGACGGACACGGCTGGAGTGATCGTGCCCCCGGCGCTGATGCTCGTCGGCTGCGCCGTGATCACGAGCTTCGTCGGGAGGAAGTAGGTGAACGTGATCGTCGTGCTGGACGAGGTATTGCCCGCCGAGTCGGTGGCGTGCGCGTGGACAGCGTAGGAGTGGTTGCTGGCGAAGGCCGACGCGGCGATGGCCAGGCCCCAGCTCGTCGAGCCCGTGCTCGCCAGCGTGGTGTGGCTCGCCGCCGCGAAAGCGGTGCCGTTCCACCACATGCCCGTGGTCGCGTCCTGGATCCCGACGCTCCCCGAGCCGGACGCCAGGGTCGCGCCGGTCGCGACGGCGGCCGCGACGCCCGTGATGGTGCCGGCCCAGCCGCTGCCGTAGGTCGCGGACGACGTCGGGTACGTCACCGACACCGTCGGCGGCGTGGTGTCGTAGATCCACGTGTCGTGCGACGAGCTCGAGTTGCCGAGGTTGTCGGTGGCGGTGGCGGTGAGGCTGTACGCGTTGCCGCTCGTGAGCTGCAGGGCGGGCAGCGAGGTCGACCACGCCGTGGTGCCGGTCGCGGTGATGGTGGCCGAGGTGCCCTGCCACGAGGTGCCGTTCCACCAGGTGCCCGCGGTGGTGTTGCTGATCGTGAGGCGCACGCTGCTGAGGGTGCGGCCCGAGGACGGGCTTGCCGTGCCGCTGATCGTGCCGGCCCAGTTCGTCCCGTACGTCGTACCGCCCGCCGGGTAGGTCGTGCCGATCGTCGGGGCCGAGAGCGTGTACGTGAAGGCGGACGACCCGGTGCCGGTGTTCTGCACCGCGTCCGTGGCCGTGGCGGTGACGGCGTAGTTGTGACCACTGGTGAGACGGCTCGCGGGGAACGCGTACGTCCAGCTCGTCGCGCTGGAGGCGGCCACGGCGGTCGTCGAGGTCTGCCAGGACGAGCCGTTCCACCAGACGTTCGGCGAGGCGGAGGTGTCGCGGATGTTCAGCGCGACCGACGAGAGGTTTCCGGCGGTGTCCGCGGCCGTGCCGGTGATCGATCCGCCCCAGTTGGACCCGTAGACGCCGCCGTCGGTGGGGGCCGTGATCGTCACGCCGATCGAGGCCTTGTCGACGGTGAAGTTAGCGGCGGAGCTGTAGCCGGTGTTGCCGGCGGCGTCGGTGGCCTTGGCGACCACCGCGTAGGTGCGCCCGTCCGCGAGCGCCGACGTGGCGAGGCCGTAGCTCCACGACGTCGTGCCGCCGGCCGTCACGGACGTGACGCCGCTCTGCCACGACGTGCCGTTCCACCACAGGCCGTACTTCGTGTCGGCAATCGTGAGGGTCACCGACGACACGCCGCTGAGGGCGTCGCTCGACGTGCCGGTGATGCTGCCGGTCCAGTTGGGGCCGTAGGTCGATCCGCTCACGGGGTACGTCACGGTGGCGCTCGGCACGCCGAGGTCGACCGAGAAGGTCGAGGCGCTCGCGGTCCCAGTGTTCCCGCCCGTGTCCGTGACGGTGGGGGTCACCGAGTACGCGTGGCCACTCGTGAGGTGGGCAAGCTCCAGCGGGTACGCCCAGGAGGTCGTCCCCGTAGCCGGCACGTTGGTGCTGGTCGACGCGGCGAAGGAGACGCCGTTCCACCACAGCCCCGTGGTCGTGTCCTTCACGGCGACGGCGACGTCGGCGACGGCGAGGCCCGTGGCCGCCGCGGCCGTCCCCGCGATCGAGCCGAGCCACCCGGCGCCGTACGCGGAACCGGACGTCGGGTATGTGACAGACACGGTGGGAGCGGTGTTGACGTACGCCCACGTCGTCGCGGGGGTGGTGATGGCGTTGTTCAGCTTGTTCGTCACCGTGGCGATCACCGAGAAGGTGTGGCCGTTGGGGAGGTTTGACTCGGCCAGCGAGTAGTTCCACAGGGACGGGTCGGTGCCGTCCACCGTGGCCCGCAGCGGTGTCGTGGGTGCGGAGGTCTCCCACGAGTCGCCGTCCCAGTACCGGGACGCGGTCGTGTCGGAGATGAGCACCTCGACCTTGCTCACGGCATCGGCGCCGGTCGTGGGAGTCGCGTCGATGGTGATGTCCGGGTCCCAGTTCGCGCCGTACGTGACGCCGTCATCCGGCGCCAGGACCTCTGCCGTCGCGGTGGCGAGGCTGTACGTGAACGTGACGGCTGTGATCGGGTTGGAGGCGTTGCCCGCGCTGTCGGTGACGGCAGCAGTGACCTCGTAGGAGTTGCCGTTGGAGAGGTGCTCGATCGGCAGCGGTGTCGACCACGCCGTCGTGCCGCTGGCGACCACGGACGTAGCCGCGCCCTGCCACGTCGAGCCGGTCCACCACTTCCCGGCGGAGGTGTCCTTCACCGTGACGCGGACGCTGCCCGCGGGGATCGAGAGCCCCGAGCCCGAGACCGCGGCCGTGCCCGTGAGCGTGCCGGTCCAGCCAGTGCCGTAGGTCGTACTCGTCACCGGGTAGGTGACGGCGACCGTGGGCTTCGAGTCGTCGTAGGTCCAGGCGACCGGGCTGCCGGTCGCGGTGTTCCCGCCGGTGTCCGTCACGGTGACGGCGACGGTGAACCCGTGGCCCGCGGGCAGCGTAGCGAGCGCGTAGTTCCAGCTCGTGAGGCCGGCGGCGGCCACGCTCGTCGTGGTGCCCTGCCAAGTCGACCCGTTCCACCACGCCGTCGCGGTGGTGTCCTTGATCGTCAGGGCGACCTGCGCCACCGACATCCCCGTCGTGGCGCCGGCGGTGCCCTCGAAGAGCCCCGCCCAGTTGGTGCCGTACGTCGTCGACGCCACCGGGTAGGCGACCGTCGAGGTGGGGGCGGTGGTGTTGTACGTGAAGCCGATGCTCGCGCTCGTCCCGTAGTTTCCCGCGCTGTCGGTGGTGTGCGCGTGCACCACGTAGAAGTGGCCGCTGGTCAACGACCCGGACGTCAGCCCGTAGCTCCAGGACCCCGCGCCCGAGGCGGCGTTGAGCATGTGCTGGCCGCCCGAGAAGGTGGTGCCGTTCCACCACAGGCCCGTGGTGGAGTCCTGGATGCCGACGAGGGTCGAGCCGCCCGGGATCGTCACCCCGCTCCCGCTCGGCGCGGACGTGCCGGTGACGGTGCCGGTCCACCCCGCGCCGTAGTAGCCGGAGCTGACGGGGTACGTGACGGTGACGGTGGGCAGTGCGGTGCTGAAGCTCCACGACGTCGGCGCCGTGGCGGTGTTGCCGAGGTCGTCGTACGCCTCGGCCGTCGCGGTGTAGGCGTGCCCGCTGGCGAGCTGCAGCCCGCCGAGCGGGAACGACCACGTCGTGGTGCCGGTGGCCTCGACGTCGGTGTTGTCGGACTGCCACGAGACGCCGTTCCACCACAAGCCCGTCGTCGTGTCCTGAAGGAACACGTCGACCTTGGAGACCGTGCGGGGCGCCGGGGCGCTGGCCGTGCCGGTGACCGTCGCAGCCCAGTTGGCGCCGTACGTCGTGCCGTTCACGGGGTAGGTCGTGGCGACGCTCGGCACGCTGGTGCTGTAGGTGAACGACGCCGAGACCGAACCGGTGTTGCCGACCGCGTCCAGGGCGGTGGCGGTCAGGGTGTAGTGGTGCCCGTCGGTGTAGCCGGCCCCCGCGAACGCGTACGACCAGGTGGTGCTCCCGCTGGCGCCGACCGTGGTCTGCGTCTGCTGCCAGGCCGATCCGTTCCACCAGAGGTTCGGGGTGGCCGTCGTGTCGCGCAGCGCGAGGTGGACTGTGGACAGGTCGCCGGAGGGGTCTCCCGCGGTTCCGGTGAAGGCACCCCCCCACCCTGCGCCGTACGTCGCGCCGCTCGCCGGGTAGGTGATCTCCACCGGGAGCGGGTCGAGGATGTCGACGTCGAAGGTCACGGGGGCGCTGGTGCCCACGTTCCCGACCGCGTCCTCGGCGGTGGCCACCACCGTGTAGACGTGCTCGTCCGCGAGCTCCGTGACGCTGAGGCTGTACGACCAGGGGGTGATGCCCGTCGCGATGTCGTACGCGCCGAGGGTCGCGGCCACCGAGGTAGCCGTGGACTGCCAGGCCGTCCCGTTCCACCACGTCCCGGCGATCGTGTCCTGCACCGTCACCCGCGCGGCCGTGATGACGTCGCCCTCGCCCGGCTCCTCCTCGGCCACGCCGGTGATGGCCCCCGCCCAGTTCGGGCCGTAGCGGGTGTCGTTGAGGGGATACGTGACCGCGACCTCGGGCAGCTCGGTGTCGACCAGCACGGTCGGACCCATGGGACCCTCGGTCCCGGTCCACGACGCGGCGATCGGCGTGACGGCGTACTTCCACGTGCCGTCGGGCACGTGCGTCTCGGTGCAGGTGACGACGCCCCCGTCGGTGGCGGTACAGGGAGCGGTGACGGGTGTGCCGGCACCCCCCGCGGCCGGGTAGCGGGTGAGGCGGTAGTGGTCCTCCACGAGCAGCACTCCGTGCGCGGTGGACACCTCGGGGAAGGTCACCGCCACGTCGGGGCTGTTCGGGTTCGGCACCGCGGTCGTCGTGGTGGGGGTGGATCCGCTGGGCAGCGTGTCGGCGACAGCCACCGCAGGGTTCGTCGAGTCGGTGCTGAGCCAGTACGCGACCGCGGCGCCCACGCCGAGACCGAGCACGGCGGCCACCGCTGCCAGCACGACGACCACGAAGCGCCCCGCCCTCCTGGGACGGGCGGCGGCATGGGTGCGCGGGCGGGTGCTCATGTCGACTGCGCCGTGACGGTGACCGGGAACGAGAACGCGGCGCCCTGGCAGGCGTTGTCGGAGGTGATCGACATGACGGCGGCGTCGGTGAGGTGCACCACCTGGCCGGTCGCGTGGGCGGGGACGGGGATCTCCAGGCCCGTCTGGTCCAGGAAGCTCACCCAGGCGTTGTCGGCGGTGCATCCCGCGGCGCCGGTCACCGAGACGGCCTCGTCCGGCACGTTCTCGACTCCCACGACGACGACCGCGAAGTCGTTCGGGTTGGAGACGGTGAGCACGACGTCGGCGGCGTCGCCTGGGAGCAGGGCGCTGGCCGGCGAGGCGCTCGAGGTGTCGATCGTGACCGGCTGCATCGTGCCGGCCGTCGCGGAGCCGGTGCCGGCACCGCTCGCGCTGAACCACGCGTAGGCGCCGCCGACGGGGAATGCCAGGCAGATGGCGGCCAGCATCACCAGCACGATCCACGTGGCGGGACGCATGCTCGTGAGCCGGCGGCGGGTCATGGCAGGGCCGTCCCGCTCGAGGACAGGCCGATGGTCCGGCCCGCGCAGGCGGCGGTCTGGTCGACGCCGGTGTCGAGCAGCCGGATGGTCGGACGCTGCACCCCCTGCGACGGGAGGGTCACGACTCCGTGCGCGGGGATGGCGAGGCGCCCGGGCCTGGTGGGGGTGCCCAGGTTCGCCTGCTGGATCCGCAGGTTGACGCTCGGCGTGCACGTGGAGCTGTGGGCCGTGATGGTCAGCGACGTCACGAAGATCGGGAACGGGTTCGGGTTGGACAGGGCCACAGGGATGGGGCTCGCGGGCGCCCCCGGGTAGAGGGCGGGGCCAGCGGCGCCGAGGGTGACGACGAAGGGGCGGCCGTTGGTGAGCCGGAAGCTCCCCTGGCTCGTCGCGCCGGCCACGGTGGCCACCACGGTGAACGAGCCGGGCACGCCGTTCGCGGTGAAGGCGCGTACCCCGGCATAGCCGTGGGAGTCGGTCTCGATCGAGCAGGTCGTGGTGGTGGAGCCGCCCGGGCAGCCTCCTGCGGAGAAGCTGCCAGACGCGCCTGACTGCGGTGCGGAGAACGTCACCCGGACCCCTGCCACGGAGGTGCCGCCGCTGGTCACGCGGACCTCCAGCGGGCTGGCGTACGCATCGTTGATGTCGCTCGACTGGCCAGCCCCGCCCTCCACGACGACGACCGGTGTGCTGGGCGTCGGTGTCGGTGTCGGTGTAGGGGTGGGGGTGGACGTGGGGTGCGGCGTGCTGGTGGGCGACGCGGTCTGAGTCGGCGTGGTGGGGGTGGTCGGCGTCGACGTGCCCGTCGGCGTGTCCGTGGGCGTGCCCGTCGGCCAGGTACCGGTCGGGACGCTCCCGGTGGGCATGGGCCCGAGGGTCTCGGTCGCGTCGGTAGCCGTGGGCGTTGGTGCGGGAGAGGGTCCGGCGGAGTCGCTGCCGCCGCACGAGCGCAGCAGGAGCAGGATCACCACGACGACGGCCACGGTGGCGGCCACAGCCAGCCCCACCCTGCGGTTGTCGTCGTCATCCCACCACATCGTGCCCAGTCCCTCGTCCTGTCTTCATCGCTGGTTCGTCGCCCTGGACCGCCGGCCGAGCCGGGGAGAAACCACCCGGCCCAGCCGACCAGTCAAGGCGAACCATCGACCCTCGAGGCGAACTCGTGAGTCGGACTTCAGGGTGGTCAGTTGGACGTGTAGATGAGGCCGACGGTCGCGCCCTTGCATGCGTCCTGGATGACGCTGGCGTTGTCGAGCTTGAGCGTGAGACCCGATGCGGAGTAGAGCTTGTCGTAGGTACCGTTCGACCCCGCGATGTCCTGGTCGATGGTGACGGGACTTCCGGTGACCGTGAACCACGAGGCGAGGCAGCCGGACACGACAGAACCCTGGTTGCCGGGGGTCGCGAGGACTGCGCCCTTGAGCGGGTTGCAGCCAGTCGGGGTGTCCGGTCCCGTGCACTGGACGCCGCTCGCGTCGTTGGAGACGGCGACGGCGGCCGAAACCGTGCTGACGTACTGGTGACCACTGCTCGGGTTCGTGATCGTGAACCCGAGGGCTTGAGCGGGTCCTCCGGGCGTGAGCGAGACGGCGGGGTTGCCGCCGCCGAACGCATCCTGCGCGATGGTCACGAGACTCCCGGTGCCCACCGTGGCGGTACCTGTGCCCGAACCCGTCGTCGTGAAGTACGCCCAAGCGACACCCGCGCCGGCGATGGCAAGCACACCCGCCGAACCGAACGCGATCAGCTTCCTCTTGCGGCTTCTGAACTTCATGGTGGTTCTCCTTGACTCGGTGGAGCACGGATGGCACCCGCCACCCGCCACCCGCGTCGATCCCGTCCGAGTTGTCCGTGACACGCGGCGTGCACACCGGAAATCGACTGCTTAGAACGGGCGAACTACCCCCGAACGACGACGGCCGTCTCCCCCGTACGGGGGAGACCGCGAGTGGTGGCAGCACGTCGACTGAGCCTGACGAGGTGACGTTTGGCGGGGCCGTCCGGATGACGTCCAGTCAGGTGAGGCGGCGGTCCGGGACGAGGCCTGCGCGGTACGCCGCGGAAACCAAGCCAGCCCGGTCGTGCACCTTCAGCTTCGCCTCGAGCGAAGACACGTGCGACTTCACCGTGGCCTGGCCCATGTGCAGCAGCCGGGCAAGGTCATCCGTGGACGTCGTGCCGTCGCAGATAGCCCGGAGCACATCTCGTTCGCGCGGGGTGAAGATCCACTCGGCGTCCCGGGCTTGCCGCACGGCCCGGACAATGTCGTTGGCCGTCTGCGGGTCGTAAGCCTCGCCGCCGGCGGCGACGTCGTGGATCGCGCCGAGCAGCACCGACTCCGGCGCGGTGGACCGCACGAACCCCTGCACCCGTGCATCCAGAGCGGCGAGGATCGCGCCGTGGTCGTGGCGCGCGCTCAGAACCAGCACCCGGGAGGCAGGCTCGCCGCGGCGCAGGTGGGCCGCGGCGGCGATGCCGTCGAGGCCGCGCTGGAGCACCGAGTCGCACACGACGACGTCCGGACGCTCGTGCCGCCACACCGCATTGAGGCCATGGGCGTCGGACAGCGCCGCACGGACGCTCATGCCGGCCGCCGGCAGCATCAGGCTCAGAGCCTGAGACACGAGAACGTGGGAGAAGACGGTGACGACGATCGGCGCTGCGACTGAAGCGCGGGGTTGTGGCACGTGCTCCTCCCGTCCCCTCCGCTGGCACAGTGTGTCAGGCAGGCCCCCAGGATCGGCAGGGACCAAGGGGCCGAACGAACGGGTTCCTCGCCGCCCCCAGCCCGCGGCCGGATCGTCCTCCCTTTGGGAGGCGGTTCGGCGCGGATTCGCGGCGTCGGGAGGCGGTGCGGGCCGGAATCGTCCAGAAGACCGCTGGATCCGCCTCCCGAGCGGCGTGCGGTCGCGGCAAGGAGCTGGATCCACCGACCGGGGCGAGCGTGGGTCCCGGCAAGGGCCCGTCCGCCAGCAGACGCGAGCAGCCAACGCGTGCGTCACCTCGAGCGGCGGCTGCGGTAAACGCCCACCTGCCGGAGGGACGAATCCCCGCTGCCGGGCAGCCCGGGGACGGAGCTCCGCCCCCGGGCTGGGGCGAGGCAGGCAGGATGGGCGCCATGAGTGCTGCCCCGTTCGTGGTGCCCGCGCCGCCGGGGCTGCTCGACGCGCTGCGCGCCGCGGTGGGCGGGTCACACGTGCTGGTCGACTCCGGACTCGTCGAGCCGTACGTCACGGACTGGACGCGCCGGTGGCAGGGAACCGCGACGGCCGTCGTGCGCCCCGGGTCGACCGACGAGGTCGCCGCGGCGGTGCGCGCCTGCGTGGCGGCGGGGGTGCCGGTGCACCCGCAGGGCGGCAACACCGGACTCGTGGGCGGATCCGTGCCGGCCCCCGGAGCGGCCCCCGCTCCCGCCGGCACGGCCCCCGCCCCCGCCGGCGCGCCCCCCGCCGGAGCGGCCCCCGCCCCCGTCGTCCTGAGCACCCGCCGCCTCACCCGGCTCGACGCGGTGGACGACGCGATGGCCCAGGTGACGTGCGGGGCGGGCGTCACCCTCGGCGACCTGCGCCGGCACGCCGAGGCCGCCGGCTGGGAGTACGGCGTCGACCTCGCCGCGCGCGACTCCGCGACCGTCGGCGGCACCATCGGGACGAACGCGGGCGGGATCCGCGTGGTCGCGTACGGCATGACCCGCGCGCAGGTCGTGGGCATCGAGGCCGTGCTGCCGGACGGCTCCGTCGTGTCGCACCTGGCCGGGCTCGCAAAGGACAACACCGGGTACGACCTGCCCGGCCTCTTCGTCGGCAGCGAGGGCACCCTCGGCGTCGTCACCGCCGCGCGGCTGACGCTTAATCGGCCGGCGCCGCCGTCGTCCGTCGTCCTCGTCGGGATCGACTCGTTCGAGCAGGGGCTCGCCCTCGTCCGGTCTGCGCTTCGGCCCGGTTCGCGCCTGCTCGCGGCCGAGATCATGGACGAGACGAGCCTGGACGCCGCGGTCGCGTACACCCGGCAGCCGTGGCCGCTCGCGCGGCGCTGGCGGTGGGCGCTGCTGCTCGAGACCACCGACGTGGGCGACGAGCCGGGCGTCGACCTGCCCGACGACGCCGACGCGGTGGCCGCGCTCGACTCGTCCGAGCGCGCCCGGCTCTGGCGCTACCGCGAGTGCCAGGGCGAGGCGTACTCGGCGCTCGGGGTGGCGCACCACCTCGACGTGTCGCTGCCGGCGTCCGCGCTCGGACCCGCGGCGGCGCAGATCCGCGCCCGCCTCGAGGCGCACCCGCTGGTGACGCACGGCGGGGTCTTCGGGCACCTCGCGGACGGCAACCTGCACGTCGGCATCGTCGGGCCGCCGGCCGACGACGACAGCGCCGACCTGCTCGTCCTCACGGCTGTGGCCGACCACGGCGGGTCGATCTCGGCCGAGCACGGGGTCGGCCGGGCCAAGGCGCCGCACCTGTCGCTGTGCCGCAGCGCGGCGGAGATCGCGGCCATGCGCGCGCTCAAGGCCGGCTGGGACCCGCACGGCCTCTTCGCTCCCGGTGTCATCTTCGTTTGAGCCGCAGGTGGTTTCGCGAGTGATTCGCAGCAAGGGTCCGCGATGCGGACGATGTTTCGCGGATCCGGCCGCCCCGTGTTTGACTCCTCGGCATGCCGCACCAGCCGCACCTCACGCGATGCCTGGTCGTCGATCTCATGCACGTCATCGCCTGCTCGTGTCCGTGAGCTGACCGGGCGTCGATCCGGAGCCGCGCCGAGCCTGGTTTCCCCGCGCCGCTCCCCTTCCCCGCCGCTACGTGGGCGTGCCCCGGCCAGCTGCCGATTTCTCTTCCGCCGCAGCGGATCCTGCGTGCGGCTGCACCGTGCCGCCGCATTGGGCCGCCGCACCGTGCCCCCATCCCGGGCGTCCGCACCTCCCGGCCGCCGCCGTCTTCCCTCCTACCGAACGAGGTCCCTATGTCAGTCCTGAACGAGGTCCTGGCCGCCAACGAGCAGTACGCCGAGAGCTTCGGCGAGAAGGGCCAGCTCGCTCTGCCGCCGGCCCGCGGGTTCGCGATCCTCACCTGCATGGACGCCCGGCTCGACCCGGCCAAGTACGCCGGCCTGGCCGAGGGCGACGCGCACGTCATCCGCAACGCCGGTGGCCGCGCGAGCGACGACGCGATCCGGTCGCTGGTCATCTCGTACAAGCTGCTCGGTACGAAGGAGTGGTTCGTCGTCCACCACACCAACTGCGGGATGGAGTTCTTCACCGACGACGTGATGCGGGGCCTGCTCGCGCACAGCCTCGAGACCGCGGCGCTGGGCGCGGACGGCTTCTACGACGTCGGCTCCGGCCCCGGCTCGTCGGAGGCGAAGTACATCGACTGGCTCACCATCAGCGACAACGCGCAGAGCGTCACCGAGGACGTCGCGCGCATCCGGAACCACCCGCTGGTGCCGGCGGCGATCCCGATCTACGGCTACATCTACGACGTGACCACCGGCCGGCTGGTCGAGATCCCCGACGCCACCAAGGCAGGCGCCGCGTCGTAGCGCCCGCGAGCATGGCCTGGGACGGCGAGGCCCGTCCGCTTGAGGGCCTCGCCTGTCCGGCGGTCGACGGCGGTCCAGACTTCACCTGATCCTCATCTCCGTGACGCCTCGGCCGCGTGGCCCGGTAGCCGCGGGCCTGACAGACTCGCCTGGTGGCCGCATCCGCCCCCCGCAGGCCGTGGATCGTCGCGCACCGCGGCGCCAGCGAGGAGTACGCCGAGCACACCCTGTCGGCCTTCGCGCGCGCCATCGAAGAGGGCGCCGACGCGCTCGAGTGCGACGTGCGGCTCACCGCCGACGGCCACCTCGTCTGCGTGCACGACCGCCGCGTCGACCGCGTGAGCAACGGCCGCGGCGTCGTCTCCACCAAGACCCTCGACGACCTCCAGCAGTGGGACTTCGCGGTCTGGAAGGAGACCTGGGACGACTTCGAGGAGCCGCCGGTCGTCGACGAGGACCTGCGCCGCGTGCTCACGCTGTCCCGTCTGCTCGAGCTCGTGCGGGACGCCGGGCGGCCCGTCGGACTGGCGATCGAGACGAAACACCCGACCCGTTACGCCGGCCTCGTCGAGCAGCGGCTCGTGGAGCGGCTCAAGGAGTTCGGCTACCTCCGCACCGCGCACAAGGCCCGCGCCGGTGGGCGCTTCGCGCCGGTGCAGGTGATGTCGTTCTCGGAGGTGGCGCTGCGCCGGATCCGGCTGTCGGCACCGTCGATCCCCACCGTCTACCTGATGGAGCGAGTGCCGCTGCGCTTCCGCGAGGGTCGGCTGCCCGCGGATGCGGCGGTGGCCGGACCGAGCATCGAGATCCTGCGGCTGCACCCCGGCTACGTACAGCGGGTGCACGGCAAGGGCGGCCGGGTGCATGCGTGGACCGTCGACGAGCCCGACGACATCGACCTGTGCCTCGACCTCGGCGTCGACGCCCTGATCACGAACCGCCCGGCCGAAACCGCCGCCCACGTCGCCGCCCGGGTGCGCAGGTAGGTCGGAGGCCGGGCGGGCGGCGGACACCTGGCGGCGCCCGTGGGCGATCCCCCGTGGGCGATCCCCCGTGGCGCGGTCCGCCGGTGCGCGGCGACGGGGTTCGTCCCCCGTGGCGCGGTCCGCAGGTGCGCGACGACGGGTTCTCCCCCGCGGCGGGGCGGACCTCTACCCGTGCACGGTAGCTGGGGTGGATGTGGTCGGCCTATTCGACGCAGGGGTCCCCTGACGCGGGAGGGGGTGGCGGGTAGCCTCGCGGGGTGGCTGCCAAGGGTTCCCAGACGAAGACGCACGGGGGTTCGGCCGCGACGGGCGGGGGTTCGGCCGCGACGGCCGCGGCCTTGGGAACGGACGTTCCGGTGGTGGGGATGCGCGAGCCGTGCCCGTGCGGCTCGGGCCGCCGCTACAAGGCGTGCCACGGCAGGGTCGCGGCGCACCGGGGCCAGGCGCTGGTGCTCCGGCCGTTCGAGGGGCTGCCCGGCGAGTGCGACTGGGTGGCGATGCGCGAGCTCGTGCCGGCCGCGACGGCATCCCTCCCGCTCGCGGCGGCCGTGGCCGCTGAGCACGCCGGCCGGCCGGTGACCCTGGCCACCGTGCTCCCGATGGCGTGGGCAGGCATGGTGCGCGACGACGGCACGGCGTTCCTGGGGCTGCAGACCCAGGGCTCGTCCGGCGACGTGTCTCGCGACGTCGCGGCCGCGCTGCTCGAGGTGCTCGCGTCCGCCCCCGGCACCCCCGTGCAGCAGCACGGCCTGCCCGACGAGGGTCCGCGCCTGCAGGACCTCGTCGACCAGTCCGTGCCGCTCGACGTCGCGGTGCACGAGGGCTTCGGCTTCTGGATCGAGGGCGTCACCGACGTGGCGGACGACGTCGATGAATCGCTCGCCCGCGCGAACGAATCGGTCGTGCCGACGAGGAGGCTCACCTCGGTCGACGCCGCCTACTGGTGCCGCATCGGACCCAAGGAGCACCTGCGCTGGGTGCTGCCGCACGACGAGGACCGGGCGCTCGACGCGTTCGCCCGCCTGCACGCCTCGGGCGCGGACCGGCTCGGCGACGGCACCCGCTTCATCGGCTCGTTCCGCGCGCACGGCCTGCTCGTGCCGGTGTGGGACCTCGCGCCGGGCAGCGAGGCCGACGACGTCGAGGAGCCGGCCACCGCGTGGCTCGCGCGGTTCGAGGAGGCCCTCGCCGACACCACGCCGCTCGACGACGCCGCGCGGCGGGCCCGCGCAGGCCTCGCGAACCGCCAGCTCACCCTGCGCTGAGGACGGCTTCTCAGGTTCCTTCGTGGGGCACCACTCGACAGCCTCGTCAGGCTCCGAGCACCCGATACAGCCGCCAGCGGTCCGGGACGCCCTTGAGCTCGTGCTCGCCGATGTGCTCGAACACGAGATCGGATCCAGCGGTCAAGTCCTTCACGGTCTGGGAGGTGAGGATCTCGGAAGGACCCGCGGCCGCACCCACCCGTGCGCCAATCGTGACCGCCATGCCAGCGGTCTCGCCGGCCACGGTAGTGACCTCCCCGGTGTGCAGCCCAGCGCGCACCTCGATCCCGAGCGATCTCACGGCGACCACGATGGCCTTCGCGCAGGTCACGGCCCGTGCTGGTCCGTCGAACGTGGCGAAGAAGCCGTCCCCCGTCGTGTTCACCTCGGTCCCCCGGAAAGCGGCGAGCTGCTCACGCACCAGGCTGTGGTGTCGATCGAGAACCTCCTTCCACGCAACGTCGCCGAGCACCGCCGCGCGTTCGGTGGAGTTGACGATGTCGGTGAACATCACGGTGGCCAGCACGCGATCGAACAGGACGTCCTGGCGCCGGACGTCCTCGAGCAGCTCTCCGACCTCGCGGAGGATGGCAGGGCCGCGGCCGTACCAGTGCCACCAGCCCACGTCTTGCGGATCGTCCTGGTCACCGACCAAGGCAAGTCGGGCGTTCGGGATCCGATCGGCGAGCAGGCGGCTGATCGAGGGGTCCAGGACGCCTCGCCCTCGCTCCAACCCGACCACCAGCGTCGGCGTATGAATCGACGGGAGCATGGGCCGAACGTCGAGCTCGGCAAGGCGACGGCCTTCGGCGATCAGCCCTCCCGGCGCGACGGATGCCCGGCCAAACCGGTTGAGCCAGTCCGCCTCGCGGGCGTCCCTCGGGCTGGGCGGTCCACCCCACACCTCGTCAGCGAAGTCACGCCCCCAGTGCTCGCGCAATGCTCGGTCGATGTCCCGCCAGTCTCGCGGCGTCGGCATCGTCGGGGTGTCTGACGTCGCGGCGAACGTGGGGAACGTGTCACACAGGACGAGTCCGGCCACTCGCTCCGGGTGCGTAGCCGCCAGGAGCATCGCCAGGATGCCGCAGTCCCACGTCCCGAAGACCACGGCGCGCGAACTCCCCGCGGAGTCCATCACCGTCAGCAGATCGTCGGCGAGCGATTCCAGGGGAGGGACAGCGTCCGGAGCAAACCGATCAGAGAGCCCCCACCCCCGCCGATCGGTCGCGATCACACGAGACCGCTGCGCCAAACCGCGCAGGAATCTCGCCAGGTAGGGGCTCTCCCAGGCAACGTCGAGGTGCGAGCAGTAGCCCTGTAGGTACACGAGATCGACCGGGCCAGCGCCGAACACCTGGTAAGCGAGAGCGACGTCCCCGTTCCACGCGTACAGGACCTCGGGCGTATCCACCGCGTCTTCAGCGGCTCGTGATGGCGGTGGCGATGCGGCGTGACTCGATGCCGGCCTCGCGCAGCATCCCCGACGGCGAGACGAACTGGCCGCAGAAGAACAGGCCAGGCAGCGACGTCGCACCACCGGACACGAGCGGACGGCCCTGGTCGTCGCACACTGCCTGCCACTCGGGCAGGAAGTCCTCGAGTGCTGGTCGGTAGCCGGTGCCGAGCACCACGGCGTCGACGTCGAGGCTGGTGCCGTCGTCGAGGACGACTCCGGGCCCGGTGAACCGCGTGATGCCGCCGTGCACGGTGATCCTGCCCTCCTTGATGTGGTCCATCGTCCCGATGTCGAGCAGCGGGATGTGCCGGTCGTGGGCGATCTGCGTGTTGGGGCCGTAGGGGAGCTTGCGTAGCCCGACCTTCGTGATGTCGCCGACGGTGAGGCGCACGAGCGGGGCAGCGAGGGCATCGGCGACCTTGGGCGGGAGATACCGCATGACCGCGCCGATCTGCAGGATCGGGACGAGACCGAACACGTCGCGGGGTACGACGTTGACCTCGCCACGGACCGACATGTGCGTCGTGACACCGTGCTCGACGAGGTCGATCGCTTGCTCGCAGGCCGAGTTGCCGAAGCCGACGACGAGCACGGATCGTCCGCGCCAGGGCTCGCCGTTGACGTACTCGCTGGAGTGCAGGACGTCACCGGCGTAGTCCTCCATGCCGGGCCAGGCCGGGCGCACCGGGCGGCGCGTCGCACCCGTGGCCACGACGACGTCGCGGGCGGTCCACGTGCGGGTGGCGGTCGTGGCGGTCCAGCCGCCGTCGACCCGCTCGAGCCGGGTGACGTCCTGGCCGTAGTGGGGCTCGATCCCGTGGTGCGCCCGGTAGCTCTCGAGGTAGTCGACGACCTGGTCGCGGGAGGGGTAGCGCGGCCAGTCCGACGGCATCGCGAGACCCGGCAGACTCGACGCCGACTTCGGCGTGTGCAGGTGCAGACGGTCGTAGTGGTGGCGCCAGGCCGTCCCGACCACGTCGGTCGCCTCGAGCACCTCGAACGGACGGCCGGCGGCCGCCAGCGCGGCCGCGGTGGCGAGTCCGGAGGCGGACGCGCCGACGATCAAGGTCTCGGTGTCGAGGGGCATGCCGCGAGGCTAGACGATGGGCCCGGTGCGATCCGGGCGAACCCGACGGCGCCGCGCGCGCACGAGGCCCCTCACGCGTGCCACGTCGACGGGGCTTCGTTACCAGGGGTTCTTCTGTCGTTCGGCGTCGGCGTTGGCCCGGGAGGCGAGCCCAGCATCATCGACGGCCGAGCCTCGTCGCATACGCCACGCAACGCCTCCGACGACGACGACGCAGATCCCGATCAGTAGCAGAAACAACATCGTGTGGCTCCCTACCCTGTGGTGGGTGTAGCGGTAAGCCCTGGCCGAGGTCCCGGTACGTCAGTGTGCGCCCGTTCCAACCACAAAGGAAGGGCTGCCTCACTCGCCGGCGCTCCTCGAGCAGCCGCCCGAACGCGGAGCCTCGCGCCACGCCCGCGCAGTGGTGCCGCTACGCCAAGGGAACGACCTCCGGGATGGTGCCGCCGGTCTGCTCGAGCAGCTCACGGGCGGCGAACCGGCCCGACTCGATGACGATGTCGAGCTGGTGAAACTCCAGGAGTCCCACGCCCATCGGAGCCGGGGTGATCACGGTGACGCCCTTGGCGCGCGCCGACTGCACCGCCCCCGCGCTGCCGATGAGCATCGTCCGCAGCAGGGTGTCGCCAAGACCCGGAGTGCGCGGCGGGCCGGTGCGGCGGGAGCCGCCGCCCCCGCCGCCCATCGCGATGTTGACGGCGAGCACCGGACCCTCGTCGCGCGCCGTGAGGGTGTCGACCGGCAGGTTGTCGAGGACGCCGCCGTCGACCAGCAGCCGGTCGCCGACCCGGGCCGGCGGAAGCAGCACCGGGAGAGACAGGGAGGCGGTGACGGCGGGGGCGAGCGCGCCGTCGGCGTGGATCACCCGCTCGCGCCTGAGCAGGTCGACGCTCACGGCGCGGAACTGCCGGGGGAGGGCCGGGATCGACCAGCCGCCGAGGTGGCGCTGGATCGCCGTGCGCGCGCGGTGGCCCCGAGCGAGCGACACGGTCGGCACGGTGTAGTCGCTGAACGGAGTGCGCCGGACGAACTCCGCGTAGCAGGTGTCGGCGACGCTGGTGGCGTCCAGCCCGGTGGCGTACAGGGCCGCGACGACCGAGCCCACGCTGGCGCCTGCCACCCGGTCGACGACCACGCCCGCGGCCTCGAGCTCCTGGAGGACCCCGATGTGGGCGAAGGCGCGGGCGCCGCCCCCTGCCATCACCACGCCGACCGATCGGCCCGCGAGGCGGGCGGCCAGCGCCCGCAAGCTTCCGCGCACGGTCGCGTCGGCGACCACCGTGACCGCCGCGGGCCCGAGATCGGCGCACCAGTCGGCCATCGCCTCGTGGTCGGGCCGTGGCCCCACCAGCACGAGGTCGGAGTCCGGACGGTCCGGCACGCGCACCTCCGCCGGTCCCACCGCGCTCAGGGCGACGAACACCACGTGGTCCGCCTGCCGCAGGCAGAAGGTCCACCCCTCGTCGTCCTCGACACCGGCGGTGAGGACGACCCGGTCGACGTCCTTCTCGGCCTGCTCGACGGACCCGCGGGTCGGCTCGGCCAGCACGGCTGCGCGCAGCGGCGCGAGGGCTGCGGCGATCTCGTGCGCCACGACGGCCGCAGGAGCGCCCGGGTGCAGCCCCAGCACAGCCACGACCCGCGGTCGCTCGCCACGCGCCTGGGCCACCGGCCGCGCATCGCGCAGCTGACCGGCCAGCACCTCCGCCAGCACGGCGTAGGCGGAGGGGTCGCGGCCCATCGCCGCGAGGAAGTCGGCGTGGGAGACCTCCGCCACGGTGCTGTCGCGCCGGGCGCGGATCGATGCCGAGCGGGTGCCCCCGGCGAGCAGGGCGAGCTCGCCCACCACGGCACCGGCCCCGAGCTCGCGCACCACGTCGTCCCCGACGACCACCTCCAGGCGGCCCGTGCGCACGACGAAGAGCGAGCTTGCCTCGTCGCCCTCCCGCATCAGCCAGGTACCCGCCTCGACGTGTCGGTCGACGGCGGCCCCGTGCAGGGCCTCGCGCACCGGCGCGGGCAGGCGCCGGAAGAGGGGCAGGGACTCGACGGCGACGGGCCCGTCCGGCTCCGGGGTGGGAGGCAGATGCACCTCTGTTCGGGAGGAGGCTGGGTCGACGGGTTCCTCTGCCGCCGGACGGATCCGGCCCAGGAACACCGAGACCACCGCCACGGCGGCGAAGCTGGCCACCGACATCCACCAGCCGGTTCGCAGGTCGTGCACCGCGTTCGCCGACGTGGGCGTCCCGACGATGACGACCAGCAGCGCGATACCCAGCACACCGCCGATCTGGCGCGAGCTCGACACCACGGCTGAGGCGGTGGCGTAGCGCCCACCGGGAACGGCGGCCAGCGCAGCGCTCCCGAGCAGCGGCAGGGTCATGCCGACGCCGACGCCGCTGATGATCTGACCCGGTAGCCACTGCGTCAGGAACTGCGGCTCGATCCCCACCTGCGTGGCGTACCAGACGTAGGCGCCCGCCCACACGAGGGCGCCGGGGACGATGAGACGGCGGTAGCCCTTCGCCGCGGCCACGGGACCCAGTACCGCAGCGACGACCGCAGCCACGAGCGCGCCCGGGACGAGCGCGAGGCCCGCGGACAGGACGCTGTACCGCCAGACGTAGGTGAGCCACAGGATGTTCGTGAGCAGATACGCGTAGAAGCCCAGGCCAGCGAAGATCGTGGCCACGTTGCCCACGGTGAACGGCCGCAGCCGAAGGAGGGCCGGGTCGAGCAGGGGCGAGCGGTGGGTGAGCGAGCTCCACACGAAGGCCGCGAGCAGCACGGCCGCCAGCACGAACGAGCCGATGACGGACGGGCTCGTCCATCCCCAGTCGCCGCCCTGCACGATGCCCAGCGTCAGCAGCGCCAGTGCGAGGGCGAGCAGGGTGGCGCCCTTGAGGTCGGGAAGCCGGCGGCGGCCGGGCGCCCGGCTCTCGACGAGCAGCCGGCGCGCGGCCACGAAGGCCGCGATGCCGAACGGGAGGTTCACCAGAAACGCCCAGCGCCAGCCGCCGAGCTCGACCAGCACGCCGCCGATCGGTGGGCCAAGGCCCGACGCCAGGGCCGCGGACGCGCCCCACAGACCGACCGCGTGCGTGCGGTGCTCGGAGTCGAACGCCTGCACCACCAGGGCGAGCGACGCCGGTACGAGCATCGCCGCGCCGAGGGCCTGAGCGAGGCGCGCCCCCACGAGGAACCCCACGGTCGGAGCCGCGGCGCACACCGCGGAGGCGACCGTGAAGATCACCACGCCCCACACGAACGCTCGGCGGCGGCCGATCAGGTCGGCCATCCGCCCCAGCGGGATCAGGAACGCGGCGAAGACGATGTTGTACGAGTTCAGCACCCACGAGAGGTTGCTGATCGAGGCCTCGGGGAACGAGGCACGGATGCTCGGGAAGGCGACGTTCACGATCGTCGCGTCCAGGAACGCCAAGAAGGCACCGAACGACGCGACGAGCAGGATCAGCTTGCTCGGCACCCTTCCGGGCAGCTTGAGGTTCGACCTGCCGACGGCCTCGATGGACGTGCTCACGTCGCCCCTCCCGCGCTGGGTGGCAGCCCTGGTGCCGCACCCCGTGGCACACCGCGCGCAGCGCCCGGAGGCGACCGGCGTGGGAAACCTCTCCCGCGGTGTGGGAGCACATCTTGTCTGACGGATCAGCGGGGGCGCGCCCTTTCGGGGAATCCGCCGCGCGGGTGCTGACTCCCGCCCCACCTCGTCACCCGTGGCCTGCGGCGTCGGCCGCGCCGACCGACGGCTGGATCAGGTACACGACCAGCACGACCAGCCCGGCGATCGGCACCAGCAACCAGAACAGGTGCCCCCAGCCGTGGCCGGCGTCGCGCAGCCGCCGGACCGCGACCGCCAGGTTGGGCAGCAGCACGCCGACGCTCCACAGACCCGCCAGGACGGTGCCGAGGCGCGCGTCCTGCCCGACCGGCACCACGTTCAGGACGTTCAACGCGGTCAGGACGAGCAGGTTGAACAGCGTCCACCACCAGAACTCGGGGCGGCCGGCGCGCCCGGCGAACTCCGCGTACTTGCCGAGCACCGTGGCGATGGCCTCACCAAAGGACATCCACCGGATGCTAGACCTGGGCGCGGCCCCTGGCACCCGGGCGCAGGATCCCGCTGCCGCGACACGCCCTGCCCCGCGATCTAGCGTGGACGTGGCGTGCCAGCGCGGCCGCGGAGTGGTGACCCCGGGTCCCTGGCACCACGGGGAAAGGACGCCGCCATGGCCACCACGCCTGCTACCCACTCCCGCACGGCCCGTCGCTGGACGGTGACGGCCCTGGCAGGCGCCGTGGTGGTGGGACTCGCCGCCTGGGGATCGGCACCGGTGTCCGCGGCCTCCGGACTCACGCCCCGAGGCACGTTCACGCTGTACGACTTCGCTGGCGGCCACCCGGGCGGGATCGCGTCGGGACCCGACGGCGCCCTGTGGTTCACCGACGACGCAGCGAGCCGCATCGGACGCATCACGGCTGACGGCACGGTCACGTCGTTCTCCGCGGGACTCACCGGCGAAAGAACGACCTGGATCGCCCGCGGGCCCGATGGCGCGATGTGGTTCACCGAGGGGACTGCCGGCGCGCCCTACCACGTCGGCCGCATCACCACGGGCGGGCAGGTCACCGAGTACTCGTACGGCATCTCGGGGCAGCCGGTGGGGATCACGGCGGGTCCGGACGGTGCGGTCTGGTTCACCGAAGCGAACGGGGTCGCGCGGATCGCGACGGACGGGCAGGTCACGGAGCACTCCGCGGGGGTCACCCCGGGAAGCAGCCCGGCGGACATCGTCACCGGGCCGGACGGAGCGCTGTGGTTCACCGAGTACCTCGCGCCACAGGTAGGTCGGATCACGACCGACGGACAGGTGACGGAGTACTCCGCGGGCATCACCGGTGACCACCTGGTAGGCATCACCTCCGGTCCGGACGGCGCCCTGTGGTTCACCGAGGGCAGTGGGGCAGTCGGGCGCATCACGACGACCGGCGAGGTCACCGAGTACCCCGCCGCCGGCATGATGGGTGGCATCGTCGCCGGTCCGGACGGAGCGCTGTGGTTCTCCGAGAGCGGACGGGGCCGCATCGGCCGCATCACCACCGACGGACATCTCACCGACTACCTGGTGGCAGGCGGCGCGGGACCGCTCGGAATCGCGGTCGGACCGGACCTGGCCCTGTGGTTCGCGGATCCGAGCTTCAGCCGGATCGGCAGGGTGACGGCCGGATTCCCCGGCGCTCCCACCCAGGTGGCCGCCGTGCCGGCGGACCGCTCGCTGCTGCTCTCCTGGGGAGCGCCGGCTGACGCAGGCATGAACGCCATCGGGCGTTACCGTGCCACGGCCACACCGGGCGGGCGCTCCTGCCTGTCCTACTCCCTGGCGTGCGCCATCACCGGGCTGGCCAACGGCACCCTCTACACGGTGGTGGTGGTGGCCGAGAACGGTGCCGGGGTCGGGCCCACCTCCGCTGCGTCGAGCGCTGTAGCCCCGCGCACGGTGGCCTCGTCGCCGCGGTCGGCGCTGGCGAGCCCACGCTCACGCGCTGCCGTCGTCTCCTGGCTGCCCTCGACCTCGACCGGCGGCGCGGCCATCACGTCCTACCGCGTCACCGCCGCACCCGGCGGCCGCACCTGCACGGCAGGTCCCGCCGCCCGGGCGTGCACCGTGTCGGGGCTGACGAACCGAAGCACCTACCGGTTCAGCGTCTCCGCCCTGAACGCGGCGGGGGCGAGCACGCCGGCGCTCACGTCGCTGGTGATAGCCGGCGCCCCGACCGAGCCGCGCGGCCTGCTGCGCACCTTCCCCGCCGCGCGGACGGCCCGGGTGGCGTGGTCTGCCCCCGCATCCACGGGCAGCGGACGCGTCACGTCGTACCAGGTGCGCTGGTCGTGGACGGGTGGACGTACCTGGACGTCGTGGTCGAGCACGGGCCTCGTGCGTGCCGCGAGCCGATCCCGCATGGCCCGCGGAAGCGCGTGCGCCGTCCAGGTGCGCGCCCTCAACGGATCGGGCGCAGGACCCTGGGGCGCCGTCGCGTTCACGCAGGCGCGCTGACGGGCCCGCCGTCTGTCGCTGGTGCGGTCTGACGCGCCCACTGACGTCGTCGCCATGGATGAGCCGACCGGCCCTCGTCGGATGACCACGTGGTCATCGGCGGTGCGTAGCAGCACGACTACGCACGGCGCATGTCGTGGCTCGACAGCCCGCGCCGTTTCGACCCCGCGACCCCGCCCATGTGACCGGGTGGTCAGACGCGCGCCCGAAACCTCCCGGGCCGCAGGCGTTTTCGGCATCGGTCCGACCCTTACGCGATGTTCACCTCCGGACGCCCGTCGGTAGTTGCGACTTGAACGGTCAACGGCTACGTTTGTCGCGTTCGGACGCTGCTGCATCCCCCGTCGGTAGCGTCCGAACATTTTTTGTGCCCCCCGCGCCCGCCACCCGCGGCCGCGCCCGGCGCCCAGCGGTGGCACCGCGACACCGCTTCTTCGGTTCGGCTACGCGTCGTCCGACGCGGGCGGCGTCCCGCCCGTCCTCGGCTGCCGGTTGGCCGGTCGGGCCGGCGGGATGAGCTCGGTGGCCGGCGAGCGCGGGCCGCTCCACAGCGCCGGCGGCGCGTCGATGCGCGCGGCGAGCGCGAACACCACGGCCTCGTAGTTCACCCGCCACCCCCGGAAGTGCGGCCACGCCTCCTCCGGGGTGCGTTCGGCCGGGTAGTCCAGCTGCGCGAGCATGAGACACGCGGCCTCGAAGTCCTCGAACGTGAGCGCGATGGGGTCGTCCGGCGAAGGGTCCTCGTCCATCAGCAGCTTCTGCGACCCGGCGATCTCGCGCACGCAGACGATCGACTGGCGCAGCGCCACGCGCATCGGCCCCTGCTGGATGCTCGGCCGCAGCGCGAGCTGCATGGCCGCGGCATCCATCACCGCGAGGATCGCGATGAGCCAGTGCCGCATGGGTTTCGTCGAGCGGATGTCGACGAGCACGGGGTACGTAGTGTGCGACTCGCTCACGTCGGCGGCCCACCGCTCCCACGCGGCCCAGAGGGTCGGCAGCTCGTCCAGGCTGCCGACGATGGCGTGGCGCAGCAGGATCTCGGGCCCCCACGACGGCTCGCCCGCGCGCGCGACCAGCAGCGTCACCTCGGTCTCGCGACGGTTGTACGCGGCGTACAGCGAGGGCAGGTACCCGATGAGCAGGCCGATGACGATCGGGCCGGTGGCTGCTGCCACGAAGTCGACGAACGTGAGCTGAGCGCGGTCGGTGGACGCGAAGCCCAGCGTGAACAGGCTCGACCCCGCCTCGCGCATCGCGGTGGCGTAGTCGATGTCGCTGAAGCCGGCGAGCAGCAGCCCGTAGCCGACCAGGAACATCAGCAGCCACACCGCGAGGTTGGCCAGGATCGACACCGGACCGGACCACGCGAGCAGCGCGTCGCGCGACTCGTACCGCCGGAGCCGGTGCGCCACCTGGTGGAAACCGCCGATCACGGCGGTGAACACGATGTGCGTGATCGTCGAGTGCAGCGCGCGCGGCACGATCAGCGAGCGGATGACGCTCGACGCCGTGCCGAGCACGATCGCGAAGCCGAGGACGACCTCGAGCACCTGGATCACGGGGGAGTTCACGGCGCGATCCCCGCGGTCTCGGCCGCGGCCACGGCGCGCGCGAGCACGACCTTCGCGGGCAGGCCCAGCGACGCCGCGGCGGCCAGCACGTCGTCGAGCTCGGGTTGCGCGTTCACGACCGCGCCGTCGAGGCGCGCGACCTTGATCCGCACGCGCGCCCCGCCCACGTCGAGGGTCACCTGCTCGCGCTCGAGGGCCCGCTTGCCCACCTGCGTGAGCCGCACGCCGATGGCAGTGGTCTCGACCAGCACCGTGCGCACGACCTCGTCGACCTTGGCGTCCGCGACGAGCGCGTGCAGCGTGTGCGCCGCGCGCCCCTTCTTCATGACGATGGGGGTGAGCCACGCGTCGCTGGCGCCGGCGTCGAGCAGGCGCGACACCACGTGCGGCCACAGCCGCGGGTCGAGGTCGTCGACGTTCGTCTCGAGCAGCGTGGCCGTGCCGGTGCTGGCCGGGCCGTGCGCCGCGGGCGCCGACGAGGCACGCACGCCCACGACGAGGCGCAACACGTTCGCGCGCGGGAGCGGCCGGCCCGCCGCCGAGGCCTCGGCCAGCGCGGGGTCGCCGTCGGCCCCGCGCCCTCCCGCGCCGGCGCCCCAGCCGTCGACGGTCATGGCGGGCTGCGGTCCCCAGCGGGTCACCCAGGTGGCCAGCAGCGCGGCCCCGGTCGGGGTGCACGCCTCCCAGGGGGCGCCGCCGGAGAGCGTCGGCGCGCCCACGGAGGCGAGCAGCGCCACCACGGCCGGGCCCGGCACGGTGATCGGCCCGTGCGCGGTCATCGCCGTGCCCGAGCCGAGCGCGACCGGCGAGCAGGACACCTCGTCGAGCCCGAGGTCGACGAGCGCGGCGCAGACGCCGACGACGTCGGCGATCGAGTCGAGCGCACCCACCTCGTGGAAGTGCACCCGCTCGGGAGCGACGCCGTGCGCGCCGCCCTCGGCCTGGGCGAGCCGCTCGAACGTGGCCACGGCCCGCTCGCGCACCCGCTCGTCCAGCGGCGCCCCCGCGAGCAGCGCGCGGATGTCCGACCACGAGCGCTCGGCGGGGTCGGGGTCGATGCTGACCCGCGCGCGCAGGGCGTGGAAGCCGCTGCGCTGCACCGGCTCCAGGGTCAGGCCTACCGGCTCGACCCCGACGGCCGCGATCGCGGCCCGCACGACCTCGAGGCTCGCCCCGGCGTCCAGCGCCGCACCGAGCAGCATGTCGCCGCTGGCGCCGGCCTGGGCGTCGACCCAGGCGGTCCTCCCGCTCACGGGCCGGTCCCGGCCGGGCCCGACGGCGCGGGTGGGGCCGCGGGCCCGCGCGCGGCGCCGACCGCCCGAGCGACCCGGGCCGCGTGCACGCCGGCGCCGAACCCGTTGTCGATGTTCACCACGACCACGCCAGGCGCGCACGAGTTGAGCATCGCCAGCAGCGCCGCGATCCCGCCGAACGAGGCGCCGTAGCCGACCGACGTCGGCACGGCCACGAGCGGCACCCCCGTCAGGCCCCCTACCACCGACGGGAGCGCCCCCTCCATCCCGGCGACGACGACGAGGGCGTCGGCGTCGGCGAGGTCGTCGCGTGCGGCGAGCAGCCGGTGCAGCCCTGCGACGCCCACGTCGTCGACGCGGCGCACGGCGGCGCCGAAGGCGCGCGCGGTGGTGGCGGCCTCGGCGGCCACCGGGGCGTCCGAGGTGCCCGCCGCGACCACCGCGACGAGCCCCACCGGGTCGGGCAGGCCGCCGACGACGGCCGTGCGGCCCACCTCGTCCAGCACCGCCTCGGGGCCGAACGCGTTCCCGATCGCCTCCCGCGCCGCGTCGTCGAGCCGGGTGGCGAGCACCGCGCGGCCAGGGTGCGCCTCGCGCAGCGCGCGCAGCAGCGCGACCGTCTGGGCGGGGGTCTTGCCCGCGCCGTAGACCACCTCCGGATCGCCGGTGCGCGCCAGCCGACCGGTGTCCAGCCGGGCGAAGCCGAGGTCGGTGATGGGCGCCGCCGTGTCGGCGGCCTGCGCCCGCGAGGGGGAGGGCTCCGGCCCGGCACCGTGCTGCACGACCTCGACCCTAGCGACGGATACCCTGGCTCGCGTGACTCTCGACCCCGCCGCCCGAGACGCCCTGGTGATCACCGGCGTGGTCCTCGCGGCACTCTCCCTGGTCGCCGTGCTGCTGCTGTGGGTCAAGCTGCGCCGGCTGCGCCGCGACTACACCCTGCTGCAGGGCGGCGACGGCCCGGAGTCGTTCGTCGACGTGGCCACGCGCCAGACCCGCGAGATCCAGGGCCTCCGCCAGCAGGTCGGCGCGCATGGTGCCGTGCTCGAGCGCACCCGGGCCGAGCTCGCCGATGCCATCCGGCATGTGGCCGTGGTGCGCTACGACGCGTTCGGCGACCTCGGCGGGCGGCTCTCCTTCAGCACGGCGATGCTCGACGACGGGGGCGACGGCCTCGTGATGAGCAGCATCCATGGCCGCACCGAGACCCGGCTGTACGTCAAGGGCGTCAAGTCCGGCTCGAGCGACGCGCCGATGTCGCCCGAGGAGCAGCAGGCCGTGTCGTACGCCTTGAAGGGCAAGCCGGCATGACCACCACGCCCGCGCTCGGTGCGGCCGCCGCGCCGGCCGGCGAGGTCGAGGGCCGCCGGCGCATCGCCTTCCTGGGTCCGCGCGGCTCGTTCACCGAGATGGCCCTGCTGGCCCGGCCCGAGGCCCGCTCCGCCGATCTCGTGGCCGCGGCCAGCGTGCCGGCGGCCCTCTCCGCGGTGCGCGCGGGGGAGGTGGCCGCGGCGATGGTGCCGATGGAGAACTCGGTCGAGGGCAGCGTGGCCGTCACCCTCGACGACCTCGCCTCAGGCGAGCCGCTGGTGATCGTCGCCGAGCACGTGATCCCGATCCGGTTCGCCCTCATGGCCAGGCCCGGCACGCGGCTTCAGGACGTGCGCGTCATCGCCACCCACCCGCACGGCGAGGCGCAGTGCCGAGGCTGGGTGCGCGAGCACCTGCCGGAGGCCGTCGTGGTGGCGGCACTGTCGAACGCCGCGGCGGCCGCGGGCCTGGCCCCCGACGTCGCCGAGCCCGCCCACGACGCGGCCATCGCGCACGCCTCGGCAGCCGAGCACTACGGCCTCGACGTGCTCGCCGACGACATCGGCGAGGCCGAGGCGGCCACCCGCTTCGTCCTCGTCAGCCGGCCGGTGCCCGCGCCGCGGCCCACCGGCGCGGACAAGACCACGCTCGCCCTCTACATGCGCGCGGACCACTCCGGCGCGCTCATGGAGATCCTCACCGAGCTCGCGGTGCGCGGCATCAACCTGACGCGGATCGAGTCGCGCCCGACGAAGGTGGCGATGGGCCACTACTTCTTCGTCGTCGACGCCGAGGGGCACGTCGACGACGAGCGCCTCGGCGAGGCGCTGATGGGGCTGCGCCGGGTGTGCGCGCAGGTGCGGTACCTCGGTTCGTACGCCCGGCACGACGGCGTGGCGCCCGAGGTGCGCAGGGGCACCTCCGACGCCGACTTCGTCGATGCCTCCGCCTGGCTGGCCCGCGTGCGCGAGGGGCGGATGGCGCCCTAGTGGGACTCGGCGACGGCCCCCGGTGGCAGGACGACTACGAGTGGGTGCGGCTGGCCGACCTGCCGGCCGCGGGTCGCGGCCGGCGTCCGAGCCGCCCGCGCGCCACCCCGGCGCCGTCCGCGAGCGACGCCGAGGTGCAGCCCTACGCCGACGCCCTCGTCGGGTGGCTGCGCCGGGCGCCGCTGTGGCAGGACGACGCGGGCACCAAGGTGCTGCTGGTCGACCTGGACAACCTGCGGGCCGGCCCGGTGCGCTGGCGCTCGCGGATGGCCGGCGTCGTGGAGCTGGCCCGCGAGGCCGACCACGCTGCCTTCGCCGGGCAGGTCCCCGCAGTGACGCGCGCACTGCCGTGGCTCGAGGAGTTCGCCGACGCGGCGGTGCCGGTCGACACCGGCGCCGACGCCGCCGACTGGGCGCTGCTCGACGCGGCCGCCGCGGTGCCCGACGAGCATCTGCAGTTCGTCGTCGTGAGCAACGACCACATCTTCGCCCGGCTCGCCGAGCGCGGGCGCGTCACGCTGCTGAGCCCGGGCGCCGACGCGCTGTCTGGTCGGCTGCGCGAGGTGGCGTACCGCATCGTCGACCTCGCGGGTCTTGAGGCAGAGGCGGCAGCGGTGCCCCCCGACGACGACCCCGACGACGACGAGCCGGACGAGCCCGACGCGCGGGCCGACGATCTCGACGCCGACGAGTAGCCGACACGCTGTCGACACGGATGTCGACCCGATGCGCCGGGTCGTCCGGCCCTGCATCCGCCTTCAGCGGCGGGCACAATGGGGCTGCGACACGGCAGAGGGGTGACCGACCGTGCAGGAGCAGGTCTACCGCGACATCCTCGACCAGATGGTCGAGGGCGTGTACTTCGTCGACCGCGCCCGCCGCATCACCTTCTGGAACCCCGGCGCAGAGCGCATCACCGGCTACTCAGCGGCGGACGTGACCGGGCACGGATGCTCGGACGGCATCCTGCGGCACGTGAGCGCGGAGGGCCAGGAGCTGTGCCTCGCCGGCTGCCCGCTCGCCGGCGTGATGCGCGACGGCACCACCCGCGCGGCGCAGGTGTACCTGCACCACAAGGACGGGCACCGCGTGCCCGTCTCGGTGACGGGCCAGGCCATCCACGACGAAGCCGGCCGCATCATCGGGTCCGTCGAGCTGTTCCACACCCGGCCGGCCACCGTGTTCGCGGACGCCCCCGGCGCCGACGTGCCGGCCGAGGTGTACACCGACACCGTCACCGGCATCGGCACCCGCCGGCTCGGGGAGTCCACCCTCGAGGCGCTGATGATGTCGGTGCACTCGCGCATGACGTCGCTGGGCGTGATGTTCGTCGACATCGACCACTTCAAGGCGGTCAACGACCGCTACGGGCACCGCGTCGGCGACGACGCACTGCGGATGGTGGGCCAGAACCTCGCGAACGGCCTGCGCGTCGGCGACATCCCCGTGCGCTGGGGCGGCGAGGAGTTCGTCGGCCTGCTTCCGGGCGTCGACCCCCCCGGCCTGGTCCGGATCGCCGAGCGGCTTCGGATGCTCGTCGAGAACTCGTGGTTCGTCCGCCACGACGAGCAGATCCGCGTGACGGTCTCGGTCGGCGCGACCATGACGGTGCCCGGGGAGTCGGCCGAGGCGCTGCTGGACCGGGCCGACCAGCTGATGTACGCGGGCAAGGCGGCCGGGCGCAACCGGGTGCGCACCGACGTCGAGGAGTAGTGCTCCGCCGGCTTCCCCGCACGGGAGTCGCGCGGGCTGTCAATCGGCCTGAGGTCGGGCGAGAATGACGCCACCATCCGAACGGGGGAAACGGAGAGGGCCGGTGGACCCGACACCCACGAGCGACCCCCTCGACCCTGCGGTCGAGGGCGCCTACTACGTAGACCGCGAGCGGCGCATCACGTTCTGGAGCGCCGAGGCCGTGCGGATCAGCGGGTTCGGCGCGGACGAGGTCACCGGGCGGCGCTGCTCGGCGGGCATCCTTCGGCACGTCGACGACAAGGGCACCGAGCTGTGCGTCGACGGCTGCCCGCTGCAGGCCGTGATGGCCGACGGCGTGGCCCGTACGGCGGCGGTGTGGCTGCACCACAAGGACGGCCACCGGGTCGCGGTCGAGGTGACGGGGCAGGCGGTGCGCGACGACGAGGGCCGCATCATCGGCTCGGTCGAGCTCTTCCACCAGGTGCCGACCACGCGGTTCGCCGCGTCGGCGGTGCCCGACGTGCGGCTCGAGGCCTACACCGACGCGGCCACGGGGCTGGCCACCCGCACGTTCGGCGAGGGCACGCTGCGGGCTCTGCTGGACCCGGTCGCCACGGGCGCCACCACGCTCGGCGTGCTCTACGTCGACGTCGACGAGACCGGCCTGCTCAACGCGTCCTACGGGTTCGAGGGCGCCGACGCCGCGCTGCGGATGGTCGCCCAGTCGATCGCCGGCGGCCTGCGCGAGGGAGACATCCCGTACCGGCACCTCGGGCAGGAGTTCGTCTGCCTGCTGCCCAGCACCAGCCCCGAGGATGTGGCCGCACTCGCCGAGCGGATCCGGATGCTCGTCGAGCGCTCGTGGCTCACGTTGCCCGGCCAGCGGATCCGGGCCACGATCTCGGTCGGCGCCACCATGGCCGTACCCGGCGAGGACGAGCGCACGGTGCTCGACCGCGGCGAGCGCCTGGCCCGGCAGAGCAAGAGCGCCGGGCGCAACCGCGTCACCACCGACGCCGCCGCTCCCGAGTAGCCCCTCCGGGCGCTGGCCGGTCGGCAGGTGGGGCGGACCGGTGTCAGGCGTCGACGAGCGTGTAGCCGGCCTCGTCGACCGCCTCGGCGATCGCGGCCACGTCGACAGCCTCGTCGCTCGTGACGGTGAGTCGACCGCCCTGGAGTTCCACGGCGACGTCGGTGACGCCGGCGACGCTCGAGACCTCGCTGGTGACGGCCGCGACGCAGTGGCCGCAGGTCATGCCCTCGACGGTGAACTCGGACTTCATCTCTTCCTCCGTGGGTGCGTGCGTTGGTGCTGGTGGCGTGCGGTGGGCGGGGTCAGGACGTCACGAACCTGGCGACGGCCTCCCAGGGTATTCCCCCTGCAAGGGACCAACCGTCCCGTCCCGCCCCGCTCCATAGGGGGGCGACACACGGGGGGGACACGCGAGGGCCCGACCGTCCTCGAGGGGCGGCCGGGCCGGTGGCGCGGGGGCGGTGGGCTCAGACGACGCGGTAGAAGCCGCTGAAGTGGCGCGCGTACCAGCCCGAGAGGCGCTTGACCTTGCAGTCGGTGCGCGAGTTCGAGCAGCCCACGGTGCGCCCGCGTCCGAGGTAGAGCTCGGAGTGGTGCGCGCCGTTCATGTACAGCACGATGTCTCCGGCCTTGGCCTGCGACTTCGAGATGCGCTTGAGCGCGGACCGCTGACCCCAGGTGTTGTCGGGGATGTTGCGGCCGGCCCTGTGCCACACCCACCAGGTGAAGCCGGCGCAGTCGAAGGTGCGGGGACCACGGCCGCCGGCCACGTACTGCGGGTGCTGGCGCACCTTGGCCAGCGCGATCTTCACCGCGGAGGCGCGCATCATCGTGGCGCGGGCGGCGTACCGCGAGGCCGCGGTCGTGCGGGGCGCGGGCTTGGAAACCGTCGTGACGACCTTGGCGGTCACGGTGCGCGCAGACGCCGGCGCGGCCTGGGCCGGGATCGACGTGGAGAGCGCGGTGGTGGTGGACGAGACGGCCGACGACGGGGTCGACGGCGCTGCGGGGGTGGCGATGGCGGGAGCGATCAGTCCGACGCAGACGGCGCCGGCGCCGAGCGCGGACACGGCAAGACGATGGTGCGAACGCACGAAGCAAGTCCCCTCGTAGCCGCCTACCGGGTGAGCTGACGGGCTCGGGCGGAGGTTGGACGCCCTACCGAAGGTCCGTCCGCTGGTCGCGGCCCTTCCCCCGGATTCGCCCCAGGCTTTCCCCTGGGTCCCCGGCTCACCCGAGGCCCTGGTCGGGCCGGCGTGGGTGACTCGGCGGTCTGCCCGCGCCCTGGCGTTCCAGGGCATCCGAACGAGCAGTGGTTACGAAGGTAACCCGGCGTCCCCCCGGCGAAGGCCCCGATGTCACGCAGGGTGACGTGACATGACCCACACCCAGGACCGGGGGGAACCCCGTGACGCCACACCGAGGCGCCACCGGGACACCGGTCCGCGTCGGGGGCGCGGCGGTCACCCACCGCAGTGGCCGACGCACGCGAAGGCCCGGCGTCCCGAGGGGACGACCGGGCCTTCGAACCGAACGGGGCGACTCAGACGACGCGGCGGAAGCCGGAGAAGTGCTGGCCGTACCAGGCGCCGGAGATGCTCGAGATGAGCACGTCGCTGCGCGGGTTCGCCGCGTGCACCATGCGGCCGTGGCCGAGGTACAGGCCCACGTGGTGCACGCCGCCGCGGAAGAAGAACACGAGGTCGCCGGGCTTGGCCTGCGCCTTCGAGATCCTCTTCAGCGCAGCGAACTGGCCGTACGACGTGCGCGGGATGCTGTGCCCGGCCTGCCGCCACACCCAGGACGTGAAGCCCGAGCAGTCGAAGGAGTTCGGGCCAGAGGCGCCGGCGACGTAGGAGGCGTGGTACGCCTTCTTCTTGCCGATCGTGGCGGCCTTCGCGCGCATGAGCGCCGCGCGGGCTGCGTAGCGGGAGGCGGCGGTGGGTCGGGTGGTGCCGCTGCGCACCGCGGTCGCCACGCCCACAGCCCGGACCGTGGACGCCTTGACCGTGGTGGTCGAGGCGGCCGACGCGGCGGTGGCGGGGACGAGCAGCCCGGCGCCGAGGGCGCCGACGGCGAGCATGCTGGCAGCAAGACGGGTGTGCAGGCGCACGGACGGGTTCCCCTCGCGTCCGCCTACCGGGTTAGCTGTCGGGCTCGGGCGGAAGGTGGTGCGCCCTACCGAGGCTCCCTCCGCACGGATGCGGCCCTTGCCTCGGATTCGCCCCAGGCTTTCCCTGGGTCCCCGGTCCACCGGACGTCGCGGATCGTCCCCGCTTCATGACGTGACGGTGGTTCGGCGGGCCGCCCGCGCCCCCAGGACCTCCCGGGCGCTCCGAAACGAGCGGCGGTGCGAATCTAGCAGGGGTGGTTCCCGGATCCGCTAGGACCTCGGTCACGTTTCATCCATCTGGCCGTCATGTCCCGGCAAGGCCCCGGACGATCGCCTCGAGCAGGTCGGCGACCCCCTCGTCCTCGTGCCCGGGCAGCAGCTGGTCGGCCGAGGCGAGCACGTCGGCGTGCGCGTTCCGGACCGCGAATCCCGTGCCGGCCCAGCGCAGCATCGGCAGGTCGTTGGGCATGTCGCCGACGGCGACGACCTGGTCGGGGACGAGTCCGCGGGCCGAGGCCAGCTCGGCGAGCGCCGTGCCCTTGTCGACTCCGGCGGCGCTCACCTCCAGGAGCAGGCCGCCCGGGTCGGAGTGGGTCACCTCGACGAGCCCGGCCAGCGACTCGGCGGCCTTCGTCAGCAGGTCGTCGATCTCGTGGCCCGCGTCGGGGCGGCCGCGCGCGAGCAGCTTGACGACGTCGGCGCGCGTGGCGAGCTCGTCCAGCGATCGGGTCGGGGTGCCCGGGTGCACCGGCCAGCGCGGTGCGTACCCCTCGGCGATGACGAGCCCAGGATCGTCGAGCCGTTGGCCCACGGCGGCGATCTCGACTGCGTACGTGCAGCCCGGGGCGACGGCCTCGATCCGTGCGATGGCCTCGGCCACGGCACCTGGTGCGATCGCGCGTACCTGCGTCACGGTCTCGCTGGCGAGGTCGGCCACGACGGCCCCGTTCGCGCACAGGGCCGTGCCGCGGTGCCCGGTCTGCTCGGCCACCGGCCCGAGCCACCGCGGCGGTCGTCCGGTGACGAACACGAGCTCCACCCCGGCGGCGACGACGGCGGCGATCGCGTCCCGCGTGCGCCGCCCGAGGACTCCGTCCGGCCCGAGCAGCGTGCCGTCGAGATCGGTCGCGACGAGGCGGGTGCGGGCCCACACCGCGTCGTCGCGCGGCACGCGGGAGGAGGCGGGCATGTCCGCCAGTCTGCCCGTAGTCTCGACGAGGCGGGAACACGACCGGGAGGAGCGCGGCGCATGTGGGTCCTGGTGGTGTGCCAGGCCAACATCTGCCGATCGCGGATGGCCGGCGCGCTGCTGGCCGAGCCACTGTCCGGATTCGGCGCACGGGTGAGCTCCGCCGGGCTGCACGCGCCACCGGCCCCCGCCGCGTGCCCCGAGGTGGTCGCGCAGCTCGGGTCCTGGGTCGCGCAGGCGCCGTCGCTCCGTGTCGTGGCCGGCGCCGGCGCGCCGGGCGGTCCGGCGTGGGAGCCCCCGGCCGCGGACGTGCTGGCCGAGCAGCTCGACCGTCCGCCGGTGCAGCTCAACGCGGCGATGGTCGATGCTGCCGACCTGATGCTCACCGCGTCCCGGGACGTGTCGGCAGGGATCTCCACCGTCTCGTTGCCGGCTCGCGCGCGGACTCTCACGATCCGCCGGGCCGCCGCCGGCGCGTTGTACGTCGCGGGCTTCGTCGGCGCCGGCGAGCTGCCCCCTGGTGCGCCGCCGCTGCCACCGCGCGACGACCTCGAGGGTCGGTGGCGCTGGTTCGTCGGCGAGCTCGACGCCTCGCGCGGCCAGGCGCCCCTCGGCGACGCCCCGGACCCGGCGCGGCCCGACGACATCCCCGACCCGCACCAGGGCGGGACGACCCACGACCGCGCGTACGGGGCCATCGCTGTGGCCTGCCGCGACCTGACGGAGGGCGTGCGGACGGTGCTCGGGCACGCCTAGTCGTCGACAGGCCCGCGGCCCAGCAAGGCGGAATCAGCCCAGCGCGGGCTGGGGCGCGGGCTGCGCGAACAGGAAGCCCTGGCCGTGCGACCAGCCCTGCTCGAGCAGCATCGCGGCCTGCACCTCGGTCTCGACCCCCTCGGCCACGCCGACAAGGTTCAGTCCCTCGACCAGCCCGGCAAGGCCGTGGGCCAGGGCGTTGGCCGGGCTCTCGTCCGGCGTGAGGTCGTGCACGAACCGCCGGTCCAGCTTGAGCCCGTTGACCGGTAGGTCGCGCAGCAGCGAGATGGACGAGAAACCGGTGCCGAAGTCGTCGACGTGCAGCCCGAAACCGTGGTGCCGGAGCGCGACGAGGTCCTTGCGGGTGGGGTCGAGCATCGACATCACCGCAGTCTCGGTGACCTCCACGACGATCCGGTCGTGCGCGACGCCGTGGTCGTCGACCACCGCGAGGAACTGCTCGAGCCAGTCGGCCTGGGCGAGCTCCACGGCAGAGACGTTCACACTCACCGGTCCGACGAGGCAGGGGGTGCCGGCGATGAGCCGGCACACGTGGTCGAGCACCTGGCGGCCCAGCGCCGTGATCACGCCGGACTCCTCGGCCACCTCGAGGAAGGAGTCGGGGAACAGCAGGCCGCGGGTGGGGTGCTGCCAGCGGACGAGAGCCTCGTGGCCGACCGTGGACCGGTCGTGCAGGCGGACGATCGGCTGGTAGTGCACGACGAACTCCCCGCGCGCGACGGCGTCGCGCAGCTGGTCCTCGACGGTGAGGCGCGACACCGCGCGGTCGTGCATGACGTCGTCGAAGAACTGCCAGCGGCCGCGGCCGGCGTCCTTGGCCCGGTAGAGCGCGGAGTCGGTGTCGCGCAGCAGGCTCTCGGGCGTGGAGACCGCGGTGGACAGCGCGATGCCGATCGACGCCGTCGGCACGATGCGGTGGCCCTCGATCCGCAGGTCGGTGGCGATCGCCGACGACACGCGCTCGGCCACCCGCTCCACCTCGTGCGGGTCGCTGACGTCGGGGACCACCACGATGAACTCGTCGCCGCCGAAGCGGCCCACGCGGTCGCCCGAGCGCAGCGCCGACGTGACGCGGTCGGCGACCGTCGCGAGCACCTCGTCCCCGGCGGCGTGGCCGAGGGAGTCGTTGACCACCTTGAAGTTGTCCAGGTCGATGAACAGGACGCCCACCGAGGTCCCGCGGCGCTTCGCCGCGCGCAGGTCGACCTCCAGGATGTCCAGGACCCAGGTGCGGTTGCGCAGTCCCGTGAGCGGGTCGTGGAACGCCTGGTAGGCCAGCTGCTCCTGCGCCGCGGTCTCGACGGTGACGTCCTCGACCTGCGCGAGGAGGAAGTCCGGGTCACCGGCGGAGTCACGGATGATCACGACGGCCGCCCTCGTCCAGACCAGCTCGCCGTCGGGGCGCAGCAGGCGGGTGCGCGCCACGCTCGAGGGCCGGTCGCCGGCGATCAGCTCCTCGAAGTCGGCCTGCACCTTGACCATGTCGTCGGGGTGCATCACGTCGGTCAGCTGATGGTCGAGAAGCCACGCCTCGTCCCGGCCCACGAGCCGACAGAACGCCTGGTTCACCTCGCGGAAGCTCAGGTCCATCCCGTTGATGACCATGCCGATGGCCGCTTCCTGCATGGCCGTGCGGAACAGCCGCTCGGACTGCTGCAGCGCCTGCCGCGCCCGCACGGCCTCGTCGATGGAGCGCAGGGAGTCGACGCTGCCGATCAGGCGACCGCCGTCGTCGTACAGGGACTGGCGCGAGTCGTGCACCCACAACCAGCGGCCGTCCGCTGTGGCGACCCGCATCTCGGCCCCGGTCATGGGCGGGCGCTCCCCGTCGGACTCGAGGACGTCGGGGCGCATCGGCTCCAGGTCGTCCGGGTGGACGAACGTCTTCACCGGGCGGCCGAGCAGCTGCCCGGGCTCCCACCCGAGCACCGCGCCGACGGAGGGGCTGACCCACTCGATGGTGTCGGAGGCGCCGGTGAGGATCACGACGTCGGAGGCGTTCTCCGCGAGCAGCCGGTACATCTGCTCGGCCCGCGCGGCGGCGCGTTCGGCGTCCACCTGGGCGTGCACGTCGCGGAAACCGATGACGACCTTCGTCGGACCGCCGCTGTCGGCCAGGGGCGTCACCACGCCGTCGAGCCAGCGGTACGCCCCGTCGCGGCCGCGCACCCGCACCGGCCCCGAGTCGGGGACGCCCCCCGTGGCCGAGTCGATGGTGGCCAGGCGCCGGTCCCGCTCGTCGGGGTGGAGGAAGTCGTCGGCCCGGCGACCGACGAGCTCGTCCGGCGACCACCCGAGCACGCGGTCGACGGAGGGCGACACCCACTCCATCACTCCTGCCGCGGAGAACTGGACGACGACGTCGCTCGCGTTCTCCGCGATCAGCCGGTACTCCTCGCGGGTGCGGGCCAGCTCGTCGATCACCGCCTGCTGCTCGGTGATGTCGCGGTACGTGATCATGCATCCGAGCGTCGATCCGTCGGCCTCGCGCAGCAGGTTCACGCGGGCATCGGTCCAGAAGTGTGAGCCGTCGGCCCGCTGCGCGCGGGTGCGCACGGCGACGCGGTCCTCGCCGGCGAGCACGGCCTCCTGGACGATCCGGTCGACCTCGTCGCGGTCACCCTCGGCCACGAAGCGGAATGTCCGGCCGACGACGTCGGCGGGCCGGTAGCCGAACACCTTGGCCAGGGTCGGCGACGCCCACACGATCGTTCCGCCGGGGCCGTACTGCACGATCGCGTCGTCGGTGGACGACGCGGCCGCGAGGATCGAGCGGCGCACCCCGTGCTCCATGGTCTGGTCGACGAACACCGAGAGCACGGCCGCGCCCGCATCGCCCTGCGGGACGGGCTCGGCGTTCGCCAGCAACCAGGTGAGAGACCCGTCGGGCTTGTGCACCCCCATCGTCACGCCGTGGATCGCCTCGCCGGTGGCGAGCACCACCCGCGCGGGGTACTCGGCGGGCGCCATGGGCGACCCGTCCGCGTGGACGGTGCGCCAGGCGGGGTCCGCCGGGACGCAGCCCGACAGCTCGGCGGCCGTGAGGCCGAGCAGGCGCCCGGCGGCAGGGTTCATCGCCAGGACGCGACCGTCGCGGGCCTGCACGACGACGCCATCGCGCAATGAGGCGACCACGGCGGCGTACAGCTGCGGCCCCAGGTGCTCGGGCAGGAGGTGCTCCACGCCGTCGAGCTCGGCCATCGCACCCCTTCCCACGCGTCAGGGTAGGGGCAGAACCACGACGAAGGCGGGTCGGGCGGGCCGCCGGTGGTGGTGGGCCGCGCGACTCGCCCGTGCCAGGCCCTGGCCGCGCGATCAGACGGGCGTGAGCAGCTCGCGGCCCCCGAGGTACGGGCGCAGCGCGGCGGGGATGCGGACGGATCCGTCGGCGAGCTGGTGGTTCTCCAGCAGCGCCACGATCGTGCGGGTGATCGCGCACAGGGTGCCGTTGAGCGTGGCCAGGGGGGCCACGTCACCATCGGCCCCGCGGGCCCGGATGCGCAGCCGGCGCGACTGGAACGTGGTGCAGTTGGAGGTAGACGTGAGCTCGCGGTACCGCCCCTGGGTGGGGATCCACGCCTCGCAGTCGAACTTGCGCGCGGCCGACGAGCCGAGGTCGCCGGTGGCGACGTCGATGACGCGGTACGGCAGCTCCAGGGAGTCGAGGAACTGCTTCTCCCACGCGAGCAGCCGGCGGTGCTCGTCCTCGGCCTCGTCCGTCGGGCAGTAGGAGAACATCTCCACCTTGTCGAACCAGTGCACGCGGAAGATGCCGCGCGTGTCCTTGCCGTGCGAGCCGGCCTCGCGCCGGAAGCACGGCGAGAAGCCGGCGTAGCGGCGCGGCAGCGTGGTCGCGTCGAGGATCTCGTCCATGTGGTACGCCGCGAGCGGCACCTCGGCGGTGCCGACGAGGTACATGTCGTCGGCCTCGAGCCGGTACACGTTCTCGGCGGCTTGGCCGAGGAATCCGGTGCCCTCCATCGCCGGCGGGTTGACCAGGGCCGGCGGGATCATCGGGATGAGGCCGGCCGCGGTGGCCTGCGCCATCGCGTGGTTCACCAGCGCGAGCTCGAGCAGGGCGCCCTGCCCGGTGAGGTAGTAGAACCGCGAGCCCGACACCTTCGCGCCGCGCTCGACGTCGATCGCGCCGAGGATCTCGCCGAGCTCCACGTGGTCGCGCGGCACGAAGCCCTCCGCAGCGAAGTCGCGCGGCGTGCCGCGGCGTTCGATCTCCGTGAAGTCGTCCTCGCCTCCGACGGGCGCGTCGAGCTCGACGACGTTCGACAGGCCGAGCGACAGGGTGCGCATGGCCTCGTCGGCCTCGCGCTGTGCGGCCTCTGCAGCCTTCACCAGCGGGGAGAGCTCCTTGGTGCGCCCCAGCAGCGCGGCCTTCTCGTCGCCCTGCGCGCCGGAAACCTGCTTGCTCAGGCCCTTCTGCTCCGCGCGCAGCGAGTCGTACGACGACACGGCTGCCCGACGGGCCGCGTCCGCGGCCAGCACCTCGTCGACGAGGTTCGGGTCCTCGCCGCGGCGTCGCTGCGACTCGCGCAGCAGGTCGGGGTCGTCGCGGAGCAGTCGCAGATCGATCACGCCCGCAGCCTACGGGAGCCCCACCCGCCTTCCCCCTCCCGCGTCACTGGCGGTGTCGGGAGCAGGCGGGGTCGAACGCCCCCCACGCCGCCAGTGACACGGCGTCAGGGCTCGGGGTGAGGGGTGCCGAGGTCGTCGCCGCGCGGGGGTGGGCCAGCGGCTGCGAGGTCGTGGTACTCGGCGTCGGTGAAGACCCGCGAGCGGGTGATGAACCGCACGCCCTCGGGGGCCTCGAGCGAGAAGCCGCCGCCGCGGCCGGGCACGACGTCGATGGTCAGGTGGGTATGGGCCCAGTACGCGAACTGCGCCGCGCCGATGAAGACCGGCGTGGCGGCCCCGCCGTCGAGCTCGGCGCCGATCGAGCCGAGGTACACGTCCTGGCCCCCCACCACGAACTCGTCGCGCGGGTAGCACATCGGCGAGCTGCCGTCGCAGCAGCCGCCGGACTGGTGGAACATCAGCGGCCCGTTCGCCGCCTCGAGCCTGCGCAGGACCACGAGTGCCTCCGGCGTGACGGACACCCGGTCTGGGACGTCCCGCATGCGGTCTCCTCCGTTCCTCTCATCCCTGCCCCGTCCTGCGGGTAACTGCCCGAGTGGTCGCGTTCTGACCGCGAATCGCCACCACTCGGGCAGTTACGTGGAGGAAGGTCCTGGCGGGACCGCGCGGCGGATCCGCCAGGACCTCGACGTCGGCCTAGAAGAAGCCGAGCGCGTTCTCGTCGTACGACACCAGCACGTTCTTGGTCTGCTGGTAGTGGTCGAGCATCATCAGGTGCGTCTCTCGTCCGATGCCCGACTGCTTGTAGCCGCCGAAGGCGGAGTGCGCCGGGTAGTCGTGGTAGCAGTTCACCCACACCCGTCCGGCCTGGATGCCGCGCGACACCTTGTACTGCTCGTGCGTGTCGCGCGTCCAGAGGCCCGACCCGAGCCCGTACAGGGTGTCGTTCGCCAGCTCGATCGCGTGGTCGATGTCCTTGAACGTGGTGACGGCGACGACCGGGCCGAAGATCTCCTCCTGGAAGATCCGCATCGAGTTCTTGCCGGTGAAGATCGTCGGCTGGACGTAGTAGCCGCCCTCGAGCCCCTCGACGGTCGCCTGTGCGCCGCCGGTGAGCACCTGCGCGCCCTCGTCCCGTCCGATCTGCAGGTACGACAGGATCTTCTCGAGCTGGTCGGTGCTGGCCTGCGCGCCGATCATGGTGGCCGGGTCGAGCGGGTTGCCCTGCACGATCTTCTCGACGCGGGCCACGGCCTTGGCCATGAAGTCGTCGAAGATCGACTCGTCGATGAGCGCGCGCGACGGGCAGGTGCAGACCTCGCCCTGGTTCAGCGCGAACATCGCGAAGCCCTCGAGGGCCTTGTCGAAGTAGGCGTCGTCCTTCTCCATGACGCTCTTGGTGAAGATGTTGGGGCTCTTGCCGCCGAGCTCGAGCGTGACGGGGATCAGGTTGTTCGACGCGTACTGCATGATCAGGCGGCCGGTCGTCGTCTCGCCGGTGAACGCGATCTTCGCGATCCGGTTGGACGAGGCGAGCGGCTTGCCGGCCTCGACGCCGAACCCGTTGACGATGTTGAGCACGCCGTCGGGGAGCAGGTCGCCGACGAGCTCGGCCCACAGCAGGATCGTCGTCGGGGTCTGCTCGGCGGGCTTGAGGACGACGCAGTTGCCGGCCGCCAGGGCGGGAGCGAGCTTCCACGTGGCCATGAGCAGCGGGAAGTTCCAGGGGATGATCTGGCCGACAACGCCGAGCGGCTCGTGGAAGTGGTACGCCACCGACGAGTCGGTGAGCTGCGAGAGCGAGCCTTCCTGGGCGCGGATGGCCCCGGCGTAGTAGCGGAAGTGGTCGACGGCCAGCGGCAGGTCCGCGGCCAGGGTCTCGCGGACCGGCTTGCCGTTCTCCCACGTCTCGGCGACGGCGAGGTACTCGAGGTTCGCCTCCATCCGGTCTGCGATCTTCAGCAGGATGTTGCTGCGCTCGGTCGCGCTCGTGCGACCCCACGTCTCTCGCGCGGCGTGCGCGGCGTCGAGGGCGAGCTCGATGTCGGCGGCCTTGGACCGCGCCACCCGGGTGAACACCTGGCCGTCGACCGGGCTGGGGTTCTCGAAGTACTCCCCGTCGACGGGTGCGATCCACTTGCCGCCGATGTAGTTGTCGTACTGCTCCTTGAAGGTGACGACGCTTCCGGGCGTCCCGGGCTTGGCGTAGACCATGGTGACCTCCTGTGTGCCCGGGTCGCGCCCGGGATCCTGACCAGTCGCTGGCGCACCGCTGCGGCGCGATGCTCGGACGCTAGGCCCGTCAGGGTTGGCCGAAGGTTGGTGCGCCGCTGCCCGGCGCCGGCCCCGCCGTCGTCACTGCCCAGATGGTTGTTTCCGGGCGCGGGAAGCGACCACGTCGGCAGTGACGCGGGAGAGGTGGTACCGGTTAGGACGGCCGGGGGCAGGCGGCGACGGTCGGGCGGACGACGTGGCGCTCGGGCGCGGCTGGTCAGGCGGATTCGAGGGCGGCCAGTCGGCCGGCGAGGAGGGCCCGGCGGGGGTCGTCGACGGGCAGCAGGGCCCAGGCGTGGTCGATGACCTCGAGGTCGTCGGGCACGACGTCGCTGAGCGACACGGCCAGGTCGGGGTCGCGCCGGGAGAGGACGGCGTCGCGCACGGCGACGTCGACCTGGTGCCGCCAGGCGACGAGGGTGGGCGACTCCGAGCGGGGCATGAGCGAGCCGCCGTACCGGGACACCGCGGTGGCGACGTCGCCCTCGCGCAGCGCGGCGACCACGTCGAGCACGTCGCAGACCACCGGCCGGTCGAGACGGTAGGGCCGCGACGCGATGCCGCCGCCGATGGCGCGGCGCAGGTGCGAGAGCTCGGCCTTGAGCGTGGCCGTGGCCACGGCGGCGTCGCCGTACAGGTGGGCGTGCAGCTCCTCGAGCCGAAGCCCCCCGGGATGCAGGGCTAGGAGGGCGAGGATCTCGCGCTGCCGGCCGTTGACGAGCAGCGGCGTGCCGCCGGCCTTCACTCGTCCGGTTCCGAGCAGGTCGAGGACGAGGACGGAACCGGAGTCGGCGGCGACCACGGCCTCGCCGGGCGGGCGCGGGCCGGGGACAGCCGCGCCGGCGGCGATCGCCCGCCCGAGCTCCGAGACGAGCGCCCGGGCCAAGGCCGTGACGCTCGTGAGCGCCATCGGGTGTGCGCGGTCCCAGGTGGACGAGAGGTCGAGCACGCCGAGCACGTCGCCGGTGACGGGGTGCACGACCGGCGCGGCGTAGCAGACCCACCCGTGCACGGCGGGGCTGAAGTGCTCGGCGGAGTAGACGGTGGCGGGGGTGCCCTGACGCAGGGCGAGGTCGAGCGCGTTGGTGCCCACCGACCCCTCGTCCCAGTGGCCGCCCGGGACGAAGCCCACCTGCTCGGCCTTGGCCCGCATCGTGCGTCCGCCGGCGGTCCACAGGATGCGGCCGGACGCGTCGGTGAGGGCGCCGACGTAGTCGAGGTCGTCGGCCGTGCGGCGTACCTCGTCCTCGACGATCGGGAAGGCCGCGCGCACCGGGGAGGCGTCCCACGCCTCGCGGGTGGTGACGTCGTCGTCGACGGGGGCCGAAGCCACGGTGGGTGGGAGTGCGGCCGCGGAGCGCTGCCACGACGCGGCCACCTCGGCGCGCACGCCGCTGCCGCCGGAGCGCCCGCGCGCGATGAAGGACTCCCACGCGGTCGTGAGCGCACGGCGGCGCTGCCGCAGATCCGCCCGGGCCATCGGGCCACTGTACGTCGGCTGTGACCCCGGTCACAGCCCCCTCGAGATCTCTGACGACGGCAGGGTCGCGGGGCCCACCGCGTCCAGACCCCGCGTCACTGCCGACGTGGTCGTTACCCGGCTGCGGAGACGACCAACGCGGCAGTGACGCGGGTGAGGCGGATGCGGACTCGCGACGGGGGAGCCCGCGGCCCCGGCGGGCGGCGGGCTACAGGTAAGGGCCCGAGGTGCCGCCGCGGGGGCGGCCGTCGGGGGTCAGGCCCGGGGCGAGCCCCGCGCCGTCGTCTCCGGGACCGGGGCCGATCGCCTGCCGGCGGATCTCCTCGAGCTGCACCCGCGCGGCCATCTGCTGGGCGAACAGCGCCGTCTGGATGCCGTGGAAGAGGCCCTCGAGCCACCCGACGAGCTGGGCCTGTGCGATGCGCAGCTCGGCGTCGGTGGGGGTGGCTTCGTCGGTGAACGGCAGCGACAGCCGCTCGAGCTCGTCGACGAGCTCGGGAGCGAGCCCGCTCTCGAGCTCCTTGATGGAACGCTGGTGGATCTCCTTGAGCCGCACCCGGGAGGCGTCGTCCAGCGGCGCAGAGCGCACCTCGTCGAGCAGCTGCTTGATCATGCTGCCGATGCGCATCACCTTGGCGGGCTGCTCCACCAGGTCGGTGACGTTGCGCGGCTCGCCCGGGTCGGGCTCGGACGGCCCGATCTCGCCGAGGGGCTGGCCGTCGGGCCCGACCACGATGATCCGCTGCGCCTCGACGCCGGTCTCGCCGTGCTCGTCGCCGCCGGTGAGGTGGGGTCGGTCCGAGGAAGGGTGGCTCATGCGGCCCATCCTGGCACCCCCGTCCGCACGACGCCGGGGCGCACCGGATCCCGAACGGTCGTTTAGGTGAACGCCTGCGGCCAAGGGAAATTTGAGTGCCGGCCGTCGTGGGTGCTTCCATACATGCTCCCGATATCGCCGGGAGCGCCCCGACGGAAGGACGACCGTGGACCTCAACTGGCTGACCCCGAAGGCCGAGGCTCGTCCCGCTGGCGTGAAGGGGTGGGGCTCGTTCGCCGTCGAGCCGATCCGACGCGGCGAGACCGTGGCCGCTTTCGGCGGGTACTGCGTCCCGCGCGAGGTGCTCGACGCGCTCCCCGAGGAGCGCCAGGGTCGGTCCATCCAGATCGACGAGGACCTTTACCTCGTTTCGGCCGAGCTGCCCGAGGCCGGCGACATGCTCAACCACTCGTGCGAGCCCTCCTCCGGTCTCATCGGCTCGCAGGTGCTCGTCGCGATCCGCGACCTCGAGGTGGGCGAGGAGCTCACGTTCGACTACGCCACCTGCGACTGCAGCGACTACGACGAGTTCGAGTGCGCCTGCGAGGAGCCCACCTGCCGGGGCATCGTCACCGGACGCGACTGGCTCGACCCGGTGCTGCAGGTGAAGTACGACGGCTGGTTCTCGCCCTACCTCGCCCGGAAGATCGCCGCCCTCCCGGTCACCTGAGCCGGCAGAGGTGCGGACCGGCGCACGCCCGCACAGCCCGCGCACACGTCGTCGCGCATCACGCTGCACCTCAGGCGAATCGGACCGGGTCGCCGGCGCCGACGCGCACGACCGCCGGCTCGGGCCCGGTGAGGTCGACGACGGTCGTCGGCTCGAGCCCGCAGGCGCCGGCGTCGATCACGAGGTCGACGAGGTGGTCGAGCTCGTCCTGGATCTGCCACGCCTCGGTCATCGGCTCGTCGTGCCCGGGCAGCAGCAGCGAACTCGATACGAGCGGTTCGCCGAGCGCCACCACCAGCGCCTGCGCGACCACGTGCCGAGGGATGCGCACCCCGACCGTGCGCTTCTTCGGGTGGGCCAGCCGGCGGGGTACCTCGCGCGTGGCCGGGAGGATGAACGTGTACGGCCCTGGCGTGGCCGACTTCACCATCCGGAAGACGCGGTTGTCGACCTCGACGAACTGGCCGAGCTGGGAGAAGTCGTGGCAGACGAGGGTGAAGTGGTGGCGCTCGTCGAGGTGCCGCAACGACCGGATGCGCTCGAGCCCGTCGGTGTTGCCGATGGTGCAGCCCAGCGCGTAGCAGGAGTCGGTGGGGTACGCGATGAGTCCCCCGTCGTGCAGCACGTCGAGCACCTGCTCGACGAGCCGCGGCTGCGGGTCCTGGGGGTGGATCTCGACGTACCTCGCCACCGGTCGACCCTACGCTGGGGCGTGCTGGGATCCTGGTCCCTTCGCGCGAGGAGGGGCCATGACGGGCGGAGCGGCGCTGCCGGCGTTCTACGAGGTGCTCGACGAGACGCCCGCGGGGGAGCCCGTCGGCGGCGGCCGGTACCGCAGCGCGGTCACCACCGTCGGGCCGTGGGACCCCGGGCACCAGCACGGAGGGCCGCCTGCCGCGCTGCTCGTCCGGGCGGTGGAGCGGCTCAGCGGCGCCCCTGACCCCGGCCTGGTGGCGCGCGCGACGATGGAGATCCTCGGGCCGGTACCGGTGGCCGACCTGCAGGTGTCGGCGCGCCTCGTGCGCGCCGGCGCCCGGATCGCGCTGTGCGAGGCGGTGCTGACCCCCGCCGGCGACGACCGGCCGGTGGCCCGGATGGCCGCGTGGCGGCTGCGGACGACGGCCGGGCCGATCGACCTGCCGGCCACGCGGGTAGAGCCCGCCCCGCCCGGCGGTGCCGAGGCGCACCTGCCCGACTCCTGGGGCGGTGGCACGGGCGGCTACCTCGCCGCGGTCGAGTGGCGCTGGGTGGAGGGGGCCTTCGAGGAGCCGGGTCCGGCCTGCGCGTGGACCCGGCTGCGCGTGCCCGTCGTGGGGGGCGAGGACCCCACCGGGGTGCAGCGGGTGCTGGCCGTGGCCGACTCCGGCAGCGGGCTGTCGGCGGCGGCCGACATCCGCGCGCTCGTCTTCGTCAACACCGAGCTGTCGGTGCACCTCACGCGTGCCCCCGCCGGCGAGCGGGTGTGGATGCGCTCGTCCACGGCGCTCGACGCGCACGGCGTGGGGCTCGCGAGCACGGTCGTCGGCGACGTGACGGGCGCGATCGGCTCAGGGGCGCAGACCCTCTTCGTCGCGCCGCGCTGAGGTCCGGCTCCGTCACGAGACGGTGAGCAGCACCTTGCCGACGTGCCCGCTCGCCTCGACGAGACGGTGCGCGTCACCGACCTGCGTGATCGGCAGCACCCGGTCGACCACGGGCCGCACGTCGCCGGCCTCGACGAGCGGCCAGAGCCGGTCGACCACCTCGGCGCAGATGCCCGCCTTCTCTGGCACCGGCCGGGCGCGCAGGGTGGTGGCGGTGATGCTGGCGCGCCGGCCCATGAGGGCACCCAGGTCGAGCTCGGCCGACGTGCCGCCCTGCAGGCCGATGACGACGAGGTGACCGCCGGCGGCGAGCACCTGCACGTTCCGGGCGAGGTACTTGCCGCCCATGTTGTCGAGCACCACGTCGGCGCCGTGGCCGTCGGTGGCCTCGCGGACGATCTCGACGAAGTCCTGCTCGCGGTAGTTCACCAGGACCTCGGCGCCGAGCTCGGCGCAGCGGGCGAGCTTCTCGTCCGACCCGGCGGTGACGGCCACCCGCGCGCCGCGGGCGCGGGCCACCTGGATCGCCATCGTGCCGATGCCGCTGCCACCGCCGTGGACGAGCAGCACGTCGCCGGCGCCGAGCCCGGCGACCATGACGAGGTTCGACCACACGGTGGCGGCGACCTCGGGCAGCGCAGCGGCGGTGACGAGGTCGATGCCCGCGGGCACGGGCATCAGCTGCCCGGCGGGCGCGGCGACGAGTTGGGCGTACCCGCCCCCGGCCAGCAGGGCGCACGCGCGGTCGCCGACGGACCACGCGGTGACGCCGTCGCCCACCTCGACGACCGTGCCGCTGCACTCGAGCCCGAGCACGTCACTCGCGCCGGGGGGAGGCGGATAGAAGCCCTTGCGCTGCAGGATGTCCGCGCGGTTCACCGCCGAGGCCGCCACGCGGAGCAGCACCTCGCCGGGGCCGGCCACCGGGTCGGGCAGATGGCTCCACTCCATCGCCTCGGGTCCCCCCGGGGTCGTCACCACGACGGCGTGCATAGGGGTCTCCTTCGGTCGGGTCGGGCTTCAGTCGATCGGAGCGGGCACGCGGGTGACGCGCTTGATGACAACGACGCGGTCGCCGGACGCCAGGGTGCCGTCGGTCCACTCGTCGAAGCGCCACCAGGTGCCGTGCCGCTGCACGGCGAGCACCACCTGGCCGAGGTCGCGCATCCTGGCCGGCGTGCGCCCGGTCATCTCGCGGTCGACGGGCACCTCCACCACCTCGAGGCCGTCGCGGGGGTCGAGCAGGTCCTCGGCCATCTCCCCGGCCAGGGGCGACAGGAGCGACATCGCGAGCAGCTGCCCGGCCGACGCCGCGGTGAGCACCGCGGTGACGCGGCCCTCCCCGTGGCGCGCGCCCGTCGACTCGAGGAGCTCGGCGTTGTCGGACTCCCGGATGGCGGCGGTGATCGGGGCCGTGGCGTTCGCCGACCGCATGGCGAGGGTGACGAGCAGCGTCGTGTCATCGCGGTCGGTGGCGACGAGCAGCCGCGACGCGCTCGGGACCCCAGCGGCGGCCAGGTCGTCCGGGTCGTGGCCGTCGCCCGCGTGCACGGCCACGCCGAGCGGGGCGGCGTCACGGCACGAGCGCTCGTCGGCGAGCACCGTGATGGTGTGCGGCTCGGCGCCGTACTCGATCAGGGTCTCGACCGCGGTGCGGCCGGTGACACCGAAGCCGATGACGACCGTGCGCCCGTCGGCGCCCGGCGGCGCCGCGTCGGGGACGATGCCGGCGAGATGGCCACCCGCGGCACCCGGGGTTCCACCGGCGCGATGAGCACGAGGGGCTCGCCGGGGGCGAGCACCTTGCGCGAGGGGTCGTCGAACGGCACGAGCCCGCCTGGGCCGGCCGTCGCGAGCACCAGCGTCCCGGCGTCGCCGAGGTCGGTGGGCGTGCGGCCCGACTCGTCCGTGCGCGCGCTGCGCTGCAGCACCTGCAGCCCCCGCACCGGGTCGAGCAGGTCGGTGAGCAGGTGGCCGACCACGGGGGACTCGAGCGCGAGCGCGAGCATCCTTCCGGCCGACGCCGCGGTGAGGACGACGGCGACGTCGGGAACCGCAGACGCCGCGGACGGGCCGCGACGGGCGCCGGCCGCACGGAGCAGGTCGACGGTGTCGATCTCGCGCGCGGGCACGGCGAGGGCGGCCGCGTCGTTGAGCCTGCGCACCGCGACCGTCGCCAGCATCGTCGTGTCGTCGGTCTCCGTGGCGATGATGCACTGGCGAGCCCGCGGCACCCCTGCGGCGCGCAGCTGCATCGGCTCGAGCGCGTCGCCGAAGATCGCGATGTGGCCGTGGTGCTGGGCGTCGGCGCACTCCTGCTCGTCCTTCGACATGACGACGATGTCGCGCGGCGCGTAGCCGGCTGCTTCGAGGGTCTCGATCGCCGTGCGCCCCTTGACCCCGTAGCCGATCACCACGGTGTGGTGGCGAACGCGCTTCTCCCAGCGGGCCGCCTGCCAGCTCGTCCGGCCGCTCGCGGTGAGCTGCTCGATGGCGGTACCCACGAGCACGATCAGGAACAGGAGCCGCAGCGGGGTGACGACCAGGATGTTCGTCCAGCGGGCGGCGTCGCTCACCGGCGTGATGTCGCCGTAGCCGGTCGTCGAGAGCGAGACGGTCGAGTAGTACAGGGACGCGAGCAGGTCGAGCGGCTGCCCGGTGCCGTTGTCGCGGTAGCCGGCGCGGCCGGCGTACACCACGAGCGTGCACGCGACCAGGCACCCCATCGCGACGGCCACCCGGAGGAGCAGCGACGTGAGCGGGCTCGTGTCGCCGCGCTTGGGCAGCCGCACGTGCTTGACGAGGTAGGCGGGCGCGAACGGGGCGCGCGGGCGGTGCCCCGTGTCGTCGTCGGCCGCCATGGGGAGACGCTAGCGACCGGGCGGGCGTGGCGGCGTCACGGGACGGCCAGGACGCGCACCGAGTCGCCGCGAACCCCTGCGCCGGGAGGCACGACCGCCATGCCGTCGGCGGCCGCGAGGCCGCGCAGCATCGCCGGGCCGGCGTAGCGCACGGGCCGGGCCGACGTGACGATCTCGCCGGGCTCGAGCTGCACGGGGACGAGCCGCGTGTCGTGCGGGTGGCTCGTCACGTCGGCCTCGAGCACGGCGTGCGAGTCGCCGCGCAGCATCCCGTCGTCGCCCACGCTCTCGCCGCGCATGGCCATGAGCACCGGCGCGACGAGGGTGAGCAGCGCCGACACCGCGGCCAGCGGGTTGCCCGGCAGGCCCACGAGCATCCGGCCGTCGGCCATCTGGGCGAGCACCATCGGGTGGCCCGGCCGTACCGCGACGCCGTCCACCAGCACGCGGGCGTGCAGGGCCTCGAGGGCCCGGTGCAAGTGGTCCACGGGTCCGGCGGCGGTGGAGCCGGTGGTGATGACGAGGTCGCAGGCGGCGTCTTCGATGGCCCCGACGAGAGCCTCGAGCGTGTCGGGCACGTGCTGCGGCGGGTACGGCAGCGCGTCGAGCGAGCCGAGCCACCCGGGCAGCATCGGCCCGATCGCATCGCGGACCCGGCCGTCGCGGGCCGGCCCGCGGATGAGCAGCTCGTCGCCGAGGACGAACGAGGCGACGGTGGGCGTGCGGACCACCGAGAGCACGTCGTATCCGGCCGCGGCGGCCATGCCGGCGAGGGCGGGCGTCACAAGAACTCCGGCGGTGGCGAGCGGGTCGCCGGCCACGCACTCCTGCCCGCGGCCGCGGATGTCGGCACCCAGGTCGAGCCATCCGCCGCGTCGTCCTTGCTCGTCGAGGTTGCGGAGCCGATCGTTCGAGTCGACCCGTCCGCGCTCGCGCCGCACGACCGCCTCGGCCCCGATCGGCAGCGGCGCGCCGGTGGCGATCCGCACGGCCGTGCCGTCGGCCAGCGGACGCGGCGAGCTGCCTGCGAGCACCTCGCCGACGACCGCCCACGGGCCAGGGCCTGCGACGGCCCAGCCGTCCATCGCGGCGCAGTCGAACGGCGGCAGGTCGGTGAGCGCGACGAGGTTCTCGGCGAGTACCTGGCCCACGGCCTGGTCGAGCGCGACGGGCTGCGGCGGGCGTGGTCCGGCGGCCGTGAAAGCCGTTCGGCGGGCCGCCGCCCAGGCGGCGTCGGTCACGCGGGGCCGCCCGGGCCCGCGGTGATCAGGTCGTGGACGACGGCCAGGGCCGCGGCCATGTCGTCCGGCCCGCCGCCGCGCTGGGCCACGGCGAACCCGACGAGGTAGAGCGTCAGGGGCGCCGCGGGCCTAGCCACCTGGTGGGCCACGTCGCGGGTGCTGTCCAGCAGCGTGTCGATGGGGACGTCGGTGTCGAGCCCGAGCGCGGCCGAGAGCGCATCGACCCACGTCTCGAGGGTCCAGTGAGCGTCGTCGCCGGGTGCCGTGGGGGTGGGGTCGTCTGCCATGCCCCCATCCAACCGCGCCCACGCCCCCACGCCACGCCCCCCTCGTCCCTCGTCCCCCGCCCCCGTCCCGTCCCCACGCCCCTTCGTCCCACGCCCGTCTCGTCCCCCGCCCCTTCGTCCCACGCCCGTCTCGTCCCCCGCTCCCCCGCCCGTTGGTCCATGGCATGGACCAACGAACCATTGAAGGCACCCGGTAGGGGCCGTCCGTGGTCATTCGATCCAGGGTTCGGCCGGCCGGCGGGACGCGCCACCGGACGAGCGGATCGTCGCGCCATCCTTCTGCGGGATGGGCCCACCGGCCGCTGGGGCGGACTACGTCGGCCTACTCGACGCAGGGGCACCCTCATCCGGGAAGGGAAGGCGGCGGCGGGGGAGGGGGGAGGGGGCGAGACTTGACGGGGGTGTCAAGTTGATATTAGCGTCATGTCATGGGGCAGGTGTGGCGGTCGCGGGTCGACACCCGGGCAGACGCCTTCCGCGACAACCGCGCGGCGATGCTGGCGGCGCTCGACGAGATCGGCGCGCTGCAGGATCAGGTAGCCGCAGGTGGAGGCTCGTCCGACCAGGAGAAGAACGCCCGCACGGTGGCGCGGCACCGGTCCCGCGGCAAGCTGCTCCCGCGCGAGCGGATCGCCCTCCTGCTCGACCCGGGCTCGCCTTTCCTCGAGCTCTCGCCGCTGGCCGGCTGGGGCACCGACGACCCGCTCGGGGCGGGCGTCGTCACGGGCATCGGCACGGTCGCCGGGGTCGAGTGCGTGGTGGTGGCGAACGACCCCACCGTCAAGGGCGGGGCCCAGGGCCCGAGCAGCGTGCAGAAGGGGCTGCGGGCGATGGAGATCGCGCGGGTCAACCGCCTGCCGCTGGTGAGCCTCACCGAGAGCGCCGGCGCCGACCTGCCCAAGCAGGCCGACATCTTCGTCCCGGGGGGCGCGAGCTTCAAGAACCTCACGCAGCTCTCCGCGGCCGGCATCCCGACCGTGACGATGGTCTTCGGGTCGACGCACGGCCGGCGGCGCGTACGTGCCCGGCATGAGCGACTACGTCGGTGATGCAGGCCGGCGCCGCCAAGGTGTTCCTCGGCGGTCCGCCGCTGGTGAAGATGGCGATCGACGAGGACGCCGACGAGGAGGAGCTCGGCGGCGCCGAGATGCACGCGCGCACGTCCGGCCTGGCCGACTACCTCGCCGCGGACGAGCCGGACGCCCTGCGGCTCGGCCGCGAGATCGTCGGCCACCTGAACTGGCGCAAGGCCGGGCCCGGCCGCCCGCGCGCGCGCCGATCGAGCCCGTGCTACGACCCCGAGGAGCTGCTCGGGATCGCCAGCGCCGACATCCGGCACCCGTTCGACGTGCGCGAGGTGATCGCCCGCGTCGTGGACGGCCGCGGTTCGAGGAGTTCAAGCCGCTCTACGGCACCACGCTCGTGTGCGGGTGGGCGCACCTCGCCGGCTTCCCCGTCGGCATCGTGGCCAACAACGGGATCCTGTTCTCGCGAGGAGTCGCAGAAGGGCGCGCAGTTCATCCAGCTCTGCAACCGCATCGACACCCCGATCCTGTTCCTCCAGAACATCACCGGGTTCATGGTCGGCACGCGCTACGAGCAGGGCGGCATCATCAAGGACGGCGCCAAGCTGATCAACGCCGTCTCGAACTCGACCGTGCCGCACCTCACGCTGATGGTCGGCGCGTCGCTACGGCGCGGGCAACTACGGCATGTGCGGGCGCGCCTACGACCCGCGGTTCGTCTTCACCTGGCCGAACCACCGCATCGCCGTGATGGGACCCAAGCAGCTCGCCGGCGTGCTGACCATCGTCGCGCGGCAGAAGGGCGAGGGCGCCGGGCAGGCGTTCGACGAGGCCGCGTTCGCCGCCCTGCGCGACGCGTTCGAGGCGCAGGTCGAGTACGCAGTCGACGGCGCTGTTCGCCACCGGCCGGCTCTGGGACGACGGCATCATCGACCCGCGCGACACGCGCACGGTGCTCGGCATGGCGCTGTCGGCAGCCCACTCCGCACCGGTGCGAGGGCACGTCCGACTTCGGCGTCTGGCGGATGTGATGGACGACGAGCGCCGGCCGATCCGCGCGCCTGCTCGTCGCCAACCGCGGCGAGATCGCCCGCCGCGTCATCCGAACCGCCCGCGACCTCGGCATCCGCACCGTGGCTGTCTACTCGCGAGCCCGACCGGCTGGCGCTGCACGTGCGCGAGGCCGACGCCGCCGTGCCGCTCGGGGGGCGCACCGGCGCCGAGTCGTACCTCGACGCGGGCAAGGTGCTGGCGGCGGCCGCCCGGGCCGGCGCCGACGCCGTGCACCCGGGATACGGCTTCCTGTCCGAGAACCCCGCGTTCGCCGAGGCCGTGGTGTCCGCCGGCCTCGTGTGGGTGGGCCCGGCGGCCGAGCAGATCCGCGCGATGGCCCTCAAGGTCGAGGCCAAGCGCATCGTCGGTGCCGCGGGAGTACCGCTCGTGCCCGGCGCCGAGCGTCGCCGCCGACGACCCTGTCGACGATCTCGCCGCGGCCGGCGCGGCCGTCGGCTACCCGCTCCTGGTCAAGGCCGTCGCGGGCGGTGGCGGGAAGGGCATGCGGCTGGTCGAGCGCGGCCGACGAGCTCGTCGAGGCGAGTGGCAGCCGCGCGGCGCGAGGCCACGTCGGCGTTCGGCGACGGGACGGTCTTCCTCGAGCGGTACCTGCACGGCGCGCGGCACGTCGAGGTGCAGGTGTTCGGCGACCGCCACGGGAACGTGGTGCACCTCTTCGAGCGCGAGTGCTCGATCCAGCGCCGGCACCAGAAGGTGGTGGAGGAGGCGCCCTCGCCCGGCGTCACCGTGACCACCCGCGCGGCCATGCACGCCGCCGCGGTCGCCGCCGCACGAGCGATCGCGTACGAGGGCGCAGGCACGGTGGAGTTCCTCGTGGCCGGGCACGGCGGCGCTCAGGAGTTCTTCTTCCTCGAGATGAACACCCGGCTGCAGGTCGAGCACCCCGTGACCGAGGAGATCACGGGGCTCGACCTCGTCGCGCTGGCAGCTGCTGGTGGCGCCAGGGCGAGCCGCTGCCGCTCGGGCAGGACGAGATCAGTGCCGACGGCCACGCGATCGAGGTGCGGCTCTACGCCGAGGACCCAGCCCACGGGTACCTCCCGAACACGGGACGGCTCGAGCGTTTCGACCTCGCGGACGAGCGACTGCGCATCGACGCCGGCGTGCGCGAGGGCGACGAGGTCACCGCCTTCTACGACCCGCTGCTGGCCAAGGTCGTCGCACGCGGATCCACCCGGGACGAGGCGGCCGCCCGGCTCGCGGCCGGGCTCCGCGCCGCGCAGGTGCACGGCGTGGTGACGAACCGCGACTCGCTCGTCGCCGTGCTTGAGCACCCTGACTTCCTCGCTGGCCGCACCACCACGTCGTTCCTCGACGACCACCCCGAGGTGCTCGCCCCGTCCGTCCCCGAGGCGCGGCTGGTCGACCACCTCGTCGCGGCGGCGCTCGCGCAGGAGGCCCTCGCCCGGCTCGAGGTGCTCGGCTCCCCCGCCGCTGCCACCGTGTTCGCCCCGAGCGGCTGGAGCAACGTGCCCGCCGTGCCCGCGTCGTGGCGGTTCCGGACCGCCAGGGGCGACGAGCTCGAGGTGCTCGTCCGGCACCTTCGCAGCGGCGATCTCGACGTGTCGGTTCGGACGGCAGGCGGCAGCACCACGCCGGTCGAGGGGCCCCGGTACCGCGCCGAGGTCGACGTGCTCGACGACGGCGTCCTCGTCGACCTCGAGCGGTTCGATCGGGTGATCGCCGAGGTCTCGGTGTACGACCTCGGCCGCGTGGGCGGCGGGAACGGTGGGGTAGGTGTCGCGCCGGCCCGCGTGCACGTCGACGACGGGCTCTGGTCCAGCGTGCTCGCCGCCCTGCCGCGGTTCGCCGACACCGCCGGCGAGAGCGCGGCCCGCGGGCCCTCCACGCCCGTGCCCGGCACCGTCACCGTCGTCTCGGTCGTCCCCGGCGACGCGGTCGTCGGCGGCCAGACCCTCGTCGTCCTCGAGGCGATGAAGATGGAGCACAGGATCACGGCCGACGCCGACGGCGTCGTCGCCGAGGTGCTCGTGGTCGAGGGGCAGTCCGTCGACGCGCACCAGGTGGTCGTGGTGCTGGAGGTGGCCACCGATGGCTGACGACCGTGTCCCCGCCGCGCGTGGCCACCGGCCGGTGCGGATCGCCAACTGCAGCGGATTCTTCGGCGACCGCCTCGCGGCCGCCCGCGAGATGGTCGACGACGGGCCCATCGACGTGCTCACCGGCGACTGGCTGGCCGAGCTCACCATGCTGATCCTGGCCCGGCAGCGGATGAAGCACGGTGCTGGCAGCGGCTACGCCCGCACCTTCCTGGCCCAGATGGAGCAGGTGCTGGGCACCTGCCTGGACCGCGGCATCCGCGTCGTCACGAACGCCGGCGGCCTCGACCCGGCCGGCTGCGCCGCAGCGCTGCGTGCCAAGGCCGACGAGCTCGGGCTCGGCTCCGTGCGTATCGCGTACGTCGAGGGCGACGACCTGGTCGCCCGGATCCCGGCCCTCAGCGCGGCGGGAGAGACGTTCACGAACCTCGACACCGGCGAGCCGTTCGCGTCGCTCGGGCTGCCCGCTCTCGCGGCCAACGCGTACCTCGGTGGTCGTCCTGTCACCGCGGCGCTCGCCGCCGGCGCCGACGTGGTGATCACCGGCCGCATCACCGACGCTGCGCTCGTCGTCGGGCCGGCCGCGTGGTGGCACGGCTGGTCGTACGACGCGGCCGGCGCGGGCGACCCGGCGGCGCTCGATGCGCTCGCCGGCGCCGTCGTGGCCGGGCACGTGATCGAGTGCGGAGCACAGGCCACCGGCGGCAATTACTCGTTCTTCGCTGACGTTCCCGGGCTTGAGCACCCGGGCTTCCCGCTCGCCGAGGTCGCCGCCGACGGCAGCAGCGTCATCACCAAACACGAAGGCACCGGCGGCCTCGTCAGCGTCGGGACGGTCACCGCGCAGTTGCTGTACGAGATCGGGCGGCCCTCGATACCCGAACCCCGACGTCACCGCGCGGTTCGACTCGATCGCGATCAGCCAGCAGGGCCCTGACCGGGTTGCGCTCTCGGGCGTGCGCGGCGAGGTACCGCCCGAGCGTCTCAAGGTGTCGCTCAACTACCTCGGCGGCTTCCGCAACACGATGTCGCTGGTGCTTACGGGCCTGGACGCCGAGGGCAAGGCCGACCTCGCGCTGCGGACGATCACGGGCCTCACGCTCGCCGAGGCCGCCGACGGCCGCACGCCCGGCGAGCTCGGCGCCGCCTCGCGCCTGGGCGTGGCCGAGCTGCACGTCGCGCTCGAGCTCACCGCCGCGCCCGATCCCGCCACCACGGACGAGGCGCAGTCGCACCTGCGCCTCACGGTGAAGGACCTCGACCCGAAGAAGGTCGGCAAGGCGTTCACCACCGCTGTGATCGAGGCCGCGCTCGGCTCGTACCCGGGCATGTTCCCCACGGCCCCTCCCGGGGAGGGGACGCCGTTCGGCGTGTACTGGCCCACGACCGTGCCGGCCAGTGCGGTCGAGGCGGTCGTCACCCTGGACGCAGGGGGCGTCGCGACCGAGGTGGCCCGCACTCCGGGCGGCGGGGTGCCGGGAGCGGCTGGCGTGCTGGACGAGGTGGCCGACGAGCGCCCCTACGAGAGGGCTCCCGCGCCTTCCGCGGCCGAGGGCCCGATCGCTCGGGTGCCGTTGGGCCGGCTCGTCGGCGCCCGCAGCGGCGACAAGGGGGGGTCGGCGAACGTGGGCGTCTGGGTGCCCGACCCGGCCGACCACCCAGGCGTGGCCGACCCCGATGCCGCGTACGACTGGCTCGTCGGCTTCCTCACGGCCGACCGGGTGCGCCACCTGCTGCCCGAGGCCGCGGGCCTCGCGGTCGACGTCCACCCTCTGCCGAACCTGCGCGCCGTCAACGTCGTGATCCACGGCCTCCTGGGCCGCGGCGTGGCCGACTCCACCCGGCTCGACCCGCAGGCCAAGGGTCTCGGCGAGCACCTGCGCGCACGCCTCGTCGACGTGCCGGCGATGCTCATCCAAGGCCCGCCGTGACCACCGAGCCGCTCACCGACCGGGGTCGCCGCACCCGCGACGCCCTGCTCGCCGCGGCCCGCACCACGTTCGAGGCGAAGGGCTTCAACGCCACCCGCATGGGCGACATCGCCGACGCGGCGGGTGTCTCGCACGGCACGGTCTACACCTGGTTCGACTCCAAGGACGCGATGCTGCGGGCGCTCGTCGAGGAGCTCGTGCAGGAGGTGCGCGCGTCGATCCGGGTGCCGGACGTGGCGGACCCCGCGGTGCGCGTGCGGCAGGCCAACGACCGCTACCTGGCCGCGTACCGGCAGTACGCGCGGCTGCTGCAGGTGGTGGAGGAGGTGGCCACCACCGACCAGTGGTTCCGCTCGGCGCTCGGCGAGATCCGTACCGCGCACGTCTCGCGGGTCGCCCGCGAGATCGACCGGCTTCAGCGCGACGGGCAGGCCGCGGCCGACCTCGATCCCATGGTGAGCGCGGCGGCCCTGTGCGCCATGGTCGAGGGCTTCGCCAGGCACTGGATCGGCCGCGGGGAGCGCCACGACGAGCAGCTCGCCGCCACCACGCTCACCACCCTCTGGGTGCGTGCCCTGTCCCCCGTCCTCGCTCCCGGCACCGGAGGTTCCGCATGAGGTTCACCGCCGAGCACGAGCAGTTCCGCAAGACCATCCGCGACGTCGTCGAGCACGAGATCAATCCGCACGTCGACGAGTGGGAAGAGGCGGGCATCTTTCCCGCGCACCAGGTGTTCGCGCAGGCTCGGCGAGCTCGGCGCCTTCGGCCTCGAGTTCGACCCGGAGTACGGCGGTCAGGGGGCCGACCACTACGTTCACGGTCGTGCTCGCCGAGGAGCTGGGTCGGGTCGACTGCGCGGGCGTGCCGATGGCCATCGCCGTCCAGGCGTGCATGTCCACGCCCGCGCTGCACCGGTACGGGACGCACGAGCTGAAGCAGCAAGTACCTCGAGCCCGCGCTGCGGGGCGAGGTGCGTCGACCTCGATCGCGGTGAGCGAGCCCGACGCGGGCAGCGACGTGGCCGGGATCCGCACCCGCGCGGTGCGCGACGGCGACGACTGGGTTATCACCGGACGCAAGATGTGGATCACGAACGGCACGCAGGCCGACTGGATCTGCCTGCTCGCGCGCACGTCCGAGCCGGTGGCCGACGACGGTGGCTACCAGGGCATGAGCCTCGATCGTCGTCCCGACCGGACACCCCGGGTTCTCGGTGGGCCGCAAGATCGAGAAGATGGGCAACCGCTCCAGCGACACCGCCGAGCTCGTCCTCGACGAGGTGCGCGTACCGGTGTCGAACACGATCGGCGAGATCGGTCGGGGCTTCCAGCAGCAGATGTACGCAGTTCCAGGACGAGCGGCTCATCGGCGCGTACATGGCCGTGCGCCGGAGCCCGGCGCGCGATCGAGCGCACCCTCGAGTACCTCGGGAGCGGGAGGTCTTCGGCAAGCCGCTCCTCGCGAACCAGGTGCATCCAGTACCGCCTCGCCGAGCTCTCGCCGACATCGACACCCTGCAGGGGTTCATGTACCACACGGCCGAGAAGGTCGTGACTGGCGAGGACGTCACCCGCGCGGCCACCGTGGCCAAGCTCAAGGCCGGCCGGCTCGCCCGCGAAGTGGCCGACGCCTGCGTGCAGTACCACGGCGGCATGGGGTACGTCGAGGAGATGTGGGTGGCGCGCTACTACCGCGACGCCCGGCTCATCTCCATCGGAGGCGGTGCCGACGAGGTGATGCTGCGCATCATCACCCTGCTCGAGGGCATGGGGAAGCGATGACCGACGAGCCGCACCCCGCAGTACCGCCCGCCCAGCCGCCCATGTCAGCGCTTCCCAGGTCATCCCGGCACTCCCCGCTCGTCCCGGCGCTCCCCGTTCGTCCCGGCGCTTCCCCGTTCGGTCCGGCAACCGGATGATGCGGGCGGTTAGGAACGCTCCGAGGGTGCTAAGCGCGCGTGTGATCCGGCAACTGCCGGCGCTTCCCGGCGCTTCCCCGTTCGGTCCGGCAACCGGATGATGCGGGCGGTTAGGAACGCTCCGAGGGTGCTAAGCGCGCGTGTGATCCGGCAACTGCCGGCGCTTCCCGGCGCTTCCCCGTTCGGTCCGGCAACCGGATGATGCGGGCGGTTAGGAACGCTCCGAGGGTGCTAAGCGCGCGTGTGATCCGGCAACTGGATGAAGCGCGGATCATGGGGCGGGACTGGGTGGCCCCGCTCTAGCAAGGCAGGACGGCGTCGCGGCGGGCCGGCCCCGGAAATGGGCAAGGCGTGGCGCCCGCCGGGGGATGCACGGCACGGCGTGGGGCACGGCACGAGGTCTGGACACGGCACGAGGTCTGGGAAGGGCTCGGCGTGGCGCGGGGCACTGGATCGCGGGGCCCCGGTCGAGCAGAGTGCTGGTGAGTCGAGCACACGGTGACGGAGGCGGATATGACGGACGGGATCGACGCTGTGCGCTACGCGGTGGCCGATGGGGTCGCCACTCTCACGCTCGACCGCCCTGACGCGCGCAACGTGCTGGACGGCGAGTCGCTGCGTCTGCTCGGCGAGCACCTCGCGGCCGCGGGTCACGACGACGAAGTGCGCGTGGTCGTGCTCACCGGGACCGGCTCCGCGTTCTGCGCCGGGGCCGACCTGCGGGGCGCCACCGCAGGCGACGCCGAGGGATTCGCTGCTTCAGGGCCGCAGGCGCTCGTCGGCGTGCTCGAGGCGATCCTCGACCACCCCAAACCCACGATCGCGCGGGTGCAGGGGCACGTCGCCGGCGGCGGCAACGGGCTCGTGGCGGCATGCGACCTCGCCGTCGCAGCTGAGCACGTGAAGTTCGCCTTCTCCGAGGTGCGCGTGGGCGTGGCTCCCGCGGTGATCTCGGTCGTCTGCCTCGAGCGGATGTCACCCCGGCACGCGGCCGAGCTGCTCCTCACCGGCGAGAGGGTCACGGCCGAGCGGGCCCGAGAGGCGGGGCTCGTGCAGCAGGTGGTGTCGGCCGAGGGCCTCGACGGTGCGGTGGCTGGCTGGGTCGACGCGCTGCGCCGCGGTGGGCCGCTGGCCCTCGCGGCCACCAAGGACCTCCTGCGCCGCGTGCCCACGATGGGCCGCGACGAGGCGTTCGCCTGGACCGCCGAGGCCTCTCGGGATCGCTGTTCGCCTCGGACGAGGCCCGCGAGGGCATGACCGCCTTCCTTTCCCGCCGCCCAGCCGCGTGGGCGCCCTCGAGCTGACCCGACGGGCGTCCCGCTGTGGGACGACACGCACGTGCGACGGCATGTGCCCGCTCGGGGACACTTCTCACAACACGTGCCACCTGCGGCGCCAGCACGGCCGGCAGCGGCCACCCGCTCGGCTCCCCATCGCCGCCGCGACCGGCAGCGGCCACCCGCTCGGCTCCCCATCGCCGCCGCGACCGGCAGCGGCCACCCGCTCGGCTCCCCATCGCCGCCGCGACCGGCAGCGGCCACCCGCTCGGCTCCCCATCGCCGCCGCGACCGGCAGCGGCCACCCGAGCGGCCACCCGCTCGCCACCCCATCGCCGCCCGACTGAGGCGCCTGCCCTGCGACCGGCTGTACCGCGCGAGTCAGCCGCCGAGGAGCCGGCGGGCGTCGTCGGGGTCGTCCACGTCGTCGCTCGCGCCCCACTCGTCGCGCACCAGCGCGACCTCGAGGCGGGCGAGCATCGGACGCAGCGCGGCGTTCGCGAGAGCACGCCCGGCGATGGCGGCTCGCAGCGACGAGGATCGGTAGCACCCGGCGAGCCACTGCGTGCAGCCTTCGCCGTCGACGAGCACCGCCCCGTCGACCGCTGCTGGGGCGCCGAGCGCCGCGACGAGGGCAGGGACACCGGGAGCCACCAGCGGCTGGTCGCCGGCGAGGACGAGGACCCACGGCGACGACACCTCCGGCATCGCGGCCGCCAGGGCGGCGGCCGGTCCGGTGAACGGGGGATCCTCGCGCACGAGCACCACGGCGTCGGGGAGGCCCTCCCGCCAGGGGCCCACGACCACCACGGGGTCGGCACCCGCCACCGCGAAGAGCACGCGCGCGAGAAGGGTGCGCGCCCTCGGCGTCCGGCAGGACGAGCTGTCCGACCCGCCCATGCGTCGGGCCCGGCCGCCGGCGAGCACCACGGCGCCGACCGTGCCGCCGTCGGGTGATGCGAGAGTCACGCTGGCAGGGTACGGCGGTTCGCTCGCGGCTAGGTTTGCTCCCGTGACGACCCCTGATGCTGCGGCGGTCCGCGAGGCCGTCGAGTCCCTCATGTCCACCCTGCGGTCCGACCTCGAGGCGCTGGTGCGCATCCCGAGCGTCGCGTTTCCCGGCTACCCGCCGCAGGAGGTCCGTCGCGCGGCGGACGAGGTGGCGCGGATCCTGCGGGACGCCGGCTACGACGAGGTGCGCCTCATCGACCTACCCGGCGGGATGCCAGCGGTGTACGCGCAGGCGACGGGCCCCGAGGGCGCTCCGACGGTGCTGCTGTACGCCCACTACGACGTGCAGCCCTCGGGCGACGAGACGGCCTGGTACTCGCCGCCGTTCGAGCCCACCGAGCGCGATGGCCGGGTCTACGGCCGGGGTGCGGCGGACGACAAGAGCGGCGTGATCATCCACGCCGGCGTGCTGCGCGCGCTGCGGGCCCTCGACCCCGGCGGCGCGCTGCCGTGCACCGTGCGCGTCATCGTCGAGGGCGAGGAGGAGTACGGCGGCAAGTTCGAGGACTACCCACGCGAGAACCCCGACCTCTTCGCCGCCGACGCGATCGTGGTGTCCGACATGGGCAACCTGCGCCTCGGCGAGCCGACGTTCACCGTGGCCCTGCGCGGCATGGTCGACTGCGTGGTGGAGGTGCGCACCCTCGAGGGGCCGGTGCATTCGGGGATGTTCGGCGGCCCCGCGCCCGACGCGCTCATGACGCTCATCACGCTGCTCGCCACGCTGCGTACGGAGGACGGCAGCACCGCTGTACCAGGCGTCGGCGGTTTCGACTGGGAGGGCCCCGAGTACCCGCAGGACGCCTACCGCAGCCTGGCCGGCATCGTCGAGGGCCAGCCGCTCGTGGGGGAGGGGTCGCTGTCGAGCCGGCTGTTCTCGCTTCCGGTCGCGAACGTCACCGGCCTGGACGCCCCCAGCGTCGGCGCGGCGATCAACGCGGTCATCCCCGTTGCCCGGGCGAAGGTGTCGCTGCGACTGCCGCCGGGGGTCGACGACACCCTCGCCATGGCACAGCTCGTCGGCTTCCTGCGCGACAGCGCGCCGTGGGGCGTCCAGGTGGAGGTCACCCCCGGGTCGCAGGGGGTCGGTCTCATGGTCGACTCGTCCGGACCGGCGTACGAGGCCGCGCGGCGCGCGATGCACGGCGCGTACGGCCTCGACGCGGTGGAGATCGGCGCCGGCGGCTCGATCCCGCTCATCGACGTGCTCCACCAGGTGGTGCCGGGAGCCGAGCTGCTGCTGTTCGGAGCGCAGGACCCGATGGCCCGCATCCACGCCCCCAACGAGTCGGTCGACCTGGGCGAGCTCACCTCGGCCGTCGTCGCCCAGACGCTGTTCCTCGTCGAGATGGCCCACTACGGAGGTACCGCATGAGCACCCAGGAGTACGGCGTCCGGTCGTCGGTCGCACCGCTGCGCCGGGTGGCCGTGCGTACGCCGTCGCTCGTCGGCGACTACGCCGCGGCGCACTGGGCCGGGCCCGACCTCGACCAGCTCGTCGTCGACCACGCCGCGTTCGTCGAGCTGCTCCGTTCGCTCGGAGCCACCGTGGAGGTGCTCGCGCCCCTGGACGGGTGGCCGGACGCCACGTTCGTGTACGACCCGGCGTTCGTGATCCCCAGCGGCACCATCGAGCTGCGTGCGGCCAAGGTGGCGCGCGCCGGCGAGCCGCCCGCGCTGGCTGCCGACCTCGCGGCCATCGGTGTGCCGACGGTCGGGCGCCTCGACACCGGGGCCACCGCCGACGGCGGCGACATGTTCTGGCTCGACGACCGCACGCTCGCGGTGGGACGCACGTACCGCACGAACGACGCCGCGATCGACCAGCTGCGGCCGTTGCTGGCGCAGGACGGGGTCGACGTCGTCACGTTCGACCTGCCGCACGACCTCGGACCGGAGTACTGCCTGCACCTGATGTCGGTGATCTCACCGGTGCGCGACGACCTCGCGGTCGTGTACCCGAAGCTCGCCCCGATCCGGCTGCTGCAGGCACTGGAGGCCCGCGGCATCGCAACGGTCGAGGTGCCCGACGACGAGTACCTTTCGCTCGGCTGCAACGTGCTGGCGGTGTCGCCGGGCGTGGCCGTGCTGCCGTCGGGCAACGACGTCACGGCCTCTCGACTCGCCGACGCCGGCGTCGAGGTGCACACCTACCCGGCGGGGGAGACGAACAAGGGCGAGGGTGGTCCGACCTGCCTGACCCGCCCGATCCTGCGGGCGGAGTGACCCTCGGACAAAGGGTGACGAATCGCCGCTCGGGGCGCGCGACAGGGCAGTAGCCCCTACCGTGCGCGTACGGATCGGCCCGCACTCTCGGGCCGACGGAACAGGAGGGAGACCCTATGGGCCTCGAAGACATGGTCAACTCAGCGAAGGACGCCGTCACGAACGTGCTTCCCTCGGACCAGGTCGAGGGCGCGGTCGACGCGGCCGCCGACAAGGCCAAGGAGGTCGCTCCCGACCAGGCCGACGGAGCGATCGACAGCGCGGCGCAGGCCGCGAAGGATGCGATCTGACGTCGTCACCCCTCTCACGCCGAACGGCCGCCCCCGTGCGGGAGCGGCCGTTCGTGCGTCGTGCGGCGTCGGATCTCGTCAGGCGTCGACGAAGAACGACGATGACTGCGTGCCGCTTCCGGTGGACGGCTGGCCGCCGCCGGAAGCACCGGTGCTGCCCTGCGCGTTCGGTGCACCCTGGCCCATCGAACCGGCGCCCGGCCCGCCCCAGCCGTCGTGGCCGTCGGGGCCGTGCCCATCGGGGCCTCGCCCGGCGAAGGTGTCGACGGAGGTCACCGTGAAGGTCTTGTCGACCTTCACCACGACCTGGGTGCCGTCGGTCTTGCGGACGTGGGCCTCGTAGGTGCCGTCGTGGTCGGTCTCGACGCGCAGCACGGTGCCGCCGGAGACGGCACCCTCGGCCGCGGCCTTGACCTTGGCGGCGGTGTCCCCGGTGAGCCGCGTCTCGCCGTTGCGCCCGGGGCCGTGGCCACCGCGGCCCCCGAAGGTGTCGATCGACGTCACGGTGAAGCTCTTGTCGACCTTGACGACGACCTCGGTGCCGTCGGCCTTGTGGACGTGGGCCTCGTAGATGCCGTCGTTGTCGGTTTCGACGCGCAGGATGGTGCCGCCGGGGACGGCCTTCTCGGCCGCCGCCCGCACGCTGTCGGCGGTCTCGCCGGTCAGAGCCTTCTCGCCGCTGGCGGGTCCGCCCTGGCCGCTGCCGGGTCCGCCCTGGGCGTAGCCGTATCCGGGGGTGGAGGCGGCGGCCGGGAGCGCGGAGGTCACGGCCCCGGCGAGGGCGGGCACGCCGAGGGCGAAGCCGCCGACGGTGACGGCCGTCACGGCGGCGAGGGTGATCTTCTTTCCGGTCTTCACGGTCTCCTCTTTCCTGCTGGGTACCAGGTCCCCGACAGGATGGCCCGCGGGCCTGTCAGGACCCTGACGGGACGGTGAGAGCCGGGTGAGAGGAGCGTTCGGGAACGGCAAGGCTGAAGCCCACGTGGGTGCCGTCGATGTCGCAGCGGGCGAACACCTGGCCGCCGTGCGCGGCCACGACGTCGGCGACGATGGACAGCCCGAGGCCCGACCCCGGCATGCTGCGGGCGTCGTCCGAGCGGTAGAAGCGCTCGAACACGTGCGGTAGGTCCGACAGCGGGATTCCTGGCCCCTGGTCGATCACCTCGAGGGTCCCGGACGACACCCGCACCTGCACGGGCCCGACGGCGCCGCCGAACTTGGCCGCGTTGTCGACGAGGTTCGTGACCGCTCGCTCGAGTGCGGCTGGGCGGGCCACCACCTCGGACTCGTCGGCGGTGACCAGCACGGCGCAGCCGTAGCGGCGCTCGGCGCGCTCCGCGGCGCGGTCGGCGAGGTCGCCGAGCGCCACCCGCGCGACGTCCTCGTCCTCGGCCCCCACCGCGGCGAGGGTGACGAGCTCGTTGACCATGTCGGTGAGCTCGCGGCTCTCGGCGTCCAGGTCGCGCAGGATCGTCTCCCGCTCGGCCGCGGGCAGGGCGGTGTACCGCCGCAGCACGCTGACGTTGGTGCGCAGGCTGGTCAGGGGGGTGCGGAGCTCGTGGCCGGCATCCTGCACGAGGCGCTGCTGCGACAGCCGCGACGCCGACAGGGCCGCCAGCATCGTTCCGAACGCGACGCCCAGCCGGCCCGTCTCGTCCCCGCCCTCGGCCGGCACCGGCACGTCCAGGCGCCCGGTGGCCGCCACTTCCTCCGCCGCCGCGGTGAGCCGGCCGAGGCGGGACGTGAGACGCCGGGCGAGCAGCCAGCCCGCGAGTCCGGACAGCAGCGCGACGAGCAGCACGGCCAGGGCGATCTGCCAGCGGAGCGTCTCGAGCACGCGGTGCACCTCCGCCGTGCTGCGGGCCAGCATCACCGCGCCGCGGGCGTCGTGCGCCTGCACGGTGAGCACGCGGAACGCCACACCGTCGACCGAGGTGTCGTACGAGACCTCGTGCCGCTGGCCGGCGGCCACCTGCTTGTCGACCTCGGTGACGGGAAGGGTTATTCCGGCCGGGGACGCGAGCACCCTCCCGTTCGGCAGCAGCCACTGCTGGACGACGCCACTGCGCGGGTCGATGGTGGGCGGCACCCGGTTGTCGTTGTCGCTGTCGCCGCCGGGCACGTGGAAGTCGGAGGTGGACGCGACCAGCGCGAGGGAGTTGTCGACCTCGCTGCGCAGCCGACTCGCCGCAGACGCGTAGGCGAGCACGCCCACCGCGATGGTCCCGAGGGTGGCGACGAGCGCGAAGAGGGCGGCGATCTTGGTCCGCAGGCTCAGCGACGACACCGGCTTCCTCATGTCCGGACCGCGTACCCGACGCCGCGGACGGTGTGGATCAGCTTGACCGGCTCGTCGGCGTCGACCTTGCGCCGCAGGTACGCAGATGTAGACGGCGAGGTTCTTCGACGACGGGCCGAAGTCGTAGCCCCAGATGCGGTCGTAGATCGTCGTGTGCGTCAGCACGACGCCCGCGTTGCGCATCAGCAGCTCGAGCAGGTCGAACTCGGTCTTCGACAGCGCGATCTCGCGATCGCCCCGCGGTGACCCGAACGGGTCGCGGGGTCGAGCCGCAGGTCGTCGACGGCGAGCGCCTCGTCCGGACCCGGACCCATCTCACCGGTGCGGGTGCGGCGCAGCAGCGCCCGCACCCGGGCGAGCAGCTCGTCGAGCTCGAACGGCTTGGGCAGGTAGTCGTCAGCGCCGGCGTCGAGCCCGGCCACGCGGTCGGACGTCTCGGTGCGGGCCGTCAGCATCAGCATCGGCACGTGGTTGCCCTCGGCGCGCAGGACGCGCGTGACCGTGAGGCCGTCGATGCCCGGCATCATCACGTCGAGGACGAGTACGTCGGGGTCGTCGTTGCTGACGACCTCGAGCGCCGCCCCACCGTCGGCCGCGGTGAGCACGGCGTATCCCTCGAGGGTGAGGGCGCGGGCCAGGGACTCCCGGATCGCACGGTCGTCGTCGGCCACGAGCACGCGTGCTGACATGCCCCCATGGTGACGGACGAAGGTAAGAGGGGGCTAGGAGGGGCGCACCGGCGATACTGTCGGGGCGTGCGCGCGATGATCCTCAAGGAGTTCCGCGAGCTGCGCCGCGACCGCCGGACCGTCGCGATGCTCGTCGCGATGCCGCTGCTCCTTCTGGTGATCTTCGGGTACGCGGCCAACTTCGCCGTCACCGAGGTGGACACCGCGCTGGTCGGCCCGGGGGCCAGCGCCGTGCAGAGCAGCGGGAAGCTGCCCGCCTTCTTCCACGTGGTCGCCGTCGATCCCGCTGGGACCGAGGCCGACGCGGAGAACCTCCTGGTGACGAACCAGGCCGACGTGGCGTTCGTGGTGCCGGGCGCACCGTCGGGGGCTATCCCCGTACTCGTCGACGGCTCGAACCTGTTCTCGGCGCAGGCCGCCGTGTCGGTGCTGAACAAGCTCGGCAACGCGGTCGACGTGACGGTGCTGTTCAACCCCGAGCTCAAGACCTCGTGGGTGATGGTGCCGGCGATCATCGGCCTGATCCTGACGTTCATCGGCGTGATCATCACGAGCATCGGCCTGGTGCGCGAACGGCAGACGGGCACCCTCGAGCAGCTCGCCGTGATGCCGATCAAGCCGAGCGCCGTCATCTTCGGCAAAATCGCGCCCTACTTCGTCCTGGCCTCGATCGACATGGCCATCGTGACGCTGCTGGGCATGTGGCTGTTCGGCGTGCCGTTCAACGGCAGCCCGTTCGTGTTCGCGCTCGGTGCGGGGCTGTTCCTGTTCGTCGTGCTCGGGCTCGGAGTGTTCATCTCCACGGTGTCGCAGAACGCGGGGCAGGCCATCCAGTTGGCGTTCTTCTTCCTCCTCCCGCAGATCCTGTTGTCGGGCATGATTTTCCCGCTCAACGCGATGGCCCCCGGCGTGCGCTGGATCGCCTACTTCCTGCCGCTCACCTACTTCACGATGATCTCCCAGGGCGTGATGTTGCGCGGCGCCCCCCTCAGCTCCCTCTGGCTGCCGTTCGCGGCTCTCACCCTGATGGCGGTGGTGATCTTCACCGGCGCCGTGCTGAGGTTCCGCCGCGACCTCGCGCCCGGGCGGCGGGGCCAGTCGTGACCGACGGCAGCTTCGGCCTCGAAGGCGTCACGGTGCGCTTCGGCGCTACGACGGCGCTGGACGACGTGACGCTCGAGGTCCCTTCCGGGCAGGTCACCGCGGTCGTCGGCGGCGACGGCGCCGGCAAGTCGACGCTGCTTCGGGCGCTCGTCGGCGAGGTCGTGGTCGGCTCCGGGCGGGTGAGCGCCCCGCGCGCCGAGCGGCTGGGCTACCTGCCGGCGTCCACCGGGTCGTGGCTCGACCTGTCGGTGCAGGAGAACGTCGACTTCGTGGGCGGCGCCTTCGGTCTCACCGGGAGCGCCCTCGCGAAGGCAGCGGACCCGATGCTGGTGGCGGCGGGCCTCGATCGGGCCCGCGACCGCCTGTCCAGCAAGCTGTCCGGCGGGATGCGGCGCAAGCTCGCGTTCGTGCTGGCCGCGATGCACGGGCCCGACCTCCTCGTCCTCGACGAGCCCAGCACGGGTGTCGACCCGGTGAGCCGGATCGACCTGTGGCGCATGGTGGCCGACGCCGCCGCGCGCGGTGCCGCCGTCGTGATGTCGACGACGTATCTCGACGAGGCGGAGCGCTGCGCCTCCTTGCTCGTGCTCGAGCGTGGCCGCCCCCTGCTCGCGGGCACGCCGGGCGAGGTGATGGCGGCGATGCCGGGCACGGTGGTCGAGACCACCACCCCGGTCCGGGCTGGCTTCGCCTGGCGGCGGGGCCGGCGCTTCCACGAGTGGTGGCCCGCGGGGGCGACGGTGCCCGAACTGGCCTCGCCTCTCCGCGCCGACCTCGAGGACGTCGTCATCGCCGCCAGCTTCGCCGCGGCGGGCCGCACAGCCGGGGAGGGGGGCAGGCATGACCGGCCCGCTGTTGGAGGCCGTCAGCGTCACCCGCAGGTTCGGCGGCTTCACCGCCGTCGCAGACGTGTCCATGTCGGTCGCGGCCGGCGAGGTCGTCGGGCTGCTCGGCGCGAACGGGGCTGGCAAGACCACCCTCATCCGGATGGTGCTGGGGCTGCTGTCCCCCACGTCCGGCGACGTGCGCGTGCTCGGACGGTGGCCCACGCGCGACGTGCGCCGCGAGCTCGGCTACGTGCCCCAGGGTCTCGGGCTGTACGACGACCTCACCGTCGCAGAGAACCTGGACTTCGTGGCCGACGCGTACGCCGTGCCACGCGCGCGGGCCGCGGTGCCGCAGGACCTCGCCGAACACGCGCGCACGCTCGTCGGCGCCCTCGCCCTGGGTACGCAGCGGCAGGTGGCCTTCGCCTGCGCACTGCTCCACGACCCGCGGGTGCTCGTCCTGGACGAGCCCACGTCGGGCGTCGACCCGCTCGCGCGGGCCCGACTCTGGGACACGATCCACGAGCAGGCCGACGCGGGCATCGGCGTGCTCGTCACCACGCACTACATGCAAGAGGCCGAGCAGTGCGACCGACTGCTGCTCATGTCCGACGGCGTGCTCGTGGCGCAGGGGTCCGAGGCCGACGTGGTCGGCGGCACCACGGCCACCGAGGTCGTCTGCGACAACTGGGCGGCGGCGTTCTCGGCGCTGCAGTCTGCCGGGGCGCCCGTGATGCTCGCCGGCCGCTCCGTGCGTGTCGCCGACGGCGACCCCGAGGCGTTGCGCGCCGCCCTGGCCGCGGCCGGGCTGCACGGCGAGGTACGTCAGGTACCGGCCACCATCGAGGAGCGGATGGCCGTGCTCGCGCGTCGGTAGCGCCCGGCACTCGCCGCTGGCGCCGCAACGCCGCTGGCGACAGGCGTAGGTTCTAGGTGGGGGCGGACGTCGGTCCGTAGCACGTCTCTGCGGGCGCCCGCGCCGACGAGGGAGGCGAGCGGCGATGCCGGAGCAGAACGGAACTGGAACGCCCGGCCAGCAGCCCGACAACACCGATCCGTACCTGCACTGGGACGGCACGCAGTGGCTCCGCTGGGACGGCCAGGAGTGGCGACCCGCGGTGCCGCAGACGTCGCCAGCGGCGGTCCCGCCGCCACCCCCGCCGCCCGCCGCGGCCGTCTCGATGCCACCGGCCCCAGCACCGTTCACCCAGGCCCCCGCGGCCTCGATCCCTCCGGCGAAGGACGGGAATCCCTGGCGCACCGCCGCAATCGTGCTGGGCGCGCTCGTGCTCATCGCCGGCGGTATCGCGGGCGGCCTGTGGTTCGCGAACCGGAGCGGCTCGAACCCGCCGTCGGTTACGGCTGTGAGCGGGCCACCGATCGGGGGAGACACCGGAACGGTCGGCACCGACATCGTCACCGTGCCGATCAGCACGGCGAACGACCCGTTCACCCCGCCGGCCGGCCAGGACGAGACGGTCGTGCCCGTCGCTGTGACTAAACCCACCGTCGTGGCCGGGGGGCAGGTGGGTCTGTACGGCGGCACGATGAAGAAGGCGTCGTGCGACCGCGAGCAGCTCATCGGCTTCCTTGCGGCGAACCCCGACAAGGCGGTCGCGTGGGCCGGCGTCGTGGGCATCACGGTCGACCAGATCGGTCCGTTCGTCCGCGCCCTCACGCCGATGCTGCTGCGGTCGGACACGATCGTCATCAACCACGGCTTCGTCTCGGGCAAGGCCACGGAGTTCACCTCGGTGCTGCAGGCCGGTAGTGCGGTGCTCGTCAACGATGTCGGCCGCCCCGTCGTGAGGTGCTTCTGCGGCAACCCGTTGACCGCGCCGCCGGCGAAGATCGCAGCCCCGCGCTACACCGGCCCGACGTGGTCGGGGTGGAACCCCGTGTCCGTCATCGTGATCACCCAGAACACCACGGTGATCAATGACTTCACCGTCATCAACATCACCACCGGCACGCCGTTCACGCGGCCGACCGGCACGGCCGGTACCGAGGATGCGCCGGGCGCGCCGACGGCGAGCGAATCGCCGACCTCAGGTGCAGGGGGATCCACGGCCACGCCGACCGGCACAGTCGAGAAGGTCTTCGCGATCGAATCCATCGCGGGCGTGTCGAATCGGCCGACCAAGCCCTCGACGTTCGGCATCGAGACGGCACTGTTCGTGACAAGGATCGACACCTACCACTACAACAACGGCGGGTCGGGTCCGGGCACGATCGCTCTGAAGTCGTCCGACGGCACGCTCTACGGGCCCTGGAAGGCCTCGGGCCTCGACGGCCAGGGGGGCGTGCCGAACGCCACGTGGACCGCCACGCCGAACGTCGAGCTGCCGCCGGGCCAGTACACGGTGGTCGACTCGAACCCCGGCACCTGGTCGTGGGCTCCGGACACGGGCGGGCGCGGCATCGTGGCCGTGTACGGCATCTGGACCGCGCTGCCGGGCGAGTGACCGGGCGCGAACGGCTCCGGGGCGACAGCGCGCCGCGTCGTCAGCGGCCCGCGACGCGGTAGACGCTTCCCACGTCGTCGGCGCTGATGAAGAGTGCTCTGTCGCCGCACCGAGGCGGGCCACCACGGTGTCGGTCGCCGGGTCGATCTGGGCAACGAGGCTGCCGCTGACCCGGGCCCACACGAAGCCACCACCCCAGGCGATGTCGCCGCCTCCGATCGGTCCGGTGTCCGCGGTGACGGTGGCGACGAGGGCATTCGTCGCGGGGTCGACGTGCGACACGGACCCGTCGCTCTGGTTCAGCGTGAACACCCCGGTGTCGCCGACGGTCAGGAACCGGGGTCCGGCGCCGACGCGGATGGTGGCGAGCACCTTCCCCGAGCGTGGGTCGAGGCGCACGAGCGTGCCGTTCGGGAAGTTCGTGATCCACAGCGAGCCGAACCCGGCCCGCACCGCCGTCGACCCCGGAGGCACCGCCAAGGTGCCCGCCACCTTGTCGGTGTCGGGGTTCACGGGGACGATCGTGGTGCCGTCAGCCGACAACGCCCACACGCCGAGCGAGCCGGCGCCCACCGACGACCGGGGACGAGGACGAGCACGCCGCCAGCACCGTGACGAGGACGCCGCACGTGGTGGGTCCCACCAGGCCGCGACGCGCCGCGCCGGTGCCGCTGCGCTGGATCACATCGGGAGGGTAGTGGGCCACCACCCTGAGTCGGTAGGGGGTCGGTGGGTGGCGGCTGGGATGCTGGCCCGGTGACCGATCGGGTGCCGGCCTGGACGCTGGCCGTTGCGTCGATCATCTCCGTGCAGCTCGGGGCGGCGCTCTCCACCCGGCTCTTCGACGACGTCGGGTCCGGTGGCACGGCGTGGCTGCGGCTGCTGGCCGGGGGCATCATCTTCCTCGTCATCGCGCGGCCGGCGCTGTCGGACTACACGCCGCGCGAGCTCGGTGTGCCCGTCCTGCTCGGGCTCATCACCGCCACCATGACCGTGACGTTCCTTGCTGCGCTCGAGCACATCCCGCTCGGCACCACGGTCGCCATCGAGTTCCTCGGACCCCTCGGGGTGGCGGTGTTCCGCGCCCATAGCCGCCGCAGCCTCGTGTGGCCGGCGCTGGCCCTGGGCGGGGTGCTGCTGCTCACCAGGCCGTGGACCGGCGAGATCGACGTCGTCGGGGTGGGTCTCGCTGCCCTGGCCGCGTGCGGCTGGGGGGCATACATCCTGCTCACGCAGGTCGTCGGCGACCGGTTCAGCGGACTTCAAGGGCTCGCGATCACGATCCCGGTCGCCGGTGTCGCCGCCACCGTCGTCGGACTTCCTCAGGCGTGGGGCCACGTCACGCCGAGGGTCCTGCTGGCGTCGGTCGGCCTGGCGATCCTGCTGCCGGTCATCCCGTTCTCGCTCGAACTGCTCGCGCTGCGCCGCCTCACGACGGCGGCGTTCGGCACGCTCATGGCGCTCGAACCCGCGATCGCGACCGCGTGGGGCGTGCTCCTGCTCTCGCAGGTGCCGGGCGGGTGGCAGCTCGCCGGGGTGGTGCTCGTCGTGATGGCCGGCATCGGTGCGGAGCGCTCGGGCCACCGACAGCCGCCCACGCCGCTGCCCCTGGCCTGAGGGCCGCCCGTGCCCGGTGCCGAGTCCTACCTGCGCGTGGCGCGGGCCGCGGCGACCCGGGCCATGCCTTCGTCGAGACCGACCTCGGGTCGCCAGTCGAGCAGGTCGGCAGCCCTGGCGATGGAGTAGGTGCCTCGCCGGTCGGCGAGGTAGTGGATCGCCGCGGGGGACAGGTTGGTGGAGCGTCGCACCGCCCGCGCACCGAGGCCGGCCGCGCCGGCGGCCGCGAGAAGCACGGGGGTCGGCAGCTTCGGCACCGGCCCTGCGCCGACGAGTGCCGCCACCCGGTCGAAGAAGTCGCCCGCGGTGACGCCGACGCCGCCGCTGAGCGTGATGGTGCGGCCCGCCGCCCTCGGCCCGGTGGCGGCGGCGACGAGACCGCGGACGAGGTCGTCGACGTAGACGGGGCTGAAGATGCCCTGCCCCCGCTCGGGCAGCACGAACGTGCGGCTGCGGAGCATCGCGATCGGCTCCTCGACCCAGATGGAACCGGGGCCGTAGACGTCGCCGGGGCGCACCACGACGACCTCGGTGAGGCCCGCCGCGTGGGTGGACAGGGCCGCGACCTCGGTGGCGATCTTGCTGTCGGTGTAGGGAACGCCGGTGGGCCGCACGGGTGCGTCTTCGTCCACGCCGTCGGGGAAGTCGAGACCGAACACGACGACCGACGACAGCACGACGACGCGCTTGGCCGCTCCTCGCACCGCAGCGTCGAGCACATTCGTCGTGCCGCCGACGTTGACGCGCCAGTAGCCCTCGGGGTCGGGGGGCGAGGGCATGCCTACCTTCGCGGCGGTGTGGATGACGACGTCGGCACCGGCCAGCACGTGCCGCCAGATGCCGGGCATCGACACGTCGCCCGCGACGGTGCCGCGGGGAGGGTCGGCCACGAGATCGACACCCGCGACGGTCCAGCCATCGGCGCGCAGGTGGTCGACGAGCGCGCGCCCGATGAAACCTGAGGCGCCCGTGACCACCGCGGTGCGTTTCGCCGCCACCGCCGTTACCCGCCCGCCACGGACGGCAGGACGACGACGGTGGCGCCGGGCGCCACCGCGGCCTCGAGCCCTCCGACCGTTCGGACGTCGACGTCGTCGACGTACACGTTCGCGTACCGCCGAAGGGCACCGGTCTCGTCGCGCAGTCGGCGGCCGAGAGCGGGGTGGACGGCAGCCAGCGCGTCGAGCACCCCGGCCAGCGTGGTGGTGCCGGCCGCGGTCACCTCGAGGTCGCGGCTGCCTCCGGCCACGTCGACGAGGGCCGCCGGCAGCCGCACATGGACGGGAGCGGTACTCACGGGAGCCGCACGCGGACGGAAGCGGCGGTCACGGCAGTTCGGCCACGCGGATCGACAGCACGTCGGGCAGGTGCTCGGCGACGAGGGAGAACGTGGCTCCGGCGTCGTGACTGGCGTACACGCAGCCGTCGCGCGTGCCGACGTACACGCCGGTGGGTGCGCCCCCATCGACGCAGGCGGCGTCGCGAAGCACGCAGGTCCACGCGCTGTCCGGTAGGCCGGAGGCGTTCTCCTGCCAGGTGGCGCCGGCGTCGCGGGTGGTGTGCACGCGCATGCGCCCGCCGGGCGGCACCCGTTCGCCGTCGGCGACGAGTGGAGCGACCCACGCCGTACCCGGCTCGCGGGGCGAGGTGAGCATGACGAAGCCGAAGTCGGCGGGGAGCCCCTCGGCGATCGACACCCACTCGCGGCCTCCGTCGTCGGTGCGGTACACGCCGTGGTGGTTCTGCGCGTACATCCGCTGCGGGTCGGCGGCGTCGACGGCCACCTTGTGCACGCACTGGCCGTACTCCGGGAACGGGTCGGGGAAGAACTTCGCGGAGATGCCCTTGTTGCGCGGGGCCCAGCCCGTGGCGCCGTCGTCGCTGACGTACACGCCTCCGGTGCTCATCGCCACGGTGACCCGGTCGGTGCCGGCGTCGGGCAGCACGGTGTGCACGGCGGCGCCGCCGAATCCAGGCGCCCAGTCGAGCCGGTGCGGGTGGTCCCACAAGCCGCGCACGAGGGAGAACGACCGGCCGCCGTCGTCGCTTCGCCAGAGCGAGGTGGGCTCGCAGCCGGCCCACACGACGTCGGGCCGGTCGGCCGAGTCGGGCTGCAGCTGCCATACCCGCGCGAGCGCGGCGCCCGTGTCGTCCGGGAACTGGATCGCGCCCTCGGGGTTCTCGTGCCACGACGTTCCGAGGTTGTCGGACCACATGACGGTGGGGCCCCAGTGCTCGCTGTGGGTGCCCACGAGGAGCCGGGCCGGGGCCCGCCGGGTGTCGATGGACACGGCGGCCACCTCGCGCATGAGCAGGTGCGGGCCGTCGACCGACCAGGTGGCACGGTCGTCAGAGCGGGCGAGCCACAGACCCTTGCGGGTGCCGATTGCCAGGACGTACGTCATCGGTGACTCCCTTCGCGGAAGTCCCGACGCTAGTCCCAGGCGGCGACAGCGGCCAGCGGGTCGCCGAAGGGGGAAGGGCGGCGGACAGCTACCTCGGCCGGGTGGGCCTGGGTTTCGCCTTCTTCGACTTCTTGGGAGGCAGGGCTCGGGCGAACTCGGCCCCGGCGACCACCCAGGTGCGCAGGGCCCGGCCGCGCATCCCGGCCGGCCCGACGAAGACCAGCCCCTTCGCGGGCCGCCCGGTGAAGTCCATCTCGCGTACGTGCGGCCGCGCGAGCGCCGCGCCGGCGGCCGGCTCGCCGAGCCGGACCAGGAGTTCGTCGCCGAGGATGCCCACGAACATGTGACCCTCGATCAGGTAGCACAGACCCCCGAACATCTTGCGCTGCTCGATGGGCGCTGCGAGATCGGGCAGGATCGCGTCGATCCGTGCCGCGAGCCCCTCGTCGTAGGCCATGGCTTCTCCACGTCGCTTGCCGCCCCGCGGGCCCGCCGGGCGGCTCGCTGCCGCCGCGCGGGGAATGCTGTCGCCCGGCTGGGAATGGCGGGAGGCTAACAGGCCCCGCCTACGCCAGGATCGCCGCGAGCCGGTCGAGGAAGCCCCGTTCGCTGTCGGTGACCTTGTCGCCGCCGCCCATGAATCCGGCGCCGATGCGCCCCACGACGGCGGTGGCCGTGCTGGTGAGCACCTCGGCCACCTGGCCGAACTCGTCGGTGGTCACGTGGGCCCTCAGCAGCGCGACCGCCTCGCCGATCTCGGCCACGAACGCGTCGACGGCCCCGGCGACGCCCTCGACCTTGGCCGCCGCCTGGGTCTCCTGCTTGGTCTCGTCCGTGGCCTTCATCGACGCCGACGCTGCGAACGCCTGCACCACGGCGTTGTCGGGGTACCTTCGCACGCTCTCGGTGAGGGCCTCGGCACCCGCCGTGAGCTCCCGGATGGAGGGCATCACGTGCCCGTCGGACAGGCACGCAGCCATGATCACCAGACCGGAGAGGCCTGAGACCTTCGTCCACTCCTCGTCGCTGAACTGCTCGCGCGCGGTCACGTCGTCTCCTCGTGCTCGGGGTGCGCCGAAGGGCGCTCAGTATCGTGACGCTACCGGGGCGGACGTGCTCACGCGCAGTGACCATTTGCCCGCTGCGCCGCCGTACTGAAGGATCGAAGGTCCTGGGGACGTCTCGTCCGGGAGGTCATCGTGAGGATCGGACTCGTCGCTCCACCGTGGGTGCCGGTGCCGCCACCGCGCTACGGCGGCACCGAGGAGATCGTCGACCACCTCGCGCGGGGGCTCGACGCGCTCGGACACGACGTCACCGTGTTCACCACCGGTGACGCCACCGTGCCCGTGCGCCGGCGCTGGGCGTTCGCCACCGCGCCGGAGGAGATGAACGTCACCGCCCCCGAGTGCCGCCACGTCCAGGTGGCCTACGAGCAGCTCAGCGGCTGCGACCTCATCCACGACCACACGCTCATCGGGCCGATCTGGGCGGCGGCCGCCGGTGTCGAGGTCCCCGTCGTCACTACGGTGCACAACCCGTTCACCGACGACAGCCGCCCCCTGTACGTGGAGATCGCGCGGCACGCCGCCGTGACGGCGATCTCGCACCACCACCGCAGCACGGCCCCCGAGGTGCCCGTCGCGGCGGTGATCCACCACGGTCTCGACCCGGCCAGGTTCGAGGTCGGCCCCGGCGACGGCGGCTACCTGGTGTTCGTCGGCCGGCTCGCCCCCGAGAAGGGCGCCCGTCAGGCGGTCGACATCGCCCGGAAGGCCGGCCTCCCGCTGCTCATCGCGGCCAAGAAGCGAGCCCCGGACGAGCAGGCCTACTTCGACAAGGAGATCGAGCCCCGGCTCGGCGACGGCGTGGAGTACCTCGGTGAGATCGGCACCGCCGAACGGGACCGGGCCCTCGGCGGGGCGATGGCCCTGCTCAACCCCATCACCTGGGACGAGCCGTTCGGTCTCGTGATGATCGAGGCACTGGCGTGCGGCACCCCGGTGGTGTCGTTTCCCGCGGGCGCCGCCCCCGAGATCATCACCGACGGGCTCACCGGGTTCCTCGTCGACGACGTCGACGCCGCGGTCGGCGCGGTGGAACGGATCGGCACGATCGACCGTCGTGCCTGCAGGGAGGCCGTCGAGGTGCGATTCTCAGCGGCGAGGATGGTGGCCGACTACGAGCGGCTCTACGAACGCGTGCTGGCGGGCGGAGTGACGCCGCTGCCGGCCTAGGAGGTCCGGTGGCGCAGGCGTGGACCTTCTCCGGGGCACCGCCGGTGATCGAGGGCGGACCGATGCCGGTGACGCTCGTGGAGGGGTCGACCTTCTGCATCAGCACCTCGGCCGGCAACGTGATCCCTGGTGCACCGATGGGCCTGTTCGTCCGCGACACCCGGCTGCTCGCCCACTGGGAGCTCAACGTCGACGGGGCCGGGCTCGAGCCGCTCGCGGTCAGCTCCGACGATCCCTTCCAGGCCACCTTCGTCACCCGGGCCCGCCCCCGCCCAGGCCAGCCGGAGAGCACCCTGCTCGTCACCCGCGACCGGGAGATCGGCGAGGGTATGACCGAGGTCCTCCGGGTGCGCAACCTCGGCCACGAGGTGGCGGGGGTGACTCTGGAGTTGAGGGTCGACTCCGACTTCGCCGACCTGTTCGAGGTCAAGGAGGGGCGGGCGTACGCGCAGGACGGCGTCGTCACGTCGATCATCGACGGCGGCCTGCTGCTGCGGCGCGAGCAGGACGGGCACAGCCGCAGCGCCCGGATCGTGGCCGACCCCCCCGACCGGATGCGCCCCGCCGCCGGCCGGATGGTGTGGCACCTCGCGATCGCGCCGCGGGACGAATGGTGCGTGCAGCTGGTCGTCGACGTCCTCGTCGACGACCGGCAGGTCTCGGCCGGCGCTGCGGACGAGGAGCGCACGGCCGCACGGCGGATCCAGGAGTGGCGCGTAGGTGCCCCAGTGCTGACCACGCCGGACGCCGGCCTCGGCCGCACCCTGGGCCGGAGCATGGAGGACCTCGGCGCGCTGCGGATCGTCGACCCCGACCACCCCGGTCGCGCCGTGGTCGCCGCCGGGGCGCCGTGGTTCATGGCGCTGTTCGGCCGCGACTCGCTGCTCACGGCGTGGATGGCGCTGCCGCTCGACCCGTCGCCTCGCCCTCGGCACGCTACAGCGCCCTGGCCGAGGTGCAGGGCAGCACCGACGACCCGTTCACCGAGGAGCAGCCGGGCCGGATCCTGCACGAGCGCCGGCTCGGGCCGACGTCCTCGCGCGATGCGGGGCGGTGTCCACGGTCTACTACGGCAGCATCGACTCCGACCCCGCTGTTCGTCATGCTTCTCGGCGAGCTGCTGCCGCTGGGGGCTGGCCGAGGACGAGGTCGACGCGCTGCTGCCGGCGGCCGACCGCGCGCTGGAGTGGATCACGACGTACGGCGACCGCGACGGCGACGGGTTCGTCGAGTACCGAGCGGGCCACCGACCGCGGGCTGCGCAACCAGGGCTGGAAGGACTCCTCCGACGCGATCACCTTCGCCGACGGCCGGCTCGCCGACCGCGCCGATCGCGCTGTCCGAGGTGCAGGCCTACGTCGTACGGCGCCTACCTCGCGCGCGGCCACTTCGCCCGCGAGGCCGGTGACGACGACCTCGCCTGCCCACTGGGCCGGCGCGCCGCCGATCTGAAGCGCGGCCTTCAACGACCACGTTCTGGCTGCCCGACCGCGGCTACTACGCGATCGCCCTGGACGGCGACAAGCGGCCGATCGACGCGCTCGCCTCGAACATGGGCCATTGCCTGTGGACCGGCATCGTTGACGAGCGACACGGCGCCGGCACCGTCGTGGAGTCGCTCATGAGCCCGGAGATGTTCACCGGGTGGGGCATCCGCACGCTGGCCACCACCATGGGCTCGTACAACCCGATGAGCTACCACAACGGGTCGGTGTGGCCGCACGACAACGCGCTCATCGTCGCGGGGCTGGTGCGCTACGGCTTCACGGACGAGGCGCAGCGGGTCGCTCAGGGGATCTTCGACGCGGCCGACGCGTTCGGCGGCCGGCTGCCCGAGCTGTTCTGCGGGTTCGACCGCGCCGAGTTCGCCCGGCCGGTGCCCTACCCGACCTCCTGCTCACCGCAGGCGTGGGCGGCGGCGGCTCCCGTGCTGCTGCTGCGGGCCCTGCTGCGGCTGGACCCCTGGGTGCCGTTCGGCGAGGTGCGGCTCGCCCCCGTCGTCCCGCCCCAGTACCTTCCGCTGCAGCTGTCGAACCTGTCGCTGGCGGGGGGCCGGGTGGCACTCGAGGTGACACCCGACGGGTTCAGTCTCGACGGGCTGCCCCGCGACGTCATCGTCGTGCCGGAACCGCGCCAGGCCGCCACCAAGATGCAGGCCTGAGCGGGAGCCCCGTTCAGAACGCGACGCGCGTCGGCGTGAGGGTGACCGTCTCGACGTTGTCCTTGCACCCGCCGACATCTGCGCAGCCGTTCGTCGTCACCGTCATCGTGAGCGGGCCGTCCGACGCAGGGTCCCCGGCGATCGTGTACGTGCCGCTGCCAGAGAGCATCGCCCCGCCTCCGCTTCCCTCGTAGGTGAGGGTGCCCGACCCGCCCGTGTCGTCCTTGGGGAGGTAGAGGAAGTTCACGGCGAAGCCTGCTCCCTTCCCGGTGAGGGTGAACGGGCGGCTCAGGTCCTTGATCCTCCCCGACACCGCGATCAGGGCCCCGCCACCGGAGGCGAGGTAGCGCTGCGGCCGGCAGATCTTGTCGGCCTTCTCGGTGAGAGCGTTCAGGTCCAGGCCGCCACCAGCACCGACGAGGCCCTGCTGGCGGGACCAGCCGAGCCAGAACCGAATCAGCACCGGCGGTTTCCGGGCGGCCTTGCACGCGCGGATCGCTTCCTTCTCGCAGATCGGGTACGCGGTCTCGGCCGCCTGCCACCAGGCCGTCCTGGCCCCTGGAACGTTGAGCAGCTGGCCCTGCCGCTCGACGCCGGTCATGAAGGCGACGAGGTCCTGCGCCGTGCTGCAGCGGGTGGGGAAGTTCTTCACCGCGAGGTCGATGGCGTCGTCGGTCTCCTTGCGGGCCGCGGCGATGATGGCGGGCAGAGCCTCGTTGTTCGCACCCGGGTCGCCGAGAAGGCGCTCGCGCCGCGCCAGGGTGAACGCGTTCTGCTCCCGCCGCTGCAGCTCGCCGATCTTGTCGCCGAGCTCGACCCCCATGATCTGGTCGATCGTCGAGTCGTTCACGCCGGCCTCGCCGGCGATGCTGAAGTGCGGCACGGCCATCACCATCGCCTGCGACCGCGGGTCGACCTCGGCCGCCGCGATCCCGGTGCCGTCCTGCGAGGCCTCGAACAGGAACTGCTCGCGCAGCGGGGTCGACGTCGCGGGGGTGATGGTGAGGTGCGCCGGGGTGACGAACTCCAGCCCGTCCGGCTCGAGCCGCACGGCCAGCACGGGCGTGGTCGTGGGGATGCCCTTCACGTCGGTGAGGGGCACGACGCGCACCACGGTGTCGGCCGGGACTGCGCCTGGGGGGACGACCAACGCGTACGTGGTGCCGTCGGAGCCCGTCGCCGTCACGGAGCCGCCGGTGACGAGGGTCGCCGTCGTCTGGGCGGCCCGGGCCTGGTCGACGCCGAACGTGAGCGGGCCGATGGGGCCAGCCGCGGCGGGTGACGGTGTGGTTGCGGCAGGCCCGCCGGACGGGTCGCCCGCGGCCGAGCACGCGGCCAGAGACATCGCCGCGAGGACGAGCGCGGCCGCCCACCCCCGTACCGCCATCAGCTGCCCTCCCGGTCGCCCGGGACCCGGGGCATGGCCACGCTAGCCGCCCGGGGGCGTGCAGGTGCCCGGGCCGCGCGGGTGGGTCGTTGACGGCCCGCCGGCCGTGTGGCATCAATGGGACAGCCGATGACCTGAAGGACGGAGTGCTCGAGGGGAGACCGATGTCGAAGAACATCGTCGTCTGCTTCGACGGCACCTCGAACAAGCCCGACCCCGAGACGGGCACGAACGTCTTTCGGACCTTCGAGCTCCTCGACCTCGCCGACCCCGCCCGCCAGATCGCCTTCTATGACCCGGGCGTCGGCACCTTCGCCGATCCCGGCGCGTGGAATCCCGTGGAGCGCAAGATCTCCATGTTCATGGGGCTTGCGTTCGGCGCTGGGCTGAAGGTGAACCTGGCCGAGGCGTACTCGTACCTCATGTCGCACTGGGAACCCGGCGATCGCCTGTACGTCTTCGGGTTCAGCCGAGGAGCGTTCAACGCCCGAGCGCTCGTCGGGATCCTGCGGGCCGTGGGGCTGCTGCGGCCCGGCTCGGAGAATCTCGTGCAGTACGTCATCAACGTGTACGCCCGCGAGCACAACGACTCGGACCCGGCCGGAATGGGACGAGACCAGGCTGTGGGCCCGGACGTTCACGCACGTGGTGGACGGCCACCCCGCCGTCCCGGTGGAGTACCTGGGCGTCTGGGACACCGTCAAGGCGGTCGGCTTCCTGCGCGGCCAGGTGCAGTGGCCGTACACGCGATCCCTTCCGAACGTACGCTCGCTGCGCCATGCCGTCTCCATCGACGAGAGGCGCGCGCCGTACCACGAGTACCTGGTAGAGCCGAAGGGCCCGTGGCCGCAGGGGTGGGAGGAGACCTGGTTCGCCGGGGTCCATTCTGACGTCGGCGGCACGTTCGTCGGCGAGCCGCGGCTGAGCACCATCCCCCTCAAGTGGATCGTGGACGGGGCTCGGTCGGCCGGGATGGTCGTGCGCCCGCACGTGTACCGCCGCGAGTGCACGGTCACGGACGAGAACGCGCGCGGGGCCATCCATCCGAGCGGGGGCCTGTGGTGGCTCCTGGGCACCAACGAGCGGCGGATCCTTCCGGGGTCCCAGGTGCACGCGAGCGTGCAGGTGCGCATCGAGTCCGAACCGGACTACGCCGCGCGAGTCCCCGGCGAGGTCGTGTGGGCCGATGCGTTCTGGACCCGCCCCTTCGGCGAAGGGATGACCCCCTGAGCGTCCCGACCCGAGGGACCTACCTGGCAGTGACGATGGCGCGTACCGCGTCGGCGGGGATGCCGGACACGGAGGTGGCGCGGACCAGGTAGGTGACGCGAGGTGCGGTGGTACGCGCGAGGGTCACCAGGCCCGCCAGGATGACGGACGACCGTGGGCCGATCGCGCCCGTGGTGTACGTCCCCGCCAGCATCTTCGTCGTGATGTTCGAGTGTCCACGGAAGTAGCGCACGGTGAACCCGTGGGCTGCCCCCGCGCTCCTCAGGGTGAACGAGGCCGCGACGAGGCCGTCGTTCTGGATGGTCACGTAGAACCGACCGGTCCTGCCGCGCACGACGCCCAGCGCGCGGGACTCTCCCGCCCCGGTGGCGCTGAACACACCGTTGCCGGCCCAGGGCCCGGTAGCCTTGAGCGCGACAAGGGCGTCTGGCTGCGTGAGCGCGTAGGCCCCGAGGGACACGCCGAGCCCGTCGCCGCCCGCCCTGGTGAAGTTCCCCGCGGCGTAGACCTTCCCCCGGAACGACTGAACCGCCGTGAGTTGACCGAGCAGCGGCCCGTTCCCTGCGCCGTCAGACCCGATCGGGCGCCACGTCGTACCGTCGAAGTAGGCCAGGTTGTCGGCTGCGGCGATGCCGTTCGCGTTCTGGAACGACCCCGCGGCAAACACGAACGATCCCATGGTGCTCAGGCCGTAGAAGAACGCGGTGGCCGGGAACCACCCGTTCGTGTGGGCCGTGTTGGAGCCCACGGCGCTCCAGGCCGAGCCGTTCCACCGGGCCACGTGGTCGGCGTTCGCGATACCGGCGATGTCGACCGAGTCGGCGCCGACGTACACGTCGGTCCCGTGCGCCGCCAGGCTCCGCACGTACCCGTCGACCGCCCGTCCGGTCGGTCCGGTCCCCATCGCCTGCCAGGTGCCGTGGTAGGCCGCCACGTGGTCGGCCGTGGGGATCCCGGCGACGTTGATGAAGGTGCCGCCGGCGTAGAGGGTGCCGTTGCTGTCCGCAGTCAGCGCGTACACGCCTCCGCTGAAGTCGCCGTCGTGGGTCACCGTGGAGCTCGAGGCGCCCGTCGTGAGGTCGCAGGCCAGGAGGTAGTCGGCCGCGACGATCCCAGCCCCGTTCTGGAACGAGCCGCCGACGTAGAGCGTGTTCCCGATGATCTGCAGCGCGTTGACGTTGCCGTTGAAGGTGGGCGAGGCGTTGGTCGAGGTGCAGAACGGCGCCCAGCCGGCGCCGTTCCAGACAGCGAGGAAGTCCGCGTTGGGGTTCCCGCCGGCATTCTGGAACGTGCCGCCGACGTAGACCTTGCCGGCGTGGTACGCGATCGCGTGCACGGAGCCGTTGGTCAGCGGGGTAGTGCCGAGGGCGCCCCAGGACGTGCCGTTCCAGGTGGCGATCCGCGCGGCCTTCGGGTTGCCCCCCGCCGCGGTGAAGGCGCCGCCCACGAGCAGCTCGCCCGGGGCGTCGGCGTTGAGGGCGAACACCCAGCCGTCGAGCGAGGGCCTCGTGGCGGGGGATCCATGGCCGACGTGGTCCCAGCCGCCAGGCCCCATCGCGTGCACGGGCGGGACGACGCCCAGGGCCGCGGTCAGCGTCAGGCACACGACAAGCACGGATCGACGCATCACGGCCTCCTCTGGACCCCCGAGGCCTGGCAGCGTACGCCCGCCGCAGCGGTCTAGGAGCGGTCGATCGCGATCACGTCCGCAGAGATCTCCGAACCGTGGATGACGACGCGGTTCCTGCCCGAGTTCTTCGCCTCGTACAGCGCCGCGTCCGCGTCGGCGACCGCGAGCGTGCCCGCCTCGCCTCGGACGTGAACGGCGACGCCGATCGAGGTGGTGACCGGGTCGGGTGTCGCCGCCCGCATCGCCTCGAGCCGGTCGAGGGAGTCGGCGGGAACGACCCCGGGGAGCAGGAGGGCGAACTCCTCTCCGCCGTACCGGGCGAGCCAGCCGTCACCGCCGAGCGACGTGGTCCACGCCTGTGCGCACTCGGCCAGCAGCACGTCCCCCGCCTGATGGCCGAAGGTATCGTTGAAGCCCTTGAAATGGTCGATGTCGAGCATCGCCACGACGAGGTCCGTACCCGTCGCGTCGGCCTGGGTGGTGGCGCGGACCAGCTCGTAGTCCCAGGTGCGGCGGTTGGGCAGCCCGGTCAGGGAGTCGGTCCGGGCCAGGAGCAGGAGCTGGTGCTGCTGCTCGCGCAGGACGGCCAGCAGGCGCAGCGACCTCCACAGCACGAGCACGTTCACGACGACGGCGCCGACGGCGAGCAAACGAAGCCCCGAGTCGCCGCCCCGCAGCCCGAACGCGAGCAGCACGGGTAGGGAGATGGTGCCGATGCTGAGGGCCACGGCGCGGCCCCCGGACATCTCCAGCCGGCCGCGATGCTCGCTGATAGTGATGCGGGCCGCGTCCCTGGAAAGGGCAGCGGCGACCATCAGAACCACGCCGAGGGTGTACAAGGCCTGCAACCAAGGGGGCACGTCCTCGACCACCCCCTGAGCGGCGAGCCCGTCGTACACCAGGTCGCCGATGGTGGTCATGGACACCGACGCGGTGATCAGGCCGAGGGAGCGGTTGCTGTGCCCGCCGCCGACCGACAGCCGGATCAGCCCGGTGAGGACCACCGCGTCCAGGATCGGGTAGGCGATCGAGATCACGTTGGCGAGGGTGGCCCCGTCTCCAGCCGCGAGCGGCACGACCACGAAGGCGGCCACGCAGGAGAGCACCGGCAGCGACATGATCGCCGAGTCGAGCAGCTCGTCGGCGTGAGGGTGCGGGAGCCGGCCGCGGACGATCAGGAACAAGGCGACGAGCTCCGGAACATAGGCCGCGAGGTACAGGGGGTCGGCCCAGCCGGGGAAGGGGTCCTCCCCCAGGTGGTACTGCTGGTACGAGTAGACGACATCGGCGAGCACCGTGAGCGTGAGGGAGGCCCACAGGCACCACCACACCGCCCGCACGCCCGGTGCCGAGCGCGCGGCGGCGACGCAGAACACCGCCACGGCCACGACTTCGATCACCAGGGGAAGGCCGATGCCCGCGGCTGAGTCGGTCGGCAGCACGGCGATCACGACCGTGCCGAGGGCGATGAGGAGGCCCCTCACGGCCCAGCGGCGTTCACGTGAGCGGCCCCGCGCCGGGCCCGAGTCCTCCATGACCACCCCATCGGCTCTCCAGACCGGCCGCCTGAAGCCCGCCGGCGGGATTTTGGCCCCGAGCAGCACGCCCGAGGGGAGCCGAGTGGTCGTCGATCTCGCAGCTGTCGGAGGCCGCCCGTAGGATCGTGCGCCGTGGTGGTGTGCTCCTCCTGCGGGGGAGAGATACCTGACGGCGCGCGGTTCTGCCCCTGGTGCGGAACCGCCGTCACGCTCGCCTGTCTGTCGTGCGGCGCCGAGCTGGTCCCCGGGTCGGCGTTCTGCACCGCGTGCGGCGCCCCGGCTCGCAGGCCCGTCCCGGCCTCCGGCCGGCGCGACCGGCTGACCTCCGCCGGCGAGCGCAAGCTGGTCACGGTGCTCTTCGCCGACATCACCGGGTCGACGGCGCTCGCCGAGAAGCTCGATCCCGAACGGATGCGCTCGGTGATGCAGCACCTACTTCGACGCCATGCGCGAGGTGATCGAGGACGAGGGTGGCAGGGTCGAGAAGTTCATCGGCGACGCCGTGATGGCGGTGTTCGGCGTGCCGGTCGCCCACGAGGACGACCCGTCGCCGGGCGCTGCGGGCGGCGCGCGACATGCCGCGCGGCTCGAGGAGCGTCAACGAGGACCTCAGCAAGACCACGAGGTCGACTCTGCGATGCGCGTCGGCGTCAACACCGGCGAGGTGATCGCCGAGACCGACCCCGAGCCCGGCGACGCGATGGTCACCGGCGACACCGTCAACGTGGCGTCCCGGCTGCAGACCCTCGCGAGCCGGGCGAGATGCTGGTCGCCGAGCGCACCGTGCGGTCGGCCCGCGGGTTCACGTTCTCGGGCCCCCGCGACGCCGACGTGCGCGGGCGTGGCACGGGCGTGCGGGCCTACGCCCTCGTCGCTTCGACGGCTCCCGACCGCGGAGCGCCCGGGGCTGTTGGCCCCGCTCGTCGGCCGCGAGCGCGAGCTGGCCCTGCTCGACAGCGTCCTGGATCGCGTCGTCGGCCGAGCGGCACCCGCACCTCGTCACGGTCTACGGCGAGGCCGGCGTCGGCAAGAGCCGCCTCGTGCGCGACTTCGTCGCCCGCGCTGCGGCGCACGACACCGACCTGCTCGTCGTGCGCGGTCGCTGCCTTCCCTACGGCGACGGCGTCACGTTCTGGCCGCTCGGCCGAGATGCTCAAGGGCCACTCCGGCGTGGTCGACAGCGACGACACCGAGGTGGCGATCGACCGCATCCGGACGACCGACGCGCGACATCCTCGCCGGGAGCGGCATCGCCGACGTCGACGTCGCCGCGACGGCCCTGGCCTACACGGTCGGCGTCGAGGACCCCGGCCGGCCGCTGTCGGCGGTCGACCCCGACCTGCTGCGCCGCCAGGTGCACGCCGCCTGGGTGGCGCTGTTCTCCGCCCTCGCGCTGCGCGGCCCGGTCGTGGCCCTCATCGACGACATCCACTGGGCCGACCCCGCGCTGCTCGACATCCTGGAGGAGATCGACGACCGGGTCGTGGGCGGCCTGATGGTGCTGTGCACGTCGCGGCCCGACCTCGCGATGCAGCGGCCCGGCTGGGGCGGTGGCCGGCGGGAGACCACAGTGGTGCGGCTCGAGCCGCTCGGCGGCGCCGACTCCGAGCGCCTCGTCCACCTGCTGCTCGACATCGACGACCTGCCGGCACGGGTGCGGGAGCAGATCTTGGCGCGGGCCGAGGGCAACCCGTTCTTCCTGGAGGAGATCCTGCGGCAGCTGATCGACACCGGGGTCGTGCGCCGCGCCGGCGACCGGTGGTCGGCGGCCGTGGGCATCGAGGAGGTCGACATCCCCGACACGGTCCAGGGTGTGCTGGCGGCCCGCATCGACATGCTGCCGCAGGACGATCGCAGGGTGCTGCGCGCGGCCTCGGTCGTCGGCCGCACGTTCTGGACCGGATCGGTCGACCTGCTCGCGCCGCCGGAGGGCCCGCGCCCCCCTGCGGTCGACGACTCCCTGCGCCGGCTCGAGGAGCGTGACCTCGTCCTGGCCCGGCTCGGCTCGGCGCTCGTCGGGGAGGTCGAGTACCTGTTCAAGCACATCCTGACCCGCGACGTCGCGTACGAGTCGATCCCGCGGCGCGAACGCGTGGCTGCGCACGTCTCGGTCGCCCGCTGGATCGAATCGGCCACCGGCGACCGCACCCGCGAGTTCGCCGAGCAGCTCGCCCACCACTACGCCACGGCCGTGCAGCTCGCCGCCGACACCGGTGTGCCGCTCGATGGTCAGGTGCGCGCCGACGCAGTCGCCTGGCTGCTGCGCGCGGGCACCGATGCGCGGCGACGCAGCGCCATCAGCACCGCGCAGCGCCTCGCCGCCCAGGCCGTCGACCTCTCGGCCACCGACGTCGAGCGCTGTGCAGCGCTCGAGCTGCAGGCCGACGCCTTCGCGCACGACTCCTTCGGCGAGCTGGGCTGGCCGGCCATCATCGAGGCGGCCGAGCTGGCCGACCGCTCGCCCGACATCCCTGACGAGCACGCGGCCCTGCTGTACGCGAAGGCCGTCGAGTACCCCGTGCGGTGGCCCGGGATGATGACCTCCGAGCCGGACGAGCGCCCCGTTCGCTCCATGCTGGAGCGCGGGCTCGCGCTTGCACCCCCGGGCGACTCGCCCGGACTGGCTCGCCTGCTGGCGATGAAGGCCGGCTGGCCGTTCGCCTTCCCCGAGAGCGTCACCGACGACGAGCTGCCCGCCCGCCGCGCGGCGGGCCTGGAGGCCACCGAGATGGCTCTGCGCCTCGGCGACATCAACCTGGCCTCCACCGCACTCGACGCGGTCAACTCAGCCGACATGCACCACGGCAACTACGCGGCGGCGGTCACCTCGTGGCTGCGCCGCTGGGAGCTGCGCGACCGGCTCACCGACGAGCTCGAGATCGCCGACCTGTACGCCGTGGGTGCATGGACCCACCACGAGGTCGGCCTCTACGCCGAGTCGGTGCGCATCGCCCGGGCCGCGCCCGCTGGCGTGAGCCTGTCCACCACGCTGCACGCTCGCGCCTGGCTGGTGCTGTCGCTGTACCGGCTGGGGCGCTGGGGCGACGCGGTGGCCGAGTTCGACGAGATCCTTACGCTCCTGGGCGACAGGTGGCAGGCACCCCCGCTGTACGTCACCGGCGCGTTCGCCACCGTGGCCGCTGTGCGCGAGCTGCGCGGGGAGCACGAGCAGGCCGACCGCCTCGGCGGCGTCGTCCGCCGGGTGCCCTTCGAGAGCACCCGCTGCTACCCCGACCGGGTGTGGCTCGAGCTCGTCACCGGCCACGAGGAGCGGGCACAACGCGCGCTCAGGCAGCTGCCGTACGGGTGGGGAGTGAACGCCGGAGCCACGTGGGCCGTGCGGTGTGACGCTGCGTGGGTCGAGCCCGACCACGCCGTGGCCCGCGTCGTGGCCGAGGGCGCGCGCGGGCACGGCGTGTGGGCCGGGGCTAAGGCTGTGCCGCCGTTCGCCGACCGGCTCGCGGGCGTCACGGCGTGGCACGAGGGCGACCACGAATCGGCCCGGGCCGCGCTGCTGGTGGCCGCCGAGGGGTTCGACGGCGTGGCGATGCGGTTCGAGGCCGCGCGCACCAGGGCGGTGCTCGCCCGCCTCGGCGACGCCACCGGCGTCGCGGCGCTGTCGGCGCTCCGGTCGCAGTCCGACGACGTCTACGCCGATCTGCGGGTCGTCCGCGACCGCATGCTCGACCGTCTCCCGCCCGCCTGACCCACGAGGGTCACCCGTCGTCTTCCCCGCCGGCGGCCCGGGAGTCGACGATGCAGGCGGCCCCCGACTCGAGCGGCTCGCGGTGGCGGGCGAAGTGGTGGCCGCAGAAGAGCAGCTCCCCGCCGGACCGCATCATCACCACCACCTGCGCCTGGGCGCCGCACGCGTCGCAGCGGTGGGTCGCGTCAAGCGTGAGGGGCCGATCGTCCAGCGCCGGACCGGAGAAGGGTGTCGTGGTCATGCCCCAGGCAACCATGCGGATGTTGCAGGCAGGTTGCCTGTAGGTCACCGTTCGCGACCAGCCGCCGGGTCTACCGGGTGTCGCCGATGATCCGACTCAGGAGGGCGGCCGCCACGTCGCTGCCCTCGTCGACGAGGCGGTTCAAGGTCTCGACGTCTCCCTGCGCCGCGGCGATCTCCGCCAGGCGGTCGGCTGCCGGCGCGTGGCCCGCGTCGACCAAGTAGGTCAGGGTGTCGACGTCTGTGCGTGCGGCGGCGAGCTCGGCGAGCAGGTCTGCCGCTGACTCGTTGCCTGCGTCGACGAGGTACCTGAGCTCGGCGACGTCCCCTCGCTCGGCGGCCAGGACGGCGAGGCGATCCGCCGCTTGTTCGTTTCCCTCGTCGACGAGACGCCGGAGGGCGGCCAGGTCGGTATCCGTCATGGTTCGACCGTACTCCCGGCGACGTGCGCGATGGCTGGGACGGCCGGGCGACACCTTCTCGTGGAGCAGATCGCGGCGGATCGTGGCCAACGCCGACCACCAGGTGACCTCCCACCCGGTCACGCGGTACTAGGTGCGGGGGGACTCGCCTGGGACGATGGGCCGATGAGGCTGAGCCTGTGCCTTGATCCCGGCCGCGAGTGGTCGCAGGCGCGCGCCCTGGCACAGCGCGTCGATGCGGCGGGGTGGCATGCGGTCTACCTGTGCGACCACTTCATGCCGCACGATCCGGCCGGCGTGCCCCTCGACGGGCCCGTGACCGAGTGCTGGACGACTCTCAGTGCCCTGGCTACCCAGACGCACGCCATCGGGCTCGGCACTCTCGTGCTGGGGAACACCTACCGTCACCCGGCGATCGTGGCCAACATGGCCGCCACCCTCGACCGGATCAGTGGCGGTCGGGTCGTCCTGGGGATCGGCGCCGGCTGGCAGCCCAACGAGCACCGCGCCTTCGGGATCGGGCTGCCCGGCGCGCCCGAGCGGATCGACTCCCTGGACGAGGCGTGCGCCATCATCCGCTCGCTGCTCGATGCGCACCGCACCACGAGGATGGGTGCGACGTATGCCGTCCGCGATGCTCCGTGCGACCCCAAGCCCCTCCAGCGCCCGCTACCCCTCCTCGTGGGCGGCGGCGGCGAGCAGCGCACCCTGCGCGTAGCCGCGCGCTACGCGGACGTGTGGCACACGTGGGCCGATCCGGCGACGCTCGCGCGCAAGAATGCCCTCCTCGACCGGCACTGCGCCGATCTCGGTCGAGACCCCTCCCGCATCGCCCGGGCGACGGGGGGCACGGTGGCCGTGCGACCTGCGCACCGCCCAGCGGCCGAACCCGCAGGTGAGGACGTGGAGGGTTCGACGAGCGAGATACTGGAGCGGCTCATGCTGTTCCGCGACTCCGGCGCCGACGAGTTCATCGTCCGCGACCACGCGCAGCGCATGTCCGTCGCCGCGACGCTGGACGTCATCGACGCCCTGACGCGCGACGTGCTCCCTGCTATCGCCTCGTAGGTACCGTCGCGTCAGTCACGCCGACGAGCGCGGAAATCGCTTGGAGGACAGACTCAAGGTTTCCTCAACATCGGCGCCCGACGGTGGCCCCCTCACGACCACCAACAGGGATAGGTGCGCCATGGCTGGATTCGCTCAGAAGGGCACGGCCGCGGGGGATGTCACTCTCTCCGGGACCTCGAGCCCCCGTCGGCCGGAGGGTTCGCACCCCCGGCGTCTACGTCCGTTGGCCCGGCCCGGGCGCCTCGTGGCCGGGGCCGCCGCGCTGGCGGTGCCGCTGGCCATGCTGATGCCGGTGATGCCCGCGCAGGCGGCTGCGCCTGTGGGGCAGGGCTTTACGGTCACGGCTAGCGACGTGGACTACATCCTCCGGCAGATCAAGATCGCCGAACACCACGTGCAGTTCCAGGCCAACCCTCCGGCGGGCGTGACCCTCGCGGGTCCCTGCGACGGACTCCTGGGCCCGGACCCCGACCAGGTGGCCAGCCCCCTGATCGGCGGCGGCCTCCGCACGGTCGACGGCTCGTGCAACAACCTGCAGCCGGGCCAGGAGAGGTTCGGCGCTGCGGACGAGACGTTCCCGCGCCTCACCTCGCCTGACTTCCGCACGGCCGAGGCCTCCGACCTGTTCGGCCCGAGCAGCACCGTCACCTCCTACGACCAGAAGAATGGCAACGTCTTCGACACGCAGCCGCGGGTCATCAGCAACCTCATCGTCGACCAGACCTCGACCAACCCGGCCGCCATCGCGGCAGCCGGCTTCCCGGTGCGCACGCAGGGCAACCCTGGCCTGTTCCCGTGCACGACGGACCCGACGCCCGACAACACCGACGGAGTGCCGGCCGGCTGTGTGCCCTCGCACCAGACGCTCTTCATCCCGAACGTCACGACGGACATCGGGCTCTCGCCGCCCTACAACTCCCTGTTCACGATCTTCGGCCAGTTCTTCGACCACGGCCTCGACAAGGTCACGAACGGCGGCAGCGGCACGGTGTTCGTGCCGCTGCGCGACGACGACCCGCTCATCGCCGGTCCTGACCACGTCCTCGGCACCGCCGACGACCTGTCGCCGAACAAGCGCTTCATGGTGCTGACCCGGGCGACCGAGCAGCCCGGCCCTGACGGCGTGGTCGGCACCGCCGACGACATCCACGAGGGCACGAACACCGACTCCCCGTGGGTCGACCTGAGCCAGGCGTACACGTCGCACCCTTCGCACCAGGTGTTCCTGCGCGAGTACACGATGGACGCCGCGAACCACCCGCAGTCGACCGGCAAGCTGCTGAGCAACGCCGACGGCGCGATGGCCAACTGGGGCGACGTCAAGAAGCAGGCCGCCGAGAAGCTCGGGCTGCGGCTCGTCGACACGGACGTGGCGAACATCCCGATGCTCGCTGCGGACGCGTACGGCAACCTGGTGCCCGGCCCGAACGGCCTGGCCCAGTACGTGACGGTCAGCCGTGGTCTCGTCGAGGGCGACCTGGCCAACCCCGTGGCCGTGCCGGCCGACGCCCGTCGCATCGACACCGCCTTCCTCAACGACATCGCGCACAGCGCGGCTCCCGTCGGCGCGCCCGACCCCGACACGACTGCCGGCTCGAGCCTCGTCCCCGCCGACTGCGGTGCCGGGCCGAGCCCCTGCTACGACGACGAGCTGCTCGACCTGCACGTGATCGCAGGTGACGGCCGGGCCAACGAGAACATCGGTCTCACCTCGATCCACACCGTGTTCGAGCACGAGCACAACCGCCTCACCGGGTACCTGCAGAACGTGCTGGACGACCCGGCGAACGCGGCCCTGAAGGCCGACTTCGAGGCCGTCTCCCCTACGACGTTCACGGTCGGCGAGCGGATGTTCCAGACCGCCCGGTTCGTGACGGAGATGGAGTACCAGCACCTCGTGTTCGAGGAGTTCGCGCGCAAGGTGCAGCCGGCCATCAACCCGTTCAACCTGTTCGCCTTCAGCTCGACCGCGTCGAACCCGGCGGTCAAGGCCGAGTTCGCGCACGCCGTGTACCGCTTCGGGCACTCGATGCTCGACGAGACCATTCCCAGGATCAACGGTGACGGCACGCACAACGACATCCCGCTGCTCAACGGCTTCCTGAACCCCGCGGCGTTCAAGGACGTCACGGCCGCCGACCTCTCCTCCGCAGGCGGGGACATGGGCAACGCCGGGGCGGGCGCGATCATCATGGGGCTCTCCGACCAGGTGGGAAACGAACTCGACGAGTTCGTCAGCGACACCCTGCGCAACAACCTGCTCGGGCTGCCGCTCGACCTCGCCACGCTCAACATGACCAGGGCGCGCAGCGAAGGGATCCCGCCGCTGAACAAGGTGCGTCGGCAGATCTTCGCCGAGACCGGTGACGGCCAGCTCACGCCGTACGCCAACTGGGTCGACTTCGGCCAGCACATCAAGCACCCCGAGTCGCTCATCAACTTCGTCGCCGCGTACGGCAAGCACCCCACCATCGCCGGCGCGACGACCCTGACCGCCAAGCGCGATGCGGCTCGGGCGATCGTCAACCCGGACCTCACCGATGTCCCGCCCGCTGACGCGGCGGAGTTCATGGAGGGAACGGGCAGCTGGGCGAGCGTCAACGGTGTCACCACGACCGGGCTGGACGACGTCGACCTGTGGGTCGGCGGCCTGGCCGAGGCGACGAACCCGTTCGGCGGGCTGCTCGGCACCACGTTCAACTACGTGTTCGAGCTCCAGCTCACGCAACTGCAGGACAACGACCGGCTCTACTACCTCAACCGCACGCCCGGCATGAACCTGCGCACGCAGCTCGAGGGCAACTCCTTCGCCGAGCTCGTCATGCGCAACACCACGGCCACCACGCTCAAGGCCGACTCCTTCGCCACGGCCGACTGCAAGTTCCAGGTCGGCAACCTGGTCTCGCCCGCCACGAGCGGCGCCATCACCGGCGTGGGCTCCGTGCAGGACGACCCCACGTCGGAGTGCAACGAGAACGCGCTGCTCATCAAGGTGAGCGGCCAGTTCAAATACCGCGCCGTCAACTCGGTCGACCCGCCCGGCATCAACGGGCAGAGCGTCTACAACGGCACCGACGGCCCGGACCGGGTCGGAGGCGGCAACGACAACGACACGTTCCGCGGCAACGGCGGCGACGACGTGCTCGAGGGCAACGCCGGCGACGACGACATCCTCGGCGGCGACGGCAACGACACCATCACCGACCTCGGCGGCGACGACACCCTCAAGGGCGGCCCGGGCAACGACGCCCTCGACGGCGGCATCGGGCTCGACCTGCTCCTGGGCGGCGACGGCAGCGACCTCATGGTTGGCGGCGCCAACACCAACGCGCACTTCGCCGGACCCGGCAACGACTTCATCCTGGCTGGTCAGGGTGCTGACGAGGTCGACGGCGACAGCGGCGACGACTGGGAGGAGGGCGGCGAGCAGACCGACCTGCTCCAGGGCGACAGCGGCTCGCTGTTCTTCGACGACCACAACAACCCCGGCAACGACGTCATGATCGGCCAGGCCGGCGACGACGACTACGACATGGAGGGAGGCGACGACATCGGTGTCGCCGGTCCCGGCATCGAGAAGAACGCCGGCGCGGCCGGATGGGACTGGTCGACCTCCCAGGGCGACCCGCAGCCCATGGACGCGGACCTCGCCCTGCCCCTGCTGGGCACCCCCTTGCCCGTGAACCAGGTGCGCGACCGCTTCAACGAGGTTGAGGCCCTCTCGGGTGCCGGTCTCAACGACACCCTGCGCGGCGACGACATCATCCCAAGTCAGGTGGGCGGCGGCGGCTTCATCGGGTGCGACGCACTCGACGCCGACGGAGTGGCCCGCATCTCCGGGCTCGACGCGCTCGTGCCCGCGACGATCCGCACGGTCCCGGCAGCGCCGATCGTGGCGAACTCGGCGACCCTGCACTGCCCGCTCACCGGCAACGTCTGGGGCGAGGGCAACATCCTGCTCGGCGGTGCCGGCAGCGACACCATCGAGGGCCGCGGCGCCGACGACATCATCGACGGCGACCGGTACCTCAGCGTGCGCCTCAGCGTCCACGCCCCCGGTTCGGTCAACCAGATCGGCTCCACCGACCTGCTCGAGCACACCGCCCTCACCGGGACCTTCGGCCCCGGCACCACGGGCATGACGCTCCAGCAGGCGGTCTTCGCCCACCTGGTCGACCCGGGTGACATCTCGGTCGTGCGCGAGATCCTCTCGAGCTCGACGGGCACCGACACGGCGGTCTTCTCCGGCCCGCTGAGCAACTACACGATCGACTTCGCCAACGGGGCCGTCATCGTCACCCAGACGGGCGCGAACGTCGCGCTGCAGAAGGTGTCCGACGGCATCGACACCCTGCGCAACATCGAGGCGCTCCGGTTCACCGACCAGACCGTGGCCCTCGCTCCTCCGGCGGCTCCGACGAACGTGACCGCCACCGCGGGCGAGCTCTCGGCAACCGTGTCGTGGACTCCTCCCACCGGCTCGATGCCCATCACGGGCTTCGAGATCGTCAGGACCTCGGTCGAGGGTTCCTTCACGACCCCGGTGCCCGCCGCCGCGAGCAGCTTCGGGATCACCGGCCTCACCGCCGGAGTCTCGTACACCTTCGCGGTGCGCGCCCTGAACGACATCGGCGCGGGCCCGCTCTCGGCCCCGTCGAACGCGGTGGTGCCCACCGCACCGAAGGTGCCGCCGGCGGCACCCACCGGTGTGACCGCCACGGCCGGTACGCTCTCGGCCACCGTCACCTGGACGCCCGTCAACAACGGTGGACCTGCGATCCAGTCCTTCGAGATCGCGGTGAACCCCGCCACGGTCGCGATCGTGAGGAACATCCCCGCAGGCGCGACCTCCTTCACGGTCACCGGCCTCACGGCGGGCACGTCGTACACCTTCCGGGTGCGCGCCGTGAACGTTGACGGCGAGGGTCTGTTCTCCACGGCCTCCAACGCGGTCACCCCGGCGGCGCTCGCTGCCCCGGTGCGGCCCAGCGGAGCCACCGCGGTGCGCGGCAACGCCCAGGTGAGCCTGAGCTGGACCGACGGCGCGGTGCCGGTGTCCAGCCACCTCGTCCAGATCCGGATCGCCGGGGTGGTGCAGTCGACCATCACGGTGCCCGGCAGCGGCAGCAGCACGGTGATCACCGGGCTGACCAACGGCACCGCGTACACCTTCCGGGTGGCAGCGGTGAACGCCACGGCGACGAGCGCCTTCTCGCCCGCCTCCAACGCGGCCACTCCGGCCACGGTGCCCGACGCACCGGTGATCGGTACGGCCACCCAGGGCGCCGCAGGTGGCGCGCTGACCGCCGTCGCCAACTGGGCCGCCCCGGCCAACGTCGGCGGCTCGAGGATCGTGTCCTACCGGGTCACGGCCCTGCGCATGGCCGCCGACGGCATCACGCCGGTGTCCAGCACGTCCATCACGCTCGGTGCGGCCGCACGGACGAGGGCCTTCACCCTCGCGGCCGGCTCGTACCGCTTCGAGGTGGTCGCGACGAACGCGGTGGGCGACAGCGTCGCATCGGCGAGGTCGAACCTGGTGCAGCCCCGCTGACGCCGCCCTACCCCCCGGCGGCAGTTCAGAGCGCACCATGAGAGAGCGCGGCAGGTGGTCCTCGACCACCTGCCGCGCTCGCCGTCGTGCGGGGGCCGTCCGAGGGGGTCCCGCCGGCCAGAGTCTCGCGTCCGGGCCGCAAGCATCGTCCGGCGCTGCGTGCAACCCCCGGTTTAGGGGGTACGGGGCACTCCATCCACGGCTGGCATGCCCCACGCCGACTCCGGAATCCTTGTACCTGCGTGACCTCGCCGTGGGGGGGAGGTCACGCAGCCGACCGGGGGGCCGGACAACGGCAGGGGACGCCGCCATGATCGAGATCTTCGTCTTTGGGGAGACGCGTGTCGTCGAGGGGGACCGCGTGGTGGGACCTCGCGACTTCGGGGGGCACAAGGCCCGGCAGCTGCTCGAGGTCCTGGCCCTGCACGCGGGCCACCCGGTGAGCAAGCACCGGCTGATCGCCTGCCTGTGGGGCGATTGCGCTCCCGCATCGGCAGAAGCGAGCATCGAGGCGTACGTGTCGGTGGTGCGCCGGCACCTCGCGCCCGGCCGCACGGCGGCGCAGTCGCCGCTGCGCACCACGGCCGGCGGCTACGTGCTCGACCCGTGCCGCGCCCGCGTCGACCTGGTGGAGTTCCACCGGCTCGTCGCAGCGCCGCGCACCGCACCGACGGACCAGGCCCGACCGCTCCTGCGCCAGGCGCTGGCGCTGGCCACGGGCGAGCTGTTCGAGAGCGACCCCGACGCCCCGTGGGCCGTCGAGTCACGGGCGGCGGCGCACACCACCTTGGTGCAGGCGTGCGCCGACGCCGGCGAGCGGGCCCTTGCCGACGGAAGCTGGGACGACGCGATCGCCCTGGCCCGCCGGGCCCTGACGCTCGACCCGCTCTCCGAGCCGTGCGTGCGCGTGCTGGTCGAGGCGCTCTGGCGCGCCGGCCGTCGGGCCGAGGCGCTGCGCGCATTCGACCGGCTCCGGTGCACTCTCGCCGACGAGTTGGGGGTCGACCCCGACCGGAGCACCCAGGACCTGCACCTGGCCGTCCTTCGTGACGCCGCCGAGGTCGTTGAGCCCGCAGGGGGGTCCGCTCCGGACGTCACGCAGATCGAGAGCCTCTTCGGACTGCTGGTGCACGCGGTGCGTACGTCCGGCGGCAACCGCCGCGAGCGGGCCCATCTCGTCGCGCGCCTCAGCGCCGAGCTCGAGCTCGCCCGGCTGGCGATGCTGGCCGCGGTCGTGCCGCTCGCCACCGCCGGGGCGTGGCGCGTGCCGGCGCTGGTCGCCGCGCTGTCGGACTCCGGCATCGCCGCCTGACCGTCTCGCAGCCCGGCTCTGCAGGTCCGTCACGACGCGTGACCTCCGCCTGGGCATTCGTGCCTGACCCTCGTCGCTGCACTCGGGGATTCCTCAAGGTCGTGACGCTGTGGTGCTCCCATGAGCGTGACGACGGTGGCGACCCCGAAGGCGAGCACAGCTCCGTGGCTGGCGGGGTTCGTCGCGCTCCTGCTGCTCGCAGCGGCGGGGGCGTGGCGCGTGCCCGCTCTCGTCGAGGCGCTGTCCGACGTCGGTGCCGCAGCGCCCCTGCAGGTCGAGACGTCGCGCGGCATCGTGACCCTCGCGGGGCATGAGCTGCTCGACGGACCGTCGCCCGAGGACCTCGGCGGCGTCACGCACGGCATCGGCGGGTACGTCGACTCCCAGCACGCGCTCGTGCGCGTCCACCTCTCGCTCACGGGCCAGGACGACGTCTTCGTCGCCGACGCGTTCGCACTCCGCCGCCCCGACGGCACCGAGGTACCCCCGGACGCGAGCACGCTGCCCCTGGCCGCGCTGCCATCGGGAGCGCACGTGGATGCCTCCCTCAGCTTCATCGTCCCGCGCGCGACCGGTTCGTACGCGCTCGTCGTGCGGGACGGGGATGCCGCGACGGCGCTCCCCCTCGGCGACGTCGACGCGGCCCCCCGACCCGACGCCCACCAGCACTGACCGGACCAGGAGACGCCATGACCACGTCCCCTGTTCCTCGCCGGCGGGTCTCGCCGAGTAACGACCTGCTCGTCTCGCTCGCCGTCGGGCTGGTGAGCGCCGCCTGGCTGGCCACCATCCACGCTGCGACCGGCATCGGCGGGGCCGACTGGTCGCGCTGGACCCTCGACGCGGCCGTCACGGCGGCGCTCATGTCGGCAGTCGTCTGGGGTCTCCTCGCCCAGGTGCCGGCGCGCTCGCGCATGGCGCGCATCGTCGTTGCCGCGGCCGGCGTCGCACTGGTCGCGGTCGCCACGACCCCGGTGCGCGCGCTGCTCTCGACCCTCCACCGGCACGGCGGCCTCGCCGCGCACGTGACCGACCACGTGCTGCTGCTGCTCGTCGTGGCGCTGCCCGTCGCCACGGTGGCGGTGCTCGTGCTGGCCCCTGCCGCGGACGAGGCCGCCGGGCTCGTCCGCGGAGACCGTCCCGCCGTCCCGCCGCCGGTGCCGGCACGCCGGTCGCACCGCGCGCGGGGCGGCCTCGCCGCCCTCACGGCCGGCGGGCTGGTGTGCGCGGCGCTGGCCGCGGCCGCCCCGCCCGCGGCGGCCGCTCTCCCGCCCGCGCAGGACTGCCTCGCGAACGGCACCGTCGACAGGTCCTTCGACGTCGTGGCGATCGACGTCGACATCACGCTCAACGCATTCGGCGACCACGACGCCACCGGCCACATGTACGCCCTCGCGTCGGCCGTGCCGGCGATCCGAGCTGCCGAGGCGTCCCACCGGGTGACGCCGGGGCTGCGCGACGACCCCATCCAGCCGCTGGTGATCCGGGCAAACGAGGGCGACTGCGTCGAGATCCGCTACACGAACCAGGCCGCCGGCGGGGCGTTCGGCCTGCACATCGACGGCCTGGCCTTCACGGCCTCAGGTTCGGGCGACTCGCTGGGGACCAACCGCTCCTCGGCGCCCTCAACCGGTGAGTCTGCGACGTACCGCTACTACGTGCCGCTGGACGACACCCTCGAGGGCCTGCACTACATCCATCCCGGGCCCGGCTTCCGCACCCAGGTAGGGCACGGCCTGTTCGGCGCGCTCGCCATCGAGCCGCCCGGCTCGACCTACTGGAACACGAGCAGCCCGGCCACGCCGCTGGCGTCGGGCTGGGAGGCCATCATCAGGCCCGGCGGCGTCGGCCCCGCGTGCGACCCCGCCGCCCGTGCCTGCTGGTTCCGGGAGAACGCCCTGCTGCACCACGAGGTGGGCAATGACAACGAGCGCATCCTTCAGGCGGACGGGCACGAGGTTCCCACCCAGGACGACACCACCGGCAGCTACCGACCGGGCTCGTTCGCGCTGAACTACCGCAGCGAGCCGTTCCGCAACCGGCTGCTCAGCTTCCCGAAGGAGAAGTCGCACGCATACAGCTCGTACACGTTCGGCGAGCCGGCCACGCCCATCATCCGTGGGTACCTGGCCGACCCGACCAAGATCCGGATCCTGCACGCCGGCGGGGAGAAGTTCCACGTGTACCACCTGCACGGCGGCGGCGACCGCTGGCGGGCGAACCCGGTGGCCGACACCACGTTCAACTACACCGACACCGGCCTGCGCAAGGACCCCGACGTGACCGAGTCGCCCTCGCAGCGGCTCGACTCGCAGTCGATCGGCCCGGGCGAGGCGTTCAACCTCGAGATCGAGGGCGGCGCCGGCGGTGTGCAGCAGTCAGTCGGGGACTTCCTGTTCCACTGCCACATCGCCAAGCACTACGTGAGCGGCATGTGGAGCGTGTGGCGGGTCTTCAACGTGCTGCAGCCGGACCTGGCCCCGCTGCGCGACCGCGCGGCGCCGGCGACGCCGGTCGAGTCCACCGGGCTGCTCGGGCGGACCTACCCGCAGACCTCCGCCGACGCCAGCCCGGCTTCGGTGACGCTGGACACCCCGGCCAAGCTCGACGACTGGATCCGCCGCCAGCTCCCGCCCCAGGGCGTGCCCTCCTCGGCGCAGGACGCCAGCGTGTGGGACTGGAAGGTCGCCGGCACGCCCGAGGCGCCCGTGTACCTCGGGGCGCCGTCCGACCCCACCGTCTTCCCGGACTCGCCTCGGGGCGTCTCGGGCCGGCCCAACCTGCTGGCCGTCGACAACGGTCACCCGCTGGTCGACTCGCGGCCGCGGCTGCTGTTCGACCCGGTCTCGGGCCGTCCGGCCTACCCGATGCTGCGCCCCCACATCGGCACCCGACCGCCCTTCTCGGGCAACGGGCACAACGGCGCGCCCTACCTGTCGCCCAACGCCGACGCCGCGTCAGTCGGCCCGGTCGATCCGACGAGCGGTCGCAAGGACGGGCTGTGCCCCGCGGGGCGCCCGCTGCGCACCTACAACGTCGTGACCGTCGCCAAGCCGTACGTCCGGACGGGCAAGGGGCTCGTCGACCCCGAGGGCAAGGTGTTCGTCCTGGCCCCGGACAAGGACGACGTGCTGGCCGGGCGCAAGCCCGTGACGCCGCTGGCCATCCGGGCCAACCAGGGCGACTGCGTGGCCATCACGCTCACGAACGAGCTCGGGGACGCCGGCGCCTTCGACAGGTGGTCCAAGACCACCATGCACATCCACCACGTGCAGTTCGACGTGCAGGGATCCGACGGCGTCTCGGCCGGGTTCGCGTACGAGCACTCGGTGCGTCCCTACAAGGTCGAAGACCCGCAGCTCACCGCGGCCGCCGCCGCCGGCGACACCGTCATCAGCGTCGCGGCCGTCGACAAGTTCCTCGGCGCTGACGCGAACGGGAACGCCCGCCAGCCGTGGGTGATGGTGGGCCAGGGCAGCCCCACCCCCGAGATCCGCCAGGTGGTGTTCGTCGACGCCACCGCCAAGACCCTCACCCTGTCCGCACCGCTGGGTGCCGCCCACCCGGCCGGCGAGTACGCCGGCACGGAGTTCATCCAGTACCGCTGGTACCCCGACGTCCTGCTCGACAACGTGTTCTGGCACGACCACGTCGACGGCATCCACGGCTGGGGCCACGGCCTCGTGGGCCAGCTGCTGGTGGAGCCGAAGGGTTCGCAGTGGCTCGACCCCACGACGAACCAGCCGGTGCAGTCCGGCACCTTCGTGAACATCGTGCCGGGGCCGAACAGCCCGGCGTTGGCCCCGGGCGTCGTGGAGGGTGCCTACCGCGAGCTCGTGCTCTGGACGATCCACGACAACGACAAGAACGACTACTCGACGGTCAACCTGCGGGCCAACCCGTTCTCCGACCGGCCCTCGAGCCCGGACCGGTTCTCCTCCTACACGTACGGAGATCCGGTCACCCCGCTGGCGCGCCTCTACCCGAACGAGCCGCTGGTGGTGCGCACGATCAACGTGTCGCCCACGGTCGACACCCTGCACTTCCAGGGCATGAGGTTCGCCAAGGAGTTCAGGTTCGATGAGGCCAGCGGCAAGCCACAGGTAGGCCTCACCGACACGATCCACCACGGCGTCAGCGAGAAGTACACCGTCATCCTCAACGGCAAGCCGGCCGAGGAGAAGCTGCGGCCCGGTGACTACATGTACTTCGACGGCGACCAGCAACGGTTCGCGCAGGGTGCGTGGGGCATCGTACGGGTGCTGGGCGCGAGGGCGGCCGACCTTCCGCCGCTGCCGGGCATCACGGCGCCGACGGGCACCTACAAGCAGCCAGCGGTCACGGGCCTGCCCGCGCCGGCCGCCACCAACGTGGGAAACCCCTGCACGAAGTCGCAGCCGGTGCGCAACGTGAGCGTCACGGCCACGCCGATCGCCGCGATCGGGCGCAACCAGTTCGCGTTCGTGCCCTCCGCCGACGCGCCGGCCGCCAAGGCAGGGACGATCCCGGTGGAGCCGCTCGTCGTCCACGCCATCGAGGGCGACTGCCTCAAGGTGGCGTTCACGAACGCGACCCAGAACTCCAGCGGGTTCGCGGTAGCGGGCGTGGACCGGCTGCCCGGCAGCTCGGGCTTCACGCTCGGCTTCGGCCCGAACCAGTCGGTGGCACCGGGCGCGACGCGCTCCTTCGTCTTCTCCGTGCCTTCGGCCCGGCTCGGCACACTGGCCATCGCCGACCTCGTCGGCGGCGACCAGGCGCTCAAGCGAGGGCTCTACGGAGCGCTCGTGATCGCTCCGAAATCGACGGTGGCCCGGAAGCTCACCACCATCACCGACCCGGTCACCGGGGCGGCGAAGTCTCTGGGCAGCAAGGTCGTGGTGCACGTGCCTGGCTGGCGGCTGCCCGACTACCGCGACTTCACGGTGATCCTCGCCGACGACGACCCGCGCATCGGGCAGGACTTCATGCCGTACCCGAGCGGCGTGGCCGACGGTGCCGTGTCCGTGAACTACGGCTCGGCCCCCCTCGGCGACGGAGACCTGGCGTTCGTGAACCCCGGCACGTCTCCGCTGCTCACGTCGTACGCGGGGGACCCTGTCATCGTGCACGCCCTCATCGCCCCCGGGAGCGAGCAGTCGCACGCCGTGAGCCTCGGCGGTCTGTCCTGGGTGCGCGACTGGCGCATGGGGAGCAGCAATCAGGTGACCGTCGACGGCCTCGGGCCGTGGGAGAGCACCGACGCGATGGTCTCGGGCGGGGCCGGTGGGTGGGGTGTCGCTCCGGGCGACTACTTCTACGGCGACCTAAGGAGGCCGTTCACGCAGGCCGGGATGTGGGGCCTGCAGCGGGTGCTCCCGTCGGACGGCTCTGGCGGGTGTCCCGTGCTGAGGGTCACGAAGGTGCCCTGCTGATCACCGTCAGGTCCTCAGGACCTGCGCGGCCGCTGATCTGACTGTGTCCAGGGTGAGGTGCGAGTCGAACGAGATCGCCACGGCGAACTGCACGATCTCGCGCGGCCCCGCGACCGCGAGCACGTAGCACGTTCCCTGGTCGCAGGGCACCTCGCCGAGGGCAGCAGGCAGGCCGCCCACCGTTTCGGCGCCCACGGTGGTCAATCCACCGCATTCCTGGCCAGAGCCGGTGATCCACGCCAGCGCCCGGTGTGAGTCCTCGACGGGCACGACGCTGACCGTGACGGCGTCGTTCGGGGCCTGGTCGCTCCCGTAGTGGCGCACCGCGTAGCTGGCGCCGAGCGTGGGCGGGCCGAAGGCGTCGACGGCGCTGGCACGACACTGGCCGTCGAGTCCGGTGAGGTTCCGCCCCGCCACTGCCAAGGAGTTGGCGTGGGTCACCGACGAGCTGGCCACGGTCCGGAGCTCCCACGTTCCCCCCGTGGCCGTCCCCAGCAAGCCGGCCAACTCTGCGCTCCGGGAGGCAGCACCGCCCACCGTCGCGCCGCGGGAGGGGGCCTCCTGCGAGCCAGCGGCCGTTCCGGGGGATCGGCTGGGCTGAGCAGGCGGCGGGGACCCGCATCCCGCCGCGGTCGCCGCCAGGGCGACGGCCAGCGCGGCGCCCACAGCAGCGCGGGGAGACCGACGCATGACCATGCGGGGATGCTAGCCGCGACTCGTTGCTACGGAGCCGCTGGAGTGCCAGGGCCGGTCCCCCGAGGGGAAGGGTCCGTCAGGCGGTGGCGTCGATGGTGACGGAGAACAACGACGCGTCGGGAGTGCACGGGAGTACCTCCCCGCACGTGCCTCGCCGCGCGACGACTGTCGTCGCGCCGGCGCCGGCCACATCGGCGGTGATGGTCACGGTGCCGCAGCCCATGCCCGGGTAGGCGCACGGCCCGGTGCCTGGCGGGAAGCCCTGCACGCTCTGCCCACCGACCTGCGCGAGTACGAGGCCCCGGAGCGGGTCGAACGTCCAGTACGTCGAGCCGGCCTCAGTCGGCGACCCGAGCTCGAAGACGACCCGCTGTCCGACGCGCGCCCTCACGGTGCGCCCGTTGTCGGCCTCGTGAAGGGTGATCGGCGCCCACGCAGCCGTGCTGGGCCGAACAGCCGTGGGTGCGTCCTGGTGTGCGCACCCGACCGCAGCGACGAGCGCCGCGAGTGCAGTGACAGCCTTGCTCACAGCCATGATCGTCATGCGGGTCGGACGCGGAGGATTCCGGGACGGTTCCCCCGGTCGGGAGGCCGGCCGAGGAACCTCCACCACGGGGAGCAGCTCGCGCCCGCACGAACGCCGAGCGACCTACGATGGCGAGGCGCACCCGAGGACCTCACGAGGTCCTCGTCCCTGTCCGACCGACCCGAGGCGAGGCGAGGTCCATGCCCATCACTGGCGAGTACGAGCCGAGCGCGTCGCCGTGGGTGGCCGCGCAGGTCGCCGAGTACGAAGCATCGGGCGGCACGCGGGCTCACACCCTGCGCGACACCGGGCTGCCCATCGTCATCGTCACGATGGTCGGCGCCAAGAGCGGCAAGGTCCGCAAGATCGGTCTCATGCGGGTCGAGCACGCAGGGGAGTATGCGCTGGTCGCGAGCAAGGGTGGCGCCCCTGACCATCCCGGCTGGTACGCCAACCTCCTCGCCAACCCGCACGTCATGATCCAGGACGGACCCGAGGCCTTCGACTTCGTCGTCCGCGAGGTCGAAGGTGCGCAGCGGCAGGTGTGGTGGGACCGCTCCGTCGAGGCGTTCCCGACCTACGCCGCCTATGCCGAGAAGACCGAACGACTGATCCCGGTGCTCGTGGCGTCACCGATGCCACCCGAGCACGGCCGTTAGTCGGCGCCGAACTCCATCGCCGCGGCGTCGAGCGACTCGACCTCGGCGTCCTCGACGGGGCTGTCTTCGCGCACCGTGATCGCGGGTGCCTCGCCGGCCGTGATCGACCCGACGAGCTGGGCATGGCCGACGAGCTGCCCCTGGCCGGCGTAGAGCTCGAGCTTCTGGCGCGTGTCGGCGATGTCGAGGTTGCGCATCGTGAGCTGTCCGATGCGGTCGTGCGGGCCGAACGCGGCGTCCTCCGTGCGCTCCATCGACAGCCGGTCCGGGTGGTACGACAGGGCCGGACCCGCGGTGCGCATGATCGAGTAGTCCTCGCCCCTGCGCAGGCGCAGCGTGACCTCGCCGGTGACGGCGGACGCGACCCAGCGCTGGATGCTCTCGCGGAGCATGAGCGACTGCGGGTCGAGCCAACGACCCTCGTAGAGCAACCGGCCGAGTCGGCGGCCCTCGGCGTGGTAGGTGGCGATGGTGTCCTCGTTGTGGACCCCGTTGAGCAGGCGCTCGTAGGCGATGAACAGCAGCGCCATCCCCGGCGCCTCGTAGATGCCGCGGCTCTTCGCCTCGATGATGCGGTTCTCGATCTGGTCGGACATCCCGAGGCCGTGGCGGCCGCCGACGCGGTTGGCCTCCTGCACCAGTTCGACCGGCGTCCTGAACGACCTGCCGTCGATCTCGACCGGACGACCCTGCACGAAGCGCACCGTGACGTCCTCGGTGTCGATGCGTACGGACGGATCCCAGAACCGCACGCCCATGATCGGCGCGACGACCTCGATCGACTCGTCGAGGTGCTCGAGGGTCTTGGCCTCGTGGGTGGCGCCCCAGATGTTCGCGTCGGTGGAGTACGCCTTCTCCTGGGTGTCGCGATACGGAAGGCCGTGGGCCGTGAGCCATGCCGACATCTCAGCGCGCCCACCGAGCTCTGCGACGAAGTCCGCATCGAGCCACGGCTTGTAGATCCGAAGACCGGGGTTGGCCAGCAGGCCGTAGCGGTAGAAGCGCTCGATGTCATTGCCCTTGAACGTCGAGCCGTCGCCCCAGATGTCGACGTCGTCCTCGCGCATCGCGCGCACGAGCAACGTTCCGGTGACGGCGCGTCCGAGCGGGGTGGTGTTGTAGTACGAGCGTCCTGCCGAGCGGACATGGAAGGCTCCGCACATCAGGGCCTGCAGGCCCTCCTCGACGAGCGCCTCGCGGCAGTCGACGAGCCGAGCCAGCTCTGCGCCGTACTGAAGGGCCCGCCCTGGCACCGAATCGATGTCGGGCTCGTCGTACTGGCCGAGGTCGGCGGTGTACGTGCACGGGACCGAACCGTGCTCGCGCATCCAGGCGACGGCGACGGAGGTGTCCAGCCCGCCCGAGAAAGCGATGCCGACCCGCTCGCCGGCGGGCAGGTGGGTCAGGACCTTGGACACGCTGACAGCGTAGGGGGCGTGGATCGATCGCCACCGGGCGCGCCCCGGATTGAGGCGGTCGGCCACCGTGCGTCGAGGTCAGTGCTCGTGCCCGTGCCCATGGTCATGGTCGTGGTCCCAGCCCGCCGGCCGCGCCGCCAGCTCGGCTGCGCGGCCCTGCACGGCGTCGGCGTCGACGAGCCCCAGGCCGCCGAGCACGTTCTCCAGGGCCTGGAGCCAGCAGACGTAGTAGCTGTAGCACTCGCCCGGGCTGCTCGTCTTCTCCCACGACCCGATGCTCGAGATGAGCTGGTCGCGGAAGTCGTCCCAGGTGAAGGTGCCGGACTCGTGCAGGGCCATCACCAGGCCGAACGCCCGGCTCTCCCACGGCTCGGCGAAGACGAGCTCACCGTTGCTGCGGGGCGGCGCGCCGGGGCCTTCGACGTCGAGCTCGACGCTGGCGGTCACGTCGCGCCGACCACGGCCACGCCGACCATCGCGTCGCGGGTGACCAGGCCCGCGAGCTCCTCCTCGGCCAGGCCGTCGGTACCCGCCGGACGTTGCGGCAGCACGAAGAAGCGCACCTCGGAGCTGCTGTCCCAGACCTTGATCTCCGTGCCCTCGGGCACGTCGAGCCCCATCTCCGACAGCACGGTGCGCGGCTCCCTGACGACGCGGGAGCGGTAGGCCGGATCCTTGTACCAGCTCGGGGGCAGGCCGAGCAGGGGCCACGGGTAGCACGAGCAGAGCGTGCACACCACGACGTTGTGCACCTCGTCGGTGTTCTCGACCACGACGATGTGCTCACCCTGCGGTCCCTTGAAGCCCATCTCGCCGACGGTCGCGGTGCCGTCGGCGAGCAGGCTCGCCTTGAACTCGGGGTCGGTCCAGGCGCGGGCCACGACCTTCGCCCCGTTGAGCGGGCCGACGTCGGTCTCGTAGGTCTTGATGAAGGTGTCCATCACCTTCGGGTCGACGAGTCCGCGCTCGACCAGCAGCTGCTCGAGCGCCTCGGTGCGCAGCGCGATGGGGATGTGGTCGTTGACGGTCAGCTCGCTGGTCACGAGGCGTCCTCCAGGTAGTCCTCGTACAGGTCGGTGTGGAGCGTGAAGCTCTCGGCGTCGGATCCGAAGAGCTCGCGCGAGTCGAAGCTCACGGTGTACACCCACTGCGCGTTCTCGCCCAGGAAGTGGGCGTGGGTGTCGGGGAGCACCTGGGGAGGCTCGACGATCGCCACCGTGCCGACGTGCCCCTGGGTGTACCTCTGCAGTCGGGTGTGCCCGGGGGCGTCCTGCACCTTGGCGCGGACCCGCTGGCCCACCGAGAAAGCGGGCGCCGCGTCGACCGCCCGCAGGGACCCAGCAGCCGTCGGGGCGTAGTCCGGCTTGGCCGGCTCGGGGGCGGGTGGCTCCTCGGCGTGGCCGCCGGAGATGTTCACTGCGCGGGCCTCGACGGTGCCGGGCGCGATGATGTTGCTGTCCATGAGCAGGTTCTCGGCGCCGTAGAGCCAGCGGCCGTAGTAGCCGTCATCGATGTAGTGGGCGCGGTCGAGCCGGTTCATCGAGTGGCGGAACGCATCGAGGTTCGTGCCCGACAGCCGCATCGACAGCAGGGCCATGGCGAAGGCGCGGGCCTCCCACTGCTCTTCGAAGACTCGCTCGTCCGGGTCGGGCACGGGGGCGCGCCCCCAGCCGTCGGACCCGCCCATGTCGGCGACGCCGCTGGCGGGCTGGATGGTGGTCATCGGTGCTCCCCTCGCAGGTCGGACGTGCACCCGGTGGGCGGGGGTGTGGCATGCACCGCCCACCGGGAGACGTGATCGATCAGAGCGTCCAGGTGTTCATCTGGAAGGCGCCCTCGGTCCAGGCCGTGAGAGCGGAGTCCAGGACGTCGAGCGGGTTGAAGGGGATGACCCCCGGGATCAGGTCGTCCTCGCCGAACCCGTACAGGGCGCCCATCGCGAAGCGGCAGGCGTAGATCGTGGCGCCCTCCTTGAGGAGCGTCTTGATCTGCTCGTTGATCGCGAGGTGGCCCGGGAAGGCGGCCTGGCCCACGCCCGGATAGCCGCGGGTTCCGGACGCGGCGAGGACGCCGGGCCCGTACAGGACGATGTTGACGTCGAAGCCCTTGCGTACCAGGCGGGTCGACGTCAGCAGGTTGACCAGCAGGACCGAGCCCTCGTACGGCACCGTGTGGATGAAGACGAACGCCTTCTGACCCTCCTTGGCCTTGATGTCGGGGAAGATCTTCTCTTCGGTGTTGAAGAGAGACTCGCCCTCGGCCGGCAGGGTCCTGTTCACGGTCTTGGGCATGTGCCCCTCCTCGTTGGTTGGTGAAGGAACTAGATCGCCGGTCCGTCCGGCGACGACTGGGGGGTCCACCGCTGCTTGTGGCTGCCGGGCATCGACACCATCACGCGACGGCGTAGGCCCCAGGGCAGGATGCGGTAGACGGGGACGAAGACTTTGGTCCAGAACCACGGGCCCTTGACCGGCGGCCGGGCCAGGCCGTGCCGTTCGGCCACCCGTACGTGCGCGTCCTGGAGCAGGAAGTGTTGGGCGTTGGTACGCACCCACGTGAAGAACCTGACCACGTCACGACCCCGCGGCGGCGGCGAGACCGTTCTGGGCGGCCACGGCGATCGGCTCGTTCAGGGCGCCGATGGGCGGCGAGTACACGTTCTCCATCGTGGCGAGGTCATGAAGCGTGAGGCCCTTCTTGATGGCCACCCCCATGAAGTCGGCCCGCTCCTTGATGCCTTCGCCACCGATGAACTGCGCGCCGATGAGGCGCAGGGTGCCCGGCTCGGCGAGCAGCTTGACCTTGATCTTCTTGACGTCGGGGTAGTAGCGGGCGCGCGAGATGCCCTCGGACCGGCCGATGACGTAGGGCATGCCGAGTGCGTCAGCCGCTACCTCGCCGAAGGCGGCGCCGCCCACCATCCACTTGCCGGCCACCATGCCCCAGGGCACGTAGACGTGCTGGTACCTGCGGCTGCCGCCGGCGGCGTTCGCACCCGCGACCTTGCCCTGCGCGTAGGCGTGGCTCCCGGTCAGGCCCTGCAGCGGTACGTGCGACGTGCCGTGCGGAAGCTCGCACACGTCGCCGGCCGCCCAGACCGAGGGCGCTGACGTCTGCATCGTCTCGTCGACGACGAGGCCCCCGGTGGTGCCGACCTTGATGCCGGCCGCGACGGCGAGCTGGTTCGAAGGGCGCTTGTGGGTGGCGACCACGACGAGGTCGCAGTCGATGTCGCCCCCGGAGGTGGACACCCCGCCCACCGAGCCGCTCCCGTTGTCCAGGAACGCCTTGAGGTCGGTGTTCCAGTGCATCTGGACGCCGAGCTCGGTCCACGACTCGTGGACCATCTCGGCGAAGTCGGGGTCGAGGATCTCGCCGAGCGCCCACGGGTTCGGGTCGATGACGTGGGTCTCGATGCCGCGGTGGGCCAGGGCCGTGACCATCTCGATGCCGAGCGGACCGGCCTCGACGACCACCGCCTTCTTCACGCCGTCGATCCTCTTGTCCCACTCCATCGCACTGCGGATGTTCTTGACGTAGTAGAGGCCGTCGAGGTCGCCGCCGGGCACGCCCGGGTCTTCGTAGTGGAACCCGGTGGCGAGCACGACTGAGTCGTAGGCGATCGTCGCCCTGCCCCTCGACCGTGACGGTCTTCCTGGCCGTGTCGAGAGCGGTGACCGTGGTCTCGTAGCGGATGTCGATGCCCGCGTTGACGTAGTCCTCCTTCTGCGCGAGGAAGAGGGCCTCGAAGGACGGGATCTCCTTGCCGTGGACGAACGGGATGCCGCAGGGGCTGTAGGCGACGTCTTCGTACTGGGTGAAGACGATCACCTCGGCCGCCGGGTCGACCGCCTTGGCTCCGCCGGCTGCTCCGAGGCCGGCTCCGCCTCCGCCGATCACCACCACGCGCTGCGCCACCGTCACCCTCGCTCTCATGCGTCCGGCCGACGTACACGATGACGAACTGCGCGTTCACTATGCTAGACAGACGAGAGCCCGTCAATGAGTTCGGCGAGAACGGGCGTGCCAGACTGATCAGGTCGCCGAGACGGTGGCCGACGCGTGACGTGGGAGGACCCCTCGATGGCCAGTGCACCCTCGACCGCCGGCGATCTCGACGGCGACATCCCCGCCGCTGCCGAGGTCGAGGAGATCGTCAACTCCATCGGCCCCAAGGTGGCCGAGCTCCGCAAGAGCAAGGGGCTGTCCCTGCAGCAGCTCGCCGACCTGAGCGACGTGTCGCCGGCGGCGATCCACAAGATCGAGCGCAGCGGCATGGTGCCGACCATCACCACGCTGCTCAAGCTGGGGACCGCGCTCGGAATGCCGGTGAGCTACTTCGTGCAGGAGGACGAACCCGAGCGGGAGCCGGTCTACCACACCACCGGCGGGCACCGGCCCACGGTGTACACCCCGCACCAGGGCCTCGAGCTCAAGGGGATCTCGGGCACATACCGGCAGTTCCAGACGGCGGCCGCCGTGGCGCACATGAACCCCGGGGCGTCTAGCGGCGAGCGCCGGATGCAGCACCCCGGGGAGGAGCTCGTGCTGGTGACCAAGGGCGAGGCTCAGTTCACCGTGGGCGAGACGCTGTACCGGCTCAAGGCAGGCGACTCCCTGCACTTCTCCGGCGACCTGCCGCACTCCTGGCGCAACACCGGCCGGACGGCGGCCGAGCTGGTCTGGATCGCCCTGCGCAACGGCTGAGTCGCCGCGGACGTCAGCCCCCAGCACCACCCACGCGGCGCACGTCGATGTCGGGCGCGCGGCGGATCGAGTTGGTCACGTAACAGACCCGTTCGGCCGAGGCGATGAGGGCGGCCACCTCGCCGGCGTCTCCCGGCACGTCGACGTCGATCTGGATCCGGCTGAACCGGGGCCCGTCGTACGTGCCGGTCACGCTCACGTCCACCGAGTCGAGCGTCATACCGCGCTTGCGGGCGCTCCACGCGAGCGCCAGGACGAAGCACGAGCTGATCGACGCCAGGAAGAGGTCCGTCGGCTGCGGGCCGGTGTCGTCTCCGCCGACCTGCTCGGGCTCGTCGACGCGAAGCCCGAAGCGTCCCGCCGTGACGTCGACGCGGTAGTCGCCCAGCCAGCGGGCCGTCACCGTCCGGTCGGACATCGCCACCTCCTTCGCGTGAGTGCTGCCACCAAGCCGACCTCGCGAGGATGGACCACGTCCGAATCCCTGTCTATCGTGGACGCCTCGCCACACCGACGGCTCGACCGACCGGAGGACGCATGCGCATCCGCGCGGGTCGCCGGATCGGCCTCGTGGTCGGATGCGTGCTGTCCCTGCTCGCCGTCGGCTGGGCGCTCGACGCCGCCGGCTCGACGTCGACGGCGGGGGCGCTGACACCCGCGGCCGCGCTCGCCCTCGTCCTGGGCTTCCGGCACGCCTTCGACGCTGACCACGTCGCGGCGATCGACGACTCGACGCGGCTGTTCGTGCAGCGCGGCGACCGTCCGGTCGCGATCGGGTTCTTCTTCGCGCTCGGCCACTCCAGCGTCGTGCTCGCGCTGAGCCTGCTCGTGGCCGTCGCGGCCCGCTCGACGGCGGCGACGAGCGTCGAGAGCTGGCACGGAGTCGGAGGCGTCGTCTCGGCCACCGCCGCGGCGGTCTTCCTGCTCGTCGTCGGTCTGCTCAACCTCCGCGTCCTGCGGTCGGTGTGGAGGGTGCGGGGCGACGAGCATGTCGACTCCGCCGAGCTCGCCCGCATGATGTCGTCGCGCGGACCCGTGACTCGTCTCATGGCGGGGCGTGCGGGCAGGTTCACCGCCTCGTGGCAGCTCTTCTTCGTAGGGATGGTGTTCGGCCTCGGCCTCGAGACGGCGTCGGAGGTGGCCCTGCTCGGGCTGTCCGCGACCGCCGCCGCGCAGGGAGGCGTACCCGTGTCGGCGATCCTCGCGCTCCCGCTGCTCTTCGCCGGTGGGATGGCGCTGTTCGACACGCTGAACTCGCTGTTCATGGTGTACATGTACACGTCGCAGATCGAGGTCAGGCAGCGGCTGCGCTTCAACATCGCGACCACGATGGTGACGGCGATCGTCGCCCTGACCGTCGCGACGATCTACGCCAGCGTCGTCCTGGTCGACCGATTCGGCGTCGCGCTGCTCGAGCCGGTCGCGGCGGTCAGCGACCACTTCGAGGTGATCGGCTACGTCATCGTGGGCGGCTACCTGACGCTGTGGATCGCCACGCTCGTGTCGACCCGGCACTCGCTGAGCATGCCCAGCGCGACGGCGATCCCGGCCACGGTGTCCCGCCCCGAGGTGTGACCCACCTGGTCGAGCCGGACAAGGGCGGACCGCATCAGCCTGTCGTCGTGGCGTACCGCCGCCGCGAGCAGGTGGTGCACGGGCTCGATCGCCTGACCCCGTGCCGCCCACCGAAGGAAGGACCTGGAGATCTCGTGGGTCTCGGCCGCGCCGGCAATGGCGCCGAGGGCGCCCGGGTCATCCCCGAGCAGCGCATGCACGAGCAGGATGCCTGCGGCCACGTCGTCGCCCGCAGGGGTCAGCCCGCGCCCCCGACCGACGACGAGGCGGCACGCCGCTTCCACGTCGCCGTCGGCGAGTGCCTCGCGGAACCCGACCGGCCAACCGCTCGCGGCGGGTCCGATCGCGAGCGACCCGGGGGCGAGCCCGAGGGGCGCCAGGGCCGGCCCGGCCGCGCGCAGGTCGCCGCAGCCCGGCGGTACCCAGGTGGCCCGGGGGAGCGCGACGGCACCCGCCCGGAAGACGACCGTGCGGCCCTCGAGGAGCACGACGTCCTTCGCGGTGGCCCGTGGGAGTCGAAGCACCCGCGCGTGCACCGGACCGGGATCGACCTCGGGCCGCACCAGGGCCACGACGTCGTCTCCGAAACGGACATAGACGGCAGTGTCGAAGGCGGCGCGCACCTCACCCGCCATCGGCCCCGCGTCGACGAGTGCCGTCCAGGCGGCCCCCCGGTCGAGGACCATGTCAGCCGGCGCCGGCGGCGAGCGACATCAGCAGATCGCGGAATCCCTCGACGGGGGCGGTGGCGACTCCCGCGCCGATCTGCCCGGCCCCCGAGCTCACGTGCAGCACGCCCGTGGTCACCTTGGGCCGGATGCCGGTCTCGACCACGCGCCGCACGTCGACGCCGAGCGGCGAGCCGGTGAAGTCGAGCGGGGGAAGCTTGAACCGCGAGCTGGACCCTGCGCAGATCGCGCGCATCTCCGCGGTGGCCCGCGCGGCGTCGGCCATCGTGCCGCCCAGGAACCCCGCGACCGCGGGAGAGGCCGCGGCGGCCGCCCCGCCGAGCCCGACGAGCTCGAGGACCGCGCTGTCGCCCATGTCGTCGGCCGCGTCGGCTGCGGTGTAGCCCGAGTAGTAGAGCGCGTCGCCCACCGGCGGCGCAGCGCACACGTGCCACGTGTCCGCGCCGGCGACCTTGACACCGAAGGTGGTGCCGTTGCGGGCCATCGTCGTCACGATGGTGCTGCCGGCGACCGTCTCGGCCGAGCGGGTGAGCGACTTGGCCCCCGCCATGGCGATGGTGAGGAAGAACAGGTGGCTCGCACCCAGGAACTCGGCCATGGCCACGGAGTCCGGATCGGCCCCGAGCGCCTGCAGCGACGGCAGGATCGTGCGTACGAGCAGGTTGGTGCAGGCCTGCGTGCGCACGTGCACGTCGTCGCCCATCTGCACGCCCTGCGCCGCGATCGACATGATGTCCAGCGGACCGGTCTGCTCCAGGATCCGCGCGAAACGCGGCTGCACCGCGTCGCGCAGGAACACCAGCCGGTCGATGGCGGCCCGCGAGTCGCGACCGAACCACGCGACGTCACCGGGTCCCTGGTTGATGGGGGAGAAGCCCGGCACGCCAGCGTTGTCGGCGATCCACACCGGCGTCGTCGGGCCGAGAGCGCTGGCCATCGGCACGACCGCCCCGTGGTCGTTGGCGGCGTCGAGGCGCACCTGGCCCGATGCGAGCAGCCGCTCCGCACCTGCGACGTCGTCGGCCCAGCCCTCCGCCACGGTCGCGGCGCGCATCGAACGCCGCAGCGGGTCGCACACCTGCTGGTAGGCGATCGGCGGCCCGGCGTGCAGGAGCATGCGCCCGTCGAGCCCTGGCACGACGGCCGCGGCTGGTTGGGTGCCCACCAGCATCGGGACGCCGCCGTCGAGCCGGCGCAGGACCTCGGCGTTCGCCGCGTCGATGGCGAGCGACGCCGTGCCGTGCAGCGTCGTGAGGGCGGCGACGAGCTCGGGGTCGCCCCCGGCCGGCACGCTCCAGTCGACCTGCACGACGTCAGCGCCCTGGGCCGCGACGGCCTCGGCGAAGCTCGGGAGCCCCACGTTGACCACGGTCGCCTCGACGGGAAGGGATCGCACTGGCGTCACCGCGCACCTCCGTGCTCTCGATCGGCGAGGGTCGCACCGGCCAGGACCGCGCGCGCCGATTCCACGACCGCCGACTCTCCGGCGGCCGTGCGGGACCGGGCGCCCGACGCCCAGCCCGCGACCTGCTCGGCGGCGGCGCGGACCCGCCTGGCCTGCTCCACGACGGCGCGACGCGATGACCCGCCCAGGACGTCGCGGGCCTCGACGGCGGCCGCGGGATCGCGGGCGCGGTCGACGTCGGCCTGCGTGAGCGACGTGCGCACCCCGGTGGCGGCGAGCGACGCGGTGTCGAGGTCGGCGGCGGTGACCTGGCGGCCCTCGTCGGAGGCTCGCGCGAGGGAGGCGCGCACGACCGCGTGCGCCGTGCGGTAGTCGGCGCCGTCCAGCCGCGCCACGAGCCCGGCGAGCGTGGCCGCCTCCATCCCGGGGGCGCGGGCGGCCGCGGCCATGCGCTTGTCGTCGACCTCGAGCGTGCGGACGACGGCGGCCGCGAGGCGCGCGCACCGCGCGGCGAGGTCGAGCGACCGGGGCACCTCTCCGTAGGCGTAGATGGAGGGGTCGCTGCGCGCCGACGGCGACTTGCCGAGCGCGAGCTGGCCCGTGGTGCGACCCACCAGGATGCCTGCGGTACCGCGGATCACGGTGAGCGCGTACGGATTGCGCTTCTGCGGCATGGCCACGCTCGTGCGCACCAGGCTCGGGCCCAGCCGGACGAGTCCGAACTCCGCGCTGGTCAGGATCTCGAGGTCTTCGGCGAGCCGGTCGATCCCGAGCACGAGGGTGGTGGCCGCCGCGAGCGAGTGCGTGAACGGGTCGAGCGACCACATCCCGTCGCGCACGTGCTCGACGGGTCCGTCGAAGCCGAGGACCACCCCGAGCCGCTCCCGGTCGCGCAGCACGGACGAGCCCGCGACCGCCCCCGAACCGGCGATGCTCCGGTTGAGGTGCGCGAACTCGGCGCCCAGGCGCTCGAGGTCGCGCAGGACGGCGTCGGCGAACCCGAGCAGGTAGTGGCCGAACGACGTCGGCTCGGCGACCTGCAGGTAGGTGTGGTCGGGCGCGATGGTGCCGGCGTGGTGCTCGCCCTGCGCGGCCAGGGCGAGCACCACGGCCGTCCCGGCGTCGACGACGTCCAGCACGGCCCGGCGGGTGGCCATCCGGAACGCTGTGCGCACGGCTTCGCGCCGGGTGCGGCCGGTGCGCAACCAGCCGGCCGAGGGTCCGATGCGCGCGACGAGGTGCTGCTCGCGCGCGAGGTACGGCTCGCCCAGCGAGGGCTCGTAGGCCACGGCCGCGGGGTCGGTGCCGACGAGTGCGAGCAGCTCGCGGAGCAGGTCGAGCGCCGCAGCCTCGGGGACGTCGCCGCCCTCGCGCAGGGCGAGCACGTGCGCGAGGTCGACGAGGGTGAGGTCGGCGTGCAGGACGGGCGCGTCGGCCATCTCCCAGGTGTAGCCCGCGGCGGCGAGCTCGGCCGCGCCGTCCGGCTGTGCGGCCGCCGGATCCGGGACGGTCATGACGCCGACCCGAGCGAGGCGGCCCGGACGACGGCCGACGGCAGCCCGCCGGTCAGCCACACGAGCACGCGGTCGCCCCGCCGGGCCCGCTCGACGGCGACCGCAAGAGTGGGGACGCCGTAGACGGGGTCGAGCATCAGCCCTTCGGTGCGCAGGGCCAGGTCGGCCAGCGCACGGGCGTCGTCGGAGGCGTCGCCGACCGCGTCGACGAGTTCGACGGGGCACGGGTGGTCGACGCCGAGCCAGTCAGCGCAGCCGCGTGCGAGGGCGGCCACGTGCGAGCGCATCTCGTCCAGCGGTCGGCTCACCGAGACCCCGACGACGATCCACGGTGCGCCGCACAGGGCCGCGCCGACGATGAGACCCGCGACCGAACCGCCCGAACCCACGGGGATCACGACCGTGAGGGGCTCGTCACCGACCTGCTCGCGCAGCTCGAGCGCCGCCCGGACGAAGCCGAGGCAGCCCACGGGCGTCGAGCCGCCCCGCGGCACGGCGAGCACGCGGGCGCCGCCGGACCGGAGCTCCCCGGCCCGCACCTCGACGAGGGCGTCGAGCTCCTCCCGAGGGGCGGGCACCCACCGCACCCGGGCCCCCGCGGCCCGGGCCAGCTGCACGTTGACCGCATCCGCGCCGCCGGAAGCCTGCGGCACGAGCAGCTCGCAGCCGATGCCGGCGACCGACGTGGCGAGGGCCAGCCCGGCGATGAAGTTGGACTTGGGAGTGCCGGCACCGACGACGGAGTCGCACCCGTCGGCGAGGGCCTGACCCACGAGGTACTCGAGGGGCCGGGTCTTGTTGCCGGCCACGCCGAAGCCCATGAGGTCGTCGCGCTTGGCCCGCAGCCCGGGGGCGGACGCGGCGCCGGCGAGGCGGTCGAGGTGCACGAGCGGCGTCGGGAGGATCGCGAGGGGCAGCCGGGGCGCGTCGGGCATCACGGGCACTCGTCTCCGGAGGCGGCCCGCCCGAGGACGTGGTCGACCATCGCCCCCGGGCTGCCCGGGACGGGCGATGCCATCCACGCCCGCACGTCGTCGGCGGTGACGTCCGCGGCGGCCGCGATCTCGTCGACGGCGTCGTCGGGACCGCGTCCGGCCAGGACGTGCTGCAGGAGCGACTGGGCTCGGTGCTTGCCGAGCCGCTCGGAGAGACCGACGAGCACCGCCTCGGAGGCGGCGCCCGGGCCGAGGTGGCGGGCCATCGCTGCCGGGTCGGGCACGAGACCCTCCAGGAGGGTGGCCGCCAGCGCCGCCGAGCGGCCGCTGAACAGGGCGACGTCGGGCAGCGCGGACCACTCCGCCTTCCACGCGCGGCCGTCGCGCTCGTGCGCGGACACGAGCCCCTCGGCCAGCACCCCGGACGCAGCGCGCACCAGCCGAGCCAGCGTGGACAGGTGCTCGCTGAACTCCGGGTTGCGCTTGTGCGGCATGGTGATGCTCCCGACCGCTCCAGCGACCGCGGGCTCGGCGAGCTCGGCGATCTCGGGACGCGCGAGCTCGTACACCTCGTCGCCGACGCGGGCCAGGCACCCCGTCAGCAGGGTCATAGTCGTGCCGAACTCGGCGACGCGGTCGCGCGTGCTCGTCCACGAGATTCCGGGGTCGCCGAGGCCGAGCAGGTCCGCGAACGCGGACCGCAGCGCCGGGCCGTCGTCGCCGAAGAAGGCGAGGCCGCCGGTCGAGCCGGCGAGCTGCGCGCAGGACCAGCGCACGCTCCCCTGGTCGAGGCGCTCGAGGGTGCGGTCGAGCTCGTCCGCCCAGGTCGCGGCCTTGAGGCCGAAGGTGATCGGCGTTCCCGGCTGGCCGTGCGTACGCCCGGCCATCGGGGTGTCGCGGAAGTCCGCCGCGAGCCGGGCGCAGGCAGCGCGGGCCCGGACGGCGTCGGCGCGCACGAGCCGCGCGGTGTCGCGCATGAGCATCGCCGACCACGTGTCGGTGACGTCCTGCACGGTGGCGCCGTAGTAGACGAAGCCGCGGGAGCGCTCGGGCACGAGCCGCGTGAAGGCCTCGATGAGGCCGAGCGTGCTGTGCGAGGTGGCTCGGGTGCGCTCGACCAGCAGGTCGAGGTCGAGGGCGTCGGCCCGCGCGTGGCCGGCGATGTCGTCGGCGGCGTACGCGGGGATGATGCCGAGCGACGCCTGGGCGCGAGCGAGGGCGACGAGGATGTCGAGCCACGCCTGCCGGCGGGCCTCGTGGTCCAGCAGCGCCGCGACCGCCGGTGACTCCCACCCGTGGCGGTACTCGGGCGCCTCTGTCAGACGGCCGACCACGTGGAATCTCCGATCCGGGACAGGGCGAGCAGCGCGTCAGACACCTGCGCCAGCGTGGCCCCCCACGGGACGACGACACGCGACTCCTCCACGTCGATCTCGTCCTCGAGCAGGCAGCACTTGGCCAGGACGAGGCCCTCGACGTCTCGCTGGCGAGGGCACATCGTGGCCATGTCCGGGGTGTCGCCGTAGAACCACTCGTGGATCTGCCGAGAGCGGTCGCAGCCGAGCAGCACCCAGTCGTCGCGCTCGGGCCGCTCGTCGAGGTACGCGGCCGAAGCGCCGGGGATGGTGACCCCCGCGCCGCGGCAGGGCAGCAGGTACGAGCCCGAGGGCGCCTGCGCGGCGAGCGCGTCGAAGGCGAGGGTGTGCAGCTCGAGCCGCAGCGGCGGCAGGTGCTCGGCCACGTCGATCAGGCGCTGCGCCTGGTCTGCGAGCTTGGCCGGCTCCGGGGGCACGACCTCCTCCACGCGCACCACGATCGGGACGGGGTTGAGGATGAAGCTCACGTGCGAGTACCGACCCTCGACGACCACCGCGCGCGCGTGCGGCGCCTCGCGCGCGGCGACGGCTGCGAGAGTCGACGGGACCGCGACGTCGGCCTCGGGGTCGACGACGTAGGCGCACTCGTCCGGCATCGCGAGCACCTCGATGCTCGTGACGGGCGCGAACAGGGGCTCCTCGGAGTCGCGGTCGACGCAGATCAGCGAGGTCGCGCCCGCGGGATCGCGGGTGACGATGAAACGCGTGCGGCGGTAGGCCTCCCGGCCCAGGTAGCGGTCGACGAGCGCCTGCTCGCTGAGCGGCACGTCGATGCGGCCGACGGAAACGCCGCGGTAGGCGCCGGGCACCACGTTCGACCGGTCCCGCAGGGCCGAGCGCGCCAGCAGCCCCACGGTCACGTCCGGGTGGACGTCAGCTCGCCCACCGAGATTCCCAGGGTGTCCGAGCGCAGGCCGAGCCTCAGCGTCCTGAGGCCGAGCACGTCGGCGGACGCGACGTTGCCCAGGTTCACCAAGGGGCCGAACCGGTTGACGAACCACGACTGCTGGGCCTTGGTCGGCGCCTCGAAGATCGCGCGCTCGATCCCGGCCGCCTCGACCACGGCGTTGATGATGTCCTCGAGCGGGCGGCCGCCGCTGTCGTAGAGGCCGACCGTGCCGCTCTCGCGGCCTTCGGTGACGGCGAACGTGGCACCGGCGCGCAGATCGCCCCGCACCTCGTCGGCCCACTCCTGCGCGCTCAGCAGCCGGTCCGCGCTCTTGTACCCGGTCTCCGCGAGCACGGTGAAGTGCGGCGCTGGCGCGGGAGATGAGCGAGCGCTTGTCGGCGACGGGCATGTCGACGGTGCCGCGCGACACCTCGACCGCGCGGAACCCGGCGCCGCGAGCCCAGGCGAGGCACTCCTCGACGGCGCCGCGGCGCCCAGGCGATCTCCATGATCGTGCCGCCGAGGCAGGGCGACGACGTCGTGCTCGCGCAGCAGGGCGAGCTTGTCGGCGAGCCGGGGCTCGACGTAGGCGGTGCCCCAGCCGAACTTCCACACGTCGATGAGGTCGCCGCGGGACTCGACCCGGCCGAGGGTCTCGCGCAGGGTCAGGCCCTTATCGAGGACGTGGGTGACGCCCCCGGACCGCGGCTTCTCCGGCGGATCAGGGAGACCCAGGAAGGTAGGAACCACGTGTCGGATAGTAGAGTAGCCGATCGGGTCCGTCACTATAGTGAACGAATGCTCTCCGCCGACCCGTCCCGGGCCCGCAGGCGACCAGCCTCCCTCCGATGTGTTGGACGCGATCGCGGCCGCGGTCGCGGCGAACCCGTCCATCGCCGCGAAGCGGGAGATCGGGCTCGTCAGCGAGGTGCTCGGCGCCGGCGGCTGGGTCGAGGGTCCCGGGGACGACGGCGCTGTCGTCGACGTCGACGGCGTGCAGCGTCGTCGCCTGCGGCGAGGCACTCTTGCCGCCGTTCGTGGCGGCCGACCCCTACGGCGCCGGGATCGCCGCGGTCCTCGCCAACGTCAACGACGTGGCGGCGATGGGAGGCTTCCCGCTGGCCATCGTCGACACCGTCGTCGCCGACCGGGAGACGGCCCGGTCGGTGCTCGAGGGCATGCGGTAGGCCGCGGATCTCTACCGCGTGCCGGTGGTCGGAGGTCACCTCACCGTGCGCGACGGCCCGGCGTCGCTCTCGGCGTTCGCGGTCGGGCACGCCCGGCGGGTGCTGTCGTCCACGAAGGCGGCAGCGGGCCAGGACCTCGTCGTCGTCGCGTGCACCGGAGGGCACGCATGCGCGACGACTTCCCGTTCTTCCGCTCCTTCGACGAGCGGGGCGAGCGGCTGGCCGACGACGTGCGGCTGCTCGCCGCGGTGGCCGAGCAGGGCCTGCGCGGCGCGGCCAAGGACATCAGCATGGCCGGGCTCGTCGGCTCCCTCGCGATGCTCCTCGAGTGGGGCGCGTTCGGGGCGTCGATCGACCTCGCCGCCCTGCCGTCGCCCGCCGGCATCGACCTCGGCGCAGCTGGTGCAACTGCTTCCCCTGCTTCGGCTTCCTGCTCACCTGCGAGCCGGCGCGACGCAGGAGCTCTGCGCCGTCTTCAACGACGCCGGGCTCGTGGCCGCGCGGGTCGGCACGCTCGACGCCACGGGCCTGCTGCGCCTGCGGCCGGCGACGGCGAGGTGCCCGTGTTCGACCTCGCCGAGCACGCCGCGACGGGTCTGGCCCGCGATCAGGGCTGACGCGCGGGATTTCGGCCGGCGGACAGCATCTCCTGGTAGATCTCCACGTGCCGGCGCGCCGTGGCCGCCCAGTCGTAGTGTCGGCACCAGCCGCCGGCCCGCCAGCGACGAGGCGGCCCGCGCAGGTCGGGCTCGCGCAGCACGCGGCTCGAGCGCGTCGGCGAGGGCGCCGGCGTCGCCCACCTGCGGGAAGGAGCGCGTCGTCCCCGTCGGTCAGGAACTCGCGCGAAGACCGCGATGCTGCTTGCGACCACGGGCAGGTCGGCGGCCATCGCCTCGAGGACGACCAGGCCGAAGCCCTCCTTGCTCGACGGGAACGCCAGCGCGTCTGCGGAGCGGTACCAGGCTGCGAGCGTGACGTCGTCGACGGTACCGAGCGGGCACGATGTCGCGACCGAGCTCGAGCCCCATGCCGGGCAGCGCCGCGAGCACGGCATCGCGGTACGCCGCGTAGTCCTGGAACGAGTGGCCACCCAGCATCACGAGGACGGGGTCGAGGCCGTCTCCACGCAGCAGCGCCAGCGCCTCGAACAGCTCGCGGGTCCCCTTGCGCGGCTCGACGCCGCCGACGGTGAGCAGCACGGGGCGGCGGTCGCCGCCCACCGAGGCTCGCAGCGCGGCGCGGCGCGCGGGTTCGATCGGCGGGAAGCGGCCGGGAGTCGACGCCGTTGCGGACGACGTCCGCCGGACGGCCGTAGTCGTCGCGCGACGATCTGCCGCCACTGCTCGCTGACGACGAGGAGGCGGTCGGGCTCGAGGATGGCCTGCCGCTGGCAGTGGATCAGCGCCTCGGTGGTGAAGTCGTCGACGTGGTGGACGGTCCGAAGCACCGGCACCCCGGCGCCCGCGTCGCGCACTCGAGTGGCAGCGCGCGCAGAGATGCAGTCCTGCGAGTGCAGCACGTCCACCTGCGGCGCGAGCGCCCCCAGGCCGGCAGCCATCGAGTCGACGGACGCGAACACCTTGTCGTCGAGCGAGTCGGCTGTCTCGACCGCGGGGAACAGCGTGCACGGGCACCGTGGTCGGCCGGTAGAACGACCCGCCCTCGCGGGCCCAGCCCGACGAGGTGCACGTCGACGCCGTGGTCCTGCAGGCGCCTCGGCGAGGCGAGAGAGCGTGCACGACCCCGCCGCGCGGCTTGGTCGAGTAGGTCAGGACCGCGACGCGCAACGGTCACAGGGCGACGGTAGCGAGCGCCGGGTCGCGCCGGGCGATCGCCGCCGCCACCAGCGCCGCCCGGGCCGCCGTCTCGGTGACGATGCACCCGGCGGCCACGAGCGCGGCCACCTGGGACTAGTAGTGCTGGGGGTCGCCGTCGGTGCCGAGGACGTACGCCACGACCTGCGGCCCGCCCGCGCGCATGATGCGCGCGCAGCACCGGGGCGAGGACGCCGGCCGGGTCGGGGTGCGAGCCGTAGCCGAGGACGACGTCCAGGAGGATCGACGGCACGTCCGGGGTCGGCCCGGGCCTCGTCGAGCAGCTCGACGCCGGGCCTGCGGGTCGATCATCGGGATGCGGGCGACCCTGGGTGTACTCCTCCTCCCCGAGGTCGAGCAGCACGGACGCAGTGCGGCAGGTGCGGGCAGCCCGCAGCGCTTGTCGACGGGGGTGTTCGAGTACACCGGACCCAGAGTAGCGGCCCAGGAGCACGAGCGCCTCGTAGCACAGGGTGCCGCCGGAGTAGAGACCGCGCACGAGCGTGCGTTTCTCGGCGAGCCGGACGACGGCCGCCCCGATCGAGCGACGGCGGACAGCGACGGTGGTGTCCGGCACGCCGCGGCCGAGCAGCCTCCAGGGTGGCCGCGACGCCGCCCTCGAGCGTGTCGTCGACGATGACGCCGGTCGGCGACGGGCATAGCGGTGTCGACCCCCATGAAGGCGGCGACCAGCGGGGTGCCGCCGGCCTGCCGAGCAGTCGCCGGGCGACCTCGGGGCCGGCGGCTTGGACACGAACAGGATGACCTCGGTCGCGGGGTCCGACCGGAGCACCTCGAGCGGCCATCTGCGCCATCCGGCCGCCGATGTCCTCGTTGAGGTCGCGGCCGCCGAGCCCGATCACCTGCGGTGACACCCGACGCCCCACCGGTCCAGCAGCGCCATGGCCTCCTGCGCGCCGGTGCCCGCGGCGGCGATCGACGCCCGACCGGCCCGCGGCGCACGACGTTGGCGAAGGCCAGACCGGTACCGCCGAGCATGGCCGTGCCCGCGCCTGGCCCCATGACGCAGCCGGTCGCGCAGCCGGGCGTGCTCCTTGAGCTCGATCTCGTGCTCGCGGGAGACGTTGTCGCTGAACAGCAGCACGTCCAGGCCCGCCGCCAGCGCCTTGTGCGCCTCGAGGGCGGCGTAGTCGCCGGGCACCGAGATGATCGCGACGTTCGAGCCGGGCTGGGCCGCGACCGCCTCGGCGATCGAGCGCGGTGCCGCGGCGCGGGTCTCGGTACGGGCCGGTCCGCGCGGCGAACATCACCGCCTCGGCCGCCTCGAGCGCCGCGGCAGCGGCCGTGTCGTCGTCGACGGCCTCGACCGCGAGGACGAGGTCGCCGGGCGCGGCGCCCGCGAGGTCGTCCGTCGGTGAAGCCCCTGCTGCAGCGATCTGGTCGCAGGTTGGCCGCCGTGCCCATCGCGGCCGCGGCCCAGTCGACGCCGGCCAGCTCCTCCATCGCGCGCGTGCCCATCATCTGCACGCACCGAGTCGAGGTAGGTGTCGGGGATAGATGCGCACGGTGCGCACGACGGTCATGCGTCGCCCTCCCGCCGGCGTGTGATGCGGGTGCCCGCCGCGGCCGGCCAGCGCCGCGGCCATGGACGTCGGCCGAGGTGATGATCGCCTGGACCCGTCGCACCGGTCGAGGTAGCGACACGGCCGCCTCCACCTTGGGGCCCATGCAGCCCGGGCGGGAACTGTCCGTCGGCGAGGTGGCTGCTCATCTCGTCGCGGGAAGCGAGCCGCAGCTCGTGCTGCTGGCGGGGTGCCGAAGTCGAGCATCACCGCGTCGACGCCGGTGACCAGGACGAGCGCGTCGGCGTCGACCTCGGCGGCGAGGATCGCGGCCGCGCGGTCCTTGTCGACCACGGCCTCGGTGCCCACCAGGGACGGGCCGTCCTGCACCACCGGGATCGCCGCCGCCGCCCCCAGCGATCACCAGGTAGCCGTCGTCGACGAGGCGCGCGATCGCGGTGGACTGCAGGATCGACACGGGCCGGGGCGAGGGCGACGATCCGCCGGAACCCGCGGCCTGAGTCCTCCGTGACGACCCAGCCGCGCTCTGCCGCGAGGGTCTCGGCCGCTGCCTGGGGATAGAAGGGGCCGATCGGCTTGCGTGGGCCGGGCGAACGCGGGGTCGTCGGCGTCGACGAGCACGTGCGTGACGACCGTGGCCAGGTCGGGCAGGCGGTCGCCGCCCTCATTGCGCAGGCACAGCTCGAGCAGGCCGCCGAGCCAGCCCTGCGTCATCGCCGACGAGCAGGTCGAGCGGACTGGGCCGGCACGGCGGGTTCGCCGGCGGACTGCTGCAGGGAGAGGTTGCCCACCTGAGGGCCGTTGCCATGGGCGATCACCACGCGCCAGTCCGGCGTCGACGAGGCCGACGACGGCTTTGGCCATGGTCTGGCAGTTGGCGAGGATCTCGGCGGACGTGCCGCGCTGGCCCTCCGCGGTGATGGCGTTGCCGCCGAGGGCGAGCACCGCCGTGCGGGCCACCCGGGGATTCATCGTCACCACCACCCTCACGGCCTGCCGGCGACTGGCACACTGTGCTCGGACGATCCGTATACGACAGGAAGCGGACACTATAGTGAACGAAGCGGTTCCTCCGGAAGGCCCCGGAGGATTCGACTCGGCCATCCCCGCGGCGTACCGCGGGCTCGCGGCTCGTCTGCAGGCCGCGGAGGACCGGGTCTTCCCGCTCGCCATGGTCGACGCCGACCGCTACGAGCGGGCCGTCACCCTCGTGGGGCTGCTGCGCCCTGAGGTCGACAAGCGGGCGCCCGACCTCGAGTCCTCGGATCGGTGCGGTCCAGCGCTGCTCGCGGTCGCGCGGGACCTCGCCAGCCGCCGCGCCCTGCCGACGGCCGACCTCGACCTCGATGCGGTCGTCGACGCCGCGCGTTCCCAGCGCCTGCGCGTGCTCCTGGTGGACATCGGGCGGGACTCGGAGGCGACCCGCATCGAGCAGGCCCGCGCCGCAGGGCTCGCGTGGGCGGCGGTGTCCGAGCCTGCCGCCGCCGACCTGGGCATCGCTCCGCAGCAGCAGTGGGTGGACGTGCACGTCGCGACGGGAACGCGGCTCGTCCGCCAGGTCCGGATGGATCCGACGTCCGGTCGCGCGCTCTTCCAGGTCGACCTGCGGTCGCCCGACGGCCAGGGCATGGCGATCGAGTGCGCCGACCGCGCGGAGTGGCTCGAGACCGCCGAGGAACTCCGTGCCGCGCTGGACGGGACGGCCTGAGCCGCGAAACTCGGTGCGCCTCCGGGGCGCGCGAAGATGCGCGGCAACTGCCTTCAAACGGGGCCCACCCGTGCCTATGATCGGGGCTCTCGCAGGGCCTGCGTGGTTCTCCGAAGGAGGCGGCATGACCGCAGCGATGGACTTCGCGCCGGTGTACGAGACGGCCGAGGCCGACGGTCGCGTGCTCGTCGGGGGGCACGCGGGCGTGGATCTCGCGAGCCTCCTGATCGACATCCAGGCCCGCGGGCTGCGCGTCGAAGTCGAGATGGAGCGGCGCTCCGGCGGCGCCGGCCCGACCGACGCTGGCATGCTGTGGATCGAGGGCTACCCGATCACCGCTCCGACGCAGAACGCCGTCGCCGCGGTCTCGCCGTACACGCTGCAGGCCGAGGACGACGGGTTCGCCGTCTACCGCGGCCAGGTGCGGGTCGCCTCTGCGCGCGCCGAGCAGCGGCCGCGGTTCTACGACCTGCACGACCGCGGACGGCATCTCCTACGAGAAGATCGCGCTGCTGCACCTGGACTCCCTCGCCAGCACGGTGGTGCAGACCTGCTCGTACTGGGGCAACGACGACCAGTGCCAGTTCTGCGGCATCGGACTGTCGCTCGAGTCGGGCCGCACCATCGTCAAGAAGACCCCCGCGATGCTCGCCGAGGTCGCCGTCGCCGCCCGCGAGCTGGACGGCGCCGTCGACGCCACCCTGACGACCGGCAGTTCGCGCGGCGTCGACCGCGGGGCGCGCTACGTCGCGCGGTGCGGGCAGGCCGTCAAGGAGGCGAGCGGGCTGCCGGTCGAGGTGCAGTTCGAACCGCCCCTGGACCTCGACGTCATCAACGAGGTCGGCGACATGGGGATCGACTCCGTCGGCATCCACGTCGAGACGTTCGACCCCGCAGGTGCTGGCTCGGGTGGCGCCCGCGAAGTCGCGCACCGGCATCGAGGCGTACTTCGCCGCGTGGGAGCGCGCCGTCCAGGTCTTCGGCGAGGGCCAGGTCTCCACCTACGTCATCCTCGGCATGGGCGAGGACCCCGAGATCACGATCGAGGGCGCGCGCCGGGCCATCGACATCGGCGTGTATCCCGTTCGTCGTCCCGCTCAAGCCGGTGGCGGGGTCGCTGATGGCCGACTGGCCGAGCCCGACCGCGGAGTACACCGAGCCGATCTACCGGCGGATCCAGGGATACATGGCGCTCAAGGGCATGCACGCCGGCATGGCCAAGGCAGGGTGCGCTCGCTGCCAGGCCTGCTCGGGGCTCGAAGTCGCTCGAGGGGCCGCCGTCCACGACAGTTCCCGTCACCATCGGCCGCCGGCCGGATGCCTAGGACGTGGCTGTGACCGCGCTGGTCGTCCGCATCCCCGAGGGAATCCTCCTGGGCGGCTGCCGCGAGGCCGTGTCCTCGGACGAGCTCGCCGCGCACTACGCGGTGCGACACGAGGTCTTCGTCCAGGAGCAGCACATCTTCCGCACGTCCGACCGAGACGCTCTCGACGACCTCCCCGGCACGATCCGCCTGGTCGCCTTCGCCGAGGGCGAGATCGTCGGCGCCGTGCGGCTCTACCCGCTGGACCTGCAGGAGAACCGCTGGAAGGGCGACCGGCTCGCCGTGCTCCCCGCCTACCGCACGGCGAGCTTCGGCGCCGACCTGGTACGCCTCGCCGTGCGCACCGCGACGCGAGAGGGCGGCAGTGCCATGGACGCCATGATCCAGCTGGCGAACGTGGGCTTCTTCGAGCGGCTCGGGTGGTCGAAGACGGGTGGGCCGGTCGGGTACGCCGGGCGCCCGCACCAGCCGATGTCGATCCAGCTGTGGCACGACTCGCTCGGCGGCTGACGCCGCGCGTCGTGCACTCGGGCGGCCCCGCGGCCCGAACCCGAAGCCAGGCTGACCGTCACGCATTCAGGAGGCACCCCGATGGAACCCCGTCCCCCGCTCCCACCCTTCGACCAGGCCAGCGCGGCGGCGAAGGTGCAGGCCGCCGAGAACGCATGGAACACCCGCGATCCCGAGCGCGTCGCGGGCGCCTACACGGTCGACACCGAGTGGCGGAACCGCAGCGAGCACGTGCGCGGCCGGGAGGACGTGATCGCGTTCCTGCGGCGCAAGTGGGCCACCGAGCTCGACTACGTGCTGCGCAAGAGCCTGTGGGCCTTCGGCGGCAACCGGATCGCGGTGCGCTTCCAGTACGAGTGGCACGACGAGTCCGGCCAGTGGTTCCGCAGTTACGGCAACGAGCAGTGGGAGTTCGACGACCTCGGCTACATGCGTCGCCGTGAGGCGAGCATCAACGACGTCGCCATCAGCGAGGACGACCGACGGATCTTCGGCCCGCGGGACGCCGACGACACCGCCGAGGTCCCGGTCTTCTGAGCAGAGACGTCCGGTTCAGGCGTCGGTGGTCTCGGCCTGCCTCTGCTGCTCGGACAGGTCGGGCTCCTCGTCCCGCCGCGAGATGAGCCACACGCCCGCGGCGACCATGCCGACGAGCGTCACCCCCGCGACCACGACGAACGTCAGCATGGAGCCCGACGACGACGGCTTCGACTCGCCTGAGGCCGGTGCACCCCGGACGAGGTAGTCGAAGCTGAGGTCCTGGGTGATGGGATGGCCGTCGTTGGAGGTGACCCGGTAGGCGACGCTGTAGTGCCCTGGAAGGGTGATCGGCTTGAGCGCCTCGGTGACGCGTCGGTCCACGACCGTCGGCGCCCCCTGCTCGACGTGGTTCCCGGACGGGTCCAGCACGACGACTCCGTCACCGAGATCCTGGATGGGGTTGTCGAAGGTCAGGACGATCTGGGTGGGCGCCGAGGTCAGCAGGCTGCCGTCGGCGGGGTCCATCGAGACCAGCGTCGCGTGCGCCGACGCGATCGCAGGGACGGCCAGGCCGAGCCCGGCGGCCGCGACCAGCGTCAGGACTGCGCGGCGCGCGCGCCTGCGTGTGGTTGTCGGGGTGGCGCTCATGGTGTCCTCCTGCGCAGAAGCATGACGACCAGGGCGCCGGCCGCCACGACGAGCGCCGCACCCCCGAGCCACCGGGCCGTGTTGTCCGAGCTCCCCGGGTCGCCCGTGGGGGTGCTCAGCGCGACCGGCGATGCCGTGACGGTGATCTGAGCCGCCGGAGTCGTCGCGCTCGCGGCGGGCGTCGGGGCGGCGGACGACCCCGCGGCCAGGGCGATCTCGGGGGCGGGGAAGTCCGCCTCGCTGCCGTCCGCCGGGGCCGGCTGGTCCCACCTGACGACCTTGCCGTCGCTGTAGGTCTGGGTGGCGGTGAAGGTGAGGGTCGGGGTGTCAGGGACCGGGTTGATCACCAGGTCGAAGAGCTGGAACTGCCCCGGCGCGATCGAGGTGCCCTTGGCCGCGGTCCACGTCACCGAGGCGGGCACCTTGGTCAGGGTGAAGTCGCCGACCTTGGTCGGGGCGGGCAGGGACCGCTCGGTGCTGCTCACGGTCCAGCCCGGCATCGGGCGTGCCATCACGTCGGCCACCGGCTCGTCGACCGGCAGGTTGATCCGGAACGCCACCGTGCCGGCGGTCGCCGACTCGTCGGGCACCCGGAACGACAGCAGCGCCGTCTCACCGCCGCGCACCGCGTCGGGGGACCACACGACCACGTGCGCGGCCGCAGCCTGCGCCAGCAGCGGGATCGACACCGTCGCGGCAGCGACGACGAGCACGCAACGTCGGGAGCGGCGCACCGACCCCCACGCGAAACCGGACACGAGACCCCCCAGGGACGTGACGAGGTTGGTCAGGAAACCACACCATGCGCTGCGCAGGTTGGAATTTGCCAGGACTGGCCTCGGCGTCGGGCCGACCGCTGCAGCCCAGGCTCTGGGCGCGCTGCTGGACAGGACGACCTTGATGCCGTCGGGTCGTCGAAGCCGGCGACCGCGCCTCTGTGTGGCAGCCGGCACGTACGCTGGGGGGCCGGCCGTCGCGAACGAGCCGCAGGACGTCGCCGGTCCGGAGGTGCAGCGTGATCCCCACCCTTCTCGGCCGGGCCGGCAAGACCCGCCGCGGCGTCGGCCCGCGCGCGGGGCTGCTCGCCTCCGCCATCGCTCTCGGCGGAGCCGGGCTCGTGGCGGTGCCGCAGCCGCTGTTCGCGGTGTCTCCGGGCACGGTCACGGTCGCCGGGAGCATGCAGTCGGAGGCGGGCTGTCCAGGCGACTGGGACCCCGCATGCGCCGCGACGCACCTGGTCAAGGCGGCCGGCGGGGTCTGGGCCGGCTCGTTCTCGCTGCCGGCCGGAACCTATGCGTACAAGGTCGCCATCGACGATTCGTGGAATCAGAACTACGGCGCGCACGGAATCCTCATGGGAGCCAACGTCGATCTGGTGCTGGCGGCTCCGGCGGTCGTGTCGTTCTTCTACTCGGAGCGGACGCACTGGGTCACCTCGTCGGCCAACACCGCGATCGTGACCGCCGCCGGCAGCTTCCAGAGCGAGCTCGGATGCCCCGGCGACTGGCAGCCGGACTGCATGATCGCGTGGTTGCAGGACGTCAATGGTGACGGCGTCTTCGGGCTCACGGCTGTCCTCCCGCCCGGGTCCTACTCGACCAAGGCCACCCTGGACCGCGGCTGGACGGTGAACTACGGCCGAGGCGGGGTGCTGGGCGGGCCCAACATCGACTTCGTCGTCCCGCCGGACGCCCTCTCGACGACGTTCACGTTCGTCGCGGCTACCCACGTGCTGACCGTGTCGTCCTCCACGCCGCCGAAGGCGCCCAAGGCCAGCGCCGGCCCTGACCTGCGCGTCGGCGTGGGCGCCCCGGCAGTCCTGGACGGCCGGGGCAGCACGGATCCGCACGGGCTGCCCCTGACCTTCAGGTGGAGCGAGGTCTCCGGTCCCGTGGTGCGCGTGACGGGTGCGACCCGCTCGACGGCGCGGTTCACGCCGCCGGTTCCCGGCGCCTACCGGTTCCGTCTCGTCGTCAGTAACGGCGCGCTGCGCAGCGCCCCTGACGTCGTCGCCGTGACGGTGCTGGCCGCGGCGACGTCGACGCCGGCGCCCACGGTCGTCAAGGGCGTCACGGCCGTGATCGTGAGCTGCCCTGTGCAGGTCCCGCGGGCGTGCCGCGTGAGCCTGGCGCTCCGGACAGTCGTGTTCCGCAAGGGGCACCGGATCTCCCTGGTGGTCGCGACTGCGCGGGCGACCGTCGCACGGGGCCACCGGGCACGTCTCGCGCTTCCCTGGACGACCTCCGGCCGGGCGCTGCTCAGGGCCAGACGCACCCTCCCGATGACTCTCCTGACCGCCACCAGCGTCACGGGCTCGCGCACGGTGTCTCTCCTGGTTCGCTACACGGCGAAGGCCCCCTAGACGTCGGCGTGCAGGGCTGTGGCTCAGCCAGCATCCAGCTCAGCACCCGTGGATGGTGACCGGGTGGTCATCATCCACGACCCTGGCGGGGTCGCTCGGCACGCGGCTACGCTCGTGGACTTCCGGCGGGCAGGAGGTTCCCATGGCGATTGCCGTGTTCCTCGTCGCGATCGTCCTGATGGCGGGGGCGCTCGTCTGGCGCAGCGGAGCCCGCTCGCGGACCTGCACGAGCGATTCCGCCCGCTCGGTCCCGCACGGCGGGAGGCAGATCCCGCCGTTCGCCCCCGGTCTCGGTGGCCCGGCTCTCTGATGCCATTCCGGCGGTGGGGCGCCGGCTCCGACAGGAGGAAGCGCGACATGCACGCACCCGCAAGGTTCGCTGTGGTCCTGCTCGTCGCCTGCGCCGCAGCGGGTGCCGCCCCGGCTCCGGCGCAGGCAACGGCACCGCCGCCGCCCCGTGTTGGCAGCTGCTACACCTACACGTTCGCGCAGGCGCAGGTGCTCTCGTTGGCCGCCGCCCCGGTGCCATGCCGGGGCAACCACACCGCCGTGACCTACTTCGTCGGCAGGCTGACCGGTCCTGCGGCCGCGGGTCCGGTGATCACGGCCCTCGCCGTCCGTAGTGCCGCCAACGTGTGCACGGTCCGACAGCTGTCCGTCCTGGGGCCGCGGGTGCTGCTGACGAGGTCGGACCCCTTCAACGCGTTCATGCCGACCAACGCGCAGTGGACCGCCGGAGCGCGGTGGTTCCGCTGCGATGCCGTGCTCTACGCCAGCGACACGTCGCTGCAGCGGATCCCGGCGAACTTCGTCCGCCGGATCCGTACGACGTCCGGCGTCAACGCCTACCGAGCCTGCCTCACGGCGGCCGGCAAGAAGGTGCCTTGTTCCAGGCCGCACACGTACGCCGCCAGCACGTACTCGTCCCTGGGCTCCCGCACCGCGGCCTATCCGGGCGACCGCACCGTCAAGGCCCGTGCCATTGCCGCGTGCCGGCGCCTGCTGCCGAGGAACGGACGTCGGATCTACGTCGAGTGGCCGACGGCGCACGCGTGGTCGATCGGGCGCAGATACGTGCAGTGCTTCGCGGCCGTGTAGGCCGGCCCGTGCGGGTGCGACCGCTTGTCGCTCAAGACCGTCACGGCGAAGGCGGTCGCGCAGACGAGGAGGTGGTGAACATGAGCCGAGGGCTGCGATGTCTGTTCGGCTTCCACACGTGGGCCAAACGCGTTGTCGAAGGCGAGGCGCATATCGTCTGCGTCAGATGCGGCAAGGTCGAGTACGGCGGCAACCCGATCGGGGCGGGGCCGCTCGCGTGAGGACGCCGGCTCCCCGCATCGTCACCCGAAGCTGTCGACGTGCAGCCGGTCCCGCTCGATCCCGAGCTGCGCCTGACGGAGCCTTACGAGGCCGTACCCACCGTCCCGGCGTCGATCTGCTGGCCCACCGCGGTGCTCACGACCACCTTCACCCCTGTCGGCACCTGCCCGTCGAGCTCCTGCAGCAGCGTCTGGGTGTCGGGGAGCTGGCCGGGCGTCGTGACGTGGACGGTGACGGTGGGCCAGGAGAACTGCACCGAGTCCACCGTGCTGCCGGGCACCGTCGATATCCAGGCGGTGGCCGTCTGTTGAACGCGGTCGCTCCACACCGTCAGGGCCACGCTCACCGCCGTGTTCGCGGCGAGCGGGATCATCACCGCGAGCAGCATGCCGACGAGCGCCAGGTATGCCTTGCGGCGCGAGCCCGACGGCGACAACCCGCTCTCCTGGCTGTAGCCGAGGACGGCGTAGACGAGCGTCCCGGCGAGCACGAGGGCCACGAAGTTGGAGACGAACAGCAGCAGGGCCCCGAGCGCGAGCGCGAACGCGGTCTGGCCGAGGCAGACGCCGACGACGGCGAGCGGCGGTACCAGCGAGATGGCGATGGCCACGCCCGGGAGCACCGCCGCGACGTCGTGCCGGGCGAACGCGATGGCACCGGCGAACCCGGTGGCGATGGCCGCGACGAGGTCGAGAAGCCCGGGCGACGTGCGTCCGGCGATCTGGCTGTTGGCCAGCAGGTCGTACGAGCTGGGCACCGAGAACGAGAACACCACGCCGATGGCGACGACGAGCGCCGCCCCCAGGACGACGAAGGCGGTCGAGCGGCGCGTCGTGCGGCCGTCGCGCTTGGCCAGGCCCAGCGCCACGCCCATGATCGGCGTCGACAGCGGGGCGATGATCATGGCCCCGATCACCGTGGCCGTGGAGTCCGACAGCACCCCCGCGGTGGCGATCACCGCGGAGAGCGCGAGCATCGCCCAGAAGGCGGACCTCTTGGCCGCCGCGTCGCCGACTGTCAGGTCGAGATCCTCCGTGAGCTCCTCGAGCGTGCGTCGTTGGGAGTTCGGCAGCAGCCACCCGGTCACCGCGCCAGCCATCTCGATCAGTCCTCCTCGCGGCCCGCGGACGAGGCCGCCGTCCCGGGCATCGTGGCACCCTCGGGAGTGGGGCGGGTGCGGCGCGCCCGGGAGGTGAAACGGTGACGCGGCAAGGCAAACCGCGCGGCGCCTTGCCAGCGGTTGCGGGCAGGGCCAGGGTTGGGCGAATCTCTTGCTGTCTGCCTGGTGGCCCCCGGCGAGCAGATGAAGGCCGAGGTCGGCGCCATGGCGCTGCAGTCGTTCGGTGTGGAGGCGTCCTCGCAGAGGCAGGGCGGCTTCATGGGCGCCCTCAAGCGCTCGGTTCTCGGCGGCGAGTCTTTCTTCGTCTCCACGTTCACCGGCCACCCGCAGTCGCGCTCGTGGGTCGACGTGGCCGCCGGCTCATCCCACCCTGAAGGGTGCAGGCCCCGCCTGCTCACACCTACACTCGGCAACGTCCAACCACGTACCGGGCCGTTAGCTCAACTGGCAGAGCAGCGGACTTTTAATCCGCGGGTTCTGGGTTCGATCCCCAGGCGGCCCACCGCTTCCGTGTCCTTCGCCGGCAGACTTCTTCACACCGTGATCACGAGCTTGCCTCGCACCTGTCCGGCGACGAGGTGCCGCATGGCGGTCGGTGCTTCAGCCAGCGGGTAGGTCCGCTCGACCGCGGGAGCGAGCGAGCCGTCCTGGACCAGGGCCGCGAGACGCTCGAGGACGGTGTAGTGCTCCTTGGGCAGGACGAGGGCCATGCGCTGCCGGATGAACGGCGAGATGGCGAGTGCCCGGAGCTGTCGTCCCATTCCGCCGGTGATGTTCTCGCCGTCCTCGCCGCCGACGATGACGAGCGTGCCGCGCGGGGCAAGCGCGCGACGCAGCCGCGAGAGCGAGGAGTTGCCGGCGATATCGATGATCACGTCGTACCTCGTGCTCCCGTCGGCGAAGTCGTCGCGGGCGTAGTCGAGGACGTGGATGGCTCCGAGGGAACGCACGAGGTCGGCCTTGGCCGCGCTGCAGACGCCGGTGACCTCGGCGCCCGAGCGCAGTCGCGATCTGCACCGCGTAGCTCCCGACTCCGCCGGACGCGCCGATGACGAGCACCCTCTGCCCGGCCTCGACCCGGCCGACGTCGGTGACGGCGCGCAGGGCGGTCGATCCCGAGACCGCCAGCGCTGCGGCCCGGTCGAAGGGCAGGGTTGACGGGCTTCAGCGCGAGCTTGTCCTCGCGGACCGCCGCGTACTCCGCGTAGGCGCCCTTGCCGATGCCGAACACCTCGTCGCCGACCTGGAAGCGGGTGACGTCCGTGCCGATCGCCACGACGGTGCCGGAGAGGTCCAGGCCGGGAACCGCGGTCTTCGGACCGCGGAAGCCGAGGCCCAGCCGCATCGCGTACGGCGTGCCGGACATCAGGTGCCAGGTGCCCCGGTCGAGCCCGGCCGAGTGCACCTTGACCAGCACCTCACCGGCCCCGATCACCGGGTGGTCGATCTCGCTCGAGGCTCCACGTGTCGGCGGTGCCGTAGGTGTGCTGGACGATCGCGCGCATGGTCCGGGCCGGAGCCTCCGCCTGTGATGCGGAGGGTCCGGTGCTGCGCGGTGTCGAGGTCGTCATGTCGGGCTCCCAGATAGCGGTGAGCCCGGTCGGACTCATTTCCCTTACGATGTAAGGTGTTGTTGGTAAGGTAGCCCTACGTTGTTCGGATGTCAACGCCGGCCTGGATCCGGCTCACGAAAGCGAGAGAGAGCGACATGGCGCGACAGGCCACGACCAAGGCGGGCAAGACTCGGAGGTTCCGTGAGCCGGTGAGCCGGGAGCGGGCGTTGACGGCGGCGGTCGCCATCGCGGACGCCGATGGCATCGGATCGCTGACGATGCGCAGGCTGGCGCAAGAGCTGGGCGTCGAGGCCATGTCGCTGTACCACCACGTGGCGAACAAGGACGACATCCTCGACGGCATCACCGACCGGGTCGTGGGTGAGATCCAGGTGCCGCCCAGCGGGACCGACTGGCGATCGGCCATGCGCGATCGAGCGATCTGCGCGCACGAGGTCCTGCTGGCCCACCCCTGGTCCGCCATGCTGATCATGTCCCGGTTCAACATCGGTCCCGGCATGACGCGCTACCTGGACGCGACCCTCGGCCGACTGCGCGAGGGTGGCTTCTCGATCCACGGGGCACTAGACGCCTGGCACACCCTGGACAGCCACATCTACGGCTTCACCCTGCAGGAGCTCCAGCTGCCTTTCGACGCCGCTGACAACGCGCAGGTGTCAGCCGAGACTCTCCCGCTTGTTCGACCCGGCGGAATTCCCGTACGTAGTCGAGGTGGTCACCGAGATCAGCGCTACGGGCCGCGTCGAGCATTTCGAGTTCGGTCTCGACCTGATCCTCGACGGCCTCGAACGGGCGCTCGAACGACAGGTCTCCGTCGGCAAGCGCCGCAGGGCCCGCGGCTGACTCGGCCTGAGATGCCCCACGTGGGGCCCTTCCCGGAAGCGGCAACGGATGTTGTCGATCCGAGCGGAAGGCGCGCATTGTCGAGGACATGAATCTCAGCCACCCCCACGACTACGACGTCGTCGTGATCGGCGGAGGCGCCGCCGGTCTGTCCGCGGCGCTGGTCCTGACCCGGGCACGACGCACCGTCGCTGTGGTGGACGCCGGAGCGCCGCGCGAACGCAGCGACGCGCTGCACAGAGCGGCTGGCCGCCAACCACATCCGACCCGGGCCTGAGACACACGAGGATCCGAGCACCATGACCACGAACTCCATCACCCTGACCCCACGACGCGACTGGCGCGACTCGATCGGGCCCCGCAGGCTCTTCTTCGCCATCGGCGCAGGTATCACCATGGTGAACGAGATCTTCGGGTTCGAAGCCCTGCGCGTCGTGACCGGCGAGGTGGACATGACGCCCCTGGGCTCAGCCAGCTCGAACGCCCTCATGCTTCTCCTGCCCGATGCCCAGCACCACGGCGTCCTCGTCGCACAGATCTTCTTCGGCCTGTGGCTCGTCCCGCTCGGGTACCTCGCCTACACGTCCGGCTGGTTCCCCAAGGCGTTGGCCATCCTTCTCGTCGTGGCCGGCGCCTGCTATCTCACGGGTACGCTCGCGGCGTTCGTGCTGCCGGACTCGGGTCGGCGAATCAACACTCTCGTCACGATCCCGTGCGCGGTCGCGGAGATCTGGATGGTCCTCTACCTGGTGGTGATCGGTGTGAAGACGCAGGGACCGGCCGACCGGCGCCAGATCGAGTCACTCGCGACATGACGACTCTGACATGTTCATGAGGGCCGTCGTCCGTCACTCGTACGGGACACCCGATGTTCTGCGCGTCGAGGACGTTGCCGTGCCCACGGTGGCCGCCGACGCGGTGCTGGTACGGGTCCGCGCGACATCAGTCAACGACTACGACTGGCACCTCCTCACGGGCCATCCCGTCATCAACTGCGTGGGAGCTCCCCTCCATCCCAAGCACAGGATCCTCGGCTGCGACGTCGCCGGAACTATCGAACGCATCGGCAATGCCGTCACCGGACACCGTCGTAAGGCCAGCGCGGCACGAGGCACAGGGCGCTCTCGAACAAGCGCTGTGACGGCGGTGGACACTGCGGAGGGGTGGCCCGGGCCTATCCACCATCTCGTCGTTCCTTCTGTGCCGTAGAGCGTGCTGAGGCACACTGCGGGGATGTCGACGAAGCCGGGATCGCGGTCTGTCCTGCCCATTCCGAGTCGTGCGCACGTGGGCTCGCCGACGTACGACGCGAAGGACCCGGACACGGTGTTCCCGCCGATCGAGCCGCTGCGCCCGCCGGAGGGCGCCCCGAACGTGCTGGTCATCCTGCTCGACGACGTCGGCTTCGGGGCGTCGAGCGCATTCGGCGGGCCTTGCCCGACGCCGAACGCCGAGCGCCTGGCCTCCGCCGGGTTGAAGTTCACCCGGTTCCACACCACCGCCTTGTGCGCCCCGACCCGCCAGGCCCTGCTCACCGGTCGCAACCATCACGCGGTCGGGATGGGTGCTATCACCGAGATCGCGACGTCGGCGCCGGGTTACAGCTCGATCCGGCCGAACAATGCGGCCCCGCTCGCCGAGACGTTGCTGCTCAACGGCTACAGCACCGCTCAGTTCGGGAAGTGCCACGAGGTGCCGGTCTGGCAGACCAGCCCGATGGGCCCGTTCGACTCCTGGCCGACGCGCAGTGGGTTCGAGTACTTCTACGGCTTCCTCGGCGGCGAGACCAACCAGTACTACCCGGCCCTGTACGAAGGCACCACGCCGATCGAGCCGCCGCAGACCCCGCAGGAGGGCTACCACTTCACCCAGGACATGACGGACAAGGCGATCGGCTGGGTGCGCCAGCAGAAGGCGCTCATGCCCGACAAGCCCTTCTTCATGTACTACGCGCCGGGCGCCACGCACGCACCGCACCACGTCCCCGAGGAGTGGGTCGACGGGCACCGCGGGCGCTTCGCCGCCGGCTGGGACGTGCTGCGCGAGGAGATGTTCGCCCGGCAGAAGGAGCTCGGAGTCATCCCCGCTGACGCCGAGCTGACCGCCCGCCACGACGAGATCCCCGCGTACGAGGACATGCCCGCGGAGCTGCGCCCGGTCCTCGAGCGGCAGATGGAGGTGTACGCGGGATTCCTCGAGCACACCGACCACCACATCGGGCGACTCCTGGACGTGTTGGAGGAGCTCGAGGTCTTCGACGACACCCTGATCTACCTGATCATCGGCGACAACGGGGCCAGTGCCGAGGGCACCATCAACGGCAGCGTCAACGAGATGTTCATCTTCAACGGGGCTGCCGCGCTGGAGACTCCCGAGTACCTGATCGCCCACGTCGACAGCATCGGCAGCCCCGCCGCCTACAACCACTATGCGGTGGGCTGGGCGCACGCGATGAGCACTCCCTACCAGTGGACCAAGCAGATCGCCTCGCACTGGGGAGGCACCCGCAACGGCACGATCGTGTCCTGGCCGAGCCGCATCGCGGCGCGGGGCGAGATCCGCCACCAGTTCCACCACGTCATCGACGTCGCGGCCACCGTGCTCGACGTCGCTGGCCTGCCGGAGCCGGACTTCGTCAACGGACTGCAGCAGATGCCGCTGCACGGGGTGAGCATGGCGTACTGCTTCGACGACGCGGACGCCGCAGACCATCGCCAGACGCAGTACTTCGAGATCATCGGCAACCGGGGGATCTACCACAAGGGCTGGGCCGCGGTGACCAAGCACCGCACCCCGTGGGTCGTCACCGGGGCCATGACCCCGTTCGACGAGGACGTCTGGGAGCTCTACGACAGCACGACCGACTGGAGCCAGGCGCACGACCTGGCGCACGAGCAGCCCGAGCGGCTCCGCCAGATGCAGCGGCTCTTCCTGCTCGAGGCGGCCAAGTACGGCGTGTTCCCGCTCGACGACCGGGCAGTGGAGCGCTTCGACGCCGGGATGGCGGGACGGCCGACGCTGATCCGTGGGACCTCTCAGAAGCTCTTCCCCGGGATGGGGCGGCTGACCGAGAACACCGTGCTGAACCTGAAGAACAAGTCTCACAGCGTCACCGCCGAGATCACCGTTCCCGACGGCGGCGCCGATGGTGTGATCGTCGCCCAGGGCGGCGCCTTCGCCGGCTGGTCGCTGTACCTGCACCAGGGGCACCTGACGTACTGCTACAACCTGCTCGGCCTCGACCGCTCGAAGACTTCGAGCCATGAGCCCGTGCCCCCCGGCACGCACCAGGTCCGGATGGAGTTCACCTACGACGGGGGCGGGCTCGGCCGCGGCGGCGACGTCGCGCTCTTCGTCGACGGCGCCGCCGCGGGCACCGGCCGGCTCAACGGCACCGTCCCGCTGATCTTCTCCGCCGACGAGACCTGCGACGTGGGGGCCGACACCGCATCCCCGGTCAGCGACGACTACGCCCCGGCGTCGAGCCGGTTCACCGGGTCCATCGGCTGGGTGCAGCTCGACATCGGCGGCGACGACAACGACCACCTCATCACCGCCGCCGACCGCTGGCGAGTCGCCATGGCCCGCCAGTAGTGACCTGTGGCCGTGAACTCGCTGGTGCCGCGCGAGACCTTCGCCGCGTTGCGAAGTGTCGTCTACTTGAATCAGGCATCTCTGGGACTTGTCCCGCAGGCCTCGACCGAGGCGATGGTGCGCTTCGCTGTCGATGTCGCGCAGCACGGCAACGTGCGTCTGTCGGACGCCCAGGAGGCCGGCATCCTCGACGAGCTGCGAGAGGCCGGCGCCGCCTTTCTGGACGCCCCGGCGGGATCGGTGGCGGTCGTGGGCGGCGCCAGCGAGGCGCTCGGCCAGCTCGCCGCGATCCTGGCGCCGCGGCCTGGTTCGGTTGTCCTGATCCGGACGGACTTCCCGAGCGTCACCTACCCCTGGCTCGGCGCGCAGGAGCGCCTGGGCACCAACATCCGGTGGGTTGACGACCAACCATCGACGGACCTCACGACGGTCCTGCTCGAAGCGATCCAGGGAGACACCTCGACGGTCTGCATCAGTGCCGTCCAGTACGCAACCGGTTCGGTCGTCAATGTGCACAAGATTGTCCGACGGGCGCACCAGGTCGGTGCAAAGGTGATTGTTGACGTCACGCAGGTGGCGGGTGCGGCACCCGTGAGCATGCGCGACTGGGGCGCGGACGCCGTGGTGTGCAGCGGCTACAAGTGGCTGTCCGGGCACGGCGGAGTGGCCCTGCTGGCGGTGGACGACGAGCTGGCCCACGAGACGCCGTACATCGTGGGTTGGAAGGGTACGGCCAACCCCTTCGACTTCCATGCCGACCACCTGTCGCTGGCGCCCGACGCCCGACGATTCGAACTCTCGACGATGGCTTACGGCTCGGCGATCAGCCTCTCAGCGTCGCTCGCCTTGTTGACGGGGCTCGGGATGTCGGCGATCGCCGACCACGCCGATGAACTCGCATCCGACCTGGTCTCCCGCGTCGCGTGGCTGGGCTGGGCTCCCTTCCGCTCGCTGGAGTCCGGCGCCTCCGCCAACCACATCGTCTCCCTTCGGCACGCCACGCGTTCTGTCGTCGTGGTGCAGCGTCTCCTCGCCGAGGCCGGCGTCGTGGTCAGTCCTCGAGGTGGCGGCATCCGCGTCTCGCTTCATCACTACAACGACAGCAGCGACATCACCGCGCTCGTCGACGCCCTCGCCACGATCAAGGATTGACGGGTCCTCCGCATCGCATCGTGAGCTGGAAGCGCGGGACCGCCTGGGTTGCGATCTGTGGCTCGCGTCCGGCATACGAGTGAGGGTCATGAGTCCATCGCGCAAGGTGCCGCCTTCCGGGGTTCAGGAGGCGGTGAGGCCGCCGTCCACGACGTGCTCCATGCCGGTGATGTACGAGGAGTCGTCGGAGGCCAGGAACAGCACCAGGCTCGAGACCTCGCCCGGCTCGGCCATGCGGCGCAGCGGCACGACAGCGGCGATGCCCCCACCGGACTCGTCGGTGGCCGCCGCGATCATCGGGGTCTTGATGTAGCCGGGATGGACCGAGTTGACTCGGATGCCCTCGGGGCCGTGGTCCACTGCGATCTGCTTGGTCATGCCTCGTGAGGCGAACGTGCTGTCGGATTTTGGGCCGTGCCGTCGTCGTGCCATGCGTGACTTCGCCAGAACGTCCGGGTAGGCCACAGAGTCGGAGCATGATGGACGCATGCTCGATCATGTGTCCGTCCAGTGTGCCGATCCCTTCGTGAGCGCGGTGTTCTACGACGCGGTGCTGGCCCCGCTCGGCGGGGTGCGCATCATGGACTTCGGGGCGGTCGTGGGGTTCGGCGTCCCGCCCCACCCTGATTTCTGGGTGGGGCCGCACGACAGTGGCGAGGGCTTCCGCGAGTCGCACCTGGCCTTCACCGCCGCCGACCGGTCGGCGGTCGACGCCTTCTTCGCTGCGGCGGTGGGCGTCGGGGCCGAGGTGCTGCACGAGCCGCGGGCATGGCCGGAGTACCACCCCGGCTACTATGCGGCCTTCGTGCGCGACCCGGACGGCAACAATGTCGAGGCCGTGTGCCACGTCCCTCAGTGACCCTCGCGACCGGAGCAGTCGAGCCACTCGGTCAGCGGTCCCCTGCCCACCGCAGGTCAGTCAGGGGGTCTACCCGTTCCCCGCTTGGGCCGCTAGCGTCGACCTCCTCGATGAGGAGGCGTCATGACGTCGGTCCGCGTGCTCGTGGGTACTCGCAAGGGTGCGTTCGTCCTGTCCTCGGACGGCGCCCGCCGCGACTGGCGGGTCGCCGGGCCGCACTTCCCGGGGTGGGAGGTCTACCACGTCACGGCGTCCCCCGCCGACCCGCAGCGACTGTGGGCGGCACCGTCCTCGGGGTGGTTCGGGCAGACGCTGCACCGCTCCGACGACGGGGGCGCGACGTGGGAGCCTGCCGACAACCGTTTCGCCTACGACGGCGAGCCTGGCGAGCACCTGTGGTACGACGGCACGCCACGGCCCTTCGAGTTCACGAGGGTGTGGCAGCTCAAGCCGTCGCCGTCGGACCCCGACACCTGCTGGGCGGGCGTGCAGGACGCCGCGCTGTTCCGGACGACCGACGGCGGTCAGGAGTGGAACGAGCTGCCCGCCCTGCGGCAGCACCCGAGCGCCCCCCAGTGGCAGCCGGGTGCCGGTGGCATGTGCCTGCACACCATCCTGTTCGACCCGCGCGACGAGTCGCGCATGTACGCGGCCATCTCCGCCGCCGGCGCCTTCCGTAGCGAGGACGGTGGCACGAGCTGGACCCCGATCAACAAGGGACTACGTTCGGGGGAGATCCCTGACGTCGACAGCGAGGTGGGCCACTGCGTGCACAAGATCGCCCTGCACCCCTCCCGGCCCGACACCCTCTTCATGCAGAAGCACTGGGACGTCCTGCGCACCGACGACCGTGGCGGGCAATGGCGCGAGATCAGCGGCAACCTCTCCAGCGACTTCGGCTTCGTCGTCGACGTGCACGCGCACGAGCCCGACACAGTCTACGTGGTACCTATCACGAGCGACTCTCTCCACTTCCCCGTCGGCGGAGCGCTGCAGGTGTGGCGAACCCGCACCGGCGGCGAGGAGTGGGAGCCGCTCACCGAAGGGCTGCCGCAGAGCGACTGTTACGTCGACGTGCTACGCGACTGCATGGCCGTCGACCAGCTCGACGCGTGCGGGATCTACGTCGGCACCACGGGGGGGCAGGTGTACGCCTCTGCTGACTCCGGCGATACGTGGGGCGCCATCGTGCGCGACCTGCCTCCCGTGCTGTCGGTCGAGGTGCAGACGCTTCCGTGAGCGCCGGGGTGAGGGTCGTGCTGCCGGCGCACCTGCGGTCGCTTGCGCACGTCGACGGGGAGGCGGTCGTCGACGTCGACGGCACGGTCACGATCGACGCGGTGCTCGACGGGCTCGAGACCCGCTACCCGATGCTGCGCGGCACCATCCGCGGCCACGACACCCGGCGGCGTCGCGCCTTCGTGCGCTACTACGCCTGCGAGCAGGATCTCTCGCACGAGCCCACGGATGAGCCACTACCAGCGGCGGTGTCGGCCGGGGCGGAACCCCTGCTGATCATCGGAGCGATGGCCGGAGGCTAGGCACCACGGGTGCTGGCCCTTCCGGCCGCGTGCGGGGATGGCCCCGGTCCTCACGTGTGGGCGGGCTGGTCGCGCGCCGCGCAAGTAAGGGCGGTCGGGGGTAAGTTCCGCGGGAGGGATCCAGGCGGGGTCCCGCGGGGGAGGGACGGCCATGGTCTCGAGCTGCAGGCGGAACGGCCCACGGCCGACCGGGCGGACAGCGGCGGTGGCCCTGGGGTGCTTGGCCCTGGCGGCGCAGGGCATCGCCGTCTCCACAGCGGTGCAGGCAGCCCCCGCGAAAGCCCGCCCGTCTATCAGGCCCTCAGCGGTTGCTCTGCCGGGAGTACCGGGCCGCCCCCAGGCGGAAGTGTCCGGCCACGGCGCGGTGAGGCTCACCTGGGCGCACCCGACGAAGGTGGTCGCCGGCTACCGGGTGCGCGTGGCCACCAAGCCGACTGGCCCCTGGAAGACGCCGGTCGGCTGCACCGGCTTGGTGAAGAAGCCGACCTGCACGGCCAAGAGCCTGCTCAACGGCACCACGTACTACTTCAAGGTGGCCAGCGTCGCCAGCAGCCGCACCAGCAAGTTCTCCGCGACCTCGAAGTCCGTGGTGCTCCGCTGCTCGAACGGCTCCTCCTGCCGGGTGGGCGACACGGGCCCGGGCGGTGGCACGGTCTTCTACGCGACCACCTCGGCGTTCGACCCCGCCGGCGACATGTACCTCGAGTTCGCCGCACCGGGCGCCTGGTACGACTGGGCGAGCAGCCACGGCTATCTCGGGGCCCCCGGCGTGATCGACCCGGGCCTGCAGTGGTGCGCCGCCTCCCCGTCGCCGCGCACGGCCGTGGCCCTCGGCGCGGGCGAGAACAGCACGCGGGTCCTCAAGCTGTGCGCCACCGACAAGGCCGCCCACGCGGCGCGTGGTTACAACGGCGGCGGCAAGGGCGACTGGTCGCTGCCGTCGAAGGCCGAGGCGAACCTGCTGTGCCAGTACGCCGCAGGGGTGGCGAGCCCTTCGCCGGCCGCCATCTGCGCCGGCAGCAACGCCCCGCGCGGGGGCTTCTCGCCGGACTACTACTGGACTTCCTCGTCGACCAATCTCGACGGCATGCTGGCGGCCCTGTCGGCGGAGGTAGCCTCTGTGCCGTGCTTCACGGGGCAGCCGGCGCTGCCTGCCTCCACGTGCGCCGGGATCCTGGCCACCATCGCCCCTGCCATCGCGGTGTCGTTCGCGCAGACGTACGTGCCGGGTCCGACGAAGGCGTCGGGAGCCTGCTCGGGGGCGCTCTCGCCGCTGCTCGTGGTGCCTGCTGCCGGCGGCCTCCCGGCGGACACCCCGCACGACGGCCCGCGCTTCTTCCACTGCATCCGCCAGGTGTCGCCGCCCGTGGCCTCGCCCCAGGTGCGGCCGGTCCGCGCGTTCCACTAGCGCCCAGCCCCGACGGAGGTCGCGGGCTGTCCTGCGCGGTGTGCCCGCACCGTTCGTCCGCGATGGCCTCACCCGGGGTGGGGGCAGCTGGATCGCGACCGGGGTGCGCCCTGACGCGCTCTCAGGATGCGAACACCGACCAGCAGATGTCGTTCCGCAACCGCTGGTCGTCGAGCACGAGCTCGCGGATGGCCTCCGGGAGCTGGTCGCGCTGCCACCGGCACTCGAGTCGCCCTGCGATCTCGCGCTCTCCTTCCGGCGCGGCCGCACGTGCGGCCTTGATCGCATAGGCGGCCGCCCCGAGCTCGTGCGCGGCGACGTGTGCGACGACCGCCGCCTGGCCGGCGGCGTACGCGGCATGGCGTGCTGCCCCGGTCAGGTCTCTGGCCGCGGCCATGGCATGCCCGCCCGCCGTGCGAGCCTGCGACATCGTGATCTCACCGCGCGCCCAGGCGCGGGCCCGCTCGATCGCCTCGCGCGGCCGCGGGTCCTCGCGGCGGGCAGACTCGAACCGCGCGAGGACGTGCTCCGCGCAGGACGCCGCCCACAGGGCGAGGAGGTGGTGATCCGAATCGGTGAGGGTCCCACCTCGACGGATCGTCACGAGGCGAAGGTCGCGGACTTTCGGGAGGATCACACCAGCAGCCCTTCCGCTCACATCTGCCAACGCCTTCCATGATGCCTCGGCCTTCCATCGCGCCGGTGGAACGAGCAGCCAGAGTCGCGTAACCCGCACCGTCCACAGTCGGCGAGGGCGTCGCGCGGCCAGCCGCCCGGTTGCGGGCCGGCGTGGAGCCACCTGCAGCCGGGGCCGCGCACTGATTCGGTGAGGGAGGCTTGGTGCCGTGCACCTCGACACCGTGACGTCGCCGTGCACGTCTGGCGACGCCTGCACACCAAGGACGTCACCGAGTCGGTGACACCCAAGCGGGCCACCACCGTGGGTGCGGGGTCCCTCGCGGGCTTCAACAGCATGGTGGCCAACGCTGGGGGAGCCGTGATGGCTGTCTACCTCCTCGGTGCCCGGCTCAGCGTCCTCGAGTTCTTGGGAACCAGCGCCTGGTTCTTCCTGGCGGTGAATGCGTTCAAGGTGCCGTTCTCGGTCGCCCTGGGACTGATCGACTCCGCGACACTGCTGCTGCTGGTGATCATGGCCCCCGTCGTGTTGGTGGCACGTGGATCGGGCGCCGGGTCATCGGGCGTATCAACCGCGACCAGTTCGAGATCGCCGTCTTGGCGTTCACGGTGCTCGGGGCGCTGAACCTGGTGCGGTAACCCCCCACGGTGCAGTTGTCGGCCTGCGCCGGTATCCGAGGGGAAACCCCCGCCGGTGATCCGACCGGCGGCGACGAGCGCGCCGACGTACGTGATGCAGGCGACGGAGTACAGGCGCATCCCCCGCGCGATGATCTCGCACGCGATGGCGGCGTTGTCGGTCATCCCGAGCTGGGCGGTGGGCACCGAGACGAGGCCAGCCCCGAGGGTCGCGTCGCTGACGCGCAGGGGGGTGCCGTTCACGGTGGCACCGTGACCGTGGACCGCCGGCGGCCTTGTCCACCGGACCATCAAACCCCGCGGCCACTGGTCAGCGCAGCCCCCGTCCCATCAACGGGGTAGTCATGGAGTCGTCCGAGATCTCGCCCAGGTGAAATCCCGACGAACCCTGCGCTGTACCTGAGGCGATGTAAGGGTGAGGACGTGAGTGCCCCGGCGGCGCAGGTGTGAGAGAAGGCGACATGGCAACCGATGAGTGACTCCGGGGCTTCGCAGGGGCCCCTGCCGGGCACGCAGACCCGCGAGTTCTGGCGCCTGCTCGCGTACGCCGCCGTGCTGGGGGTGGTGGGGGCGTTCGTGGGCCTCGTCTTCCTGGGCGTGGTCAAGGTCGGCAGCCGGTGGTTCGACGTGACGAACGTCGGCTGGTTCGGCGGGCAGTGGTGGTGGGTGGCGGTGACGGCCGCTGCAGGCCTCGTGGTAGGCGTCCTGCACCTCGTCATGGGGCTCCCGGATCGCACCGAGGGCGTGATCCAGGGCCTGCAGACGGGGCACGTGGAGACCTCCGAAGTACCAGGCGTCTTGGTCACGTCGGCCGTATCGCTGATGGCGGGTGCGAGCCTGGGGCCCGAGAAGGCCCTCGGCACCACCGTCGGGGGGGCCGGGGCGTGGGTCTCGCGGCGACGAGGTCTGACCGACGATCAGGTCGAGACGAACACCTACAGCGGGTTCGCAGCAGCGTACGGCGGGCTCCTGTCGAGCCCGGTGATCGTCGTCATGCTCATCCTGGAGCTGGCCCGGCCCGGCGGGGAGCGGTTCACGCGCCTGCTGGTCAACACCACCGTCGCGTCGAGCGTGTCGTTCGGCGTCTACTTCGCCATCGCCGGTTCGATCTTCCTGGGGATCTACGACGTCCCGCAGTACACCTTCGCGGCGTGGCAGCTGCTCGCCGCCGCCGGCCTGGGCGTGGTGTCGGCCGTGATCACCATGGGGATAGTCCTGGTCATGGCCGTCACCGCCAAGACGTTCGGCCGGGCGAAGATCCCTCGCGTCGTCAAGCCGGTGATCGGCGGGATCGCGTTCGGAGTCATCGGAGTGGCCCTTCCGCTGACCATGTTCACCGGATCCGACCAGCTCGCGACCGTCCTGAAGGACGCACCCGAGCTTGGCGTGGGCCTAGTCCTGGCGATGCTGGTGGGCAAGACCCTCGCGTTCGCGGTCAGCTCGGCCAGTGGTTTCGTCGGCGGACCGGTCTTCCCGGCGATCTTCCTGGGCGGCACGGCGGGCGTGGCGACGAACCTTCTGGTCCCGGGACTGCCGCTGGGGCTGACGTTCACCTGCATGCTGGCATCGGTGCTCGGGTCGCTCGTGAGCGCACCGTTCAGCATGGTGCTGCTGGCTGCGCTCATGACGCAGGTCGGCGCGCTGCAGACCGCCCCTATCCTCGTGTCCGTCATGGCGGCGTTTCTCACCATGTCGGGCAGCCAGTTTCTCGTGAAGCTCAAGGCGCGGGCGGCCACGCCTCCGGCACCTGCCACGCCGGCCTAGGGGCCGGTGCCGAGCGCCCGGCGAACAAGCCAGGTGGCCGCGCTCTCCAGCATGGCCACCTTGACCGCTTGCCGCACCTTCGCGAGGGCGGGGCCCTTCGTGACCTGCACCTCGTCGTTCGCGGGCATCACGAGGTCAGATCCCGTGGGGGTCGTCGGTCAGGATGCCCTGGGCAGCTTCGGCTCCGGCCTGGGTGGCCTTGCCGCGCAGCAGGAACTCGAAGGCCACAGCGACCAGCGCGCCGAGAAGCGGTCCGACCAGGTAGACCCAGTAGTGCGACAGGTCGCCGGCCACCAGGTCGGGGCCGAGGGATCGCGCCGGGTTCATGGATGCCCCCGTGACGGGGGCTGCCCACACGGAGACGAGACCGATATACCCGCCGACGGCAAGCGCACCGTTGGCCCCGATGTTCCGCGCGCCCGAGGCGGTGCCCAGGATGACGCTCACCAGCCCGAGCGTCAGCACCGCCTCGGTGAGCATCGCCACGGTCCAGCTCACGTCGGGAGTGGGCTCGGTGGCGCCGTTGATGATGCCGCCGTACATCACCTGCAGGAACCACGAGGCCAGCACGGCACCGACCACCTGCGCGGCGATGTAGCCCGGCACCCGGATCCACGGGAAGTTGCCGCGCACCGCGAACGCCAGGGTCACGGCAGGGTTCAGGTGCGCTCCCGAGATGGTGCCCATGAAGAAGATGATCGCCATCACCATGATTCCGGGGGCCAGCGCCTTCATCTGGAGTGTCAGGTCCGACCCGTAGGCCGTTGCCCCGACGACGCCACCGCCTGCAGCGACCAGCACCAGCAGGAACGTGCCCCACACCTCGCTGAAGACCCTCTTGTACTCGAGCGTGGAGTCGTCGAAGGCAGCCTCGCTGGCGCGCGATGCGGCCGTGCGCCGTTCGATCCACGCCAGCACCGGTTCGCCGGCACCGTGCTGTTCGCTCACGCCTACCTCCGGGCCCCGGCCGGGACTGTCTGCGTGGATGCCACGCCGCCACCCTACGGCCCGGGCGGGGCTCCGACCCGGCGATCAACGGCGCGCCCTGACAGCGGATCAAGCGAGGAAGGCTGATCTTGCAGACACGAAGGGTGACCGGCGACAACAATCGCTGCCACGACCGACGACTCCCTCGGATGGAACGATTCGTACGGTCAAGCAGCCGACGACCCGCCGTCGACGGTGGCGGTAGGCGTCTCCGTCTCATCGCCGGCATGTCGCAACACCCGGCCTCAGCCGGGTCGCCACAACGATCTCGAAACCGTCTGGGACTACCGTGGCCCGGTGAGCGTTCCGCTGCCCGACCCCGTGCGGCGCCCGCGGCTGCCCGACACGCCGAGGGCCGGACGGTCGTCCCACTGCGACGTGACGGCGGGCCGGCAGGGCGGCGAGCCGACGTTGATGCGCTCCACGGCGTCCCGGTTGAGGGCCGTCGGTTTCGCCGACGACGTGATGGCCTGGCATGCCCGGCTCGACGCGATGGGCCGTGCATCGGCCGCCGCCGGGGGCGACCCGTCTCGCGGCTGATCCAGCCCGGGTCGGGCTCTGGGCGTGGTGGACACGGAGGTCGAGGTGGATCGAATCGTCGGCGACTCGACGACCGCCCACGACTCGCACTCTGGCCCGGATGCCGCACGGACCCGCGTTCTCGTCATCGGCGCGGGCCTGAGCGGTTCCCTGGTGGTCCGAGCGCTCGCCGCTTGCGGCGCGCGGGGGCCGGTGGTGCTTGCGGATGCCCGCGAGCAACCGACGCGGGGCCGGTTCTGGGCCAGCTGGGAACCGCGAACCGCACCGCCGGCCGGGGCCAGGTCGTTCGAGCGACTGCGCGTGGCCGGCGCAAAGGGCGAAGTGATCCTGCAGCTGCAGGACCACAGGTACGTGGTCATCGACGGTGACGAGCTGCAGGTCTTGACGGACGCGGCGCTGGCGCGGCTCGACGGGCGGCGCCGGACGACGACCGTGACCGCGATCCGCACCGGCGAGCACAGGCCCGAGGTGGCTACCCGCGACGGTGTGATCACAGCCGACGTCGTGCTGGACTCGGTCGGGCTCGGCGACACGACCACCCACACGCCCAGGGCCTGGTTGCACTTCACCGGATGGCGCGTGCGCTGCGACTCCGCCGCCTTCGATGCGGACACCGTGACGCTCATGGACCTCCGTGTTCCCCAGCGCCGATGCGTCCGGTTCGTCTACGTGCTGCCCGAGTCGGACCGGTCCGCGCTCGTCGAGATGACGACGTTCTCATCGACGCCCGACCCGATCGATGACGCCGACGATCTCGTCGAGCACCTCGACACGATGACCGCCGGCAGTGCGTGGTCGGTGACAGGGCGGGAGAGGGGAAGCCTGGCCCTGGTGCCGTGGCGCCGGCGGGTGGGTGACGGCCAGTACCTGACCATCGGCACGGCGGCCGGGCTGGTCAAAGCCAGCACCGGCTACGGCGCTCGACTGATGTCGATGGACGCCACGGCGGTAGCGCGCGCCATCGTCGCCGGCCGACCACCCCGTGGCGCCTTCCGTCGCCCTCGGCGTGCCTGGATGGATGACGTCTTCCTCCAGCTCGCGATCACCGAACCCGACGCCGTGGTGAATGCGTTGGAGTCGCTGTTCGCGAAGAACCCACCCGATCGCGTCGTGCGGTTCCTCAACGAGGAGTCCACCCTGATCGAGGAGGTCCGCATCCTGAGGTCGCTGCCGGCTTCGCCCTTCCTGCGCGCAGCCTGGCGCGGCCTGCGCGAGAAGACGCGGCGGTGAATCCCGCCGGGCACGTGCGCCGCCTTATCCGCGCTGGTCCTCGAGCACGGCGAGCACGTCGGGATCGACCCGGCCGAGGATGGCGCCGGCGATCGCGGTGAGCTGGGTGATCTGGCGCGGGGTCAGGGCGTCCACGACGTACTCCCGCACGGCCTGAAGGTGCCCCGGGGCGGCCTCGACCACGACGTCCCAGCCGGCCTCGGTGAGGCGCGCGTTCGTCGCGCGTCCGTCCTGGGGGCAGGGGAAGCGCTCGACGAGCCCACGGTCCTCGAGGCGGGCCACGACGTGCGAGAGCCGCGACAGGGTCGCGCTGGTGCGGGCGGCGAGCGCGGCCATGCGCAGGGTGCGCTCGGGCGCCTCGGACAGCATCGCGAGCACCCAGTACTCGAAGTGGGTGAGGCCGGAGTCGCGGCGCAGCTGGCCCTCCAGGGCGCCGGGCAGCAGCTCCACCACGGCGGCCAGCCGGACCCAGGCCTCCTGCTCGTCGGCGGTCAGCCAGCGTGTGGTCATGGAGTCGATGCTACCTCATTACTTGACGCATCAACTGAAGGTGGCTAGAGTTTTGGTTGAAGCAACAACCAAACAGACTCAGGAGCGCACCATGACCCACGTCTCAGTCATCGGCACCGGCAACATGGGCCAGGCCATCGCAGGCCTGGTCACCGCGGGCGGCAACAGCCTCGAGGTGATCGCCGAGACCGACGGCGACAAGGCCGTCACCGGCGACGTCGTCGTCCTCGCCGTCCCCTACGCGGCCCTGGCCGACGTGGTCGCGGCGCGCAGCGACCAGCTCGCGGGCAAGGTCGTCGTGGACATCACCAACCCGGTGAACTTCGAGACCTTCGACTCCCTCGTGGTACCCGCGGACGGCTCCGCCGCCGCCGAGCTCTCCGCGCTCCTGCCCTCCTCGAAGGTTCTCAAGGCGTTCAACACCACGTTCGCGGCCACGCTGGCGTCGGGCAAGGTCGGCGACCTGACCACCACCGTGCAGATCGCGGGCGACGACGCCGACGCCAAGGCCCTGCTCGCAGGGGTCATCGTGGCGGCCGGCCTCAAGGCCATCGATGCCGGAACCCTCAAGCGCGCCCGCGAGCTCGAGGCGCTTGGCTTCCTGCAGATCACCCTCGCGGCGGCCGACAAGGTCTCCTGGGTCGGCGGGTTCGGCGTCGTCTCCTGAACCCACGAACTCCCCGCTTCCCTGCCACCGCGAGACGTCGGCAGCCGGGGTGCCCGTCATGGCTGGTCGACCGTGTACTCGCAGACGACGATCTGGATCTCGCGGTTCGGAGCGGCCTTCTCGTAGGTGGCGTAGGTGCGGACATACGCCTTGGCCTTCGCCCACAGCTCGGCCCGCTCCGCGCCCGTTGCCACCCGGGCGCGGTAGCGCCCAGTTCGCCCCCGGAACGTGAGCGTGACGTCGGGATGTGCCTTCACGTTGGTGAGCCACGAGGGGTGGGAGGCGCGGCCGTAGTTCGATGCCATGACGACCACGTCGTCACCCCGCGAGAAGAACAGCAGCGGTGTGGTGCGTGGAAGGCCCGACTTCGCACCGGTATGCGTCATCAGCAGCAGCGACCCACCGGGGACTGAGCTGAGCCAGCCCCGGGTCCGGATCGTCACCGTGGCGTCGATCCGCGGGGCGACGGAGGTCAGGTACCAGAGTCCCGCGCGGCTGTCGAACAGGGGCACCAGGAACCGTCTCCGCAGCCTGGATCCGTCGGGGTCGACGAAGGGCAGCTTCGCCATCGCCTTCTACCTCTTGTCGGCGACGCTCGGGGAGTGGTCGGAGCCCGATGTGCGGGCGTCGAGCCACGCGACGACGTCGGCCAGAACCTCGCCGCGCTCGGGCTCGTTGTGTAGCTCGTGCCAGAGACCCTCGTACAGGCGCAGCGTGCAGTCACCGGTAGCCCGGGCGGCGAAATCCTCGGTGCCTTGTGGGTAGGTGAGGGTGTCAGCAGTTCCGTGGAGGAGCAGCAGGGGTACCGACACCTGTGGGCTGCTGGCCGACGTTCGCTGCGCCGCCACGACTCCGTCGCGTGCCAGCGCCATGCTGGCGCGGTCATGAACGAGCGGGTCTTTCCGGTAGTCGGCAACCACCTGCGGGTCCCGGCAGATGGCGGCTGAATCCAGGCCTGTCGGCAACGTGACGGTCGGGAGCAACGAGCCGAGCACCCTCGACGACAGGATCTTGGCCCGCTGCTCCAGGAGCGGGCTTCGGAGCCCGGGCGACGCCGCCACCGCGCCGGCCACGTGCGGCTGGCGTTGCACGAGGTACGTGAGGACGATCAGCCCGCCCAGGCTGTGCCCGTACAGGAAGCACGGGACGCCGGGACGCCGATGCTGGGCGGCCGCGATCAGCACGGCGAGGTCGTCTAGCGTGGCCGGGAACGGCGTATGTCCGCGACGACCCGGGGACCTGCCGTGCCCGCGAAGGTCGAGGGCGACGACGGCGTACCCCGACGAGGTCAGGTCGTCGGCGAAGTGCCTGTAGCGACCCGAGTGCTCGCCGAGGCCGTGGACGAGGCACATGACTCCCCGCGGCGGCGCCGACGTCTCCCACGACTGGACGAAAAGCCGGGCGCCGTCCCGAGCCACCAGCACGTCCTCACCTCGTGTCATGGCGGCAGTTTCCTCTCTCCGCGTCCGTTCGGTGCGATCAATCGGGCGCGCACGTGGTTCCCTTCGCCGGCAGGGTTCCTCGGATCAGGTAGGCGTCGACTGCGGTGTCGACGCAGGCCGACCCCCGGTGGTAGGCCGTGTGCCCCTCGCCCGTGTAGGTCAGCAGCGTGGCGTTGTCGAGCTCCTCGGCCACCTGGGCTCCTCCCTCGTAGGGCGTCGCCGGGTCGTGCAGGCCGGCCACGACGAGGATCGGTGCGGACCCCTTGGCGTGGAAGACGGCGGGCGCGGGCGCGGTGGTGCGCGCGGGCGCCCAGTGCCAGCACGGCAGCATCGCCCACGCCTGGCTCTCGCCGAACACCGGCGCGGCCTTCTTCCACTCGCGTGCCAGGGTGGCGAGGTGCTGGGGGCCACCGAGCTCGGGGGTGTCGGTGCATCCCACGGCGTACATGGCCGTGAGCAGGTTGCCCTTGTACGTGCCGTCTGACTGCCTGCCGTAGAAGGAGTCGACGGAGAAGACGAGGCCGGAGCCGTCGCCCGCGAAGGCGGACGCCAGCGACGTCCGGAGGTGTTGCCACGCGCGGGCGGGGTCGTAGAGCAGGTAGTACAGCGATGGGGTGGCGAGCCCCTCGGTGAGGACGCGCCCCTGCCCGGCGGGAAGGGGGTGGGTATCGAGACGGGCGAGGAACGTCTGGATGCGGCGGATGCCGTCGTCCGTCGTGCCGGTCAGCGGGCAGTCCGACCGGTGCAGGCAGTCGGCGACGAATCGCCGCAGCGACGCTTCGTAGCCGTTGCCCTGCTGGCCGTACATCTGCTCGATCGTGAGGGAACCGGGGAAGGCCCCGTCGAGCACCATCCTCCCGACGCGGGTGGGGAAGAGGTCGGCGTACTGCGCCCCGAGGTCGGTGCCGTAGGAGAACCCGAGGTAGGTCAGCTTCGCTTCGCCGAGCGCGGCCCGGATCACGTCCATGTCGCGCGCTGCGTCGGGGGTACCCATGTGGGCGGCGATGTCCGGCGATCCCTTCGCGCACCCTTCGCCGATCCCTGCCGAGACGGCGCTGATGGCGGCCACCTGCGCGGGGGTGTGCGGCGTGCCGTCAGTGGCGAGGAAGGCATCGATCTGGGGACCAGAGAGGCACGCGACCGGGTCCGATGCCCCGACGCCCCGGGGGTCGAAGCCGACGATGTCGAAGGCGAGGACGAGGTCGCCGCTGAGCTCGTCGTAGGCCCGCCGGGCCAGGTCGACGCCACTCACGCCGGGGCCCCCGGGGTTCAGCACGAGCGTGCCGTGGGCGAGCCTCGACTTCAGGCGCGTCATCGCAAGCTCGATCGACTTGCCCCGCGGTGCGGCATAGTCGAGGGGCACCGTGACCTTCGTGCAGTCGAAGCTGCCGCCGCAGCCCGTCCAGGCGAGCTGCTGGCCGTAGAACGCGGCCAGCGGACCTGTTTCGGCGGTCGACGCCGCCGAGTCGGCTTGCGCGCCAGGGGTCGGCGTGCCCGCCGACGTGCACCCGGCGAGCAGGAGCAGGACTGCCCCCGCCGAGGCAGCCCGGGTGCGTCGTCGGAGGTGCCACCGGCGCTCGGTCATCGCGGCCGCCTCGTCATCGAGATTGCCTCATCCAGTCCGCGGCCGAGTCACGACGCCGGAGGCGTGAGGGCTTCGTCGGTGGCGGCCTGGTCCACGGGGATGCCCCAGCAGGCCACGCCCTTGCCGTCGCGCACGTGCCAGACGAAGACCTGCTCGCCGCTGAACCGCCGGGGGCTCTCCCAGTGGTTCGTGGTGAGAACCACCGCGTGGTCGTCGTCGGCGAGGATGGCGTGGACCTCCTGGGAGAACGTGCCGTTCGTCGTCGCGAGCAGCCGGCCGAAGAACTCGAACACGGCCGCCTTGCCTCGGTAGGTGCCAGACAGCGGGCTCGTTCCCATGTTGTGCCAGACGACGTCGTCGTCGAGGATCCGGTCGATCGTCTCCATGTCGCCGGCCGCGAAGGCGGCGTAGCCGGCGGCCATCAATTCGGCGTCAGCGTGCATAACACGTCCTTTCGGTGGATGAGGGATGGGGGCAGCAGGCTTATCCGACGGGCCGGCCGATGAGCAGCCGGGTGAGGGTCTTGCGATCGAAGGCGACTGCCTTCAGCGGCGGGTGGGCGCTACTCGGACGGGTACCGACAGAGGAACCGCCGGGACGCAGGTCCGCCGCTCCGGTCCTCGCCCACGCCAGGGAAGCAACGAGGACCGCAGCGAGAGCGACGACGATCACGATCTGGCTTCTCCACCCGCCGGTCGTGGCCCTGCCTGTCAGCTGGTGCGCCATGGTGTGGTCCTTCCCGCGCCGATCGGGTCTCGCCTGGTCGGGCGGCCCGTGGAATCGACGATGCGCCACCACGGCACGGCTTCGGCAGGGTGCAGCCCTGCGACTTGCCGGGGGTGCTAGCACCCCGGGCGTGGACTGGCGGGCACCCTGGTCCGCGATCACCAGGGCACGGGTGAATGGATCCGTGACCGCGTCCTCGGAATGCTCGCGGTCCGGGGCGGGAGGCGAAGATCTGCGCCCACCGGTTCGCAGGCCAGCGCACGCCTGGCCAGCAGGAGACCCAAACTCATCCCCTGGAGTGGCGCCGTGTGGGCACACTGGGTTCTCCACCGGCCGGACGGGGTGCCCATGTCGGAGTCCGCGCCAGCGCTGCGCGCTAGCGGCGTGCGGCGCACCTTCGACGCGGAGTCCGCACCGGTGCGGGCCCTGCGCGGGGTCGACCTGCAGATCGCCCGCGCCGAGTTCGTCGCGCTCGTGGGCCCGTCCGGCTGCGGGAAGTCCACCCTGCTCGGGCTCGTGGCCGGGCTCGACGTCCCCGACGAGGGCACCGTCTGCATCGCAGGCGAGGACATCACGGGACGCGACGAAGACTGGCTCGCCGTGATGCGCCGCGAGCACATCGGATTCGTCTTCCAGTTCTTCAACCTGCTCGACGGGTTGACCGCGCTGGAGAACGTGACCCTTCCGGCGATGATCGCGGGGACGGGCCGGCGGGTAGCAGAGACTCGCGCCCGTGACCTGCTCGACCTGCTGGGTGTCGGCGAGAAGGCGAACGACCTGCCGACGGTCCTGTCCGGGGGCCAGCGGCAGCGCCTGGCCATCGCGCGCGCGCTGGCCAACGAACCGACCCTGCTGCTAGCCGACGAGCCCACTGGCGCGCTCGACAGCGAGGGCGGCCTCGAGGTGCTGGAGCTGTTCAGGCGCCTGCACGACGACGGCCAGACGATCCTGATGGTCACGCACTCGCCCGAGGTCGCCTCCGGCGCCGACCGCATCGTCGCCATGCGCGACGGACGCATGGTGCTGTGATCGGTCGCCATGCACACCGCGCGGTACATCGCCGAACGCCACCTCCGGCACGACTGGCGATCCCTCGTCGGTATCGCGGTGCTGGTGGCCCTGGTCGGCGGCCTCATCCTTGCTGCAGCAGCCGCCGGGATCCGCACCGCGACAGCCATACCGCGGATGGAGCAGGCGAACCGGCCCTACGACCTGATGATGGCCGAAACCGGCAGCGCCGCATCCACGCTCTACACCAAGAACTGGGCGAACCATCCGATGGTGGCCTCCGCGGCCGACCAGTTCGACATGTTCCTGGGGCCACCGACCGGCTATCCATCCAAGGCCGACCTGGTCTTCCACCCGCTTCAGGTCACGGTGGTGATGAACGGAGGGCTGTACGACTTCGCCCGCCCCGTCGTCTCCGCGGGCTGGATGCCGGCTGCGGACTCCCCGGACGAGATCTTCGTCCAGCAGCCCTACGCCGACGCCCACCACCTGCGCATCGGCGACTCGGTCGACGTGCGCAGCTACACGCCGGACGAGCTGGGAAAGATGTACGCCGCGTCCCCGGCCGCCTTCCGCGCCCTCACGTCGGACCCGTCGTTCGGGACCCTGCACCAGCTCACGGTCGCGGGCATCGGCGCTACCCAGGACGCCGTCGACCCGTACCCGGGCGCGGAGCCTTACCCGTTCGCCGCCGGCCCCGGCCTGCTCGAGACCCTCGGGCAAACGACCGTCGCGCACGGCTGGGAGGGCCTGGTACGGCTCAAGGACCCGAACTCCCTGCCCGCGTTCGAGGCCGACGCGCAGAGGTCCGCTCCCGACAGGACGGTGGTGTTCCAGACCTGGACGGTCAGCCGTGCCCTCTACCAGCGGGCGATCATGCCGGTGGCGCTGGCGCTCTGGGTATTCGCCGCGATCGTGTCGCTGTTGGGGGCTCTCCTCCTCGGCCAGGCTGTCTCACGGCGGTTGACGCGCGACGCCGCGCAGTTCCACACCCTCGCGGCCCTCGGCGTCACGCACCGACAACGAACCGTGGCCGGACTGCTCGTGGTCGTGCCCGCGATCGTGGTGGGGTGCGGGGCGGCGGCGCTCGTGTCGTTCCTGTCGTCCTGGCTCACACCGGTGGGGCCCGCCCGCGCTGCCGAGGTCTCTCCCGGGCTCGCCTTCGATCCGTTGACGCTGGTGCTGGGGCCCGTCCTCCTGTGCGCCGTCTTCGTGGCCGTGGCAGTGCTCCCGGCTCGGCGAGCGACGCGGGTCGGCGTCAAGGACCCGGGCGGCGCAGGATCGGGAACCGCTGCGGCAGTTGCGTCGTGGGGAGCTCCGTTCCCGGTCACGGTCGGGATCCGGTTCGCGCTCGAGCCGGGACGCGGGGCTGCCCGGGTACCCACCCGAGGGACGGTCGCGGCGGCTGCGGCCGGGGTCGCAGTGGCGGTCGCCGCCCTGACCCTGGCCGCCTCCATCACGCTGGTGGTCTCCGACCCCTCGCAGCACGGCGAGACCTTCGACGGCCTGGTCTTCTACCTGGATACGGGGCCGTCCGCCACCACGACTCCCCGGCCGACGACCAACGAACTCGAGCGGGCGCTGAGTTCCGATCCTGGGGTGGCCGAGGTGGGGCTCCTCCGGGTGGACGAGGTCACCGTCGACGGCGCGGCCCTGACGTCGGTCACGTTCGGTGCCAGCGCGACGATCGTCCCCACGATCGCCGAGGGCCGTGCCCCCAGGACCGCGGACGAGGTGGCGCTCGGCAGCCTCACCATGGAGCAGATGGGTGTGGGCGTGGGAGACCAGGTGGACCTCGTAGCACCGGCCTACAGGGGTCCGGCCCGCGTGGTCGGTCGGGCCGTGCTCCCCGGGATGGGCTGGTACAGCAACACCGACCAGTCCGGGCCGGGCGTGGGCGCTGTCGTCGCGGCCGGGGCGCTGGGGGCTTTCGACGGAAGCCGTAGTTGGCTCGCCTCGTTCCGCGTCCGCCCGGGCACGGACGTCCTGGACGTCTACCGACGCGTCGAGGCCGCACCTCCCACGCCCACCGACGCCTATGGGTTGCGCGACTTCTCGGCAGCAGAGGTCCCCCACCTTTCCCAGGTGCGGTGGGTACCCTTGTGGCTCGCGGCGGGCCTCGTCCTCGTGGTTCTCACCACTGTTGCCTTCGCGCTGGCGCTGGCCGTCAGGAGGCGGCTGCGCGACCTTGCCGTCCTGCGCGTGCTCGGCGCCCGCCGCCGCTCGCTGCGGCTCGCCGGGGGCGTCCAGGGCCTGACCGTCGCAGCGTGTGCCACTCTGGTCGGCGTTCCGCTCGGCATCGTCGCTGGTCGCTGGTCGTGGATCTGGCTCGGGGCCCGCGTGGGCATCCCCGCCGACCCTGTCGTCCCGCTGGCGCAGGTGCTGGCCTTCGTGGTGATCCTCGCCGGCCTCCTCGCTGCTGCGGGCGGTCTCGCGGTCCTGCTCGGCCTCCGGCGCCCCACCACGGCGGTGCTGCGCGATGAGTGAGGGTGTGGCGCTGCTCGGCGCGGTCGTGTGGGTGGTCGCCCTGGTGGTGACGTGGGCGCGCCGCCCGCGCCCGGGCGGCCGCGCGAAGGCTGGCCGTCGATGGGTGATCGCCGCTTTGGTCGCCAGTGCCGGGACCGCCCTCGTGGGAGCGATGCTCTCGCTCCTGGTGCAGTGGCCAACGGCTCCGTGGTCCGGAATCTCGCTCACCGTGGTCCTGGTGCCCCTGGCGCTCGTGGCGGGCCGTTGGGGCCGGACCTCGGCGCTCGGCGACGTCGTCCTCCGGCGGACCGTCGTCGGCGTGGGCCTGGTTGCGATGGTGGCCTTGCTCTTCGTGCTCGTCGTCGTGGGTCTCGGCCGAGTCCCCGAGGCACCAGCGCGGTCCGCCGTGGAGCTCTCGCTCGTGGCCGCGTGCCTGGCGGTGCTTCTCGCCTTCCCGGCCAGATCCTGGCTCGTCCGACGTGCCGAGCGTTGGGTCCACGGTGCGGTGCGGTCACCGGACGAGGCGTGGCGGGCCTTCGGCGCGGGCTTCTCCCGGTCGGTGCCGATGGACGAGCTCCTGCTGCAGCTGGCCGAGTCCCTCAAGCGGTCGATGCGGCTGACGGGCATCGAGATCTGGACCGGATCCTCCGGGCACCTCGCCGTCGCCGTCTCCCTTCCCGACCAGGCCCCGCGCACCCTCGAGGTCGACGGGACCTCCCGCGCCGTGGTGGTTCGTGCCCACGCCCAGGGCAATGCGTGGACCAGGACCTGGCTGCCGTCTCTCCTGGAGGGTCGTCAGGAGTCGGTGCTACGCGTGGTGTCGGTGGCCCACCTCGGCGAGCTCCTCGGCCTCTTGGTGCTGCAGCGTGGCGGCTCGGACGAGCCTTTCACCGAAGCGGAGGACCGTGCCCTCGTGGACCTGGCGCGGCAGCTGGGGCTGGCGCTGCACAACGTGGGTCTGGACTCCGCCCTTCAGGACTCTCTGCGGCAGTTGGAGAACCGCAACGCAGAGCTGGCCGCGTCACGGACACGCGTCGTCACCGCGGCGGACGAGGCGCGTCGGCTGATCGAGCGCGACCTGCACGACGGCGCCCAGCAGCACCTCGTCGCCCTCGCGGTGAAGATCGGCCTGGTGACCTCGTTGATGCCCCGCGACCATGACGCGGCGGCGGGCCTGGTCGGGGAGCTGCCCGGTGACGTCCGGCGCACCTTGGGGGAGCTCCGAGAGCTCGCGCACGGGATCTACCCTCCGCTTCTGCTCCACCGAGGCCTGGCCGAGGCGCTCGGTGCCGCTGCGGGACGCGCCGCGCTGCCCACCAGCATCGAGGCCCGCGGGGTGGGGCGGTTCGAGCCGGAGATCGAGGCGGCCGTGTACTTCTGCTGCCTGGAGGCCATTCAGAACGCGGGCAAGCATGCCGGACCGGGGGCCACGGTCGCGGTGGTTCTCGCCAACCCGCCGGGCGCTCTCACCTTCTGGGTGACCGATGACGGCACCGGGTTCGACGCAGAGGCACACAGCGACGGGCACGGGTTCGTGAACATGCGCGACAGGCTCGGGGCGTTCGCCGGCACCCTCGTCGTCACGAGCGCGCCCGGAGCGGGCACCCAGATCGTGGGTTCGCTCCCCGTCGCCCTACCAGCAGGGGCGACGATCCACCAGGCGGCGCCGGCCGAGGTGGATCCCCCGATCAGGGCGCAGGCTCGCCGTGATGGAGCCCCGCCTGATGCTCCTCCCACAAGCGCGTGATCGCCGCCGGGGCACATTCCTCCTTGTGGAGGTAACCGGCGGCGCCGCAGCTGAATGCGTCGGCGGGCAGGTCGCGCGCGGCGTAGGTCGACAGGAGGAGCACGGTGGTGCCCGGGTACAACGCCGTGATGATCCGGGTCGCCTCGATGCCGGTCATCCCGGGCAGGTGTATGTCCATGAGCACCAGCGACGGCACGTCGTGGTCGACTGCCCGGAGGGCCTCCTCGCCCGTGGCGGCCTCGCCGTCCACCCTGAATCCGGGCGTCAGGCCCACGACAGTGCGTGCGACGGCGCGAAACGGCTCCTGGTCGTCGACGATCAAGACTCCGACCGACCGCAGCGCGGCGGGGAGTCCGACGTCGGCGGCCACCCTCATGCTCCCAGCGTGCCGCCGTCGGCTTCCTCCCGACAGGTGACCAGCCGGTGACACCTCGGGGGTGCTTGCACCCTTGCGTCACTCCTCGTCGGACAGGTACAAGAGCACCGCCATGACCCGGCGGTGGACCACGACGTCGTCGCCGAGGTCGAGCTTGGCGAAGAGGGCGTTGATGTGCTTCTCGACGGCCCGCTGCGACAGGACGAGGCTGTCGGCGATGCCCGCGTTGTTCTTCCCCTGGGCGATCTCCGCGAGCACCTCGCGCTCGCGGGGCGTCAGCGAGCCCAGCGGCGACCGGGGACCCTTCGACCTGGCCGCCACGAGTGATTCGACGACCACAGGGTCGACGACCGAGCCGCCCGAGGCCACCTCGTGGATGGCGCGCACCAGCTGCTCGGGGTCGGTGACGCGGTCCTTGAGCAGGTAGCCGCGGCCCGCGGAGCCGTCCTGGAGCAACGACAGGGCCCATCCGGGCTCGACATACTGCGAGAGGACCAGAACGCCGACGCCGGGATGCGTCCTGCGCAGCACGGCCGCCGCCCGGATCCCCTCGTCCGTCCCGGTCGGAGGCATCCGGATGTCTGTCAGGACCAGGTCAGGGGCTGTCGCGTCGACTGCGGCCAAGAGCCCGTCGAGGTCCTCGGCGACTGCGACGACCTCGAGGTCAGCCGCTTCGAGCAGCCCCAGGACGCCCGAGCGCACGATGAGGGAGTCGTCGGCGAGCACCACCCGGACGGCCATGACTTCCGGAGCGTAGCGGTGGCACCCCGCGAGGCCAACCGGCCGCGCGCCGAAGGGCGGAGGCTGCAAACTGGCTGCAAGGACGCCCCTGCACCCTTGGGTCGTGCCCGCGAGGACTCTTCGGGCCGGGCGAGAAGGACGTGATCACATGGACCCGACCGCGCAGACGCCGGTCGACGGCTTCCTGGCCGCCGCCGCCGCCGGAACCATCGAGTCGTGCGACGTCTGGAGCACCGACGTCGTGCTCGATGCGACGGTGCCCGACTGGAGGTTCCGCAAGGACGGCGTGTCGGCGCTCAAGGAGGAGTACGCGCACTGGTTCGCGGACCCCGGTCGCTTCGAAGAGCTGCGGCGCATCGCGTTCCCGGACGGCGAGGTAGTGGAGTACCTCCTCACGTGGGTCGAGGGCGGTGTCCCGCATGCGGCGCGCCACGTGCATGTCTTGGACGTTCGTGATGGTCGGATCGTGCGCGACACGGTGGTGTGCGGTGGCCGGTGGCCGGCGTCGCTGCTCGCGGAGATGCAGGCTGCTCAGCAGGAGGAGGACTCACGTGCGCGCGTCTAGCGACCTGGCGGCCCCCCGAGTGGAGAGGCTCTCGGCGCTGCTGGCGGGCGCGACCGACCGCGAGCCGATGACCGACAACGCGGGCAAGTCCGGGGCCGTCCTCGAGCGGGTCACGATCGACGGCGAGCGCTTCGTCGTGAAGTACCTCGACCGTCGACGCGACTGGACCCTGCGCGCGTCGGGGATGCTGCGCGGCGTCACCACGGAGATGTGGGAGCGCGGGTTGCTGGCCCGCCTGCCGGAATGCCTGGAGCAGCCCATCGTCCGGGTCGGCGTCGGCCCGCTCGACGACCCGGGCGCCGACGACGTGGAGGTCACCGCGCTGCTGATGCGCGACGTCGCCGCCTGGATGATCGACGTGAGCGACGACCCGGTGCCGTTCGCCGTCCACGCGCAGTTCCTCGACCACATGGCTGCGCTGCACGCCGCCTTCTGGGACGCCGGCCCGGAGATCGACCTCGTGACGCCGATGACCCGCTACCTCGAGCTGTCGCCGTGGACCGCCGAGGCCGAGCAGTGGGTGGGTTCCGATCACGTGGTGCCCAAGCTCATCGCCCAGGGCTGGCCGCTGCTCGAGACGGTCGCGCCACGCGCGGCCGCTGTCGTGCATCCGCTCTCTCTCGACCCGGGTCCGCTCGTCACGGCCCTCGAGACGACCCCGCAGACACTCGTGCACGGGAACTTCAAGCTCGACAACCTCGGCGTCACCCCTGCCGGACGGACCGTGCTGCTGGACTGGGAGGGCACGGGTCGCGGCGCGCCCACGAGCGACCTCGCCTGGTACCTCGCGATCAACTGCCGGCGCCTGCCCGAGTCCAAAGAGGCTGCGATCGCGACCTACCGCTCGGCGCTCGAGCGCCATGGCGTCGACACGTCGGACTGGTGGGATCGCCAAGTGGCACTGTCCCTGCTCGGTGCGCTGGTGCAGTTCGGCTGGGAGAAGGCTTTCGGCGGACTCGACAGCGAGCTCGCCTGGTGGCAGGACCGCGCGCTCGAGGGCGCCCGGCTGCTGCCGTGAAGCCCTCGCTCGACCTGGTCCGCGAGGCCTACGACGCTTCCGCGTCGGCATGGGCCGCGGGGCCCGAGTCCGCCTACGACGCGATGGCCGACGTCGTCCTCGCTGCGGCGCCGTACGACGTGCGCGGCGCGCTGGTCCTGGATCTCGGCGCCGGGACCGGCCCAGCGGCGCGAGCCGCCCGCCGTGCCGGCGCCGCGCGGGTTGTCGGGATCGACGTGTCGTCCGAGATGCTCTCCGCGGGCAGCGGCTGGGACGCGGTGGTCGTCGGCGACGTGACCCGGGTCCCGGCCCGCGACCGGTGCATCGACCTCGCGGTCGCGGCGTGCTGCCTGGGCCACCTGCCCGACCCGCGAGCCGCGCTCGCGGAGTCTCGGCGCGTGGCTCGGTCGGTCGTCGCGAGCGCCTTCCTCGCGGGGTGGACGCACCCGGCCAAGGCCCGGGTCGACGCGGTCGCTGCCCGCCACGGCTTCGTTGTGCCGGGGTGGTATGCGTGGCTCAAGGCGGACGCGGAGCCGACGGTGGACGATCCGGTACGCCTCGCCGCGCTCGCCCACGCCGCCGGCTTCGCCTGCGTCGAGGTCGCCGTGACCCCCGTCGACGTGGGTGTGCGCACCCCCGAGCAGCTCGTCACGTGGCGCCTGGGGATGGCGCACCTCGCGCCCTTCGTCGCGACGCTCGGCGCCGCCGAGCGCAGCGAGCTGCGGTTGGAGTGCGCCGATGCGCTCGCCGGCGCGCCGCCGCTGGTCGTCCCGCTCGTGGTCCTCTCGGCGTACGACCACTGATCAGCCGGTGGCGGCGCGCCACGCGTCGAGTCGCGTCGCGGCAGCGCGCTCGAGTGTCGCGGCGTGCTCGCCGGACTCGCCCGCGAGCGCCGCGAGCGCCGCCGCCGCGTCGTCGACCCAGCGCCGGACCCCGTGTGCCGCGGCGGACTCACCGATCCACCACCAGGCCTCGAGCCCGACCGCATCGCGGGCTGCATGCAGATCTGCCTGTACGGCGTCGAGATCGACAGGTTCGTCGAGCGCCGCGCGAGCGCGACCCGCTACGAGCCGAGCGACGCTCGAGTAGCGCGGGACACCAGCGGCGCCCGCCGCGACAGCCAGGTCGGATGCGATCGCGAGCGCAGTCGTCGGATCGCCACGGGCCAGCGCCGCGCGCGCCCGCAGCAGCCGGACCTTGAAGTCCAGGCGCCACCCGAAGACGAGATCACCACCCATGCCCGCGTCCACCCGATCGAGATACGCCTCCGCGGCGGCGACGTCACCCGTGGTGAGACGGTCTTCCGCGAGATCCTCGAGCGCCGCGATGCCGAGCTCCGGAGCGCCGCTGCCGTGCGAGAGCTCCAGCACGCGCAGGTGCTCCTCGACACCCCGCTCGCGGGCGCCGAGGTTCCGCAGCACCCACCCGCCGAAGTTGACGCCGCGACCCTCGAACCGCCCCATCTGCCGCCGCTCGACCTCGGACGTGTATTGCTCGAAAGCCGCCAGCGCCGGCGCGGGGCGTCCCGCGAGGGCGTGGGCATGGCCGGTGAAGAGCAGAGCGTGAAGCACGGCGGAGCTGTGCTCGGCGCGGAGCTCGGGGCGCGTCACGGGACGAAGCAGCGCGAGAGCGGCGTCGGTCCGGCTCTGGTGGGAGCGCAGGACCCCGAGCCAGGCCGAGGCGACCATCCGGTCGACGCCCGTCGCACCGTCGATGGCCGCGAGGAGCAGGTGCTCCGCCGACTCCAGCTCGCCGGCGGCGTGCCGGGTGCGTCCCGCGACGGTGAGGCAACGGGCCCGCACGTCGTCCTGCTCGGCGATGGCTGCGCCGTCGGTCGCGAAGGTGATGGCCTGGTCGAAGCGTCGGTCGAAGTAGGAGGCCCACGCCCCGACCTCGAGCGCGGCGGCACCGAGCGGACGCGCCTGGGCCACATCTGCGTACGCATCCGCGTACCGGCCCTGGCGGGTGCGGACCCGGGCACGGTCCAGCCATGTCTCGGGATCTGGGTGCAGCGCCAGCGCCTCACTGAGCAACAGCTCGGCGCTTGCATGGTCGAACCTCTCCGCCGCGCGCGCCGATGCGGCCCGCAACGACACCGCCGCGAGCTCCAGATCGCCGCCGAGGCGAGCGTGGTCGGCGACCTCGGCGGGGTCCGACCCGCGACGCCGCGCCAGCGCCCGAGCGACCTGGCGATGCAGCCACGCGGCCCGTCCAGACGTCACCCGGGAGACCAGGGCCTCGCGCACGAGCTCGTGCCGGAATCGGAAGGCACCGCTGTCGGCCACGAGCAGCTGGTGCGCTACGCCTGCTTCGGCGTCGTCGAGAACCTCGATCGCGGGTCGGTGCAGCACCGCTGCGATGAGATCGGGGTCGACCCGGGTGCCGATGACGGCGGCGTCGGTGAGGGTCTCGCCCACGCGCCCGAGCGCGTCGCAGCGCTGGCAGACCGTGTCCACCAGGGAGGCCGGAAGCGGCGCGCCGTCATCGGCGAGCGCGAGCTCGGTGAGGAAGAGCGGATGTCCACTCGATCGCGCCCAGAGGGCGTCTGCGCGTGCCTCGCCGACAAGCGCTCGGGCCTGGTCCGGGTCGAGCGGCCCGAGGGTGATCACCTCGTTCGCGGTGAACGGGGCTCGCTCCGGCGTGCGGACGGTCGCGACGACGAGCAGCGGGATCGTGCGCCGCCGCACGTACTGAACCCAGGCCGTGAGCGCGTCGCCTCCACGGTGCGCGTCGTCGAGGATCAGCACGACGGTTCCCCTCTCGGCGAGCCGCTCCACCACCCCGGCGAGTGCGCCGTAGAGCAGGCTCGGCCCGACGATGCCGTCGGCGAGGACCGGCGGCATCGTGGCTGCGGCCGACAGCCCGAGCACGGGCGACAACAACGACGCGTCAACGTCGAGCACCTCGTGCAGCCGCTCCACGTCGAGCCTCCGCAGGTGGGCGGCGAGCGGTACGACAAGGGGGTCAAGCGGTGCGGTCAGCCCGAGCTCGCCGCAGCGGCCGACCAGCACGATGTCGGACGCGGGCCGCCGCGATGCCCAGTCGGCGACCAGGTGGGTCTTGCCGATTCCGGCCTCTCCCTGCACGACCACGACCCGAATGTCGGACCTCGCGGCTGTTTCGGCTGCGCCGTCGAGTACCGCCAGCTCGCGTGCACGTCCGACCAGACGATGAGGACCGACACGCTGCTCGACAGGCGGCGTCGAGCGGGGCGCCGACAGCTCGCCGCGCAGGATCGCCTGGTGCAGCGCCTCGGTCTCGGGCGAGGGGTCAGTGCCCAGCTCGTCGGCGAGCTGCCGCCTGGCGTCGGCATATGCCGTGAGCGCCATCGCGGGACGACCGCCCCCGATGTTGGCTCGCATGACCAGCCGGAGAGCCTGCTCGTCGAAGGGGTCCACCGCCAACGCTGCTGACGCGAGGTCGACGGCGTCGCGCCACGCGCCCCCGGCCAGCAGGGCGCTCGCCGCCGTGTGGCGGGAGCGCGCGACGTCGCGTTCGAGCGCCGAGAGCTGCGCGGCCACCCAGCTACTGGACGCGTCCGGTGCGCGTCCCACCCCGCGCAGCAGCGCTGCCACGACGCGGGCGGCAGCCGCGGCGCCCTCGGGGTTCCCCTCGGCCATGCGCGCCGCGGTCTCCGTCGTGACGGCGTGGAGCTGGTCGAGGTCGAGCCAGTCGTAGACGAGGCGGTAGCCGGAGTCGGTGCGAGCGATCCGTTCGCGACCGAGCACCGCCCGCAGGCGACTGACCAGCACGGCGAGCTGGTCCGCCGGCCGCGATGGGACGCCATCGAGCCAGAGCGCGTCGACCAGTGTGTCGACCGTGATGGCGGACCCCCGCGCCAATGCAAGCAGCCACAGCAGCGTGCGGCCTTTGCGGCTTGCGAGCCTCTGCGGGTCGAGCCCGTCGACGTCGAGGTCGCCCAGCACGCGCACTGCGAGCTTGTCCATGACGCCATCAAAGCCCTGCTGACCCCGCGCGTCACTGGCTCCGGGGGAACCGGTACGAAGCCCTTGCACCGACTCGCGTTGGCGGCGCAAACGCACTGCAAGGAGGCAGCGTGACGCTGTCTTGGACAGCACCACCCCGCGACCGAAGGAGAGCACCATGACCACGACGCAGCAAGGCCACCAGGCCCGACAGGCAGCCGAGCACAAGGCGTTCGCCGCACCGGACGAGACCCGTACGTTCGGGCACGGCAAGGTCGACCTGGTCACCATCGGGGGCAGCGAGATCGGCCGGCTCACGCTGGAACCGGGGTGGCGCTGGTCGGTCGACGTGCGCCCGATCGCGGGCACCGACCTCTGCGAGGCACCGCACTTCCAGTACCAGGTGACCGGTCGCCTCCACGTGATCATGGCCGATGGCAGCGAGTTCGAGTCCCGGGCCGGCGACGTGACCGCACTGCCGCAGGGTCACGACGCCTGGGTGCTCGGCGACGAGCCGGTCGTACTCGTCGACTGGTGGGGCGCTAGCAACTATGCGAAGACGTGACCGTCACTGACCCGCGCACCTGGCGACGTACACCGAGTTCGTCGCCTCGCGGTCCTGCAACGGGTTGTCGAAGCGCACGACTTCGCAGTCGACGTCGCCGAACACGAGCCCCAGCACCGCGAGGTAGGCGTCATCGGGCGGTTCGTTCGACCAGAGGGTGAAGACGCCGCCCGGTCGCAGCCGCTCGGACAACCGGCGCACGCCTGGCTCGGTGTAGAAGGCGGCGTTGCCCGGATGCAGGAGATGGCGGGGCGAGTGGTCGATGTCGACCACCACTGCGTCGAAGAGCCGCTCGGGTTGGTCTGGGTCGAAGCCCTGGCCGGCGCTCATCGCGAAGAAGTCGCCGTGCACGAGCCTGCATCGCGGGTCTCTCGACGACGAGACGCTGACCGGCACGAGGCCGCGCTCGTGCCACCCGATCACGGCCTCCAGCGCGTCGACCACGACCAGCGACCGCACCCGCGGGTCGTCCAGGACCGTCTGGGCTGTGTACCCGAGACCGAGCCCGCCGACGACGACGTCGAGGTCGGCGTCGGGGAGCGCCGCGAGCGCGATCCGCGCCACCTCGACCTCGGCGACGGTGAAGCGGCTCGACATGAGGTACTCGTCGCCGAGCTTCACCTCGAAGACGTCGCCACCGGTGGTCGGGTCGAGACGACGCCACAGGGTCACGTCGCCGAGCGGGGTCGGGCTGACGTCGAGCACCTCGAACCGAGCGCTCACACGACTCACCGCTCCCGCCATCACGACACCGCTGCGCGGCGCCTCGGCAGCGACCATACCCACGCGTCGCCGACGGCCGGCCCCTCGCCACCGCGATCTCGGAGAAGCTCAGAATCCCCATCAACGGGGTCGAGCTGGGCCTGTTCCTGCGCGGCAGGGATCGCGCCAAGCCCGTGCTCTCTTCCTGCACGGCGGCCGGGCATGCCCGAGTACTTCCTCGACCAGACGCACGCCACCGCTCTCGAGAACGACTTCGTCGTGGCGTGGTGGGAGCAGCGGGGGGCCGGCCTGTCGTTCTCCGCCGGCATCCCGGCGGGCCGCTCCCGTGGAGGGAGCCGAAGGTCCAGGACGAAGTCCCTGCCGCCCGCGTGAGACGCGGCGGGAGGGTGGTGCTGGAGGCTGGCGATCCGCGGGCGTGGGCAGAGCCGCCGTCAGCCGACGGGGGAGGTGGGTCGGCATGCTTTCGCGCGCCGTGACATCACTGGCGGTGGTCGCACTGGCCGTGGTCTGCTCGCCGTGCCGGGCACGATGACGGCGGCAAGCGCCACCACCACCTTCCCCGTCGTGTCGCAGGCGGGGACCCCGTGGTCATCGGACGACTCCACCAGCGGGACGGCGGAACTCAGCTACGGCCACATCGGCTGCAACGCCGTCGACGCGAGCGGGTCTGCACCTCTGGCGCCTGGCCCAAGATCCCGGGAGCCCATTGGGTCTGGCGCACGCGCCTGGTCACCCAGGACGAGGCGGTCGAACGGCACCCCCTGGGTCACCTTCGACCCAGACGTTCCAGGTGGACCGAGCTGGCGGACTCGCCCGGCTCACGATCGCAGCGGACGACGAGTACGCCGCCTGGCTCGATGGGGTATCTGGTCGGGACCGGTGCGATGACCCCGTTCACGTACGCCGTGTCGCCGACGGTCGGACTCAACACGCTGACGGTGCGGGTCCGTAGCGCCGGGTTCGCCGGACTCGACCCGGTCTCGAGCCCGGGCGGGGTCGCCTGGTCGCTGTCGATGACCTGGCCGTCGAGCCTGCGGCTCCGGTTTCTGCGACCCAGGTGACGATCGGGTCGGGCGCGACGCTGACGGCCCGCCTGACGGCCCCGTCGCCGCTGGGTTGGTGTACGTCTACGGGCAGCGGCCGGCGGGATGAAGGTCCTCGTCGCCGGGCGCGCTGTTTCTGCGGCGGGTGTCATGGTGCTCTGGTGGCGCGCGCGCCACCACGACGTACACGGTGGTCTACGCCGGCAACGCGACGACCCGGTCGTCGACCTCGCCCCCGGTGCGCGATCCAGGTGCGGGCCCGCTGGTCTGCGCGGGAGTGTGGGCGGTTATGCCGACCTCTGGCAAGTACCGGCTGAACCACTGGTCGCCGACGTGCCGCCCGCCGGTCTACAAGGGATGCCCCAGCAGACAGTACTTCACCCTGGCCCCGGGCACGTCGGGACCCGGGTGGTGTGCACGATCCAGGAGTGGAGGGGCGGGCGCTGGGTGGCGCGGAACTACACCTGGGCGCTTCACGACGCGAGCCTCATCTACCCGCTGACCTGGTACCGAACGCGGAGCATCATCGGCACGCCGACTCGCGTGCGGGCCGTCTTCGCCGGGGATGCCAGCCACCTGGGCGCCACGTCGGCGTGGATCTACTGGAAGGTCACCCGCTGAGCCCGGCCGGGCGGCGACTCAGGCCCGGGCAGCCACGTGACGCGCCGCGGCTACGTCCCGGACGGGTGCCCGACCACGGCGAGGGCGGTGGTCCAGTTCGTGGCGATGGCCCGCTGCATCGCGGCGAGCGTGACCTTGCCTGCGCAGATCAACCTATGGGCCTGGTTCTCGATCCGGTCCTTGGGGTTGCCCGCGCCGGACCCGGGCGCGTGTCCCGGCGAAGGCGGCTCGACCCACAAGTTCCTCGGGTCGTTGGGATCCCCGCCGAGCTCCAGGGAGATCAGGTGGTCGTACTCGGCATCACGAAGCACGCCGGTGTAGCGGTAGGAGGCCGCGTTCGACCGCTTCTCGCGAGCGGTGACCGACGACGGAGGTCGGATCGTAGACGTGTAACCGGTGTGGCAGATGGTGGCGCCGAGGGTGGACTGGGTCACCCTCGGGTTCAGCGCCCCGGGAGTGCAGTGCGCGTCTGGTAGCGGCTGGCCCGACCTGGTGTGCCGGTAGTGGCACGTACCCGCGGGCGCCTGCGGTTGCACCGTGTAGTGGGCGAGCGGCCCCGGACCGTACGGTGCACGGAGAGCCGCCGACGCGGTGGGCGCGAGCACGAGCACCACGGAGGCGGCCCCCGCGATCATCACGTCCACCCGGATGCTCACATCAACGACGGTAACCCACACGCGTCGAGGCCCACCGGTGGCCTAGGGTTGGGGCTTGCCGCCGCCAAGGAGACGAACGATCCAGCGCTGGAAGCCATTGAGATCGCGAGGCTCCGTGCTGGCCTGCCCTGCATCCCCGAGGAGCCGCCGGGCCTCGGCAACCTGGGCGTCGGGGGCCAAGACCCGCACTCCCTGGGTCTGGAGCGCAGGGGTCATCCCGCCCTCGTCGTCGGCCGATGCCGAGGCGTCGATCCCGTGCTCGCGCAGCACGTCGACCACCATCTGCGCCTCCACGCGCGAGCCCACGATGGTCACGACGCCCATGCCACGACCCTAGCCACACCGATCCCATGCGCTCACGTCGGCTCAGACGGTGAATGCGAGCTTGCTCGTACCTCGCCGGCGACCATGCGCCGCATGGCTGTCGGCGCCCCGCTGGTGTCAGGGTGTCAAGCGTGGGACTGGCCTCGGTCCCGCGCTAGGCCGCATGCACGGACGCGATGCCGTCGCCGGCCGCTACCCACAGGGAGCGCGTGGTTCTAGTCTGGGCGCCTAATGGCCGGGTCGCAGAGGGGACTGCTCGCCGCGCTGCCTGGCGTCGCCGTGGCGAGGTCGTACCAGGCGGCCTGGCTGTCGAAGGACGTGGTCGCCGGCCTGGTGCTCACTGCCCTTCTGGTGCCGCAGGGCATGGCGTACGCCGAGCTGGCGGGTCTGCCGCCGGTCACCGGGCTGTACACCTCGATCCTGTGTCTGCTCGGGTACGCGGTCGTCGGCCCGTCACGCATCCTCGTGCTAGGCCCCGACTCCTCGCTCGGTCCGATGATCGCCGCGACGATCCTGCCGCTGTCGGCCGCCAACGGCGATCCCGCCACGGCGATCGCGCTGGCGTCGATGCTGGCCCTGTTCGTCGGGGCCTTCATGGTGCTGGCCGGGGTGGCAAAGCTCGGGATGGTCGCCGACCTGCTGTCCAAGCCGACGCAGATCGGCTACATGAACGGACTCGCCCTGACCATCGTCGTCGGCCAGCTGCCCAAGCTGTTCGGATTCTCAGTCGACGCAGACGGCCTCGTCGCCGAGGTGCAGGGCTTCGTCCACGGCGTCGCCGATGGCGAGACCGTCCCCGCGGCACTCGCGGTCGGATGCTTCGCCCTTGCGGTGATCCTCGTGCTGCAGCAGTGGTTCCGGAAGCTTCCCGCGGTGCTGGTCGCGGTGTTGGTGTCCATCGCCGCGACGGCCGTCTTCGGCCTCGCGGCCCGGGGCGTCACCCTCGTCGGTGTCCTGCCTCAGGGGCTCCCGCCGTTCACCATCCCGCACGTGTCTGCCTCCGACCTTCCCCTGCTCGCCGCGGGTGCCCTCGGCATCGCGCTGGTCGCCCTGACCGACACGATCTCGACGGCGTCGGCGTTCGCGGCCCGGGCCGGCCAGGAGGTGCGGGCCAACCAGGAGATGGTCGGCATTGGCGCTGCGAACATCGCAGCCGGCCTGTTCCAGGGGTTCCCGGTGAGCACGAGCGGGTCGCGGACGGCCGTGGCCGAGCAGTCCGGCGCGCGGTCCCAGCTCACCGGGGTCGTGGGCGCGGCGGCCATCACGGTCATGCTGCTCTTCCTTCCTTGGCTGCTACAGAACCTCCCCAACGCCACCCTCGCCGCGGTCGTCATCTCGGCCGCGCTGTCGCTGGCGGACGTGGCCGCCACCCGGCGGCTGTGGCGCCAGCGGCGCACCGAATGGGTCATCTCTGCCGTGGCGTTCCTCGGCGTCGCCCTGCTGGGTGTGCTCCCTGGTATCGCCCTGGCGATCGTGCTGTCCATCCTCAACGTGTTCCGGCGCGCCTGGTGGCCCTACCAGGCACGACTCGGGCAGGTCGACGGGATCTCCGGGCTCCACGACGTCAGCCGCTACGACTCCGCTCGCGAGCTCGACGGCCTCGTCGTCTACCGGTTCGACGCGCCCCTGTTCTTCGCCAACTCGCGCACCTTCCGGGAGCAGGTGCGCCACCTGGCGAGCGCTGACCCCGCGCCGCGATGGATCCTGCTGGCCGCCGAGCCCATCACCGACGTCGACACCACCGCGGCGGACGTCCTGCTGGCCCTGGACGAGGAGCTGGCGGGGCGAGGCATCCAGCTGGCCATCGCCGAGCTGAAGGACCCCGTCACGGCACGGCTCAGGCAGTACGGACTCGGCCGAGCCATCGCCGAGGACCACCTCTTCCGCACCCTCGACGAGGCCATCACCACGTACGCCGCGGCCCATCCCGACGCGGTGTGGCGGGAGCACGACGAGGTGGCGCTCGACCAGCCCCGGCCTGAGGAGCGCGCGCCATGAGATCCCATCGGTTGCTCGCCATCGCCGCCCTCGGGCTCACGTCGGTCGGGACGCTGCTGGTCGTGGTCGTGTCCGTCGGCAGGATGCCGCGCGGCCTGGCGTCGATCGCGATCGTGTTCGTCGCCGCCTGGATCGCCAGGGACGGCATTCTGCGGCGCGGCACCCCGCGGGCCATCCGACTCGTGCTCGCCCTGGTGCTCCTGGTGGCCGTCGTGGTGATCGCCCTCACCGGCGAGGCACTGCTCGCGGCCCTGGTGGGGGTGGGGCTGATCGTCCTCGGACTCGCCGCGGCACGAAGCGCGCTCAGGGTGCGCGCCACGTGGCCCGTGGCGGCGCGGCCGAGCCGCCCGGTGGTCATCTGGAACGCCAAGTCCGGCGGGGGGAAGGCCGTGCAGCACGACCTGGCCGCGGAGGCCGCCAACCGCGGGATCGAACCGATCGAGCTACGACCAGGCGACGACCTCGAGCAGCTGGTCCGTGCTGCCGTGGCGGCCGGGGCCGACTGCCTTGCCGCGGCGGGCGGCGATGGCACGCAGGCGCTCGTGGCGGGGATCGCCGCCGAGCACGACCTACCGTTCGCCTGCATCCCAGCCGGTACCCGCAACCACTTCGCCCTCGATCTCGGGGTCGACCGCGACGACGTCGTGGGGGCGCTCGATGCGCTCGTCGACGGCACCGAGCGGCGGGTCGACCTCGCCGAGGTGAACGGGCGAGTCTTCGTGAACAACGTCTCGCTCGGGCTGTACGCAGAGGCGGTGCAGCGCGAGGGCTACCGGGACGCGAAGCTGCGCACCATCCTCGACACGGCGCCGGACGTCCTGGGATCCGGCGGCGACCGGGCCGTGGGGCTCGACTGGACCGACGACACGGGCCAGAGCCATCGAGGGGCTGCCGTGATCCTCGTCTCGAACGACGTGTACCGGCTCGGCCACGCGATCGGCACGGGAACCCGCCCGCTGCTGGACGCGGGCGTCCTCGGGGTGGCCGTGCTGGGCGGGGCCGACCGACCAGCGGGCTGGTGGCAGTGGTCGTCGCCGACGTTCGAGGTGCGTGCGAACGCTGCCGTTCCGGCCGGGGTCGACGGCGAGGCCCTGGTGCTAGACCCGCCCCTGCGGTTCACGTCGCGCCCACGTGCCCTTCGGGTGCGGATCGCACCGCACCACGCCGGGGCATCGCCGTCGGCCGTTCAGCCCGACTCGCTGCGGGAGACCGTTCGCCTGCTGCTGGCGACGGCTGCCGGGCATCCCCTGCACGTCGGCGCGTCGGATGAGTGACGACGACGGCACCACCCCCGGCTTGCTCGAGCGGCTTCACTCCCTGGACGTGGCTGCTTATCGCGCGGTCGCCACCACGTCGACCCCGCGGCTCGACGAACCACTGCGACGCCTCTCCAAGGCGGCCAACTACTCCCGGCTGTCGATGGCCGCCGCAGCCGCCTTGGCAGTGCTCGGCCCAGATCGGGGTCGTCGTGCGGCGGTGACCGGTCTCGCCTGCGTGGCGGTCGCATCGGCGACGGTGAACATCGGAGCGAAGCTGATGACGCGCCGCGAACGCCCGGATCGCGAAAGCCACGGCGTGGTGACCGGACGGCACGTGCCCATGCCTGAGTCGACGTCGTTCCCCTCCGGGCACTCCGCGGCCGCCTTCGCGTTCGCCTCAGGAGTCCGGCACGAATGGCCGGGGGTCAGCGTCCCGCTGTACCTCCTCGCCGCCACGGTTGCCTACTCGCGTGTGCACACCGGGGTGCACTACCCGGGCGACGTCGTCGTCGGCTCGGGGATGGGTCTGGCAGCCGCGATCGTGACGTGCCGCGTCCTCGACGCCGCTCGCGCGGCGGCTATGAGGCCGTAGATGGGTACCTTCCGGCGCTCCGACCGGGCGGTGACCACGCCGGCGGCGCTCACCGCCGATCGCGGTGCGACGAGATCAAGCCCACCCCGACCGCTCGTCGCGCTCGTCCTGGGCGGTGGGTCGGCGGTGGTGCTCGCCGTGTCGGCGTGGATCGCGGTGAAGCCCGGTTCGCAGCCGGCCCAGGAGGGACTCGTCCAGTGGTTCAACCACCCCCCGCAGCCGTTCGAGGCGGTCTTCGCGGCGGCGAACCCGCTGCTGCGACCGGTGCCCCTGGCCGTGGTGTCGGTCGTGCTCATCGGCTGGGTGCTGCTCTCCACGTCCGCAGCCGCCGCGCGCCTCGAGGAGGTGCGCGCCCTCGTCCTGGCGTTCGTCCTCGCCGAGCTGATGGCGCAGGTCATGAAGCGCGTCGCGGACCAAGCCCGCCCGCTGTCGGTGATCCCCGACCTCGACACCCACGGCTACCCGAGCGACCCGCTCGGCAACGCCTACCCCTCCGCGCACACCGCGGTGGCCGTCGCCGCTGTCTGCGCCCTGTGGCCCTGGATGGGCTGGCCGCAACGCGTCGTCGGCGTCGCTCTGGCCGTTCTCGTCGCCGGCAACAGGCTCTACATCGGCGCCCACTGGCCGATCGACGTCGTCGGGGGCGCAGCCATCGGTCTGGTCGCCGGCAGCCTCACCTGGCTCGTGGCCGCGCGCTGGCCCATCCACCGCTGAGGCCCAGCTGTGCGTGCCGCGGCTCATCCCCGGCGTCGGGCAAGGGACTGGCGCCCACGAGCGATGACCCTGACGGTGCGCTCGTCGGCAAGCCGGTGCACGGCCACCTCGATGACGGCGGCCGTGGTCGCCGTGGCCGCCGTCCACATGATGGCCCGCGCCCACGACGTCTGGGGGTCGGTGGGAGCCGGTGGCGTTCGACCCGTCGCCCTTTCGTAGGCCCGGTTGAGGCCCTGCCGAGCCGCCCAGACCGCTCCCGCGCCGACGAGCGGGGCCGCTAGGTGGAGCAACGGGCGCACGCGTGGCCCGTATTCGATGAGGGTTCCGTCCTCGAGCGTGACGACGTCGCTGGTGCTCATGACACGGACGGTAGCCGCAACCTGGCGTTCGGCTGAGGATCGCGGGCAAAGCGTTCGGATCGACGTCGGAGTCGTCGACGCCCTCGCAAGCGAGGTCGTCAGGAGCCGGCGCTGCGGATGGCGTCGTCGAGGCGGGCCGTATCGGCCGTCGTCCACGTACCGTGCGCGCCCGGCGCGTGCAGCGCGTACGCCCACGCCTGTGCGGTGACGTCGCCGTAGTTGTGGCCGACACCTGCAGGAACGGCGCCGGCCGCGGCGAGGTCGAGGCCGGTCTGCAGGAAGAACACTCCGGGCCACCAGGTGGTGCGCGCGTCGACCCCAGGTCCCAACGGCTCGGCCAGCCAGTCCGGTCGCCGCCAGATCACGGCCGGAGACCACCAGGAGACCGGGTCGTTCGCGTGCTGGGTGAGCACGATGCGACGCGTCTGCCAGCCGGTGGTCGTCCACTGCCCCGATCCCGCGGTGGCAGGGTTCCTGGCCGATGGGAGTCGCCGATGAGCGGTTCCCAGGCCGGGCCGCCGCTGCGGGTGTCCCGCCACGGCGCCCACACCGGGCTCGCCCCGGGCGACCCCACCCACACGGTGGCGTCGACCTCGGCGACGACCTCGTCCGGGGTCATCCCGGCGAACACCGCCTGGCCACCGAACGCGCCGAGGCTCTCCCCGGACGTGGCCAGCAGCGGGCGCTGGTCCGCTGGGAGGGCGTCGACCGCCTGGCGCACGGCGTGCCACAGGGCCTGGGCCTCGTCGCCGGCGGCCTTCTGGTCGACGAGGAAGGACAACCAGGACGGAAGGACGGAGTACTGCGTCGCGACGGTGGCGACCTGTCCGCTCGTCAGGAACTCTGGCGCCGACACCAGCGTCGGGTCCAGGTATCCGTTCCCGGTGGTGACGGCGACCACGACCAGCCGACGGCGGAACGCGCCGGTGCGCTCCAGCTCCTGCACGGCTAGGTCGGCGCGCGCCTGGGCCGTGCTCGCCGCGGCTAGGCCCACGTAGACGCGGATCGGCTCGAGCGCAGGCTTTCCCGAGTAGGCGGCGATCTGCTGGGGGTTCGGTCCGCCGTCGACGAACCGCTGCCCCTCAGCGCCGAGCGCCGAGTAGGGAACCAGTGAGCCTGGGCCGCCGGTCCTTGACGCCGACGTCGGGGGCGGCTGTCCGCTGCCCCGTCCGTCGAGGACGTCGAACAGCGCCCAGGTCCCGGCGTAGGCGACCGCGACCGCCCCCACCACGATCCCCGTCGCTGCCACGACCCCCGAGACCCCGCCCCACGCCGCTCCCCATCGGCGTGTGACGGCTGCTCCGACGCGTCGGGCGATCTCGCGGAGCCCCCGTCCGGCGAGCACCAGCAGCCATCCGAGGAGCAGCCCGGCCAGCAGGACGACCGATGGTGCTGGAGCCGGGTTCGCCATCCCGAGGGCAGCCGCCTGCTCGGACTGCCAGCCACCGGAGACGAATGTCATGACGACCGCCCAGGCCCACAGGACCCCCGTCGCCACCAGGCCCGCGCGCCTGGAACGCCGCCCGGGCGACCAGGGCGCGAGCCGCCTGGCGGTCCACGCGACCACGCACCCGAGGCCGTACCCCAGGGCCGCCAGCAGTCCCGCCAGCGCGACGGCGATGCCGGCGGGGCGAGGCAGCAACGACGGCGCCAGCCCTGCGGTCCACAGCAGCGCCGACCCTGCGAGGCCCGGGACAGATCGTGGGAGCGCTCGGAGGGTTTTCATCGCAGCGGCATTCTGCTCCACGTGCGGGTCCCGCGGGCCCTGGCGTCAGGTCGAGCGCAAGGCCTGGTCGAGATCGGCGATGAGGTCTTCCGCATCCTCGAGCCCCACGGACATCCGCAGCAGCGATTCGTGCGGTCGTGCCGATGCCTCGACGGGTCGGTGGGTGAGCGACGCCGGGTGCTGCAGCAGGGAGTCGATGCCGCCCAGGGAGACGGCGTGGGTGATCAGGCAGAGGGAGTCGGCGACGCGCCGCGCCGCCGGCCCTCCGCCGAGCACGTCGAAGGCCAGCAGGCTTCCCGGGCCCGTCTGCTGCTTGCCGAGCAGCCCCCACGGATCGGCGCCCGGCAGGCTCGGGTGGTGGACCGCGCTGATGGCCGGATGGTCGACGAGGTAGGCGGCGATCTCGGTCGCGCTGCGCTGCTGGGCCTCGACGCGTAGCGGGAGGGTGGGCAGCCCGCGCAGCAGCAGGTAGGCGGCGAGCGGGTGCATCAGTGCGCCGGTGATCGCTCGCACGCCCCGGAGCCGCACGGCCCAGTCCGCCTCGCACGCCACGACCCCGCCGACCACGTCGCCGTGGCCGCCGAGGAACTTGGTGGCGCTGTGCATCACCAGGGCCGCGCCGTGCCGTGCAGGCTGCTGGAGCACCGGGGTCGCGAAGGTCGAGTCGACCAGCACGGGCACGTCCCCCGCCTGCGCCACGACGTCGGAGATGTCGACCAGCTCCAGCGTCGGGTTCGCGGGCGTCTCGCAGATCACCAGCCCCGTGTCCGCGCGGATCGCGGCTGCGATCGCGCCCGGCTCGGCCCACGTCACCTCGGTGCCCAGCAGGCCGGTGGCCAGCAGGTGGTCAGTGCCGCCGTAGAGGGGACGCACCGCGACGACGTGCGGCCGGCCCTCGCGCAGACACGCCAGCAGCGCCGCCGTCAGCGCCGCCATCCCGCTTCCGAACGCGACCGCCTCGGACGTGCCCTCCAGCGTGGCCAGGGCCGACTCGAACCGCGCCACCGTCGGGTTCCACAGCCGCGCATACACCGGCCCGCCCTCCGTCGGGTGCCCGCCCGAGGCCATCGACTCGTAGGACTCGCCCGCGAGGTCGACGTCGCCGAGGGGATAGGTGCTCGAGAGGTCCAGAGGCGGGGCGTGGACGCCCAGCCGCGCAAGGTCGACCCGGCCGGCTCGAACCGCGGTCGTGCGCGGCCCCGAGAACTGCATCGCGTGTTCCATGGGGCCATGGTGAGAGTTCATTGCACGATATGGTGAGTCTGTCGAACTTCATTCGATGCGAAGCCCCCACATCGGTCCTGTTCGCGAACGAAGCCAGCGGAAGGGGCACGGATGGCGAAGGATCGTGCTGCGGCCACCGGCCCGGCACCGACCGACCTCGACGACGTCGACCTCGTCCTGCTCCGCACCCTGAGCCAGGACGGCCGCACCCCCAACGCGGACCTCGCCGCCGCGGCCGGGGTCGCGCCCTCGACCGCGTTGCTGCGGACCCGGGCACTGCGCGCGCGGGGCGCCCTGCGCGGGACCCACGCCGACATCGACCCGGCATCGGTGGGCCGGCCCCTGCAGGCCCTGGTCGCGGTCCGGCTGCACGGCCACACCCGAGCCCACGTCGACGCGTTCCGGACCCTCGCCCCCAGGCTGCCCGGGGCGTTGCACGTCTTCCACGTCGCGGGCCAGGACGACTACCTGATCCATGTGGCCGCCGCCGATGCCGACGCCCTGCGCGCGCTGATCCTCGACCACATCACCAGCCACCCCGCCGTGCGAGCCACCCAGACCCAGCTGGTGTTCGAGCATCTTCATGGCGTCGGGCTGCTGGCGCCCTGAGGGAGCGCAGACGGCACAGCCGGGACGGGCGCCGCGGTCGCGACCCCGCCGTCGATGTCGACGGTCGGCAGGAGGCGGTCCAGCCAGCCAGGCAGCCACCAGTTGGCACCCCCGAGCAGCTTCATCGTGGCCGGCACCAGCACCATCCGCACGATGGTGGCGTCGACCAGCACGGCGGTGGCCAGGCCCAGGCCGAGCATCTTGGTGGCGGGGTCCTCGCCGAGCACGAAGCCGAAGAAGACGCAGATCATGATGAGCGCGGCCGAGGTGATCACCCGCGCGGAGGAGGCGATGCCGCTGATCACGGCGGTGTCGCTGTCGCCGGTGCGCACGTACTCCTCGCGCACGCGCGAGAGCAGGAACACCTCGTAGTCCATCGACAGCCCGAAGAGCACGGCGAACATGAACATGGGGATGAAGGGGATGACCGGCACGGTCTCCTCCAGGCCGATCAGGTCCATGCCCCAGCCGCGCTGGAACACCGCGACCAGGACGCCGTACGCGGCGCCCAGGCTCAGCAGGGTCATGGCCGCGGCCTTGAGGGGTACCAGCACCGACCGGAACACGAGCATCAGCAGGACGAACGACATCAGGATGACCGCGGCGATGAACAGCGGCAGCCGGTCGCGGACCTTGGCACCGATGTCGGCCCAGCTGGCCGTCTGACCGCCGACGTGGGCGTGCGCCGAGGTGCCGGCGAGCACCCGCGGGAACACCTGCGCGCGCAGCCGCTCGATCGTGGTGAACGTGGCGCCGTCCTGCGGCGGGGTGGTGGGGAACGCCAGCAGGGTGGCGATCCCCGAGGCCGTGTCGACCTCCGGCTCGCTGACCGACGCGATGCCCGGGTCGTCCGAGATGGCGCTGCGCAGCGGCTCGACCACGGCGGTGTCGCCGGCGGTGTCGACGGCCACGACCAGCGGGCCGTTGATACCGGGTCCGAAGCCCTGCGCGACCAGGTCGTACGCGAGACGCTCGGTGCGCGACGGCGGCAGCGAGCCCTCGTCGGGGAACCCGAGCCGCAGCGCCAGCACCGGCGCGGTCAGCGCCAGCAGCACCGCCGTGGTGCCGACGACATACGCCCACGCGTGCCGCGAGACGTGCGTGCCCCACCGCAGCCACCGACGGCTCACCGGCGGGTGCGCGTCGGCCGTCACACCGCGGTGCGAGCGGCGGTTGATGCGCTGGCCCGCCAGGCCCAGGAAGGCCGGCAGCAGGGTGATCGAGGCGACCACCATGATCAGCACGATGACGGCGGTGGCGATGCCCGCGGACGTCATGAACGGGATGCCGGCGAAGGCCATGCCCAGGATCGCGATGACGACGGTGCCGCCGGCGAACACCACGGCCTGCCCAGCGGTGGCCACGGCGCGGCCGGCCGCCTCGGGCACCGGCAGGCCGTGCGCGAGGAACTCGCGGTGCCTCGTGACGATGAACAGCGCGTAGTCGATCCCGACGCCCAGGGCGATCATGCTGGCCATCGTCGGCGCCCACGCGGGGATGTCGACGAGGTAGTTGATCAGCGACAACGAGCTGACGCCCAGCGCGAGCCCGAACAGGGCCATCCCGATGGGCAGTCCCATCGCGATCAACGACCCGAACGCCAGCAGCAGGATGATCACCGCGGCGATCACCCCGACGAGCTCGCCCTTGCCGCCGCCGGACTCCTCGAACGTGAAGAACAGCTCGCCCCCCATCTCCAGCCGCAGCGGCGAGCTCGTACGCGAGGCGGCGACGGCGCGCTTGAGGTTGTCGAGGTCGCCGGCGTCGAGCGCGTCGACCGTCGGGTACTGGATGCGGACGAGGGCCACCCGCCCGTCCGGGGACACGGCCTCGTCGGTGCCCAGGACGTGCGGGAGCGCCGCGAGCGCAGACCGGACGGCGGCGAGGTGGTGCCTGGCCGCGGACGAGTGGGTGAAGGTGACGCCCTCATCGGTGGGCGTCGCGACCACCTGGGCGGTGATGCCACCTCGGTCGGCGCCGCCGGCGGCCAGCAGGTCCACGGCCGCCTGGGAGTCCAGCCCCGGCACCTCGAACGAGTCCTGCATCTGGCGACCGACGGTCGCCGAGGCCAGCACCACTGCCACCGAGACCAGGAGCCAGGCTCCGATCACGGCCCACGGACGACGGGCGGCGAAGCGCCCCAACCGGAACAACGACTTCGACATGGCGAGCTCCTCGGTGACAACGTGCCTGCCGGTCCAGCGCCGACTCGGTTCCATGCTGCTGGCGGCAGGCCGTGCGCCGGATCGGCCGCGGAGCCCGGACTTGTCTCGGTCTGCGGGCCGAGACGCGTCTCGTCCTCATGGCCGATCTGCTGCCGCCGACGCTCGCCTACGCTGAACGCGTGGTGAGTCGAGGTCTACGGTCGTTCTGGCGGGAGCCGCGGGCTCCTCACCCCCCGGTGCGGGTGTGGCGGGACTGGGCCCTGGTGGGCGTGCTGCTCCCGATCGCCCTGGCCGAGGGGCTGCTTCGTCCGGACGTCGCGTGGCGGCCCGTGGCCCTGGTGACGGGGGTCGTGGCCTGCGTGGCGCTGCTGTGGCGCCGGACGCACCCGCTCGCGGCGGTCGTGGTGGTGTTCGGGATGACCCTCCCGGTCACGGCGGCCGCGTCCTTCACCGGGGCCGAGCCGGTGGGCCTGTACGCGGCCGCGTGCGTGCTGCTGCTGCCGTACTCGCTGCTCCGGTGGGGCAGCGGTCGCGAGATCGTCCTGGGGATGGTGCTCATCGTCGCCGCGGGCGGCCTCGGCATCGCGGCGTCCTACACGGGTGCCGGAGACGCGGTGGGCGCCGTCGTGGTGCTGACCTTCCCGGTGCTCCTCGGCGCGTCGGTGCGCTACTGGGACACCGCCCACGGCCACGAGCTCGAGCAGGCCAAGTTGCGCGAGCGCGAGCAGCTGGCCCGCGAGCTGCACGACACGGTGGCGCACCACGTGTCCGCCATGGCGATCCAGGCGCAGGCCGGCCGGGTGCTGGCCGGCTCCCGGCCCGACGCCGCCGTGGACGCGCTGCGCGCCATCGAGTCCGAGGCGTCCCTGGCGCTCAAGGAGATGCGCGCCATGGTCGGGACCCTCCGCGACGGCGAGGCAGCCGAGCTCGCCCCGCAGCGCGGCGTGGCCGACATCGGCCGGCTCGCCGACGTCACCGGTGGCTCGCCGCACGTCGACGTGGCGCTGTCCGGCGACCTGGACGGCCTGCGGCCTGCCGTCGAGGCCGCGCTCTACCGGCTCGCGCAGGAGTCCATCACGAACGCGAACCGCCACGCCCGGCACGCCACCCGCGTCGACGTACGGGTCGACGGCGAGGACGACTGCGTGCGCCTCGTGGTGGCCGACGACGGCGATCCCACTCCCGCGGGGCGGGCCTCCTGGGGCTACGGCCTCGTCGGCATGAACGAGCGCGCCACCCTGCTCGGCGGCACCTTCGACGCGGGCCCCGGCGAGCGCGGCGGCTGGACCGTCACGGCGGCGCTGCCGCGAACTGGTTCGGCCCGATGACGATCCGCGTGCTGGTCGCCGACGACCAGGAGCTGGTACGGACCGGGCTGGCGATGATCCTCGGTGCCCAGGCCGACATCGACGTGGTCGGCCAGGCGGCAGACGGCCGTCGCGCCGTGGCGCTCGCCCGCGACCTGCATCCCGACGTGTGCCTGTTCGACATCCGCATGCCGGAGGTGGACGGCATCGAGGCCACCCGGCAGCTGGCGGGTCCGGACGTGGCGGAACCGATGGCCGTCGTCGTGATCACCACCTTCGACCTCGACGAGTACGTGCACGGTGCGCTCAAGGCCGGTGCCCGCGGGTTCCTGCTCAAGGACTGCGGACCCGAGCTGCTGATCCAGGCGATCCACGCGGCCGCCGAAGGCGATGCGCTCATCGCGCCCAACGTCACGGCCCGACTGCTGGCGGAGTTCGCGGGCAGCGGCACGGCGACGCCGCCGGCCCAGCCGATCGCGCCGCTCACGGACCGCGAGGAGATGGTGCTCGTGACCGTGGCCCGGGGTCGTACCAACGCCGAGATCGCCGACGAGCTGCACATCAGCCTGAGCACGGTCAAGACGCATCTCACCAACCTGATGGGCAAGATCGGCGCCCGGAACCGGGTCGAGATGGCCATGTGGGCGTACGAGACAGGCCGGATGAGGAGCTGAGGCACTCCCCTTCGTCAGTGGTGGAAGCCGCTGGACTCCTGCGCCGTCATCGGGGTCGTGACCGGGTGGGTGCTGAAGTGGGCGAGCGCCCGGCGGTAGTCGTCCAGCAGCAGCGTGGCCATGTCGCGGCTGAAGTCGTGGCGCACGAGGATCCGCTGGATCGCGAGGTCCTCGCGGTTCGGCGGCAGCGTGTAGGCGGGCACCTGCCAGCCGAAGATGCGCAGTCGGTCGGCGAGGTCGAAGAGGGTGAAGCCGTGGTCGACACCCTCCTTGAGCTTCCACGCGAGTGCGGGGATCCCGCCGCGGCCGTCGTAGATGATGTCGAACGGACCCATCCCGGCGATCTGCTCGGCGAGGAACTGGGCGGTGCGGTACCCGGCCCCGTGCACGCGCTGGTACCCCTCGCGGCCAAGCCGCAGGAAGTTGTAGTACTGCGCGACGATCTGCCCGCCGGGCCGGGAGAAGTTCAGCGCGAAGGTCGGCATGTTGCCGCCGAGGTAGTTGACGTTGAAGACCAGGTCCTCGGGCAGGTCCTCCTTGTCGCGCCATACCACCCAGCCCACGCCCAGAGGAGCCAGCCCGAACTTGTGGCCGCTGGTGTTCACGGACTTCACCCGGGGCAGCCGGAAGTCCCACACGAGCTCGGGGTCGACGAAGGGGGCGAGGAACCCGCCGCTGGCGCCGTCGACGTGGATCGGGACGTCGAGACCGGTGTCGGACTGGAGCCCGTCCAGGGCCTGGCTGACGGCCTCGACCGGCTCGTACTGGCAGGTGAAGGTGACCCCGAGCGTGGGCACGACACCGATCGTGTTCTCGTCGACCCGCTTGAGGACCTCGTCCGGGGTCATGATCAGGCGGTCGCCCTCCATCGGGATCTCGCGGTGCTCGATGCCCCAGTAGCGGGTGAACTTGTGCCAGCAGATCTGCACCGGGCCGGTCACCAGGTTCGGGCGGTCGGTGGGCCGACCGGCCGCCTGCTGCCGGGCGCGCCACTTCCACAGCAGCGCCATCCCGCCGAGCATGGCCGCCTCGCTGGAGCCCGTCGTCGATGTCCCCATCGTGTTCGCCGCGTCCGGGGAGTTCCACAGGTCGGCCAGCATGTGCACGCAGCGGGCCTCGAGCTCGGCGGTCTGCGGGTACTCGTCCTTGTCGATCATGTTCTTGTCGATGGACAGGTCCATCAGCGCGCGCACCTCGGGCTCCACCCACGTCTGGCAGAACGTGGCCAGGTTCTGCCGCGAGTTCCCGTCCAGCATCAGCTCGTCGGCCACCACCTGGTACGCGTGCCGAGGGTCGTGCTCCTTGTCCGGCACGCGGTACTTCGGCATCGCGACGCCGAGGTCGTGCGAGGTGAAGACGTCGTCGTCGAGCGCCTCGCGGACCGCGTTCCTCTCGTGCAGCATGTCGCTCTCCTTCTGCCCGAGGTGCTCGGGTCGGGATGTGGTGCGCACGACACCGGTCTCTGGCAACGAGCCTAGAGCGGTACGACGCTGCGCCGGAGGTGTCTGCGGGATCGCGGAGTCCGGGCGCTCCAGCGGCGAGCTCAGGCGAGGGCGGTGGCGGCCCCCACGACGGGCAGCCCATGCAGGAGAGCTGCCAGGTCGGCACACATGCCAGCAGCGATGGCGTCGATGTCGGGAGCGCCGTCCTCGCCCACCGCGGCGGTCAGCCCGACGTCGACGCTCCCGTCATAGCTCAGCACCCCGATCGTCGTGCGAATGTGAGCCGCGACGGGGATCACCGGGTGCAGAGACCGCACCTGCCGGCCGAGCAGCCACAGCGGGAACTGAGGTCCGGGCACGTTGGTGGCCACCGTGTCCATGAGCCACGGGGTGACGCTGTCACCGAACTGTGCGACGGCGAGCTCCTGCACGGCGGTGGGCACGGTGCGGTCGACGACGTCCAGCAGGGCCGGCACGGCGAGGTAGCCCCGGGAGCGCTTCAGGCCGTCGAGGTGGTGCACGACCGAGCGCAGCCGGGCGTGCGGATCGGCCACGCCGACCGGCAGGTGCGCGAGCAGGGCGCTCACCTGGTTCTGGGAGGCGTCGTCCCCGGGGAGGCGCAGGCTGACCGGAAGCATGCAACGGACCGTGGCGCCGGGGTCGAGGTCGACCCCCTCGGCCAGCAGCAGGGCCCGGAACCCGCCTGCCACCAGGGCGACCACGACGTCGTTCACCGTGCCACCCTCGGCCCGTCCTACTCGCTTGAGGTCGGCGAGCGGCAGCTCCAGAGAGCGCCAGCGCCGCCGGTGGCCGAGCGCGCCGGTGAGCGACGAGGGCGCGGCCGGCACGGTGGAGCGCACCGCGTCGGGCAGGTGCGGCACGGCGGCGAGCGTGGCGCCGGCGGCGTGCAACGTGCCCGCGGCCAGGAGCCCGCCGGCCCGCTCGAGTCGGGCCCGGGCCCCGCGCGGCTGGGGGTCCGGATGGGTACGCCGTGGTGGGGCCGCAGCGAGGATGGCCTGCGGCAGGCTCGGCCCGCCGGTGGGCGCCGTGTCGAAGAGGTGACCCGCGAGCAGGAGGGCCCCCACCCCGTCGGCGACGCTGTGGTGGAGCCGCCAGACCAGGGCCCAGCCGTCGCCGTCGAGCCCGTCGACCAGGCGCAGCCCCCACAAGGGACGGCTGGGTTCCAACGCCTCGGCCATGAGGCGGCCGACGTATCCGTCGAGCGCCGCGCGGGAGCCCGACCGCAGGGTCGCGCGCCGCACGTGGTGCGCCAGGTCGACGTCGGCGGGGACCCAGACGTGGTCGCGGTCCGGGCGCTCGGTCAGCCGGGGCATCAGCGGGAGACGGTGGCGGACGAGCGCGCGCAGGTCGCGGATGCTGGGGGCCGGCCCGTCGCACAGGCTGACGCTCCCGATGGCGACCGGCGGGCCGCCCCGCTCGAGCTCGAGCCAGACCGCATCGACCGCCCTCAGCCTGGTCGTCTCGCCCATACCTGCAGCGTTCCGCGGCGGCAGGCTGCGGGACACTGGCGAAGGTCACCGCGATGGCTGAGGTGGTGCCGGCGACCCGCATGCCGCGGTGGTGGAACGTCTCGCCGGGACGGTGCGGGATCCCGGTGTCGGCCGGGCGTCGGGGCTGGCCTACGTTCGCGTCCTGACAGCCGCGCCCCCGCGGCCCGCCCCCGGGAAGGAACCCACAGCATGAGCGAGAACGAAGAGACCACCACCGAGGCCGGACTCGAGGCAGTCGCTCTGGTCGACCTCGACGGCGACGGCACCGTCGACGCGGTCGTGGCGGTGGAGGACAACGGCGACACCGTCACCTTCCTGGACAGCGACGGCGACGGCGAGGTCGACACCGTCATCAGCACCACCGAGGGCGGGCCGACGATCGTGGCCATCGACGAGGACGGCGACGGCAGCGCCGACGTCCTGCTCGTGGACGAGGACGGCGACGGCATCATCGACGTCGTCGCCCTCCTCGACGAGAACGGCGAGGTCATCGACGCGGCCCGCGTCGAGGACGTGGCCGAGGAGCCAGCGGCCGACTGACCTGAGCCACGACGGACCGGGGCGACGGCGTCCCGGTCCGCCGTCGTGCGGGACCCGTCCGCCTGCTGGCGCACCTGCGCCAGCGACCTGGACGCGGCTCTACCGTGCGAGCGCCGCCGTGATGGCCTCGGCCCACGAGGGCCCGTGGACCACCCTGGCGACGAGGCGGTCGCGGGCCCACGCCACGTGCGGCTGCGTGCGGACCGCGACGGCCCACCGGCCAAGCTGGTCGTCCGGGAGGGAGAACACCTCGCGCCGAAAGGCGCTCAGCAGGAGCGCCGCCGACAGCCGGTCGACGTCGTCGGTGGCGAACACGAACGTGGCACGGTCGTCGGCGTCGACGGCCTCGACCGCCACCCGCGCGGCCGAACCGGTGCCGACCGACGCCAGGACGAAGGGCATCGCCGTCGTCCCGCCCTCGGTCCACAACCCGCAGCGGAGCCCGTCGCCGGCCGCGGCCATGAGCGCGCCGACCTCCGCCGAACGACGGCAGGCCGACCAGCGGGCCAGCAGCGCGGTCCCGCGCCCGCCGGCCTCGGCCGGCGTCACGGCCCAGCCATCGGGCGCCTCGATCCCGGCCAGCGAGGGGTCGAAGGCCACGAAGGCCGCCCGCGTGGCGTCCGCGAGCGCGGTCCTGGCCGCGGCGAGCCGGTCGGCGAACTCGTCGGTGCGCGGACCGAGCCCACGGACGACCACGTCGTCGACGCCGCGGCACCGCAAGGTGAAGGTCCAGCCGTCGCGCTCGACGGCGCGGACCAGCGGGAGCGGCCGGTGGGTCACCGGGGCGTCGGCCCGCGGTTCGACGGTGAGCACGTGCGGGAAGAGGCTGACGTCGGACACCTGGCCGTCTGGCTCCCTGGCGACGAAGGCGGCGTAGGGCTCGCCGGGGGTCTGCGTCAGCGCCGCCCGCCGGGAGCGGCCCCGCAGCTCCCGAACCACCTCGGCGAACTCGTCACCCCGGGGACCTAGGTGGTCGACGACGATCCGGCTGCCGTCAGACAGCCGGAAGGACAGCCGCACCGGAGGCCCGCCGTCGGTGTCGACGCCGTCGACGTCCCACCAGGCGACCGCCCGCTCGCCCAGCGAGACGGCGTCGGCTCCCGGCACGACCTCCACCGGGGTGCCGTCGACCTGTGCGGTGAAGGGCTTCCGCGATGCCGTCACCTCAGGCCGGCGCAGCGGTGCCGCACTCGCTGCAGAACTTCGTACCGGCCGCCAACTCGGTGCCGCACTCGCCGCAGAACGTCGTGGCCGACAGCTTGCCGCCGCACGACGGGCAGAACTTGCCGCCGGCTACCGCCGCGCCGCACGACGGGCAGGCCACCTTCGCGCGGGTCGTGGTGTCGATGCCCTCGGTCCAGTCGGTCTCGCGGACCTTGACCTGGATCTGCTCGATCTGGGCCGCCGCCTGCGCCCGCGACAGCTCGTCGGTGACGAACGGCGAGCACGCGGCGCACTGCCCGATCTCCTCGTTCCAGCACACGGCCGAGCAGACCCAGTTGCCGCAGGCCCGACACTGCCGGAAGTTCGGGGTGACCGCCTCGACCGCCTCGGCGAGGGCCTTGTCCTTGGCCGCAGAGTTGGTGCCGCGGTCCATCACGTTGTCGGTGGCGTTGACGACGGAGTCCAGCGCCCCGCCGAACAGTCCGCTAGCCGCGCGCAGGAACCCTCGGCCTTTCTCCACGACGTCGGCCTGGAAGGGCGAGCGGTACCCATTGCCGCAACGCTCGCAGAAGAACTCGAACTGGTACCCCTCGGTGTTGGAGAGGTCCTGGTAGTTGTCGGTGAAGGGGACGATGTCGGCCACGGCGCACATTCTGGCACCGCCTGACCGGTGAAGGGGCAAGGGGCGGCCCAACCCGCTGGTGACGGCGGCACCCGCGGCTGGGAACATCACCACGCCGTCGCGGTGCTGCTGATCCGCTTGCCGAAAAACGACGGCGAGCGTCAGGAGCGTGAGGGCGGACGCGCTCGTGCGGTCGGCACGGTCACCCGATCGTGGCGGCGACGCCGACGATCAGCGACGAGACCACCAGGATCGCGAGCAGGAGCGGCCAGACGAACCGCAGGTACTTGTCGTAGCCGACCTTGGCGATGGCCAGGCCGCCGACGAGCACGACGCTGGTGGGCGAGAACATGAGGGTGAGGCCGTGGCCGGTGATCCACGCGGTGATGGTCGTGGGCCGGCTCACGCCGGCGAAGTCGGCGAGCGGTGCCAGCAGCGGCATGGCCAGCGCGGCGTGGCCGGAGTCGACGGGCATCAGCACCGCGAGCGGGACGTTGATCAGGACCGCGGTGACGGCGAAGACGCCGGCCGAGGCCCCGCTGACCAGCTGCTCCATCGAGTTCAGGATCGTGTCGAGGGTCTGGGTGTTGGTCATGATGACCGACACCCCGCCGGCGAGGAGCACGACGAGTGCCGGGCCCATCATGTCCGACGCACCGGCGGCGATCAGCCGCACGGTCTCCTTCTCTCCCATGCGTGCGACGATCCCGACCAGAACCGAGGCGAGGATGAAGAGCATGGCCAGCTGCGGGAACCACCAGTTGAGCTCGAACCAGTAGCGGCGCCGCCGTGGTGGAGTGCTCGGCGAGGTAGTCGGCGGGTCCCGTCGTGCCGCCGAAGATGCTCGACCAGGGGATGACCGAGAAGATCATCAGGCCGAACGCGAACGCGGTGATCACCAGCACCCACTTCTGGGTGCGTCGTGAGCGCATGGTACGGCATCCGCCGGCTCGTGCTCGAGGTCCTCGGCCATCCGGTCGGTGTCGGAGGACTCGTCCTCGTCCGGGTCGTCGAAGCCCACGAGCGACAGCGACGGGTCGCGGCGCACCCGCGCCGCGTAGCGCAGCACCCAGGCCACCGACATGGCGGTGAGGACCACCCACAGCAGCAGCCGCAGCGCGATCCCGTCGCCGATCGACACGCCGGCCTCTCCGGCGGCCACGCCGATCGAGAACGGGTTCACCGTGGCGCCCATGACGCCGGCGAGCGCGCCCAGGATGATCATCGACGCCGTGACCATCCGGTCGTAGCCCGAGCGCGGCCATCAGCGGGATGAACAGCGCGTAGAAGCCGAGCGTCTCGACCGAGAAGCCCATCGTGGAGCCGAGCAGCGAGAACAGCACCATCACGGCGGCGATCAGCAGCCAGCCCTTGCTGCGCAGCCGGTTGGCCAGCGCACCGACCGCCACCTCGAGGCTGCGGGTGGCGAACGAGACCGAGATGAACGCGCCGATGGACATGATGAAGACGATCACGCCGATCTGGCCGAACATCCGGCCGATCGTCTCGGTGTCGACGAACCCCGGTCGGGGTTCAGCAGGCCGTAGATGCCGTTGATCGGCGCCAGGACCAGCTGCTCGACGCGTCTCGCCGAACGTCAGCGGCGACGGGACCTGGTGATACGTGCCCGGGATCGGCGGCGCCGTCGGCGTCGAGCTCGGTAGCGACCGGCCGGGATGAACAGCGCCGCCGACCACACCAGCACCGTGACGATGGCCAGCGTCGTGACCGCCGACGGGAACTGCGAACGCTGCGCTTGGCTGTGCGTGCCGGCTCGGTCGTCCCGGGATCGATCGTGCTCGTCTGCCATGACGCCGTGGCCCTAGACGTCAACGGCGTCGCGGATGATCGGGCACGTCATGCAGTGCCCGCCGCCGCGGCCGCGGCCGAGCTCGGCACCGACGATCGTGATGACCTCGATGCCCTCCTTGCGCAGCAGGGTGTTGGTGTACGTGTTGCGGTCGTAGGCGAACACGACGCCGGGCGACGCGCACACGAGGTTGGCGCCGCTGTCCCACTGCGTGCGCTCGCGCATGTAGGCGTTGCCGCCGGTCTCGACGACGCGCAGCCGGGCCAGGTTCAGCGCTTCGGCGACGACGTCGACGAACGGCTTGTCGTCCTTGCGGAGCTCCGACCCCGCCGGGCTGTCGGACGGCCGGTACGAGAACGCGTCGATCTTGTCCACGATGTCGGGGTAGAGCAGCACGCAGTCGCGGTCGGCGAAGGTGAACACGGTGTCGAGGTGCATCGCCGCGCGCAGCTTCGGCATCGCCGCGACGATCACCCGCTCGGCGGCGCCCCTGCTCGAACAGCGCCGCGGCCATCTGGCTGATGCCCTGGCGCGAGGTCCGCTCGCTCATGCCCGACGAGCACCGTCTTGTTGCCGATGGGCATGACGTCGCCGCCCTCGAGCGGTGGCCATCCCCCAGTCCTTCGTCGGGTCGCCCCACCACACGTTCGACCTTGCCGGCGAAGTCGGGGTGGAAGCGGTAGATCGCCGTGGTGAGGATCGTCTCCTCGTGGCGCGCCGGCCAGTACAGCGGGTTCAGCGTCACGCCGCCGTAGATCCAGCACGTCGTGTCCCGGGTGTAGAGCGTGTTGGGCAGCGGCGGCAGCAGGTACTCGTTGACGCCGGCCGCGTCGCGGACCAGCCGGATCATGTCGCCGCCGTGAGTCTCGGGGAACTCGTACGGTCGACAGGCCGCCGATGAGCGTCTCGGCCAGGTCCGGTCGGCCAGACCGTCGAGGTAGCGACCGGACCTCGTCGACGAGGCCGAGCCCGACCTGGTTGGGCACGACCTGGTGGTCGAGGATCCACGCCTTCGCCTCGGGGACGGCCACGCGTCTCGGCGAGCAGGTTGTGCATCTCGACGACCTCGATGCCGCGGTCGCGCATCTTGGTCACGAAGTCGAAGTGGTCGCGCTTGGCGTTCTCGACCCACATCACGTCGTCGAACAGCAGGTCGTCGCAGTTGCTCGGCGTCAGCCGCTGGTGGGCGCGCCCGGGCGCGCACACCATCACCTTGCGCAGCTGGCCGACCTCGGAGTGGACGCCGAACGAACTGCCCATCAGGAACCTCCACGAGAGAGAGCGCTACTCCCCGGCCAGGCTATCTACCACGCCGTCCGTCCGAGCCAGGTGCGCTGCTCCCACCCGTCGACGCGGTCATTCCGCGCGGTCGTCGAGAACCGGCACCTTGCGCCGAGGGCCGCTGCCCTGGGCGCCGAGCTCGTCGTGGGGGTTGTACATCGCGCACTGGCGCATCGACAGGCAGCCGCAACCGACGCAGCTGTCCAGATTGTCGCGAACAGCCTGCAGGTCGGGGATCCGATGGTCGAGCAACGGCTGCCAGCCGCGCGGAGATGCGCGCCACTCGCTTCTTGGTGGGAGCCGCGGCGGGATCAAGCCCGCGAGCGCCCGCCGCACGTCGTCGAGGGTGAGACCGACGTGCTGCGCCGACCTGATCACCGCGAGCCGCCGTAGCACCGAACGCCGGTAGCGCCGCCGGTCTCCGGCCGTGCGCGTGCTCGTGATGAGCCCGAGCGTCTCGTAGTACCGCAGGGCGCTGGGCGCCAGACCGCTGCGCCTCGCTACGTCGCCGATCGTCAGGAGATCCGTCGTCTTCATGCTTGACCTCAAGTTCACTTGATGTCATCTGATGATGCCATGCAGACGCTGACCACCACAGGAAGCTACGACGAGGCGCTGGAGCGACTCCACCGCACCGGCCCGGAGTTCGACGGCTGGTTGTCCAACCACGGCCCGATGGCCGTCGAGGCGCTGGCCCGCCGAGGTCACGAGTCCACCGTCCATCGCTGGATCGACGCCTACGGCCGTCGGCTGGACGAGCTCCCCGAGAGCCGGCGCCCGATCACGGACGACGACGAGCGAGGGGCCCTCGGGGACCCCGCCCGCCTCGGCGACTGGATCGCCTTCTTCGTCACGAGGGTCGACGAGGAGCCGTGGCAGGACGTACTGGTCACTTGGTGGCCCGTGCTGCTGCCCGGCATCGCCGCTGGCGCCACCCACGGCGTCATCCGCACGGGGCACGCCGTGCAGGCGCTCCGGGCCGCACCGACCGAGCCGCGCATGCGCGAGCTCGCGCACGCTCTCGGCTACTGGGCCGCCCGCTGGCAGGCCGTGCCTGCGCCGCCGCCCCGCGGCTCACGGACCCCGGCCGACCTCGTCGCGACCGTGCCCCGGGTCCCCCGGCAGGAGGCTGGCATCCGCGACCGGCTCGCCCAGCTGCCCGGGACGCCAGGGTGGTTCGAGCACGGCGCGGCCCTGCGGCCGCCGGCGAACCACGCCGACGCACCCGGCGTCCTGGACGAAGTCGTGGACGCCGTGGTGCTCGCGTACCCCCGCGTCGCGGTGGGGAACCCGACGATGCTCGTCCACGCCGCCACGGCGCCGCACGCGGTGAGCCGCACCCTTCCCTCCCTGCCGGAAGCCCTCTGGGCGCCCAGCCTCGTCGCTGCGTGGGCCGCCACCTGCGCCGTGCTCGCGGCCTACCTGCCCGAGCAGCCTGCACAAGGATCGTCGGCCCGGCTGGACCCGGCGGAGGCCTGGGAGGTCGCCGTGCAGGACGGCGGGGAGCACGTCATCAAGCTGGCGGACACGGCGCTCGACGTGTCCGCACGGACGGGCGACGACCGCGCGGTCGCCGCCATCACGACGGCGGTGGACCTCGATGCGTAGGACGTGGACGGTGCCCGGCTGGCCGGCCGAGTGGCTGGGCGGCGACGGGGCTCACCACGAATCGGCGCGGCCGAGGAGCGCATCGGTGCGGCTGGGGCCCGACCTTCGGCCCGGGTGGTCCCACCTGGCGTAGCCCTCGCGGGCCCCGCCTGCGTTCGGGTCGGCCATCGGACCCGGTGCCGTGGTGCAGCCGGAGATGGTCCGGAGTGGCCATCGTGCGGCCGGATGTGACTATTGCCCGGCAGTGGCGCCGCGTCACTAGCCTGGTAGATCTCGCACCGACGGGTGAAGCGCCGAGATGCCGGGGGGCACCATGTCCATATCGGTCGACCGTCGTCCTGGCCGTCGAGCGGCCCCGACGGCGGCCGTGGCGGTGGCCCTGGCTCTCGCGCTCGCGGCCCCGACCGCCGCACCCGTGTCCGCCACCACGAGCCTTGGGACGACGGCGGCGTCGATCGCCCCGAAGGTTCGCGCCTCCGCGTGGTTCCCGGTGACGACCCTCGTCGCCCTGCGCACAGCCTGGAACGTGAAGAGCCTCGGCGCCATAGCGGTCACCGGCCGACCGATGAGCTGCCGCGCCGTCAGCCTGGTGCGGCGTGGATCCCGCCCGGCCACCGGGGTACGTGTGCGGTGTGTCGCGCCATTCGGGACCAGGACGGCGTTCCCGCTGCGCGTGGCGGTCAAGAAGGTGCGGGGCGCGATCAAGACCGTGACGGTGCGGTTCCGGCTGGCGGTCGCTCCGACGTTCACCTCGGCGGCGAAGCTCCTCGCAGCCGCTCCCCTCCAGGTGCCGATGCTGGGCAGCCGCGCGACCGTGGGAATCGTGTCGTTCCTCGTTCCGGCTGGGTGGCACCGCACCGACCTGACCGGTGCCACCGAGCTCTCTGTCACCGACACCCACGGCAACGTCTGCAACGTCTTCGTCCTCTCGCCCGTCACGCCGGACCTGTCGAGCGTGGCCGCGCTGAACCAGCAGCTGTTGTCGATCACGTCGGCGTTGGTCTCGGGCATCCCCCTGTTCAACGACACCGGTGGTCCCGACGTGTTCCATCACCGGCGCCAGGGGGCCACCGGCATGGGCTTCCCGTTCGTCCAGCTCTTGCTCCAGACCCAGGGCGCGGCCACGCTCTACCCGTACGAGGTGGTCTTCGGGGGTAACCTGGCCGTGCCGGTGGTCCCCATCGGGGCGTGCGGCGACATCTCGCCCTTCTCCGTCGCCCTGGCGATGATCTTCCACTCGCTCGCCGTGGCCGGCTCGAGCCCGAATCCGACCATCTACCGCAAGCAGGTGCGCGGCTGGTGGGGGAGCTCGAACGGATCCATCGGGGTGGCCGACATCCAGGCCGCGAACGGTCACTACGTCAGCGCGAGTTCCGTCAGCGTGGTCGTGAAGATCGGAGGCTGGCTGTACGACGCATACGCCTCGTTCGCCGGCCAGGGTACGTACTCCGTCTACGGCCCCTACCTGGCGAGGTTCCCGACCGCGTCGAGCCCGAAGGCGAGCTCGGTTCTCCTGCGCATCTACCAGGATGTGATCGGCAGCACCGTGGTGTGGCGCAAGTGCGAGATCGAGCGCGGAGTTCAGGGCCCCTTCGAGCTGTGCATGGGCAAGAGTGGCTGAGCTTCCGCCTCGCGGAGCGGGAGCGCACGCGCGCTCGCGGCGTCAGCAGACCACGTCCCGACGGCGTCCCGCGTGAATCTCCGGCCGGTCGACATCGCCATGTTCGCGTTCTACCTCGTGCTGCTGGTGCTCGGGATCGCTGCCGCCGGACCTCACGCCGCCTGGTTCGGGGCGCTCGGCCTCTCCGTGGTGTGCGCCGTCCTCTGGTTCCTCGCACGCTGGCAGCTGGGCGCAGCGTTCTCGGTCCGGCCCGAGGCACGTCAGCTGGTGACGACGGGTCTCTACGCCAGGTTCCGTCACCCCATCTACGTCTTCGGCACCATGGCCTTCCTGCTCGTGCTGCTCGCGCTGCAGGGCTGGCCCGCGCTGGTGATCTGGGCCATCTTGATCCCGGTCCAGGTCGTCCGCGCCGGGCGCGAGGAGAGGGTCCTCGCGCAGGCGTTCGGCGCCGAGTACGAGTCGTACCGCCGCTCCACCTGGTTCTGAGCGCGCCCCTCAGCCGAGCAGCAGCGACGTCACGGCGTTGCGGGCCTCGGCCGCCGAGGGCGCCTCGCGCGCGAGCCGGGCGGCCTCCACGCAGGAGGCCAGGTCGACGTCTCGCAGGGTAGCCCGCACGCCGGCGAGCGCCGACGCGGCCATGGACAGGCTGCGGACCCCGATGCCCACGAGCACGGCCGCGAGCAGAGGATCGGCCGCGGCCTCGCCGCAGACGCCGATGGGCCGGCCCAGGGGGGCGGCCGCGTCGCACGTGCTCGCGACGAGGTCGAGCAGCGCCGGTTGCCAGGGATCGAGCAGCGGCCCGAGCTCCCCGGACTGCCGGTCGGCTGCCAGCGTGTACTGGCCGAGGTCGTTGGTGCCGATGCTGGCGAAGTCGACCTCCGGGAGCAGGTCGCGCGCCCGCAGGGCCGCCGCCGGCACCTCGATCATGATGCCGACGGCGGGCAGCCCACGGCCCCGCGCCAGCGAGGCGAACATGCGGGCCTCCGCCACGGTGCTGACCATCGGCGCCATGACCGACGCCTCGCAGCCGGTGCGCACCACCGCGGCGGACAGTGCAGCGAGCTGGCGCTCGAGCACGCCGGGGCGCACGGTCTCGGTGCGCAGGCCGCGCACCCCGAGGGCGGGGTTCTCCTCGTCGCCCAGGCCGAGGAACGGCAGCGGCTTGTCGCTGCCGCCGTCCAGCGTGCGAACGACCACGCGTTTCCCGACGAAGTGCTCGAGGACGGAGGCGTAGGCCTCGACCTGCTCGTCGGCGCTCGGCTCGTCGGCACGGCCGAGGAAGAGGAACTCGGTGCGGAACAGTCCGATCCCCTCGGCGCCGCTCTCGGCGGCGACCGCCGCGTCGCGGGCGCCGCCCACGTTCGCCAGCAGCGCCACGGGCACGGAGTCCCGCGTCATGCCCGGCCCGGACACGGCCGCCGAGCGCCGCCGCTGCCGCTCCGCGCGGTCGGTGAGCGCCGCGACGACGGCTGCGGGGGGATCGACGTGCACCTCGCCGAGGTCGCCGTCGATGACGAGGTCGTGACCGTCGGCGGCGTCGCGGGCTCCGGCGCAGGCCACGACGGCGGGGATGCCGAGGCTGCGCGCGAGGATCGCGGTGTGGCTGGTGGGGCCGCCCTGCTCGGTGACGAGGGCGACGACCACGGTGGGGTCGAGCAGCGCGGTGTCGGCCGGGGCCAGGTCGCGTGCGATCAGCACGTACGGGTGGCCCGGGTTCGGCAGCTCGGCGAGGTGCTTGCCCTCGAGCGCGGCGGCGATGCGCCGGCCGACGTCGACGACATCTTCGGCCCGTTCGGCCAGGTAGCCGCCGAGCCCGCGGAGCTGGTCGGCGTAGTGCCCGGCAGCGGCCCGCACTGCATCGGCGGGCACGACCCCGCCGGCGGCGGAGGACTCGGCCGCCTTGATCAGCTCGGGGTCGCCGGCGAACAGGGTGAGCGCCTCGAGCACGGCGCGGCCCTCGGCGGTGGGCGCCTCGGCCGCCCGGGCGCGCAGGTCGTCCTGCACGCGGCGGGAGGCGGACGCGATGTCGGGCGAGGGTTCGACGGAGACCCCTTCACCCCCGTCCCAGCGGACGCCGCGGGCCGCGGCCAGCCCAGGGCTGGCCGCGACCCCCGTCAGGGTGGTGCTCATCACTCGGGAAGTGCGTCGAGGTCGGTCTCGAGCAGCGCCACGAGAGAGTCGAGCGCCTCGTCGGCGCCGTCGCCCTCAGCCGTAAGGACGACGTCGTCGCCGTGCGCCACGCCAAGCCCGAGCACCGACAGGATGCTCGCGGCGTTGACGCCCTCTCCGCCTGGCTTGGCGATGGTGACGGTGACGCCGGCGGCTGCGGCGGCCTGGGTGAACAGGCCCGCGGGTCTGGCGTGCAGCCCGACGGCGCTGGCGACGGTGACGGTGCGCTCGGCCATGGTGCTCTCCTTGGATGCTCGGGGCTCGGGACGGATCAGGCGGCGACGGTGTCGTCGATGGCTTCGACGGCGATGTCCTCGCGGGTGCGCCCGGCCTGCTTGAGCGCGATGACGAGGAACGGCGGTGACGATGGTGCCGAGCCGCGATGGCCAGCAGGTAGGTCAACGGGTTCCCGATCAGGGGCAACACCCAGATGCCGCCGTGCGGGGCGCGCAGCGTGTTGCCGAACGCCATCGACGAGGCCACCGGTGACGGCGCGAGCCGGCCATGATCGACGGGATGACGCGCAGCGGGTCGGCCGCGGCGAACGGGATCGCGCCCTCGGTGATGAACGACGCACCGAGCAGCCAGGCGGCCTTGCCGTTCTCGCGCTCGGCCTCGGTGAACAGCCCCTTGCGCAGCTGCGGTGGCCAGGGCCAGCCCGAGCGGCGGGGTCATGCCGGCGGCCATCACGGCGGCCATGATGACGAGCTGCTGCGCGTCCGTGGAGGATCCGACCGAGGCCAGGCCGGCGACGGCGAACGTGTACGCGACCTTGTTGACCGGACCGCCCATGTCGAAGGCCATCATCAGGCCGAGGATGATGCCGAGCAGGATGGCGCTGGAGCCGGACAGGCCGTTGAGCCAGTTGGTCAGGCGCGTCGACGACCGCCGCGATCGGCTTGCCGACGACCACGATCATGAACACGCCGATGAGGAAGGTGGCGACGAGCGGGATCACCACGACCGGCATGACGCTGCGGATGGCCTTGCGGCACCTTCCAGCGGGAGATCCAGCAGGGCGAGGCCACCGGCGATGAGGCCGGCCGACGATGCCGCCGAGGAAGCCGGCGCCGACGGCCACGGCGAGCAGGCCGCCGACGATGCCGGGGACGAGGCCGGGCCGGTCGGCGATGCCGAACGCGATGAACCCGGCCAGGATCGGCACCAGGAAGCCGAACGCGATCGCGCCGATCTGAAGAACAGTGAGGCGCCGGCCCAGTCACTGCGAGCGAGCCGACGCTGAAGTTCGCGAGCAGGTCGGCCAGGCGGCACCGTTGGTGACCGTGCGACGACGCCCGTCTTGCCCCCAGCGCGATCTGGCCGCCGAACAGGAAGCCGAGGGCGATCAGGATGCCGCCCGCGGCGACGAACGGGATCATGTAGCGAGACACCGGTCATCAGCCAGCCGCGGATCTTCGCAGCGGTGCTGTTGCCGTAGTCCTTCGACGCCGGGCGCGGCCGACGGTGGGGATGCGCGTCCCGCGCCGGCGGCGGTAGCGGTGGCGCGGCGCCGCCGCGGCGGCGTTGGCGGCCTCGACGATGAGCGCCGGAGCCGTCGTTGATCGCGCTTCTTGACGCCGCGTGATGACCGAGCGGCTTGCCGGCGAACCGGTCGCTTGTCGCGGACCTCGACGTCGGCGGCGAAGATGACGGCGTCGGCCGCGGCGATGACGTCGGCGCCGAGCGGGGTGGAACCCGCCGGCGCCCTGGGTCTCGACCTGGATCTCGTGGCCGGCGGCCTTGGCCGCCTGCTCCAGGGCCTCGGCGGCCATGTACGTGTGCGCGATGCCCGTCGGGCACGACGTCACGGCGACGAACTTCACTGTGACGACCACCTCTCGACGGAACGAGGTCGACGACCTGGTCTGGGGCGTCGGCGGTCGAGCAGTGCCTCGCGGAACGACTCGTGGACGAGCCGGCGGGCGAGCGCGGCGAGGATCTTGAGGTGGTCCCCATCCCCATCGGCCGGGGCGGCGATGAGGAAGATGAGGCGGGCGGGCCCGTCGGCGGCGCCGAAGTCGACGCCGTCGGTGGATCGGCCGAACGCCAGTGTCGGCACGGTGACGTGCCGACGAGCGGGCGTGCGGGATGCCGATGCCGCCCTGGAGGCCGGTGGCCATCTGCTGCTCGCGGGCCGCGCACGTCGGCGAGGAACCCGTCGAGGTCGGTGACGCGTCCGCCGGCCACGAGCAGGTCGGCGAGGTGGGCGGTGGTGGCGTCCTTGTCGGCAGCGGGCAGGTCGAGGTCGACCATCTCCGCGGTGATGAGGTCGGGCATCAGTTCTCCTGGGTGAGGGGCTGGGCGGGGTCGAAGTCGGCGGTGAGTACCACCTGGTCGAGTGCGACGGCATCGCGCACCGGTACACCGGTGCCGACGGTGGAGACGGCGGCGGTGGCCCACGCGACACCCATGCGTAGGGAGTCCGGACCGGTGCCGCCGGCGAACAGGGCGCCCGCGAGCATGGCGTCGCCGGCGCCGACGGTGTTGACGACGGCGACGTGCGGCCCGCGTGCGTGCCAGGCCGCGTCGGGGTCGACCAGCACGGCGCCGTCGGCGCCGAGGCTGCACAGGACGTCCTGCGCGCCGAGCGCTTGCAGGTCGCGGCACGCCTTGACGACGTCCCCGAGGCAGCGGAGCTGACGCCCGACCGTCTCGGCGAGCTCGTCGGCGTTGGGCTTGATGAGGTGCGGGCCGAACGCGAGTGACTCCCGCAGCGCCGGGCCCGACGTGTCGACGGCGAGGCGCGCGCCGTGCGCCGCCGCCGTGGCGGCGAGCTGCTGGTACACCTCGCCGCCGAGGCCGGGCGGAAGACTCCCGCCGGCGACCACCCAGCCCCGCTCGCCGAGGCGAGCCGCGACGGCGCCGAGCACCTCCTCGAGCTCCTTGCCGGTGAGGGTGGGTCCGGGCTCGTTGAGCTTCGTGGTGCGCCCGTCGGGCTCGATGACCGTGACGTTCGCGCGGGTCAGGCCGGCGATCTGGACGACCTCTGCCGGGACGCCCTGCTCGGTGAGGAGCGCGACGAGCGCGTCGCCGGTGTCGCCGCCGGCGGGCAGCACGGCCACGGCCGGCACGCCGTTGCCGACGAGGGCGCGGGCGACGTTGACGCCCTTGCCCCCTGGATCGCGGCGCAGGTGCTCGGTCTTGTTCACCCCGCCGAGGACGAGCGCGTCGACCTCGAGCGTCTGGTCGAGGCTGGGGTTGAGCGTGACGGTGACGATCATGCGAGCACCACCTCCGGGCCCGCCTGCTCGATCTCGGTTGCGACGTGGGAGTCGAGGCCGGAGTCGGTGATGATCACGTCGACGTCGTCCAGCGTGCCGAAGCTGCTGAAGTGGTCGCTGCCGAACTTGGTGTGGTCGGCGACCACGACGGTGCGCCGGGCCGCCCCGATGAAGGCCCGCTTGATGGCAGCCTCGCTCCGGTCCGGAGTGGTGAGCCCCCGCGCCACGGAGATGCCGTTGGCGCCGATGAAGGCCACGTCGCAGAACACGTCCGCGACGAAGGCCTGCGCCGCCTCGTCCACCGCCGCAAGGGTGCGCTGGCGGATGCGGCCGCCCACGAAGTGCAAGGTGACGTTCGGGAAGGCGGCCAGCAGCGTGGCGTGGGGGAGCGAGTTCGTGACCACCGTGAGCTCGCGGTCGACCGGGAGCAGCGTGGCGATGCGCAGCGTCGTGGTGCCGGCGTCGAGCAGGACGCTGCCTTCCTCCGGGATCTCGTCGAGGGCCCTCTTGGCGATCGACTCCTTCTCGGCCACGAGCACGGCGTCGCGGGTGGCGACCGCGGGCTCGTATCCGAGCCGCTCGACGGGGATGGCGCCACCGTGCACCCGCCGCAGCAGGCCGCGGCGCTCGAGGGCCATGAGGTCGCGTCGGATGGTCTCGGTCGTGACGTCGAGCGACTCGGCCAGGGCCGTGACCTCGACTCGGCCGTCCGCGCGCGCCTGGGCGGCGATGGCCTGCTGACGCTCCGCTGCGTACACGGGGACCTCCTGCCGACTCGATGTGTGATTCCCAACGATTCGCAGATAGTTCCACAGAAGTCAACGTCATGTCTATGGGTTTTCCACATGATTGTGTGATCCGCGTCTCAAGAGTGCCCCAGGGCCACGGCCCAGCCCACCCCCCGGCGTGGTCCCAGGGGGCCAGCGGCTGGATCGGAGCGGGCGCACCGCTGGCGGCGGGGAGCCCTCCGCCCCGCCGAGCGCTACCGTCGCGACGTGACCGGGCAGGTGGATGGCACGGACAGGGCGATCCGCACAGTCGTCGTGATGGGCGCCGCGGGGTCCGGCAAGTCGACCGTGGCGCGCGCGCTCGCCCAGCGCACCGGATGGCCGATGTGCGAGGCGGACGAGCTGCACCCCCCGGCCAACGTGGCCAAGATGGCTGCCGGCACGCCGCTCGACGACGACGACCGCTGGCCCTGGCTGCACGCCGTGGCGGCGTGGATCGGGGTGCAAGAGGCCGCTGGACGAAGCGCTGCGGTGGCCTGCTCGGCTCTGCGTCGCGCCTACCGCGACGTCCTGCTCGAAGGCCATCCCTCGGTGGTATTCGTCTACCTCGAGCTGTCGGCGGAGGCCCTGCGCGCGCGCGTGGCCCAGCGGCGCGGTCACTTCATGCCGGAGTCTCTCGTCGACAGCCAGCTCACGACGCTCGAGCCGTTGGCGCCGGACGAGCGAGGCCTGACCGTCGACGGCGCCGAGTCACCTGATGCGGTAGTCGCGGCCGTGCTGACCTGGCTGGCGCTCGGCTGACGTCGCCCTGCGACGTCAGGCGGCGTCGCAGGGCGACGACCCACCGAGCTCGGTGCCCTCGCGGATGCCGTAGGGGTCGAGGTCCCGGGTGTCGTCGCGCGGCGTCCACCCGTCGTGCGTCAGGTCGTAGGACCAGCGGGATCCACCGGCCACGATCTCCCGGAGGGCACCCACGAGTCAGTCGACGTCCTGCGAGCAGGTGCCCACGCCGATACTGGCGCGGACCGCGTGACCCCCGGGTCCCAGCTGGATGACGAACGACGCACGCCAACCCGTTCCGGGGCGTCTCCCCAGACGCGCAGGGGTGAGAGCCCGGGCACCGTCGCGAGACCCGCGTCGAGCCGCTCGAGCAGGGCCTGCTCGTGCGCCTGCACGGCTGCGGCGAGCGCGACCGCGCCGAGGAGGTTCGGAGTGCCGCCCTCGTGGCGAGCCGGGGCGGGGGCCCACACGACGCCGTCGAGAGTCACGCCGCGCACGGCCCCGCCGCCGGGCAGGTGCGGGCGGCCGAAGTCGAGCCAGTCGCGCCGGCCGACCAAGGCGCCTGCGCCGAACGGCGCGTAGAGCTTGTGGCCAGAGCGGGCCACGTAGTCCACGTCGGCTGCTGCGAGGTCGATCCGCCGGTGCGGGGCGAGCTGCGCGGCGTCCGCGACGATGCGGGCACCGTGGGGGTGAGCCAAGGCAGCGAGCGCCGCAAGGGGCAGCACCTCGCCGGTGACGTTGGACGCGTTGCCGCCCAGCACGCCGGGGCTTGACGCTGGAACTCGTGACCGGGCACGACGGTGGGGCACGCCGGGCCAGGGTCAACGTGGCCGCGCAGCCGGCTGCCTAGCGCGCCGGCCGGGTGAGCCACCAGGTCGCCGGGCCGGCGGTCATCTCCACCGGGGTGACGGCGGTGAAGCCGCGGTGACGGTAGAAGTGCAGGTTGTCGATCTTGGACGTCTCGAGGCAGCAGACCAGACCCTGGCTGTCGGCCTGGGCGAACACCGGCTCGAGCACCGTGCTGGCGAGACCCCGGCCACGCGCGCTCGGGTGGGTGGCGAGCACGCCGAGGTACCAGAAGGCACCGTCGGGCCGCGCTACGGCGACGGCCTCGTCGTAGGTCCGGAGCCGGCCCCAGCCGAGCGGGCCGGCGGCGCCGCGGTAGTCGTCCCAGAGTTCCTGCGGCACAGCCGGTTCGGCGGCACCGTGGTGGGGCACGTCCCACAGGGCCACGCTGGTCGCCCCCTCATGCATCCACACCTGGCCGGTGCCGACGCGCGCGTCGTACAGGGTGCTCGCGAACAGCCGGGCCAGCTCGGGCCGGCCGCCGGTGATGTACGCCCACGCCGGGTCGTCGGTGAAGGCAGCGACAACGGTCTCGACGACCGCCTCCCGGTCCAGCGTCGTCGCGCGGCGAGCGGCGGAGAGGTGCGGCGTGGGCGTCACGGGACGATGCTGCACCACCCCGCGCGACGGCCGCATCCGGGGCTTGCCACCCGCTACGTCAGACGGGGCAGTCGACCGAGGGATCGGCGCGTCGGAGGTGACGCCCTGCGCGACGAGCCCCCGCAGCACCCCGGACGGTGCGCCGCGGGTCAGCCGCCGGACTTGCGGCGGAACATCCGCTGCTGCTGCGCAGGTCCGCTCGCGCCGTGCGCCTTGCCCGAGTCGCTCTTCTGCTTGCTGCCGGTGCCGCCGCCGCTGTGCTTGTGGTCGAGCGCCTCGCGGAACTTGCGGTGCAGTTCGTCCTCCTCTGCGGCGGGGGCGGCCGGAGCCGCGGCCTGCGCGGGGGTAGGAACGGCCTTCGCCGGCTTCGCTGGTGACTTCTTCGCGGGATTGCCCGAGGTGGCCATGCCGTCAGTCTGCCAGTCCCCCGTCGGGAGCACGCCGCCGCGGAGGCGTCCGGACCGTAGACTCGCCCCGACCACGCCGGCCGACGCGAGAGGACCCGTGGTGCCCCGTGCCGCCGTCCGGCGCTGACCGCCCGGGCAGCCCCTCGCGGCCCGATGTCACGGTGCTCACCACCGGGCACGACGTGGCCGACGCGAGGCTGCACCGGGTGGTCGCCGCGCTCGCGCGGCACGGGCTCTCCGTCGAAGTCATCGGGCTCGGCGACGCGTCGGCGGGGCCGCCGGGTGCCACCACCCGCACGGTGCCGCGCCGGGGCCTGCTCGCGCGGGGGGTGGAGGCCTTCGCCAAGCCGTGGCAGGCGCACGGTCGCGTCACGGTGGTGCTCGACCCCGACCTCGTCCTGGGTGCGAGGGTGAGAAGGGCTCTACGCCGGCGGGACGCACTGGTCGTCGACGTGCACGAGGATTACGCCCGGCTCCTGGACGACCGGCCTTGGGCCGAGGGCGCTCGCGGCACCATCGCGCGCGGACTCGTCGCGATGAGTACTCGGGCGGCGGCGGGGGCCGACCTCACCGTCGTCGCAGACGGCCACGTGCCGCCGCTGCGCGCGCGCGACCGATTGGTGGTGCGCAACCTGCCCGACCCCTCGATGCTTCCCGCGCCGGGCGTCCCGGACGAGCGGCCGAGGGCCCTGTACGTCGGCGATGTGCGCGCGTCGCGCGGGTTGTGGGCGATCGTCGCGGCCGTCGAGCGAGCGCCGCGCTGGACCATTGACGTGGTCGGCCCCGTGGCCGCGGCGGACGAGGCGCACCTCGCGCGGTGGCTGGCCACGTCGCCGCACGCCCGCCGGTTCCGACTGCTCGGGCGCCTGCCGCCACAAGAGGCCTGGGCCACAGCTGAGGGCGCGTGGGCAGGCCTGTCCCTCCTGGAGACCACGCCGGCCTTCGTCGAGGCGCTGCCGAGCAAGCTGTTCGAGTACCGCGCGTGCGGCCTCGCCGTCGTGGCCACCGACCTGCCGCGACAGCGCGCGTGGCTCGACGAAGCCGGCACCGGGGCGGTCGTGCCTGCGGGCCCGCCCGAGCAGGTGGGTGCCGCGGCGGCTGCCGTGCTCGAGGGATGGGCCGACGATCCGGCGCCGGTGCGCGCCGCCCGGGCTGCTGCCGCCGCCGTGCGGGCCGAACCGAACGAGTACGACCTCTTCGCCGACGCCGTCGCCGGACTGCTGCGCACGGGTCGCGCCGCCCGGCGGCCCTAGACTCCGGCCGTGGCTTCGAGGTGGCGCACGCTGGTGCCCGACCCCCTCAAGCAGGCGGCCCGCCGCGTGCGCCGCGTCGTGCAGCGGCTCGTCCCACGTCCACCGCCCCGTGGCGTCGAGGTGCCCGCTCGTCCGATCGTGCCCCGCACCGACGTGCGCCTGCTGGTCGGCCCGGTCAACTCCGCAGGCCAGGCCTGGGCCTGGGCGCGCGCCGCGGAGCGGGAGATCCCCGGCGTGGGAGCGGTGGTGATGTCCGTGCGCCGCGGTGGCCTCGAGTTCGACTGCGACTACGCCGTCCCGGTACCGGCCTACCTGTCCGGCACGTGGGCCAGGGAGCAGGAGCGGTGGATCACCGGCTCGTTCACGCACGTGCTGATCGACTCGATGAAACCGCTGATGGGTTCACGGTACGGCGAGGACTGCGGTCCGGAGCTGTCCGTGCTGCAGGGTGCGGGCGTCGGCGTCGGGCTGGTGGCGCACGGCAGTGACATCCGGCTGCCGTCCCGGCATGCCGCCCTGTACCCGACCTCGCCGTTCGCCGACCCGCGGCCTGACGAGGCCGCCTACGTCCGGCGGCTCGAGGCCCAGGCACGCCGCCTGGGCGCGCTGATCGAAGGCTTCCGCGGGCCGACGTTCGTCTCCACGCCCGACCTGCTCGACTTCGCGCCGCACGCCCGGCTGCTTCCCGTCGTCGTCGACCCCGACGTATGGGCCACCGAACGGCCAGCGCTGGCGCGCTCGCGGCCCGTGGTGCTCCATGCTCCTGGTAACGCCTTCATGAAGGGTTCGGGCCTGCTCGACCCGGCGCTCGCCGACCTCGACTCCCGCGGCCTGATCGAGTACCGCCGGGTCCAGGGCGTGCCGCCGGCGCAGATGCCCGCGCTCGTCGCCGACGCCGACGTGCTCGTCGATCAGGTGGTGCTCGGCCTCTACAGCGCCACGGCCGTCGAGGGGATGGCGGCGGGGCGGCTCGTCGTGGCCCACGTGCCCGAGCGGGTCAGAGCCCGCGTGCCGGGCGGCCACGTGCCGATCGCCGACGCCACAGCGGAATCGATCGTCGCCCTGCTCGAGCAGGTCGTGGCCGACCGTGACGCGTTCGCGGAACTCGCCGGGCAGGGGCCGGCCTTCGTCCGGCGGGTGCACGACGGACGGGTGAGCGCGCGGGTGCTTGCCGATGGCTTCGGCTGGCCGCTGGGGCAACCCACCGACGACGAAGGCTCAGCGCCGACCGGCCGTTAGCGCCCGCGACCTCGGCACCCCCGGGCCAGGTGCGTGCAGCAGAGGGTGCGTCGGTGCCTCCGGTGCGCGAATGGTGCCTCTGGTACACCGAGGCGGTCTCTCGTGCACGTGCCGTGACTCATGTGGTCTCGGTGCTGAGCCGCCAACGGTTCCGTCGGTCGGGACCGACCCACGACGCTCGCCCGTGAGAGCGGGATCGACCCACGACAGGCGTCCGTCAGAGGCTGCGATAGACAGCGAGCAGGCGTTCGGCGTCGGCGGGCCATGACAGCGCCGGCGCAGCCATCGCCACCGCCGTCACCAACGACGCGTACGACGCCACCGCCCTCCGCGCCGCCGCAGCCAGGTCCACGGCGTCGCCGGGCCGGTAGAGCTCGCCGAGCCCGTACCGCCGGACCACGGAGGCCAGTTCGGGCACGTCGGTGGCCACCACCGGCACGCCCGCGTGCACGGCGTGGAAGAGCTTGTTCGGCAGCGCGAGCCGGTGGCTCTCGAACCGGTCGGAGTGCGTGACGAGGGCCAAGCCCCGCGCGCGCAGCAGCGCCGTGACGCCCGGCACGTCCAACGCCGGCAGCACCTCGACGCGCGCCACCCGCGCCCCGGCGGCGTGCCGGCCGACCCACACGTCGTCGGCCGGGCCCACGAGGGATACCGAGAGTCCGTCCAGGGCCGGTGCCGCCGCGATGACGGTCTCGAGCTCGCGGTAGGCGTCGATGCGCCCTGCGTACACGAGGCCCGACGGCGACTCCGGCAGCGGGGGGAGTCCGCCGACGTCGGAGACCTGCTGCTCGAACGAGTTGCGAACGACCACGACGTGGGTCCAGCCGAAGCGGGCGCGCAGCGCGTCAGCCACGCCGTCGCCGACGGTGATCACGGCCGCGGCGGCGGCACCGAGGCGCGCCTCCTCGGCCCGCTCGCGACGGTCCTGCACCGGGGTGGGCCGGTACTGGCGCTGGCGCCCGGACCACAGCTCGTGGGTGTCGTACACGTACGGCACCCCGCGCTCGGCGCCCAGCCTCGCGCCCGCTGCGAGTGCGGTGAAGTCGTGCGCGTGGACCACGTCGAAATCCCGCCCGCGGGCGTCGTCGACGGCGGCGCGGGCCCACGACCCGAAGGCCTGGTTGCGATGCTGCGGCAGCAGCACCCACCGTCCGAACCGCTGCGGGGCCGACAGCCTCCGGCCGCTCGCCGACGGCGTTCCGGTGGGGCGGAACGCCGAGGCCGCGCCCGCTGAGGACACCGTGACCCCGTCGGGCGCCGTGGTGCCGGCCGGCACGTCCTTGCCGACGATGTGCACGGCGTGGCCGGCGGACGCGAGGGTGGCCGCCTCGCGCAGGACGCGGGTGTCGGTGGCCACGGACGTGGCCACGAGCATCAGCACCCGCAGGGCCCGCTGCCCGCCCGCCCCGGCCCGCGCCGCGTCCTCGCCCATGGTGGACCCACGCTAGCGGTCGTTCCCTCCGGCGGCGGCCGGGGCGACACCAGTCGGGGACCGGTGGTCCTAGGACCTTGATCCGATTCCAACCCGGACCCGGCAGGCCGCAGAGTCGGTGCTGACCGCAGGAACCCCCCGACCTGCCTCCCAGAGAAGAGAAGGCCATGACCACCAACCGCCTCCGCGCCATCGGCGCCACCACTGCTGCTCTGTTCGTTGCCGGCTCCGTCCTCGCGGCAGTGCCCGCCGAGGCCAAGGGCACGGGCGTCGTCGCCAAGAGCGGCCACTGCAGCGCGCGCACCCTCTACAAGCTCAAGGCCAAGCCGAGCAACGGCCGGCTCGAGGCCGAGTTCCAGGTCGACTCCAACCGCAACCGCCAGGTGTGGTCATACACCCTGCGCGACAACGGCACCCTCATCTCCTCCGGCCGGCGCACCACGCTCGCTCCGAGCGGCTCGTTCACCGTTCGCCGGCTGCTCACCAACCGGGTGGGCGTCGACCACATCGTCGCCATCGCCAAGAACGTGCGCACCGGCGAGGTCTGCCGCGCCACGATCGCGATCTGATCGTCCCTGATCGTTCTCCGATCGAACTCTGGGCGATCTCGCTGTGGCACTTCGCGCCGGGCCGCACAATGGGCCGATGACGGTCCGGCGCGAGGTAGCCAAGTCGGCCGCCCTGAGCGTGGTGGCCGTGCTCCTCATCAGCGCAGGGTGCTTCTGGGCCGCCCGCACGGTGGCCACCGCTGAGGCGCTTCGCCAGGCCGAGGAATCCACCTCCCTGATCGCCTCGACCGTGGTGGGCCCTTCGCTCACCGACGAGCTGATCAAGGGCGACCCGGCCGCGATCGACTCGCTCGACGAGACGGTGCAGCGCTTCGTCGTCAGCGACCGGATCCTCACCGTCAAGGTGTGGACCCCCGAGGGCAAGGTCCTCTACACCGACGACCTGACCAACGTGGGTCAGGTGTTCCCCCTCGCCGACGACCAGCGCGAGGTGCTCGCCACCGGGCAGCCGCACGCGTCGGTGAGCGACCTGGGCAAGGCCGAGAACGTCGACCAGGGCGATTTCGACCAGCTCCTCGAGGTGTACGTGCCCGTCACGTCCACCGAGGGGCACCAGCTGCTCTTCGAGACCTACCAGAGCACCGACGGCCTCACGGCGTCCACGCAGCGCCTGCTCACCACGTTCGTGCCCGTGGTCCTGGCCGGTCTCGTGCTCTACGCCGCGGTGCAGCTGCTGCTGAGCTGGCGGCTGGCGCGCAAGCTCGGCCGGGCCCAGCGCGAGCGCGAGGGACTCCTGCAGCACGCGATCGACGCCTCCGAGCACGAGCGCGCCAGCATCGCGGCCGACCTCCACGACGGAGTCGTGCAGGACCTCGTCGGCCTCACCTTCGCCCTCGACGGCCTGGCCACGGACGCTGCCGGGGAGTCCGCGGCAGAGCTCACGTCGGCGGCCACGACGACGCGCCGCAGCGTACGCAGCCTCCGGTCCCTGCTCGTCGAGATCTACCCCGCGAACCTCGCCGAGGTGGGGCTCGCAGGCGCTGTGGCCGATCTCGCCGCGAGCGCTGGGGCGCAGGGCGTCGACGTCCAGGTCGACGTCGACCCGTCGGTGGCGCTCGACCCGCCGGCCCTGGCCGCCGCCTACCGCACCGTGCGCGAGTCCCTGTCGAACGTGAAGCGGCACGCGCACGCCACCCACGTGCAGGTGCGGCTCGCGCCGGCGCCGGGCGGCGCCGCCGTGCTCACCGTGGTCGACGACGGGGTCGGCTTCGACCCGGCGGAGGTGCAGACGGGGCACGTGGGCCTCCGGCTGCTGGCCGACCTCGCCGTGTCGGTGGGTGCCACGCTGCGGGTCGAGTCCGCGCCGGGCCGCGGCACGTCCGTGCGGCTCGAGCTACCCGCATGATCAGGGTGCTGGTGGTCGACGACCACGAGGTGGTGCGGGCGGGCCTGTCGCTGCTCCTCTCACGGTTCGACGACCTCGAGTGCGTGGGGGCGGCCGTCGACGGCGCGGACGCGCTCCTCCGGGTGGGCGAGCTCGGGCCCGACGTGGTCCTGATGGACCTGTCCATGCCGGTGCTCGACGGGGTGGCCTCCACCCGGCGCCTCGCCGCCCAGCACCCGGACGTACGGGTCGTGGTGCTCACGACGATCGCGGATCGGAGCCGGGTGATCGACGCGATCGACGCCGGCGCCGTGGGCTTCCTGCTCAAGGACTCCGACCCCACCACCCTGCACGAGGGCATCCTCGCTGCGGCCCGCGGCGAGGCCCCCCTCGACCCCCGGGCCGCTCTGGCGCTGATCCAGCGCCGCAGAGAAGCACCGACGCCGGAGCCCGTGCTCACCGACCGCGAGGAAGAGGTCCTCGCGCTCGTGGCGGAGGGGCTCAGCAACCGGGTCATCGCCCGGCGCCTCGGCATCGCAGAGAAGACGGTCAAGACGCACCTCACCCGCGTGTACGCCGCCATCGGCGTCACCGACCGCGTGCAGGCTGCCCTGTGGTGGCAGCGCCAGCACGGGTAGCGCTGCCGTCGACCGGAGCGGTCACTTCGTCCGATCCACTGGTGGGCGCGCGTCCCCGGTGCGAAGGTGGCACTCGCCGCACCCCGCCTTCCCTGGAGGACCCCATGGACCCGAAGAAGACCGCAGTCGTTCTCGTCGAGTTCCAGAACGACTTCACCACCGACGGCGGCGCCCTGCACGGCGCGGTCGCCGACTCGATGGCCGCCACCGACATGATCGAGCACACGAAGGCGGCCGTCGCGGCCGCGCGCGAGGCCGGCGTCACGGTCATCCACGCGCCGATCCAGTTCGCCGAGGGCTACGGCGAGATCACCGACACGCCCTACGGCATCCTCAAGGGCGTCGTCGACACGACCGCGTTCGTCAAGGGCAGCTGGGGCGCAGACTTTGTCGAGGACGTAGCTCCGCAGGCCGGCGACATCGTGCTCGAGGGCAAGCGCGGACTCGACGCCTTTCACAGCACCAACCTCGACTTCATCTTGCGGAGCAAGGGGATCCAGACCGTCGCCCTCGCTGGGTTCCTCACCAACTGCTGCGTCGAGTCGACGATGCGCTCGGCGTACGAGAAGGGCTTCGAGGTCGTCACGCTGACCGACTGCGTCGGCGCCACGAGCGCCGAGGAGCACGCCAACGCGATCCAGTACGACTACCCGATGTTCTCCAAGCCGATGACCGGCAGCGAGTTCGCCGAGACGCTCGCGGGCGGGTCCGCGGACGACTCCTCACGCGGCTATTGAGGGTCGCTGATGTAGCCAGGGCCGGGCCCGCGGGGTCAGTGCGACTCGCGGGCGACCCGGTCACCGCTGCGCCCGACCAGGAAGTCGAGGTCGGCGCCGCGGTCGGCCTGCTGCACGTGGTCGACGTACAGCCGCTCCCACCCGCGCAGGGGAGACGCGTAGCCCGCAGCCGCCTGCGCCGATGGCTTGCGCCCTGCCCACTCGTCGGCCGGCACGTCGGCGTCGAGGCGCCGACCGGGGACGTCGAGCACCACCGGGTCGCCGTCGCGCAGGAGGGCGAGCGGCCCGCCGGCGGCCGCCTCGGGCGCCACGTGCAGTACCACGGTGCCGTAGGCCGTGCCGCTCATCCTTCCGTCGCAGACCCGCACCATGTCCCGCACGCCCCGGGCCAGCACCTTCGTCGGCAGCGGGAGGTTAGCCACCTCGGGCATCCCGGGGTACCCCTTCGGTCCGCACCCGCGCAGCACCAGCACGCTCGTCTCGTCCACGTCGAGGTCGGGGTCGTCGATCCGGTGGTGCAGGTCCTCGACGCTCTCGAACACGACCGCGCGGCCGCGGTGCCGCAGCAGGTGGGGGGACGCCGCGGCGGTCTTGACCAGGGCGCCGTCGGGGGCGAGCGAACCGCGCAGCACGGCGATGCCGGCGTCGTCGACGAGCGGCTCGCCCCGGGGGCGGATCACGTCGTCGTCCCAGATCTGCGCCCCGTCGAGGTGCTCTACGAGGGTCCGGCCCGTCACCGTGATGGCGGTGGGATCGAGCAGGTCCTGCACCTCGTGCAGCACCGCGCTCAGCCCGCCCGCCCGGTAGAGGTCGTCCATGAGGTGCCGTCCGGCCGGCTGCAGGTCGACGAGCAGGGGGACGCGAGCACCCACCCGGTCGACGTCGTCGAGCCGCAGGTCGACGCCGAGCCGTCCGGCTATCGCGAGCAGGTGGACGACCGCGTTCGTGGAGCCTCCGGTGGCGGCGAGCGCCACGATCGCGTTGTGGAACGACGCCGACGTCATCACCTCGCCCGGGCGACGGTCCTGCTCCACCATGGCCACGGCGAGCCTGCCCGCCTCCTGAGCGAGCTCCAGCAGCCGCGAGTCCGGCGCGGGCGTGCCCGCCGTGCCCGGGACGGTCATGCCGAGCGCCTCGGCCACCACCGCCATCGTCGAAGCGGTGCCCATCGTGTTGCAGTGACCGCGGCTGCGGATCATCGACGACTCCGAGCGCAGGAACTCCTCTTCGGACAGAGTGCCGCCGCGCACCTCTTCGCTGAGCCGCCACACGTCGGTGCCGCAGCCGAGCGGCGCGCCCCTGAAGTGCCCCGTGAGCATCGGGCCGCCGGGCACGACGAGGGCGGGCAGGTCCACCGACGCGGCTGCCATCAGCAGCGACGGGATCGTCTTGTCGCAGCCGCCGAGCAGCACCACCCCGTCGATGGGGTTCGCCCGCAGCATCTCCTCGGTGGCCATCGCCGCGAGGTTGCGCCAAAGCATCGCGGTCGGCCGCACCTGCGTCTCGCCGAGCGACAGCACCGGCAGGTTCAGGGGCACGCCGCCGGCCTCCCACACGCCCTGCTTCACGCTCGCGGCCACCTCGTCGAGGTGCGCGTTGCAGGGGGTGAGATCGGATGCCGTGTTCGCGATCGCGATGTGGGGGCGGCCGTCGAACGCGTCGGCGGGCAGCCCCCGGCGCATCCACGCGCGGTGGATGTAGGCGTTCCGGTCGCTTCCTGCGTACCACTCCTGGCTGCGGCGGGTCACGGCCGTCCTCGTCCGTCGGTGGGGGTAGCGCCCTACGATCCGAGCGTGCAGCAGCCTAGCCAGGCCCGCTCGTGAGGGTCTACGACGCCGACGTGCTCGGGAGTGCGCTGCACGAGCTCGGCGAGGGCCCGGTGTGGGACGACGACACCGCCAGCGTGTCGTGGGTCGACATCGTCGCCGGCCGAGCGTTCCGTGGCCGGATCGAGAGCGACGACGTGGTGGTTGCCGCTGCGTACCAGTTCCCGGCCTCGGTGGGCGCCGCGGCTCCGACCAGCGACGGGGGGCTGCTCGTCGCAGCGCACGACCGGATGGTGGCGGTGGCCCCCGACGGCACCCGCACCGAATCGCCCCCGCTGCTCGCCGCCACCTCAGGGCTGCGGCTCAACGACGGCGGGATCGACCCGGCCGGGCGCTACGTCGTCGGCACCCTGTCGCTCGAGGGGGTCGCGGGACGGGCGGCGCTGCTGCGGATCGAGGACTCCGGCGCCGCCACGGTGCTGCGCGCGGGCCTCACCCTGAGCAACGGGATCGGCTGGTCGCCAGACGGCGCCACCGTCTACCTCGTCGACAGCGTGCCGGGCTCGCTGTGGTCGGCGCCGTACGACGTCGGCGCCGGCCTCGTCGGGAATTGGTGGCGGGTGCCCGCCCGGCTGGTCGCCGTGCCCGACGGGATGTGCGTCGACGACGAGGGCCGGCTGTGGGTGGCCCAGTGGGGCGGGTCCGAGCTCACCTGCTTCGCGCCCACGGGCGAGACGCTCGCCCGGGTGCGCCTGCCCGCCCCGCACCCCACGAGCGCGGCGTTCGTCGGTCCCCGCCGCGACCGCTTGCTCATCACGACGGCCCGCAACGAGCTGGACGAGGGCCAGCGTTCCGCGGCGCCGCTCGCGGGCCGGCTGTTCGTCGCCGACGTCGGCGCGCGCGGGCTGCCCACCCGCCGCTGGTCCGGGCGGGCATCGGCGCCCGGCTGGGACGCCGCTGCGCCCGACCGGCCCGATGCGGCATCCTTCCGGAGCGACCCCTCGTCCACCCCCCGACCCCAGGAGACCCCGTGAAGATCGTGCGCCTCGGCCCCGCCGGGCAGGAGCGGGCCGCGGTGCTCGTCGGCGGCGACCAGGTGGTCGACGTCTCCGACGCCGTGCCCGACGTCGACGAGGCGTGGCTCGGCAGCGGCGGCATCGACACACTGCGGCCGCTCGTGGCCGAGCGGGTGGCGGCGGGGCGCACCGAGCCCCTGGGCGACCAGCGCGTCGGCGCGCCGATCGCGCGGCCGCACCAGATCCTCTGCATCGGGCTGAACTACCGCGACCACGCCGCCGAGACCGGCCAGGCGGTGCCCGGCCGAGCCGATCGTGTTCACCAAGGCGCCCAACACCGTCGTCGGCCCGAACGACGACGTCCTCATCCCGCGCGGCTCGACCAAGACCGACTGGGAGGTCGAGCTCGGCATCGTCATCGGCTCGCGCGCGCCGCTACCTCGACTCGGACGAGCGGGACGCGGCCGCCGCGATCGCCGGCTACGTGCTCGTCAACGACGTGAGCGAGCGCGCGTTCCAGATCGAGCGCGGCGGGCAGTGGGTCAAGGGCAAGTCGGCCGAGACGTTCAACCCGGCCGGGCCGTGGCTCGTCACGCCGGACGAGGTCGGCGACGTGCTGGCCCTCGGCATGTGGCTCGACGTCAACGGCGTGCGCCGCCAGACGGGCTCGACCTCGACGATGGTCTTCGTCGCCGACGTTCCTCGTGCACTACCTGAGCCAGTTCATGGTGCTCGAGCCGGGCGACCTCATCAACACCGGCACCCCGCCCGGGCGTCGGGCATCGGCATGACAGCCGCCGGTGTACCTGCAGCCCGGCGACGTCATGGAGCTGGGGATCGACGGGCTCGGCACCCAGCGCCAGCTCGTGGCGGCCGCTCCGTGAGCGGTGCGGGGGATCGCCCGTGAGGGCGTTCGTCGTCACCGGGCCCGCGTGAGTCGGCCGTGCAGGACGTCGACGCACCCGACCCCCGGGCGGGGCAGGTCGTCGTCGATGTCGAGCGGGTCGGCATCTGCGGCACCGACGTCGAGTTCTTCACCGGCGAGATGGCCTACCTGCACCAGGGCCACGCCCAGTACCCGATGCGGCTCGGGCACGAGTGGGCCGGGCGTCGTCGCTGCGGTCGGCGCCGGGCGTCGACGGGCGGTGGCTCGGTCGGCGGGTCACCGGCGACACGATGCTCGGCTGCGGGCGCTGCCGGCGCTGCGCCGCCCGGCCGCCAGCACGTCTGCGCCGACCGGTACGAGATCGGCATCCGCGGCGGATGGCCGGGTGCGCTCGCCGAGCAGCTCCTGGTGCCGGTGACCGCGCTGCACGAGCTGCCGGACTCCGTCGACCCGGTGGCGGGGGCGCTCGTCGAACCCGGCGGCAACGCCTGCGCGCGGTGCAGGCCGCCGCGCTCGGCGCCGGCGACCGGGTCCTCGTCTACGGCCCCGGCACGATCGGCCTGCTCGCCGCGACTGTTCGCCGCGGCCGAGGGCGCTCGACGTGCATCTCGCCGGCCGGTCGGAGGCGTCGCTGCGCGTTCGCTCGCAGCCTCGGCGTCGGCCACGTCTGGACGATGGACGACGCTGCCAGACGAGCCGTTCGACGCGGTCATCGACTGCACGTTCGGGGCCGAGGTGCCCGCTGCCGCGGTGTCGCTCGTGCAGCCTGGCCGGCCGCGTCGTCCTCATCGGGCTGTCCGGCGGGCCGAGCCTGATCGACACGCGCGACCTCGTCCTCAAGGACGTCACCGCCGTCGGCATCCTGAGCGCGTCGCCGGGCCTCGCCGACACGGTCGAGCGCTACGCGGACGGGCGGGTCGACCCCCGTCCGCTGGTGGCCGGCACGGTGGGGCTCGACCAGGTGGGCGACGCGCTCGCCGGCCAGCCGCTGCCCGGCGTCGGCACCGGGCCCAAGATCCACATCGACCCCCGCCGCTGACCGTCGGCCGACACCAGGAGACACGCATGTCCGACTACGAGGGCCTCGTCGCGATCGTCACCGGGGGCGCGAGCGGCATCGGCGCGGCAACGGCGCGCCTGCTCGTCTCGCGCGGCGCGACGGTGGCTGTGCTCGACCGCGACCGCACCGACGCCGACGGCACCGCGTGGGTCGGTTGCGACGTCACCGACGCCGCCGCCGTAGCGCTGGCCGTGGACGAGGTGGCCGCGCGCTTCGGGCGGCTCGACGTGGTCGTGAACAACGCCGGCATCGGCGCGGTGGGCGACGTCTCGGCGAACGACGAGGACGAGTGGCTCCGGGTGCTCGACGTCAACGTGCTCGGCATCGCTCGGGTGTCGCGGTCGGCGCTCCCGCACCTGCGTCGTTCGCCGGCCGCCGCGATCGTCAACACGTCGTCCATCGTCGCGGTCGTCGGCGTGCCCGCGCGCGCGCTCTACTCGGCGAGCAAGGGGGCGGTGCTCGCGCTCACGCTCGCGATGGCGGCCGACCACGTGGGTGAGGGGATCCGGGTGAACGCGGTTGTCCCTGGCACGGCGGACACGCCGTGGATCGGCCGGCTGCTCGACAACGCACCCGACCCCGACGCCGCCCTCGCGTCGCTGCGAGCCCGCCAGCCGATCGGCCGGCTGGTGTCCGCCGACGAGGTGGCCCACGCGATCGCCTATCTCGCCAGCCCGCTCTCGGGTTCCACCACCGGCACCGCCCTCACCGTCGACGGCGGCATGACCGGTCTGCGCCTCCCACGCTGACGCCTGCCCCGGGGCACCCCACCTCCACCCAGCCGGCGCAGGGCCCCCTCATCCCCGTCCGTTCTGCATCAGGGTGCCCCTGCGTCGAATAGGTCGACACGGCACTCCCCACGTTCCGTGCGGCGGGTCGGCGAGGCTGCGGCCAGGTCGGCAGGTCGTTGCTGTGGGCCTACCAGCGGGGGAGGGCTTTGCCTGGGTTGAGGATGCCGCGTGGGTCCAGGGCGTCCTTGATGCGGCGGTGCAGGTCGACAGCAGCGTCGTCGAGCTCGGCGGTGAGCCCGCGGAGCTTGAGCAGCCCGACGCCGTGCTCACCGGTGACGGTGCCGTCGAGAGCGAGCGCGACGTCGAGGATCGCGTCGAACGCCTCGAGCCCACGGGCGGCGGCGTCGGCGTCGCCGTGGGGGACGACGATCGTCGGATGCAGGTTGCCGTCTCCGGCGTGCCCGAACGTGCCGATCACCACGTCGTGCTCGGCGGAGATCCGCTCGATCGCCGCCACCGCTTCGGCCAGTCGTCGGCGCGGCACCGAGATGTCGTCGAGCAGCCAGTCGCCCATGGTCTCGAGCGCGGGGATGGCCATGCGCCGTGCGCCGAGCAGCAGCTCGGCCTCGTCAGGGTCCTCGGATCGGAACACGTCGGTCGCCCCGGCCCGCTCGCACGCGGCGCTGATCACGTCGGCCTCGGCCGCGCCGGCGGCGCCCGGCAGGTCGGTCTGGGCGAGCAGCAGGGCGCCGGCGTCGGTGTCCAGGCCCATCGGCCGGTACGCCTCGACCGCACGGATGGTGGTGCGGTCCATGAGCTCGAGCAGGCTCGGCGACGCCACCGCCATGATCGCCTCGACCGCGCGGCCCGCGGACTCGACGTCGGGGAAGACAGCCACGGCGGTGGTCGGCGGCGGGGGCAGCGGACGCAGCCGGAGCCGCGCCATCGTGACGACGCCCAAGGTGCCCTCGCTGCCGACGACGAGGGCGGTGAGGTCGTAGCCCGCGACCCCCTTGATCGTGCGCCGGCCCAGGCGCGTGACCCGGCCGTCGGCGAGCACCACCTCCAGGCCGAGAACCGCATCGCGGGTGACCCCGTACTTGACGCAGCACAGGCCCCCGGCGTTGGTGGCCACGTTGCCGCCGATGGAGCAGATGTCCTTGCTCGCCGGGTCGGGCGCATACCAGAGGCCGTGTCCGGCGACGTGCGCGCGCAGCTCCTGGTTGAGCACGCCGGGCTGGGTCTCGACGTAACCGTTGCCGCCATCGACCGCGAGCACGTCGCGCATCCGCTCCACGCACAGGACGAGGGATCCGTCGATCGCGTTCGCTCCCCCTGAGAGCCCCGACCCGGCGCCGCGCGGGACGACGGGGACCCGGTGCTCGTACGCGGCCGCGAGCAGCGCGGACACCTGCGCCGTCGTTCGAGGGAACGCCACCGCGAAGGGCTCGCCGGCTGCGGACCCCGTCGACTGGTCGCAGCGGTAGCTGGCCAGCCGGTCGGGGTCGGTGACGACGTCGCCGTCGTCGAGCGCCGCCTCGGCTGCACGCAGCACGGCGTCCTCGGGCGTCACGATGCGACGCTAGCCCACCGCTGCGGCTACGGGTGTCCCGTGCGCGGCCCATCGGGCGTGATCTTGCGCCGACCGGGCTGCTCGCGCTGCGAACCGCTGCGGCGACGGGCAGAGTGGACCTGTGACGGTTCCCGTGCGCCACTGCCCTTGGTGCGGCCGGGCCATGGCGGGGTCTGTGGACCTCACCGACGACCGGGTCGGACGCTGGTGGTGCCGGCGCTGCTTCCGCTCGTACTGGGCGATCCGCCGCCCCAGCCGCTTCGCCGCCATCATCGACCTGCGCATGGCCCGCGAGCGTCGCTCCGCCGCCGCCCGCCGGGCCGCCGGCTGACCCGTCCGGCCGGTCCGGCCGGATGCCTGGCGGAATGCCGGGGTCCGGCTGCGGCGTTGGTCACGGCGGTGCACCCTGGTGGGGCACCGAGACGGATGGAGACCCGTGCGTAACCCCGACGAACTCGTCACCCTGCTGGACGACCGCACCGACTACGGCCGCCCGGTCATGCTGCACAGCCTGGCGGGGTTCCTCGACGCGGGATCCGCCGGGCGCCTGGCCGTGGGCCACCTGCTGGCCTCGCTCCAGAGCGAGACCATCGCCGAGTTCTCCGTCGACGAGCTGTTCGACTACCGGGCCCGCCGCCCGGCCATGACGTTCCTGACCGACCACTACGGCGACATCGACCTGCCCACCCTCGAGCTCACCGCGCTGCAGGACGACCTGGCCCGGCCCTTCCTCCTGCTGCACGGACCCGAGCCCGACTTCCAGTGGCAGCGGTTCGCCGCCGCGGTGGTGGGCCTGGTGCGGCGATTCGACGTGAGCCTGGTGCTGGGCATGCACGCGGTGCCGTTCCCCGCGCCGCACACCCGGCCGGTGGGGGTCACCACCCACTCGGTCGATCCGTCGCTCGTGGCCGGGCGCACCTCGTGGGTCGGCGACCTGCAGGTGCCCGGCCACATGGCCGGACTCCTCGAGATCGTGCTCGGCAATGAGGGGTTGCTCGCGATGGGCTTCGCCGCCCACGTGCCCCACTACGTCGCGCAGGGCGAGTACCCGGCGGCCGCGGTCACGCTGCTCGAGTCGGTCATGGCTCAGACCGGTCTGGTCCTCCCGCTGGATGCGCTGCGTGACGCCGCCCGGGCCACCGACCGCGACCTCGACGCCCAGGTAGCTGCCTCGGAGGAGAACACCGAGGCGGTCCGCATGCTCGAGCAGCAGTATGAGTCGGTCGTCGCGTCCCGCACCGAGTCGGTGCCTGGGCAAGGTGCGCCCGCCGCGGGGCTGCCCACGGGCGACGACATCGCCGCCCAGGTGGAGCAGTTCCTGGCCCAGCGCGACGCGCAGGGTCGCGCCGACGACGAGGGCTGATCCGGCTGGTCCGCGGCCGTGGCTGGGCGATATCCCGTTCCGTGTGTGCGGGCCGCGTCAGACATGTACGGGACGTGCAAGGACCGGTCCCGTGAGGTTGGTAGCGGGACCCGCAGGGGCAGACAGTGGACGTGGGAGCACCCCACACCTGGACCTCAGCCCTAGGAGAAGCACCCCGTGAGCACCCCCTCCAGCCCTGTCCCCGGCTTCGACGACGTGTGGCGTCCCGACGCCAGCGCTGACGGCCTGGGCGGGACCACCCCCGTCACCCCCACCGCCGACGCCCCGGCGTACGCCTCCCCCTCGTACGCGCCGCCGCCCTCCAACAGCCCGAGCTACGACACGCCCACCTACGGCACCCCGACCTACGGCACCCCGGGCTACGGCACCCCCACCTACGGCACCCCCACCTACGGCACCCCGAGCTACGCGACCGCGTCTGGTTCGTACGGCACCGCCGGCGGCACCGCTCTGCTCGACCCGCCCATGCCGCCCCCGCCGGTCGGCACGTTCCCGCCGCCGACCACGGCTCCGGCCCCCGCGGGCCGTGGCAGGGGCGGTCGGACCGGCGCGATCATCGCCGGCACCATGGCCGCGGCACTCCTCGCCGGTGGCGTGGGCGGCGCGGTCGGCTACACCGTCGCGGCCAACAACAGCAGCACCACGACCCTGACCACGACGGCCGCGGGTTCCACCGACAACCTCTCGCCCCGGCCCGACGGCACCATCGCCTCGGTCGCCGCGGCCGTGAGCCCGTCCGTGGTCAAGATCAGCGGCACCAACGGCCAGACCGGCGGCACCGGCACCGGCTTCATCATCGACGCCAGCGGCTACATCCTGACGAACAACCACGTGGCCGCGCTCGGCGCCAACGGTGGCTCGCTCACCGTGCAGTTCAAGGACGGCAGCACCACCAAGGCCACCATCGTCGGCACCAACCCCGGCTACGACCTGGCGGTCATCAAGGTCGAGAAGACCGGGCTGCCCGCCGTTACGCTCGGCGACAGCAGCCAGGTGCGTGTCGGCGACACCGCGATCGCGATCGGCTCGCCGCTGGGCCTCGAGGAGACCGTGACGGCCGGCATCATCTCGGCGCTCAACCGCCCCGTGACCGCCGGGGGCGAAGGTGAGACAGCCTTCATCAACGCGATCCAGACCGACGCCGCGGTGAACCCGGGCAACTCCGGCGGCCCGCTGGTGAACTCGTCCGGGCAGGTCATCGGCATCAACTCCGCCATCGCCACGCTCGGCCAGCAGCAGGGCACCCAGGGCGGCTCGATCGGCCTCGGCTTCGCCATCCCGATCGGCACGGCCTCGCGCATCGCTGACGAGATCATCAAGACCGGCCACAGCACCACGCCGATCATCGGGGTGGGCCTCGATCAGCAGTACACGGGCCCGGGCGCGAAGGTCGGCCAGATCACCGCGGGCGGGGCGGCCGAGAAGGCGGGCCTCAAGAGCGGCGACGTGATCACCAAGGTCGACGGCCAGAACGTCGCCGACTCGACGTCACTCATCGTCACGATCCGCAGCATGGCGCCCGGCAAGACGGTCACCCTGACCGTCGAGCGGGGCGGTCAGACCCAGCAGGTGCAGCTGACCCTCGGGTCGCAGCAGTCCTGACACGGTCGCTCCCGACCGCAGCGCGCCCCCCGGCTCCTCCCGGGGGGCGCGCTGGCGTCTCCTGGCGATTCCCGATTCCGTGCGCCGAGCTCAGGCGCGGGCGCCGACCTCGACGGTGGTGCCCTCGGCGGCCATGCACACGGGCACCCGGCTCGCGACCTCGTCGGCGATCCGGTCGAGGGCGTCGTCGGAGCGGTACGGACCGTGGTGGAACAGCACGAGGCGCCTGGCTCCGACCCGCTCGGCGAGCGCCACGGCGTCGCCGACCGTCGCGTGGCCGAAGGAGTCGGCGATGGCGCGCTCCGCCTCGACGAACTGGGCGTCGTGAACGAGCACGTCCACACCGTCGAGCACCCCCAGCGTGTGCGCCGAGATCCCGTTGGCGGGGGCGTGGTCCGGGGCATACGCGACCGAGACCCCGTCGGCCTCCACCCGGTAGAGGTAGGTGCGGCCGCCCTTGTGCACGATCTCGCTCGGGATGACCGCGAACCCGTCGGTCTCGAATGGCTCGGGCTCGACGGCCGACAGGGTCCAGTCGCCGCGGAGTCCTTCGGGCGTGATCGGGAACGCGGGGGGTGCGAGCATCTGCGCGAGCAGGTCACGGCCGCTGAGTCCCCCCTGCGCGGGCATGAACACGTCGACCCGTGACCCCTCTCGGTCGCCGGCCGAGAAGAAGGGGATGCCCTGCATGTGGTCCCAGTGCAGGTGGCTCAGCAGCACCGTCCCCCGGTACGGCTCGGAGTCGAGCATGCCCGTGAGCGTGGACAACCCCGTCCCCGCGTCGAGTGCGAGGGTGGGGAAGGTGTGGCTGGCGTGGGCCACGGCGATGCACGAGGTGTGCCCGCCGTAACGCACGTAGCCGGACCCGGGCGCGGCCATGGAGCCGCGCACGCCGAGGAAGGTCAGCCGCATCCGGGGCGTCAGTCCTGCGTGGCCGCGGCCGCCTCGATCCGACGGATCCGGGCCGTCAGGACGGTGAGCAGGGGACGAGCCATCTGCGGGTTGCTCTCTAACAGGGCCCAGAACGACAGCGGCGAGACGCCGAAGGTCTTCACGCCGTCGGGCCCGGCCACGACCGAGGCTGATCGAGGTGCGTTGTCCAGCAGAGACATCTCGCCGAGGTAGTCGCCCTCGCCCATGGTGGCGCGCTCCACCCCGTTCACCACGATCGTGGCGGTGCCGTCGAGGATCAGCTGCAGGCCCGACTCCGGGCTGCCCTGGGTGATGAACTCGTGCCCCGCCGTGATCTGTCGTGTCGTCCCCCGCTGGATCAGCTCGTCGAGGACCTCGTGCGGCATCCCCGCGAAGAGATCAACCCGTGCCAGTGCTTCCTGCGGCCTCACGGCACCCTCCTGATCAGGCTCCACCGGCCCCCCGCCGGCACCGCGGCCAACGTAGCAAGCGCCGGGCCACGGGCAGGCCCAATCCGGTGAAGGGCTTGGGGGCGGTGTCGTCGAGCCGACAGACCGAGGTGAACACTTCGCGAAGTCCTTGCCGGGTTTCGGCCCGCTCCGGGAGGATCCCGGGCAGATGCCGGATCCCCGGAAGGACACCATGGACAACCCCACCGCCGACGACCTGCTGCGCTGCTCGCTGCTGACGGGGCTCGGCCCGGCAGAGCGCGCAGCCCTCGCCGAGCGGTTCGAGGTCGAGGAGTTCGAGCGCGGCGATCGCGTCGTGACCGAGGGACGAGCGGGCTACGCCTTCCACATCATCGACACCGGGACGGCCACCGTGACCCAGGAGGGACGTGCCCTGCGGTCGCTCGGGCCGGGCGGCTTCTTCGGGGAGATCGCCATCATCGGTCGCGGCCGGCGCACGGCCACCGTGACGGCCGACGGGCCGCTCGTGGTGTGGTCGCTCTTCGGCACGCAGTTCCGGAGCCTGCAGCAGGAGAACCCGTCGGTGGCAGCGGCCCTCGAGGTGGTCATGAGCGAGCGGCTGGCCACCGGCTGACCGGTCCTGGCTCAGCCTGGCCCGTGGCCGCACCAGCCAGCTCGTGGGCGGCAGCACGCTCGAGCGGCGTGAGGCCATCGGCGGGAGGCGTGATCAGGGCGGAGTGCGCGGCGCTAGGGTGGCAGGGTCTCCGACCGAAGGAGCGACCGTGAGCGGCCAGGTGCCGGAGGATCCGTTCGCTGCGCCGCGCGAGGGCTTCCCGCCGCCGGCGTCCACGCCGCCCGAGGGCTTCCCGCCCCCGGCGGCCCCGCCCCCGCTCGGCTACGTGCCTCCGGCCTACCCGGGCACGCAGCCTCCGTTGTCGCCTTCGGATGAGCGGCTGTGGGCGCTCTTGGCCCATCTGTCGATCTTCGTGCTCTCGATCATCGGCCCGATCATCATCCTGGTGGTCTTCGGGCAGCGATCCGCGTTCGTCGCGGACCAGTCCAAGGAAGCACTGAACTTCCACATCTCGGTCCTCATCGCCGGCTTCGTGAGCTTCCTGCTCTGCTTCGTCCTGGTCGGTTTCCTGCTCCTGCCGGTCGTCATCATCGGCTCGATGGTGCTGGGTGTCATCGGCGGTCTCCAGGCCAACCAGGGCATCCTGTACCGCTACCCGGTGACCCTCCGGCTCGTCTCGTGAGCGCAGGCCCGTAGGGGCGGCGCGCGACGCGGCCGCCGTTCGGGATGCGCCGACCGTCCTGAGCTCATCGACGGCACGTGGGGTGGGTGCTGGCTGCCTGCGCCTCGCTCAGGGGATGGGCGGCGATGCGACTGGCTCGGACGAAGCCGCGTCCGGGCGCGTCACTCCGGATACGCCTTGAGGAACTGCGCCTCGTCGACCAATCCCACGCTCTCGATTCCCCAGCCGCACGCGGTGCAGGAGACGTTGAGGCACTGGGCCAGCCCACTTGGGGTGACCTTCGTCTTGCACGTAAGGCTCATGTCGGAGCCGCCGCACGCACAGGTCAACGTGGTGACTCCGTCACTCGACAGCTCAGAAACGATCACGCTTGGACCGTTCACCCGGACCCGCCCGGACTGCTCGTCGTGCTCGAATTCCTCACCCACATACGACGCCTTGCCTCCATGGTGGACAACCCGGCGCATCACGGCCTGCGCCCGGGGCTGCAGATCATCAAGCGCCTCACTGTGAGCCTGGGCCGCGTGATACTCCAGGGCGCTGGTCACTTCATCGGGTTCCCCGATGAGCATGAGTGTGCATTCAGTTTCGGGGAAGATATCGAGACATTGAATCGCCTGGCGCGGCATGGCTGCCCTCCTTGGCCGATGTCGACTCGGCGGCAAGTCCGTCAACATGCACGAGCCGACCTGTCCGAGGAGGCTACTGCGTGTCTGTAGGGGCTAGAAAGGCCGAGCACGTCGTCCGGAGTCCGGCACTTCACAAGGTGAGCGCGCGGGTCCCCAGATCCCCAGGCCCCGCGGTCGTGTTCGTTCGCAGCGCACCCGCCCCGGCAGCCAGGTGGATCTGACCCGCCCGGCTGCCCCCGGAGGTACGGTCTCGCGATCTACACTCTGGCCACGCGGCCACCGTGGGGGGGTTGACGAGGCGAGGCGGACGCAGATGGCCGAGGGTACGACGTCGGTGGACGATCCTCTCGCGCCGTACGTGCCGCGCCTGGCGGTCAGCTGGCTGCGAGAGACGCCCGAGCGCCTGTGGCGCGAGGTCGAGGGGTCGCTCGCGTTCGTCGACATCTCCGGGTTCACCCAGCTGACCGAGCGACTCGCGCGCAAGGGCAAGGTCGGCGCCGAGGAGATGAGCGACATCCTCAACGCCACCTTCGCCGAGCTGCTCGTCGGTGGCGTATCGCGGACGGCGCCGGGCTGGTGAAGTGGGGCGGCGACGCGGTGCTGCTGCTGTTCGAGGGCGACGACCACGCGGCCCGCGCGGCGCGGGCCGGCCTACCGGATGCGCGCGCGGCTCGCCCGGATCGGCAGCGTCAGCACCGGCTCGGGGCGGGTCACGCTGCGGATGTCGGTCGGCATCCACAGCGGCACGTTCCACTTCTTCCTCGTCGGCGACCCGGAGATCCACCGCGAGCTCATCGTCAGCGGGCCGGCGGCGAGCCGCACCGCCGAGATGGAGGCGATCGCCGACGCCGGGCGAGATCGCACTCAGCCCGGAGACTGCGGCGCTGCTCGACCCGTCGGTGCGTCGGTGGCGCCAAGGGCGACGCGGTCCTGCTCGCGCGCGAGCCGCAGCTGCGCTGACGATCGCCTGGTCGATGCCGCGCCCGTCGACCGAGGGCCTCGACCTCGGCGATCCTCATCCCGCCCGCGATCCGCGCCCATCTGCGCAGCGCGGCCGGCGAGCCAGAGCACCGGCGCATCGCGGTGGCCTTCGTGCAGTTCTCGGGCACCGACGCGCTGCTGGCCGAAGAGGGCCCGGACGCGCTGGCCGCGGCGCCTCGACGAGTGCGTGCGCAACGTGCAGGAGGCGACGTCGCCGCCACGGCGTGACGTTCTTCGAGTCCGACATCAACCGCGACGGCGGCAAGATCATGCTCACCGCCGGGGCGCCCGCGCAGCGCCGGCCACGACGAGGAGCGGATGCTGCGCGCCACCCGCACGATCGTGGAGCGCATCGGGCAGCGTGCCGCTGCGCATCGGCGTGAACTGCGGCCCGGTCTTCGCCGGCGACTTCGGCCCGGCGTTCCGCAAGACGTTCTCGGTCAAGGGCGACGCGATCAACCTCGCGGCGCGCGTGATGGGCAAGGCGCCGCGCCGGGCCAGGTGCTGGCCACCACGGCGGTGCTCGAGCGCGTCGGACACCAGGTTCGACGTGGAACCGCTCGCACCGTTCATGGTCAAGGGCAAGTCGCGAGCCGGTCGAGCGCCGCGAGCGTCGGGCCGACTGCTCAGCGAGCGCGGGCGCGGCGTCGGCGACCGCGCCGCTCGTCGGGCCGCGAGGCCGAGCTCGCGCGTGCTCGACGAGGCGCTCGGCGCAGGCGCTGTCCGGCCGGGGGCGGGTCGTCGACCTCGTCGGCGAGCCGGGGATCGGGAAGTCGCGGCTGGTGCACGAGGCTGCTCGCCCGCACCGACGCGCGCACGGTCGTCGCGCCGTGCGACGAGTACGAGGCGGCGACGGCGTACTGGCCGTTCCGCTCCTGCTGCGCCGAGCTCGCTGGGGGTGACGCCGGAGGCCGACGACGAGGTCTGTGGTCGACGCCCTGCGCGCTCGTCGCGGACCAGCGCGAGCCCGCCCTGCTTGCCCTGGCTGCCGCTGGTGGCCGCGCGTGCTCGACGTCGACATGCCTTCGACGCCCCGAGGTCGACGCGCTCGCCGAGCGGTTCCGCAAGGCACGCGGCTCGAGGAGGTGACCGCGCGCTTCCTCGTCGCCTGCGCTGCAGGATCCGACGGTCCTCGTCTTCGACGACGTGCACCTGATGGACGAGGCGTCGGCCGATCTGCTCGACCAGCTCTGCCGCGGCGCTCGCGGACCGGCCGTGGCTCGTGCTGCTCACCCGGCGCGACGTCGACAGCGGCTTCCGGCCGGACGCGGAGCCTACGCGGTCGTGCCCGCTGCGTCCCGCCCCGCTGGACGACGTCGCGGCCGCGGCCCTCGCTCACGGGAGCTTGCAGGACACCCCGCTGACCCCGCACGACGTCGCGCGCCCTCACCGAGCGCGCCGGCGGCAACCCGCTCTTCCTGCGCGGTCTCGTCCTCGCGGCCCGCACCGGCGCGCCCGCTCGACGCCGCTGCCCGCGACGGTCGAGGCGCTGATCACCAGCCAGATCGACCGGCTGCCGCCGGACGAGCGGACCGTGCTGCGCTTCGCCTCGGTGCTCGGCGTCGGCTTCGACGAGACCGAGCTGCGCGCGCTCCTGCACGGGCATCCCCTGCCCGACGAGCCGCGAAGCGCTGCGGCGGCTCGTCGTACTTCCTCCGGCCGGACGGCCATGGCCGCTATCGGCTTCGACCACCAGCTCATCCGCGACACCGCGTACGAGGGGCTGCCCTACCGGCTGCGGCGCGACCTGCACGGCCGGGCGGGCGAGATGATCGAGGCGACGGCCGACGATCCCGACGACGTGGCCGAGCTGCTGTCGCTGCACTTCTTCCACGCCGGCCGCCCGGACAAGGCGTGGCACTACTCGCGCTCGGCCGGGCAGCGCGCGCGCGAGCAAGTACGCGTACGCGCAGGCCGAGGAGCTGCTGGCGCGCGCGACCCTGGCGGCGCGCACGCTTCGCGGGGTGCCCGACGACGACCTCGCCGAGGTGTTCATCTCGCTGGGGGAGGCGCGGGCCCGGCTCGGGCGCAGCAGGTCGGCGTTCTCGTCCTACGAGGCAGCGATCAGGAAGCTGCGGCGCCGGCCGGTGCGGGCCGCCCAGGTGCTCCGCGAGGAGGCGACGCTCTACTCGCACCAGGGCAGGCACCCCGTGGCGCTGCGCACCGTGACGCGCGGGCTCAGGCTTCTTGACGGCAGCATCGACGAGAGTGCGCTCGCGGCCCGCAGCCGTCTCAAGGTGGTGTCCGGCGGCGTCCGGCTCCAGCAGGGCCGATACCCCGAAGCGCTGCGCTGGGCGCGCGAGGCTGAGCAGGACGCGCAGGGGTCGGGCGACGCCGGCGCGCTGGCCTCCGCGCAGGAGATCCTCGCCAATTGCCTGACCTTCGTGGGGCTGGAAGCCGACCGGCCCTATGGGGAGCTGGCGCTCGCGGGATACGAGCAGGTGGGCGACCTCGTCGGGCAGTCCCGCACCCTCGATCACCTGGCTTTTCAGGCGTGGCTCGCCGGCCGGGGCGCCGAGGCGCTGGGGCTGTTCGCCCGAGCGGAAGAGGTGGCCGCCGAGGCCGGCGACGCTGGCGGCGCGGCGGCGTCGCGGTTCAACCGCTGCGACGCGCTGCTGCGGCTCGGCCGGGTCTCGGAGGCCAGGGCGACGGTCGCGGGTCTTCTGCCGGTGCTGCTCGGCCTGGGGGACGAGGCCTTCCACGCGGCTGCCCTGCGGACGTATGCGGTGGCGACGGCCTTCGAGGGAGATCAACCGGTTGCTCGTGCGCTGCTCGCCGACGCGCGCGGTGCGCAGGAGCGGCTCGGCGAGACCGCCGAGGTCGTCGAGACCGACGCCGCCCTTGCTCTCGTGCTCCTGCACGACGGCGATCACGACAGCGCGCTCTCGCTGGCGACCGATGCCGCCGGCCGGGCCGCCGCTCTGGGCGCGGGCTACCTGCAGCCGTGGGTGCTGCGGCTGCAGGGCGCGGCGCTCTCCGACGCCGGTCGGCTGGACGAGGCCGCCGCTGCGCTTGCCGACGCCTGCTCGCTGGCCGAGGACCACGGTCGGGTCGAGCTCGGGTTCATCTACGCCGAGCTCGCTACCGTGGCCCGCCGGTGCGGAGATCCGGTCGGTGCGGACGCGTTCGCTGCGCGCAGCGACGAGGCCTTCGAGCTCCTCGGCTTCCGCGGAGACCCCAGGTATCCATACCCCCGGTGATCACCGCGACCGACCCCCCCAGACCCGGCCCCCCCGCAGACCCGGCCGACCGCTCACGCGGCCCACGCGGTGCGGCCGGGCCTGCCCGAGATCCCGGGTGCGCTTACGGCACCCGGGACTTGATGTCCTCCACGAACAGGATCGGGCGGACCAGGTCGCCGGTGAACGTGCCACCGGTGCGTGACATCGCGTACACGTCGACGCAGAAGCCGGCGGCCTGCGCGGCGGCAGAGGCGATGGTGCCGGTCTTGGCGACGTTGGCGGGGGTGAGGTCGACGCAGGGCGGCGCGATGGTGAAGATGATGTGGCCGTTGGCGTCGGTGGGGTAGACGCCCTGCGCGTTCTTGAGCGCGACCTCGAGCGGCCACCGGCCGAAGTCCTCCACCTGCTCGAACTCGTTGACGTCGGCCTGGCTGAAGGTTCCGCCGAGGACGGGCGTGTTACCCGGGTACGAGGGGTAGGTCAGGAAGGGCTCGTTGGTGTCGGCGTGGGCGCACCCACCCCCGCAGGGCACCGAGAGGCTCGCCGGTGCCGCGAAGCTGTAGAGGTTCGCGTTGGTGGGGCTGCGCGGGTCCTTGAAGTCGGCGTCCAGGGTGATCTCGGTGGCCTGGGTGCAGGTCGGGTCGGCCTGGGCGCACGGCTGCGAGAACAGGGCTACTGGCCCGTTGGCGCCCTGCGGCAGGTTGGCCGTGCTCCCCCCGGCGGTGACGACGGCGGGCACACCGGGCGTGAGGGTCGCGACGACTCCGGTGTTGGTGATCGGGGTGCTGCCGTCGGCCGTGAACGACCCGGCGGTGGCGCGAAGCCCCAGCGGGTTCGCCGCGACGCTGTACGTGGCCGGCACCTCGGCGGTGCCGTCGGCACCGGTGACGGCACCGGGAGAGGCCAGCACGCCCGTCACGGTGCCGGTGGTGGCGAGGGATACGGGCGTGCCCGCCGTCGGCGACACGTTGCCGTACTGGTCCAGGAGGGCGACGTCGACGGCGAACGCCTGGCCCGCGGCTGGGTTCGGCAGCGCCGGCGTCTGCGACGTGTCGTGGATCGGGTTCACGGACGAGTCGACGAAACCTGTCGTCGCGTTGACGCTGCCAATGACGAGGGAGGCCGGCACGGAACCTCCGGCGACGGCGAACGGCACCGACGTGCCGGTGAGCGTGCCGGTGGTGGCGGTCAGGGTCTGGCCACCGGCGGTGACCCGCAGGGCCTTGGTGAGGGTGATCGGCAGCGTCACGACCCCGCTTGGGCTGGCGGGCAGCGAGTCGGTGGTGACGGTGAAGGGCGCGCCGCTGCCGGCCGAGGTGAACGGCCTCCCGGCGAGGGAGGCGCCGCCGTCGTCGGTCTTGAGCGAGAACGTGATCGGGCCACCCTTGAACGGCACCGACACCGGGCTCGCCGGGTTCGTGTCGTTCACGGTGCGAACCGTCACCGTGGCCGGCGCGCCAGCGGTGACGTCGGCGGCCGGAGCGGCCGGAGAGACGGACACGCCGAGGATCGTGGCGCTCGCGTCGAGCACCGTGATGCTCGGCGTCGGGCCGTTCACCGTGAAGACGCCGTTTCCGATGCCTACGAGCGGGAAGGCGAGCGTGCCAGCGGTGGCCGGAGCTTTGAATGTGATGGACGCGGTGACCGTGCCGCCTGGAACCACCAGCGACGACTTCAGCGGGAACCAGGCGGTGACGAGGACGATGGCCGAGCAGGTGGCCTGGGTGCCGCAGGGGACGATCGTCTCGATCCAGTTGCCCGGCGCCGTGACACCGGCCAGCGCCACCGGTCCGCCCTTGCCGACCGGGCCGAGACCCGGGGGGGACCACGATGCCGAACGCGCCCAGCTTGGCTCCGCTGGTGGACCGGTTCGTGACGGCGAAGCTCACGGTGGTGGCGTCGCCGGTGTACGCGGTGCTGCCGGGGCCGCCGTTGACGGTGGTGACCACCGTGACCGGCTGGGTGGTGGCCGACGCGGCGGTCGGCACGGCCATCGAAGCCGTGGCGAAGGCGATAGCGACCGCGCTGAGGGCGGCCACCCGGGCCAGGACTCGGGTACGTGGGGCTGAGCGCATGCGGGATCCCCCCAGGGTGGGAATGGTGCGCGTCACATCCGTAACGCAAGGGCCAATGGTCACCCGTTGGTAAGGCCCGCGTCTACGGGGTGTGATGAACAGGCTGTTAATTGAGACGTCGTGGAGGGCCGTTCGAGTGAGGCCGACGACGGTGCGTGATCGGCACGAAACCCCCATACCGGGGCATTCGGATCAGCGTTTGCGCGACTGGAAGAACGTGTTCGCATCGGCGGTGAAGAGCAGGAACAGCAGGACGGCCGACACGATCGCCTGGGTCAGCGACGACCAGCGCTGGTTTCCATGGATCGCGACCGTGCCCCACAAGCCCAGCAGCAGCCGCGCGATCAGGACGAAGGAGAGGATCATCCGGGCCCCGGAGTTGCCCCGGCCGATCGCGCTGGCGAGCAGGATGACGAAGGCCGCGATGATGATCTGGGCGATGGCCAGGGTCAGCATGGCCTGGGCCGTGAGGCCCGTGCTCTCCTGCGTGGTCGCGTCGTTGCGACGGGTCAGGAGCAGCACGGCCGAGAACAGGTCGAAGATCCCGACCAGGTACGTCAGCAGCATCACGACCGAGACGCCCATCGGTCGCCGTGCTGGCGCCGCCCCAGTGCCGCTCATGCCGGTGGTCCTTCCTGCTGCGCCCCCGACCCGTTCGGGGGCATGATCGCACCCTAGTGTGCGGCTCCAGGGCGGACGGAGGTGGCAGGTGGTCGCGGCGGCCGACGTCGTGGGCGAGTTCCTGCTCGAGCACGAGGCAGAGCTGGTCGCCTTCCGACGGCACCTGCACGCGCATCCCGAACTCAGCGGCCACGAGCACGCGACCACCGAGGCGGTGGCCGAACGGCTCTCGCTCGCGGGCCTGGCGCCCAAGGTGCTCGGCTCGGGCACCGGACTGGTGTGCGACGTGGATGGCCTCGACGGTGGCCCACGGGTGGCGCTGCGCGCCGACATCGACGCGCTCGCGATGCCCGACGAGGGCACCGCGCCCTACCGCTCGCAGGTGCCCGGCGTGGCCCACGCGTGCGGGCACGACGTGCACACGGCGGCGGTGCTCGGCGCCGGGCTCGTCCTGGCCCGGCTCGCGTCGGCCGGGCGGTTGCCGGGTGGCGGCGTCCGGCTGATCTTCGAGCCGAGCGAGGAGGCGGTGCCCGGGGGTGCCGTGGAAGTCATCTCCGAGGGCCACCTCGACGAGGTGTCCGTGGTGTTCGCCGTGCACTGCGACCCCAAGCTCGACGCCGGCATGGTGGGTGTTCGCGCCGGCTCCATCACGTCGGCGTCCGACCGCATCGACCTGCTGCTCACGGGCCCCGGGGGCCACACCGCGCGGCCCGAGCGCACCGTCGACCTCGTCGCCGTCGCGGCCGAGGTCATCGGCCGGCTGCCGGGCATGCTGCGGGTGCGCACCTCCGCGCAGGACCCGGTGCGGTTGGTGTTCGGGGCGGTGCACAGCGGCGACGCGGCCAACGTGATCCCCGCGGCGGCCACGCTCGCCGGCAGCGTGCGCACGAACGACCGGGTCACCTGGAAGGTGGCTGAGGACCTCGTCCGCTCGTGCCTGGCCGAGCTGCTCGCCGACTCCGGCGCCGGCTGGCGCCTCGACTACACCCGCGGCGTGCCCCCCGTTGTCAACGAGCCCCGGGCCACCGAGCTGCTCGGACGGGTGGCGGGGCGCCGCCTGGGCGCCGATGCGGTCGTTCCCACGGAGCAGTCCTGGGGCGGCGACTCGTTCGCGTGGTACCTCGACGAGCGGCCCGGTTCGTACGCCCGCCTCGGCGTCCACGACCCCGCCTCGGCCGGCCCGCGGCTGGACCTGCACGCGAGCACCTTCGACGTCGACGAGCGCTGCATCGCGATCGGGGCGGGCCTGCTGGCCGAGGTGGCGCTGGCGTGGCTCGACGGCGGCCTGCACGTCAGGGGCTCGGCGTAGGGTCCCGGGCATGCCCGAACACTCAGAGCCCGACTACCTCGATCACCTCGCCCGCGAGTCGGCCCGGTTCGCCACCGTCTTGCGGGCGGCACCCGCCGAGGCGCGTGTCCCCACCTGCCCCGACTGGGACGCCACCGACCTCTGGCGCCACCTGGCCCGGGTGCAGTGGTTCTGGGGCACGATCGTGGCCCAGGGCCTCACCACTGGCGCCGAGGTCGACCAGCTCGAGCGGCGGGACGCTGACGCCGTCGGCGACGTTCCCGCGTGGTTCGACGAGGTGAGCGCCAGGCTGCACGAGGTGCTTGCTGCGGCGGACCCGGCCACTGCGGCCTGGACCTGGGCGGACGAGCAGACCGTGGGCTTCATCCGGCGCAGGCAGGCGCACGAGGCGCTGATCCACCGGGTCGACGCCGAGCTCACCGCGGCCGCCCGCACGCCGCTCCCGGCCGACCTCAGCGCCGACGGCGTCGACGAGGTCTTACGCGTGATGAAGAGCTACACCGCACCGTGGGCCACGGTCACGGCAACGCCCGGGGCCACGGTGCGGGTGCGCGCTGTCGACACGGGCCACACCTGGTGGGTGTCTGTCGCACGGTTCGTCGGCGTCGACGCCGAGGGCACGGAGTACGACGAGCCCACGTTCGAGGTGGCCGCGCACGACGAGGGCCGGCCCACGGCCGCCGAGGTCAGCGGCGACGCCGCCGACCTCGACTGCTGGCTGTGGAACCGGCCGCCGCTGGGAGAAATTCAGCGCGCAGGTGCGCCCGAGGCCCTCGACGCCTTCGAGGTCGTGCGGGCCGACGCCGTCGACTGACGGCGTGAGCGGGCCGGGCCCTGGTCGTCGCGCGGCTGGCCGGCCTTGCCCGCGGGGCGGCCGGGACGGCCCGACCCGCCGGTGGGGGCGCCGTGGCGCGGGCCGCGGTGGCCACCGGGACGCCCGCCGCTGCGCTGCGGTCGCGGGGCCTCGTACGTGTCCTCGGGTACCGGTACTCCGCTGGGCATCCGGGCGCCGGTGATCGTGGCCAGCGCGTCGTCGTCGGGGCCGACCCGGGTCAACGTGGGGGTGACGCCGGCCTTGGCGGCCATGCCGGTCGACCTCGCGCTGCTGCTGCGGCAGGACGAGGGTGACGACGGTGCCGGACTCGCCGGCGCGCGCCGTGCGGCCGGCGCGGTGCAGGTAGTCCTTCGGGTCGGCCGGCGGGTCGACGTGCACGACGAGGCCGATGTCGTCGACGTGGATGCCGCGAGCGGCGACGTCGGTGGCGACCAGGACCGGGGTGCGGCCCTCGCGGAACTCGGCGAGCGTGCGGGTGCGCGCGGCCTGCGTCTTGCCGCCGTGCAGCGCTCCGGCGGCGACGCCGGCCTGGGCGAGCTGGCGGGCCAGCCGGTCGGCGCCGTGCTTGGTGCGGACGAACATGATCGTGCGGCCCTCGCGGGCGGCGATCTGCGTGGCCACGGCGTTCTTGTCGTGCGGGCGCACGAGCAGCACGTGGTGGTCCATCGTCGTCACGGACGCGGTGGCCGTCCTGGGTGCGAGTGGCGCACCGGGTCCTGCAGGTAGCGCCGCACCAGCGTGTCGACATCGTTGTCGAGCGTGGCCGAGAACAGCAGCCGCTGTCCGTCGGGGGGCGACGAGGTCGAGCAGGCGGTCACGGCGGGCAGGAAGCCCATGTCGGCCATGTGGTCGGCCTCGTCCAGGACGGCGATCTCGACGTCGCGCAGGTCGGCGTGGCCCTGCTCGACCAGGTCGGTGAGCCGGCCGGGCGTCGCGACGAGCACGTCGACGCCGCGGCGCAGCGCCTCGATCTGCCGCGAATACGACATGCCGCCGACGACGAGGCGCACGTCGAGGCCGACGGCGTGGGCCAGCGGGGCGAGCGCGTCGTTGACCTGCATCGCGAGCTCGCGGGTGGGCACGAGGACGAGGCCGAGCGGCCGGTTGCGCTGGGCGCGGCGGCCGGTGAGGCGGGCCAGCAGGGGCAGGCCGAAGGCGAGCGTCTTGCCCGAGCCGGTCTGGCCGCGGCCGAGGACGTCGCGGCCCGCGAGGGCGTCGGGCAGCGTCGCGGCCTGGATCGGGAACGGGGTGATCACGTCGCGCTTGGCGAGCGCCTGGACCAGCAGGTCCGGCACGCCGAGCTCGGCGAACGTGGGGGTACCGGGGACGGCGGGGGCGCCGTGGTGGCGGCGGGCATGCGTAGACACAGTGAGACAGACCTCTCGAGCAGACGGGGTAGGCACGCCAGCAAGAGATCCGCGGAGCGGCCTGAGGCCGCGACGATCACGTGGGACGAGCCCCGGCGCAGCATGGTGCGCCGTGGGTGTTGCTGCTCCACGGTAGGGGGCCGCGGCCCGATCGCCTAATCCCTGGCGCTGCGTGTGGGGCAGGTCACCCCGTACCGCGGGCGCGCAGCACCCTGGTCGGCCGAGTCGCCGGAAGACCTTGGTGCGACGGCGTGGCGCCCTACCGGACGCCGACGAGCTCGCCGATGCGGTCGATCTCGTCGGCGAAGAACGTGTCGTTGTCGGCGATCACGTTGTGCCGGTGGCCGAACAGCTCGAACGAGATCGCGCCGAACAGGTAGGTCCATGCCATCAGGCCGCGCACCACGAGGTCGTCTGGCGGTGCCTGGAGCCCGCTGGCCGGCGGGATCCGCTCGTCGACGAAGCGGGTGACGGGCGCGATGGCTGCCCGCACCGCACGCGGCACCCGTCGGGGCAGGTGCGGATCTGTTCCACGCGCCTGCATCTCGACGAGCAGCGCGACGAGCAGACGCGTGAGCCGGGTGGCGGGCCCTACCGTGAGCTCGGGCGCGGCGTACCCCGGCACGGGGGAGCCGTAGATCAGCGCGTACTCGTGCGGGTGCGCGAGCGCCCAGTCTCGGGTTCCGTGTGCGATCGCGCGCCACCGACCTGCCAGGTCGGACCGGCGGAGGGATGCCTCGCGTCCTTCGACCGCAGCGCCGAGGTCGTCGTAGGCGTCGACGATGAGGGCGGTGAGCAGGTCGTCGCGGCTGGGGAAGTAGCGGTAGACCGCGGAGGACGCCATGCCGAGCTCGCGTGCGACGGCCCGCAGCGACAAGGCCGCAGCCCCGTCCCGGACCAGCTGGCGCCGGGCGGCCTGCTTGATCTCGGCGGTGAGCTCGGCCCGGGCCCGGGCACGCGCCCCCTGGGGCGCCGACGGCGCAGACGTAGTCACGCCGCGATGCTCGCACACCTGAGAGATCGGTGACAACAAAGGAGAGCAGTGATCTTGACAGGGGCGGCCGAACGTGCGACGGTACCTGAATCGAGAGCACCGCTCGCATTTGGAAGCGGTGCACGCACATGGAGGACACGATGGCGCAGACCCACCACCTGATCGTCGGAGCCGGCACGGTCGGCTCGGCTACGGCCACCCTGCTCGCCGAGCGCGGAGAAGGGGTGGTGCTCGTGAGCCGCTCAGGCTCCGGCCCCACGATCCCCGGCGTGCGCCGCGTCGCCGCCAACGCGGCCGATGCCGGCTCCCTGGCCCAGCTGGCCCAGGGAGCCGTGGCGGTCTACAACTGCGCGAACCCTTCCTACACGCGCTGGCCCACGGACTGGCCGCCCCTTGCCGATGCCCTCATCCGCGCTGCCGAGAGCAGTGGTGCCGTCCTCGCGACCGTGTCGAACCTGTACGTGTACGGCCCCGTCGAGGGACCCATCACCGAACGGACGCCGCTGCACGCGTCCGGACCCAAGCTCAGCGTCCGCAAGAAGATGTGGCTCGACACCCTCGCCGCGCACGAAGCCGGTCGCATCCGGATGACCGAGGTGCGCGGCAGCGACTACATCCTGGCGAACGACCAGAGCGCGATGGGCGATCGCATGCTGAGCAGGCTCGTCGCCGGCAAGCAGGTCCGCGTCATCGGCGCCACGGACCAGCCGCACACCTGGACGTCGACGGACGACGTCGCGCGGCTGCTCGTCACTGCGGCGGCCGACGAGCGGGCCTGGGGGCGGGCCTGGCACGTACCGTCGAACGAGCCACGCACCCAGCGCCAGGTGGTCCTCGACTACGCGCGGCTCGGCGGACTCCCGCAGCCGTCGGTCGGCTCGATGTCCCCCGCCCTGCTCCAGGCGGCGGGACTGTTCATGCCGGTCGTCCGAGAGCTCAAGGCCACGGCCTACCAGTGGGACCGGCCGTTCGTCATGGACTCCACCGCCGCCCGTGAGACCTTCGGGCTCGAGCCCGAGGACTGGGACGGTCTGCTCGCCCGCACGCTCGCCCAGTTCCGCACCCCGCTCGCCGCATAGCCGACCATCACGGCAGGGACGCGCCAGGGGAGGAAGCGCGGCGGAGGCGGTCGCGCACGGCGGCTCCCACGCCGTCGTCCGGCGGGGGCACGGCTACCACGATGGCGAGCCCGAGGGCGTCGGCCTCGCGCAGGGAGGCGTAGAGCACGCGTGCGTAGTCCTCCTGCCCCACGGGTGCCGCGAGCCGCACCCAGCCCTCCGGGGTGGGAATGGCTTCGAGCGCTAGGAGCCCCATGGTGGGCGGCGCGCCCGGGGCAGCGTCTGAGGAGCCCTCGCCCGTGCGGCCCTGGGGTTGGATGCTCACGTCGTCGAACGCACCTCGCGCGTCGAGCCCGTCGAGGACGACGACACGCGCGGACGGCGCGTAGTGCGATGCGAGGGAACCGGGGGCACGCACGGCCGGGTCGCCCGGCGGGCGCGGGCCGAGCACGTCGAGTCCTGTGATCGTGGCCACGTCGGCGGCGCCGATACCGCCTGGACGAAGCAGCCGAGGGAGCGGCCCGGTGGCGTCCACGATCGTCGACTCCACGCCGACCTGCGCGGGGCCGCCGTCGAGCACCAGGTCTCGGCCCGGGACGAGCCAGTCTCCGAGCCCGTCGAGGACGTGCTGCGCCGTCGTGGGCGACACCTGGCCGAAACGGTTGGCGCTCGGAGCCGCGATCCCGTCTTCGAACGCCGACAGCAGTGCGAGCGCCACGGGATGGTCGGGCACGCGCAGACCCACCGTGCCCTGGCCGCCGGTGACGTGGTCGCCCGCGCGGACCGACCGCGGCAGGACGAGGGTGAGCGGGCCCGGCCAGCAGGCGTCGGCGAGCGCGCGGGCGTAGCTGGGGACCGCTGTGGCCCACGAGGCGAGGCCCGAGGCGTGGCCGAGGTGCACGATCAGCGGGTGGTCGGCCGGACGGCCCTTCGTGGCGTACACGAGGGCGACCGCGTGCGGATCGACGGCCGCCGCCCCGAGGCCGTACACGGTCTCGGTCGGGAACGCGACGAGGCCGCCGGCGGCCAGGGTCGCAGCGGCCCGCCCGACGTCGTCGGTCACCAGGGGATGCACGGGACCATTCTCGGCCATCGGTCACGCGGAACGGCGACGGCCGGGCGCCCGTGGGCGGCCCGGCCGCTGCGCAGGTGCGACCGAAACGGCCGCGGCCGTCAGTAGATGAACACCTTGGTGCCGTATCCGACGTGGTCGAACAGCCAGGACACGGCGCTGCGGTCGCGCACGTTCACACACCCGTGCGAGTGGCCGTAGTAGCCGTCGGCCGCGAAGAACTTCGAGTAGTGCACGGCCTGGCCGCCGTCGAAGAACATCGAGTAGTACATCGGCGTGTGGAACTCGCTCGAGACGTGCCAGCGGTCCTTGCGGTAGACCGCGTGCTGGCCGCTGCGGGTGCGCAGCGCCGGGTCGTCCTCGGGCCCGAAGCGGACGTCCGTGCTCATGAGCACCTTGCCGTTCACGACGTAACGGAGCAGCTTCTGCTTCTTAGAGATGCACAGCGAGGTCGAGTAGCACTGCGAGGGCAGAGCGCCCTGGCTGCGGGTGATGTCGTTGAGCTGCCGCCAGGTGCTGAGGTTCACGACGCCGGTTTGGTCGAGCAGGTACTTCTCCTGCAGGTGCCTGACCTGCTTGACCGTGGTGGCGTCCATGACTCCGTTGCGCTTGACCGTGAGCCCGGCCCAGTTCAGCTTCTGCTGGATCTGCCACACGAGCGGTCCCCGCTGGCCGGGACGCACGGGGAGGGTCTTGGCCGGCGGCAGCACCGGGACGACGATCGCGGAGGCGCGGCCGTTGCTGGTCTGGGTGCTCGTCCTCGTGTAGGAGTACGCGCGGTAGGCCTGCCCGGCGACGAGCCCCTTGATGGTGACCGAGTGAACGCTCGGGACGAGGTACTTGGTGGCCACCGGAGCCGAGCTGCCGATGCGGAACAGCTTGATGGTGTACCCGTGCACCGGACGGCCGTTGCCGTTGCCCGTGCCCACGGTGACGGTGACCGACTGGACCCCGACGCGCATCGCGACCCACGGCGCGACGGGTCGGCCGAACGGGATGACCGAGGACGAGTAGCCGCGGGTGGTCGTGGTCTCCGCGAGGTTGTTGCGCGCCGTGACGCGGAACCGGTAAGCGGTGCCGTTGGTCAACGCGGTGATGGCGCAGGTGCGCACGGTGGCCGCGGTGGTGCACGCGGTGGCGCGCAGCACGTGGTTGGTGCTGTCGAGCAGCTGCACGGTGTAGCCGGTGACCGGGTGCGCCACGTCGGCGGGCGCCGGCGGGGTCGGCGTCGGGGGCGTGTAGCCCGTCGCCGCCGGCCAGGTCACGGTGATGGCGTGGTTCTTCGCAGCGGCGGCGAGGGCAGACCACGGACCGCTGGCGGGGTCACTCGTCCACACCGGCGCCGTGACGGATACCGGGAACGCGGAAGCGGGTGCGGCGACGAGCGCGCCGCCGACGAGGGCGACCGCGGCCGTGGCACCGATGGCACCGAGAACGCGCGAGGGCAGCCGTGAGGGAGTCACGGTGGTGGGACGCATGCAGACCTCCTGGGGATCCCACCACTGTAGGGGTGGTCGGATCGCGTAGCGAAACCTCGGCCGTTCGGTTCCGCCGTGCGGAACGCTTCCGCGCGCCGATCCGTTCCCGCGCCCTCGTGGGATGCCCGGAATGTGCCCCAGAGCTAGGTAGCGAACGGGTGAACGCCCCGTGAGCGGTCGATGTCGTGCGCTCATCGGCCAGCGGGCCCAAGCCCTCGCGGGCAGGATGACGCCATGAGTACCGCACCCGACGCGAACCGACCGCTTCCTGCCGAGGCCGCGCGCATGGCGCAGGCGGGACGCCCCGACCACGGCGTCGAGGAGACCGGACCTTGGTACGTCTGGGGCCCGTACCTCTCCGAGCGTGCGTGGGGCACCGTGCGCGAGGACTACTCGGACGACGGCGATGCTTGGCGCTACTTCCCGTACGAGCACAGCACGTCGCGGACCTATCGCTGGAACGAGGACGGCCTCGCCGGGCTGAGCGACCTGCGACAGGACGTGTGCCTTTCCCTCGCGCTGTGGAACGGCCGCGACTCCCACCTCAAGGAGCGGCTGTTCGGACTCACGGGTCACCAGGGCAACCACGGTGAGGACCTCAAGGAGTACGTGTGGTTCCTCGACGGCACGCCTTCGCACTCGTGGCTGTCGTGGCGCTACCACTACCCGCAGGTGGCGTTCCCGTACGCGGACCTCGTCGCAGAGAACGCCCGGCGCGGGCGGCTCGACCCGGAGTACGAGCTCCTCGACACGGGCGCCTTCGACGACGACCGGTACTGGGTGGTCAACGTCGACTACGCCAAGGACGACCCCACCGACGTCTGCATGCGCATCCGCGTGACGAACGCCGGCCCCGAGGCCGACACGCTGCACGTGCTGCCGACCCTCTGGTTCCGCAACACGTGGTCACAGGGCCACGTGCATTCGACGCCGGTCGTGCGCTACGACGACGACACGATCATCGCCGACCACGAGCGTGCCGGCCTGTACCACTTCGAGGCGGGCGTCGGCTCGGACGGCTCGGTACCCACGCCGCTGTTCTGCGACAACGTCACGCACGAGACAGCGGTGTGGGGGCCGTCCGCCACCGACACCACGCCGTACCCGAAGGACGGCATCAACGACCACGTCGTGCACGGACGCGCCACCGTGAACCCCGAGCTCGAGGGCACCAAGGCGTCGTGGTGGTACCAGGTGACGGTCGAGCCCGGCAGGACGGTGGAGCTACGGCTGCGGCTGTGGTCGCCGGTGACGTCGAGCCGGCCGCAGCAAGACTGGTCGGGTACCGACTTCGACCAGGTCATGACCGACCGCCTGGCCGAGGCGGACGAGTTCTACGCGGCCATCGCGCCGGAGGGCGCCACGGAGCACGAGCGCGCCGTCATGCGCCAGGCCTTCGCAGGGATGATCTGGAGCAAGCAGTTCTACCGCTACGACGTCGGCCCCTGGCTGGACGGCGACCCCGGCGAGCCCGCTCCCCCGCCGGGCCACAAGGCGGTGCGCAACGGGGGTTGGCGGCACCTCGACGCCGCCGACATCATCTCGATGCCGGACCCCTGGGAGTACCCGTGGTTCGCCGCGTGGGACCTTGCCTTCCACACCGTCGTCTTCGCGCACATCGACCCTGCCTTCGCCAAGGCCCAGCTGATCCTGATGCTCCGCGAGTGGTACATGCACCCGAACGGGGCCATCCCGGCCTACGAATGGTCGTTCGACGACCTCAACCCACCGGTGCACGCCTGGGCGGCGCTGCGCGTGTACGAGATCGACGGCGCACGGGACCACGAGTTCCTGGCCCGCATCTTCCACAAGCTGCTCATCAACTTCACCTGGTGGGTCAACCGGGTGGATGCCGAGGGCAACAACGTGTTCGAGGGCGGCTTCCTGGGCCTGGACAACATCGGCCCGATCGACCGCTCGCACCTGCCGCCCGGCTATGAGCTCGAGCAGGCCGACGGCACCGCGTGGATGGCGTTCTACTGCCTCATGATGGTGCGCATCGCGCTGCGCCTCTCGGCGCACGACCCGTCGTACGGCGGCGTCCTCACCAAGTTCCTCGAGCACTTCGTCTCGATCTGCGACGGCATGTCCGCCGTGGACATGTGGGACCCGAACGACGGCTTCTTCTACGACCAGCTCGTGTCCCCCGACGGCGATCGCACAGCCATCCGAGCCCGCTCCCTCGTCGGCGTGATCCCGGTGCTCGCGGCGGCGTACCTGTCCGGCGAGATCGACAGCATCCCGGGCGCCGACCGGGTGCAGCGGCGCTGGCTCAACTTCCTCAAGCACCGGGGGAACGAGGTGGACGGCTCGGCCCGGGACAAGGCCGGCTTCGCCCTCGTCACGGGCGAGGGCACGAGCCGGGCGATGCTGCTCACCGTGGTCGACCCGGATCGACTGCGCCGGGTGCTGATGGAGGTGCTCAGCGAAGACTCGATGCTCTCGCCGTACGGCGTGCGGTCGCTGTCGAAGCGGCACCTCCACGAGCCGGTGAGCATCGACGTGCGGGGCACGACGTTCCAGGTGGACTACGAGCCGGCCGAGTCGACGACCGCGCTGTACGGCGGCAACTCGAACTGGCGGGGACCGGTGTGGTTCCCGATCAACCACCTGGTCATCGAGGCGCTCGAGCGTTACGACATGTACCTCGGCGACGGGTTTCGGGTCGAGTGCCCCACCGGCTCGGGCACGATGCTCACCCTCGGGCAGGTGGCCCAGGAGCTGCGGCGTCGGCTCATCTCCCTGTTCCTGCCCGACGACGAGGGCCGCCGCCCGGTGTTCGGGGGGAGCGAGCGGTTCCAGAGCGACCCGCGGTGGAACGACGCGGTCTTCTTCAATGAGTACTTCAACGGCGACGACGGGGCGGGGCTCGGCGCTGCGCACCAGACGGGATGGACCGGCCTCGTGGCCGACCTCATCGTGGGCCGTAAGGGGTAACTGCGACGGGCGTGAGAAGAAATCCGCGCCCGACCGGAACCGAGGGCCGGCCGCCGCCATCGGAAGGGTGACCCAGGTCACCCGAGGAGGCGGTCATGAAGGTCCCGACGAAGCGTGGCGCGGCCGGTCTGGCCGCCTCCGCCCTGCTGATCGCCGCGGTGCTGGCAGGCTGCTCGGCTGCGACGCACGGTTCTGAGACCGCTGGAAGCTCGGCCGGGCCCGCGGTAGGTGCCCCGCTCGCCGATGGGTACGCCGCGCCCGGAACCACCCGGGCCGACGCATCCAGCACGGTCGGTGTGGCGTCGACGGCCAAGGACGCTGCCGGCCAGGCGCCCGCCGATGCCGCGTCCTCGTCGTCGGTGATCGTGACGGCAGGGCTCGTCGTGCGTACGGGCGACGTGCCCCGCGCCACCGACCGCGCCCGTGCGCTCGTCGCCGCCCGGGGCGGCACCATCTCCTCGCTCGTCACGACCACGGCAGGGGCCGGCGCCACCTGCCCGCCTGCTCCCGCGAAGGACGGCAGTGCGCCAGCGTCGGGAACGGCTTCGGCCGATGCCGTCGGCGCGTGCGTGCCCGGCACCGACGGAACATCGATGACCGTGCGCGTTCCGAAGGACCGGCTCGCCAGGCTCGTCGCGGACCTGTCCGCCCTCGGCACGGTGGTCTCGCAGACGGAGTCCCGCGAGGACGTCGGTACCCAGGTGGCCGACGTCGACGCGCGGCTCGCCTCGGCCCGCGCCAGCCTTGCCCGCGTACGCGCCCTCATGGCGCGCGCGACCTCGCTCACGGACGTCGTGACCCTCGAGGGCGAGCTCTCGCGCCGTGAGGCCGACCTCGAGTCGCTCGAGGCGCAGTCGCGCCTGCTCGCCGACCAGACGTCGCTCGCCACGCTGTCGGTGGACCTCACGGCGACCACGACGGCGCCGACGGAGGCGGCGTCGGACGGCTTCCTCGGCGGTCTGAGGTCCGGCTGGGCCGCCTTCGTCACGGCCACGACCGCGGCGCTCACGCTGCTAGGCGCCGTGCTCCCGTTCGCGTTGCTTGGGGTCCTGCTGCTGCTCGTCGTCGCGTGGGTCCGGCGACGGTCGGCCCGACCTTCGGGCGGCACCGTCCCGGCTCCAGCCGGGCCCAGCGCGGGTCCGGAGGGCGAGCCGCAGGCGGACGACGACGTGCTCTCACCCACCTCTTAGGCTGGGTTCACCGTCGCCCCACGGCAATAGCGCAGGATCCCACCATGTCGAACACGCGCAAGGCGAAGACCCCGCTACCCCCGGTCACGCGGGTCTCCTGGCGCGAGCGCTTCTCGCAGATCGGCTGGGCGCTGCTCCCGCTGCGGATCTTCCTCGGCGTCACCATGATCTACGCGAGCCTGCTCAAGCTGACCGACCCGGCGTACTTCGACGACTCGGCCGCAGCGGGCGTGAAGCACCAGATGGAGCTCGCAGCGGCGCATAGCCCGATCTCGGCCCTCGTCACCTTCAGCGCGTCGCACGCGATGCTGTTCGGCCTCACCATCGCGCTGGGCGAGCTGGCCGTGGGCTTGAGCGTTCTCCTGGGCCTGTGGACCCGGCTGGGCGCCCTCGGCGGCCTGCTGCTGGCGATGTCGTTCTGGCTCACGGTGAGCTGGAACACCTCCCCGTACTTCTTCGGCCCCGACATCGTCTTCCTGTTCGCCTTCACCCCCATCGCCCTCGCCGGCGACGGGGGCGTGCTCTCCCTCGGCGCCGCGATCCGGCGGCGCACCCGCCAGGAAGCAGGGTTGTCGGCTGGTCCGTACCGGCACGAAGACCCCGACCTCGTGGCCGACGCGGACCGAAGGACCCTGATCCGAACGGGCGCGGTGGCTGGGGTCGCTGGCGCTGCGGTTCTCCTCGTCGGCGGGATCGGCCGGGTGCTCAAGGGCACCGACGACGCCGTGGCCGGCCCGGCGTCACCTCCCACACCGGCCGCGACCCCGGCGGCGTCGGCCAGCCCGGCGGCCACGTCGGCGGTGCCCGCCGGCGCGGTGAAGGTGGCCACCACCAGCGACGTGCCCAAGGGTTCGGCCTTCGCGTTCACCGACCCCACGTCGGGAGATCCGGCGAACCTCGTCCAGCCCAAGTCCGGCGTCTACAAGGCCTACTCGGCCGTGTGCACCCACCAGGGCTGCACCGTCGGGTTCGACGGCCAGCAGTTCGCCTGCCCGTGCCACGGAGCCACCTTCGACGCCTCGAACGGCGACGTCACGGGCGGCCCGGCACCGACGCCGCTGTCGGCGATCTCGGTCCAGGAGATCGGTGGCTCGATCTACGTGGTCTGACCGCGTAGCCCCCAGGTGGGGGGTACGCCATCCCCAACGTGCGGGAAAGGCAAGTGAACCGCCGCGGGGCCCCCTACGTTCTGTTGCCGTGGAGCCCGCGAGCGGCCCCGAGAACCCCGTCGAGCCTGGCGCCGCCGAGGCTCGGGTTCGTCGCGTCTACGCCGAGCACGGCGCCGCGCTCCTCGGGTACGCCTCGCGACTCTGCGGGGGAGATCGGCAAAGGGCGGAGGACGTGGTGCAGGAGACCCTGCTGCGCGCGTGGCGCCACCCCGAGGCATCGGCCTCGGGCCCCCAGGCCGAGCGGGCCTGGCTCATGACGGTCGCCCGCAACATCGCGATCGACCAGCACCGGGCCCGCGGCGTGCGCCCCACGGAGATCGGGGGGGCGGCTCTCGACGCGGTCGACCTGGGCACCACCGACAACGAGATCGACCGCGCCGTCGAGGTGTGGACCGTCACGGAGGCGCTGGGATCCCTGTCGCACGACCACCGCGCCGTGCTCGTCGAGACCTACGTCCGCGGGCGCTCGGTCGCGGAGGCCGCGAAGGCGCTGGGCATCCCCGAAGGCACCGTGAAGTCCCGCACCTTCCACGCCCTCCGCGCGCTGCGCCGCATCCTCGTCGAGGGGGGCGCTTTCGCGTGACCGGCCACCTGTTGGACTGCTCTGAGGTCGAGCTCGACCTCGGCGTGCTCCTCGTGGGCGCTCTGGACCCGGACGAGCGCGCCGATGTCGAGGAGCACCTGCGAGGTTGCCCGTCCTGCGCGGCCACGCTCGCCGAGCTGGCGCCCCTCCCGGGTCTGCTGAGTCGGGTGGAATACCCCGAGCTCGCGCTGACCGGTCCTCCAGCCGACGTGATCGAGCGCGTGGTTGCCGCCGCGCGGGCGGGTGCGCCCACCGCGCCGGACGAGCTCGCCGCGGCGCGCCGTCGCCGCTGGAAGGCCGCGAGTGCAGGCCTCGCCGCGGCCGCGTCGGTCGCGCTGTTGCTGGGCGTCGCCATCACCCGCGCCGACACCGGCGTCGACCAGCCCCAGGCGGCAGTCGTGTCGGCCAGCAACCCGGCCACGTCGGTCTCGGCGCGCGTGGCCATGGATCCTGTCCCCGCCGGCACCGAGGTGACCCTGCGGCTCGCAGGCGTCAAGGCCGGCCAGCGCTGTTCGCTCGTCGTCGTTTCCCACGACGGGAGCCGCGACATCGCCTCGTCCTGGGTGGCCAACTACGAGGGCGAGGCCGACATCGTCGGCACCACGGGGTTCACCACGCAGGACATCGCCCGCTTCGAGGTCACCGTCCCCGACGGCTCGACCCTCGTCGACATCCCCGCCTAGCGTCTCAACCCCCACCTCCCGCGGCCCCCCTCCCCCGCCGCTCCTCCCGTTCGTCCATGGCATGGATCAACGAACCGTTGGGAGCCCGTTCGCGGCGCCGTCCGTGGTCGTTTCGGCCATGGCATGGATCAACGGACTACGGGGGGCGGGGCGGAGGGACTATGGACGGTGGGGAGCCGGACGTGGGTGGGCCCGGCCCGTCCCCTGGGGGGTTGGACGGGCCGGGCCCTTGCGCCGGGTCCGGAGTTCCGGGCCCGGCAGCCTCAGGCGTGCCCGCTGCCCTTGCCCGAGGAGTCGTGGCCGCCGCCGTGAACCTCGACGCCGTCCTCGACGTCGCCAGCGTCGTCGCCGGAGTCGACGATGTCGTCACCGTCGTCGCCGGTCACGTCGTCGGCGCCCTGGCCCCCGGTGACGGTGTCGTCGCCGGTGCCGCCGTGCACCTCGTCGTCACCGTTGTTGCCGGCGAGGACGTCGTCGCCGGCGTCGCCCATGACGTCGTCGTTGCCGTTGCCGCCACTCTCGACATCGCGACCGCTGCCGCCGTCGATGACGTCGTTGCCGTCGTCGCCCGTGATGCGGTCGTTGCCCGGCCCGCCGACGAGCGTGTCGTCGCCCGTGCCTCCGTCGAGGCGGTCGTTGCCTCGGCCGCCCCGCACTGAGTCGCGGCCGCCGTTGGAGAACACGACGTCGTTACCGGCCCCCGCGTCGATCACGTCGTGGCCGCGCGATCCGCATACCAGGTCGTTGCCGCCCAGTGTGCGCAGCACCGACGGGCCCGTGAGCACCACGACGTCGCGGTGAGAAGTGCCGGTGATCCGGCCGTGGCCGACGATGGTCGCGCGTACGCCGTGGCAGGACGCGTGGTGGGAGCTGGCGCTCGTGGCAGCGTCGGCCGGGGCCGCGAGGCCGGCCCATCCGGCGATCAGCGCGAGTCCAGCGCCGGCGGTCAGCACTCGGTTGGTCCTCATAGTTGGTCCTTGCCTCTCATCGGGAGCGGTGGTCGCGTCCGCACTGCACGCATCACGGGATCGTGCAGGGCCCGGTTCACTGCGGCGGCGAACCACCCCCCGCGCCGACGCTCCCTTCGTTGGGGCTTATCGGGGGGTTATCGGGTGCGGCCGCGTGAGGCGCCAGATTGCGGTGAACCAGCGGTGCGGCAGGCCCGTACCCACCTGCGAGAAGGCTCGCCTGGCGCCTCGTCCGGTCGAGCCGTTCCGTTGACCCCGGAGGCCCCGATGACCGACTCCTCGCCCCCGGACCAGAAGGCCGCACCGCCTCCGATCGCCTCCCCCCCGCGCGGGGGCGGTGCGGCGCCCTCCCGTCGCTCGGTGCTGGTCAGCGGTGGCGTCGTCGCCGCTGCCGCACTCACGGCTGCCTGTTCGTCCTCGTCCTCGTCCGGCGCCGCGGCACCGGGAGGCGGGGCCTCCGCCCCGGCCGACGCCGGTGGCGCTGCGGGCGCCACCGGCGGCACGGTGGCGGTGTCGGCCGTCCCCGTGGGGGGCGGCATCGTGCTCAAGGACCAGAAGGTCGTCGTGACCCAGCCAGCGGCCGGCACGTTCAAGGCCTTCTCGGCCGTGTGCACCCACCAGGGGTGCCTCGTGGGCTCGGTGGAGAACGGCACCATCACCTGCCCCTGCCACGGCAGCGAGTACTCGGCGACCGACGGCTCGGTCCAGAGGGGACCGTCCAGGACCCCGCTCCCGCCGGCCCAGGTGACCGTCTCGGGCAGCACCCTCACGGTGAGCTGACCCGCGGAGGAGCTGATCGGCGCGTCGTCACGTTGCGCGGCGCCCGGCGCGGGCCTCGACGCGTCCGGCATGATCGCGCACGCAGACCGGCCCGACCGCGGCCGCCTGCGGCCGGGAGGGTCGGTGACGCCTGAGGAGTTCCGAACCGCAGGGCACGAGCTCGTCGACTGGATCGCCGATTTCCGGGCCGGTCTCCCGGAACGCCCGGTACGGAGCTCGGTGGCGCCGGGGCAGGTGCGCGCCGCCGTCGCCACGCCTCCGCCCGAGCGGCCCGAGTCCTTCGCCGCCGTGCTCGCGGACCTCGACGGCGCCGTCGTGCCGGGCATCACGCACGCGCAGGCCCCGGGCTACTTCGCCTGGTTCCCGGCGAACGCCTCGCTCGCCTCGGTGCTCGGCGACCTTGCGTCGTCCGGCCTGGGAGCCCTCGGCATCACCTGGCAGTCGGCGCCGGCGCTGACCGAGGTCGAGGAGGTCGTCACCGACTGGATGCGCGAGCTGTGCGGGCTCTCGTCCGCGTGGTCCGGGTCGATCCACGACACCGCCTCGACCGCCTGTCTCGTCGCGTTGCTCGCCGCGCGCGAGCGCACGACCGACCTTGGCGAGATGCGTGGTGGCCTGCAGTCCGAGCCGGCCCCTCTCGTCGTGTACGCCTCGACCCAGGCCCACTCGTCGGTGCCCAAGGCGGTGCTGCTGGCCGGCTTCGGGCGGGCGAACCTCCGTCTCGTCGAGGTCGACCCGACGACGTACGCGATGGATCCGGCTGCGCTGCAGGCGGCGATGGCTGCCGACGCGGCAGCGGGCCGCAGGCCCTGCGCGGTAGTGGCTTCGTTGGGCACCACCGGCACCACCGCGTTCGACCCGGTGCCCGCGATCGTGGAGGTCGCGCGGGAGCACGGCGCGTGGGTTCACGTGGACGCCGCGATGGCCGGTTCGGCGATGCTGCTGCCCGAGTGCCGGCCCCTGTTCGAGGGCGTCGAGGCAGCGGACTCCCTCGGGTGGAACCCGCACAAGTGGATGGGCACGGTGCTCGACTGCTCGCTGCTGTACGTGCGCGACGTGCCGCACCTGGTTGCCGTCATGTCGACGAACCCGTCGTACCTGCGGTCGGCCGTCGACGGCGAGGTCACGCAGTACAAGGACTGGGGGATTCCGCTGGGCCGCAGGTTCCGGGCGCTCAAGCTGTGGTTCCACCTGAGGCTCGACGGCGCCGAAGCGATCCGGGCCCGCCTGCGCCGCGATCTCGCGAACGCCGCGTGGCTCGCCGACCAGGTGCGAGCGGCCGACGGGTGGGAGGTGCTCGCGCCCGTGGCCCTGCAGACCGTGTGCGTGCGGCACGTACCCGAGCCGTCGCGCGCTCCGGGCGGCGCCGCGCGGGACGAGGCCCTGGACGCGCACACGCTCGCGTGGGCCGAGGCCGTCAACGCCACGGGCCGGGCTTTCGTCACTCCAGCGCTGCTCGACGGTCGCTGGATGGTGCGCCTCTCGATCGGCGCCGAGCCCACCGAACGCGAGCATGTCGAGCAGGTCTGGGCGCTGTGCCGGGAGGCGGCCGAGGGCGGCGCGGGGTGACCTGGCGCGACGACCCTTCCCAGCCCGAGGTGCCGCTGGCCGGCGGCGACGTCACCGAGGGCGTCGTCCGGGTCGGCGCCACGGTGCGCCGCCCGGTGGGGCGCCACTCGCCCCTCGTGCACGGCGCGCTCCGGCACCTCGAGGCGGTGGGCTTCCGAGGGGCTCCGCGCGTGCTGGGCATCGACGACCGAGGCCGCGAGGTGCTCACCTACCTGCCCGGCGAGGTGGCCGGGCGGCCGTGGCCCGCGTGGGTGGCCGACGAGGACAGGACGGCGAGCGTCGCGCGGCTCGTGCGGGCGCTCGACGACGCGATGGAGCCGTGGGGGATCCCTTTCCACCTTCTGGACGAGCCACCGGAACCGCCGGGGGCGCCGCCGCGAAGGGGTCCGCCGCCCACGTTCGTCGGGCACCGCGACGTGACGCCCGAGAACGTGGTGTTCCGCGGGGGGCGGGCCGTCTCCCTCATCGACTTCGACCTCGTCCAGCCCTCGTCCCGCGTGGACGAGGTCTGCAACCTGCTGCTCTGGTGGGCGCCCCTCTTCCCGGCCGAGGACCGGGAGGAGGCCGTGCGCGGTGTCGACGCGGTGGGCCGCGCCGGGCTGCTCGTCGACGCGTACGGGCTCGACGACGAAGACCGCGCCGTGCTGGTCGACGTGGCGGTCAACGCGGCGGAGCGGGCGTGGTTCTCGATGCGGGCGCGGGCCCAGCGCGACGGGGGCGGATGGCGGCGGATGTGGGACGAGGGGGTCGGCGACCGCATCCGGCGTCGCCAGCGCTGGCTCGAGCAGAACGCCGAGGCGCTCGGACGTGCGGTCGCTGGCCGGTAGGCCCCGCCGTCGCGCGCGCCGCTGCCCGGAGCGCTACCAGTCGTCCCCCACCCTCCTCTCCACCGCGATCCTGCCCGTGAGGTCGAGGCCGGCCGAGGGTCCGTGCCGCAGCACCATCACGGCGCCGTCCTCGTCGGGCGTCCGGTGCCACCGGCCGGCGTCCACGACGCACGTCGGACCGACCCACCGTTCCCAGCCCAGCGGCTCGTAGAACGCGGGCCGTCCGGTCGACAGCGCGCCGAGCTCGAACGTAGCCCGGATGGTGCGCGCGACCACCTCCATCACCCGGGTGCCGTGGCCGCGGCCCTGCGCGCGCGGCGCCGTCGCCACGGCCTCGACGTACCCCGTGGACACGGGTCCGGCCGCGCTATGGAGGCGCCGCGGGACGACGGCGGCGTGTGCGACGAGACGGCCGCCGTCGTCGAGCAGCACGTGCGTGCCGCCGAGCGCATGGGTCCAGTCGTCGTCCGTGAAGGACGTCCCGAAGGCGTCGTCGACAAGGGCACGCACCTCGAGCAGCAGTCCCGCGCCGGCCGCCGCGGAGGGTAAGGTGCGGATCCGCACGGCCTTGGCCGCTCAGTCCTCGAACCACCGCGGCGACGTCGTGCGCGGCGGGAAGAACCGCTCCCGCAGCACCACGACGCGCGGCTCGCCGCGCAGGTTCGCCTCGTGCGCGGCGCGGAGCGCCGAGGGCACGGCGGGGACGTCGGGTACCTCCGTGCCGAAGATCCCGAACGACCCGGCGAGTGCCACCCAGTCGGGAGTCAGCAGGTCGACCCCGCGCTCGGGGTGGCCGAACACCTGCTGGTCGAAGCGGAGCATGCCGTACCCGCCGTCGTCGACGACGAGCAGCGTGACGGGCAGCGACTCCTGCGCGATCGTCGCCAGCTCGCCGAGGGCGAACATGGGCCCGCCGTCGCCGCAGACCGCGAGCGTGGTGATTCCTGCGGACGCAGGCCCGATGGCTGCCGGGAGGGCGAAGCCCAGCGTGCCCCAGCCGACCGGGTACTGCAGCCGCCGTGTTCGCGGTTGGGAGGAGTAGCCGCCCACCCAGTAGCCGCCGATGGCCATGTCGCAGACGACCGAGCCGTCCGTGGGCCAGCCGTGGTCGACGGCCGCGACGAATGCGGCGGCCTCGGCCGTGCGGGGGTCGGCGGCGATGCGGCCCATGACCGCCGGGCGCAGCGTGGCGGGCTGGGACCACGGGGCCCGGGGGCCGGCCGCGGGGCCGTCGTCGAGCGCCGCCGCGAGGGCAGCCAGGGTCTCGGCGAGCCCGGCGGGGACGAGGAGGTCCCACCCGAGGGTGCGCCCGAGCGCCGGGTCGAGTCCGACGGCGGCCCGCCGTGGTGGTACCGGCATCCGCCAGTTCCTGGTGTTCATGCCGTCGAAGGAGGAACCGAGCCCGAGCAGCAGGTCGGCCCCGCCGACGAGCGCGGCGACCTCGGGCTCGTGCGGGGGGACGTCGACGAGCAGCGGGTGGCCGGCCATGAGGCCGCGGGCGGCGTACGTGGTGACGACGGCGGCTCCGAGATGCTCCGCCAGCTCCCGCACGGCGTCTTCCGCGCCCGCGGCCACCACGCCGCCGCCGCACCAGAGCACGACCCGCTGGTTCCCGCGCACCAGGGCGGCCAGCGCGTGGACGTCGTCGGCGGCAGGAGGAGGGGGCGCGCCGGGCACAGCACCCACGTAGGTCGATCCGGCGGACTCGGCCCCGAGCACGTCGGTGGGCACGCCGAGGTAGGCAGGGCCAGCGGGAGCCGCCAGCGCCTCGGTGAGCAGGACGGCGGCCGCGCGCACCGCATCGTCCGAGTCGCGGGCCGTCCGGGCGGGGGCCCCGAAGGCCGCGAACATCGCGGCCTGGTCGGCCATCTCGTGCAGGATCCCGCGCGGCCCGTCGGCCGAGCGGAGCGCGGTCGAGACGTCGGACGCGACGACCAGCAGCGGAGATCCGCTGGCGTGCGCCTCGCCGAACGCGCCGAGCGCGTTCGCCGCGCCCGGGCCGCTCGTCAGCAGGGCCAGGCCGGGCGCCCCGGTCGCCCGGGAGAGCCCGTCCGCGGCGTACACCGCCGCCTGCTCGTGGCGGACGCCCAGGATCGGCGGCGCCCCTTCGGCGTCGGCGTCCCAGAACGGCAGGTTGTGCACGCCCGGGATGCCGAACGCGGTTCGTACCCCCGCCTGCCCGGCGACGGCGAGGACGGCGGCGGCGACGCTGCGGGACGGCTGGTCGAGGGGCACCGGCCCAGCCTGCCACGCGAGAGGCTGCGGCACCCGTGGGGGAGCGGCGCGCGCGAGTGGCATGCTCGGGCCCATGACTGCGCCGTCCCCCACCGTCTCCCGCGTGCACACCTCGCGGAACCCCGCCCGCCTCGCCGACGTCGTCGCCGAGGTCCCACTCGCCTCCGCCTCGGGCCTGGTCGCCGAGGTGCGCCGTGCCCACGAGGCCGCCCCGGGCTGGGCTCGCGTGCCAGCGCCCGGCCGCGGCCGGGTCATCGCCCAGGTGGGCCGCCTGGTCGAGACGAACAAGGAGGCACTGGCCGCTTTCATCACGCGCGAGATCGGCAAGACCTACGCGGAGGCGCTCGGAGAGGTGCAGGAGGTCATCGACACCTGCGACTTCTTCCTCGGGGAGGGCCGCCGCCTCTACGGCCAGACGGTGCCGAGCGAGATGCCCGACAAGAACCTGTTCACCTTCCGGATGCCGGTGGGCACCGCGTTCATCATCACCGCGGCGAACTTCCCGACCGCGGTCCCCTCCTGGTACCTCGTCCCGGCGCTGCTGTGCGGCAACGCCGTGGTGTGGAAGCCCTCCGAGGAGGCCGCGGCCGTGGCCCAGGCGATGACGGCGATCTTCCACGCCGGCGGAGTGCCGACCGACGTGCTCGTCACCGTGTCGGCCGACGGTCCCACGACGTCGGCCGCGCTCGAGGAGTGCCTCGCCCAGCGGCTCGTTCAGAAGGTCGGCTTCACCGGGTCGACCGAGGTGGGCCAGCTGATCGGCGCCCTGTGCGGCCGCCACCTGCAGTCGCCCTGCCTGGAGCTCGGCGGGAAGAACCCGATGGTCGTCATGCCCGACGCCGACCTCGACCTCGCCGTCGAGGGCGCACTGTTCGGCGGCTTCGGCACGGCCGGGCAGCGCTGCACCTCGCTGGGGACGCTGTGGGTGCACGACGACGTGTACGACGCGGTGCGCCAGCGCTTCGCCGCGGCGGTGCAGGCCGCGGCGGTCGGCGACCCCACCCAGGACGTGCTCTACGGCCCGATGATCAGCGAGGCCTACCTGGCCGCGCACGAGCGCAACCTCGGGCTCGTCGCCGACCACCACGAGCTCCACGGCTCGACGGGCACGGGCCGCATCACCGCGGCCAATCCGCGCGCGGGCTTCGTCGGCGACCCCGACCTCGGGGTGTTCGCGCACCCGACGATCGTGGAGGGCGTGCGCGCGGGCGACGCCCTCTACGACACCGAGACGTTCGGCCCGCTCGTCGGCCTCGGCCGCTTCGGCTCGCTGGACGAGGCGGTCGAGCTCGCCAACGGCCACGGCTACGGACTCTCGAGCGCCATCTACACCTCCGACCCCAGGACGGTGTGGCGGTTCCGCGAGCGCATCGGCTCGGGGATGGTGTCGGTCAACAACTCCACCTCGGGGGCAGAGGCGCACCTGCCCTTCGGCGGGAACGGGCGCAGCGGCAACGGGTCGAGGCAGAGCGGCATGTGGGTGCTCGACCAGTTCACCCGCTGGCAGTCGGTGAACTGGGACTGGTCCGGCCGGCTGCAGAAGGCGCAGATGGACGTGGCCGACCTCCCGTACGACCCCGCGTTCCGCCTGGCCGAGTGACGAGCACCTCCTCGTTCGCCCTAGGCCCCTTTCTTCGTCCGTTGGTCCATGCCATGGACCAACGGACCATGGAGCACCCCGTTCGGGCACCGTGAATGGTTGGTTGGTCCATGGCATGGATCGAACGGCGTGGGTCGGCGGGCTCGACGGCGAGAGCGTGACCGCGAGAGCGTGACGAGGAGAGGTGGACGACGTGGAGCAGGCACCGAACCGGACGATGGAGTCCGGTGAGGACCCCGGCCGCGTGGTGGTCGTGGGCGGGGGAGTGATGGGTGCTTCGACGGCGTTCCACCTCGCCGAGGCTGGGGCGGACGTCGTGCTCGTCGAGCGCGACGCCCTCGGCTCGGGGTCGACGTCTCGGGCCGCCGGCGGGATCCGCTCGGCCTTCTCGGACGAGCTGAACGTGCTGCTCGGGGCGCGGTCGCTGCAGCTGTTCAACGACTTCGGCGAGCGCCCCGGCCAGGAGATCGACCTGCACCGCACCGGCTACCTGTTCGTTCTCACCCGGCCCGACGACGTGGCCGTCTTCGAGCGGGCGGTCGACCTGCAGCGCTCGCACGGGATCCGCGCGGAGATGGTGGATGCCGAACGGGCCCGGACGCTGTCGCCGCTGCTCGACACCGACGGCGTGCTCGCGGCCGCGTGGTCGCCGGACGACGGGCACTGCACCCCCGAGTCGGTGGTGCTCGGCTACGCCACGGGTGCGCGGCGGTACGGCGCCCGCGTCCTGACGGGTACCCCCGTGACTGGTATCGAGCTCGACGAGGACCGCATCAGCGGCGTGGTCACGCCAGCGGGCACCATCCCCGCCGACGTCGTCGTCGACTGCGCGGGCGCCTGGTCGCCCGAGGTGGCCGCGTACGTGGGCCTCCACCTACCGGTCACCCCCTACCGCCGGGAGATCCTCGTGACCCCCCCGCTTCCGGCCGAGCTCGACCGCGCCCTGCCAGCGGAGATGGCGTTCACCCTCGACGTCGCGACGACGGCCTACTGGCACCGCGAGGGCCGCGGCCTGCTCATGGGCTTCTCCGACCCCGAGACGCCGCCGGGCGACGACACCAGCCGCGACCCGGAGTTCGCTGCGCGGCTCGCCGAGCACCTCGCAGCGCGCGCGCCGCAGATCCTGGACCTCGGGGTCGCGGCGGGCTGGGCCGGCCTGTACGAGGTCACGCCGGACCACAACGCCCTCCTGGGCGAGCACGCGGGGGTCTCGCGGTTCCTCTACGCCACGGGGTTCTCCGGGCACGGCTTCCTGCAGGGCCCAGCCGTGGGGGAGGTCCTGCGCGACCTCGTGCTGCGGCGCGAGCCATTCCTGGACGTGTCGCCCCTTGACGTGCGGCGATTCGACACGGGTGACCTGCGCCCCGAGACCCACGTGATCTAGCTAGCCCCGGCTACCCGCCCGGGCGACGTCGTCGTCGGCCACCTCGTCGAAGCTCTCGACGAACTGCGACTGGTACAGGTCGTAGTAGAAGCCATTCGCGGCGAGGAGCTCCTCGTGCGTGCCCTGCTCGACCACGTGCCCCTTGTCCATGACCAGGATGGTGTCTGCGTCGCGGATGGTGGAGAGCCGGTGCGCGATGACGAACGACGTGCGGCCCTGCCGCAGCCGCGCCATCGCCTGCTGGATGAGCACCTCGGTGCGGGTGTCGACCGACGAGGTGGCCTCGTCGAGGATCAGGATCGGCCGGTCGGCCAGGAACGCTCGTGCGATCGTGAGCAGCTGCTGCTCGCCCGCGGACAGGCTGCTCGCGTCGTCGCCGAGCACCGTGTCGTAGCCGTCGGGCAGGGTGCGCACGAAGTGGTCGCACGTGCGCGGCCCGGGCCGCCTCGAGGATGCGCTCCTCGCTCGGATCGTCGGCGCCGTACGCGATGTTGTCGCGAATGGTGCCCCCGAACAGCCACGTGTCCTGCAGCACCATGCCGAACTGCCGGCGAAGGTCGTCGCGAGTCAGGTCGCGCACGTCGATGCCGTCGAGCAAGATGCGCCCGGCGTCGATCTCGTAGAAGCGCATGAGCAGGTTGACGACGGTGGTCTTGCCCGCCCCCGTCGGGCCGACGATGGCCACGGTCTGGCCGGGCTCGACGCTCGAGGGTGAAGTCGTCGATGAGCGGCTTGTCGGGCTCGTAGCGGAAGGACAGGCCCTCGAGCGCCACCGCGCCTCGCGCGACGCCGAGCGTCGCTGGAGCGGACGCGTCGGGCTGCTCCTCCGGCTCGTCGAGCAGCTCGAAGACCCGCTCGGCGGAGGCGAGCCCGGACTGCAGCAGGTTCGTGATGCTCGCGATCTGGGTGATCGGCATCGTGAACTGCCGCGAGTACTGGATGAACGCCTGGACGTCGCCGAGCGACATGCGTCCGTGCGCCACCCGGAAGCCGCCGATGACGGCGATGGCCACGTAGTTGAGGTTCGCGATGAACTGCATGGCCGGCTGGATGATGCCGGAGATGAACTGCGCCTTGAAGCTGGTCTGGTACATCTTCTCGTTGCGCGTCGTCGAAGTCGGCGACGGCCTGCTCCTGGTGGCCGTAGACCTTGCACCAGGTCGTGGCCGGTGTACATCTCCTCGACGTGGCCGTTGAGCGTGCCGGTCCACTTCCACTGGCCGACGAACTGCTTCTGGGACCTCTTGGCGATCATCATGGTCACGACGAACGACAGCGGCACCGTGAGCAGCGAGATGACGGCCAGCAGCGGGCTGATCCAGAACATCATGCGCCAGCACGCCGATCACCGTGAGCACCGACGTGATGAGCTGGGTGAGGCTCTGCTGCAGCGTCGTGCGCGATGTTGTCGATGTCGTTGGTGACCCGGCTCAGCAGGTCGCCGCGGGCGTGGCTGTCGAAGTACTTCAGCGGCAGCCGGCCGAGCTTGTGGTCGACCTCCTCGCGCAGTCGGAACATCGGTGCGCTGCGTGACCCCGGCCATCAGTAGCTGCTGGGCCCAGCAGAACAGCGAGCTCAGCAGGTAGACGAACGCCACGATCAGCGAGGATGTCTGCCGAGCTGCGCTGAAGTCGATGCCCTCACCCGGGGTCACGGTCATTCCGGACAGCATGTCGGCCTGCTGGCCCTGCCCGTTGGCCCGCAGGAACCGCATCGGCCTGCGCCTGGGTGATGCCGGCCGGCAGCTGCTCGCTGATGACCCCTCGAAGATGACGTTGGTCGCGTTGCCGAGCAGCTTGGGCCCGACACGGCGAAGACGACGCTGACGACGCCAGCAGCGATGACGAACCGCGATGAGCGAGCGCTCAGGGCGCAGCCGCGCCGAGCAGCGGCGCAGCGTCAGCCCTGGAAGTTCTTGCGTCTTCTCGGCAGGCAGGCCCATGCCCATGCCCATCGGGCCGCCGCCCCCGGGCCGCCCGAAGCGTCGGCCGCTCGCTCGGACGCGCACCGCCCGCGGGGCCGCCCGCTCATGCAACCTCCTCCGCGCGTGAGCTGCGAGTCGACGATCTCGCGGTAGGTCTCGCAGCGCGTCGAGCAGCTCGCTGTGCGTCGCCGGCGCCGACATCCGGCCGTCGTCCAGCACGACGATCTGGTCGGCGTGCAGGATCGTGCTCACCCGCTGCGCGACGATGAGCACGGTGGCGTCGCGCGGTCTCGGCCTCGCAGCGCGGCTCGCAGCCGCGCGTCGGTGGCGGCAGTCGAGGGCCGAGAAGCTGTCGTCGAACAGGTAGACCGCCGGGACGGCGTGACCAGCGCGCGGGCGATCGCGAGCCGCTGCCGCTGCCCGCCCGAGACGTTCGTGCCGCCCTGGTCGATCGGCGGAGTCGAGGCCGTCCGGCCATCTCGCGTGACGAAGTCGCGCGGCCTGGGCGACCTCGAGCGCGTGCCAGAGCTCGTCGTCGGTGGCGTCCGCGCTTGCCGAAGCGCAGGTTGCTGCCGCGACGGTGCCGCTGAAGAGGAAGGCCCGCTGCGGCACGAGCCCGATGCGGCCCCACAGATCCTCCTGGGCCAGGTCGCGCACGTCGACGCCGTCGACGAGCACCGCGCCGCCCGTGACGTCGTAGAGGCGGGGGATCAGGTTGACCAGGGTCGTCTTGCCCGAGCCGGTGCTGCCGACGATCGGCGGTGGTCTGGCCCGGGCGTCGCACGTGAACGACATCGTCGTGCAGCACGGGGTCCTCGGCGCCGGGGTAGCCGAAGGCGACATCGCGGAACTCGACGGTGCCGCGGCGCGGGCGGCGAGCGGCGACGGGTCGCCGGGTCGTGGATCGAGGGCTCGGTGTCGAGCACCGTCCTGATCCGTTCGGCGGAGCGCCGCCGCCCGCGGCACCATCACGAACATCATCACGGCCATCATCACCGAGAACAGGATCTGCATGATGTACGACAGGAACGCCGTGAGGTCGCCGATCTGCATCTCGCCGCCGTCGACGAGGTGCCCGCCGAACCAGATCACCGCCACGGTCGTCAGGTTCATGATCACCATGAGCGACGGCGGGCATCAGCGCGAACAGTCGGGTCACCCTCAGCGAGGTGGCCGTGAGGTCGTCGTTCGCGTCGGCGAAGCGCTCCTCCTCGTGCTCGGTGCGCACGAAGGCGCGGATGACGCGCACCCCGGCGAGGTTCTCGCGCAGCACCTCGTTGATGCGGTCGATCTTCACCTGCATCGAGCGGAACAGCGGCATCGCCCGCCACATGATGGCCCCGATGACGATGGCCATGAACGGCACGATCACCAGCAGCATGCGCCGAGAGCTGCGACGTTCGTGCGCATCGCCATGATCACGCCGCCGATCAGCGATGATCGGGGCGGCGATCATCATCGTCGAGCGCCGATCAGGACGAGCATCTGCACCTGCTGCACGTCGTTGGTGTTGCGCGTGATCAGCGACGGCGTGCCGAACTCGTTCGACCTCGCGTAGCGAGAAGCTCTGCGACCCGGCGGAACATGGCCGCCCGCATGTCGCGACCGGCACGCCCATTGCGGTGCGCGCGCTGTAGAACGTGGCGATCACCGCGCAGATGCCCTAGCACGACGGTGACGACGAGCATCACACGCGCCCACCCGCACGATGTAGCCCGTGTCGCCCGTGACCACGCCGTTGTTGATGATGTCGGCGTTCAGCGCGGGCAGGTAGAGGTTCGCCACGGTCTGGACCGCGACGAGGCCCACGATGATCAGCAGCGAGCGGCGGTAGGGGGCCAGGAACCGGCGGAGCAGGGCGATCACCGTCACATCCTGCCACCGGACCGGACGCGGGCCCGGCGGGTCGGCTACGCCCCGAGCGAACCCCGGTCGTGGGGGTCCCCTGCCGGGGTGGCCCCGCAGGACCCCAGGACGCCCCGGAGGGCTCGCAGGGGGGCAGGCGCAGGAGGCGTGGGACACTGAGGGCCACGCGGGGCACGCCCGCGTTCCGCCTCATCCGCGCCCGGGCCCTCGGGCCCACGCCGCGCGGATCACCAGCCGCGGAGACGGCCCGGCCGTCCTCGCTCGATGGGGAGACCATGCAGGGCAACGCCGTCTACCGCTTCGCGAACACCGCCGTCCTGTCCGTCGCAGCGGTCGACGCTCCGGAGGTCGTCACCTCGGCGCAGTTCGACGAGCGCCTCGCCGCCACCTACGAGCGCACCGGGATGCGGGCCGGACTGCTGCAGGACGTGGCCGGCATCCAGGAGCGCCGCTGGTGGCCGCAGGACGTCAGCTTCGTCGACGCCGCCGTGCTGGCCGGGCGCCAGGCGCTCGAGGAATCCGGTATCGAGCCCGATCGGATCGGCCTGCTGATCGACACCTCCGTGTGCAAGGACTACCTCGAGCCCTCGGCGGCGGTCTCCATCCACCACGCGCTCGGCCTGCCCAGCGCCTGCCTGAACTTCGACCTCGCCAACGCGTGCCTCGGCTTCGTCAACGGGATGCAGATCGCGGCGATGATGATCGACGCGGGCCAGATCGACTACGCCCTCGTCGTGGACGGGGAGGGGAGTCGGCGCCCGCAGGAGGCCACGCTTGCGCGGCTCACCGACGAGGCCACCACGGCCGGCGACGTCTACGACAATTTCGCCACGCTCACCCTCGGCTCGGGCGGCGCGGCGATGGTGCTCGGCCGCGCCGACCACCACCCCGAGGGCCACCGCCTCGTGGGCGGCGTGGCCCGCGCCGCCACCCAGCACCACCAGCTGTGCATCGGCGACCTTCAGAGCATGCGCACCGACACGCGCGGCCTGCTCGAGGCCGGCCTCGCGCACTCGGAGGACACGTGGAAGGAGGCCCAGCAGGAGTTCGACTGGATGGACATGGACCTCTACGTCATCCACCAGATCTCCCTGGTGCACACAGCCGCCATGTGCCAGCGCCTCGGCATCGACGCGGCCAAGGCCCCGCTGACGTTCCCGACCCGCGGCAACATCGGCCCGGCATCGGTGCCGTTCACGCTCGCGCTGCAGACGTCCGAGCTGAGCAAGGGCGACCGGGTGCTGTGCATGGGCATCGGCTCGGGCATCAACGCCTCCTGCCTCGAGATCACCTGGTGACGGAGTCGGCCGCCTCCCTTCCCCCGGCCGGCCTCCCAGGTCTCGACCCGCGCTGGTCCCGGCTCGTCGTCGCGGCCGACGGCACCGGCGTGGAGCGCACGTGGCACGTCCTCGACCGTGGTCCGGCCGATGCGGCCCTCACCCTGCTGTGTGTGCACGGAAACCCCACCTGGTCCTACCTGTGGCGGCGCGTGCTCGCCGAGGCGCCCGCCTCGTGGCGCGTCATCGCCGTCGACCAGCTCGGGATGGGCTACTCCGAGCGCACCGGAGACGTGCGCCGGCTTGCCACCCGGATCGACGACCTGGGCCGCCTCACCGACGCCCTGGACGTCGGCGGACCGGTCGTCACGCTGGCGCACGACTGGGGCGGTCCGGTCTCGCTGGGCTGGGCAGAGGCGCACCCCGACCTGGTGCGCGGCATCGTCCTGACGAACACCGCGGTCTCTCAGCCGTCCACGGCCGCCGCGCCGAAGCTGATCCGGCTCGTCCGCACGCCCGCCCTGCTGGCCACGCTCACCGCACGCACGCCCGCCTTCGTGCGCGGCACCACCGGGCTGTCGCGGCCCCGGCCCCCGCGCGACGTGCGCGACGCGTTCGCCGCGCCGTACCTCACGCCTGCGCGCCGCACCCATGTGTACGACTTCGTGGCCGACATCCCGCTCGAACCCGAGCACCCCAGCGCCGCGGCTCTCGACGCCGTGGCCGACGGCCTCGCCGGGTTCGCGGACACCCCCGTGCTGATGCTGTGGGGCCCGTCCGACCCGGTGTTCAGCGACGTGTACCTCGACGACCTGCAGCGGCGGCTGCCCCACGCCGACGTGCACCGGTACCTCGGGGCCAGCCACCTGGTCACCGAAGACGCCCCTGCCGCCGTCGACGACGCGCTGCGGTGGATCCAGGACGTGGTCGTCGCCCGTCCCGTGCCGGAGGCGGCGCGGCGGGTCTCGCCCGGGTCGGACGACCGAGTCGGTGCGGGTCGTCATGGGTCCCGTCCCGCCACGTCGGAGGGAGCCCCTGCCCGTCGACCGATGGGGGCGGCGCTGCAGGACCGGGCGGACGACCCGGGCACGGCGGTGGTCGAGTGCGGCAGCGGCCGCCGGGTGGGTTTCGACCTGCTCGCCCGCACCGTGCGCGAGGTCGCGGCGGGGATGGCCCTGGCCGGGGTGCGCCCGGGCGACCGCGTCGCCGTCCTGGTACCGCCGGGGGCCGACCTGCTCGCCACGGTGTACGCGTGCTGGCGCGTCGGCGCCGTCGTCGTGGCGGCCGACGCGGGCCTGGGAGCGCGCGGCATGGCCCGCGCCCTCGGCGGCGCGGCCCCCGACCACCTCGTCGCCAGCGCCGCCGGCCTCGGGCTCGCCGCGGCCACGGGCCTACGCGTGCGGGGTCTCACCGTGTCGGCCGGCCCGGTGGTGCCCGCGCAGCGGCGGGCCCTGGGCGTCCACGCGTCGCTCGCCGACCTCGCGGCCGCCGCCCGCACCGACCCGGCCGGCGCGCGCGCCGTCCTGGCGCCGGAGCCGGGCCGGGACGCCGAGGCCGTCGTCGTGTTCACCTCCGGGGCCACGGGTCCGGCCAAGGGAGTGGTGTACCGCCATGGCGCGCTCGAGGCGCAGCGGGACGCCCTGGCCGCCACGTACGGCATCACCGGGGACGACGCGCTCGTGGCGGCGTTCGCCCCCTGGGCGGTGCTCGGGCCGGCCCTCGGCATCGCGAGCGCCATCCCCGACATGGTGCCGACGAGGCCGGGCAGCCTCACTGCGAGCGCCCTCGGCGCGGCGGCGACCTCCGTGCGGGCCACCCTCGTCTGGGCGTCGCCCGCAGCACTTCGCTCCGTGCTCGACACGGCTGCGCAGCTCGACGCCGCGGGCCGCGAGTCGCTCGCCGGCGTCCGGCTGCTCATGTCGGCGGGAGCGCCGGTGCCGGTGTCGCTGCTGCGCCGCGCGACGGTCCTGATGCCCGCGGCCGAGCCGCACACGCCGTACGGCATGACCGAAGCACTGCCGGTGGCCGACATCTCGCTCGCCGAGATCGAGCGGGCCGGCGCCGGGGACGGGGTCTGCGTGGGGCTCCCGGTCGTCGGCGTCGAGCTACGGGTGAGCCCGCTCGACGCCGAGGGAGCGGCGGTGGGCGACCTCACGGCGGAGCCCGGGGTCGTCGGCGAGATCTGCGTGCGCGCGGCCCACGTGAAGGACCGCTACGACCGGTTGTACGCCACCGAGCGCGACGCCTCGCGCACCGCGGGCTGGCACCGCACCGGCGACGTCGGCCACCTCGACGTGCAGGGTCGGCTGTGGGTGGGCGGCCGACTCGTCCACGTGCTTGCCACGGCCGACGGCGTGATCACGCCCGTCGGGGTCGAGCAGCGGGTGGAGGTCCTCGCGGAGGTCCGCCTCGCCGCGCTCGTCGGCGTCGGCCCGGCGGGCACGGCGGTACCCGTCGCTGTCGTCGAGACGGCGGCCGGGGTGCGTCGCCCGGGGCAGGCCGGCCTCGCGCTCGCCGACCAGGTGCGCGCCGCCGCTGGCATCCCTCTCGCTGCCGTCCTCGTGGTCCCGTCGCTGCCGGTCGACAAACGGCACAACTCCAAGATCGACCGCACCGCGGTGGCCGCCTGGGCTGCCGGGGTGCTCGCGGGCGGACGACCGGGGCGGCTGTGAGGGTCCTCGTCACGGGTGCCACGTCGCTGCTCGGCGGACAGGTCGCGCGCGCCCTCGAGGCCCGCGGCGACGAGGTCACCGTGATGCAGCGCCACCCCTCCGGCGACTTCGCCGTCGAGGTGCTCGGCGACGTCGCCGATCCTGCGGCCGCGTCTCGGGCCGTGGACTCGCAGGACGCCGTGGTGCACCTCGCCGCGCGGGTGGGCGTCGTCGGCACGGCCGCAGAGTTCCGCCGGGCGAACGTGGCGGGCACCGGGGTGCTGCTCGCGGCGGCCCGGGCCGCGGGCGTCTCGCGGTTCGTGCAGGTATCGTCCCCCTCGGTCGCCCACAGCGGACACCCGTTGGTCGGCGCCGGCGCCGACCCCGCCGACCCGGCAGGTGCGCACGGCGACTACTCGCGGACGAAGGCCGAGGCCGAGCTGCTCGCGCTGGGGGCCGACGCCCCAGGTTTCGCCGTCGTCGCGGTGCGCCCGCACCTGGTGTGGGGTCCCGGCGACACCCAGCTTGTCGGGCGCCTCGTCGCGAGGGCCCGCAGCGGCCGCCTCGCCGTGGTCGGAGACGGCGCCGCGCTGGTCGACACCACGTACCTGGACAACGCCGTCGACGCCCTCGTCGCGGCGCTGGACCGTGCGCCCGACGTGCACGGAGCGGCCTTCGTCGTCTCCAACGGCGAGCCGCGCACGGTGCGCGAGCTCGTCACCAGGATCGCCCGCGCGGCAGGGCTCGAGCCGACGATCCGGCGGGTGCCCTTCCGGGCCGCGTATGCAGCCGGAGGCCTCGCCGAGGCCACCTGGTCGCGCCGGGGCCGCACCGACGATCCGCCCCTGACCCGCTTCCTGGCCGAGCAGCTCGGCACGGCGCACTGGTTCGACCAGCGCCGCACCCGGGCCGCTCTCGGCTGGTCGCCGGTCGTCGGGCTCGAGGAGGGCTTCGAGCGGCTCCGGGCTAGCCTTCGGGCATGACGCCGCACGCCTCGGTCGTCGTGGTCGGCGCCGGTGTGTCCGGCATCGCGGTCACGGCGGGGCTGCTGCGCGCGGGGGTGTCCGACGTGGTGGTGCTCGAGCGCGGGCCCGAGGTCGGTGGCACCTGGCGCGACAACACCTACCCGGGCTGCGCCTGCGACGTGCCGAGCCACCTCTACTCGTTCTCGTGGGCCCCGCACCCGGGGTGGACCCGCACGTTCGCCCCGCAGGGGGAGATCGAGGAGTACCTGCACCGAGTGTCGCGGGAGAGCGGCGTGCGCGAGCGCACCCGCTTCGGCGTCGAGGTCACGGCGGCGGCGTGGGACGAGGAGGCCCGCTGCTGGCACCTCGGCACCACCGACGGACCGCTCGACGCGGGCGTCCTGGTGTCGGCCGGCGGCAGCCTCGTCGAGCCGGCGCTTCCCGAGGTGCCGGGCCTCGATACGTTCGCGGGTGCGCTGTTCCACACGGCCAGGTGGCGCCACGACGTCGACCTTGCGGGGCTGCGCGTGGCCGTGGTCGGCACGGGCGCCTCAGCGATCCAGGTGGTCCCCTCGATCGCGCCCGTGGTCGGTTCGCTGGTCGTGCTGCAGCGCACGCCGCCGTGGATCCTGCCGCGGGGCGACCGTGCCATCGACGCGTCCGCGCGCGAGCGTTTCCGTCGATGGCCGGCCCTGCAGCGCGCGGCCCGGGCCAAGCAGTATCTCGAGCGCGAGCTCACGGCTCCTCTGTTCGTCCGCGACCCGCGGCTCATGGCGGTCGCTCGCCGCCGGGCCCTCTCGCACCTCCGGGCGCAGGTGCCCGACGAGGGGCTGCGAGCAGCGCTCATCCCCGCCTACCAGCCCGGCTGCAAGCGCATCCTGACCTCGGACGACTACTACCCGGCGCTGGGCCGCGGGAACGTCCGGCTCGTCCCGTCCGCGCTCGCGGCGGCGTCGCCGACGTCGATCGTCACCGCCGACGGCGAGGTGCACACCGTCGACGTCGTCATCCTCGCCACCGGTTTCGACGTGTACGACCCCCCGATGGTCGACGTCACGCGCGGCCGCGACGGGCGCACCCTCGCGGACACCTGGGACACCTCGATGGAGGGCTACCTCGGCAGCGCCATGGTCGGGTTCCCCAACCTGTTTACGATGGTGGGCCCGAACATGGGGCTCGGCCACAACTCGATGGTCTTCATGATCGAGTCGCAGTCGCGTTACGTCGTCGACGCCGTGCTGACGATGCGCCGCCGGGGGCTCGATACGGTCGAGGTCACGGCGGAGGCGCAGCGCGGCTTCTCCGCGTGGATCGACGAGCGGATGGCCCGGACGGTGTGGCTCACCGGCGGCTGCCGCAGCTGGTATCTCGACGGGCAGGGGCGCAACGCCACCCTCTGGCCGGCCTCGACCATCACGTTCCGCAGGCGCACCAGGAGGTTCGACGTGGAGAACTACTCGACGGTCCCCGCGACCAGCGCAGCGGCGGTCGCCCGGTGAGCAGGGTGGTCGTCGTCACGGGAGGCGCGTCGGGCATCGGCCGAGCCATGTGCCACGGGTTCGCGGCTGCGGGCGACCACGTCGTGATCGCTGACCTCGACCTCGAGGGCGCCAACCAGGTGGCCGACGAGCTCACCGACCTCGGTGCCGCGTCGGCGCGCGGCGCACTCCTCGACGTACGCGACGCGGCCGCGGTCGCGGCGCTCGTCCAGGAGGTGCACGACGAGCGGGGCCGGATCGACGTCATGGTCAACAACGCGGGGATGGGCGTGGGCGGCGAGGTGCAGGGTCTGGACCTCGCGCACTGGGACCGCGTCATCGACGTCAACCTTCGGGGCGTCGTGCACGGTGTGGCCGCCGCCTACCCGCTGATGGTGGCGCAGGGATCTGGCCACATCCTCAACACCGCTTCGCTCGCCGGGCTCGTCCCCGCACCGCTTCTCACGCCGTACGCAGCCACGAAGCACGCGGTCGTCGGGCTGAGCGTGTCGCTGCGGGCCGAGGCGGCCGCGTACGGCGTGGGCGTCACGGCCCTGTGCCCCGGGTTCACCGACACTGCCATCCTCGACACGACCGGGCCCGAGGACCTGCCTCCCACCGAGTTCGCCACTCCCCTGCGCGAGGCCCTCGGGCGCACGCCGCTCGCGACCGCCGAGGAGGTGGCCGCCGCCGCCCTGCGCGGGATCGAGCGCAACACCGCGATCGTCGTGGTGCCCCGCTCGGCCCGGATGGCGTGGTGGATCTCGCGCATCTCGCCGCGCCTGATGGGAAAGCTCGCCGCCGACCAGGCCGCTGGCCTGCGCCGGAGGGTGAGCCGCGGCGCGGCCGCCGTCGCGGCCGCGACCTCGTCGTCCGACTGATCCGACCCCGTCCCACCGATCACCTCGGGAGATCCATCATGCAGCTCGCGCACCTCGGCCGGTCCGGACTCTCCGTGAGCCGGCTGTGCCTCGGCACGATGAACTTCGGCCCGCAGACCTCCGAGTCCGACGCGTTCGCGATCATGGACGCCGCGCTCGATCACGGCATCAACTTCTTCGACACGGCCAACGTCTACGGGTGGAAGAAGGGCGAGGGCGTCACCGAGCAGATCATCGGGCGCTGGTTCGCCAGCGGCGGGCTGCGCCGCCAGCGCACCGTGATCGCCACCAAGCTCTACGGTTCGATGAGCGACTGGCCGAACGACACCTTCCTGTCGGCCCGCAACATCAGGCACGCGTGCGACGCCTCGCTCATGCGCCTGCAGACCGACCACATCGACCTCTACCAGATGCACCACGTCGACCGGGACACCCCGTGGGACGAGATCTGGGAGGCCTGGACGTGCTGCGCCAGCAGGGCAAGATCCTCTACGTCGGATCGTCGAACTTCGCGGGCTGGCACATCGCGCAGGCGCAGGAGTCGGCGAAGCGCCCGCCGCTCGATGGGGCTGGTGAGCGAGCAGAGCATCTACAACCTGCTGCAGCGCGACGTCGAGCGCGAGCTGATCCCGGCCTGCCAGGACTACGGCCTGGGCGTGATCCCGTGGTCACCGCTGCACGGTGGGCTGCTGGCCGGCGTCATCCGCAAGGAGAACCAGGGCGCCCGCCGGCTCGAGGGCCGCGCCAAGGACGGGCTCGAGGAGCACCGCGAGCAGCTCGAGAAGTGGGAGGCGCTCTGCGACGAGCTGGGTGCCGAGCCGGCCGTGGTCGGCATCGCATGGCTGCTCGGGCGACCGGGCGTCACTGCGCCCATCATCGGGCCGCGCACCCGCGAGCAGCTCGACTCGATGACCGCCGCCCTCGACCTCACGTTGGACGAGCCCACGCTCGCGCGGATCGACGAGATCTTCCCTCCGCACCAGACCGCCCCAGAGGTCTACGCGTGGTGAGCACCGTGCCCCCCGGGCCAGCCGTCGGTACCGCCGTGTTCGCCCCGGGGCTGCTGCGCGGGCGCCTTGCCCTCGTCACCGGCGGTGGCACGGGAATCGGGCTGGCCACGGCACGCGAGCTCGGGTCGCTGGGCGCCCGGGTGGTTCTCGCGGCGCGCACCGCCGACCGCCTCGCCCAGGCCGTCGACGCGCTGCGCGCCGAGGGCATCGAGGCGTGGGCCCACCCGGTCGACATCAGGGACGAGGCGTCGGTGGCGGCCTTGTTCGACGGAGTCGTCTCGGGCATCGGGATGCCCGACGTGCTGGTGAACAACGCCGGGGGGCAGTTCGCCGCCGACCCGCTGGAGATCTCGGCCAACGGTTTCCGCGCCGTCGTCGACCTCAACCTCAACGGCACGTGGCACATGTGCTCGGCCTATGGCCGGCGGCTGCACGAGGCCGGCCGCGGCGGACGCATCGTGAACATCGTCGTGGTGTCCGACCAGGGCGCCCCGACCATGGCGCACGGCGCGGCCGCGCGGGCCGGCGTCGAGAACCTCACCCGGTCCCTGGCCCGCGCGTGGGGCCCGAGCGGCATCCTCGTCAACGCCATCGCGCCCGGCACGATCGACACCCCTGCGCTCGCCCAGTACGACCAGGACGAGGTGCGCCAGGCGGTCGCACGGCAGCCCGTGCCCCGGTGGGGCACACCGCGCGAGGTGGCCCTGCTGGTGGCGTACCTCGCCTCCTCCGCCGGTGATTTCGTCACCGGGTCGACTTTGTACGTCGACGGCGGCAGCCACCTGGAGGGATGAGCCCGGCGCCCGTTCGGCGCACATGGGGTGCGGGAGGCCTCTACGGTGGCCTGACGACGGCGCCGCGCGGCGCCCCGGAGGTCTGGGAGGACCCCTTGGCCGGTATCCAGGACCTGCTCGGATCTCTCAGCAGCGGTCTCGACGTGAGCAAGCTGCAGGCCCTCGCGGGCCCGTTCACCTCGATGATCCAGGACAACGGCGGCCTGCAGGCCGTGCTCGACAAGCTACGGTCCAGCGGCATGTCCGAGCAGGTGAACTCCTGGCTCAGCAACGCCCCGGACATCCCGCTGTCGGCCGAGCAGGTGCAGCAGGTGATGTCCCCCGAGCGGCTCGCGTCGATGGCGGCGAGCGCCGGCATGTCGGTGCAGGACACTGCCGCCGCTCTCGGGAAGATGCTGCCCGACCTCGTCGACAAGCTCAGCCCCGGCGGATCGCTGCCCGGTGCCGACCAGCTCTCCGGCGTGATCTCGGCCATCCCCGGCGGCGACCAGCTGCGGGGCCTGCTGGGCTCGATCCTGGGCGGCGGCCCGAAGTAGCGCTGCGGCCCCGATCACCGAGCCGGGCGCTCGGGCGCCTGGAGCCGACCCGTGGGTGCTACGCGCCGCGGTTGAACATGCCCAGCAGCGCGGCGACGCCGAGCACCGACCGAGGCTCGTAGGCCGCCCGCCACAGCCCGCCGTGGTTGGCGGCGTCGGCGAACAGGTCCAGTGGGTTCGCCAGCGTCGTCGAAGGAGAGGCGGCGGACGATGGATCGCGCAGGTCGCGCACGAGCAGCGCCGCCATCAGCGTGTTCGACGTCGAGGGGTCGAACACCTCGATGCCGAAGCGGTGGGCCCCCGCGTACGCGGCTGCGAGCGCACGGTTCTTCACGACGGAGCGCGTGCGGGTGGCGGGGGCGACGTTCAACGAGACGATCGTGCCCTCGTCCCGCGCGACGACCGCGCGCCACCGCTGCACCCGCTTGGCGAGCGCGTAGTTAGGCCCCTGCTGCGGTACGAGGATGTCGGCGATGCCCACCTCCCGGCCGTGCTCGTCGACCACGGTGGTCTCGTACGCGGGGGCATACATCTGGGCGAGCCGCAGAGGGGCCTGGAGCACGCGCCGCCCCCGCCGTTCGTCCCAGCGAGCGCGAGCCATCTCGACAGCCTCGAACGGCACCGCGAAGACGTCGGTGGGCGTGGCGAGGTACGCGAGCACGACCCGGTCGGGGCCGCGCTGACCCAGCAGGGCGAGGCCGAGCGCGTCGGCGGCCATCGACACCCGCACGTGTAGAGCGCTGTCGGCGTACGCGTACATGCCGAGCACGAGCCGGTCGGCGTCGAACGTGCCGAGCCAGTCGACGATCTCGGGTAGCTCTCGGACGAGGTCGACGCCGGCCACGGCCGCGATGGCCGCGTCGTCCGGGCGCGCCCGCGCGCCGAACGCGTCGGTCGAGACGGGCACCGCGAGGGTGCCCGCGCCCGCGCGGGCGGTGGCGAGCACCCGCTGCCACACGTCTGGCCGCGGCAGGTCCAGGGCCACCACCTGGGCGCCCCACTGGACGAGCGAGCGCAGCGGGCCCATCTCGGCGCCGGCGCCGACGACTACCACGGTGGTGTCGCGCAGGTCGAGCCACTCGGGATGGTCGAGCACGGCGGCCACAGCCCGCCCGAAGCTCGGCTCGGCGATGCCGTCGGCCACCCAGCGGTCGAGCTGGCGGCGGAGGTCCGACCCGTAGAGCCGACGGCCCGCGTAGGGGACGCTGAGCTCGGTCATGCGCTCTCCTGCGCCGTCGACCTGCACGGTCGCCAGCGTGCGGCGGCGAGGAAGGCCGAGGGCCGACGCGAGCGGTACCTCCTGGCCTCCGCGTGCCGCCAGAAAGCTCTGGTGCATCGCGGCGAGCCCCTCGCGGCTCAACCCCACCGCGGCCGCCGACGACGCGGCGCCGAGCTCGACGAGGCGGCGGAATGGCCCGATGTAGTCCGAGCGCCAGTCCGCAGTGGCTGCGATCTCGTCCGCGAGACCGGCGTCGTACCCGCGCACGGCAGCCGAGAGCGCGGCCCGACCGGTGGACGTCGTGCTCACGCGGCCGTCGACGGGGACGAAGTCGACCCCACGGTCCGGGTCGGGCGGGGTCTCGTCGGCGGCCATGGCGGCAGGGTAGTCCGGCCCCGGGCGCCCGCCCCGGCCGCGCGCCTATCCTCGGGACATGGAGCAGCGCAGGCTCGGCCGGCTCGAGCGCCAGGTGTCCGTGCTCGCCTTCGGGGGCGCCTCGCTGGCGGACGTGCCCGACGACGTCGCTGACGCGTCGGTCGCCCTCGCCCTCGACTCCGGCATCACCTACCTCGACACCGCCCGCGGCTACGGCGACAGCGAGCGGCACCTCGGGCGGCACCTGCCGAGCATCCGCCCTCGGGTCTTCCTCGCGACCAAGACCGGCGGGCGTACCGAGGAGGATGCCTGGCACGACATCCAGCAGTCGCTCGAGTTGCTGCACGTCGACCACGTCGACTTGCTCCAGCTGCACGCCGTCACGTCGATCGAGGAGCTCGACGCGGTGACGGCTCCTTCGGGGGCGCTCGGTGCGCTGGTGCGGGCCCGTGAGGAGGGCATCACCCGTGCCATCGGCATCACCGGCCACGGAACGGGGGTGTCCGCCGTGCACCTCGAGGCGCTTCGGCGGTTCCCGTTCGACACGGTGCTCACCCCGCTCAACGCCGTGCTCTGGCGCGACGAGGCCTTCCGCTCCGGATTCGTCGCGTTGCGCGATGAGGCCGCTCGGCAGGACGCCGCTCTGCTCACGATCAAGACCGTTGCCCGGCGCAACTGGCCCACCGAATCCCACACCCACGCCACGTGGTACGAGCCGTACGCCGACGGGGAGCGCATCCGGGCGGCGCTGTCGTGGGTGCTCGCCCAGCCTGGCGTCACGTCCGTGCCCACGGCCGGCGACACCACGCTGCTCGCGCACCTCGTGGCCGCTGAATCGCACCGCATGGATCCGGACGAGGCGCTCGAGGTGCTCGCGGCCGACGACGCCGCGAGCTCGCCGTTCCTCGCGATGCCCTTCTGAGCCACGGCGAGCTCCCCGGGATCCGCCCGCAGTCGTTCCAGAAGCACGAGGACGCCGGTTCCGCGGCTGGCGGGACCCCCACCTGCGCGAACCATCCGGCAACCGGATCCAACGGGCGCTTAAGGTCCCGAGCAGGCCCCCACCTGCGCGAACCATCCGGCAACCGGATCCAACGGGCGCCAACCCCGCTGGTTTAGGGGGTCCCGCGTGGTCGTCTCTGGTCGTTTCGTCCATGGCATGGATCAACGGACGAGGGTGGCGCGACCAGCGCGCAGGCGCGGGAGCGGCGGGCACCGGCGGCGCGCAGGGTCAACGGCTGCGTTCGGCCAGGACGACGCCGGCGAGCACCACGAGCCCTCCGACGAGCTGCCACCCGGTGAGCACTTCGCCGAGAACGACCCAGGCGATCACGGCGGCGAAGACGGGTTCGGTGGTGCCGACGATCCCGGCCCGTTGGGCACCGATGCGCCTCAGGGACCCGACGACGAGCAGGAACGGCGCGACGGTGCCGAGCAGGACGACCCACAGGACGAGGAACCACACCGGCACGGGGCCGATGGCCGCCGAGGCCGGGTCGACCGTGGTGCCCAGGAGAGACCAGGGGAACGCCCACCACGGCGCGACGATGCTCCACGCGAGGGTCGAGAAGGCGAACCCCCACATGGTCAGCGAGATCGGATCGCGGTGCCGCTGGCCGGCCTCGCCCAGGAGCCAGTAGAGCGACAGCGTGACGGCCAGGCCCAGCCCGGCCAGCACGCCGACCGGATCCAGACCGCCGCCGCCGCCCACCTGCGCGACGAACGCCAGGCCGAGCAGGGTGAGGACGATCGCGAGCCAGATCCCTCGGCTGACCGGCTCGTGCCGGCCGAAGCGCACCCACAGGGCCACGACCACGGGCGCCAGGAATGCCAGCAACGTGCCGACGCCCACGGGCAGCCGCGAGATCGTCACGAAGTACAGCCACTGGACCACCGCGAAGGCGACGACGCCGTACGCCACGAGGAGGGCGAGTTCAGTGCGCTGCACACGGAAACCCGACGGCCGGAGCAGCGCCACGAGCAGGACGAGCACGACGAGGGCCCCCGCGTTGCGGATCTCGGTTAGCGCCACGGGGGCCAGGCCCGCATTGAGAGCGGCCTTCGCGACGCTGCCGTTCATCGCGAAGAGGAACGCGGCACCCAGGTACATGAGCACGCCGGTCCACGCGCCGGGGGACTCCGGCCGCGCGTCACCCGGGGACGGCGAGGGGACGACCGGGTCCGGGGCGCTCATCGCTGGCTCGCGTGGCTCGTCACCGCGACCGCTCCGCGAGCAGGACGCCCGCGAGCACCACGGCCCCTCCGACCACCTGCACGAGGGCGAACGTCTCGCCCAGCAGCAGCCACGCCACGGCCGACGCGAGCAGGGGCTCGGTCATCCCCACCACGGAGGCTTGCGAGGCACGCAGGTGCTGCAGCGAGGCCACGACGAGCCAGAACGGCACCACCGTCCCGAGGACGACCATCCAGAGCGCGAGGGCCCCCGCCGGCACGGTGGGGCCGGCCGTGCCGATCGTGACCGATGTCGACAGGGATTCCCACGGGAACGACCACCACGGCTTCACCAAGGCCCACATGAGGGCACCGGCGCCGAAGCCCCACATGGTGAGTGACACCGGGTCGCGCGAGTACGGCTCGCGCACCCCCTTCTCTCCGAGCAGGTAGTACAGCGCCAGGGCGGCCGCTGCCCCGAACGCGGCCGCCACGCCGGGCCCGTCGAGCGAGAAGCCCTGCCAGACCTGCGCGACGAGCGCCAGCCCGACGAGCGCGAGTGCCAGCCCGACCCATACCAGGCTGCGCACCTGCTCGTGCAGCCCGAAGCGGAACCACAGCGCCACCATGATGGGTGCGGTGAACTCGATGATCAGGGCGACACCCACGGGCAGCCGCGCGATGGCGACGAAATACAGCCACTGGGTCATGGCGACCCCGAGCACGCCGTACGCGAGCAGCAGTCCGACCTCGTGCCGACGGATCCGCAGCGCCGGGCGCCTGGTCAGCGCGACGACGACGACGAGGACGGCGAACGCGAGCGTGATGCGCAGCTGGGAGAGGCGCGCAGCGTCGATGCCGGAGAGCAGCAGGTACTTCGAGACGGTGCCGTTGATCGCGAACAGCGTGGCGGCGCCGAGGTAGAGCAGGTAGCCGGCCGCCGGATGGGGGTGACGGGCGGCAGCGACGCCGGGGAGCGGTTCGACGAGGTCGCCGCTCACCGCCCTGCCCGGACGACGGCGGCCGCCTCGTACACGTCGACCGTCTGCCGGGCGATGCTGTCCCAGCCGAACTCCTCGACCGCGCGGCGCCGTCCGGCCACGCCCATGGCCCGGGTGCGCTCCGGGTCGGCCACGAGCGCGTTGACGCCCGCGGCGAGCCCGGCGTGGAAGGCGGCCGGGTCGTCGGCGTCGTACGGTACGAGCAGACCGGTGACGCCGTCGTCGACCACCTCGGGGATGCCACCCACGGCGCTGGCCACGACCGCGGTGAGGCAGGCCATGGCCTCGAGGTTCACGATGCCGAGAGGCTCGTAGACCGACGGGCACACGAACACGGTGGCGTGGGTGAGCAGCGCGATGAGGTCGGGTCGGGCCGCCTGCTCGTCGATCCACACGACACTCGCGCCGCGCTCGGCCTTGAGCCGGGCCACGGCAGCGGCGGTCTCCTCGCCGATACCAGGCTCGTCCGGGCTCGACGCGCACAGCACGACCTGCACCTCGGGGGCGAACGCCCGGGCCGCCTCGCAGAAGTGTGCAATTCCCTTCTGGCGAGTGATGCGCCCGACGAACAACGCGTACGGCCGGTCCGGGTCGACGCCGTACCGCGTGAGCGGCTCGACGGCGGCGGTGGGCTGGTAGATGTCGACGTCGATCCCGTTGCGCACGACGTGCACCCGGGCCGGGTCGACCGACGGGTAGCAGTCCAGGACGTCGAGGCGCATGCCGTCGCTCACCGCGATGATGGCGTCGGCGTTGTCGTAGGCCGTGCGCTCGACCCAGGAGGAGATGCGGTAGCCGCCGCCGAGCTGCTCGGCCTTCCACGGCCGGCGCGGCTCGAGCGAGTGGGCCGTGAGCACGTGCGGCACGCCGTGCAGGAGCGAGGCGATGTGTCCGCCCATGTTCGTGTACCACGTATGCGAGTGGATGACCTCCGCCGCCGCCGTGGCGGCGGCCATCTCCAGGTCGACCCCGAGGGTGCGCAGGGCGGCGTTGGCATCGGCCAGCTCGGCCGGGTAGGGGTGCGCCACCGCGTCGGGCCTCGGCTCCCCGAAGCAGTGCACGTCGACGTCGACGAGGGCACGGAGCTGTCGCACCAGGTGCTCCACGTGAACGCCGGCGCCGCCATAGATTTCGGGTGCCCATTCCCGGGTCAGGATCGCAACTCGCACCTCGCCACCTTAGGCCCGCGGCTAGGGTGTGCGCGTGCCCTTGTCGCCCAGCATCCTCGGAATCGTCCTCGCCGGCGGCGAGGGCAAGCGCCTCATGCCCCTCACGGCCGACCGGGCAAAACCAGCTGTGCCCTTCGGCGGGTCGTACCGTCTGGTCGACTTCGTCCTGAGCAACCTGGTGAACGCCGGCTACAAGCGCATCTGCGTGCTCACCCAGTACAAGTCGCACTCGCTCGACCGGCACATCACGACCACGTGGCGGATGTCGTCGCTCCTGGGCGACTACATCACCCCCGTGCCAGCGCAGCAGCGGCTGGGCCCCCGGTGGTACACGGGCTCGGCCGACGCCATCTTCCAGAGTCTCAACCTCGTGTACGACGAGCGGCCCGACCACGTCGTCGTCTTCGGCGCCGACCACGTCTACCGCATGGACCCCCGGCAGATGGTCGAGCAGCACATCGAGACGGGAGCCGCGGTGACCGTGGCCGGCATCAGGGTGCCACGCTCTCAGGCCGACCAGTTCGGCGTGATCCAGCAGGCCGACGAGGGCACCGCGATCAAGGCCTTCCTCGAAAAGCCGGCCGAGCCGCCGGCCGTCCCCGGCTCGCCGGACGAGGCGTTCGCCTCGATGGGCAATTACGTGTTCAGCACCGAGGCCCTGATCGAGGCGTTGCGGATCGACGCCGGCGACGAGGGCTCGGTGCACGACATGGGCGGCAACATCATCCCGATGCTCACCTCCACCGGTGACGCCCACGTGTACGACTTCAAGAACAACGACGTGCCGGGCGCCGAGGACCGCGATCGGGGCTACTGGCGCGACGTCGGTACCCTCGACGCGTACTTCGACTCGCACATGGACCTCGTGTCGGTGCACCCGGTCTTCAACCTGTACAACCGCAAGTGGCCGATCCTGTCGAACCCGCCACCGCTGCCGCCGGCGAAGTTCGTCGAGGGCGGCAACGCGCACGAGTCGATGATCGGTGTCGGTTCCATCATCGCCGGCGCGCACGTGCGCAACAGCGTCATCTCGTGGGACGTCGTGGTACGCGAGGGGGCCTACGTCGAGGGCGCCGTGCTCATGCCAGGAGTGCGTATCGGCAAGGGCGCGGTGGTGCGTCGGGCGATTCTGGACAAGAACGTGCAGGTGCCCGACGGCGCGCAGATCGGGGTCGACCTGGCCGCCGACCGCGAGCGCTTCACCGTGAGCGACGGCGGCGTGGTCGCCATCGGCAAGGGCACCTTGGTCTAGCGGGTCGCTCCGCCGAACGCGAGCGGGGTGCCGGCCCGGTGGCCGGTACGGCTGCCGTGACCGAGCTCCCAGACCTGCTGGCGCCCCCGCACGGTCCATGCGTGCGGGCCCCCCACCAGCGCGGTCTCCTCATCGATGCCCAGCACCGCGACGCCCTCCGGCGCGTGCAGCAGGTAGCGCGTCAGCAGGTCCGGGACCCAGCCCAGCATCCGGTCGAAGTGCGGGATCACCCGCAGGTGGGGCAGCAACCCGAGGCCGTCGACGGCGTCCTTGCCGGGCATCCGCGGCCGCATCGTCGGCACCCAGGACGTGAGCGCCATGGCACCCGCACTGCACCCGGCGAGCGCGGCCCCACCTTCCCAGGCGGCCTGGATCGCGGCCCACACCGGAGTGCCGCGGAGGGTCTGGGCCAGGTAGGCCGGGTCGCCGCCGGAGAGGTACACCAGCCCTGCGCCCTCGACCATCGCCGCGTGCGCGGGATCCTCCGCGGAGGTCCGGTCGTACACGGGCACCCACACCTGCTCGACGCCCAGCCGATCGCACTGCGCAGCGCCGAGGCCGTGCCACCGGTTCAGCGAGTCGGGCCCCTCCGCGCCGGCGGCCGTGGCGAGCTGCACGTAGCGCGGCGCGCGGCCGTCGATGAGGTCGCGCTCGACCTCCAGCATCGCTGGGAGGTACTCGCCCGAGCCGACGAGGGCGAGCGGTCCGGGTGCGATGTCGGCCATCTGGCCAGACTAGGTGCCCCTCCGGGGTCGCGCCCCCCGTACGGTGGAGGGATGAGCCAGAGCCGACCACGCGCGGTCGTCACCGGTGCGGCTGGGGGGCTCGGGGCGGCTATCGCCCGGGCGCTGTCGGCCTCCGGGTACGACGTCGTGCGCACCGATGTCCAGCCGTCCGTGGAGGCCGACGACGCGACGGCGCACCCCGTGCGGCGCCTCGACGTCACCGACCCGGACGCCTGCCGGGTGATGGCCCGCGAGGTCGACCCGGACGTGTGGGTGAACAACGCCGGTGTGCTCGGGGCGGGTGACGCAGCCACGCAGCCGGACGCCGTGCTCCACCAGGTGGTGTCGGTCAACCTGCTCGGGGTCATGCACGGCACGCGCGCGGCGGTCGAGGTGATGCGCGAGCGCGACGGCGGCCGCGGCCGCGGCCACGTGATCACCGTCGGGTCGCTGGCGTCGTGGGTGCCCGTGCCCGGGGAGTGCGTCTACGCGGCTACCAAGGCCGGGGTGCTCTCGTTCACGCTGGGGCTGCAGGGCGAGCTGCGCGCCCAGGGCGTCGGCGGCGTGCGCCTCTCCGTGGTGTGCCCTGACGGCATGCTCACGCCGATGATCCTGGACACGCTCGACGACGACGCGGCGGCGCTGTCGTTCACCGGCCTGCGGCTCGTGACCGTCGACGAGGTGGCCGCCCGGGCCGTGTCGCTGCTGCGACGACCCCGGCCGATCGCTTCGGTGCCGCGCTGGCGGGGGGCGCAGGTACGGGTGTTCGGTGCGGTGCCGGGGCTCTCGCTGCGCGCCCTGCCGCTGTTCGCGAAGATCGGGAAGCGAAACCAGGCGAGGGTCCGGGCGCGCTCGCGCGCCTAGGAGGAGCTGGCCGCCGCGGCGCCGGGGTCGTCGGAGGCGCGCTCGGCGGCATGCGCCGCGGCGTGCTCCTGCGCCTCCCTCCGCGCGCGGGTGCGTGACCGACGCGCGCTGCCGACCCAGCCGCACCCGCACACGGCCTGGGCGAACTGGTGGTGGTCGATGACCTCGGTGAAGGGCACCGGCTGGTGCTCGTGCCCGGAGCTCTCCACGCCCGCCAGCCTAAGACCGCGCTGGTGCGGCGTCGGGGCCAGGACGGCCGAGGCGGACCGAGAGCCGGCCGGCGGCCTCGAGCAGCAGGGGCGCGGTGTGATCGGCCTGGGCCAGCAGCCGGTCGGACGGGCCGCACACCGACAGCACCGCGACGGGCAGGTCGTCGAGGTCGAGCACGGGGGCTGCGAGCGTGGCGATCCCGCCGCTGGCGTCGCCGGGTGCAACCGCGAAGCCCGCCTCCCTGACCCGCACGAGGTCGCCCGCCGACGGTCCTGGTGACCCGTCCCCCTGGGCCGCCTCCGCGCGCAGCACCGACTCCATCTCGTCCACCGGCAGGAACGCCAGGAAGGCGGCGCCGGGGGCTCCGGCCCGCAGCGGCAGCGGCCGCCCGAGCACGACCTCGGTGCGAACCTCCCGGTCGGGCGCCACCTGGTCGACGTACATCCGGCCGCTTCCGGCCCGCACCGACAGCGCCGCCGTCTCGTCGGATTGCGCCGCGAGCCAGGAGAGCTCGGCGGCGGCCAGGGCGCGCAGATCGAGTCGGGCCAGGTAGGCCCGGCCGAGACCGAGGGCCGCCGGGCCGAGGTGGTAGCGGCGCGAGCGGGGGTCGAGGGCGACCAGGTTGCGGCTGCGCAGCGAGGTGAGGATGCGGTGGGCGGCAGCCTTGCTCAGCGCTAGCTCGGCGCTGATCTCGGTGACCCCCACGTCGGCGCGACCGGACGTGCCGAGCAGCAGGAGCACGTCGAGCGCGCGGTCGACCGCGGCGATCGACTCGCCGCCGACCCCGGCACGGCGCTGCCCGGCAGCCGGGGTCACACCGAGCGGCGGCGCACCCTCGTCCGGCAGGCGACGGCGTGCGGGCATGGCACCTCCGGTCGGGACGGGCAGCGCCACTGTAGCCGCGCTGGGGTGCGGGCCCTCTAGCATCGCGGACGTGCTGCGCTCCTGCCTCCTCGCCGGCCCGCTCGGCTCTGGCAAGACGTCTGTGGCCGTGGCCATGGGTGAGGCGCTCGACGTCGCCGGCGTGCCCTACGCCGTCGTCGACCTGGACTGGCTCTGCTGGGCGGGCCCAGGCCTCGGCGGCGCCACGCTCGACGGGCTGCTCGCGGCCAACCTGCTGGACCTGGCCCGCCGGTACGAGTCCGCCGGCATCACCAGCCTCGTCCTCACCCGCGCCGTCACCACGCGGGCGCAGGTCGCCGTCGTGCGGGCGGCGGTAGGCGGCGCTCTCGTCGCGTTCCGGCTCAGCGTCCCCGAAGAGGTCGCCGCCGAGCGCCTCGCCGCCCGAGGCGACCGGGCCGACCTGGCCGAGGCCGCGCAGATCCGCGCAGCCACCGCGGCGCTGCACCTGCCAGCGGTGCGCAACCACGGCCGCGCGGCACAGGAGACCGCCGCAGAGGTCCTCGCCCGCCTCCGCTGGCTCCCCGCCCGCCCCGGCGGTGCCGCGTAGGGATCCCTACGACGACCAGAGTTCTTCGCCGTCCGCGTCGCGCTCGGGCGTACGGGCCAGGCCGCACGCCATGGCCACCCGCTGCGAGGCGACGTGGTCGGGGTGGATGTGCGCCGACAGGCGTGCGACGCCCCCGGCCCGCAGGGCCGCTGCCACCGCCGTGGCGGCCTCGGTCGCGTAGCCCCGACGCTGCCAGGCAGTGCCTACCACCCAGGCGAGGTCGGCGTGGTCGTCGCGCACGGTCGCCTGCACGTGACCCACGGGCGTGCGGTCGTCCCGGCGCCGGACGATCCAGTTGAGCCAGCGTTCCGACCGGTCCGCCGGACCTCCCGCCTCCCAGCGGCGCAGTCGCTCGCGCAGGGCGGGCAGGGACGGCGGATCCCCGCCGGTGTACCTGTGCAGTTCTGGGTCATCGAGTACCTCGTGCAGGTCCTGCGCATCGCCTTCGACGAGTGGCCGCAGCAGAAGCCGGTCGGTCGTGAGGGCGAGGGCGGCGCGCACGCACCCACCCTGCCACGGCGGATGGGTGGCAGGATCGCCTCGGAGAACAGGGGCGCCCGGCCCGCGGAGGGAGCGGCATGCAGCGCGACGTCGACATCGTCGAGGTGGCGGCCCGTGACGGGCTGCAGAACGACCCGGCCGTGCTCAGCACGGAGCAGAAGGTGCACCTGATCACCCGGGCGCTGGCGGCCGGCCTGCGTCGACAGGAGGTCGCCTCGTTCGTCAACCCCGCCCGCGTGCCGAGGATGGCCGACGCCGAGGCAGTGCTCGCTGCCCTGCCCGAGAGCGGGGACGCGTCCTGGATCGGACTGGTTCTCAACGCCCGTGGCTTCGAGCGGGCTCGCGCCACGCAGGTCGACGAGATCAACCTCGTGGTGATGGCCAGCGAGACGTTCTCCCAGCGGAACCAGGGCATGAGCACCGAGGACGCCGTGCGCACCGTGGAGCAGGTGGCGCCCCTCGCGCTCGCGGCGGGCATCGAACCCACGGTGACGCTCAGCGCCTCGTACGGCTGCCCGTACGAGGGCCACGTGCCGCTCGGTCGCGTGGTGGCCCTCGCCGAACGGCTGGCCGCCACCGGCGTCACGGAGATCGCCGTGGCCGACACGATCGGCGTGGCGGTGCCGGCCGACGTCGCGGCGCGCACGGCCGCCGTCCGCGCGGCCACGGGCACCCTGCGGCTACGTGCGCACTTCCACAACACGCGCAACACCGGTTACGCCAACGCCCTCGCCGCGTACGACGCAGGCGTGACCGTGCTCGACGCCAGCCTCGGCGGCATCGGCGGGTGCCCGTTCGCGCCGCGCGCCACCGGGAACATCGCCACCGAGGACCTCGTGTACCTGCTCGAACGCAGCGGGGTGCGCACGGGGGTCGACCTCGACGCGCTCATCGCCGCGAGCGACTGGCTCGGCGACCAGCTCGGCCGGCCCACGCCGGGGCTGGTGTCCAAGGCTGGCGGCTTCCCCGCGGGTGGCTCCACGTCCTAGCAACGAGAGTCGTTGCGGTTCTAGCCGAACCGGCCCGAGACGTAGTCCTCCGTCGCCTTCTCGGCGGGGGCCGAGAAGATCCTCGTGGTGGCGTCCATCTCGACGAGCTGGCCAGGCAGGCCGGTGCCTGCGAGGTTGAAGAACGCGGTCGTGTCCGACACCCGCGCGGCCTGCTGCATGTTGTGGGTGACGATCACGATCGTGTACTCGGCTCTTGAGTTCCTCGATGAGGTCCTCGATGGCCAGGGTGGAGATCGGGTCGAGCGCCGAGCACGGCTCGTCCATGAGCACGACCTGCGGCTCCACGGCGATGGCCCGGGCGATGCACAGCCGCTGCTGCTGGCCGCCGGAGAGGCCCGAGCCCGGGCCGGCCGAGCCGGTCCTTGACCTCGTCCCACAGGTTGGCCCCGCGCAGCGACGTCTCGACCACCTCGTCGTAGTCGGACCTCGACTGCTTGGGCACCCCCTTGCCCCGCTCGAGCCGGAGCCCGGCGATGACGTTGTCGTAGATCGACATCGTGGGGAACGGGTTCGGCCGCTGGAACACCATGCCGATCGTGCGGCGGACGTTCACCGGGTCGACGTCGGAGCCGTAGATGTCCTCCCCGTCGAGCAGGACCTTGCCCTCGACGTACGCGCCGGGGATGACCTCGTGCATGCGGTTCAGGCTGCGCAGCATGGTGGACTTGCCGCAGCCGGACGGGCCCGATGAAGGCGGTGACGCTGCACGGCTCGATCGTGCAGCGACACGCCTTCGACGGCCTTGAACGTGCCGTAGAAGATGTCGAGGTCGCTGACATCGATGCGCTTGGCCATGGATCGTTCTCTCCTCAACGGGCCTTCGGCGCGAACCGCATGGCCACGAGCTTGGCACCTATGTAGAACAGCATCACGAGCAGGATGAGCACGAGCGCGCCGCCCCAGGCCCGGTCGATCGAAGGGTTCGTCCCGGACGAGATGTTGTCCCAGACGAACAGCGGCAGCGATGCCTGCGGGCCGGTGAACGGGTTCCAGTTCGATGCTCTGCGACATGAACGTGGTGAGCAGCAGCGGTGCGGTCTCGCCGGCCACGCGGGCCACCGCCAGCATGATGCCCGGTGATGATGCCCGGCCAGCGCGGTCGGCAGCACGATCCGCAGGATCGTCTTCCACTTGGGCACGCCGAGCGCGTACGAGGCCTCGCGCAGGTCGTTGGGGACGATCCGGAGCATCTCCTCGGTCGTCCTGACGATGACCGGGATCATGAGGATCACGAGCGCGAGCGCGGCCGGCGAACCCCGAGCGCTGGAAGCCGAGCGTGAGGATCCAGAACGTGTAGATGAACAGGCCCGCGACGATGGATGGCACGCCGGTCATCACGTCGACGAAGAAGGACACCACCGTGGCGAGCCGGCCGCGGCCGTACTCCACCAGGTAGATCGCCGCCAGAACCCCGATCGGTACGGCGATGAGCGTGGCGATGCCCACCTGCTCAAGGGTGCCGACGAGGGCGTGCGCGCACGCCCCCGCCCTCCCGGCGCGGCGACACGTTGCGCATGGTCTCGGCGAAGAACGCCAGGCTCAGGACCTTGAATCCCTTGGTGACGACCGTGACGAGCACCCACGTGAGCGGCACCACGGCGGCCAGGAACGTGGCGTAGACAAACGTGGTGGCGATCCGGTCGATCGCATGCCGCCGGCCCTCCACGGCGAACGACCACGCGGTCTGCCCGATGAGGAACAGGATCGGCCAGAGCACCCACCAGACCAGCCCCAGCACGGGGCCGACGGCGGTCAGCACGAGCGCGAGGGCGAGCGTTCCCGCAGCGACGACGACGGGGGCCCACCTCGGCAGCTTGCGTCCGGTCAGGACCTCGCGCAGCAGGCGGGTGGCCTCGGCGTCGTCGACCGCCGGTGTCCGGGGCGGGGTCGTGCTCATCAGTTCGCTCCCGAGAAGTCGCGCCGGCGGGCCACGATGATGCGTGCGGTCATGTTGACCACGAGCGTGATGACGAACAGCACCAGCCCCGAGGCGACGAGTGCCGACAGACCGTTGGCACCGGCCTCGTTCCACTTGAGGGCGATGTTGGCAGCGAAGGTGTTGCCGCCCGGCTCGGTGATGTGCCAGTTGATGTCGAACACGGCCGACAGGATGAGCGCCACCGCGATGGTCTCGCCGAGCGCGCGGCCGAGTCCGAGCATCGACGCGGAGATCATGCCGGGCCGGCCGAACGGGAACACGGCCATCCGGACCATCTCCCAGCGGGTGGCGCCGAGGGCCAGCGCGCCCTCGATGTGCTGGCGCGGTACCTGGACGAACACCTCGCGGGTGACCGCCGAGATCGTGGGCAGGATCATGATCGACAGCACGAGGCCGGCGATGAACAAGCTCTTGGTGTAGATGCCCAGGGTGTTGTCGAACAGGGGGATCCAGCCGAGGTAGGTGTCGAGCCACGTCCCGATGCCGTCCATGTGCGGCATGAGAGCCTCGAGCCCCCAGAGGCCGAAGATGATCGACGGCACCGCCGCGAGGAGATCGACGACGAAGGCCAGCGCGGTCGCGAGCCGCCGTGGCGCGTAGTGAGCGATGAACAGTGCGATGCCGATGCCCACCGGCACGGCCAGGGCCATCGCGATGATCGCGCTGATCAGCGTGCCGAACAGCAGGGCCGCGATGCCGAAGAACGGCGGGTCGTTGTCGGGGAACCACTGGGTCTCGGTGAAGAAGCTCGCGGTGTTGCTCTGCAGGGACGGGATCGCCTTCCAGATGAGGAACGCGCCGATGGCCGCCATGATGACGAGCACCGAGATCCCCGCACCCCGCGTGAGCCCGAGGAAGATCCGGTCGCCCGGACGCGTGGCGCTCTTCGGGGCCGGCGGGGCTGGAGGCGCCTCGGCGGGGGACGTCATGCGGGCCTCATCGGGGGCAAGGGGATCGGGGAGGTGGGTGGCTGTCCGGCTGGCCTCAGGGTGCCATGGAGCCGTGCCGTCGGGCTAGGCGGCGTACCCCCGACGACGACGACCCCGGAGGTCCGCTGCGCGGGGTTCTCCGGGGTCGTCGCTGTCCGCCGAGGGGTGGCGTGACTAGGAGATCGAGGCCACCGAGCTGCGCACCTTCGTGAGCAGGTCGCCGGTGATCGGCACGTAGCCCGCGTCCGAGAGCTGCGCCTGCGCCGCGTCCGACGAGGTGTAGGTGAGGAAGGACTTGGTCAGCGGCAGGTCGGCGGCGCTGAGGCCCTTCTCGCAGGTGATCTCGTACGTCACCAGGACCAGCGGGTACGCACCCGGGGTCTTGGTCGTGTAGTCGACCGAGAGGGCCAGGTCGTTTCCGGTGCCCTTGACGGTGGCGTTGGCGATGGTGCTCGCCGCGTTCGCCGAGGTGGCCTCCACCGCGCCGCCGCCGTTGTCCACCCAGGCGGCGCCCACGCCGGCGTCCTGGACGAACGACAGCTCGATGTAGCCGACCGAGTTCGGTGTGGACTTCACCGCGGATGCCACGCCGTCTGAGCCCTTGGCGCCCTGGCCGCCGGGGGCCTTCCACTCCTTGCCGGAGTCGAAGGTCCAGTCGGTGGCCGCCGCAGCCTTGAGGTACTTGGTGAAGTTGTCGGTCGTGCCGGACGAGTCGCTGCGGTGGAACTGGGCGATGGAGGCGTCGGGCAGTGCTGACGCCCGAGTTGAGCGCGGTGATGGCCGGGTCGTTCCACTTGGTGATCTTGTTGCTGAAGATGCCGGAGATCACGGCGGGAGTGAGCACCAGCTTGTCGACGCCCTGCAGGTTGTACGCCACCGCGATGGCGCCGCCGACCATGGGGATGTCGATGGCGGGGCCGGCAGCGCAGCGTGCGTCGGCCTTGGGCCGGTCGGCGTCCTTGAGGGCCGAGTCCGACCCGGCGAAGGCGGTCTGGTTGTTGATGAAGTCCTGGACGCCTGCGCCGGATCCGTTCGCCTGGTAGTTGATCGTGGCGCCGCTGCAGGCCTGCTGGTAGTTGTTGATCCAGTCGGTGATGGCGTTCTTCTGGGCCGAGGATCCGGATGCCTTGATCGATCCGGTCGAGCAGTCGATGCCGCCCCCGGACGCGGTGGAGCCGCCGGAGCTCGAGCTGCTCGAGCTGCAGGCAGCGAGCGAAAGGGCGCCGACCGCCGAGATGGCGACGAGCTGGGCGAGGCGGGTGGTCTTCACCGGTGGTCCTCCGTGGGTGGCTGGTTCGCCTGACGGCCTCACGGTAGGAACAGGCGGTGTCCCGCTTCCGCTCTGCAGGTGAACGCACGGTGAACGGCCGTCGAGCAACGGATGAACTGGCTCACGGCAGGTGCCGCTCCAGGACGGGCACGCGCACGCCGTCGGCGGCCACGGTGCGGTGCAGCACGTAGCAGCCGCCGGGGGCCAGGCCTGGGTCGACGGCGCCGAGCCCGGTGTCGAGGCGGATCCGCTGGAGGAGCTCGGGGAGCACCGGCCGGTGGGTGCACAGGACGAGGGGCGTCGGCTGCGCGAGCAGCAGGCTGACCCGGTCGAGGGCGGCCCCGGGATCCTGCGCGAACCCGTGCTCGGACAGGAGCGGCTCCGGCACGATCTCGCTGCCGTGGGCGCGTGCGAACGGTCGCACGGTGTCCAGGCAGCGCATGGTGTCGCTGGAGTGCACCCGCGAGATGCCGAACGCCGAGAGGAGGGGCACGAGGTCCAGCGCCTGGCTCTCGCCGATGCGGGTGAGGGGCCGCAGGGCGTCGTGCGGTGGTTCGCCGCCGTGCCGGTCGGCGTAGTCGATGCGCTTCTCGGCCTGGGCGTGCCGCAGCAGCACGAAGGGGAGCGTGCCGCGGGGGGACGTGGTGGCCGTCGCGAGCAGCGAGGTGTCGGCCGGATAGGTGAGCAAGGCTGCGGCCTCGCCCACGGGCACCCAGCGCACGTCGGCGATCTCGTGGTTCGGCTCCCACAGGCCGCGGCCCGTGGCGTGCGCCAGCCAGTAGCGCACGGCCTTCGGACGCCCGGCCACGAGGTACCGCTGCGTGCGCAGGGCGGGACCGAGGACGACGTCGAAGCCGGTCTCCTCGCGGGTCTCGCGCACCGCCGCAGTGGCGTGGTGCTCGCCGGGCTCGAGCTTGCCCTTGGGCAGCGACCAGTCTCGCTGCCGCGCGCGGTGGACTACCAGCACCTCGGTTCCGGCCGCCTCCCCGTCGGGGACGGGGTGCTCGCGCAGGCAGACGACCCCTGCTGCGCGAATCTCCCCGTCGGCCACCGAACTAGCCGATCCGCGTGCGCCGGTGCGCCCGGACCACGCGGGGCCACAGCCGGACGAAGCGCAGCCGCGCCGATAGCTCGGCGTCGTCCTCGAGATCGCGCAGGGCGCCGAGGGCAAAGCCGTCGAGACCGTCCAGGCCGGGCCGTTCGGCGATCTCGCGCAGGACCAGCCTCGACACGTGCGCGTCCTGGTGCTCGCCGAGCAGCTCGGTCACCTCCTCGAGCTGGGCCGCCAGCGCCGAGGCCGGCTTGCCGAACACCGGCACGAGCGCCTCGGCCGCGTAGCGGGCGCGCTTGCCGATGATGCGCGTCTCGTGCCAGATCTCGGCCGGGCCGTCGATCTCGAGCATCTCCGCATCGCGGCGGAGCTCGCGCCAGGCCTTGCGGGCGAGCCCTGGCAGCGCCTTGCGGCCGGGCTGCGCGGCGCGCTCGGTGAAGTGTGGCGCCCCGGCGGCATCGACGACGGCGTCCAGGAGCGCGAGGTACCGCGGCGAGCGCAGCGCCTCGAACGCCGTGGCGGTGGCGTGGTCGAGCCGCTCGCGCAGGGCGGCGTCGACGATGGGGCGGGCCGCGGCCGCCAGCACCGGGTCTTCGATGAGATCGGCGTGGCCGTCGAGCCGCTCGAGCAGCACCTCGGTGTCGCGGACCGCGCCGAGCTCGCTGGCCAGCCAGGCCAGCTCGACTCGCAGAGCGTCGGCCCACTCGCGATCCAGCAGCGGCCGGAACGAGCGCAGCCCGCTGCGGAGCCGGCGGGCGGCCACCCGCATCTGGTGCACGGCGTCGGGCAGGTCGCGACGCAGCCGCACGTCGTTGAGGATCAGCCGCCGCGTCTGCGTGAGCAGGTGCGCACGCACGGCCTCGCCGGCGGGGTCGTCCGGGCCCACCGGACCGGGTACGGGAACGTCGGGGGGTGCCGTGGCACGTGGGCCGAGCGCGTGCGCGGCCTTGCTCGTCGTCCCCGTCTCGGCACCCGCGGCCAGAAGGGTCTCGACGATCGCACCGAGCGCAGCGGCACCGGCGGCGCGCGCCTCCACCTCGATCTCGCGGAAGCGGCCCGCGACGACCTCGCCGTCGAGGACCGAGACCACGTCGTCGACGAGCTCGGCGAGGAGCAGGCCGTCCGGGCCGTAGAGCAGCGCGGGGGAACGGTCCGTTCGCAGCGTGGCCACGGCCGCGAGAGGGGCACCCCTCGTGAGGGCCGTGACCACCTCGAAGAGAGCCCCCGGCACGCCGCCCTCGGGTGCCGCGTCGAGGGGGAGCTGCAGCTCGTCGCGGTCGCCGGGGTGCGCGCCGGGCACCGGGATCTTGAGGTGCCAGCCGTCGTCGACGCCGCCCTCGCGCCGGCGCAGCGTGACGCTCCACCGGGCCAGCCGTAGGTCCACGGTGTCGTAGTACACGGCGGTCTGGGTGAAGGTGGGCTGCGTCTCGACGTGCAGCACCCCCGTCACGGCCCCCGTGAGGTCGGGCATCCGGAACAGTGCGGGGACCCGCAGCTTGCGCTCGATCTCGCGGGTCTCCGTGACTTCGTCCGCGGCCTGGTCCTGCCCGTGCAACGCCTCCGCCGTGTCGTCGGGCTGCACGTCCTCGTGCTCGTCCGGCTCCCCTACCTCGTTCTCGTCCGGCCGGACGAGCGGCTCCAAGTCCTGCTGCTCGACGGGCGGGCCTGCGCCCTCGCCGCGCCACGGCTCGTCGACCTCGTCCGACTCGTCGGCCATGTCTGACTCGTCGGCCTCGTCGACCACATCTGACTCGTCGACCACATCTGACTCGTCGGCGACGTCGGCCTCGTCGGCCTCCACGTCTGGCTCGTCGGACACCTGGGCCCCCTGCTCGGGCGGCCCACCGGCCACGTCCGGGACAACCTCGTCGTCCGGCGGGTCGGGCTCGGTGTCCTGCTCGGCGGCGATCTCAGAGTCCTGCTCGGCGTCGGGCTCGGGCAGGCCCTCGATGCCCTGCTCCAGCGGCTCCTCGGACATCAGGACCCCGCGACCACGGCGGCGCGGGGGTGCAGCGGCACGACCGCGATCGGCGCGCGGGCGCCGTAGGCGGCGATGAGCGCGGCCTGGTAGTCGCGCAGCGGGCGGCCCTCCGCGTCGTGGGTGCCCCTGGTCCACCGTGAGTCGGGCCCGAGGCGCCACGATGCGGTCTCGGAGTCGAAGGACAGGTCGAGCAGCGCGGTGGTGACGGCCACGTTGTCAGCGGCGTCGAGGCGCACGAGCGTCTCGACGCGCCGGTCGAGGTTGCGGTGCATCAGGTCCGCCGAGCCGATCCACACCTCGGTGCGGCCGCCGTTGGCGAACTCGTAGATGCGGGAGTGCTCGAGGAAGCGGCCGAGGATCGAGATCACCTCGATGTTCTCGGACAGCCCGGGCACCCCCGGGCGGATCGCGCAGATGCCGCGCACGTCCATCTGCACAGTGACCCCGGCCATGGACGCGCGGTACAGCGCGTCGATGGTGCCCTCGTCGACGATCGAGTTGCACTTGAACCGGATCCGCGCGGGTCGGCCGGCCAGGTGGTTCTCGACCTCGCGGTCGATCCGCTCGACCAGGCCGGATCGGATCGAGTGCGGCGCCACGAGCAGCCGCTTGTACTCGGTGTTCATCGCGTACCCGGAGAGCTGGTTGAAGAGGTTGGCCACGTCGGCCCCGACGACGGGGTCGGTCGTGAGCAGGCCCAGGTCTTCGTACAGGCGTGCGGTCTTGGGGTGGTAGTTGCCCGTGCCGATGTGGCAGTAGCGGCGCAGCATGTCGCCGTCGTCGCGCACCACCATCGAGAGCTTGCAGTGGGTCTTGAGCCCGACGAGGCCGTACACCACGTGCACGCCCGCCTCCTCGAGCTTGCGCCCCCAGGAGATGTTCGCCTGCTCGTCGAACCGGGCCTTGATCTCGACCAGGGCGAGCACCTGCTTGCCCGCGCGGGCGGCGTCGATGAGGGCGTCGACGATGGGGGAGTCGCCCGACGTGCGGTACAGCGTCTGCTTGATGGCCAGCACGTTCGGGTCTGCCGCGGCCTGTTCGAGGAAGCGCTGCACGCTCGTCGAGAAGGAGTCGTACGGGTGGTGCACGAGCACGTCGCGCTGGCGCATCGTCTCGAGCACGTCCGGCGGCAGTGCGGTCTCGACGTCGGACAGCTCGCGGCTGGTCTTCGGGACGAAGGCGGGGTCCTTGAGGTCGTCGCGGTCCAGGGCGAACAGCGACCAGAGGCCGCGCAGGTCGAGCGGGCCTCGCAGCCGGAACACCTCGCTCTCGCTGATGCCGAGCTCGTCGACCAGCAGGTCGAGCACGTACGGGTCGATCGACTGCTCGACCTCCAGGCGCACGGCCGGCCCGAACCGGCGCCGGACGAGCTCGCGCTCGAGGGCGAGCAGAAGGTTCTCGGCGTCGTCCTCCTCGACCTCGAGGTCCTCGTTGCGGGTGACCCGGAAGCTGTGGTGCTGCAGCACGTCCATACCTGGGAACAGCTGTTGCAGGTGCTCGGCGATGACGTCCTCGAGCGGCACGAAGCGCTGACCGCCCACCTTCATGAACCGGGGAAGCAGGTCGGGGACCTTCACGCGGGCGAACATCTCGGTACCCGTGCCGGGGTTGCGGACGACCACAGCGAGGTTGAGCGACAGGCCCGAGATGTACGGGAAGGGGTGCGAAGGGTCGACGGCCAGCGGCGTGAGCACCGGGAAGATCTTCGCCTGGAAGAGGGCGCCGACCCGCTCGCGCTCGGTGGCGTCGAGACTGTCCCATCGAACGAGCTCGATGCCCTCGGCCTCCAGCGCGGGCAGGACCGAGCCGTGGAACGTGGCCACCTGGCGGTCCATCAGGTCGTGAGCCGTGGCGAGCACGGACTCGTGCACCTCGCGGGGCATCAGGCCGCTGGCCGCCTGCTTGGCGATACCGGCGGCGATGCGGCGCTTGAGGCCGGCCACCCGCACCATGAAGAACTCGTCGAGGTTCGAGGCGAAGATCGCGAGGAACTTCGCGCGCTCGAGCAGGGGCAGGTCGGTGTCCTCGGCCAGCTCCAGCACCCGGGCGTTGAAGGCGAGCCAGGAGAGCTCGCGGTCGAGGAAGCGGCCCTCGGGAAGTGCCGGGGCGGCGTCGGCGGGGGAAGCGTCGGCGGTCACCCCTGGATCCTCCCAGAAGCGACGCGCGGCTGCAGCGGCCCCTCCGCGGAGCGTCGGTGCGTCACTCCGGGGGGTCGACGTGCCCGGCGTCCAGCCGGTCGGCGCTCCGCGTGAACATCACGTCCGTGTCCCATCGGGCGAACCCCAGCGACTCGTACACGGCCAGCGCCGGGGCGTTGCCGGCGTCGACGTAGAGCATCGCGTCGGGCAGCCCGGCCGCGCGCAGGTGGACCAGTCCCGCGATGGTGAGCGCCCGGCCGAGGCCGTGCCCCTGCTCGCCCGGGTCGACCCCCACCACGTACACCTCGCCCATGGGTTCGTGGCCGTGGGTCTCGTGCCGGTGCTGGCCCTCGTCGTCGTGGTCGTGCCACAGCTCGCCGGGGCCGGTCCCGCCGTGCACCTTCGTCCAGTGGAAGCCCACCATCCGGGGGCCGGCGGCGTCCGCGCGGTCGGCCACGAGGAAGCCGTCCGGGTCGAACCAGGGCTCGCGCATGCGCAGGTGCAGGTCGACGAGGGTCCAGGAGCCCTGGTCGGGCAGGTCGGCGAAGGCTCGGGCGTTCAGGTCGACCCAGGCCTCGTCGTCGGCCCCCGGGCGGAAGGACCGCAGGACGACACCCGTGGGCAGGCGCACATCGGGCAGCGGGGCATAGAGCGACCGGCGCAGCTGGAACAGCACCCGGGTGCGGTTGAAGCCCTGCGAGGCGGCGAGCGACGCGGCCGCCGCGTGCTCGCCGTGGGCCCACAGCCGCAGCCGCCCGTCGGGTGTCTCGGCGACGAGCTGCTGGACGAGCTGGCGACCGATGCCGTGGCGCCGGTAGGCCGGGTGCACCGCGAGCTCGGCGCTCGATCCCGCGACGACGTCGGTGACGTCGAGGTGCCCGTAGCCGACGAGCGCTCTCTCTCCGTCGTCGTCCGCCCATGCCAGCACGTGCCGCACGTCGTAGTCGCCGCCGTAGCGAAGGTGGAGCATCACGTGCTCATCGAGGGGCCGCACGCCGTCGGCCTCCGTGACCCGCTCGACGAGGACGCCGAGAGCGCCGACGTCTGAGTCGTCGAGGCGGCCGAGGACCTCGAGCGACACCGGGGCGTCGTCGGGCACCTGCCGGACGGGTTGCTTGTCGTGCACCAGCCGAGCGTACGGGTCGGCCCGCGCCACCGGGGGGAGGCGGGGCGGCAGCGCCCCCTGCGGCGGTAGCGCCCTCGGCGGCTTGCCCGTTTCGTCCGGCAACCGGATCGAACGGGTGGTTACGGGGTTCCCGAGGCGGCTAAGCGCCCGCAGGATCCGGCAGCTGTTCGCGTCCCGGGTGCGGCTGAGGTGAACCGGATCCGCTCGGTCAGTCGGCCGAGACCTCGGCGGCGTCCGACAGCGCCGCGCGGGTGAGGTCGTCCGCCTCCTGCGGCACGAACCGGTACCCGACGTTGCGCACTGTGCCGATGAGGCTCTCGTGCTCCGGGCCGAGCTTGGCCCGCAAACGGCGGACGTGCACGTCGACCGTGCGGGTGCCGCCGAAGTAGTCGTAGCCCCAGACCTCCTGGAGCAGCTGGGCCCGGGTGAACACCCGGCCCGGGTGCTGTGCGAGGAACTTGAGCAGCTCGAACTCCTTGTACGTGAGGTCGAGGATGCGGCCGCGCAGCTTGGCGGCGTACGTGGCCTCGTCGATGATGAGCTCGCCGCTGCGGATCTCCTCGGACGCGCCGGCAGCGGACGCCGCGGCGGAGCGGCCGAGCAGCAGCCGTAGCCGGGTGTCGACCTCGGCCGGTCCGGCCGTGGTGAGCACCACGTCGTCGACGCCCCACTCGGCGTTCACGGCCACGAGCCCGCCCTCGGTGATGATGAGGAGCACCGGGACCTCGACGCCGGTGGTGCGGATCAGACGGCACAGGCTGCGCACGGCCGGCAGCTCGCGCCGGGCGTCGACCAGCACTGCGTCGGCCGGCGGGGCGTCGATCAGGGCCGAGCCCTCGGCTGGCAGGACCCGGATCTGGTGGGAGAGCAGCCCCAGCGCGGGGAGCACCTCGGCCGACGCCGCGGACGAGTGCGTGAGCATGAGCAGCGACGCCACGTGCACCTCCTCCGACGCGCGGGCGGGCCCGCGGGGACCCTAGGAATGCAGGAGGGACCCGGCGGGAGGCTCCCTCGCCCGGATCCCAGGGTGCCAGGATAGCCGACCGTGACCCTTCGACTCCGGCCCGGTGCCGGCGACGACCAGCAAGGCGGCGAGACCCGCGGCCTGCTGGCCGCGGACGGCGTACGCGTCGAAGCCACCCACTGGGCCGCACCGGACGGCCTCGGCGACGCGACGGCGAGCGGCCCCGTGCTCGTCGTGTGCCACGGCTTCGGCGGGTCGCGACACCGAGACGACAACGCGGCGGTGCTGCGCTGGCTGCGTCCGCGCGGCCCGGTGATCGCCCTGGACTTCCGCGGCCACGGCAACTCCGCGGGCGCCACCACGATGGGCCAGCGCGAGGTGCTCGACCTCGACGCCGTGCTCCGCTGGGCCCGCACCCTCGGCTACGCACAGGTCGTGCCGGTCGGCTTCTCGATGGGAGCCTCGGTCGTGCTCCGGCACGCGGCCCTGCACGGCGGCACCCTGCCTGCCGAGGCCCACGAGCCGGCCGACGTCGAGGTGCACGAGGCCGTCGACGCCGTCGTGGCGGTGAGCGGCCCTGCGCGCTGGTTCTATCGGGGGTCGGCCCCGATGCGCACCCTGCACCGGATCATCGGGACCAGCGCGGGTCGCTCCCTGCTGCGCCGCGCGGGCGGACCGCGCGTCGACATCAGCGCCTGGGACGAAGAGGGACCGCTCCCCCTCACGCCCGTCCGGGCGGCCGGGCTGCTCCCGCCGACGCCGCTGCTGGTGGTGCACGGCGACGCCGACGACTACTTCCCGGTGGAGCACGCCGAGTCGATCGTCGAGGGCTACCGGGCCGCGGGAGCGGGCGGCCGCGCGGAGCTCTGGGTGGAACCGGGCGTCGGGCATGCCGAGGCGGGCATGGGCGAGGCCCTCGTCGACCGCATCTCCGCCTGGGCTCGTGCCGCCGCGGCCCGTCCGGGCAGCACGGGGGAAGAAGCCGGCGGCGCTACGACGTTGGGTCCGGCATGACCACCGGGCTCTGGCTGCTGTTGGCCGTCCTCGTCGCCGCGACGGCCTTCGGGCTCTGGCGCCGGGCCACCGACGGACGGATGCGGCACGTGGCCGCCGCGGAGCCGACGACCGCGGCCCTCGGGGTCCCCGTGCCTCTGCCGGACGGCTCGCCCGAGGTCGACGTGCATACGGCTACGCCGGTCGAGCACGCCGGGGAGGTGCTCACGGCCGACGACCTCGGCACCGCGCTTGGCGAGCGGGCCACGCTGGTGCAGTTCTCCACCTCCTTCTGCCAGCCCTGCCGCGCCACTCGCGTCGTCCTCGATGCCGTGGCCGGCGGGGTCGACGGCGTCGTGCACGTCGAGGTCGACGCCGAGTCGCACCTCGACCTCGTCCGGCGGGTCGACGTCATGCGAACGCCCACGGTGCTCGTGCTCGACGCAGCCGGACGTATCCGCAAGCGGGCGTCGGGACAGCCGCGCAAGGCCGACGTCTATGCGGCGCTCGGCGAGGTTGTCGGCTGACGACCGATGGCCCACCTGCGAGGAGTCCGCGACAAGGGTCCGGATGCTGGACGGGCATTTCCAGCCCGTGGGACGCCGTCTATCCTCGGGCGCATGCTGGCGCGGGTGTTGCTCACCAAGCGGCGGGTCGTCGACTACGGCCGCCGCCGCTCGTCCGCCTGTCGACTGCCCTGACGGACCAGCTCGCCGCCTCCCGCGCCTGGTCCTCCGACGAGTCCTTCGCTGACCTTCCTCGTCCCAGGAGCCTTCGATGAGCACCACGCCCGTGTCCGAGACCCCCGTCGTCACCGCGCCCGTCCCCCGGGGCGCCCAGGAGTGCGGGCGAGACGTCATCGACCCGCGCGGCCCGCGCTTCGGCGGTGCCATCACCACTGTGGTCCTCGCCGTCGCCCTCCTCGCCGGCCCCAGCCTGCTCGGCACCTCGCTGCTGGCCTGGCAGACGCTCGTCTTCGCGCTCGGCGCCTTCGTCGGCCTGCGGGCGCAGCCGTACGGCGCGCTCTACCGGCGCTTCGTCCAGCCCCGACTGGGGCCCCCCAGCGAGTGGGAGGACGCGGCGCCCCCGCGGTTCGCCCAGCTGGTCGGGTTCCTCTTCGCCGCCGTCGGCCTCGTGTCGTACGTGCTCGGCGCGGCGCTGGTCGGACAGGTGGCGGTGGCCCTGGCCCTCGCGGCGGCTTTCCTCAACGCCGCGTTCAACTTCTGCCTCGGCTGCGAGATGTACCTCATCGGCAAGCGCCTCCTCCACCGCTGACCTCCGCGCCACGTGCGGCGTTGGGGCGTTCGGGCCCCGGGCACCCCACCGCTGGCCTCCAGTCACGCGCGTGGTGGCGGACCGGGGGTGGACCATGGCGGGGTGAGCAGCGGGGGGCGTGCGGGACGCCGGAGAGTGGTGCGCGTCAGCGCCGCCGTGGCGGTGGGGGCGGCGGCCGCCCTCGGGCTCGGCGGCTGCGCCGGGCCCCGCACCGCCGTCGAAGGCCCCTCCGGTCCCGGCGCTGGTCGTGCCGCCGCGGGCGGCCCCGAGGCGGCGCCGTCAGGAGCCCCAGCACCTCCACGAGCCCCAGCACCTCCACGGGGCTCCTTCGCCGCCACCATCACGTCCGTCGTCGACGGCGACACCGTGCATGCCGACGTCCCGGGCCGGGGCGAGGTGAAGGTGCGTTTCATCGGCATCGACACCCCGGAGACGCGCAAGCCGGACACCCCTGTCCAGTGCTACGGCCACCAGGCGGCCGCCGCCACCAGTGCTCTCCTCCCGGTGGGCGCCCGGGTCGTCGCAGCGTTCGAGTCCGGCCGCGACAAGGACCGCTACGGGCGCGACCTGTGGGATCTGTGGCTCCCCGATGGCAGGTTCGTCAATGGAACTCTCGTGGCGCAGGGTGCCGCGGTCGCCCGTTCGTACCCGCCCACCACCGAGCACGCGGCCTATCTGGCGGCCCTGCAACGAGGGGCCCGCGCCGCCAGGCTCGGCCTGTGGGGAACCTGTCCCCCCGCCGACGTGCCGAAGCACGACTAGTGGTGGCGGGACCTTCGTCCCGGCAGGACTTACACAACGCTGACCCGCGCCAGACCCGGGACCGGCCGTGCTCGGTGGAGCATGGCGGTATGCCCCCTCGTTCCGCGCGTTCGGCCCTGCCCGCCCTGCTGGTCGGGGCTGCCCTCGCAGTGACCCTCACGGCCTGCTCGAGCTCGTCGGGCCCGCAGGTCGCGAGCCTCGGCCAGTCGGCCGCAGCCGGTGGCTCCGCATCCCCCTCCGCGTCCGTCGACCGCGAGACGGCTGCCCGCCAGTTCGCGTCCTGCATGCGCAGCCATGGCGTGCCCGACTTCCCCGACCCCACCGTCGACAGCAGCGGAAACGTGCGGCTCGGTCTTGGTGGTGGCGGTGGAGGTATCGACCGCAGCAACCCCAGCGTGCGCACCGCCATGGACTCGTGCCGCCAGTACCTCCAGTCGCTGCGGCCGAACTTCTCGCCCGAACAGCGCCAGCAGCTGCAGGACGCCCTGCTGAAGTACGCCCAGTGCATGCGTGCCAACGGCTACCAGATGGCCGATCCCAACTTCACCGGCGACGGCGGGGGCTTCCGCGCCCTGGGTCAGATCAACCGAAGCGACCCGGCGTTCCAGAAGGCCGACGCGATCTGCCGGCCGACGACGCTGGGCACGCTGCCGTTCGGGCCGGGTCGGGGTGGGCCCGGCGGTGGCCCCGGCGGCTCCGGTGCGCCGAGCCCGGCGACGACGGCGTCGGCGTCGTGACCATCGACAGCCGTCCACAGTTGCCCGACGACCGGACGACGGCCGCGGGCGACGCCGTACCGGCCGAGCACGCAGCCGAGCACCGGCGGTCCCCGCTGGATGCGGACGTGTCCGCACCCAGCCGCCGGTGGTGGCTGCTGGGCTTGGTGGCCCTCGTCCTGCTGGCCCTCGTCGCCTTCTGGGTCGCGCGTGGCCGGAGCTCGACGACGGCGGGCACGCAGGCGGCGGCACCCACCAGCACCTCGAAGGTCGTGCGGACGAACCTCACCGAGACGACGTCGTACGACGGCACCCTGACGTTCGCCGACTCCCGGTCGGTGACCGCGAAGTCGGCCGGCACGATCACATGGCTCCCGGCCGCGAGCACGACGATCTCGCAGGGGCAGCGCCTCTACGCGATCAACGCCGCGCCCACGGTGCTGCTGTACGGGTCCGTGCCGATGTACCGCACGCTCCAGTCGGGTGTCGGCGACGGCACCGACGTCAAGCAGCTCGAGACCGCGCTGAAGGCTCTGGGCTTCGACCCCGACTCCATGGTGGTCGACGGCGCGTGGACGAGCTCGACGACGGCGGCGGTCGAGGCCTGGCAGGACGCGGCCGGGCTCACGTCCAACGGCATCGTGACCAGCGCCGAGGTGCAGTTCCTTCCTGCACCGATCCGGGTGTCCAGCCTGTCGGCCACGGTGGGCGACACCGCCGGCGCCGGCGGAACCCTGTATGCCGCTACCGGCACCGCACGGATCGCCACCGTGTCGCTCTCGGCGGCTGACAGCACCGTGGCCAAGCCGGGCGCCGCGGTGCGCGTGACGCTCCCGAGCGGCACGACGGTTCCGGGGAAGGTCACCGAGGTCACCACCGACACGTCGTCCTCGTCGAGCAGCTCAAGCGGTTCTGGCGGCGGAGGGGGTGGCGCGGTGAACCAGCAGGGCGGGAGCTCGACCACGTCGGCGACCAAGGTGTCCGTCACCGTCTCGGTCACCGATCCGAAGGCGGTGGGCGCTCCCGACCAGACGCCGGTGTCGGTGGCGTTCACGTCGGCCGCCGCGAAGGGTGTCCTGGCGGTCCCCGTGACGGCGCTGCTCGCCCTTGCCGGAGGTGGCTACGCCGTGGAGGTCGTCGATGCCGGCGGCGCCACGCACCTCGCCGCCGTCTCCCCCGGCCTCTACGCGGTCGGCGGCATGGTCGAGATCACTGGGCAGGGAGTCGCGGACGGCACCACCGTGGTCGTCCCCGCTTCGTCATGACAGCGGCAGACGTGGCGTGGGGCCCGCACGCGCCGGGGGCGCCGCAGCCGGTGGTCGAACTCGTCGACGTCCGCAAGACGTACCCCGGCCCCGTCGAGGTGCTGCACGGGGTCGACCTCACGATCGCGGCCGGCGAGCTGGTGGCCATCTTGGGCCCGTCCGGATCGGGCAAGTCGACGCTGCTGCACCTCATGGGCACCCTGGACCGACCGTCGTCGGGCCGGGTGCTCGTCGACGGCATCGATGTGTCCACCTTGAGCGACCGCGAGCTGTCGGGATTCCGGTCTCGTCGGCTCGGCTTCGTGTTCCAGCAGTTCTTCCTGCTCGACGGCACGAGCGCTCTGGACAACGTGGCCAACGGGTTGCTCTACAGCGGCGTGCCTCTGAGCCGGCGACGAGCCCTCGCCGCCGAGGCCCTCCAGCGGGTCGGTCTGGGTCACCGGCTCGGGCAGGTGCCCGCCAAGCTCTCCGGCGGCGAGCGCCAGCGGGTTGCGATCGCCCGCGCCCTGCTGGCACGACCGTCCGTGGTCTTCGCGGACGAGCCGACCGGCAGCCTCGACACCCACGCGGGAGACGCCGTGCTCGAGCTCCTCGGCGAGCTGAACGCCGACGGTACGACCGTCGTCGTCATCACCCACGACCCGGCCGTCGCGGAGGCGATGGACCGCCAGGTGGTCATCCGCGACGGCCTCGTCGTGGCCGACACGGCCGCTCCGGGACGTCTGGCGTGAGCGCGCCGACGGTGCCGGGCCGGACGGCGCGGCGCGGCGGGGCCGCACCGGTGGCCTCGAGCCGGCTACGGCCCGCCGACATCGTTCGCGTGGGCGCGAGCGGCCTCCTCGCACGACCCCTGCGAGCGCTGCTGTCAGCGCTGGGGATCGCCATCGGCATCGCCGCCGTGGTCAGCGTCCTGGGCATCTCCGCCTCGTCGCAGGCGGCCCTCATCGCCCAGCTGGACCAGCTCGGCACGAACCTGCTGCAGGTCCAGGCGGGGCAGACGTTCGGCGGGAGCTCGGCCGAGCTGCCGGCCACGTCCGAGGCCATGATCGGCCGGATCGGACCGGTCGAGGTGGTCTCGTCGGTGGCCTCGGTGACGGCCAACGTGTACCGCACCTCGTACGTGCCGGCGGGCCAGACGAACGGGATCCAGGTCAAGGCCGCCAGCCTCGACCTGCTCGACGCGCTCGCCGGGTCCATGGACCAGGGGGCGTTCCTCAACGCCGCCACGGCCTCCTACCCCGCGGTGGTGCTGGGCGCGACGGCGGCCGAGCGACTGGGCGTCACGTCGGTGTCCCCGCCGACCACGGTGGACGTCGGCGGTACCGCGTACGTGGTGGCCGGGATCATGGCGCCGATGCCGCTGGCCCCGGACATCGACCGCTCGGCGCTGATCGGCTACCCGCAGGCCGCGAAAGCCTTCGGCATCGACGGCTCGCCGACGACCCTGTACCTGCGGACGACTCCCGACCAGGTCGACGCCGTCGCGTCCGTGCTGCCGGCCACCGTCAACCCGCCCAACCCCAACGAGGTCAACGTCAGCCAGCCGTCCGACACGCTGGCAGCGCGGATCGCGGCCAACGATGCCTTCAACTCGTTGTTCCTCGGCCTCGGCGCCGTAGCCCTCCTCGTCGGCGGCGTCGGCATCGCCAACGTCATGGTGATCAGCGTCCTGGAGCGACGCAACGAGATCGGTCTGCGGCGGGCCCTCGGGGCCACCCGCGGGCACATCCGGCTCCAGTTCCTGACCGAGGCGCTGCTGCTGGCGGGTCTCGGAGGTGTCGCCGGTGTGCTCCTGGGTGCCGCGATCACGGGCGCTTACGCCGCCACCCGCGACGTCTCGCTGGTCGTGCCCGTGTCGGCGGTGGCCGGCGGCATCGCGGTAGCACTCGGGCTGGGCGCACTCGCCGGGCTTTACCCGGCCGTGCGGGCCGCCCGGCTGGCGCCCACCGACGCGCTGCGCTCCGTCTGAACCGGAGTCCGGCTAGCGCGGCCGCGGGACGAGCGGATCGTCGGCGAGCTGGGCGGCGATGAGCCCGCGCACGTGGTCGGACAGGTCGGCCACGGACATGGCGTCGACCGTTCCGGCGGGGACCGCGGGCAGCACGGTCACCCGGATCGGGTGCCGGCCCCGCAGGACGAAGCCGTGCTTGGGCAGCGCGTCGAACGTGCCCTCGATGACGACCGGGACCACCGGCACCGACACCCGGTGGGCGAGCTCGAACGCGCCTGGCTTGAACAGCCGCATCTCGCCGGTGGGCGAGCGGGTGCCCTCCGGGAAGATCATCAGCGACACGCCGTCGCGCAGCGACTGCTCTGCAGTGGCGAGCATCGTGCGCACGCTGTCGCCGTCGCCCCGGCGCAGCGGGATGTACTTGTTCAGGCGCATGTTCCAGCCGATGAACGGGATCGTGAAGACCTCGATCTTCGACACCCACCGGAACGGCGTGAACAGCCGGAACAGCACGAGGATGTCCAGCAGCGACAGGTGGTTCGCGGCGTAGACGACCGTGCGGTCGGGGTCGAGGTGCTCGCAGCCGCGGATCGTCACGGGCCACATCGGGTTGAGCCACGTGTACAGCGAGGCCCAGAAGCACGTGAACGCGTGCAGGGCCCGGCGGCGCGGGTCGAACGGCGCCGTCACCGCCCACACGAGCACAGCCGCGGGGAACAGCAGGATCGAGCTGATGGCGACGAACGCCCAGAAGAGCAATGACGCGACGGCGCGCACCTCAGTAGACCAGCGCCTGGACGCCGTCCTGCAGGGCCTCGCCGAGGAACGTCGCGGCGCCGGAGACACGCACGCCCGCCAGGAGGTCGTCGCCCGTGAGGTCTCGGCGGGCGAGGCACTGGGTGCACGCCGTGAGCGTGCCGGCCTCGAGCACGGCGTCGCGCAGGTCGGCCAAGGCCGGTGCGTGGGCCAGCTCGAACTGCTCGGCCCGGCCCGGGACGGCGAACCAGACGGCCTCCCCGGTGAGCCACAGGGACACCGCGACGCCGGCGGAGACCGCAGTGGCGGCCACCGTGAAGCCCTGCATGCACCGTTCGGGGTCGTCGGTCCCCGCGGTGACCTTGACGACGAGGGAGCGCGACACGGGGTGAGGGTATCGGGGACGCTAGGCTCCGTACGTGATCGAGACCTTCTTCACGAGCCTGCTGGTCATCATGTCGGTCGTCATCACGGGCCTGGCGGCCTTCGTCGTCTACCGGCTGTACAAGGGCCAGAGCTGACGTGACCGTCGGACCGGTGTCCGGGCTCCCCGCCGAGCTGCTGCCGCTGTCGTGGTTGCTGGGCCGGTGGGTCGGTGTCGGCGTCGGCGGCTATCCCGGCGTGGCCGACTTCCACTTCGGCCAGGAGGTGGAGTTCGCCAGCGACGGGCGGCCGTTCCTGTCGTACCGCTCCCGTAGCTGGCTGCTCGACGCCGACGGGAACCAGGTGCGGCCCCTCGCCACGGAGATGGGCTTCTGGCGGCCCCGACCGGACAACGCGATCGAGCTGCTGCTCGCGCACCCCACCGGCTATGCCGAGGTGTGGCTCGGCAGCGTCACCGTCACGGGCATCGAGGACGCGGTCATCACAGGCGCCCGCGCCGAGCTGAAGACGGACGTGGTGGCACGTACCGACTCGGCCAAGGACTACTCGGCCGGCGAGCGGCTCTACGGCCTGGTCGACGGCGACCTGCTCTGGCGCTACGACATGGCAGCCACGGGGCACCCGATGACCGCGCACCTGTCCGCCACGCTGAAGCAGGGCTAGGAATGGGCGCGCAGCACGGCCAGCCGGTGCACCACCACGACCTGCCCGTCGGGGCCTCCGGCCCGGTCGGACCCGCCGACGACTGGGATCGCCGGCTGCGCGCGCAGGGCTACCGCATCACCCCCCAGCGACAGCTCGTGCTGGAGGCGGTCGAGACCCTCCGGCACGGAACTCCCGACGAGATCCTGGCCGAGGTGCAGCGCACCGCGTCGGGGGTGAACCTCTCGACGGTGTACCGCACGCTGGAGGTGCTCGAGAAGGTCGGCCTCGTCAACCATGCCCATATCGGGCACGGCGCTCCCACCTACCACGCGGTCGACGACCACGCGCACATCCACCTGGTCTGCGACGTGTGCGGCAGCGTGACGAGCGTGCCGGCCGAGATCGCCGAGCCGTTCGTGCGGGTGCTGCGCGAGGCCGAAGGCTTCGAGACCGACGTCACCCACGTGTCGGTACACGGTCGGTGCGCCGACTGCGCGGGCGCCGGCCGTCCCGCGCCGCACTAGCGGAGCCACCGCGGGGGAAGGCATCGGGCCATCCGGGGTGTTGGGGTGGACATGACCGCCGGCGTGCCGCACCCCGACCTGGACGATCCCGATGTCGGGATCCCGTGGCACTACACCGACCCGCACGGCGAGCAGCGCCGGCTGGACAAGGGCGAGGGCGCCGTCGACCTGTCGAACCGCGGCGTCCTCACCGTCGCCGGCCCCGACCGGCTGAGCTGGCTGCACTCGCTCACGACCCAACAGCTCGAGCGGCTCGCACCGGGCGCGAGCACCGAGGCCCTGCTCCTCGACCCGCACGGCCACGTCGAGCACGACCTGCACATCGTCGACGACGGCGCCACCACCTGGGTCGTCGTCGAGCCCGGCACGGCGCCCGCGCTCGCCAGCTACCTGGACTCGATGCGCTTCATGCTCCGGGTCGACGTGGCCGACGTCACGGACGGCTGGGCAGTGGTGTGGGAGCCGCGACGGGAACCGGCTGCCGGGCGCGTCACCTGGCTGGTGCCCGAGGCCTGGGCCGGACTGGCCGAGCCCGATGCCGGCGGCGACGCGGCCCGCTACGTCCCGCACCGGCCCGGCTTCCTCGTGGGCCGGGAGGTGCTGGTGCCCAGGGACGAGCTCGCCGGGTACCTCGAGGCTCAGGGTCCCCCGGCTGGATCGTGGGCCCTGGAGGCCCTGCGGGTGGCCGCGGGGGTGCCCCGGCTCGGCCGGGAGACCGACCACCGCACCATCCCGCACGAGGTCGGCTGGATCGGTCCGGCCGTGCACCTGCAGAAGGGCTGCTACCGGGGCCAGGAGACCGTGGCGCGCACCCACAACCTGGGCCGTCCCCCGCGCCGGCTCGTCCTGCTGCACCTCGACGGCAGCACCGAGCACCTGCCCGCCCACGGCGCCCCTGTCTCGTTCGACGGCCGCGCCGTGGGAACGCTCGGCACCCCGGCGCGCCACTACGAGCTCGGCCCGATCGCTCTCGCGGTGATCAAGCGCTCCGTCCCTCTCGAGGCCACGCTCATGGTCGACGGAGTCACGGCGGCGCAAGAGGCTGTCGTCGCCCCCTGAGCGTCATCCCGCCCCGGGAGCCTCCACCTCGACGAGCACGGTGGTCGGGCCGTCGTTCACGAGCGACACGCGCATGTGTGCCCCGAAAGCGCCTGTCGCCACCTCGGCGCCTCGTGCGCGCAGGCGCTCGACCACCGCCGAGACCAACGGCTCGGCGATCCCTGCTGGTGCGGCGGCGTCCCACGTGGGCCGACGGCCCTTGCGCGTGGACCCGTAGAGCGTGAACTGGCTGACGACGAGCACCGGGAGACCCACGTCGGAGGCCGACACCTCCCGTGGGCCAGCCGGCTCGAGATCCCCGGCGCCTGCTATCAGCGGGCGGACACGGGCCGCGTCGAAGATGCGCAGGTCCCACACCTTGTCGGCTAGTGCCGCCGCGGTGGCCTGGGTGTCGCCGTGGGTGACCCCCACGAGCACGAGCAGGCCGGGACCCTCGATCTCGCCGACGGTGCTGCCGTCGACGTCGACCCGGGCCCCGTCGACCCGCTGGACGACGGCGCGCATCGGGCCATCCTGTCTTACCGGCCCGGTCTACCGGCCAAACAGGCCGCGCTTCTTCTTCTTCGCGTCCTTGCCGTCCGCGGGGCGGGCTGCGGCCGGACGGGCGGTCGGCGGCTTGGGCGACGGGTCGGCGCTCATGCTCGTCAGCAGCGACAGCTCGCGCAGCATGGCCGCAGTGTCCGTGGCCTCCACGGGTGCCGTCACTGGGTCCGGCTCGGCGGCTACATGCCGGACAGCGAACGGCTCGGGCGGCGGCTCTGACCGCGGTGTGGGGAGGGGGGCCAGGACAGGCACCGGCTCGGGCAGCGGTGCCATCGCGGGGGGCGCCACCGGGGGCGGGAACGGGGTCGGAGCCGCGAACGGCGTCTCGTGGTCTGGCCGCTGGAGCAGGACGTCCGCCGCGGGGTCCGGCAGCAGCGGTACCGGGAGCACTGGCTCGGCCAGCGCGTCGATCCACGCCTCGGGCTGAGGTGCGGGCGGCACCTGCGTCCACGCCTCTGGGGCGGGTGCGTCGGGCGCCTCGGTCCACGCGTCGGCTGGGGGCGCGTCCAGCACCTGCGTCCACGCCTCTGGGGCGGGCGCGTCCAGCACATCCGCCCACGCGTCAGCAGGGGGTGCGGTCGGCAGCTCGGGCCAGACCGCGGGCGGCGGCAGAACGGCCGCCGGCGGCTCCGCCATCAGGGGCGCCTCGGGCAGCACCGGCGACGGCATCGGCTCCCACCGGACGTCGTACGCCGGGTCGGGTGCCGGGTCAGGCACACCCGCCTGGGCTGGGGCGTCGGCGGCGGGCGTGGTGCGGGGGCCCACCGCGACGGCCTCGGTGAGGTACGCCGACAGGGTGGTGTCGCCCGGCAGCGCCGACCCCAGCTCGGGGGCGCCCGAGGGCGTCTCCTCGAGCAGGTAGACCGGGTAGGGCGTCGGCAAGCCCCCCGGGGAGGCGGCGAGCGCGGTGAGGGCGACGAGGGGGTCGTCGGCGAGCGGAGGTTCGTCAACCTGCGCCGGTACGAACGCGACGAGAGTCTCCGGGGCGCTGACCGCCGCTGCGACGGCCGCGGGGTTCGAGTCGAGCGTCGTGGGGCCGTCAGCGACGGTCTCCTCGACGGCGGCTGCGGCCGGCGGCCCGGCCGGCTCGTCCTCGGAGGGCGCCTCGTCACCCTGCCCGTCGGCGGCGTGGACCCCGTCGTCCGGCCCGGCCGGCGCCAGCGCCGCTGTATCGTCGGCCGGCTCGAACGTCGGCTCTGCGGCCGCGAGCTCTGCCGCGTCCGGCTCGCGGGCGCCGATCTCGAACAGGTCGGGGGGCATCGTCGCGAGCGCACCCACGACGGCTTCCACGACGGCGTCGCCTTCGGCGTGAGCGGCTCCGTCCCGAACGGCTCCGTCCCGAACGGCTCCGTCGTGAACGGCTTCGTCCTGACCGGCTTCGTCCTGACCGGCTTCGTCCTGACCCGACTCGGCCCGTGCCGGCCCGGCCATCGCGGGCGCCGCCTCGGGATGCGACGCCGCAGGGGGATCTGCACGAGGCGCGGCGGCCGCGGCGGCCGGCGGTGCAGGCACGTCGATCGGCACCTCGTGCTGGCGGTGCGCAGCCAGGTCGACCACCTCGGCGAGCGGGGAGTCGTCCTCGTCGTCGGCGAGATCCTCGGCCACATCGGCCTCGTCGGTCGTGTCGGCGCCCGACTCCGCGGGCACCGTTCCGGGCTCGTCGAGGGCATGGTCGAGCGCGTCCGGGAACGAGGCGGGGTCAAGGGCGGTCGCGCCGTTGCCCGAGTCGCCGAACAGGTCCGAGAGTGCTGCGGTCACGGTGGCGACCCTGCTATCGAGGTCTTCCGCGGGCGCCGCGTGTCCGTGCAGGGCGACCGCGAGCTCCTCGTCGGTCACCGGTTCGAGGTCGACGAGCCCGGCTGCGAGCAGCCCGGCGAGCACCTGGCCGGCCTCGAAGAGCGTGAAGCCGCAGTCGTCAGCGAGGTCGCTCAGGGTGCGCTGCCCGTCGACCTTGCACAGCAGCGCCCAGTCGTGCGGGCCGAGCACGACGTCGGTGGCGCCGGACGACGACGCCGCCAGCAGCGGCACGGCCTCGGGTCCGCCGATGCCCTCGACGATCGCGCTCCACCGGCTGCGCCGGTCCCGCGCCTCGGCGAGCAGGTCGACCACCTCGACGGCGGGGGCCAGGTCGGTGCGCGTGCGGCGGCCGTTGCGAAAGACGTGCGACAGCATGGTCCAGGTGAGCAGGTCGGCCATCATGTCCCGCTGCTGCTCCAGGACGAAGGACTCGACCACCGAACGGTCCACGAAACCCAGGTGGACGAGCAGCTCGCCGAGCCGCCAGCCCTGCAGCTCGGTGCGCTGCACCTCGAGGGCTTCGGCCAGGGCCTCGGGAGTGATCGCGCCGGACGACATCAGGCGTACGCCGAGCAGCGGGCGGCGCCCCGGAACGGACACGGCGTAGACGAAACCGTCGCGGAACCAGACGGTCGCTTCGTCGTCCTCCGTGTCGCGGATGATGAGCGCACCGGTGGCCTGCTGCGAGGCGAGCTCGAGCAGGAGACCCTCGACGCCGCCCGGCCGGTGGTCGGCCTCTGCCACCCGCCCGGGGCGCGACTCGGCCTCTAGCACAGTGCCCACTCCTCCCGGCGGATCCACGCGACGACACGACCTGCATTCCCTCCATCGGCCGCCCCGCGGTGAGTGTTGAGCCCCGGCGAGGCCCTGGTGGGCGTCGTGGCGCGGTGTCACCCGGTTGGAGCAACGTCCGTCGCGGACGTGCCACGATGACGGGCATGAGCACGGACAGCTCGGCCCTCGCGACCGCCTCGACCTCGGCCCCCGCGTCCCCCGGGAGAGGCCCCTCCGGGACCCTCATCACCATGGCTCCCACGGGGGCCGAGACCGCCAAGGACGATGCCCCCGCGCTGCCCGTGACCATCGAGGAGCTGGTGGCCGACGCCCGCACGGCCCAGGCGGCCGGCGCGGCGATGGTCCACGTCCACGTCCGCGACGCCACCGCCCGCCCCACCCTCGACCTCGGGGTGCTGCGCGAGGCGGTGGCCGGACTTCGCGAGGGCACCGATCTCGTGGTCCAGCTCTCCACGGGCGGCTCCGTGACCGATCCGTTCGAGCGCCGCCTGGCCGTTCTCGACGCCGATCCGGACTCCTGCTCGCTGTCCTGCGGCACGGTGAACTTCGGCGACGACGTCTTCCACAACCCCTGGCGGTTCATGGTCGAGCTCTTCGAACTCACCCAGGCCCGCGAGGTGGTGCCCGAGTTCGAGCTGTTCGACCTCGGCCACGTCACCGCGCTGAATCGGCTGCTGGACAAGTACGGCCCGCCCTACGGCGGCCAGGTGCACTGCGACCTCGTCATGGGCGTTCCGGGCGGGATGCCCGGCACCCTCGACGCGCTGGTGACCGCGGTGCGAGCGCTTCCGGCCGGGGCCACGTGGTCGGCCACGGGCGTTGGCCGCTGGTCGGTGCCGGTGATGCTCGCCACCCTGGCCGCCGGGGGACACCTGAGGGTGGGCATGGAGGACACGCTCACGTACGCACCGGGCCGCCCGGTGACGGGCAACGCCGAGCTGGTCGAGCGGGCCGCTAGCCTGGCCTCCCTGGCGCAGCGCCCGCCGCTGTCGCCGGACGAGGCGCGGGCCCTGCTGCGCGTGAAGGACCGTCGAGGAGGCAGCGCATGAACCAGCCGATGCCCGGAGGGCGCCGACGCGTCGACCGGGTGCTCGCGCCCGACTTCCTCGACGCCCTCACCGACCTGCCTCTGGACGAGGTGCGCCGCCGCCGGCGCGAGGCGGAGCAGGAGGAGGCCGACCTGTCGTACCTGCGCCGGATGCTGCACGGTCGGATGGACATCGTGCGCGCCGAGCAGCGTCGCCGCGCGAGCGGCGACGACGTCTCGGTGGTGGAGCACCTCGCCGAGATCCTGTCCGACCCGAACCGCGCCACCCGCGGCATGGGCAAGCACTACTCCGTGGAGCCGAGCCGCGTCGACGAGCACCGTCGCACGGTGGAGAAGGCCATCTCCGACGCGGTCGTGTCCGACGTCTCCCACCGCTCCGACGACGAGCTGGGCGCGGCCCTGCGCGCGTTGCAGGAGCACGAGCACGAGGTCTCCGAGGTGCGGGTCCGGGTCCAGCGGGTGGCCGATGCGCTCTCCGGCGAGATCGCCCGCCGTTACAAGGACGGCACGGCCTCGGTCGACGACCTGCTGGCCCCCGGTCTGGCCGAGTGAGCGAGCTGCTGGTCGAGGTTGTCCGAGGCGGCCTCGTCGAGAGTCGGCACCGCGGTTCGGTCGTGGTCGTCGGTGCTGACGGTGCGGTGCTGCGCTCGGTCGGTGACGACGGCACGCCGATCTACCCGCGGTCGGCCAACAAGCCCATGCAGGCCGCGGCGCTCGTCCGAGCCGGGCTGGACCTGCCCTCCCCCCTGCTCGCCCTCGCGGCCGCCTCCCACTCCGGAGAGACGCGGCACGTCGAGGGCGCGCGCACGATCTTGGCCGGTGCCGGCCTGGACGAGTCGGCACTGGGCTGCCCGCCGGAGTACCCGCTCGGCGACGCGGCCCGGGTGGGCTGGATCCGGGCGCGCCGCGACCCCGCGCGCATCACCATGAACTGCTCGGGCAAGCACGCCGCGATGGTGGCCACGTGCGTGGCCCGCGGGTGGGACGTCGCGACCTATCTCAGTGCCGACCACCCCCTGCAGCGTGCCTGTCGCGACGAGATCGAGGACCGCACCCGGGAGAAGGTGGCTGCCACGGCGGTGGACGGGTGCGGCGCGCCGCAGCACGCGATCACCCTCGCCGGGCTGGCCCGCGGGATCTCCGCCTGCGTGCAGGCGCCCGTGGGCAGCGCGCCCCGCCGCGTGGCCGACGCGATGCGAGCTCATCCCGAGATGGTGGCGGGCACGGGTCGCGACGTCACGGCTCTCGTGGCCGGCATCCCCGGTTTGCTCGCCAAGGACGGCGCGGAGGGAGTGTTCGTGGTGGCGCTGGCCGACGGGCGGGCTCTGGCGGTGAAGGTCGACGACGGCGCCGACCGGGCCCGCATGCCGGTGGTCGTGGCCGCCCTGCGGTTCTTAGGCGTCGGGGCCGAGCCGGCGGCCGCCGAGGTGCTCGACGCCTGGGCCACGGCCCCCGTGCTGGGAGGCGGGCAGGTCGTCGGAGAGGTGCGAACGATCGCCGGCCTGCTCGTGTGACCCGTGCGGGCCGCCGGTGCGGCTACGGCTCCGGCGTCGACCGGTCTTGGATCTCCCAGGCGTGGTCGAGCACGTGCCAGACGATGCGCCGCAGCGCGTAGCGCGGCGCCCAGCCCGTGGGCCCGACCGGCTCCCCGTCGGTTGCGCGGTCGAGGGCCGCCGCGAGCGAAGAGCGGCACGACGGGAGCATGGCGGGGTCTTCCCACTGGGCCGTGGGGATCCGCACCCCCACCTTGCGGGCGTAGGCGCCCTCTGCGGCCGCGACGTGCCGCGCCACCTCGTCGCGGTCGCGGCCGCCGCCGCGGGGACCCTTGCGCAGCTCGGCGGGAGCCGTGGCCACCGCGTCGTCGAGCGACTGCCAGGCGGCGCGCAGGATCGCCACCTGGGCACGCGCCGCGGCGGCGGTGAGGCCCCGGGAGTCGGCCGCGGCGGACACGCCCGGGGCGCCGAAGTCGGTGGTGGCGTTGCCCGGCACCGTCTCGACGACGGTGAACTCGTCGCCGGCCCGGCCGGGAACCGAGCCCCCGCGGCCGCGACGACCGCCCGGTAGCGCGCCGCGTAGTCGCCAAGTGCGACGAGTGCCGCCTCGGGAGTGCGGCCGGCACGGGACCAGCCCGGCCAGTCGAGCGCCGAGGCGAAGGCCCGCGACCTGCCATGTTCGATGACGACCTCGATGGCCGAGCGGGGCGGCGGACTCATGCCGGGAGCATGCCACCGCGCGCCTACCACGATGGCTGGTGCTTGCTGCATCTCGCATTTCAGGGCGAGTGGAGAGGCGGAGTGACCCAGAACACGTCGAAATCGGACATCTAGTGTTTGCAATTGCAAGCACCTGGGGCACACTGGGAGACGTGGCCCCCAAGATCGACGTGAGCACCCTCGGTGCCTACATCCGCGAGCAGCGGGAGCAGGCCCAGGTGTCGCTGCGCGAGCTGGCCAGGACCGCGGGCGTCTCCAACCCCTACCTCTCCCAGGTGGAGAGGGGGCTGCGCAAGCCGTCGGCGGAGATCCTGAGCCAGATCGCCAAGGGGCTTCGGGTCTCGGCCGAGTCGCTGTACGTGCGGGCCGGGATCCTCGAGGACCGCCAAGGCGATGCTGCCGTCACCGCGGCCATCGCCGGAGACGCCAGCCTCACCGAGCGGCAGCGCACCGCGCTGCTGGACATCTATGCCTCCTTCCAGGCCGAGAACACGGCCGCGCGCGAGCGCGGCACCGTCGACGAGGCCCCTGCACCCGGTGCCGACGACCCCGTCGACACCAGCCCGAACCACCCCGCCGAGTAGTCCCGACCGCCGGCGGCCATGCCGGCACCACGAGAGGAATCCCATGAGCACCACGCCCGAGTTCCCCGTCACCGCTGCCGCCACCCCGGCGACGAAGCCCGTGACGAAGAAGGCCCCGGCGCGTAAGCCGGCAGCCAAGAAGACCACCACCAAGAAGGCGCCGGCCGCCAAGAAGTCCACCGCCAAGAAGGCGCCGGTCGCCAAGAAGGTCACGACCAAGGCCACGAAGGTCACCAAGGCCGCTCCGGCCAAGGCCACCAAGGTCGCCAAGGCCGCGCCGGTCGGCGTCGCCGCGTTCGTCGAGCGCGTCGTGGTCGACATCCGCGAGGGACTCGCCAAGGTCGAGGCCCCCACGTTCGAGCTGCCCACGTTCGAGCTGCCCAAGTTCGAGCTGCCGAAGTTCGAGCTCCCCAAGGTCGAGGTGCCCAAGGTAGAGGTCCCGAAGTTCGACCTGCCCAAGGCTCGCAAGGACGTCGCCAAGGCTCGCAAGGACGTCGCCGGCCGTCTGGCCGACGTCCAGGACGACGTCGTCGCGCTGCCCGGGAAGGCCACCGAGGTCGTCTCCGACCTGCGCGAGCGCGCCGCCACCCGCAGCCACGAGCTCCGGTCCAGCGCCGCGCACGGCGTCGAGCTCATCCGCGAGGCTGTCGGTCTCTGACCGTCACCGACCGTGCCCCACGAGGGCACGAGAGCCTGCAGGCCCGTCTCCACGAGGATCGGGCCTGCAGTGCCGTCCGGGGCCGGATCCCCCCAGGGGGTTCCGGCCCCGTACCGTGGGCGTATGCCTGACATCGTCGTCTACCTCATCGCCGGCCTCACCTGGGTCGTGTTCCTGGCCGCGGTCGTGGCGGTCGTCGACGTGCTGCGCCGGCCCAAGGAGGCCTTCCCAGCGGTCGACCGACAGACGAAGGTGTTCTGGCTGATCATGCTGGTGCTCAGCGGTCTGCTCGTCTCGCCACTGGTCGGCTTCAAGGTCGTGGGGCTGCTGGGCCTCGTCGCGGTGATCATCGTGGTGCTCTACTACGTCGACGTGCGGCCCAAGGTGGTCGAGATCACCCGCCGCCGGTGACGAGTCGCCGCCACCTGGTGCCGGCGGGCACCTCGACCCGCGGCACCACCGCCCCGAACCGGCTGCGCCGTGCTGACCGCTGGGTCCTCCACGCCTGGTGTGGGCCGCTGCGCCTCGCCGCCGACCCGCTCGTCGTCGACCTGGGCTACGGCGCCGCGGCCGTCACCACCGTCGAGCTGGCCGGCCGGCTCCGAAAGTGTGTGCGGTCCGATCTCGAGGTCGTGGGCGTCGAGATCGATCCCGCCAGAGTCCAGGCCGCGCAGCCGTTCGCGGGACCGGGTCTCACCTTCCGCCGCGGCGGTTTCGAGGTGCCCGGCCCGGTCGCCGACCCGGCGCGCCGGCCGTTCTTCGTCCGGGCCCTCAACGTGCTGCGCCAGTACGACGAGCAGGAGGTCGGCGCCGCGTGGCGGACCGTGCTCGATCGGGTGGCCCCGGGCGGCGGCCTGGTGGAGGGCACCTGCGACGAGGTGGGCCGCCGCGTCGCCATGGTGAGCCTGCACGCCGACGACGAGCGCGGCCCCGAGGGCGTGCCGATCCCGCGCACGCTCACGCTGTCGGCGCACCTGGCATCGCTCGGGCGCCCGAGCGAGCTTGCCGAGCGGCTGCCCAAGGCGCTCATCCACCACAACGTGCCGGGCGAGCCGGTGCACGACCTGCTCGTCACGCTCGACCGGGCCTGGGCGGCGGCGGCGCCGTACGCCGCGTTCGGGCCGCGCCAGCGGTGGGTGGCCGCGGTCGAGGGCGTCGCCTCGTCCGGCCTGCCCGTCCTGGACGGCCGCAGCCGCTGGCGGCTCGGCGAGATCACCGTCCCCTGGTCCCTCGTCGCCCCCACCTCCTGGCGCCGCGTCACTGGCCGCGTGGGGGTTTCAGGGCCCGATCTTTCATCCCTACGCGGCCAGTGACGTGCGTGGGTGGAACGGGTGACGGGGGGCGGCTGCCGGCGTAGCGTCGGCGCATGGCGACCCCGGACCTGCCCGTAGCACAGGTGACGGCGCGGCTGCTGCTGCGACCCTGGCGACCCGACGACCCCTCCGACGTCCAGGCCGCGTACGCGCTGTACGGCGACCCGCTGGTGTCCCGCTTCCTCGGCTCGTCGCCGGCGCCGCTGGACGACCCGGGCGCCGCACGCGACCGACTCGAGCGCTACGTCTCCCTGGACGACGGCCTGCACGGCGTCTTCGCCGTCGTCCCGTTCGGTGGCGCGGACGTGCCCGTGGGGTCGGCGCTGCTGCTGCGGCTGCCGCGCTCGGACGAGCGGGAGTCCAACGCCCACGAGGTCGGCTGGCACCTACGGCCGGACGTGTGGGGCCGCGGCTTCGCCACTGAGGCGGGCCGGGCCATGGTCCAGCGTGCACGCGCGGGCGGGCTCCCGGAGGCGCACGCCGTCGTCTACCCCAAGAACCGGGCGTCGCTCGCGGTGTGCGACCGGCTCGGCATGAAGCGGGTCGGCACGACGACGGCCTGGTACGGGGTGGAGCTCGTCGATCACGTGGTGCCGTTGTCGATCGACCTGCGTCAGCCGGCGGCGGCCTCGGCGAACGCCTGGTAGGCCTCGTCGTTCCAGAGCACGAACCGGACGAGCCGCACGCTCGACGAGGGGTGCGCCCGCACGGCCGCCACGGCGACGGGGGCGGCGCTGCGCGCCGACCACCCGTAGACCCCGCACGAGATCGCTGGGAACGCGACGGACACGGCGCCCAGGCCTTCGGCTACCGCGAGCGCCGCCGTGTGACAGCCGGCGAGCAGGGCGGGTCCGCCGTCCTCGTGCTCCCACGCCTTGGGCCCGACGGTGTGGATAACCCACCGGGCCGGCATCAGTCCCGCGGTGGTGGCCACGGCGTCACCGGTGTCGAGCCCGTCGGGGAGTGAGGTGGCGCGGATCTTCTGGCAGGCGGCGAGGATGGCGGGGCCGCCGGCCTCGTGGACGGCTCCGTCGACGCCGCCCCCGCCCAGCAGCCAGCGGTTGGCGGCGTTGACGATGGCGTCGACGTGCTGCTCGGTGAGGTCGCCCTGAACGACGTCGATCTGCACCGTGTGGGCCATAGCTTCCTTCCTACGCCTCGAGGGCGATCCGGATGCGTCGAAAGCCTTTGCCCTTGCTCTCGACCTTCACCACCCGCATCGGGCCGATCGCGCCGGTGCTGGCCACGTGGGTGCCGCCGTCGGCCTGAACATCGAGGCCCTTGATGTCGACGATGCGCACGATCTCGATCGTCGGTGGCAGCAGGTTGGTCGCGGTGCGGATGACGTCGGGGATGGCCAGCGCCTCGTCCCGGGGCAGCTCGTAGGCCTCGATGGCCCGGTCGCTGGACACCTCCGCGTTGCAGGCGGCCTCGACCGACTGTGTGAAGCCCTCGGGCACAGCGTCGAGCCCGAAATCCAGCCGGGCCTGGAGGGGTTCCATGTTGCCGCCTGTCACGAGCGCGCCGAAGTCGCGGAAGACCACGCCGGACAGCAGGTGCAGGCCGGAGTGGGTGCGCATCAGCGCCGTACGCCGATCGTCCTCGAGGGCGCCGCGTACCGCCGTGCCAACGGTCGGGAGCGGATCTCCCTCGCGCGGAACGAGCCAGAGGTCGTCGCCCTTGCGGACGCCGTCGATGCGGGTCTGCACCCCACCCCAGAGCAGCACGCCGTGGTCGGGAGGCTGGCCGCCGCCGCCGGGGTAGAAGGCCGAGCGGTCCAGCACCACGCCCTGGTCGGGGTCGGCGGCCAGGACCATCGCGTCCCACTCGCGCAGGGTGGAGTCGACGAGCTCGAGTCGGTCCGTCCGGCCGTGGACGTCGCTCACGGCGCAGTGACCTACGCCTTGCCCTGGTTCGCCACCGCGGCGGCCGCTGTGGCGGCTGCGTCGGGGTCCAGGTAATCCCCGCCCGGCGCACGGTCGGCCGCAGGTCCGCGTCGAGCCGGTAGACCAGCGGGATGCCGGTGGGGATGTTGAGCCCGGCGATGTCGTCGTCGGAGATGCCGTCGAGGTGCTTGACGAGCGCGCGCAGCGAGTTGCCGTGGGCGGCGACCAGCACCGACGCGCCCGGCCCGCAGGTCCGGGACGATCACGTCGTCCCAGTACGGCAGCGAGCCGGTGCACGACGTCCTTGAGGCACTCGGTGCGCGGGTTCGCCTCCGGCGGCAAGCCAGGCGTACCGCGGGTCGTACGTCTGCGAGAACTCGTCGTCGGGGTCGATCGGCGGCGGCGGGGTGTCGTAGGAGCGGCGCCAGAGCATGAACTGCTCCTCGCCGTATGCCTCGAGGGTCTGCTTCTTGTTCTTGCCCTGCAGCGCGCCGTAGTGCCGCTCGTTCAGGCGCCAGTTGCGGATGCACCGGGATCCAGTGCCGGTCGCACCCGTCGAGCGCGATGTTCGCCGTGCGGATCGCGCGGCGCAGCAGCGAGGTGTGCACGACGTCGGGCAGCACGCCGGCGTCGCGCAGCAGCTCTCCGCCGCGGGTGGCCTCGGCCACGCCCTTGTCCGACAGGTCGACGTCGACCCATCCGGTGAACAGGTTCGAGGGCGTTCCACGCGCTCTCGCCGTGGCGGAGCAGCACGAGGGTGCAGGGCGCGTCGGTCATGTCGCCATCCTGCCCGATGCGCCCCTGCCGTCGTGGTCCGGTCCGGCCACGGGGTCGACATCGAGCTCGAACACCGTGACCGGCGAGCCGTGCGCCCCCAGCGAGTGGTAGAAGTCGAGCGCTCCGGTGTCGGCGTCGTCGGCGGCAACGAAGATGGTGCGGGCGCCGTGCCGTGCGGCGTCGGCCCGCAGCGCCTGCACGAGGGAGCGCCCGACGCCCTCGCCGCGGTGCGCGGCGTCGACGGCGATGTCGTACAGGAAGACCTCGGCCCGCTCCCGGGCCGTGCCGGGCAGGACGTGCGCGACCAGCCCGCCCACCGGCCGGGCTCCCGTGACGGCCGCGTACGCCAGCAGGCGGTCGTGTCCGAGCAGCTCAGTGACGTATGGCTCGCTGAGCGGCTCGCGGTGCTCGTCGAAGATCGTCGCCAGGAGCAGGAACGTCTGGCGCGCGAGCCCGTGGTCCATGGGGCCGAGGCGGACCACGCGCACGGCCGGCTCGGCGCTCACGGCTGGTCCGCGGTGGCGGGCGTGGCCCGGCCGGCCGGTCCCGGCTCTGCCGCCGACTCGGCCGGGGCGGGACGGAGGTGCTCGAAAGCGGCCAGGTTGCCGGTGGGTTCGCCCCGGTCGAGCCGCCAGGCCCACTCCTTGCGGATCGCCGAGGCGAAGCCGATCTCGAGGATCGTGTTGAACGACGAATCGGCGTTCTCGAGCACCGCGCCGAGCACCCGGTCGAGCTCCTCGGGCGTGATGGCATGCCGGGCCATCCGGCCGCTGAGGTACACGTCGCCGAGGTGGTCGACCGCCCAGGCCACGGCGTACATCCGGCGGTTCCGCTCGAGCAGCCAGCGGAAGAGGGCTTCGTGGTTCTCGTCCGCGTGCCGCGCGACGAACGCCTGCACCGTGACCGCGTGCGGTCCGACGATGATCGACGTGGTGGTGCGCTGCTTGCGCTCGCCCGGCAGGACCACGACGAACGTGCCCGCTGCGGGCTGCTCCCAGTCGAGCCCGCTGCCCTCGAGCCACGCGACGACGGTGCCGACGACGGGGTCGTCGGCCGGGCCGGTCACCCCGCTCGGCCGGGCAGCGCGGCCAGCAGAGCCGCCTCCCGGCTGTCGGCGAGGGCCCCGCGGTAGACGTCGAGGAGACGTTCGGTGGTGGCCTCCCACGAGAAGTGCGACGCGTGGGAGACAGCTCCGCGCCCGAGGCGGACGAGCCGCGCCGGGTCGCCGAGCAGGGTGGCCAGCTCGTCGGCCCACACCTGGGGGTCGTGCCCCTGCACGAGCACCCCGGACCGGCCGTCGGACACCGCCGTGCGCAGGCCGCCCACGTCGGCCGCGAGCACCGGCGTACCGCAGGCCTGAGACTCCACGGCCACGAGCCCGAACGACTCCGAGTAGGAAGGCACCACCGTGAGGTCTGCCGCGCGGTACCAGGCGGCCACCTGCTCGCGCGGCCCGGGCGGCACGAACCGCACGACGTCGGACACGCCCAGCGACTCGGCGAGCTCCTGCAGGGCGGTGGGCCGCGCCAGGCCCGAGCCTGAGGGGCCGCCGTTGATGACGAGGACGAGGCGCTCGCGCAGCCCCGGTTGGCGGTGCAGCAGGGACGCGGTCGCGCGAAGGAGGACGTCGGGAGCCTTGAGGGGCTGGATGCGTCCGACGAACAGAATCACCACGGCGTCGGGACGCACCCCGACCGGGCGCGCGCGACCAGCCGGTCGCCGGGCGTGAACACGTCGAGGTCGACCCCGGGGTGCACGACGCTCACGCGCCGTGGGTCGGCGCCGTACAGCGTGATCAGCTCGCGGGCCTCGTCGTCGGTGTTGGCGACGAGCCGGCTCGCGGCCTCGACCACCTGCTGCTCGCCGATGACGCGCAGCGCCGGCTCCGGGGTGTCGTCCTCGGCCAGTTGCAGGTTCTTGACCTTGGCCATGGTGTGCATCGTGTGCACCAAGGGCACGTGCCACCGGTCGGCGGCCAGCCAGCCCACCTGGCCGGAGAGCCAGTAGTGCGAGTGGACGAGGTCGTACCAGCCCTCGTCCCGTCCGGCCTCGGCCCGCAGCACGCCGGCCGTGACCGCGCAGAGCTGGGCTGGCAGATCTTCCTTGCGCAGCCCCTCGAAGGGCCCGGCCGTGACCTGCCGGACGAGCACGCCGGGGGCGGCCTCCATCACGGGCGGCTGCTCCGACGAGGTGGCCCGGGTGAAGATCTCGACCTCCACGCCGCGCGCGGCCATCCGCGCGCGGTCTCCAGGACGTAGACGTTCATGCCGCCCGGCGTCGCCGGTGCCCGGCTGGTCGAGCGGGGAGGTGTGCACCGACAGCACGGCCACGCGGTGCGGCGCGGGGGCCGACGACGGGCTCATGGGGAACCTTCCTAACGGACCAGCGGAGGAACGACCGCACGATCCTCCCGCATTCCCCGGGCGCGCGCCCGGTGTGCGGGCCCGGCGCCGCTACAGCGAGTCGACGTCGATCGAGGCGTACGGCTCGCCGGTGACGATGTGCACTACCCGCCGCGCGATCGTGACCGCGTGGTCGGCGTACCGCTCGTAGTACCGCGAGAGCAGCGTGACGTCGATCGCAGCCTCGACCCCGTGCGACCAGGACGGCGACAGGACGGTGGTGAACAGCTCGCGGTGCACCCTGTCCATCAGGTCGTCCGACCGGCGGATGTCGGCAGCGAGGTGGATGTCCTTCGTGGAGAGCACCGAGCCGGTCTTGCTCACGATCACCTGGGCCAGCGCGCCCATCTCGGCGAACGTCCCGTGCAGCTCGTCGGGCACGGCGGGCCGGGGGTAGCGCAGTCGGGCCTGCTTGGCCACGTGCACGGCGAGGTCGCCCATGCGCTCGAGCGAGGACGAGATGCGCAGGGCAGACACGGCGATGCGTAGGTCGGTCGCGACCGGCTGCTGCAGCGCGATGATCTGCAGGCACCGCTCCTCGATGTCGTGGTTGACCACGTCGACGCGCTCGTCGCCGGCGATGACGGCCTCGGCCAGGCCGAGGTCGGCGTCGAGGAGCGACTGGGTGGCGCGTGCCATGGCGCCGCCGACGAGCTGGGTGAGCTCGACCAGCTCGTCGCTGAGCGTGTCGAGCTGCTCGTGGTAGAGGTCGCGCATCGTCCGTCCGATCGCCCGGTCGTCGTGGTGGTCTGGGGCCAGTCGGGGCCAGCCTAGGCCCAACGCTGTGGCGCCATCCTGCGTCGTGGCACTCTCCGCTCCGGCGGCGAGCCAGGGTGACAGTCTCCCGACGCGGCCCTGCTGGTCGGACATCCAGCAGGTGAACTTCGGGCGAACGACGCGTGGCCGGGGCCGCGCGGGGACGGACAGCCCTGAGCCTGGCCGTATCCTCGCCGCGTGAGCTGGTGGGTGCTGGGAGCGGTGCTGCTCGGCCTGATGGTCGCAGCCGCGGCCGGCGCCGCGGGGGCCGCCTGGCTCTCGGCTCGGCGCCGGCAGCGCGACGAGGCGGGCTCCCGCGCCGCCCCCGACACCGATGCTGGATCGAGCCCCCGAGGAGGCCGAACCGTGGCGCCCGACGTGGCCTCGATCATGGCCGTGCTGCCCGAGGCCGCCCTCATCGCCAACACGGCCGGGCAGGTGCTGCACGCGACGTCGGCGGCGGCCGACCTCGGGCTGGTGCGCGATGGCGTGCTCGGGGTCGACGAGATCGAGACGATGGCCCGCGAGTGCCGGCGTACCGGGCTGGTCGTCGAGCGCGAGGTGAGCGTGCGCCGGGGGCCCCACACCCTCGCCAGGGCCGACCTGCAGGTGCGGGTCGCCCCCGTGTCCCCCACCGCGGTCCTCGTCATCGCGGAGGACCTCTCCGACGTCCGTCGGGTCGACGCCGTCCGGCGCGACTTCGTCGCCAACGTGAGCCACGAGCTCAAGACGCCGGTCGGGGCGCTCAGCCTGCTCGCCGAGGCCGTGCAGTCCGCGAGCGACGACCCCGCGTCCGTGGCCCACTTCGCCGGCCGCATGCAGATCGAGGCCGCCCGGCTCTCGGCCCTCGTCCAGGACCTCATCGACCTGTCGCGGCTGCAGGGCGGGGAGACTGTCGGGACCTTCTCGGCGGTGCCCGTCAGCACCGTGGTGGCCGAGGCGGTCGACGCCACCCGCCTGCTCGCCCAGCGCAAGGACATCGACGTGATCGTCGGCGGCACCCCCGGGCTGCTCGTCCGCGGCGAGGAGCAGCTGCTCGTCACCGCCGTGCGCAACCTGCTGAGCAACGCGGTCAACTACTCGCCCGAGGGCACCCGCGTGGCCGTGGGCACCCGCGAGCACGAGGGCATCGTCGAGGTGAGCGTCACCGACCAGGGCATCGGCATCCCGGACGTCGAGCAGGAGCGCATCTTCGAGCGCTTCTACCGCGTCGACCCGGCCCGGTCGCGAGCCACCGGCGGCACCGGTCTCGGCCTGGCCATCGTCAAGCACGTCTGCGTGAACCACGGGGGCGAGGTCACGGTGTGGTCGCGCCCGGGCGAGGGATCCACCTTCACCCTGCGGCTCCCTGCGCTGACCGCGACGGTCCCCGTCCACCAAGGAGTGAGATCCGCGTGACCCGCATCCTGGTCGTCGAGGACGAGGAGTCCATCAGCGATGCTCTGTCGTTCATGCTGCGCAAGGAGGGCTACGAGGTCGGGGTGGCCGACGACGGCCTCGCGGCGCTCGAGGCGTTCGAACGGCACGGCGCCGACCTGGTGCTGCTCGACCTCATGCTCCCGGGCCTGTCCGGCACCGAGGTGTGCCGACGGCTGCGCGCCGTGTCGGCCGTGCCGATCATCATGGTCACGGCGAAGGACGCCGAGATCGACAAGGTCGTGGGACTGGAGCTCGGCGCCGACGACTACGTGACCAAGCCGTTCTCCACCCGCGAGCTGGTGGCGCGCATCCGGGCGGTGCTGCGCCGACGGGGCGAGGCCGACGAGCTGCTGCCGGCCGTGGTCGAGGCCGGCCCGGTGCGCCTCGACGTCGACCGCCACGTGGTGTCCGTCGACGGCACCACCGTGCAGATGCCGCTCAAGGAGTTCGACCTGCTCGAGATCCTGGTGCGCAACACCGGCCGGGTGCTCACTCGCGCCCAGCTCATCGACCGGGTGTGGGGCAGCGACTACGTGGGCGACACCAAGACGCTCGACGTGCACGTCAAACGCCTTCGGGCGAAGGTCGAGGCTGACCCGGCGCACCCGGTGCACCTGGTCACCGTCCGCGGCCTGGGCTACAAGTTCGAGGCGTAGGAGCCCGCCTGATCCCGGGTCCTGAGCGACGAGCTACGGCGAGGCGGGGAGCGGCGTGACTAGCGGCGCCGGCTCGATGCCCTGGTAGATGCCGACCGGCGGTACCACGAGCACCGAGAGCTGCACCGAGCCGGCCCGGGCGAACCTGAGCGTGAGCGGCACGAACACCGATTGCGGCACCTCGATCCCGTGGAAGTCGACCTTCGCCGCGGACGCGGGCGACCCGATCGGGGTCACCGAGGCGCGCGGGAGGTCGACCCTGTTGCCCGGGATCGTCGCCTTGCTCGCCGGCGCGCTGATCGAGGCGCCGATGAGGTAGTCCGGCTGCGTCCCCGTGTTCGTGATGTTGCCGAGCAGGGTGAGCGACCGCGATCCGACGGGACCGCGCACCAGCGTGATGTTCGCAAGGTCGAGCTCACCGACCGTCTTGTACTGCCCGTTGCCCGAGGCCTGCTGCTGCTGGGTGTAGGCGTTGACCCCGGCGCCGCACGCGGCGAGCAGGGGTGCGGCGGCGAGCAGGACAGCGGCGGCGGCCACGTGAGGGCGGCGGACTCGGGCGAGCATGCGCGCATGCTAGCGACCCGGGCCGCCGGCGGTGGCGCAGGGGCGCGGGGCCGCGGCGACCGGCCTGGCCGCCCCGTCGGCTCGCTGCTCGCGGTCCGTGCGCGGGGCGACCGGGCCGAACGCCCCGTGTTACCCTGGGTATCCGGGAAAGGGGTACTTCTCAATGGCTTTCAAGGTCGGCGAAACTGTCGTCTACCCGCACCACGGCGCCGCCACCATCGAGGCGATCGAGATCCGCGTCGTCAAGGGTGTGGAGAAGGAGTACCTCGTCCTGCAAGGTCGCCCAGGGTGACCTCACGGTCCGGGTCCCCGCCGACAACGCCGACCTCGTCGGCGTTCGCGACGTGGTGGCCGAGGGCCTCGAGAAGGTCTTCGAGGTGCTGCGCGCGCCGTACACCGAAGAGCCCACCAACTGGTCCCGCCGCTACAAGGCCAACCTCGAGAAGCTCGCCTCCGGCGATGTCATCAAGGTGGCCGAGGTCGTCCGCGACCTCTGGCGCCGCGAGCAGGAGCGTGGCCTGTCGGCCGGCGAGAAGCGCATGCTGGCCAAGGCCCGGCAGATCCTCGTGTCCGAGCTGGCCCTGGCCGAGCACACCAACGAGGACAAGGCCGAGGCGCTGCTCGACGAGGTCCTCGCTTCCTGACCCCGGCCCGCGGCCGCCCTGAGGGGGTGTGATGTCGCCTCGTCTGACGCGGGTCCCGAGCCTGGCCGTCGAGGCCCTCCGGCTGCTCGTCGTCGTCTTCGGCGCCGCCGTGGGCTATTTGGTGGTCCAGCACACCCCGGCCCTCGAGGGCACCGCCTTGGGAGCTCTCGACTCGGCCGCTGTGGGCGTCGTCGTCGGCGCCGGTCTGGGCTACGTCGTCGGAGGCGTCCTGGCCCGGTGGGTGCTGCGCGCGATCGACCGCGGCGAGCGGCAGATGGAGGGTCTGTCGGCCGAGCAGCTCGTCGCGGGCTCGCTGGGTGCGCTGGTGGGCGTGCTCTTCGCCGCCTTGTTCACCTGGCCGCTGTTCCTGCTCGTCCCGGCCGTGCTGGCCGTCCCCGTGTTCGCCTTCGTCCTGCTCGTCGCCGGCATCTTCGGGTTCCGGGTGGGCCGCCGGCGCCGCGACGCCGTGCTGGCGGGACTCGGGTCGCGGGCGGGCCTCGCGGCGCGGGCGCCGTCCGCGGCCTCCCTGCCCCGCGTGCTCGACACCTCGGTCGCCATCGACGGCCGCATCCTCGAAGTCGTCCGCTCGGGCTTCTTGCACGGACGGGTGCTCGTGTGCGCTCCGGTGCTCGGCGAGCTGCAGATGCTGGCCGACTCCTCCGACGACCTGCGGCGGGCCAAGGGCCGCCGAGGACTGGCCACCCTCGAGGCGCTTCGGGAGGAGAAGGACGTCGACGTCGAGGTCATCGGCGACGAGGCTCCTGGCGTCGACGAGGTCGACGCGAAACTGGTGCGCACCTGCTTGGACCGGCACGCAGCACTGCTCACGTTCGACACCAACCTGGCCCGGGTCGCGGCCCTCGCTGGGGTGCAGGTGCAGAACATGCACAAGCTCGCCGTGGCGCTGCGGCCCCCGGTGGTGGTGGGGGACGAGATCGTCGTGCAGCTCGCCCGGGCGGGTAAGGAGGCCGGCCAGGCCGTGGCGTACCTCGACGACGGCACCATGGTGGTCGTCGAGCACGCCCGCGACCGGCTGGGTCACGAGCTCGAGGTCATGGTCACCTCGGTGCTCACGACGGCCAACGGCCGCATGGTGTTCGCGCGTCCGGCCGACCTCGGCGATTCGGTCGTGCCGAAGGGGGGCTCGGCCGTGCCGCCGCGGCGCCACGACCCCGTCGAGTCCATGCGCCCAGCCGTAGCGGGTGACACCGCGTGATCCCCAGGACCGCCGCCGTCGTCCCGGCGGCCGGCCGCGGCGAGCGGCTCGGACCCGGGGCGCCCAAGGCCCTGCGCGAGCTCGCTGGCCAGCCGATCCTGGTGCACGCGCTGCGTGCGCTCGTGGCTGCTCGCGACGTCGACCTCGTGGTCGTGGCCGCGCCGCCCGGCCCCGGGCCCGACGGAGTCGACGCCGTGCGGGCTCTCGTCAGCGACCACCTCGGCGACGAGGCGGTCGACACCGACGTGGTGGTCGTGGCCGGGGGCGAGTCCCGGCAGGAGTCGGTCGCGCTGGCCCTGGCTGTGCTGCCGGCCTCTGTCGACGTCGTGCTGGTGCACGACGCCGCCCGCCCCCTCATCCCCGTGTCCCTCGTCGAGCGGGTCGTCGCGGCCGTGCGGGGCGGGGCCGACGCGGTCGTGCCGGGACTCCCGGTGGCCGACACGATCAAGATCGTCGATCCCGCGGGCCGGGTCGAGTCGACACCCGCGCGCGAGACCCTCCGGGCCGTGCAGACCCCGCAGGGCTTCCGGCGCGCGGTGCTCGAGGCGGCGCACGCCGCCGCCGACCCCGACGCGCCGGCCACCGACGACGCTGGCCTCGTCGAGCGCGCCGGACTCCCGGTTCTCGTCGTCGCGGGTAGCGACGACGCGTTCAAGGTCACCCGCCCGTTCGACCTCGTCCTCGCCGAGGCCGTGCTGGCGCGGCGCCGGGCCGCCGGTGTCCTCCGCTGACTCGCCCGGCCCGGGGGTCGGGGCCGAAGATCACGGGAGTCTGCCGACGATGATGCGCACCGGGATCGGCGTCGACGCGCACCCGCTCGCGGCCGGTCGAGCGATGTGGATCGCGGGCCTGCTCTTCTCGGACGAGACGCACGGCCCGGCCGGGCACTCCGACGGCGACGTCGTGGCACACGCCGTGTGCGACGCGCTGCTGTCGGCCGCGGGCCTCGGCGACCTCGGGGCGCAGGTGGGAACCGATCGCCCTCAGTGGGCTGGGGCCAGCGGCGTCGCCCTGCTCGGGGAGGTCCATCGGCTCGTCGGCGCGGCGGGCTGGTCGGTGGTGAACGTCGCCGTGCAGTTCGTCGGCGAGCGCCCGCGGCTCGGCCCGCGCCGTGACGAGGCGCAGCGCACCCTGTCCGCAGCGCTCGGGGGTGCCCCCGTGTCGGTGGCCGCCACCACCACGGACGGCCTCGGGTTCCTCGGCCGCGGCGAGGGTGTCGCGGCCGTGGCCACGGCACTCCTCGCGGCGGGCTAGCCACGTGCCGGCCGCTACCCTGTGCCGGTGACCCTGCACCTTTACGACACGGCCACGCGGTCGACGCGCGACTTCGTCCCCCTCGAGCCTGGTCGGGCGTCGATGTACCTCTGCGGCGCCACCGTGCAGGCCGCCCCGCACGTCGGTCACATCCGCACGGGAGTCTCGTTCGACGTGCTGCGGCCGATGGCTGCAGGCGAGCGGCTACGAGGTCACGTTCTGCCGCAACGTCACCGACATCGACGACAAGATCATCGCCAAGCGGCATCGAGGAAGACCGGCCCTGGTGGGCGGTGGCCCAGCACTACGAGCGCGAGTTCGCCTGGGCCTACGACGTGCTCGGCTGCACACCGCCGACCATCGAGCCGCGCGCCACCGGGCACGTGCCCGAGATGGTCGCGCTCATGCAGCGACTCGTCGACGGCGGCCACGCCTACGCCTCCAGCGGCGACGTGTACTTCGACGTGCGCTCCTACCCCGACGTACGGCGCCCTGTCGGGCCAGCGGCTCGAGGAGATGCAGAGCGCCGGCGACACCGAGCACGGCGACCGCAAGCGCGACCCGCGCGACTTCGCGCTCTGGAAGGGCGCCAAGCCGGGTGAGCCCGACCGGTCTGGCCCACGCCCGTGGGGCAGCGGGCGCCCGGGCTGGCACCTCGAGTGCTCGGCGATGGCGGGCAAGTACCTCGGGCCGCAGTTCGACATCCACGGCGGCGGCCTCGACCTCGTCTTCCCCCACCACGAGAACGAGATCGCGCAGTCCAAAGCCGTCGGCGACGGTTTCGCGCAGTACTGGGTGCACAACGCCTGGGTCACCACGGCCGGCGAGAAGATGAGCAAGTCGCTGGGCAACTCGCTGCTCGTGCGCGAGGTCGTCAAGCGGGTGCGGCCGATCGAGCTCCGGTACTACCTCGCCTCCGCGCACTACCGCGTCGTCCATCGAGTTCTCGTTCGAGGCGCTCGAGGAGTCGGCCGTGGGCTTACCGCCGCCTCGAGGGCTTCGTCCGCCGGGCCACCGAGGTGGCCGGCCCGGCGGCACCGGGCCAGGTCATGATGTGCGCCGACTTCGTCGCCGCCATGGACGACGACCTGGGCGTCTCCGCGGCCCTCGCGGCGGTGCACGACACCGCGTCGGAGGGCAACAAGCTGCTGGCGGCCGGCGATACCGGGCCGTCGCTGCGGGGCGTGCTGGGCTCGGTGCGCACCATGCTCGACGTGCTCGGGGTCGACCCGCTCGGCGAGCCCTGGGTGACACGCGAGGCCGGTACCGGCGACGCCGCCGCCATGGCCGCGCTCGACGCGCTCGTGCAGGCTTCGCTGGCCGAGCGGGCCGACGCGCGGGCGCGCAAGGACTTCGCCGCCGCCGACCTCATCCGCGACCGGCTCCGCGACGCGGGCGTGGCGCTCGAGGACACCCCGGCCGGCGTCCGCTGGTCGCTGGTCGACGGACAGGGTCACTGATGGCAGGCAACAGCCAGCGCCGGGGTGCCGTACGCAAGACCGGGACGAAGAAGGGCCAGACCGTCGGGTCAGGCGGCAACCGCCGCCAGAAGCTCGAGGGGAAGGGGCCCACGCCCAAGGCCGAGGAGCGCCCCGGGCACAAGGCGTACCGGGCCAAGAAGCGCACCGAGAAGTCCTCGGCGGCTCCGGCCCGAGGTGCCGGTCCGGCGGCCAAGGGCGGACCGTCGCGCCGAGGGTCGAACGCCACCGAGCTCGTGGTCGGGCCGCAACCCGGTCGTCGAAGCGCTCCGCGAGAAGGTACCCGCTGTCGCCCTGTACGTGGCCCACAACATGGACGTCGACGACCGCGTGCGCGAGTCGGTGAAGCTGGCCGGCGACCGCGGGCTGGCCCTCGTGGAGGCCTCGCGCGTCGAGCTCGACCGGCTCACCGATGGCGCGCTGCACCAGGGCGTCGCGCTCAAGGTGCCGCCCTACGAGTACGCGCACGTCGACGACCTGCTCGAGCGCGCTGCCGACGCTGGAGTACCCGCGCTCGTCGTCGCGCTCGACAGCATCACCGACCCGCGGAACCTCGGCGCCGTCGTGCGCTCGGCGGCGGCCTTCGGCGCCCACGGTGTGCTCATCGCCGAGCGACGCAGCGCCGGCATGACCGCGGCGGCATGGAAGACGAGCGCCGGGGCGGCAGCCCGGGTACCCGTGGCGCAGACCACCAACCTCGCGCGCGCCCTGCGCGGCCTCGCCGCGGAGGGCTGTTTCGTCGTCGGTCTCGCGGCCGATGGCCCCACGTCCGTGGGTGACCTCGACCCCGACCTCGCGTCCGGTCCGCTCGTCCTCGTGGTGGGGGCCGAGGGTGCGGGGCTCTCGCGGCTCGTCGCGGAGGCGTGCGACCTGCTCGTCTCGATCCCCATGACGGCCACCACCGAGTCGCTCAACGCAGGAGTGGCGGCGGGTATCGCGATGTACGCCATCGCCTCCCACCGCGCGTCACCCTGACGCTCTGCCTCCGGGGCTACTCGACCTCGCTGAGGGACCGTCGGGCGTCCTCACCTTCGGCACGAGCCGGTCGGCGACGAACGGGAACACGAGCACCGACAGCGCGCCGGCGCCCACCAGGGCCGCCGCGTTCTCGGGCAGCATGACGCCTGTGTCGAGGCCGATGGTGGTGACGGCCACGAGGATCGGCAGGCCGGTGGCGACGTACAGGGTGAAGCGCCACCGCTCGCGCACGTCGGGGATCGCGTCCCGGTACAGGAAGAACTGCGGCAGTCCGCGCACGGCGAGGAGCAGGACGAAGAAGACCAGCATCCGGAGGGGCTTCTCGGCGATCGCCGCCAGGTCGAGCGAGGCGCCGCTGAGGATGAAGAACAGCGGGATGAAGAACCCGAAGGCGATGCCCTCGATCTTCTCGTCCAGCGGTGCCTCGTCCTGCTCGTCCTCCTTGGTCATCCACAGCTTGAGCACAACACCGGCGATGAAGGCCCCAAGCACCACGTCGAGCCCGGCGACGCTGGCGAACGCGAGCAGGGCGAAGAGCAGCACCAGCACCCAGCGCACGCCGCTCTGCGCGCTCGTCTTGCGGGTGCGGCTGATCACGTCGAGCACCTGCGGGCCCATCAGTCTCGGCGGCAGCAGGTATACGAGCACGGCCACGACCGCGAAGCCGGTGAGGATCAGGAGGGAGACGAAGGAGGAGCGGGACGACAGCAGCAGCGAGATCGCCAGGACCGGGCCGAACTCGCCGACGGCCCCTGCACCCATGAAGTAGGTACCGAAGGGCGTGCTCAGGTCGCCCCGGTCGCGCAGGATCGGCAGCAGGGTGCCGAGCGCCGTGCTCGTGAGGCAGATGGCCACGCCCACGGAGTCGCGCACGAGCCCCACGGCCGTCAGCGGCCACACCACCAGGAGCGACAGCACGAGCGAGATGAGCCACCCCGCACCTGCGAGCCTGCCGGACCTCCCCTTGATGGCCCCCTGGTCGAGCTCGTAGCCCGCGACGAAGAAGAGGAACGCCAGGCCGACCTCCTTGAGCAGGTTGATCGGCTCGCCGAGCTGGATCAACCCGAGCACCGACGGTCCGAACAGAGCCCCGAACACGATCAGAAGGACGACCTCGGGCACGGGCAGCCGCAGCAGGCCGATCAACAGGGGGGTCATCGCGGCGATGAGGGCGATGACGAACAGGGTCGTGAGGTCGGTGTCCACGTGCACGGGGGGACTCTACGGCCCCGGCCGGGGGCTCCCGCTAGACCGTCTAGGACGGGTCTGCGGTCTCCGGTGGCAGCACGATCCTGATCTCTGCCGTGTCGTCTGAGGGGGACCCGAGGCGAGCGCCAAGCACGGCCTGCTCATCGGGCTTGTGGGTGAGCACGGAGGCGACGTAGTCGGCGGCCGCCGACTGCAGCGACACCTCGCACTTGGCCCGCTCGGACATGAACCACCGGTGCTCGAGCACCTCGTGGAAAACCTCCGCGGGCTCGAGCTTCCCGCGCAGGTTCTTCGGCACCGACTGCACAACGGGTTCGAAGACCTCCGTCACCCAGCGGTGGGCCAGGATCTCCTCGTCGTCGCCGTCGGCATCGGGCCCGGCGCACTCGAGCCGGTAGGCGTCGAGGTCGTTGAGCAGCCGTCGGGCTTGGTTCTCCTCGACGTCGAGCCCGGTGAGGCGCATCAGCCGGCGCTGGTGGTGGCCGGCGTCGACGACCTTCGGCGTGACGGTGACGCGGGATGTCGCGGCCTCGCGATTGATCGTCAGCTCGGCCACGTCGAAGCCCATGGAGTTGAGCAGGCGGATCCGCTCGTCGAGCCGGTAGCGCTCGTTCGGCTCGATCGTGACCGGTTCGGTGAGAGCGGCCCAGAGCCGCTCGTAACGCACCCGCACCTGCAGGCCCGTGACGATGGGATCGATGCCCTCGTGCAGTCGCTGTCCGGCCGCGAGGTCCATCAGCTCGCCAGCGACGTTCGTGGCGGCGAGCTCCACGTCGTACGTGCGCTGCCCGACCGAGAGGCGCGGATGCAGCTCTCCGGTCTCGGCATCGACGAGGTAGGCCGCGAACGCCCCCGCGTCGCGCCGGAACAGCGTGTTCGACAAGGAGCAGTCGCCCCAAGAGAACCCCGCCAGGTGCAGCTGGACGATCAGGACGCTCAGGGCGTCGAGGAGGCGACCGGCGGTCTCCTCGCGCAACGTGGAGGAGAACAGCGCCCGGTACGGCAGCGAGAACTTCAGATGTCGCGTGATCAGCGCCGCCGGGAGCGCAGCCCCGGCGTCGGTGGAGCGGCCGCTGATGACGCCGACCGGTTCGACGCACGGCACGTCGCGGCGGACGAGGTCGGTGAGCAGCCGGTACTCGCGTTCGGCGATGGGCTGCTCGATCTCCTTGATCGCGTACACGGTGCCGTGCAGCCGCACGAAGCGCACGACGTGCCGCGAGATGCCGCGCGGCAGCGAGACGACGGTGTCGTCGGGCCACTCCTCCAGCGGCAGGTGCCACGGGAGGAAGACCAGGTCGGGCTCGGAGGGCACGGCCGTCGCCTTGAGCGCCACGGCGCCTCCTCCGAGCCCGACCCGAGAACCAGTGGTACCCGGCTCAGCTGCCGAGCCGTGCACCCGTCTCGGCGTTGAAGACGTGGTCGTGCCCCTCGGCGATCTGCATGTAGATCGTCTCGCCCCGGGCCGGTGGCTGCCGGCCGTCGACGCGCATCGTGATCTCCTGCATCGTGCCGTCGGTCTGCTCCACGCCACCGTAGACGTACGCGTCGGCGCCGAGCACCTCGACGAGGTTGACGAGCACCGGCACGCCGCCCTCGCCCTGGCCCACGAGCCGGAGGTCTTCGGGCCGGAACCCGATCGTGACCTCGCGCAGCCCCGCGGCGTCGGCCGCAGCGGCCGCGGAGGCCTCGACGGGGATGCTGACGCCGGCGAGCGTGACGTGTCCGCCCTGGTAGGGCGCGGTGCGCAGGTTCATGGCCGGCGAACCGATGAACCCGGCCACGAAGGCGTTGTCGGGGTGGTTGTAGAGGTCCTGCGGGCGACCCACCTGCATGAGCAGGCCGTCCTTGAGCACCGCCACCCTGTCGCCCATCGTCATGGCCTCGGTCTGGTCGTGCGTGACGTAGACGGTGGTGATGCCCAGGCGGCGCTGGAGCTGGGCGATCTGGGTGCGCGTCTGCACCCGCAGCTTGGCGTCGAGGTTCGACAGCGGCTCGTCCATGAGGAACACCTGCGGCTCGCGCACGATGGCCCGGCCCATGGCGACGCGCTGGCGCTGGCCGCCGGAGAGCGCCTTGGGCTTGCGGTCGATGTAGACGTCGAGGTCGAGGAGCTTGGCCGCTTCGGCCACCCGCCGGTTGATCTCGTCCTTGGGCACGCCGGCGATCTTCAGGGCGAAGCCCATGTTCTCGGCCACGGACATGTGCGGGTACAGCGCGTAGTTCTGGAAGACCATCGCGATGTCGCGGTCCTTGGGTGCCAGCTTGGTGACGTCGCGGTCGCCGATGAAGATGGCGCCGGCGTTGACGTCCTCGAGCCCGGCGAGCATGCGCAGGGAGGTGGACTTGCCGCAGCCGGACGGCCCGACCAGGACGAGGAACTCGCCGTCCTCGATCTCGAGGTCGAGCGCGCTGACCGCTGGAGAGGTGGCCCCGTCGTAGATGCGGGTGGCCTTGTCGAACACGACCTTTGCCATGGTGCAGACATCCCTTCACCGGCAGGAACGTGCCGGACGATCCGTAGTGGAAGGTGGAGGTGCTCGAGTCATCCTAGGGTGGACCCAACGTCAGAGACAGCCGAATGCGAGGAGCTCTCATGAATGACGCCGCCGGAGCGTCCTTCCCGGCCGGCTTCCGGTGGGGCGTGGCCACCAGCTCGGCCCAGATCGAGGGCGCTGCGAACTCCCGTGGGGTGTCCAACTGGGATGCGTTCGCCGCGACCCCGGGCAAGGTGCGCGGCGGCGACGACCTGCTCGTGGCCTGCGACCACGTGAACCGATACCGCGACGACGTGGCTCTCATTGCTTCCCTGGGCGTGAACGCCTACCGCTTCAGCATCGCGTGGCCCAGGGTGGAACCCGGCGGCGCGGGGGCGTTCTCGGCGGAGGGACTCGGGTTCTACGACCGGCTCGTGGACGAGCTCCTCGAAGCCGGCGTCGACCCCGTCGCCACGCTCTACCACTGGGACCTTCCGGTGGAGCTCAGCGATGCCGGTGGATGGACGAACCGCGACCTGCCCTCCCGGTTCGTCGACTACTCACTGGCCGTGCACGGCCGACTCGGTGACCGGGTGTCGATGTGGGCCACCCACAACGAGCCCTGGTGCGCGGCTTTTCTCGGGTATGCCGCAGGCGTGCATGCTCCCGGCGTCGTGGACGGCGCGTCGGCGGTCACGGCCGTGCACCATCTGCTGCTGTCTCACGGCCTTGCCGTGCAGGCGCTACGGGCGGCGGGGGCGCAGCAGCTGGGGATCGTGCTCAACACCATGCCGGCGCACGCGGTTCCCGGCGGCGGGCCCGCTCTCGACGACGCCGTGCGCCGCATCGACGGGTTGTTCACCCGGATCTTCGCCGACCCGCTGCTCACCGGCGCATACCCCGTCGACGTGCGCGCCGACGTGGCGCCGTGGCTCGACGACGCGGTGCGCGACGGCGATCTCGAGGTGATCTCCACGCCGATGGACTGGCTCGGCGTGAACTACTACCACGACGACTTCTACGAGGCGGCTGAACCCGGTGTCGACGACGGCGCCGCGCTCGGGGGCTGGCCGTGGGTCAACGTCACCGGCGCGCGGTACGCGCCGGCGGGTCCCGACGCCACGGACATCGGCTGGCCCATCACGCCGCAGGGGCTGCGCGAGCACCTCAACCGGCTCAAGGCCGACTACCCGGGCATCCCCCCGATCTACATCACCGAGAACGGCGCCGCGTACGACGACCCGATCGGCCCCGACCGCACCATCGACGACTCCCGGCGGGTGGCCTACCTGGCCGCGCACCTGCGCCGGCTGGCCGAGGCCATCGACGACGGGGTCGATGTGCGCGGCTACTTCGCCTGGTCGCTGATGGACAACTTCGAGTGGGCCGAGGGCTACTCAATGCGATTCGGTCTCGTACACGTCGACTTCGACACCCTGGCCCGAACGCCCCGGCGCTCCGCCCGCTGGTACGCCGAGTTCCTCCGTGCCGGCGCGCCCGCGGAGATGCTCGCGCCCTAAGCCCCGTCCGCGACGTTCGAGGCGCCCGCCCCCCGGAGGGGACGGGCGCCTCGTACGTGGACGCTCGGGGGCTAGCCCTTGACCGATCCGGCCAGCAGACCGCGGACGAAGAACCGCTGCAGCGACAGGAACACGATGAGCGGGATCAAGATGGCGATGAACGCGCCGGCCGTGATCAGGTGGATCTGGGCGCCGTACGTGCCCTTGATGTTGGCCAGGTACACCGTGATCGGTGCCACGTCGCTCGTGCCTCCGGCGAACGTGAGCGCGACCAGCAGGTCGTTCCACACCCACAGGAACTGGAAGATCGCGAACGAGGCGATGGCCGGCACGGACAGCGGGAGCACCAGCTTGCGGAAGATCAGGAAGTGGCTGGCGCCATCGACCCGGGCGGCCTCGAAGAGCTCCTTGGGCAGCTGGGCGATGAAGTTGTGCAGCAGGAAGATCGCCAGCGGCAGCGCGAACATGCAGTGCGCGAGCCACAGCTGGATAAAGCCGCCGCCGGGTCCGCCGACCTTCAGCGGCGGGATGATCGTGACGCTGCCCAGGCCCCAGCCCTTGTTGAAGAGCGTGAGCAGCGGCAGCAGCGCCATCTGCAGCGGAACAACCTGCAGGGCGAAGATGCCCATGAAGATCGCGGTGCTGAGGCGGAAGGGGATCCACGCCAGCGCGTAGGCCGCCATCAGTGCGAGCGCCAGCGGGAAGAGCGCCGCCGGGATCGAGATGACGAACGAGTTCACCAGGTAGGGAGTGATGCCGCCCGGGATGATGTCGCCTCCCGTGAGCACCTCCTTGTAGTTCGACAGGGTGAACTGGGGCGGGGTGAACGCGGTCCACCAGCCGGTGGTCTGAGCTGCCTCGGACGGCCGCAGCGACGTGACGAGCAGGCCGAAGGTGGGGATGGTCCACAGGACCGTGAGCAGGATGACCAGCGCTGTCGCCCAGGGGCTCGACAGAGACCGGCGGACCGCCGACGACATGCCATCCTGCTTGGCGGGGGGCTGCGGGATCGGAATGACCTCGTGGGCTTCGACGCTCATCGGACCTGACCCTCCCGGCGAAGCTGGACGACGTTGTAGATGATCAGAGGTAGGACCCCGACGAAGAGCACGACCGCGAGCGCGCTACCGCGGCCCTTGTCGAACTGCACGAAGCTCTGCGCGTACATCTCGTTGGCGACGACCTGGGTGCCGAAGTTGCCGTTCGTCATCACGCGCACGATGTCGAACACCTTCAGCGTGCCGATCATGATCGTGGTCAGCACGACCACGAGGGTGCCGCGGATCATGGGCACCGTGACCAGGCGGAAGAGCTTCCCGCCCGTGGCCCCGTCGATCATGGCCGCCTCGACCACGTCGGTCGGGATCGCCTTGATCGCCGCCGAGAGCACGACCATGGCGAAGCCCACCTGGATCCAGATCATGATCACCATGAGCAGGAAGTTGTTCCAGGGCTGCCACAGCAGCCAGTTGGGCGGGTCGATGCCCAGCTTGGTCACGACGGCGCTCAGCAGGCCGACCTGCTGCTCGTCGGGGGCGCGGAACTCGTAGACCAGGCCCCAGATGATGCTCGCGCCGACGAAGGAGATCGCCATCGGCAGGAAGATCAAGGTCTTCGGGAGGGACTCGCGCTTCATCCGGTCGATGAGGAGGGCGAGGGTGAGGCCGAGCCCGGTCGCCGCGAGCGGCACCACGATGATCCACACCACCGTGACCATCAGCATCCGCTGGTTGTCGTCGGTGGTGAAGATCCAACCGTAGTTGGCGAACCCGACGGTCTTATTGCCGTTGGCGTTCTTGAAGCTCAGCAAGAACGTCTGGATGGCGGGAATCACGAGGCCGACGGTCAGGAGCAGCACCGCGGGGCCCAGGAAGATGAGCCGTGCCAGCGGGTTCTGGAGCTTGCCCCGGGCCCTCCCGGCGACGAAGAAGACGATCAGCAGGACGCCGAAGAAGACCGCCACCCCGGTGATCGCCAGCGTGAATTTGCCGGCAGTGGTCACTCTCTCACCCTCTTCCTGTGAGCTTGTCCAGGGATCCCCTGGGTTCGTGTGGGGGAGACGAACCGGGGCCCGAAAGGTGTGTCTACACCCTCCGGGCCCCGGCGTTCGTCAGATCACGCCAACTGGCGCGATCCAGGGGCTGTCAGGACGACGGCCAGGCTGCGTCGATGTTCTGCAGCGTCTTGGTGGTGTCCTGGTCCTCGGCGATCCACGCGGTGAGCTGCTTCCACTCTGCACCGGCGCCGACGGCGGCGGGCATGAGGTCGGAGGCGTCGAACCGGAAGGTCGCCTTGGCGTCGGTGAGGTACTTGGCCGACAACTGCGAGATCGGGTCGGTGTAGGCGTCCAGCGGCACCGCGCTGTTGGCCGACACCCAGCCGCCCGCCTTGACCTTGAGGGTCGCGAACTCACCGGACGAGAGGTAGGTCTGGAAGGCCTGAACCTCGGGCTTGTCGGAGAACGCGGTCACGAACTCGCCACCGCCGACGATCGGGGTGGGGACGTCCGCGCTGATCGGCGGCAGGTAGAACGCGAACACGTCGCCGGTCTCGGAGATCTTGACGTCCTTCTTGAAGGACGGCCACTGCGCCGCGTAGAACGAGGCCTGCTGCAGCATGCCGCACTTCGCGGCCAGGATCGGCTTGCCCGCGTCCTGGAAGGACGTGGTGGCGATGGTCTTGACGTCGCCGAAGCCGGCGTTGACGTAGGCCGGGTTCTTCATCCAGCCGGCGCCCACGAGGTCCATCGCCTTGTGGATCTCAGGCGAGTCGAACTTGATCGTGTGCGCGACCCAGTCGTTGTAGACCTGGCCGCCGCTCTGGCGCAGGACGACCTGCTCGAGCCAGTCGGTGGCCGGCCAGCCGGTAGCGCCGCCGGACTCGATGCCGCCGCACCACGGCTTGAGGCCGTCCTTCACCATCTGGTCAGACAGCTTCATCATGGCGTCCCACGTGGTGGGGACGGTGTAGCCCTTGGCCTTGAAGACGGTGGGCGAGTACCACACGAACGACTTCATGCTCGAGCCCAGAGGAGCGGCATAGAACGTGCCGTCGACGGTGCCGTAGTCCTTCCAGGCCGAGTTCCAGTACTTGGTGACGTTGTCGGCCGTGCCCTGCGGGGCCGCCTTGGGGCCACCCTGCGAGACCAGCTTCTGGAGCAGACCGGGCTGCGGGATGAAGGCGATGTCAGGCGCGTTGCCACCCGCGATGCGGGTGGGAAGCTGCGCCTCGAACTGGTCGCTCCCCTCGTACTTCACGGTGATGCCGGTGCACTTCGAGAACTGCGCCCACGAGGACTCGAACTTCTGCTGCTCGGGAGGCAGGATCGACGTGAACACGGACACCGTGGTGCCCGGGAAGGAGCCGTAGGCCGCGTACGGAGCGCACGCGGGGTCGGTGTTGGTCGGCGACGCAGCGCCAGACGAGCTGCTCGAGCTGCTACAGGCCGCGAGGGCCAGAGCGGCTGAGACGAGCCCGGCAGCGCCGACGAGGCCACGGCGGTGGGACGAGATGAGCATGCATGCTCCTCGGACAAGAGGGGATGGAGACAGTGCTCATGCTCGTCCCCGCTGATCCAGCGGGCAACAGGGACGCGATGTAAGCGCTGCAAGAACCGGTAACGATTGCGCATACAGACCGTGACATCGGTGTGGTAGGGGGCAACGGACCGTGTCCGGGTCGTTGGTGGCGCCCTATCCCTCCGCGAGCGCGAGGAGCTCCTGCAGCGGGATCGGCACCCAGTCGGGCCGGTGGCCGAGCTCGTAGCGGAGCTCGTACGCGGCCTTGTCCAGGAGCAGGGCCCGCAGCAGAACCTCCTGCGCGCCGGTGTCGGCGCCCACGAGGTCGGGGCCGGCCGCGGCGAGGTACGCCGAGAGGAAGGCCGTGTTGCACCACGATGACCAAAGGTCGGCGGCCGCGGCGAGCGTGGCGACGCTCGTGCCGTCGTTGACGAGCGCGCGCCGCATGGCGCCTGCGTGGCCGGCGTACTGGAACGAGCGCAGCATCGAGGCGATGTCGCGCAGGGGAGGCTGCGGCAGGCGCCGCTCGCCGAACGAGCGCAGCGGCTCGCCCTCGAAGTCGATGATGGCGACGTCGTCGTCCGTGACGAGCACCTGGCCGAGGTGGAAGTCGCCGTGGGTGCGGATCCGCACGCCGCCGAGCCGGCGGTCGAGCACAGCGGTGAGCCCGGAGAGCAGCGGCTCTTCGGCCGCGAGCACCCGGTCGGCCGCCGCGACCGACTCGGCGGTGAGTCGGGGACGCTGCTGGCGCAGCAGGAGGAGCGACCGTCGTACCTGGGTGCGCGCCGACTGGTAGAGAGAGCGCTGGAAGTGCGGCGTGACGGCTGCCGGCGCGAATCCCGGGTCCTCCCCGGTGCCGAGCAGGGCCCGGTGGAGCTCGGCGGTGCGGGTGCCCAGCAGGGAGGCCTCCGGGAGCATCTCCCCGACGAGCTCGGCGACATCGGTCGGCACGGGCCGGCCCTCCAGCCCGGCGAGCAGCGGCGCTCCAGCGGGGATGAGGCCGCCGCCGTCGATCAGCGGGAGCAGTCGGTCGAGGTACTCCTCGAACTGCGCCAGCGCGTGCACCCACGCGTCGGACCGGTGGGTGACCTGGGCGTGCACGACGGCCAGGGTGCGCTCGCCCCCGGTCGGCTCGAGCAGGTCGAGCGAACCTGCGAGCGCCGGCGCGTGGGCGAAGCCGGCCTGGTCGGTGAGGTGGGCGCCGATCTCCACCTCGGGGTTGGTGCCCTCGGGGGCACGCCGGAAGAGCTTGAGGATGAGCCGGTCGCCGTAGCGCACCGAGGAGTTGCTCTGCTGGCCCCGCGACAGCACGGGTGTGAGGTCGTCGCCGGGCTCGGTGAGCCCGACGGCCGCGGCGGTCGGGACGCCGCGCAGGGTCGTGCCGGCGTGCTCGAGCCGACCGGCGGCCAGGACGAGGTCGAGCAGCGCGGTGGCCAGACCCTCGTCGGCCATGCCGTCCAGCACCCACCCCCAGGCCGGCGCCGACTCGTCCTCGGCCAGCCGGAACAGGGCGCCGCCGTCCTCGGGCTCGTCCGGCGCGAGGACCAGGGGCAGGACGTAGCAGTCCGGCTCCCCGCCGGTGTAGACGACGTCGACGAGCACGACGAGCGCGTCGCCGCCGCCCGGCAGGGGAAGGGGCTCGGCCTGCCTGATGCGCACGTCGGAGACGGTCCGCGCCTTGCCGGCGAACCAGCGCTGACCGCGCAGCACCGCCGGGAGGGCGTCCTCGACGTCGCTGCGGGTGCGTGGGTCGTCGAGCAGGGTGCGCCACCCCCCGGCCGCGAGGATCGTCGCGGGGCCCCCGTCGGCGGGCGGCTCCCCGGCGCCGGCGGGCTCGAGCGAGAACCAGAAGAAGGAGTAGGCGGGCAGGGTGACCCGCAGCGGCGTGCCGTCCAGGGCCGGGAACGGCGAGTGGCCGAAGAGCTCGACCGGGGTGCGCCCGGCGTACGCCTCGAGCTCGAGGGCGGTGGCCTGGGCCTTGTGGGAGAGGTTCGCGACGACCAGGAGGGTCTCGTCGTCGTCCTCGCGCACGTACGCGAACACCGCCGGGTTCTCCGGCTGCAGCAGCACCATCGATCCGGTGCCCAGCACGGGGTGCTGCCTGCGCAGGGCGATGAGCTGCCGCATCCAGCCGAGCAGGGAGTCGGGGTTGTCCTGCTGCGCGGCGACGTTGACCGATTCGTAGCGGAACTCCGGGTCGGTGTTCACGGGCAGGAACAGCCGGGCCGGGTCGGCCGCCGAGAAGCCCGCGTTCGCGCTGGCGTCCCACTGCATCGGGGTGCGCAGCCCGTCGCGGTCGGGGAGCGTGATCGTGTCGCCCATGCCGATCTCGTCGCCGTAGTACACGACCGGGGTGCCGGGCAGCGAGAACAGCAGACCGTTGAGCAGTTCGATCCGGCGGCGGTCGTTGCCGACCAGGGGTGCGAGCCGGCGCCGGATGCCTAGGTTGATCCGCGCCCGCGGGTCCGGCGCGTACGTGCGCCGCATGTAGTCGCGCTCCTCCTCGGTCACCATCTCCAGGGTGAGCTCGTCGTGGTTGCGCAGGAACACTGCCCACTGCGCCGAGGCGGGGATCTCGGGGGTCTGCTCGAGGATGTCGACGAGGGGGAAGCGGTCCTCCATGGCGACGGACATGTACAAGCGCGGCATGACGGGGAAGTGGAACGCCATGTGGCATTCGTCGCCGTCGCCGAAGTAGGCGCTGGTCTCTTCCGGCCACTGGTTCGCCTCGGCGAGCAGCATCCGGTCGGGGTAGCGGGAATCGACGTGCGCGCGCAGCTTCTTCAGGAACGCGTGCGTCTCGGGGAGGTTCTCGCAGGTGGTGCCCTCTCGCTCGAAAAGGTAGGGGATCGCGTCGAGCCGCAACCCGTCCACGCCCATCGAGAGCCAGAAGTCGACGACCTCGATGACCGCCTCCTGTACGGCCGCGTTGTCGAAGTTCAGGTCGGGCTGGTGGTGGTAGAAGCGGTGCCAGAAGTAGGCGCCGGCCTCGGCGTCCCACGTCCAGTTCGAGGTCTCGAAGTCCTGGAAGATGATCCGGGCGTCGCCGTAGTGGGTGTCGTCGTCGCTCCAGACGTAGAAGTCGCGCCACGGGTCGCCGGGCGCCGCGCGGCGCGAGCGCTGGAACCACGCGTGCTGGTCGCTCGTGTGGTTGAGCACCACCTCGGTGATCACCCGGATGCCGCGCCGGTGCGCCTCGTCGAGGAAGTGCCGCACGTCGTCGAGGTCGCCGTAGATGCGGTTCACGGCCGTGTAGTCGGCGATGTCGTAGCCGTCGTCTCCCAGCGGCGAGGGGTAGAACGGCAACAGCCACACGGCCGTGACACCGAGGTCGTACAGGTAGTCCAGCCGCGACGTGAGGCCGGCGAAGTCGCCGATGCCGTCGCCGTTGGAGTCCGCGAACGCACGCACATGGGTCTGGTAGATCACGGCCGTCTTGAACCAGGGCGGCGCAGGGCCGGGGTCGGGTCCTGGCGGGGTGCCCTGCGTCTCCGTCGTCACCGGCTGTGCCCTCCTGGTGTGCTGGCCCCCGCCGCGTGCGGCCGCGACGGCCGCGCCGGCGTGGGAGCGCGTCTGCGATCCTGCCGGACCCGGGCCCGCGGCGCACGGTCTTCCCACCCGGATGCGCCCGGAGGGGTCCGGGTCCATCCTGGGCCGATGAGCAGCGCCGACCTGCCGGTGGTCGAGCTCCGGCACGAGGTGCTCGAGGGAGGAGCCGAGCGCCCCAGACGTCGGTGGCCGTGGGCCGTCCTCGCGGTACTCGTCATCCTCGCGGCCGGCGCATGGTGGCTCGACGGTCGGGCCCGGGTGGACGAGCTGGCGGCCTTCGAGACCCGGGTCGACTCGGGGCAGCTGGCCGTGGCCCAGGCCGAGGCCCACGTGTCCGCGATGCTCGCCTACGGAAACCCGGTGCTGTCCCGGGCGGACCTACCACCGCCGCTGCGAGTGAGCCTCGAACGAGTGGTGGAGCGTGCGTCCAGCGAGGGGGCCGACGCCCTTCGGCAGGAGCGCGCCGCGGTCCTCGCCACCCAGGTGCGGCCCTGGCACGACGACCTCGCCGCCGCTGTCGCTGCCTACGCGGACTACCTCGAGGCCCGCATCGTGTCCTTCGACGCGGGGGGCGCCGACATGCAGGCGGGCTTCGTCGTCCACCCCGAGCACGCGACCCTGCTGCAGGTGGCGCGCACGGCCGCCGAGCGGGCGGCCGCCGGCGACCCGGACGCGGTGACGCGCCTCGATGCCTTGCTGCGCGATCCGTCGAGCTTCTGACGCCACCGTCGTCTGAGACCCGGCTCGATGGTCGCCGGGCGCTCTTGACCCCGCGGGCCGCCCATGGTTACCTAACGCTATTCGATATTTCGAACGGCGTTAGGAAGAATGATGGAGCAGGCGACGGACCTCCCGGGTGCGTCCCGGGTCGAGGCGCGGCGGGCCCAGACGGCTCGGTCGATCCTCGACGCCGCCTGGCAGCTCTCGGCAGGCAGCGGGCTCGGGGCGTTGTCGCTGCGCGAGATCGCGGGAAGCGTCGGGATGCAGGCGCCGTCGCTGTATTCGTACTACCCGAGCAAGGCGGCGATCCTCGACGCGCTGTTCGCGGACGGCTACGGGAGGCTGGACGAGTTGATCGGATCCGTGCTCGACTCCCTCCCTGCACGGGCAACGGCGCGGCAACGGCTCGTGCAGCTCCTGCAGGCGTGGATCGGCTTCTGCCAGGCCGACGCCGCCCGGTACCAGCTGATGTTCACCAGGGCAGTTCCCGGCTGGCAACCGTCCGCGGGCGCCTACGCAGCGAGTCTCGCGAACTACGAGCGGCTGTGCGCGTACCTCGCGCTCGCCGGCATCACCGATCCCGACGACGTCGACCTCTGCACTGCCTTGTCTGCCGGCCTGGTCGCGCAGCAGATGTCCAATGACCCCGACGGTGACCGATGGTCGCGGCGGGTCGAGGACGTGGTCGACATGTTTCTCCAGCACACCGCATCCCGCGAACGGCGTGCGGCCCGACTCCGCAAAGGGACGTCATGACTCACCAACCGCTCGACACCGCGTCCATGGGCCGCATCACAGCGGGGGCGGAAGCGGACGGCCTGGCCGCGGCCGCGTACGCCGCTCTCCTGGACGATCTCTCGGGGCTGTCCGACGCCGACTGGCAGCGGCCCACCGACTGCGACGCCTGGACGGTGCGCGACATGGTCGCGCACCTCGTGGGCGCCGCCGCGGGGCACGCGTCGCTGCCCACGTTCGTGCGGCAGTACGTGTGGGGGATGACGCACCGCAAGGCTCACGGCGGCAGCAGCCTCGACGCGATGAACGCCAGGCAGATCGACGATCAGCGCGCGCTCTCCGCCGACGCTCTGGTCGAGCTCCTCGCCGAGCTCGCGCCGCGCGCTGTCGTCGGACGGGCTCGGCTTGCCCACTACCTCGGCTGGGCCCCGATCAACCTCGAGGCAGCCGGATCCTGGTACGTGGGGATGCCCACGAGGACGACGATGGGAGACCTCTGCGCGGTCGTGCTCACCCGCGACGTGTGGGCCCACCGACTCGACCTCGCTCGCGCGGTCGGTCACACCCCGTCCGTCGACCCTGGCGTTGACGGGCGGATCGTGGCCGACATCGTCGCCGACTGGGCGATTCGGCACGGCCGGCCGTTCAGCCTCGTTCTCACCGGGGACGCGGGTGGCACCTTCGGCGCGGGACGCGCAGGTGAGCACCTGACACTCGACGCGCTGGCCTTCGCCCGCCTCATGGCCGGCCGCCGTCCCGACGGTGACATCCCCGATTCGCCCCTGTGGGCGACGAGGGTGCTCTTCTGAGACCCTCCCTGCGGGTGTGGGAGGGTGCGCGAGAGCCGCGGCTCAGTGGACCTGGCCGACCATCAGCGCCGTGAGCCTCGGAGCCACGACAGACGCTCCGGTTCCGGACACTGAGCAACGAGCGGTGATGGTCTGCGCGCCGGTGGTCACGAGCGCGCCGCTGAGCGACAGTCCGGGCTGCGTCGTGGCCGTGATGAGGGCCACCTGCACGGGCTGAACCCAGGTCGTCGCTGTGCCTGCGTTGGAGCGGGTGACCTGGCACACCACAGTGCCGTCCGCCGTCGCACCCGTGCCGTAGCCGGTGAAGGTCAGCAGGAACGAGCCGGCCGGGATGTCCAGCGTGGCGACCGTGCTGGGCACTCCGTCCGTGAGATCCGACGAGACGCTGGAGTCGAGGTACAGGTCGCTGGGCCCCACGGCGCCGGTCGAGCCTGTGGTTCCCTGCGACCCCGTGGCGCCGGTGGCCCCCGTCGCGCCGGTCGCGCCCTGTGGTCCGGTGGCACCAGTGGCACCAGTAGCACCCGCAGCACCCGTGGTGCCGGTCGCGCCGGTGGCGCCCGTCGACCCCGTGGCGCCCGCGGCACCTGTGGCACCCGAGACTCCGCGGGGTCCGGTCGCACCCTGAAGCCCGCGCGGCCCGGCCGGCCCGGCTCCGGACTTCAACACGTACTTCGACTCGCCCGGCTGGCAGGCCGTCTTCGTCCACACCTGGCGCATGAGCCCGTTGGTCTGACGGCACCAGGTCACGCTCGTCGTTGACTTCGCCACGGACGGGCCGGTGTCGCCGCCCCAGGCCGACGCCGTCAAGCCGCCGAGCAGCATCGTCGCCGTGCCCAGGACAGCGAGGGTTCTGGTCGTGGGTCGTCTCATGGAGACCTCCGGAGGGTGGTTGCGCCGAGATCAGACGGAGGTGGGCTGCTTGCGCGGCATGAGCGCGACGATGATCAGCGCGATCCAGGAGAAGAAGAACGCGAGGACACCCCAGAGGAGAGTCGACCGGCCCTTCTTGCGGGCGATCGACACTGTCCAGAAGATCAGGCCGATCCAGATCAGGACGCCGATCAGCCATCCGATGATGTAGGCCGTCGAGCTGGTCTCCGCGAGCAGCATCATGACTCACTCCCTAGACGGGCGCGGGCCTGTCGCCCCGCTAGGGAGCAGCCTGACGATCGCGCAAACCGGTGTCCACTCGGAGAGATCGCCCGGGTCTACGCCCTGGCTTGTGCGTTCTCTCAACAGGAGACGACGCCCTCGGATCGCTACCGTGGTTGGCGCCGACAGGGGGCCACCATGCGCGCACGACGATCGCATTCCTTGACCGTGATGCTGTCGGCTGCCGCGCTGGCGCTCGCGGCCTGCTCGTCGTCTGCGTCGTCTGCGTCGTCGGGTGCCTCGGCGTCGGCGAGCCCGTCGAGCACGGCGAAGATCTCGAGCATCGACATGACCAAGGCGATGCCAACAGCGGAGGCCGGGAGGATCGACACCGCCACGAAGGCCTTCCTGGTCTCGGCTCCGGACCGGCCGCCGGGCCTGTGGCTGGCGGTGTGGGACCCGGCCAAGGGTTACTACGAGCAGGCGTACGGCTACGCGGTCGCCGGCACCACGAAGGCCACGGTGGCGGATCACTCGTGGATCGGGTCGATCACCAAGACGGTGTTCGTCACCGCGGTTCTGCAGCAGATCGCTGCCGGGAAGCTCGCGCTCTCCGACACGGTGCGGGGCGTTGACCCGGAGCTCGCCGCGAAGTACCCGGCGATCGGTGCGCTCACGGTGGCGCAGCTGATCGGCATGACCAGCGGCATCTCCGACTACGCCGACGCCGCCATCGCAGCGCTGGTGAAGAACCACGAGATCTCCTACACCCGCGACGACCTGATCGCGCTCGGGCTCTCGCTCGGCGCTCCCAAGCCGGCCGGAACGGGTGGCTACTCCACGACGAACATCATCATCATGGGCGTCGTGATGACGAAGCTCACCGGGAAGACTCCCGAGGAGCTCGTCAACGACGTCTTCGCCCAGGCCGGGATGACCCAGTCGCACCTGCCCTCCTCGGCCACGCCGCTACCCGACCCGGCCAGCCACGGCTATGTCGGGGCGCTAGGGGTGCTCCAGCTCAAGGACCTCGGCGTGACCGACAGGGCGACGACGGACGTGACGGCGTGGAACTTCGACTACGGCAAGGAGGGCGGCGGCGCGTACTCGATCATCGGCGACCTCGCTACGTGGGGCGGCACCTGCCTCGGGAACTCGCTGTTGCCCCCTGCCATGGTGACGGCTCGGCTGAGGACGACGGCCATCAAGGGCGTGGGCGACTACGGCCTGGGCATCATCGGATTCAAGAACGGCTGGTTCGGCCACTCCGGCCAGGTCCTGGGGTGGAACGCCGATGTGTACTGCAACACCAAGACCGGTGCTGTCTTCGCAGTGATGACCAACAGCACGGACGGCGGGTTCGGGCTCGAGCTCGTGCGGGACCAGATCTTCCCCGGCATCACCTCGTAGATCCGGACCCATGGAGGGCGCGGTGGTAGACCCGCGACCGGGAACCGCGCCGACTCCGCGCGGTGCCGCAATCTTCGACGCTTCTTCGGACGTCGTCCGCGGCCGGCGTCGCCGCACGGTGATCGGCGCGGTGGTCACGCTGGTGCTCGTGCTGGCCTACGTCTTCGCGGTGCTGTCCTACCGCGCCGGCTTCACCGGATCGCTGGTCTCACCCACGCCTGCCGCGGACCGGGTGGCCGTCGTCCTGGTCCCGGCCTCGGTCGACCCGGCGAGTCAGTCGATGAGCGTCGACGTGCTCGTGTTCCCGGGATCGGACCTGCTCGACGCGGCGGGCGCCCTGTCCAGAGACGTCGTGGTGACCGTCTACCCGACGGTGGGCGCCGACACCGTCCGCGTCGCGAAGGGAACTCGTCCCTCGCCTGGACTGGTGGTCGTCCCTGTGCCCGGGATCGTGCAGGAGTACCCGTTCGACCAGTACGCCTGGACTTCCGAGGTCAGCGCCGCCACCACGACCCCATCGGGCGCCAGCCGACCGATCGGGGTCGACGCCTCGACCTTCTTCCGTATCCCGGGCTGGAGCGAGCGGCAGGGCGCCCACCTCGCGACGCGCGGGGTCATCGTCGGCGGCGACGTCTCGAGGGCGGGCTCCACCGTCGCGGTCGCCCTGCTGTTCCTCCTCATGATGGTCGTGCTCGCCCTGATCGCCGTGGCCGTCGTCCGCTACGTCTCGCGCGGCATCGTGGACCTCAGCATCGGCATCGCGAGCTGGCTGACAGCCGTCCTGTTTGCCTTGTTGCCCCTGCGTGGGTTCTTCCCCGGCGCTCCACCCCTCGGGTCGTGGATCGACATCCTGGTGTTCTTCTGGGTCGTCGTCGTGCTCATGACGTGCGTGGCCTTCACCGTGCTCTCGCTGCTGCAGCGCGCTCGCGAGGAAGCCCGGCCGCCAGACGGTGGGTGACGGCACCGCCGGCGAGGGTAGATCACGTGGGGCGCAGAGGAGGAAACCGGCGGGTCGAGCCCTACGCGCCGACGCCGAGACCGTCGATCAGCACGCCCGCCTTCCCGGCCACCTTGACCCGCACCATCACGGTGCGCTTGCTGAAGCCCGCCCGCACGGGCACCACGAGCACCGCCTTCGGGATGCTCTTGGTGGCGGCTAGGTTCCAGGTGGCCTTCACCACGCCGTTCAGCAGCACCTGGACGACGCCCGCGCCCCGGCCCTTCTGCGCGACGACGACGATGCTGTGCCCGGTCATTCCGGTGAGGTACTTGCTCGAGCCGACCTTCACCGACTTCGACAGGGTTCTGGTGTACGCCGCGGTTGAGGCCACCGTGGCCCACTTGCCGGCGCTCTTGGCCCTGCGCTCGTCCATCGGGGTGGCGGTGCAGCGCACGGCTCCCGCGGTCTTGTTGCCACTGGTGTCGCCGGCCTCCACCTGCACGCACCGGGTCGTCCCGGGGGTGACGGTGACGAGTGCCGATCGCACGGCCGGCCCGTAGGTCGTGGGGGAGCCGAAGGCGCCAACGACGCCCGCGGCGGTCGTCGTGCGAGCGCGAACGGCGAAGGAGGCGAGCCCGATGTTGTCCGCGGCAATCCACCGCTGGGTGGCGGTGGCGAGCGACACCGCGGGCAGGGCTGAGGTTGTGATCGTCGGCTTGGTGACGTCGACTGTGGCGCGATGGACTGCCGCGTTGGCGCTTCCACCGGGACCGGACATCGGGTTGCCTGCAGCGTCGGTGATCGAGCCGTTGTTGCCGATGCCGACGCCGATAGTGCCGTCGCCCGTACCGACGTCGACCGTCACGGTGACCGTCTTGGCAAGCCCGCTGGCCGGCGAGAGCACCGGCGCACCGACGCTGGACAGGCCGCCCACGCTCATGATCAGCGAGTTCGCGAAGCCCTGCACCGGCTCGCTGAAGGTGATGCGGAAGGTTGCGTACCGCCCTGTCACTGGGTTGTTCAGTGCGGTGATCGAAGTCAGCGTCGGTGGGATGCCGTCGGCCGCGAGGCCGACGAACGTCTGATCGGCGCCGCACAATTCGCTGCCGCCGGTGGGGGTGAAGCACAGCGTCCAGTGGTACGTGATTCCTGCGACGGGAACGAAGGGTGTCCAGTCGTCCCACGCCTGCCAGGAGCCGGTACCGAGCGGGGGCAACGCGTCGGACGTCGTCAGGTAGCGCGTATCGGTACCCATCCTGAACCTCGCCGACCCAGCGACGTTCGTGCGGATCTGCCCGACCGAGCGGTAGCTCGGCGCAGCTCCCGGCGTGATCGTCGTGGAGGGGCTCGCATAGGTGATGGTGGGCGCGCTCGGTAGGCCAGAGGAGAGCACGAGCATCTGCGCCCGGGCGTCGAGCCACGGGCTGCTGTTGCCGTCGAGCACCTTGACCAGGGCCTGCAAGGTGCCGTTCACGATCTGGGAGGTCGCCTTCACCGGGATCTGGAACTCCCACATGTGACCCGTCGGTACCGGCCAGATCTCATGCGCGAAGACTCCGTCGGTCGACCGGATCAGGGAGATCGCACCCTGGTGGAACGGTGAGTTCGCCACCTTGGATGAGTCACAGCCGGACTGCGCCACGTTGTCGTAGAGGCAGAACATCGGCGAGGTCGCCGTGGCGAGCTGGAGGCCTGCGGGCAGGTTGATGTCGACCCAGGCGAACTGGTTGGGGCACGGGTTGCCCGGGGCACCGACGACGACGTGGATGTAGAAGGTCTGCCCCACCGCGGGGTTCGGCGTAGCGGCCGACAGGTCGCCGAGGTACCCCGTGTACGTGGTGACACCGGTCTCGAAGTACGGCGAGCCGAAGATCATCGACGGGCAGTTCATCACCGAGCTCATCGCGAAGCCGCCGTCGATCCACTGGGTCGCTGCCGAGGCGGGGCTGGTGAGGCCCCCGGCGAGCGGGAGTCCGAGGGCGAGCAGAGCAATAGCGAGCGCGCGCGTCACCCAGCGTCCAATCATCGGAAGACCCCATCCCCAGGCGGTCGCCATCGGCGTCCGGATTCTGGGATTGTCGCGACCCTGGCCCGCCACGGCAACCACTGTCCCGAACCGTCACCCCACCGTGGCTCCTCGCCCGCCCGACTGGCGGACGCTCCAAGCGCCTGGGCGACGGGCGCGAGCCCCGACGAACAAGGTTCGTCGGGGCTCGCGCGATCGTGGTCAGACGTGGATCGGAGCGGGGAGCTCCATCCCGACGAAGCTCAGCAGGCTGACCCGCGACCCGTCGAACCCCTCGTCGTCCCCGTGTCCATGGCGATCTTCGTGCCCGCCCCGAAGGACGCGGAAGGGCAGGGAGTTGGACAGTGCCGCGGCCTTGGGAGTGACCTTGACGGCCACGACCTTGCCCCTGTTGCCCTCGGGGACGCGCACGATGATCTTCGTGGCGGTCCAGGACAGGATCGTGGTCTTCGCCTTGCCGAAGGTCACGGCGCCCTTGGCACCGAGGTCGGTCCCGGTGATGGTCACCTTGCTTCCGACGACGCCACGATCGGGTGACAGCGCCTTGATGACCGCCTGACCCGGCGTCGGCGGCACGGCGGGGGCCGGGTCGACGGTGAAGGCCAGCGGGTTGCTGGTGGCCAGGCCGGTGGGGGTGACGCTCAGGCTGGCCGGTCCGGGGGCCAGGGCCGGGACGGTGGCGGTGATGGAGGTGCTGGTCCAGGCGGTGGTGGCCGCGGCGGTGGTGCCGAAGGACACGGTGCCGGCGGTGCCCAGGTTGGTGCCGGTGATGGTGACGCTGGCTCCGGCCTGGGCGTGGGTGGGTGCCACGGCGCTCAGCGCTGGCACGGCGGGGGCCGGGTCGACGGTGAAGGCCAGCGGGTTGCTGGTGGCCAGGCCGGTGGGGGTGACGCTCAGGCTGGCCGGTCCGGGGGCCAGGGCCGGGACGGTGGCGGTGATGGAGGTGCTGGTCCAGGCGGTGGTGGCCGCGGCGGTGGTGCCGAAGGACACGGTGCCGGCGGTGCCCAGGTTGGTGCCGGTGATGGTGACGCTGGCTCCGGCCTGGGCGTGGGTGGGTGCCACGGCGCTCAGCGCTGGCACGGCGGGGGCCGGGTCGACGGTGAAGGCCAGCGGGTTGCTGGTGGCCAGGCCGGTGGGGGTGACGCTCAGGCTGGCCGGTCCGGGGGCCAGGGCCGGGACGGTGGCGGTGATGGAGGTGCTGGTCCAGGCGGTGGTGGCCGCGGCGGTGGTGCCGAAGGACACGGTGCCGGCGGTGCCCAGGTTGGTGCCGGTGATGGTGACGCTGGCTCCGGCCTGGGCGTGGGTGGGTGCCACGGCGCTCAGCGCTGGCACGGCGGGGGCCGGGTCGACGGTGAAGGCCAGCGGGTTGCTGGTGGCCAGGCCGGTGGGGGTGACGCTCAGGCTGGCCGGTCCGGGGGCCAGGGCCGGGACGGTGGCGGTGATGGAGGTGCTGGTCCAGGCGGTGGTGGCCGCGGCGGTGGTGCCGAAGGACACGGTGCCGGCGGTGCCCAGGTTGGTGCCGGTGATGGTGACGCTGGCTCCGGCCTGGGCGTGGGTGGGTGCCACGGCGCTCAGCGCTGGCACGGCGGGGGCCGGGTCGACGGTGAAGGCCAGCGGGTTGCTGGTGGCCAGGCCGGTGGGGGTGACGCTCAGGCTGGCCGGTCCGGGGGCCAGGGCCGGGACGGTGGCGGTGATGGAGGTGCTGGTCCAGGCGGTGGTGGCCGCGGCGGTGGTGCCGAAGGACACGGTGCCGGCGGTGCCCAGGTTGGTGCCGGTGATGGTGACGCTGGCTCCGGCCTGGGCGTGGGTGGGTGCCACGGCGCTCAGCGCTGGCACGGCGGGGGCCGGGTCGACGGTGATGGAGTAGAGCCCGAAGTTCGTCTGGCCGGAAGCGTCATTGAGACCTTGGACTCCCCAGGCCTTGTACCAGTAGGTGCCGGCCGCCGCAGGCGCGGTCATGGGCACGGTGTAGGTCGGGGACCCCGAACCGTTCTGGCCCCCGAAGACGACACCGGAGCCGGTGGCCCCGGCCGCGTTGGAGGTGGCGATCCAGTAGCCGGTGTCTCCGCCGTTGGGGTTGGCGGAGATGACGATCCCGACGGTGTAGCTGGCTCCAGCGGCGGGTGTCGTCGTGCTCGGTGTCGCGGTCACGGTTCCGGCGACCGCGCCCGACCCGTGGCATCCGGTGCAGTCCCGCGCCTTGTTCGGGGTCGCGGACGCCGTCTGGGCAAGGCCGGCTGCCATCACGATGAGGCCGAACAAGCCGACCGCGACTCCCACGAACTTCAGCAGCGCGGAGATCGACATGCCGCCGATCGCCATGGGGAGACTGGGCGGCTTGCGATGACTGGACATCGATCCTCCAAGGACCTGGTGAGACGGACGAGACGCGTTCGCGGTGATGGTGGGGCCGTGCCTTCCCGATCCGTCGTCTCGGCGCGAACGCGAATCTCAGACGCAGGGCCACACGTGCGATTTCCTTTGGTTCCAACCTGATCCGAGTCGTCCAGTTAAGTAACCCGGCGGAAGGTACATCTCTGTGGATCGACGTTGTGTGCCCTAAGTAGGGCCACTTCCCCATGGCCCCTAAGACGCTTGATAGCGGGCGGCCAAGACACCGTCAACGCACGGCAGATAGGCGCGATTGTGCGTGGCCCCACGCCGTCCGGTTCGGAGTCTTTCTCGGGCCCCCGGGGAAGTGGGTCGGGGCAGGGCGCGTCGCGCCGCGTCCACCTAGACTCGCCCCGGCGGCAACCGCACGGAAACGCCCCGCCGGCGTGGCGCAATTGGCAGCGCACCTGTCTTGTAAACAGGGGGTTCCCGGTTCGAGTCCGGGCGTCGGCTCAACGTTTTGGCCGGACACAGGCACCACGAGTGCGCCACGGTCAAGCAGGTGCTGTGCGCGGTACGAGCTCCTCGCGCAGCTGTCCCTCCAGATCGTCGCGGCTGAGCACGACGACACGCGCCCTAGGGATCGTCTCGGGTAAGTACATGTCCAAGGTCCTATAAGAGGCGAGAGCCTGGCTCTGCCATACGTCCGGCTCGTCGGCGAGGACCAGGACTAGCCAGTGAAGGTCCGGGACGGCGTGCGATTGAAGGAGAATCCACTCGTAGAGCGCTTCGCGCTTGGCCTCGACCGCGGCTCCGTCCTTGTCGGGCGCAGCCTGGTCGACGGGGTTGGCGCTGACAACCGCGACGAGGTGCCCGTCCCACCGCAGCAGCGCGCTTGTGGCCGCCTCCGGGGTTCCTGCAGGGGGGGCACTGGCCCCGATGCGCAACAGCGCAGCCCTGACCTGCTCGATCCCGGCATCGTGGAGGAAGGAGTCCTCGGGTTCAGCCTCGCCGGTGACGACTTCAGAAGTCGCTTCGGCCTCTCTGGCGGGAGTGGGCGGCGGGGTGGGCGGCGCTATGAGGTGCACGGGGCTCCTCGCTTCGGCCTGCTCCTCGCGCCCCGTCAGCTCGGCGACCTGGGCGCGCAGGAAAGCACGGGCGACGCCGGTGTCGTCCAACAGCCTGGCCTGAAGGCAGGCTCCATGGAGCCCGCTCGCGAGGGAACCCCACCGCCCCTCGGCCTCGCTGGCCTGGTTCGCGGCGGCCTTCAGCTGTTCGGCCAGGGCGATGTTGAGACCGCCAGCCATCGCGGCCGCGACCGCGATCCACGCGGCGGGGGTGGCCCCGATCAGCCCGCTGAGCCCGCCGGTACCGGCCAGCACCGCCAGTACGACCGCCCCCGCGGCCAGCAGCCACCACAGCGCGAGAGTGAGCATCCGTTCGCGCTTCTTGTGCCTGGCCTTCTTCTGGGCCCGGTCGGCCCAGTCGTTCAGCGAGCGGAGCTCGGCGGAGAGCTCGTCGGCAACTGTCATGGCCGCTCCCGGTCAGGAAAGGGTGCAGCATCCCCGTTCCCGGCTTCCGGCACAACCATTCGGGATGGCGACCGACGTGGCGCAGCGGCGATACCCGAGCACCCCGGCGCGCTGGAGCTGAGTGCTAGCCGCCGTCCAGGTCACTGAGCTCGGGTTGGGATTCGGTGTCCATGGCGGGGTCGTAGACGGCGGTGCGGTCGCGGCCGGTGTTCTTGGCCCGGTACATGGCGAGGTCGGCGTGCTTGAGGACCTCGTCGGGGTCGTCGCCGGGCTCGGCGACGGCGATGCCGATGCTCAGGGTCACGCTCAGCTCAGCGCTGGGGGTGTGGATGGGTGCGCGCACGGCCCGGTGGATCTTCGCTGCGATCGCCTCGGCATCCTCGGCGGCGTGGATCGAGGGCAGCGCGACGATGAACTCGTCGCCGCCGAACCGGGCGATGAGGTCGTCGGTGCGCACCTGGGCGGCGATGCGGCCAGCGACCTCGACGATCACCTGGTCTCCGACCGCGTGGCCCAGGGTGTCGTTGACGTGCTTGAGCCCGTCCATGTCCAGGAACAGCACGGCCAGCCGAGTCCCGGTGCGCGGGGGGTGCGACAGGATCCGGCTCAGCCGGGTCACCAGTGCGGGGCGGTTCGCCAGGCGGGTCAGCGGGTCGTGCGAGGCCAGGAAACGCAGCACCTGGGCGGCCTCGCGCTCGGTCTCGACGTTGTGGGCGCTGCCCACGAACGCCGTCGCCGCTCCGGTCGCTCGGGGAACGGGTCGCACCATGACCGCCATCCACACGTACGTGCCGCCACAGGTGCGTATCCGGACCTCGTCGCGGCCCCGATCGCCGCGCAGCACCGAGCGCGACGCCGAGCGGACCCGCCGAAGGTCGTCGGGGTGCAGGAAGTCCGCCGCGGCACGCCCGAGGACCTGGTCGGGCTCCCAACCCAGCGCCTGCGTCACCGACGGGGACACCCAGGTCAGCACCGCGTCCTGGTCCGTGCGGAATACCACGTCCGAGGCGTTCTCCGCCAGCAGCCGGTAGTGCTCCTGCGCCGCGACGAGGGCCTCGGCCGCCTCGTGCTCGGCCTGCACGTCGCGGAGCCCGACCACGCGTCCGTGCAGGGTGCCATCGGCGTCGCGCATCTCCCGGGACATGCCGGACATCCGTCGGTAAGACCCGTCGGCCTGCCGGTAGCGGAACGACCGCACGCCCGCCACGCCCCCGCTCGCGTTGGTGCGCGCCCGGATGAGCGCGGGCAGGTCGTCGGGGTGCACGAGGTCCCTGGCGGTCTTGCCGACCAGCTCGCTGGTGTCCCAGCCCAGGACGGTGCGTGCCGACGGAGACACCCATACGTACGCGTCGTCGTTGCCGAGCTCGAACACCACGTCGGTGGAGTTCTCCAGCATCAGCCTCAGCCGGCGCTCGCGGTCCAGGAGCCTGGTCCTGCCCAGCTCGGCCCGATACGCCAGGTAGACGGCCGCGGTCGCCGCTGCTGCGATCGTGAGCAGCGGCAACCAGTACGGCGGCCCGTCGGGGTCGTGGCCGACCACCTCTGACACCAGCGCCAGCGCCAACGCCAACGCAGCCAGACCAGAGGTGACCCGCGGACCTGCGAACGCGGCTGCCACCAGGACCGGAAGGACTAGGAAGGACAGCAGGGGCAGCCCCGGCAGCAGCAGATCGACGACGAAGAGGAGCACCACGGCAGCGGCGAGCAGCCACACGCGCCAGTCCGTTGTGCGCGCTGAGGACGCCATGCCCACCACCTGCCCACCAGAGTCTCGACTGTCCCACGCGGTCCCCCTGGGTTGCTCGCTCTGAGAGGTGTCAGACCGAATGAGTCACCGCCGCCCTCGGCCCCGACGTTCCCGGGCACGCTGAAGGGGTTGCGCTCGAAGAGCGTTGCCGCTCCAGGCCCGACCTGCCATCCTGACGCGACGCGGAGGTGCTGCATGGGCGCACGCATCGGACGTCGTGCCACGGCGCTGACCCTGGCCGGCGTCGTACTCGTGTGCGTCGCGTGCACCGGCCCGGGCGGCGCGGTCCCGTCGCCGGCGACGCCCTCGCCGTCGCAGCTCGCCGACGTGCAGGCCCGGGTCTCCGCGGCCATCGAGGCGTGGATTCCGCTCGGTCATCGGCGGGCCTTGCGTGGGGTGGTGGTGAACCTCGGCGGCCGCACCGTGGCCGAGTGGTACGCCGCCGGATCGAGACCCGACCAGGCCCGGGACGTCGAGTCGGTGACCAAGAGCGTGATGTCCGCGCTCGTCGGCATCGCCATCGGCGAGAGGAAGATCCGCAGCACGGCTCAAACCCTCGGCGAGCTGCTGCCCACGTACGCCCCCACGATGCGGCCCGCCGTCAAGGCGACGACGCTGCGCCAGGTACTCACGATGACCGGGGGGATGACCAACGAGGTCGCGAACAACCTGCCGACGTTCATGAAGCACGACGACTGGACCGCCGGCGTCCTCGCCGATGCGGACCCCTCGCTCGCCGGGACGTTCCAGTACTCCAACGGCAGTGCTCACTTGCTGTCTGCGATTCTCGAGCGCGCGACGGGGACGTCGGTGATCGACTACGCCCGAAGCAAGTTGTTCGACCCGCTCGGGATCGACTCGGCGCCGGCGTTCGAACCGCTCGCGGTGCCCAAGAACGTGACCGCATACCTGGCTGCGACGTTCGCCTGGCCGGTCGACCCGCAGGACCGTCAGACGGGCTGGGCGCTGCTCACCCTCCGCCCGCGCGACATGGCCAAGATCGGGGAGCTGTACCGCGCCGGAGGCCGCTGGCAGGGTCGCCAGGTGATCCCCGCGGCATGGGTGAAGCGGTCAACCACCGGACAGGTGCAGGCCAGCGGGGCCGGCGAGGCCTACGGCTACCTCTGGTGGGTGGGTACGTCTGCGGGCCAGGCTGCCTACCGCGCGGTGGGGTTCGGCGGCCAGCTCATCGAGGTCGTGCCGGGCCGTGGCCTCGTCGTGGCCGTCTCGAGCCGGGTCAACCTGTCGGACCCCAGCGACCAGGGGGTGACCTACCCAGACCTCGCGGCGCTCGTCGACACGGTCATCGCCCCCGCCCTCGCCCCCTGAGCGAACCCGGGCTGGGTCCAAGCCGCTGCCAGCACGAGCCGAAAAGGGCATGCCACCTCGTCCATGCACCCAAGGTCAACCTCACACACTTAGTACCGGCTCATTCCCACTGGTCTGCCGCGTCGCCTACTGTCGCGCCCACACCTGGCCGGCCCACGGGGAGTACCGACATGACCGACTCAGACGTCACGGAGACCGGCGAAGACCTCGACGAGTCCGACGAGTCGGGACTCACCAGGCGCGGCCTGCTCGGCATCGTCGGGATCGGTGCTGGTGCGGGGCTCCTGGCCGCCTGCACGCCAGGGTCCAGCGCAGCGCCGACCTCGAGCGCAACGGTTGCTCCCACGGCCACCGGGTCGGGGGTCGCCCCCGACAGCTCCCGGATCGTCCTGGGCGGGCAGCCGATCCTGGACACCGCGTTTCCCGACGGCGCCACGCCTTTGCCCCCGCTGCGTGAGCGCGTCCTGGCGCTCAAGTCGCTGCTGGTTGACAAGGGTGTGCTCGACGACCAGAAGGTCCAGGGGTTCGTTGGCTTCTACTCCGGGCTCGTCGGACCGCAGTACGGCAAGGCCGTGGTCGCCCACGCCTGGGTGAACCCTGCGTTCCGCACGGCGATCCTCAACCCGCCGCCGGGCAAGCCGTTCGCGGCCACGAAGCTCGTGGCCGACTACCTGGCCTCGCTGAACGACAAGACGCTCCCCGCCCCCCAGATCCCCGGTTTCACCCTGGGCCCCGAAGGCGAATGGCTCCGGGTCGTGGCTAACGGAGTAGACCCGGCGACGGGCAAGCGCGTGCACAACATGGTCTCGTGCACCGCGTGCTCGTGCTACCCGCAGGCGCTCCTCGGCGTCCAGCCGGTTTGGTACAAGTCCCAGCAGTACCGGGCCCGGTCCGTGCGGGCGCCGCGCGGGGTCATGCACGAGTTCGCCGACGCGCAGGGTGCAGACGCGGTCGCCAAGCTCGACGCCTATCTGGCCGGCGTCGACGAGATGCGCGTGTGGGACTCCAACTCCGAGACGCGCTTCTTGGTGCTCCCGGAGATGCCGGCGGCCTACAAGGGTTTGTCCGAGACAGAGCTGCGCGCGAAGGTCACCCGCAATTCCATGATCGGCGTCGAGATTCTCTAGGGGGCACCAGCGATGGACGGACCGCAGAGCGCGCTCGTCGGTTACGCCGGCTACGACGCGATCCCCGACAAGGACCAACCCGAGAACCAGCCGTGGCCCAAGGCGGAGCTGGACTGGGAACCGTTCATGACGGCGATCTACTCGCTCCTCCTCGGCGGGTACCACGACAAGCCGTATCCCGAACGGCTCAACCTGGACATGCTGCGCTGGTACCGCGAGACGCTCCATCCGCGCAACTACCACAACATGCCGTACCCCGAGCTTTGGCTGACCGCGGTCTCGTACTACCTGTCGGTGTCGAAGCGCGGCGGCGTCACCCGCGACGACCTCACCTCCGGCTCGGTGCCCATCGTGAGCACCCAGGAGCTCGACCGCGCGGAGACGATCCGCCAGGAGGGGCTCAAGGACGCAGTGCCAGGCTTCGGTAAGCCCAGCGCGAACGGCGAGTTCACCTCCGCCGCATACAGCGAGAAGCCCACCACCCCGAAGTTCAAGGCGGGGCAGAAGGTGCGCGCCGTCCTGCAGTCGTCGGCAGGGCACACCCGCGAGTACCCGTACGTGCGGGGTCGCACGGGGCAGATCACGATGGTGTACCCGGTCGCCTCGCCAGCCAAGGGAACCGGAACTGGTGTGTACGAGGTCGAGCTCGCCGACATCAGCTCGCGGGGCCTCCAGTACTTCCTCGTCCCGGTCTACAGCGTGCGCTACTCGGCGGCCGACCTGTGGGGCAAGGACTTCGTCGAGCCCAACACCTATGTGTACGCCGACGCATGGGAGACGTACATCGAGCCCTCGAGCGGCGTGGCGTGATGGGCACCGTCGCCCCCGACCCTGGCCTCGGCCTGGAGTACGTCGCCCTGGCGGCGGACATGGAGGCCGACTGCACCCTCCCGACCATCGAGCCGCTCCTGAGCGACGAAGGCCGGCCGGTGTTCGCCGACTCGTGGGAGGCCGAGGCGTTCATCATCGGCAAGACGCTCGTCGCCGAGGGTCTCGTCACGCCGCGAGAGTGGTACGACACCATCAGCGCCGAGATCGCGGCCGCCCAGGAACGCGGCGACCCGGACCGCGGCGACACGCACTACCAGCACTGGATGGCCGCGCTCGAGCGGATCTGCGTCGAGAAGCACCTCGTCGACGCAGGCACACTCGCGGAGCACCAGGTGATCTGGTCCCTCGCCGTCGCCAAGACCCCGCACGGCACCCCGATCCTCTTCGAGAACGCCTACCTCGACGAGGACCCGCACGAGCACGAGCACGGCGCCGCCACGGAGGACCCGCCGCCGATGGCGGTCTACGGCCGCGACCAGCTACAGATGTGATGGGCTACGGCACGAGGCGGCCCCTCACGGGCGTCGTCTCCGCCGTTGCTGCGCTCAACGTCCTCGCGTGGGGCCTCTACGCGGTCGGGTCAGCTGGAGCCGTCGGTCTCTCGGGCGTGGGCGTGCTGGCCTTCGTCCTGGGGACCCGGCACGCGTTCGACGCTGACCACATCGCGGTCATCGACGACTGCAGCCGTCTGGCCGCGAGCCAAGGCCGCCGCCGCCCGGGGCTGGGCCTGTCCTTCGCGCTCGGGCACTCCGCCGTGGTGCTCATCCTCACGGTGCTCGTCGCGTGGGCGGCACGCTCTGTTGCCGGTGGCGATTTCGAGCGTTGGCGCGTGGTGGGCGGCGGACTCTCGACGGCCTTTGCGGCCGCCTTCCTCCTCGGCGCCGGCGGCCTGAACCTGCGCGTGCTCCAGCAGATCCGGCGGGCCGGGCCCGGAGCCTCCTCGACGGACCCGTTGTCGGGGGGTGGGCTGCTCACGAGGCTGCTGGGTGTCCGGATGCAGGGTTCGGCGCTGGCCGCTTGGCAGCTCTTCCCCGTCGGCTTCCTCTTCGGACTTGGCCTCGAGACCGCGTCGGAGGTGGCGCTCATCGGGGTCACCGGTTCGTCGGCCGCCTCGGGGTCGGCGTCGTGGGCGACCATCCTGGCGCTCCCGCTGCTCTTCGCCGCTGGCATGGCGCTGTGCGACACCGCAAACTCGGTCATGATGTCGCGCCTCTACGACCAGACCGACGGCAGCACGCTTCGCCGGCGCCGGTTCAACATCGCGATGACCGCGCTGACCGCGAGTCTGGGCCTGGTCGTAGGTGGCATCTACCTCGCCAAGGTCCTGGTGGACGTGGTCGGGATGGAACTGCTCGCCCCGGTCGCGGCCCTCACCGAGCATTTCGAGGTCCTCGGCTACGTGATCGTGGTCGCGTACGCGTCGATCGGGGTTGTCACGCTGACCGCCGGGCGCCGACGTTCTGGGGCGCTCGGCGCGCCGGCACCAGCCCGGGAGCCCGTGATCGCCTCCTGACCCTGGCCGTCGTGACGACCGAACCGGCGTCAGTCGGGATCGGCGTGCGAGGTGATGTTGCCGCCGAAGCTGCCGCGCGGCACCTCGGTGAGGATGCCTCGCCGGCGGGCCTTCTCGATCCAGCTCGTCACCGTGCGGGGGCTCACGTGCCTCGCCGCGGCGGCAGCGGCCGCGTAGCCGCGCCCGTGGGCGAGGTACTCGCGGGCGACCTCCTCGAGGAATTCGTCCGAGAGTCGCGCGGCGGAACGTCGGCGCAGGTCGACCGCATCGGGGAACCCGCTCGTCGGGAGGTGGTAGGCGAGGGGGTCGACGCCCTCGGCGAGCAGGTGCGGGACCATGGACGTGACGATCTCGAGAGGGGTGGCCCAGCGGAACTCCCGCTGGAGCCGGGTGAGGTCGAGGCCGGACGGGCCGAGGACCTCGACGTGGACCAACGTGGGCCGCTCGTCGACGAGATCGACGGTGGCGGCGATCCTCCAGACCGGTTCGTGCGTATGAGGATCGACGTCCATGAGGTCGACCACGACGGGGAGCGAAAAGGACCGGACGTCGTCGATCCGCCACTCCCGCATCACTCCGGGCGCGCGCGTGATCCGGGAGGTCACGCCCACCCTGTCCGGGTACGTCCTGCGCGCGTCATCCCCTGCGTCGGCCACGCCGCCGAACGTAGACCGGGGCGCCGAGGCTTGGGCGCGCGGTGGCCGCAAGTATGTGAGCTTCTGGTCGACGTGGAAGGTTCGCCCCCGCTCGGCGGCGCGTGTCGCGCGCGCCCCGCCCATACGAAGAATGCACAGGGGGGGCCGACCTCCCACACTTCGCCACCCGATTGGCTACGGCGCCGCGTACTCGGCAGCGTACGTACTGTGCTGAGGACCTTCCTGGCGGTGCTGCTCGCTGAGACGAACACGACCGCCTATGTCATCGGGTGGGGGATCGGGCTCATCATCTGGATCCTCCTGATCGCCTGGACGGTGTCGATCGCACGCAAGAAGGGACGCTCCGCCCTCGGTTGGGGCATCCTCGCGTTCTTCTTCTCCTGGATCGCCCTGATCGTCGTGGCGTTGATGCCGTCGCACCGAAGGGTCTGAACCCACTCCATCTCACCGAACGGCACACCCGTAGGAGGGCCCCATGTCTCGATCCCGTACGTTGCGCGCGTCCGTCGTGGTCGCGGCCTGCGCCGTCGTCCTCGGAGCCGTGGGGGCAGGAGCGGCAGCCCGCGCCGGTGACATCGGACCCACCAAGGCCACCACCGTCCATTCCCTCTACTACTGCCGGGGGACGAACGCCGTGATGCGCCAGGTCTGGTCGACCACGGCCTGCGCGGCCGGCGAGAGCAAGTACCTGCTGGCCGGCGTCGCCGGACCGAGGGGCTCCGTCGGCGCGAAGGGTGCCACCGGATCGACCGGGCCGAAGGGCTCCACAGGGGCGACGGGTTCAACGGGCGCGACCGGCGCGCAGGGCCCGTCCGATCTGTATGCGGGGACCCTCGCCGAGCATATGGACGTGGGCGACATCGTCTCGACCTTCGATACGGTCACGGTCCCCGCTGGCTCGTACCTGGTGCAGTTCTCGGCGTACGCGTACGGGAGCACGGCGGTCCAGACCATCGTGTGTGCGGTGTTCCCCTCCTCCGGCCCGCCCGTCACGCTTCCTGCCATGAATGCCTCGCTCACCGCGAGCCTCACGACGCAGGTGCCGATGAGCTCGGCTGGCTGGTACACCGCGGCTGCCGAGACGACGCTCGCGCTGCGCTGCGTGGTATCCGTGGCAGGGCAGTCCGCGACCCTCGGCAACCTGAGTCTGACGGCCCTCAAGGTCGCCACGATCCACTAGCGCTAGGACGGCCCCGCTCGGCTTCGTTCGGGCGGGGCCGTTCCTAGCGGCTGGCGGCGGACGGCCCAGGCCGTGACTCCCTACGTCGCGGCCCGGATGGCCCGCACGAACGCGGGGGCGAGCGCCTCGCTCTGCGGCACCGAAATGTGGAGCGCATCTCGGTACCTGATCAGGTCGCCGGCCTCCGTGGAGCAGGAACCCGCCGGGCACAAGACCCGCCACGAGTCCCACACCGACGCGCCCGTGCTGGCGGCGGTGGCCGCCACCACGTCGCGTACCGGCCCCTGCGATGCGGCGGCGTCCTGGACTGACAGCAGGTCGTTGCAGCCCTGGTTCAGGAGCGCCACGTTCGTGCAGGTGAGCGGGCTCCAGTCGTGCTCCCCGCGCCATTGGGGCGTGGTCTGCACCAGCATCACCCGCTGGCCGGCGCGCTGGAGCTCTCGGACCGTCGAGAGCAGCCCGGCGCGGAGGGTGGTCATCTTGGCCACCGGGTCGGTGGTGACCGTTGCCGCATCCGTGCCGACCGAGTAGTCGCTGCTCGACCAGTACTCGTCGCTGTTGGCGATCACCACCAGGCCCTTGGGGGCGTGCCGCAGGTAGTCGACGGTGCCGCGCACGTAGGCGCGGCACGCCTCCTTCTGGGCCGAGGACCACCCGGGCCTGTTGTCCTGGAAGTACAGATCGACGAACGGGCAGGCATTCGTGGTGGAGATGACCACGGGCCGGTCGAGCGACGTCCCGGCGCGGACCACGCCCTCGCTGAAGTGGTCGGCGTTCGAGTCGCCCACGAGGTAGATGGGTTTCCCGGGGGCGCTCGCATCCCACGTGCAGGCGCCGGGCCGGCGCCGGGACTGCGGGGTCCTGGTGTCGCAGACTCCGTGCCCGAGGTGGAGCGGTTCGACCGCCGCCTGGTAGTGCCGCACCTCGGGCGACCACCACCCTGCCTGGGCCGCGACGAGGAGCGCGGCCGACAGGGCCAGGGGCGGAGCCAGGGTGAGGGCGAGCACCCTGGCCAGCCGGGGCCCGCTCAGCCGCGACAGGCCACGGATGGGTTGCTCCACCCAGCGGTAGGAGGCGAGCGCGGGGCCGAACGAAGCCGCCGCCGCCAGCACGAGGACCCACGACCGGCCGGGCCACAGGAGCCCCGCGAAGACGATGAAGGGCCAGTGCCACAGGTAGATCGAGTACGACCAGTCGCCTGTGGCCACTAGCGGGGGCGACGACAGGACCCGCGTCACGCGGTTGGACTCCTGCCGCCCCGCCGCGAGCAGCAGGAGCGTGCCGCCCACGGGCAGGAGCGTCGCGCCGCCCGGGTACTGGGTGCTGCTGTCGATGAGCCACAGCGAAGCCGCCAGCAGCGCTGCCCCGGCCGTGCCGAGCGACGTCGCGAGGGCCAGAGAACGCACGCGGCGTCCCGACGTGGCCAGGGCCAGGAGCGCGCCGACCGCGAACTCCCAGGCCCGGTTCAGCGGGCTGTAGAAGCCGAGGAGCCATGAGTCGGGCGGCAGGCCGGACGTGCCACGCAGGAGCGCGAACGAGGCCACGGCGACGAGGCCCACGATGACGACGGGGACGGCCCGGGCCAGGCGTCCACGCGTGCGCCCTGCTATCCACCAGCTCAGGGCCAGCACGGCGGGGAAGGCCAGGTAGAACTGCTCCTCGACCGAGAGCGACCACGTGTTCAGCAGCGGGTTGGTTCCGGCCGGCGCGTCGAAGTAGCCGCCCGTCGTCTGGGCGATCACCCAGTTGGCGCACAGGAGCATGGCTCCGAGGCCGGTCTTGGCGGCGACCTGCTGGGTGCCAAGGGGCGTCAGGACGAACGCCGAGATCAGCACGGTCACGACGACCATGAGGGCGAGCGCGGGCGTGAGGCGCTTGAACCTCCGCAGATAGAACTGCCCGAACCGCAGGCCTCCGGTCGCGAGGTGCTCGCGGTGCAGCATGGCGGTGATGACGAAGCCGGAGATGACGAAGAACACGTCGACGCCGACGAACCCGCCGGGCACGGGTAGGCCGGCGTGGAAGGCGACGACCATGAGGACGGCGACGGCGCGGAGTCCCTGGATGTCGAGTCGGCGCCCGCCGCTCGTGGCTGGTGCCGACGTCGAGTAGCTCGTCGTGCTGCTCGGCAGCGGTGATGGCATGGATTCCTTCGTCGCCTGGAGCTTTGAGGATTTCGGCGCATCGTAGCCGGACGATGAACCGATCGCGGACGCCCCAGCCGCGGGACGGAAGGCGGGGCCGGCCGCGCTGCCTCGGGAGGCGAGGACCTGGCTGCGGCGCGGCGAGGTGGGTTAGCCGCGCACGTGGACGGCTGCGGCCACGAGGGCAGCGGCCAAGTGGTCGGCGGCGTCGGGGGTGAGCGTGACGCTCGAGGTCTCGAAGCCGGAGCCGTACTCCACCGTGACGCACTCGGTGGCGTCGTCGGTCGACCAGGAGCGGAACACACGGGCCGGGCCGATGTCCACCGCCTCCCCGTGGTGGTCCCGGCCCTCGTCGGTGCCAGGCATCAAGAGCACGACGGGGTCGTGGCCGGCCGCGCACCACGGCGGGCAGTGGTCGGGCACGCCCACCTCCGCGCGACGGTCGGCGTCGTATCCGAGGAGCCCCCGGGCGGCGAGCAGCTGGCGTAGCTGGTCGGCGGCGGCCGCGGGCTCAAGGTCGTCGGGGAGGTCGGCTTGGCTGAGCCGCCCGTCGCGCTCGGCAGCTCCGGCGTCACGCCACAGCGCGAGAGCAGCGCGCGTCTCGGTATTCATCGTTCTGTCCTCTCTCGTCACTCTGCCGGGGCCGTTTATACAGGGTGACCGCGGAGCCCGGCCGCGGACCACGCCGTTCTGGCGTCGGGGCCGGCGACGCGGGCAGGGCCTACCAAGGTCACCCTGCTGCTCGGCCGATCAGGACCCGTGCACCGAAACCCGTCGATCCGAACAAATTCACCGGGTCCAGATCGGCGGATCGGGCGTAGCCTGAATGCCTGAGCACGGGAGGTCCGTTTATGAGCCCCACGGACGCGCCGCACACGAGCCGGAGCCTCGCCCCATCGGTTTTGCCCGAGAGCAGACGGGCGCCACAGGCGGATGACGCCGTCGACATCACGGGCCAGCGCCACATCGTTCTGACGGTCGAGATCGACCGCCTGGATGCCTTCGAGCGCCTGTACGGCGCCGCGATGGGCGAGCGCCTGACGGAGCACGTGGCCGGCCAGATCGTGGGCCACTGCCGCGTCGACGACCTCGTGCTGGCCCGCCACGGGCACGGGTTCACGGTCCTGCTGCCGGCCGGAACGAGCCGGCACGCAGCCGGCGAGATCGCGAGCCGGCTGGCCCGCGCCATCGGAGACCCCTGCCTGGTCGACGGCCGCAGGCTGCACGTCATCGCCCACGTGCGCGTCGAGAAGCCGTGGGACGAGACGTGCGCGAGCGACGACGAGGACGTCACGCTCCACCTGCCCTGAGCCCCCGGCGTCGCCAGCTGCCCGCGCCCGCCTACCCCACCCCCCAGGAGGCGGGCGCGGGTCCGCCATGGGCGGGAGAGGCGCTGGACTTGCCCTCCTACGCCGCTGCCCCAACACTCAGGCCAGGAATCCACGCCTGCCGGTGTCGATTCGGGGGCCATCCGCTCGTCGTGGTGGTGAGGGGACCTCGAGGGTCCCGGTCCGAGCCAGAGGAGATCGCCATGAGCACGCGCTACCTGTTCCTCATCTACGCCGACGAGTCGGGGCTGGGCGACGTCACCAAAGAGCAGTGGGACGAGATGATGGAGGCCCACAACGCCTGGGGCGCATCGGTCGCCGCCGCCGGCGCCACGATCGTGAGCGGCGAGGCACTGGCCCCCTCGGCCACGGCCACCACCGTGCGCAAGGCCAGCGGCACCCCGGTCGTCACCGACGGCCCGTTCGCCGAGCTCAAGGAGGGCCTCGGCGGCTACTACGCGGTCGACTGCGCCGACCTCGACCAGGCCCTCGCGCTCGCATCGACGCTGCCGGCGCACAACGTCGAGGTCCGTCCGGTCATCCCCACCTAGGACGCCTGGCGCCGATGGCTGCTCCCGACATCACGTCCGCCGTCGAGCAGGCGCACCGCACCGAGTGGGGCTTCGTGCTCGCGTCGGTGGCGCGCCTGCTCGGCGGCGACGTCGGCGCGGCCGAGGAGTGCACCCAGGAGGCGTTCGTCGCGGCACTGGAGACCTGGCCCGAGCGTGGGGTGCCCGACCGGCCGGGCGCCTGGCTCACGACCACCGCACGGCGACGCGCGCTGGACCGCCTGCGGCGCGAGGCCGTCCTGCGGTCGCGGCTGCCGGCCCTCGCGGTCGACGAGCACGACCCCGCCGCCGACCCCGCGTCGCAGCTCGAGGAGGAGGACGCCGTGGTGCTCGACGAGCGACTCCGCCTGGTGTTCACCTGCTGCCACCCCTCGCTCGCTGAGGAGTCGCGCATCGCGTTGACGCTGCGCCTCGTGTGCGGGCTGTCCACCGATGAGATCGCCCGGGCCTTCCTCGTCCCGGAGCCGACGATGGCCGCGCGCATCACCCGGGCGAAGAAGAAGATCGCGGCGGCCGGGATCCCGTACCGGGTGCCGACCGGCGCAGAGCTGCCAGAGCGCCTCGACGGCGTGCTCACCGTCATCCACGTCGTGTTCACCACGGGGCACACGGATTCCGGACCCGACCTCGTGCGGGCCGACCTCGTCGAGCGCGCGCTCGACCTCGCCCGGGTGCTGCTGGTGCTGATGCCGGACGAGCCCGAGGTGTTCGGGCTGCTCGCCCTGCTCGAGCTCACCGACGCCCGCCGGGCCGCTCGCATCGACGGGGCCGGGGATGTGGTCGTGCTCGAGGACCAGGACCGCAGCCGCTGGGACTGCGACGCGATCGACCGCGGCCAGGCGCTCCTCGACCGGGGGCTCCAGATCACCGGTCCGGCGCGTTCGGCGGGCCGGTTCCTGCTCCAGGCGGCCATCGCGTCGGTGCACGCCGACGCGGCCTCCTTCGCCGAGACCGACTGGGTGACCGCCCGGGCCCTGTACGACCGGCTGCTCGAGGTGTGGCCGAACCCGGTCGTCGCCGCGAACCGCGCGGTGGCCGTGGCGTTCAGCGAGAGCCCCGAGGCGGCCCTGCGCGAGCTCGACGCGCTCGGTGCTGACCCGGCGCTCGCGTCGTGGCACTACCTGCCGGCCGCACGGGCCGACCTGCTGCGCCGCACGGGCCGACTGACGGAGGCCGCGGCGGCGTACCGCGAGGCCCTCGCGCTGGTCCCTGACGGCCGCGAGCGGGTCTTCCTCCAGCGACGCCTCGGGACCTTGGGACCGGGCGCCGGGGGCCCGGCCTCCGGGTCCTGGCGGCCCGGCGGCGGGGGCGTCGCTCCGCACGGGACCGACCGATCGACACACGCCGGTAACACCGGTGCGGCAAAGTAGGCGGGTGACGTCACCGCCGGGCCCATCGGGGCCGGCCACCGCCTACGACGAGATGCTCGAGGGGGGTGAGCCGCGCGCGACCTTCGCGCGCCTGCACGGCACCCTGGCGCACCTCGGCGAGGCGGGCCTGGCCGAGCGGGCCCGGCTGCGCGACGCCTACCTGGACCGGCAGGGCATCACGTTCTCGCTGTCGGGGCGGGAGCGCCCCCTGCCGCTCGACCTCGTGCCGCGCGTCATCACCGCGGACGAGTGGGCCAGGGTCGAGGCCGGCGTCGTCCAGCGCATCGCGGCCCTCGAGGCCTTCCTCGCCGACCTCTACACCGACGGTCAGGTGCTGCACGACGGGATCGTGCCGCGGTCGCTGATCACCAGCTCGACGCACTACCACCGGGCGGCGCACGGCATCGTGCCGCCGAACGGCGTGCGCATCCACGTGTCCGGCATCGACCTCGTCCGCGACCAAGAGGGCACGTTCCGCGTCCTCGAGGACAACCTGCGCTGCCCCTCGGGGGTGTCGTACGTGCTCGAGAACCGGCGCGCCCTCGGCCACGTCGTGCCCGAGGTGTTCGCGGGGTACCGGGTGCGGCCGGTGGCCGAATACCCCGAACGGATGCTGGAGGCGTTGCGCCGCGCAGCCCCGCGCGGCATCGACGACCCCGTCGTCGTCGTACTCACTCCGGGCGTGCACAACTCGGCGCACTTCGAGCATGCCTTCCTCGCCCGGCACATGGGTGTCGAGCTCGTGGAGGGCCGAGACCTCTACTGCCGCGACGGCCGGGTCTGGATGCGCACGACCATGGGCCCGCGTCCGGTGCACGTGATCTACCGGCGCATCGACGACGACTACCTCGACCCCCTGCACTTCCAGCCGGACTCGGTGCTCGGCGTGCCGGGCATCCTGAACGTCGCGCGCGAGGGCCACGTCACGCTGGCCAACGCCGTCGGGAACGGCGTGGCCGACGACAAGGCCGTCTACCCCTACGTCCCCGCGCTCATCTCCTACTACCTCGGTGAGGAAGCGCTCCTGCCGAACGTGCCCACGTACGACCTGCAGGACCCCGACCAGCTCGCCGAGGTCCTCGGGCGCCTCGACCGGATGGTGATCAAGCCCGTCGACGGCTCGGGCGGCTACGGACTCGTCATCGGCACCCAGGCCAGCCCGGCCGAGCTCGACGCCACCGCGCGCCGGGTCACGGCCGACCCCCGCGGCTGGATCGCCCAGCCGGTGGTCACGCTGTCGACGTCGCCCACGGTGGTCGACAACGGAACGCTCGCGCCCCGGCACGTCGACCTGCGCCCGTTCGCGGTCAACGACGGGGAGTCTGTCTTCGTCCTGCCCGGCGGGCTCACCCGCGTGGCGCTGCCCGAGGGCAGCCTGGTCGTGAACTCGAGCCAGGGCGGCGGGTCCAAGGACACGTGGGTGCTCGAGGACGGCCCCGGCACCCGGGTGGCGGCCGTGCACGCCCGGAGGGTGGAGCGGCTCGGGCCCTCGGACGTACAGCGCCACGATGCCCCCGCGCCGCACGACGAGCGGATGCGCCAGCAGGAGGGCCAGCAGCAGCAGGCCCGGACGGCGCTGGTGCCGCCATGCTGAGCCGGATCGCCGAGTCGTTCTTCTGGATCGGGCGCTACGTCGAGCGGGCCGAGGCCACCACCCGGCTCCTCGCCGAGCACCACCAGCTGATGGTCGAGGACCGGCAGGTGCCCGAGGACGTCGCGTGCGCGGTGCTGCTCGATGCGCTGTCGATGGAGCACGACGACGTCGTCCGGGCCGGCGCCCTCGTCAGCGCCGTGACGGGCCGGGCCGATGCTCCCTCGACGATCACCGGCGCGGTCTCGGCGGCGCGGGAGAACGCCCGGTCGATCCGCGACGCACTCTCGGTTGACGTGTACGAGGCACTCAACGCCACGCACCTCACCCTCGTCCGTGGGCTGATGATGTCGTCGAGCCCCGGCGTCACCCTGCACCGGGTGCTCGAGCGGCTGCTCGTCGTCAACGGCGTCATCGAGTGGACCATGCCGCGGGACGAGGGCTACCTGTTCCTCACCCTCGGCCAGGCGCTCGAGCGGATGGACATGACCGCCCGCATCCTCGGCGTGCGCCACGACATGCTGTGGCCCGAGTCCGGACCCGTGGCCACGCTCCGCTCGTCCGGCGCGCTGAGCGCTTTCATGCGTACCCGTTCGTCGCTCACCGGCGAAGAGGTACGCGCATTCCTGGTGCTCGACGGGCAGTTCCCTCGGTCGATGCGGATGAGCGCGGCGACGGCGGAGGATGCGGTGCGCGACCTCGCCGCCGCCGGGATCACCGAGGGCGGCGACCTGCTCCACGCGGTCGGCATGGTGCACTCGCGGCTCGAGTTCGCGGTCGATCCCGCACCTGAGGCGGTCGACTCCCTCGCCGCGGCGGCGCAGAACGCGGCCACCGCTGCGACCGAGGCGGCGGCCACCGGCTTCTTCCGGCAGCTCGGCACCCTGGTGTGGAGCCACTGATGGGCGGACGGCGGCTGCAAGTCGTGCACCGCACGGGGTACCGCTACTCCGCACCGGTGCGCGCGTCCTTCAACGAGCTGCGGATGACGCCTGCCGACGACAACGGCCAACGGCTCCTCTCGCACGACCTGCGGGTCGCGCCGTACGCGAGCGTCACCAGGTACATCGACTACTGGGGCGCCGCCGTGGAGGCGTTCGAGGTGAACGAGCCGCACGACGTGCTCGAGGTGGTGGCCACCGCCCGCGTCGACACGCCACCGTCGGTGCCCGTCGGCTCGACCGTCGAGTGGGCCGACCTGAGCAGCGCCAAGGTCATCGACCGCTGGGGCGAGTTCCTCGAGCCGACCGGCTACGTCGACGACGCGGGCGCCGACCCCGACCGGGCCGACCTGGTGGAGTCGCTCGGCGCGAGCGACAGCCCGCTCGAGGCTGCCCTCGAGGCGGTCGAGGTGGTGTACCAGCGGCTGCGGTACACGCCCGGCGTGACGACGGTGTCGACGACGGCCCACGAGGCGTGGACCTCTGGGCACGGCGTCTGCCAGGACTTCACGCACGCGACCCTGTCGCTCATGCGGACGCTGGGAATCCCTGCCCGGTACGTGAGCGGGTACCTGCACTCGGAGGAGGAGATGCCCGGAGAGGTGGTCCTCGGGGAGAGCCACGCGTGGGTTGAGATGTGGCTGGGCGACTGGCACGCCTTCGACCCCACGAACCGCCGCAGCGTGGGCGCGGCGCACGTGGTGGTCGCACGAGGGCGCGACTACGCCGACGTGCCGCCGTTCAAGGGCATCTACTCCGGCGGGCAGTCCGAGGGGCCGGCCGTCTCGGTCGAGATCACCCAGCTGCTCGCATGAGCCCGATGGATCCAAGGCACGCTGTCCTCTTCGAGCCTGTGACGATCGGGCCCAAGACGCTGGCCAACCGCTTCTACCAGGTGCCGCACGCGTCGGGATTCGGGTCGGCCAAGCCACGCACCCAGGCGGCGTTCCGCGGCGTCAAGGCCGAGGGCGGCTGGGGCGGGGTCTGCACGGACTACGCGCCGGTGTCACCTGACTCCGACGAGGTGCCCGCCGTCGCGTCGGACTGCTGGGACCCAGACGATATGGCACGCCTCGGCCTCGTGGCCGACGCGATCCACGCGCACGGGTCGCTCGCGGGCATCGAGCTGTACCACGGTGGCGCGCGCTCACGGAACGCCGAGAGCCGGCTCGTCCGCGTCGCACCGAGCCAGCGCGCCGGGGCGTGGGAGTTCAGTAGCGGGTGCAAGGAGATGACGCTCGACGACATCGTTCGGGTGCAGCGAGACTTCGTCACCGCTGCGCGTCGCGCCCGCGACGTGGGCTTCGACATCGTGTACGTGTACGGCGCCCACGGATACCTGATGACGCAGTGGCTCTCGCGGGTGACGAACCAGCGCACGGACCGATACGGCGGCTCCCTCGCCCATCGCGCTCGCTTCCAGCTCGAGACGATCGAGCAGGTGCGTGCTGCGGTCGGGGACGACTGCGCGGTCGCGGTGCGCATGGCCGTCGACGGGCGCGACGACCTGCCCGGCATCGTCCTCGACGAGATGCTCGAGGTCGTGCGGATGTTCGACCCGCTCGTCGACCTCTTCGACGTCAACGTGGGCTCCTGGCCCGAGGACTCGGGTACCTCCCGCTACTACCCCGAAGGCCACCAGCGGCCCTGGACGTCGCACGTGCGCGAGGCCACGTCCACGCCGATCGTCGGCGTCGGCCGCTACACGAACCCCGATCTGATGGCCGCCCTGGTGCGCAGCGGGGAGGTCGACCTCATCGGCGCCGCCCGCCCGGCCATCGCAGACCCGTTCCTGCCGACGAAGGTCCGCGAAGGCCGGCTCGACGAGATCCGCGAGTGCACCGGCTCCAACGTGTGCATCCTGCGCGAGGAGACGTTCGCGCACGTCGGATGCCTGCAGAACCCCACCGCGGGCGAGGAGTATCGCCGCGGCTGGCACCCCGAACTGTTCGCCCGCCCCGCCGACCCTGCGCGCGCGATCCTTGTCGTCGGCGGTGGGCCCGCGGGGATGGAGTGCGCGCTGGTCCTCGGGAAGCGCGGCTACGAGGCCGTGCACCTCGTCGAAGCGGACGAGGAGCTCGGCGGCAAGCTGCGGTGGACCCGGGCACTGCCGACCCTGGGCGACTGGGGCCGCACGATCGACCACCGCGTGCTCGCCCTCGCAGCGCTCGACAATGTCGAGGTGATCCTGCGCCGACGCCTGACGGCCGCCGACGTGCTCGGCTACGGCGCCGACACTGTGGTCGTGGCCACGGGTTCGTCCTGGCTCGGCGACGGCACCCAGCCGCACCGCGGCGAACCCATCGCGGGCGCCGCCGCCGCTCTCACGCCCGAGCGCGTGATGGCTGGCGAGCGGCCCCCGCGAGGCGGCGTCGTCGTGTACGACACCGACGGCTACTACGTGGCGCCCGGCATCGCCGAGCTCCTGCGGGACGAGGGACACGAGGTCACGCTCGTAACGCCGCTGCCGCGCATCTCGCCGGTGAGCGACCTCTCCCTCGAGGGCGACATGCTGCGTCGGCACCTGCACGACCTCGGTGTCAGCATGCTCACCTCGGTGACGCTCACGTCCGTGGGGCCGGGTCGGGTACAGGGCGAGGACGAGTTCGGCACGCCGATCGAGATCGCCGCAGACGGCGTGGTGCTCGTGACGCAGCAGGCCTCGGACGACGCCCTGTACCGCGAGCTCGTCGCCGACCCAGCGGGGCTCCGGGCAGCGGGGATCAACGCCGTGCACCGCATCGGCGACGCTGTCGCCCCGCGGATGCCGTCGGAGGCCGTGTTCGACGGGCACCGGCTCGGGCGCGAGCTCGACACCGCGGACCCCGACGTGCCGCTGCCGTACCTGCGCGAGCGCCCGTCGGTCTGATCGCCCCGGCCGCCACGCTGCCGCCGTGGTCGTGCCGGGTTCTGGCGGCGCCGGAGCCTGTCCACTCGTCGGACCTGGAGCAACGCGGCGCGACCCCGCCGGAGCCCCCCTGACCCGAACCGTTGCCGATGGCCGGATCGAACGCGTGCTTAGCGCCCTCGGGGGGCCCATAAGCGTCCGGAGGATCCGGTTGCCGGATCAAGCGGGGACGCGGGAGCGCGTGCTGGGACGACGTGGGAGTGCGCGCACGGACCCGCGCGTGCGTGCCGCCGGCGGGGCCGCGCGCGTGGGGGCGGGGGCGGGGGTGGCGCCGCGGCGGGTGATCGGCGGTGCCCAGGCCGTCAGCCCCGGCCCGTGCGCTGCCGATGGCCGGATCGAACGAGTGCTTAGCGCCCGCGGGGCGCCCCCTAAGCGTCCGGAGGATCCGGTTGCCGGATCAAACGGGGACGCGGGCGGGGCGAGCGGTGGTACCGGATCAAACGGGGACGCGGGCCCGGCGAGCGGTGGCGGGTGGGGTCAGCGGCTGCTGGCGGGGCGGCGGGAGCTGGCACGGCTCCGCGGGAAGCGCACCATGCCCTGCACGAGCGCGACGCCGGCGAGCACGACGAGAGCGCCGAGGGGCTCGTTCCAGGTGAGCGCCTCGCCCAGGACGAGCACGCCGACGACGGTGGACACCAGCGGCGTCGCGTACGTGACCGACGCCGAAGCGAGGGTGCCAGCGTCGCGGATGATGCGGTAGTTCAGGACGAAGGCCAAGCCGGTGCACAGGAAGCCGAGCGCGCACATCGCCAGCACCACGTCGCCGGACACGGCGGCCACGTGCGGCGCGAAGACCAGGCACAGCACGCCGAGCTGCACCGTGCCGCACAGCAGCTGGGCCCCGATGAGGGACGTGGGTGCCTCGTGCCGAGGGGACAGCCGGCGCCGCGTGTACGTGACGGCGAAGCCGTAACAGGCCGTCGCGCCAATGCAGGCGAGCGAGCCGACGAGGTCTCCCGCGCCGAACCCGTTCCACACGCCGAGGACGACCAGCACCCCGACGAAGCCGATCGCGAGCCCCGTCCAGCGCTCGGGCGACACCTTCTCCCACGGCAGCACCACGAGCCCCACGAGGACGGCCCACAGCGGCGTGGTGGCGTTCCAGATGCCGGCGAGCACCGACGAGATGTGCGTCTCGCCGAACGCGAAGAGGGTGAACGGCAGCGTGTGCAGGAAGAGCGCCACGACGGAGACGTCGATCCAGACGCGGCGGTCGCGGGGCAGGCCCGTACGGGTGAGGACGAGCACGAGGACGACGACCAGCGCCCCGAGCGCCACGCGGCCGAACGCCACCTGCAGGGGCGCGAGCTCGCGCACGGCCACCTTGATGAACCAGAAGGCGCACCCCCAGATGCCGGCGAGCAGCAGCCACCGCGGCAGCCACGCCGACAGCGGGGCCGCCGGGTCCTGCGTCCGCGTCGGCACGGAGGTCGGGATCTCCGCCTCCGGCACTTCGCCGTCGACGACCGATGGCAGGTCGGGTTCGGGGTTTGACCGGGTCACGGGGACGACCCTGCCACGGCCCGCCGACGACCACTCGCGGCTTCCGGACGCCTCGTCCCCGCATCCCGGGCTGCCGCCCGCGGGCCTGGCCCCGACACCCCAGCCGCCGCCCGCCGCCGCACGCCGGCCCCTCGATCCGGAACCGGACGACCGGGGATGGCGTCCGGGTTCCGGAACAGCGGGGCGACAGGCCCCGCCGCAGCGGGCGAGACTTCAGGAGTGCCCCGGCCCCACCCGCTGCGACGCGCCCGGGTGGCCGGGGCTCCGGGGACCGCGGTCGCACCGGCGGCGTGGTCAGCCGCGCGTGACGTAGACCTTGCGCAGCGTGTCGTGCACCGTCCATACCGTACGGGCCCCTGCGGCCAGGACCCCCACGCTGCCGGGAACGAGCTCGAGCGTGGGGCCTTCCTCGACCTGCACGGTGGCCCGTCCGGACAGGACCACGAAGACCTCGTCGGTCTCGACGTCGCGCGAGGCGCCGGGGCCGTGCTCCCATATGCCCACGGACAGCTCGCCGTCCAGGACCCGGTGCAGGCCCACGGCCGGATCGCCCTCCACGACGAGGTCGGGGTCGACCGACCCGTAGTCGAGCGGCTGGCCGGCCGCCCAGACGGTGAAGCACGCGGGGCTGGGGAACGGGCGGGACTCGCTCATGCGGGCAGGGTAGGCGCCCGGCTGGCCCCGTGGCGCGCCGGGTCGGGCGACCCGCCCGCCGGGTCGGCCAGGGGGAATGACAACGGTGGGATTCGCCCCGTACGATGGCGCCCGACCGGGGTGAGCCCCCGGACGGGCACCGCACCGGGAGGTCCCGGACGGCGCCGGACGACCGCCGCGAGGAGTGCTCTATGGACGCCGCCCGTCACCTCACCGCTTCGACCTCGGTGCAGGCAGGCATGACGACGGCCACGGTCGACCTCGCCGAACGCGACCGCAGGATCCTCGACTTCGAGCGCCAGTGGTGGAAGTACGCCGGGGCCAAGGAGACGGCCATCCGGGACCTCTTCGACATGAGCAGCACCCGCTACTACCAGCTGCTCAACGCCCTCCTCGACTCCCCGGCGGCGCTCGAGCACGACCCCATGCTCGTCAAGCGCCTGCGCCGGATGCGGTCGGCCCGCCAGCGCGCCCGCTCGGCCCGACGGCTCGGCGTGGAGGTCTGACCGCCGCGGTCCGCGCGGACGACGAGGCGGGCTGCGCCGGGGAGGTGACGCCGTGAGGATCGACCACCGCGGTCGACACCGCGGCGGTCCCCACCTCGCGCGCTACGTCATCCCGATCGCCCTGCTGGTCCTGTGCGCCGTGGCGCTCGCCGTCGCGTGGAGCACCTGGCAGTCGAGGAACTCGGCCGACCCGGCCGTCACCGGCGCGAGAGGGTCGACCCCCGACGCTCACGCGGCCAGCCGCTCGGCGACGTCGAGCCCGTCGGCCCGCCCGACGACCGCGCCCGCGGGCCCGCAGCCCTCGTCCTCGGCCTCGTCCTCGCCGTCGCAGCCGCCAGCCGCGCCTGTCACCCGCGTGGTCGTGCTCAACGCGAGCGGCCGCGCCGGCGCGGCGAACAAGGTGGCGAGCACGCTGGTGGCCGCCGGGTGGCGGGTCGACCGGACGGCCATCTGGTCCAGCCGGCCGCCCGCGACGACGGTGTACTACCCCCCTGGGCAGCGGGCCGCGGCGGTGAGGGTGGCCGCTGTGCTCGGGGTCGAACGGATCAACCCGCGCTACCGCGCGCTGCCCCGCAGCGTGCTCGTCGTGGTCATCAGCTAGCCCTGCGGGCGTCGGCATCGGGGGCGCGGCCGCTCTGCTGCGCCCAGATGCGTGCCTCGCGGCGGCGCCCGGCCCGAGTACCACGGTCGACGTAGCCGCCGTCTCCGAGCCCGGCCCGGGTCTCGAAGATGTTGCGCGACCACCAGTCGCCGCTGCGCAACCACGACCATCCCGCGGCGCCGGCGTAGAGCGGGAGCAGCACCGGCCCCAGGCACCACGCGTACTGCGTCGCGTGGCGCGCCTCATGGTCGAGCATCCGCGGGTCGAGACGGTCGTGCTCGAGCACCGCGTCGAGCGGGGGACGCAGCAGCACGACGTCGCCCACCGTCACCGCGCCGGCGAGCGGGATCGGGAGGCTGTGGCCGGTGGCGAGCAGCAGGTCGTGCCGCCCGGGCGTGACGCGCGCGCGGCCGAGCCGCGCGAGCCCCAGCCCCAGCGGGGTGCTGAGGTTCAGCAGGTTCGCGGTGCGCCGCGCTCTACGGGGCATCAGCGACGAACGGCTCGACGGCCTCGAGGATCGTGCTCGCGGCCCGGCTGCTGGTGAAATCGGCCGCGAAGCCGCGCGCCTCGGCCGCGAAGCCGGGCGCGTCCGCCAGCAGCCTGCGCGCGGCGTCCACCCAGGCTGCCGCGTCGGCGTCGAGCGGCAGCCGGAAGTCGCGGCACGCCGTGGACTCGGCTGTCCCGCCGATCTCGGTGACGAGCACGGGCACGCCGAGGGCCTGGTACTCCAGCGGCGAGATGCCGAAGGTCTCTGTCCACGCGGCAGTCGGCCGGCTCGGGAACAGTCCGAGCGACGAGGTGGACCGAAGCACGGCGGCCTGGTGCGGCTCGAGGTGGCCGGCCAGGTGCACCTGCCGGAGGCCGCCGGCGTCGATCGCGGCCGCCAGCTCGGCCCGCAGCGGGCCGTCGCCCGCTACCACGACGTGCACCGTCGGCTCGACCGCCGCCAGCGCGGCCGCGACGTCGAGGATCTGCCGCACACCCTTCTCCGGGACGAGCCGCACGTACGTCGACAGCACCGGCGCCTCCGGCGGGACCCCGCAGCGCGACCGCAGCGCACGCTGCTCGTCCGAGCCGGCCGCGACGAAGGCCTCAGGAGGAAGACCGGGGTAGCGCAGCACCACGCGCGCCTCGGTCTCCTCGGCCGCCCGGTCGCCGAACGCCCTGCGCACGAGCTCGACGAGCTCGGCGGCGACAAAGCGGGACACGGCGAACACCACGTCGGCGGCGAGGAGGTCGGCCAGCAGCACCGAAGCCTCGTGGTCGTCGACGTGCCGCGCGAGCGAGTCCGTGAGGTCGGACCCCTCGACGCTCGAGGCGACGACGACGCGCCGGCCGGTGCGGCGCAGAGCGCGCGCCGCGCGCATGGTGATGGGTGCGTGCGGGTCGGCGTAGTAGGAGAGCAACACGTCGACGTCGCTCGCGCCGAGCCCGACGAGCGAGCCCGCGAGGGCCTTCTCGAGGTGGCCGTCGAGCACCTTGGGGTTGTGCTCGTCGGCGGCGTGCACGTCGTGCACGAGGATGCGGGGGTCGGCGAACTCGGCCGGGACCGGCCCGCTGTACGTGACCTGGTGGTGCGCCCGGCCGGTGAGCTCGGCGAGCGCGAGCCCGTTCCAGTAGGCCTGCATCGCGTGCCCGGACACGTACGGCGGGTACTTGCTCAGGGTGGCGACCACGGGCGTGCCGCGCATGTCCCACCCCCTCGAGGTCGTTGTCCCGGCCGGGGGTCGGGAGCCCCCCAAGCGTACGGTCGTCCCGGCCGCGTCCCGTCCCGGCGGGCGAGACGCGTGTGACGCGGACCGCGGGCATCGGTTACTCTGCTGCGACCCGGAGGCTCCAGATCCGGACGACAACTGCATAGCACTCATCCCGAGGGGCAGAGGGAACGGCCCGTTGAAGCCCCGGCAACCACTTCGTGAACCTTGCGTACCCGCGAGGCCGCCCGGAACCGGTGCCAACTCCGACCCCCACCACGGCGGTGGGGGACAGATGAGGAAAGGCCTCGCTGTGACTGCTCTCTCCGACGTCCCCGCTGCGGGCGTGTCCACGGATCCTGGCGTGCGGGTCGACCGCTCCTTCGGCCCGGCCACCCACCTCGCCTGCCGCGAGTGCTCCGAGCGCTACCCGCTCGGCGCGGCGTACGCGTGCGCGGAGTGCTTCGGCCCTCTCGAGGTGGGCTACGACTTCGGGCTGGTGTCCCGCGAGCAGATCGAGGCCGGGCCCGCATCCATCTGGCGGTACTCGGCGCTGCTCCCCGTGTCGCCGACCGCGGTCGACGAGCCCAACCTCGCACCCGGCTTCACCAAGCTCGTCCGTGCGCACAACCTGGCCCGCGCGCTCGGCATCACCGGAGCGCTCTGGGTCAAGGACGACAGCGGGAACCCCACGCACTCGTTCAAGGACCGCGTCGTGGCCGTCGCGCAGAGCGCGTCGCGTCGGCTGGGCCTGTCGACCCTCGCCTGCGCATCCACCGGGAACCTGGCGAACGCGGTGGCGGCCGCGGCCGCCCGCGCCGGCCAAGGGTCGGTGGTGATCATCCCGAGCAACCTCGAGGCGGGCAAGACGGTCACCACGGCGGCCTACGGAGGCACGCTGCTCGCGGTCGAGGGCAGCTACGACGACGTCAACCGCCTGTGCAGCGAGCTCGTCGGTGAGCCCTTCACCGAAGGGTGGGGCTTCGTCAACGTCAACCTGCGTCCGTACTACGCGGAGGGTTCCAAGACCCTCGGCTACGAGATCGCAGAGCAGCTCGGCTGGCGCCTCCCGCAGCAGGTCGTCGTGCCGGTGGCCTCCGGGTCGCTGCTCACGAAGGTCGACAAGGGCTGGCGCGAGCTGGTCGCCCTGGGCCTGGTGGAGGGCACGCCGTACAAGGTGTTCGGGGCGCAGGCCACGGGCTGCTCGCCGGTCGCTCAGGCGTTCCGCGCCGGCCACGACGTGGTGCGGCCCGTCAGGCCCGACACGATCGCCAAGTCGCTCGCCATCGGCAACCCGGCCGACGGTCCCTACGCCCTCGACGTGGTGCGCCGCACGGGTGGCTCCATCGGGGATGTGAGCGAGGTCGAGATCGTCGCGGGAATCCGGCTGCTGGCCGAGACCGAGGGCATCTTCGCCGAGACCGCCGGCGGCGTCGTCGTGGCCACCCTGCGTCGCCTCATCGCCGACGGCGAGCTCGACCCGACCGCCGAGACGGTGATCCTCAACACCGGCGACGGGCTCAAGACGCTCGAGGCGGTGGCCTCGGTCGTCGGGCCCACCGCCACCATCACCCCGACGGTCGCCGACGTCACCCGAGCCCTGGAGGCCACCCTATGAGCGTCACCGTCCGCATCCCCACGATCCTGCGCTCGTATGCCGACGGCGCCGCCGAGCTGAGCGTCGACCCCGCGTCCGTCGGTGCCGCCGACACGCTCGCCGGCGTGCTCGACGCGCTCGAGGCCGCGGCGCCGGGCCTGCGCGCGCGGGTGCTCGACGACGACGGCAAGCTTCGCCGCTTCGTCAACGTGTACATCGACGACGACGACGTGCGGTTCCTGGACGGGCTCTCGACGCCGACCCCTGCGGGGACGTCCGTGTCGGTCATCCCCGCCGTCGCCGGTGGCTGACCCGCACCGAGGCACGGCTGGGTTCTCGCCCGTGGGCGGGGACCGAGCACGACGAAGGGCCGGGGCCTCGCGCCCCGGCCCTTCGTCGTGCGTGGGGTCAGCCGATCTTCTTGTTGGCCTTCGCCGTGGTCAGCGCCTTCTGCAGCGACTGCTTGAAGCCGTTCACGGTGTAGGTGGCGCCCGTGAGGCCGGACACGGGGTCCGAGAGGCCGGCCTTCGGGCAGATCGCCGACACGGTGTTCCAGTTGTCGGTGGCGCACTTGGTCACGTGGGCCGCCGAGGCCGCGGCGGTCTTGGGGGCGCCCACAGTGGCGGCGAACCACAGGACCGGGAGCGTGCCCGGGACCGGCGTCGACATCGGCTTGTCCGCACCCTGGTAGAGGCTGGCGGAGTCGAGCTTGTCCTGCGCGCTGGCCAGCTGTCGGGGCACCTGGTCGTTGCCGGCGTTCGCCTCGTTCACCGAGGTGCAGACGGCCCGCAGCGCACCGCCCTTGATCAGCACGCGGGTGGTGTAGGTACCCCACTGCCAGTTGCCCGGGTGGGTTGGTTGCGAGGACACCGGGATGCCCACCGCGGCGGGCGTCGCCACCCCGGCGAACGTCGAGTAGGTGTTGAGCTTGGTCCACGCGGCCAGCGCGGTGGCCTGCTTGGCCTTCGCCTTGAGCCAGGCTGCCTTGGTGACCTTCTTGGCCGCGGCGGTCTTGGCCGCCTTGTACTTCTTCAGGGCCAGCGCCGTGGCCTTGTTCATCTTCACCCATGCGGGCGACTTCTTGTACGCGGCAAGGGCAGCCGCGTTGTACGTCGCGACGTTCGGCGCGGCGCAGGTCTTGGTGTTCAGGACGGGCGCGGTCAGGGCCTGGGCCGGGGTGGCGAGGCCCACGACGCTGCCGCCGACGGTCGCGGCGATCGTCGTGACACCCGTGGCGACCGTGACGGCGCGCTGGCGGTTCGTGCTCATGTGTATACCTCCGTGAGATGAGTGCGGATCGTGCGCGTCCCTGTCACATGCCCGCTTGGGTGAGGGCGTCCTGCAGGGAGGTCTTGAACGCCGGCGGGGTCGCCGACGCCTGGGTGACGGTGGTGACCTTGCTCGAGATCAGCGTCGCCACCGTGGCGGACGTGGGCTGCTTGGTCAGCACCTCGTTGCACAGGAAGGGGATGGCCTTGGGGTTGATGGCCCCCGAGTCGCTGGTCGTGGGGTAGGTGGCCCAGCAGCCCGTGGTGGACTTCGTGGCGGCGGCGGTCACCACCACGTACGTCTGGATCTGGCCGTACACCGTGCGGCCTAGGACGTCGTCGACGAGCTTTCCCTGGTAGGCGCCGGCCACCAGGGCTGCGGAGGCCGGCGACGTTCCGGTGGCGCCGGCGGCCGTGACCGTGTAGGAGTGCGTCGCGCCGTAGGGCGTCGTGGTGGGGGTGTACGTGGCGGTCGTCGAGGTTCCGAGGAGCACGCCGTCGCGGTACACCGAGTAGCTCGTGGCCCCGGTGCTCGCGGTCCAGGTGAGCCGCAGCTTGCCCGTGTTGAGGTTGGTGGCGCTGTCGGCCTTGAGCCCGGTGGGCGCGAGCGGTAGCGGGTTCGTGGGTGTGGCCGACACCGCGGCCGACGCGGCTGACGTGCCGCCGAGGTTCGTCGCCTTCACCGTGTACGAGTAGGCCGTGTTGTTGGTCAGACCCGTGTCGGTGAAGGCCGCAGCGGTGGGCGTGCCCACCTGGGTGCCGTTGCGGAAGACCTGGTACCCCGTGGCGCCGGGCACGGTCGTCCAGGTGAGCGACACCTGCGCGTTGCCCGCGGTCGCCATCACCCCGGTGGGGGCGGCCGGTGCCGCCGGTACCGGCGTGGCGGAGACGGCGGCCGAGGCCGTCGACGTGCCACCGAGGTTCGTAGCCCTCACCGTGTAGGAGTACGCGGTGTTGTTCGTCAGCCCGGTGTCGGTGAAGGCCGCCGTGGCTGGCGTGCCCACCTGTACTCCGTCGCGAAAGACCTGGTAGCCGGTGGCGCCGCTCGAGGCGGTCCAGGTGAGCGAGACGCTCGCATCTCCGGGGGTGGCGACCAGGCCGCTGGGCGCCAGCGGCGCCGGGGGCAGGGGGGTGGCGGTGGCCGGGCTCGACGCGGACGAGATTCCGCCACCGTTGACCGCCGTCACCGTGTACGAGTACGTGGTGCCGTTGGCGAGCCCGGTGTCTGTGAACGCGGCGGTGGCCGGCGATCCGACCTGAACCCCGTCGCGGAACACCTGGTAGCCCGTGGCACCCGTGGCAGCCGACCACGTGAGGGACACGCTGCTGTCGCCCGCGGTGGCGACCACGCCGGTGGGTGCGCTGGGAGCGGTGGGTGCTGAGGCGCTGGGTGTGGCGTTCACCGGCGACGAGGGCGCCGAGGCTCCGACGCCGTTCGTCGCCACGAGGGTGTACGCGTACGTCTGGTCGTTGGTCAACCCCGTGTCGGTGAACGACGTCGTGGTCGGCGCGGCCACCTCCGCGCCGTCGCGGAACACTCGGTAGCCGGTGGCGCCGGCGACCGCCGGCCACGTCAGCGTCACCTGCGTGTTCCCGGCGGCCGCGGACACGGCGACCGGCATGGCCGGAACGGCGAGCACCGGCGTGGCCGACACGGAGGACGACGAGGGCGACGTGCCGCCGAGGTTCGTGGCTCGTACCGTGAACGAATAGGTCGTGCCGTTCGTGAGGCCCGTGTTGGTGAACGTGGGCGCGGACGTGGCGCTCACGAACGAGCCGTTGCGGTAGACCCGGTAGCCCGTCGCGCCCGGGGTGGCGGTCCAGACGAGCGTGACGCGACGGTCGCCGGCAGCCGCGACGAGACCGGTGGGGGCGCCGGGGGCCGGCGGCTTCGGGGTCACGGTGGCGGCGCTGGACGGTGTCGACGTGCCGACGCTGTTGGAGGCCCGCACCGTGTACGAGTACGTGCTGCCGTTGGTGAGCCCGGTGTCTCCGAACGACGTGGACGTGGACTGCCCGACGACGACGCCGTCGCGCAGCACGGTGTAGCGCGTGGCGCCCTGGCTCGCGGTCCAGGTGAGCGTGGCCGTCGTGTCACCTGCGGAGCCGTTCAGGCCGGTGGGCGCCGCGGGGGTGACGATCGGGGTCGTGGCTGTGGCCGGCGACGACGCGGCCGAGCGGGCGCCGTTGTCGACGGCACGCACGGCGTAGGAGTAGGACACGCCCATCGCCAGGCCGGTGTCCGTGTAGCTGCTTGCGGTGGCCGAGCCGACGACCGCGCCGTTGCGCACGACGTCGTACGACGTGGCGTGGGCGACGGCCGTCCATCTCAGCGAGACCGCGCCGGCCGCCGGTGAGGCCACGAGGCCCTCGGGCGTGGGCAGCGCGGGGGCTGCGACCACGGCTGCCGAGTCGGGCGACTGGAACGACTGGTCGAGCGTCCGGACGGTGTACGTGTAGTGCTGCCCGTTGCGGGCCGTCGTGTCGATGAACACGGCCGTCGGAGTCCAGGCGAGCAGGAGGCCGTCGCGGAACACGTGGTAAGCGGGGGCGTTCTGCACGGGCTGCCACTGCAGCTCCACGGTCGCATTGCCGGCGTCGGCCTGGAGCTGCGTGGGGGGCGAGAGCACCTCGACGCACGGGTTGGCCACGTGCCACGCCGCGATCCGCTTGTGGGCTGCGAGCCGTACGGCGGCCAGCCGGGCGGCTGCGCTCTTCTCGGCGCGCGTGGCTGCCAGGCGGGCCGCCCGCGCCGCGCGGAACTTCGCGAAGGCCGGGGCGTTGTCCTTGCGCGACTTGGTCTTGCGCGCCTTCGCCACGGCGGCGAGGGCGGCCCGCTCCTTCGCGAACGCCTTCGTGAGCGCCACGGCGCGGGCCCGGTGGGCGGCCTCGGCCGACCGCACGGCGGGATCGGCGTTCACCTCGCGCGCGATCACGGTGGGCATCTGCGCCGCCGTGGGGCAGCTTCCGACGCCGTACAGCGTGACCGCGTCGGCGGGTGCGGCGCCGATCAAGGTCGTCATCGCGGCCCCCGCGCCCATGACGGACGCGAGGGTGCGGGGGCGGCCCATGATGCTCATGCCATGTCCTCCGGGGCGCTGGCCTGCGCCTGCAGGGTCGGGTCGAACGCGGGCCCGAAGAAGTGCGCGGTCTCGCCCTCGATGAGGTAGGCGGACCAGCCGGGCAGGGCGCCGAACCAGCGCACGCCGTCGAGGCCCTCGATCAGAAGCGCTGTGGCCATCGCATCGGCGACGCCGCCGTCCGGACCGACGACGGTGGCCGAGCTGAGCTGTACCTCGCGCCGCATCACGCGCGGGTCGATGATGTGACGGCCGCGCTCGTACTCACCGGACGTCGCGATCGCGGCCTCGAACACGGCGGTGGCGGCCACGACGGCCATCGGGTCGACGGGGTGGCGGATGCCGACCACCCACGGCTGGTCGGGCGACTGGTAGCCGCGGCAACTGACGTCTCCGGCGGCGTTGACGGACACGTTCAGGTAGCCCTGCGAAACGATCATGTCGGCGGCCACGTCGGCGGCCCAGCCTTTGACGTACCCGGAGGGGTCGACGCCGCCGGGCACCTTCCACGGGTCGAAGGCACCTTCGGTCAGGTCGCGGACCGCCTCGCACGCCGAGAGCACCTGCTGCACGACCGGCGGCATCTCGCCGAGGCCCGACAGGCCCATCCGAAGAGCGGTGATGGGGGTGTCCATGCGGTAGGTCGAGAACCAGGCGTCGACGTCGTGCAGAAACCGGCACGAGGCCTCGATCGCCTCCGAGGCGCCCTCGTCGAGCTCGTCGTCGCGCACGTCGAACGTGACGACGGTGCCCCACACCTCCTCCTGGTGGGTCTCGCGCACCCACCCCTCGAGCGAGGCCTCGGTCACGGTGCTCACAGCCCGGCCGCCTTCAAGGCGGTTGCGAGGGAGGCGATGAAGCCGTTCGAGGTGTAGCTCGCACCCGAGACGACGGCGATCTTGGCCGACTGCGCCGCGAGCGCCTCCTGGCGCAGCATCGGCAGCGCCTGGGCCGAGAGCGTGACCGACTTGGGGTCGGTCTTGGGGTACACGGGGATCGCGATGTCGGTGACGACGCCGGCCTGCACCCGGATCTGCACCTGGATCTGGCCGTACACGCCGGTGCGTACCGCCGCACCCATGAAATCGCCGTTGGCCTTGGTGGGCGTGGGCGTGGGGGTCGGCTTCGGGGGCGGGGGCTTGGGCTTGGGCTTGGGGGCCGTGGTCTTCGTGGGCGCCGGGGCCGGTTTGGGCGCGGTGGTGGGCTTGGGCGCGTTCGTCGGCTTGGGGGCGGCGGTGGTCGGCTTCGCGGTCGCGGGCTTCGCCAACGGGGCGGCACCGGTCGGGGTGAGGGGCTTGGGGGCGGTGGCGGCCGGCTTGGTGCCGGTGGCGGGCGGGGCGGCCGTCGCAGGCTTGGCCGTGGTGCCAGCGGCGGGGGCAGCGGGAGCGGCGGCCGTGGCCGGCGCCCCCACGGCGGCGGCCGGCGGCTTGGCGCCGCTGCCGCCCGGGGCGGCGGGCACCACTGGCGTGGAGGCGCCCAGATCGGTGAGGCTGCCCAGGCCGGCGGCGCTCACGTCGCCCGCGTCGGGTGGCGTCGGGGTGTAGTTCAGAGCCGCCAAGACGCCGGCGACGGTGCCGGCGGTGACGAAGATGGCGCGCTTCACGGGAGTACCTCGGGGGAGTTAGGGAGTTAGAAGGCGAATGACTCGTGGTGCAGGTGGTGCTCGGGGATGCCTGCGGAGCGGGCCGCTTCGAGCACCTCGTTGGTGAACGGGTCGGGGCCGCAGACGTACACGTCGCTGTCCGGCAGGTCGGGGGCGAACCGGGTCAGGTACGAGACGGTCATGGGGTGTGCCTCGCGCGGGCCCGGCAGATACCAGAGGGTCCAGCCGCTGGCGAACGCCAGGGCCTCGAGCTCGCGCCGCAGCGGCACGTCGTTCATGTCGCGGACGCGGTAGAGCAGCGTGACCCGGGTGGTGACGGGCAGGTCGTCGAGCAGGGCCCGGATCGGTGTGATGCCGACGCCGGCCGCGAAGGCGGTGACGAGGTCTGCGTGGCGCGCCGTGGCCGTGAAGACGCCGTACGGGCCCTCGATGGCCACCCGGGTCCCGGGTCGCAGGTCCGACAGCAGGGCCCCCGACTGGTCGCCGAGATCCTTGACGGTCACCCGCATCATGTCGCCGCGGGGGGCCGCCGACATCGAGTACGGGTGCGCCTGCCACCACCAGTGCCGGGTGAGGAACCGCCACTGGAAGAACTGGCCGCCGCGCGCGTGCAACGAGGCGAGGCCGCGCCCGCGCATGTACACGCTCACCACGCCGTGCCCCTCCGGCACCACGGCCACGACGCGCAACTGGTGCCGGAACGAGCGGGCCAGCGGGACCACCACGCGGCTGCCGATGATGGCCGCGGCCACCAGCAGGTAGAGCGCGATCCAGCAGCCCTCGAGGAGCGGGCGGTCGACGAACGTGGAGCCGATCTCGATCTGGTGGCCGAACGCCAGCACGACGGCGAGGTAGAAGTAGAGGTGCGCGGCCCACCAGGTCTCGTACTTCATCCGGCTCCGGACCCGGCGGTACGACATCACGCCGAGGGCGACCATGAGGGCGAAGGCGGCAGTCGCGGGGACCATCCAGGCGTAGCCGGTGATCAGCGACCACGCCTCGCGGACCACGTTCTGGTCGGACGACTGACCCCACCCGATCGTGGTGAGCACGACGTGCCCGCCGATGAGCAGGAGCGACCAGGGGGCCCAGCGGCGGTGCCAGAGCACCATCCGGTCGTGCCCGACCTCGCGCTCGAGCCAGGGCACGCGCGAGATGAGCAGGAGCAGGACGAGGCATAGGTACGTACCGAGCATCGCGGTCGTGGCGCCCAGCACGGTGGCGGGCCCGCCAGGCGAACCCAGCTGGGTGCGGCCGACGGCCAGGGACGTGCCCGCCGCGAGGCCGCCGCCGATGCCGGCGACGAGCGCGAACGCGTCGCCGCGACGGGTCGTGAGGCCGCGTCGGTGGCTGGGGCGGCGCGGGGCAGCCTGAAGGGCGCCTGCGGTCGCAGGCAGCTCAGTCGGCATCGCGGTCATCGTGTCCCCAGGTCCCACACCGGAGCGGGCGACTCCGGCTGTGGTCGTGAGTATCGGAGGTAAACCGCTGATCCCTGAACCCGAAACAGCCTGCAAATGGGCATGTTCCGCTATGACAACCCGCTCTTCACGGTGCCTTAGGGAGAACGGTTAAGGAAGGGGCCGATCGGGGACTCCTTGAGACGGCGATCGGGTGAATCCCCGGTTCACCGCCCGGTTCGGTTCACCCGAATGCCCGCTGCCGTGGTGTGCCGGTGGGCGGGATGCAGAGTCAGCCACGACCCATCCTTGGCCCCGTGACCCCCCTAGAAGTCGTCGAGGCTGGCCCGGGCGTCCGAGGCCAGATCCGGGTCGGCGTCGTCGGTGAGGTCGTCCGGGTCGACCAGGTGCATCGCCCGCTCCTCGATCGAGAGGTCCTCGAGGTCGTGGCTGTCGGACGCGAGCAGGTCGGAGTCGGCGTGCCGGTCGACGCCGTGGTCGTCCTCGACCAGGTGCCCGACCGCGGACTCGTCCGGGTGCCCGAAGGTGTCGGCGGGGCCGTCGGTGCCGAGCTCGCGGGAGATCTCGGCGTACAGCTCGCCCACGACGCCCTGGGCGGGATCGTCGAGCCACTTCTGGCCGGTGCTCGTGTACTCGGTCATGGCCGCCTCCCGCGAGACCGTCCGGGCCGTGCGGCCCGTCCTGCTCCCCATCCTGGTCCTCCCGGTGGCCCGTGTCATGAGATCAGCGCCGACAAGGAAAGGCCTGTCCGGCCCCTTGACGGCGACCGTGCCGGCAGGGTCGCGCGCGGGGCACCACACCCTCGCGACACCGTCGCGCCGCCGCCAGGTTTCCCGGCACCCCGGCTTGCACTCGGGGCCCGAGAGTGCCAACAATGGGGTTAGCACTCGGAGGTGGGGAGTGACAGCCGGAGCGATCCGGCTGCCCCGAACCGCCCCCGGTGGACCCTTCGGCAAGCCGACGAGGTCGGGGTGCGCGTCCGGCAAGGGTGGCGCGGTCCCGGTCGTCCGTCGCGGGCGTCGCCTTGCCGGTCCCCACCCGTTCCGGGAGGAAACACACCCGATGGCGAAGATCATCGCTTTCGACGAGGAAGCGCGCCGGGCGCTCGAGCGTGGCATGAACACGCTCGCCGACGCGGTCCGCGTGACCCTCGGCCCCAAGGGCCGCAACGTCGTGCTCGAGAAGAAGTGGGGCGCCCCCACGATCACGAACGACGGCGTCTCGATCGCCAAGGAGATCGAGCTCGAGGACCCCTACGAGAAGATCGGGGCCGAGCTGGTCAAGGAGGTCGCCAAGAAGACCGACGACGTCGCCGGGGACGGCACGACGACGGCGACCGTCCTGGCCCAGGCCATGGTCCGCGAGGGGCTGCGCAACGTGGCCGCCGGCGCCAACCCGATGTCCCTGAAGAAGGGCATCGAGAAGGCCGTCGACGCCGTGAGCGAGCAGCTGCTCAGCATGGCCAAGGAGGTGGAGACCAAGGAGCAGATCGCTGCCACCGCGTCCATCTCCGCCGCCGACAACCAGATCGGCGACATGATCGCCGAGGCCATGGACAAGGTCGGCAAGGAAGGCGTCATCACCGTCGAGGAGAGCAACACCTTCGGTCTCGAGCTTGAGCTCACCGAGGGCATGCGCTTCGACAAGGGCTACATCTCGCCGTACTTCGTCACCGACCCCGAGCGGATGGAGGCTGAGCTCGAGGACGCCTACGTTCTCATCGCCAACTCCAAGATCTCCGCCGTCAAGGACGTCCTGCCGGTGCTCGAGAAGGTGATGCAGTCGGGTAAGCCGCTGGTCATCCTCGCCGAGGACGTCGAGGGCGAGGCCCTGGCCACGCTCGTCGTCAACAAGATCCGCGGCACGTTCCGCTCGGTGGCCGTCAAGGCTCCCGGGTTCGGCGACCGCCGCAAGGCCATGCTGCAGGACATCGCGATCCTCACCGGTGGTCAGGTCATCAGCGAGGAGGTCGGGCTCAAGCTCGACACCACCACGCTCGACCTGCTGGGCCGGGCCCGCAAGGTCGTGGTCACCAAGGACGAGACCACGATCGTCGAGGGTGCTGGCGACAGCGAGCAGATCGCCGGCCGGGTCGCGCAGATCCGCGCCGAGATCGAGAAGTCGGACTCCGACTACGACCGCGAGAAGCTCCAGGAGCGCCTCGCCAAGCTCGCCGGCGGCGTGGCCGTGATCAAGGCGGGCGCGGCCACCGAGGTCGAGCTCAAGGAGCGCAAGCACCGCATCGAGGACGCGGTGCGCAACGCCAAGGCAGCCGTCGAGGAGGGCATCGTCGCCGGTGGTGGCGTGGCCCTCATCCAGGCGTCGGTCGCGGCGTTCGAGAAGCTCGACCTCTCGGGCGACGAGGCCACGGGAGCGAACATCGTCAAGGTCGCCGTCGAGGCTCCGCTCAAGCAGATCGCGATCAACGCCGGCCTCGAGGGCGGCGTCGTCGCCGAGAAGGTGCGCAACCTCGAGGCGGGCTGGGGCCTGAACGCGGCCACCGGCGAGTACGTCGACATGATCGCGGCCGGCATCATCGACCCGGCCAAGGTCACGCGCTCGGCGCTGCAGAACGCGGCCTCGATCGCCGGCCTGTTCCTCACCACCGAGGCCGTCATCGCCGACAAGCCCGAGAAGGCTTCGGCGCCGGCGATGCCCGGCGGCGGGGACATGGACTTCTGACGAGCGCGCGAGCGTAGGTGAGGGTCCGCGCGCAGCGCGGGCGCTCGCCGCAGCGAGCAAGCGAGGCAGGAGGACCAGACAGCATGGACTTCTGACGAGCGCGCGAGCGTAGGTGAGGGTCCGCGCGCAGCGCGGGCGCTCGCCGCAGCGAGCAAGCGAGCCAGAAGGACCAGACAGCAAGGGTTGTTGACGCCTCGGCGTCACGCAGAGGGGCCGCGTCCACCACGGACGCGGCCCCTCACCCTTCCGCATGAAGGTGCCCCCACGTCGAATAGGCCGACGTGCGCCACCCCACGAACCCGGCCAGGCCGGGCCCAGTGGCAGGCTCTGGGGCATGAGCACGCTCGTGGTGACCGGTGGCTCGCGCGGGATCGGCGCGGGCATCTGCCGCGCCGCCGCGCGCGCTGGCTGGGACGTGGTCGTCGACTACGCGCAGGCCGGGCAGGCGGCCGAGCAGGTCGTCGCCGGGATCGTGGCCGAGGGAGGTCACGCCGTGGCGGTGCGCGCGGACGTGTCGGTCGCGGCCGACGTCGACCGCCTGTTCGCCGAGGCCGCGCGGTGGCGCGGCCCGATCACGGGTCTGGTCAACAACGCCGGGATCTCGGGCGGCTTCGCCCGGGTCGACGAGGTGAGCGCCGCGACCCTGGCATCGGTCATGGGCGTCAACGTGGTGGGCGCATTCCTGTGCTCGGGCGAGGCGGTCCGGCGGATGTCCACGGCCCACGCGGGTCGCGGAGGCGCCATCGTCAACGTCTCGTCCCGCGCGGCGGTGCTCGGGTCGCCCGGGGAGTGGGTGCACTACGCGGCGAGCAAGGGAGCCCTGGACACCCTCACCGTGGGGCTCGCCCGCGAGGTGGCCCTCGAGGGCGTCCGCGTCAACGCCGTCGCCGTGGGGCTCGTCGACACCGACCTGCACAGCGCCGCGGGGATCCCGGCCGGCCCGACCGGCTGCGGCCCACCGTGCCGATGCAGCGGTCGGGGACGGCGGACGAGGTGGCGGCCGCCGTCGTGTGGCTTCTGTCGGACGAGGCGTCCTACACGACGGCACGGTGCTGGCAGTCTCCGGCGGCCGGTGAATTTGGTCGCAAGGGCGCGGACCGGGCGACGATGTTCCGGCCGGCCGGGCCTGATGCGCCCGTGGTGCCTGTGTGGCATCGTGGCGGCATGAGCGAAGGCGGCTGTGCGTGAACGGCATCGACCCGGGGACGTACGACGTCGTCGTCGAGCGCTGCACGCCGGTGCAGATGAAGACGTCGCGCATCGGCTTCACGTCGTTCGACGTGTCGGCGCCGATCACCGGAGGCTCGCTCACCGTGCGCGAAGGCAGCTCGCAGTTGCGCGTCGAGCTTGCGCTCGACGAGCTGCGTACGTCGAACCCGCTCATGCAGGTGGCGGCGAGGTCGCTGGTGGCCTCGGGCAATGGCGAGACGCTCGTGTTCGACGCCGCGGGTGATCACCAAGGCGCCCGCACCGACGGCACGCTGACGTTCGCTGGCGACGCCAAGGCCGGCGACGTCGAGGTGCCGATGACGATCGACGTGTCGGTGGGTGCCGACGACGAGGGGCTGCTGCTGCTCGCGCTCATCGGCACGGCGGAGTTCAACGACGTGCACATCCCGCTGCCCGGGCTCTCGGGAGTCCGCACGATCGGCGCCGACCTGCAGGCCACGCTTGCCGTGGCGGCCGGCTGAGGCGGCCGGCATGGGTGCGCGCAGCGGGTCGCGGCGGGTGCTTCGGCTGCGCGCCGGCGAGGGCCGCGACGGTGCGACGGCCAGGTGGGCGCCCGACGTGGTCGCCGCCGAAGAGCCGCTGACCATCCACGTCTCCGGCGAGGTCGTGGCCACCACGATGCGCACGCCGGGCGACGACGTCGACCTCGTCCTGGGCTGGCTCGTGGCCGAGGGTGTGGTCCGCCGCCCCGACGACGTCGCCGAGGTGCGCTGCCCGAACCCCCAGACGGTCCAGGTGCGGCTGGCCGCGGGCCTGGCGCCGCCCGTCCCCCGGCTTGGCCTCACGACGAGCGCCTGCGGGCTGTGCGGGACCGAGCACATCGACGAGGTGTGCGCGCGGATGCCTCGACTGCCGGGCGGTTCGGCCCACGTCGATCCCGCGGTGGTCATGGACCTGCCCAGACGGCTGCGCGACCTGCAGCCGCTGTTCGACCGCACCGGGGGCCTGCACGCGGCTGCGTGGTTCACTCCGCAGGGCGAGCCGCTACTCGTGCGCGAGGACGTCGGTCGCCACAACGCGGTCGACAAGGTCGTCGGGGCCCTCCTGCAGCGCGACGCCCTTCCCGCCGGGGCGGGGGTGCTGCAGCTCGAGCGGCCGGGCCTCCTACGAGCTCGTGCTGAAGGCGGCGATGGCCGGCGTGCCCGTGGTCTCGGCCGTGTCGGCGCCCAGCACGGCGGCCGTCGACCTCGCCCGGGCCACCGGCCTCACGCTGCTCGGTTTCGTCCGCGACGACCGGGCGAACGTGTACGCCGGCGAGGGGCGCCTCGGCCTCGGGCCCGAGGTCAGCGCGACGGGCCTGCGCGTCGTCTCCTGACTGCGTCAGGCCGTCCACAGCCCGACGGCCACCGCGGCGGTGCCGTCGTCGGTGACCTGCACCGAGGTCCGGAGCCCCGCAGCCACCATCGGGCCCGTCGTCAGGGGTGCCTGGCGCCCGCTGGTCTCGATGAGCAGGACGCCGCCGGGCGCGAGCCACCTCGGAGCGGCCGCGGCGATGCGCCGGTGCAATGCCACGCCGTCGTCGCCGCCGTCGAGCGCGGCGCGCGGCTCGTGGTCGCGCGCCTCGGCGGGCATCAGCGCGATCTCGTCGGTGGGCACGTAGGGGGCGTTCGCCACCATGAGGTCGACCCGGCCGCGCAATGTCAAGGGAAGTGCCTCGTCGAGGTCGCCGACGTAGACGCGCGCGGTCGTGCCGGCCAGGTTGGTGCGGGCGCATTGCGCGGCCACGGGATCGATGTCGGCCGCGTGCACCTCGAGCCGCGGATGGGACGCCAGCAGGGCCGCCGCGATGGGACCGGCGCCGCAGCACAGGTCGACCACCACCGCGGGCGGGCCGGCGTCCCCGCTGTCGTCGAGAAGCGCTCGGGCCACCGCGACGACCGACTCGGACCGCCGCCGCGGTACGAAGACCCCCGGAACCACCGACACCCGGATCCCGCAGAAGTCCGCCCAGCCCACGACGATCTCCAGCGGGGTGCCCGCGGCTCGGCGGGCGACCCACTCCTGGAGCTCGTTAGCGGTGCCCGCCGCGCCGGCGAGGACGTCGGCCTCGTCCTCGGCGTACACGCATCCAGCGGCGCGCAGCTGTGCGACGAGAGCGTGGCGGCCCGCCGGGCTCAGGACGACGGCCACGAACCGCGCTCAGGCATCGCGCTCGTCGGCGCGACCCTCGAGGACGTCGTCGGCGTCGACGATCCGGTAGGCGTAGCCCTGCTCGGCGAGGAAGCGCTGGCGGTGCGCGGCGAAGTCCTGGTCGACGGTGTCGCGCGACGACGACGGTGTAGAAGCGGGCCGTGCGGCCGTCGGCCTTGGGCCGCAGCACCCGGCCGAGCCGCTGGGCCTCCTCCTGGCGCGAGCCGAACGTGCCGGAGACCTGGATCGCGACGGCGGCCTCGGGCAGGTCGATCGAGAAGTTCGCGACCTTGCGACACGACGAGCACGCGGATCTCGCCGGCGCGGAACGCCTCGAAGAGCCGCTCGCGCTCCTTGACCGGCGTCTCGCCCGTGATCACGGGCGCGTCGAGGCGCTCGCGCGAGGTCGTCGAGCTGGTCGAGGTACTGGCCGATGACGAGGATCGTGCTCGCCGCGGTGGCGTGCCGACGAGCGCCTCGACGACGCGCGAGCTTCGGCGCTGCGCGGTCGCGGCGAGGCGGTAGCGCTCCTCGGGCTCGGCCGTCGCGTACGCCAGCCGCTCGTGCGTCGGGCAGCGTGACGCGCACCTCGACGCAGTCGGCCGGGGCGATGCAGCCCTGCGCCTCGATGTCCTTCCACGGCGCGTCGTAGCGCTTCGGGCCGATGAGGCGAGAACACGTCGCCCTCGCGGCCGTCCTCGCGCACGAGCGTCGCGGTCAGACCGAGCCGACGGCGGCGCCTGGAGGTCGGCGGTGATCCGGAAGATCGGCGCCGGCAGCAGGTGCACCTCGTCGTAGACGATCAGGCCCCAGTCCCGCGGCGTCGAACAGCTCGAGGTGCGCGGTAGACGCCCTTCCGCTTGGTCGTCAGGATCTGGTAGGTCGCGATCGTGACCGGCCGGATCTCCTTGCGCGCGCCGGAGTACTCGCCGATCTCGTCCTCGGTCAGCGACGTGCGCGGCGAGCAGCTCGTCGCGCCACTGCCGGGCGGCGACGGTGTTGGTGACGAGGATCAGCGTGGTGGCGCTCGGCCTGCGCCATCGCGGCCGCGCCGACGATCGTCTTGCCGGCGCCGCAGGGCAGCACGACGACGCCCGAGCCGCCGTGCCAGAAGCTGTCGACGGCCTCGCGCTGGTAGGCGCGCAGCGCCCAGCCGTCCTCGACGAGCTCGATCGGGTGCGCCTCGCCGTCGACGTAGCCGGCGAGGTCCTCGGCCGGCCAGCCCGAGCTTGAGCAGCACCTGCTTGAGGTGGCCGCGCTCGCTCGGGTGGACGACGACCGTGTCGGCGTCGATCCGCGGCGCCGACGAGCGGGGCGATCTTCTTGCTGCGCAGCACCTCCTCGAGCACCGCGCGGTCGATCGCCGCAGCACCAGGCCGTGGGTCGGGTGGGCCTGAGCAGCTGCAGCCGGCCGTAGCGGGCCATCGTCTCGGCGACGTCGACCAGCAGGGCGTGCGGCACCGGGTAGCGGCAGTACTCGCAGCAGCACGTCGACGACCTGCTCGGCGTCGTGGCCGGCGGCCCGGGCGTTCCACAGCGCCGAGCGGGGTGAGCCGGTAGGTGTGGACGTGCTCGGGGGCGCGCTCGAGCTCGGCGAACGGCGCGATGGCGCGCCGGCAGTCGTCGGCCAGTCGTCGTGGTCGACCTCGAGCAGCAGGGTCTTGTCGCTCTGCACGATCAGGGGTCCGTCGGTCATCCGACGATTGTCCCCCGGATCCGGCGCAGCACCGAATCCGGCGCCGTCAGCGCCGCCCCACGGGGAGGGGAGGGGGCGCGGGTGGGCTAGTCGGCGAGGAGGTCGAGGACGAGGGCGGCGACCAGGGCGGCCCGCTCTGGCATCGCCGCCACGCTGGCCCACTCGTGGTCGGCGTGGGCCCCGTCCCCCACCGCCCCGAGCCCGTCGAGGGTGGGGATCCCGAGGTCGGCGGTGAGGTTGCCGTCGCTGGCCCCGCCGACCGCCACGCCCCCGGGGTCGGAAAGGCCCAGGGCCGGCCACAGCCGAGCGGCGCGGGCGAGCAGGGCGGACGAGGCGTCCGCCGGCATCGCCGGCCGGTCGATGCCGCCGCCCACCTGGAGCGTCGCGGCGCCGAGGATGGCGGCGTCTGACGCCAGGGCGCGCACGGCCTGGTCCACTCGGCCCTGCTCGTCCGGAGTCCAGGCCCGCACGTCGAGGCAGAGCGACGCGTCGGCGGGCACCGTGTTCGACGTCGTCCCTGCGGCCGCGAGAGTCGGCGTCACCGTGGTACCGGCGACGGGGGCGCCGAGCTCGGCTGCGGAGATCGCCAGGCGCGCCATCGCCAGCAGCGCGTTCACCCCCGATGCGGGGTCGAGGCCGGCATGCGCGGCCCGGCCCACGATCCGAAGGTCGTACCAGGAGGTGCCCTTGCGCGCGATCTTGAGGGCGCCGCCGGCGGACGGCTCGAGGACCAGCACCGCCTCGGCGCGGGCGCACGCCTCGGCGATCACCCCGCGCGACGCGGACGAGCCCACCTCCTCGTCCGAGGTGAGGAGCAGCCCGACGTCGGCGCCGGGCCCGAGCACGTCGGCCGCGGCGGCGAGGGCGTGCACGCCCTGCACGGCCCCGGCCTTCATGTCGAACACCCCTGGTCCGCGTAGTTGGTCGCCCTCGACCTGCCACCCACCCCAGCGGTCCAACGTGCCGGTGGGCCACACCGTGTCGACGTGCCCGAGCAGCAGCACCCGCGGCGCTGCCGGACCCCAGCGCACCACCGGCCGGCCGTCGTGCTCCTCGACGCGGGCGGCCGACGCGAGCCGCCGCGCGCACACGCCCGCCGCAGCCTGCACCGCCTCCGCGCACGACCCGACGTCCGACGTGGGGGACTCCACCTCCACGAGCGCACGTACGTCGTGGAGCATCTCGTCGGCGCGGGAACGCAGGGCGTCCACGAGCGTGGGGCTCGCGGCGCTCGGCATGCGGCTACCTTAGGTGCCCATGCAGCCCGGAGCCGGAGAGCCGACCAGCGACGCTGCCGCCCGGGCCCAGGAGTTGGCCGGTGCGGCCGCCGGACGTGCGGGCGTCACCGTCCGCACGCTGCACGCGATGGATGACCTCGAGCGGGCCCGGAAGGTATTCGACACCACCTGGCCACTTCCAGGCGGCGGCACGACGATGGAGACGAACCTCATCCGGGCGTTCGAGCACTCGGGCGCGTACGTGTCGGCGGCGTTCGACGCGGCCGGGCCGGGAGAGGCCCCCGCGGTCGGCGCCACCCTGGCGTTCCTCGGCCGGCACCGCGACGCGGCCGGAGCGTGGGAGACCCACCTGCACTCGCACATGACCGCCGCCTTGCCCGAGTGGCAGGACCGCCACGTGGGCACGGCGCTCAAGCTGCACCAGCGGGCGTGGGCGCTGAGCCACGACGTGCCCGTGGTGGTGTGGACGTTCGACCCGCTGGTGCGCCGCAACGCGCGCTTCAACCTCGTCAAGCTCGGCGCTGGGGTCGCGGAGTACCTGCCCGACTTCTACGGGACGATGACCGACGAGGTCAACGCGGGCGATCGCACCGACCGGTTGCTCGCGTGGTGGGACGTCGCCTCGGTGCGCGCAGACGAGGCCGCGGCCGGCAGGCTCGCGCCGATGACCACTCCGCCGCCGGGCGCCCTGGTGGTGGCGCTTCCCGACGACGTCGTGGCTCTCCGGCGGGCCGACAGCCAGGCCGCCCTCGGCTGGCGGATGCGGGTGCGCGAGGCGATGGTGCCCGCTCTGGCCGCCGGCTGGACGGTCGCGGGCGTCACCGTCGAGGGCTCGTACGTGCTGGTCCCGCCCGACCCCGGCGCTGCCGGCACCCAGGAGGTCCGATGACGATCCGCCGGCTCGAGCTCGTCCGGGTGGAGCTGCCGCTCGTGAGGCCCTTCCGCACGTCGTTCGGCACGGAGTACGCGCGCGACGCCCTGCTCGTGCACGTCCAGACCGACGACGCGGAGGGCTGGGGGGAGTGCGTCGCGGGAAACGACCCGCTCTACTCGTCGCAGTACGTGGACGGCGCACTCGACGTGATCGGGCGCTACCTCGTCCCGTACCTATTGGCGGCACGAGGCGAGGCCGACGACCCTGCGGCCTGCGCCCGCGTGTGGCGCCCGATCCAGGGCCACGAGATGGCCAAGGGCGCGGTCGAGATGGCCCTGCTCGACGCGTGGCTACGGGGCCGGGGCGAGGCGCTGGGCGCGTTCTTCGGGTCGGTCTCGGGCCCCCTTCGGGACGAGATCCCGTGCGGGGTCTCGGTCGGCATCCCCGTGGACGAGTCGGTCGCCAGCCTCATGGGCGAGGTCACCGCGTTCGTCGACGAGGGGTATCGACGGATCAAGCTGAAGATCCAGCCCGGATGGGACCTGCAGGCGGTGCGCGCCGTGCGTGAGGCGTGGCCGGACATGCCGCTGCAGGTCGACGCCAACGCGGCGTACACGCGGTCCGACGAGCACACCGCGGCCCTCGCCGCGCTCGACGACTTCGGCCTGCTGCTCGTGGAGCAGCCGCTGCCCGAGTGGGACCTGCTGGGGCACGTGCGCCTGTCGGAGGCGATCGCTACGCCCGTGTGCCTGGACGAGTCGATCCATTCGCTCGAGTCGTGCGAGCAGGCCCTGGACCTGGGGGCCGCGTCGATCATCAACATCAAGCCCGGCCGGGTGGGCGGCTACCTCGAGGCGCGGCGCATCCACGACGTGTGCCGCGCTCGCGGCGTGCCGGTGTGGTGCGGCGGGATGCTCGAGACGGGCCTGGGTCGCGCGGCGAACGTCGCGCTCGCGGCCCTGCCGGGGTTCACGCTCCCCGGAGACACCTCGGCCTCCGACCGCTTCTACACCCGCGACATCACCGAGCCGTTCGTGCTGCACGACGGGATGCTCACCGTGCCCACCGCCCCGGGCATCGGCGTCGAGCCGATCACCGACGTGCTGGCCGACCTCACCACGTGGCGCGGCAGCATCATCGAGGACGGTGCGATGGCCTGAGCCCGGCTCAGGCGCCAGCGTGCGCGGGCGTGTCGGCCGGCTTCCAGCCCGGATGCTCGAACAGGTAGCCCATCCGGTGCCGCCACGAGCGGGCGTGCCACACGTCGCGGCACATCGCGGAGAACTCGACGAAGGCCACCCGGAACGGGTTGTACGTCGAGATGTTCTTGGTGAGGCCGTAGACGACGCGGTCGCCCTCGGGCTCGAAGGTGCCGAGCCAGCGGTCGAACACGATGAAGATGCCGCCGTAGTTCTTGTCGATGTACTGCGCGTTGGAGCCGTGGTGGACGCGGTGGTGCGACGGCGTGTTCAGGAGGTACTCGACCGGGGCCCACAGCCGGTCGACCCGCTCGGTGTGGATGAAGAACTGGTAGACGAGGTTGAGGCTGTGCACCGTGATCCAGGCCGCGGGGCTGAAGCCCAGCGCGAACAGCGGTAGGTAGAACGGCAGCGACAGGAACGGGAACCACTCCTGCCGCAGCGCGGTCGAGAGGTTGTAGTACTGGCTGGAGTGGTGGATGACGTGGCCCGCCCACATGAACCGCACGGTGTGGCTCACTCGGTGGAACAGGTAGTAGGCGAAGTCGTCGAGCACCACGAGCAGGGGCACCCACAGCCACGGGCTGCCGAGCATGGCCGGGACGTCGATGACGTGGTGGTCGTACAGGAAGAACATCGCCCAGGCCGAGAACACGGCGAACAGCAGGCCGGCCACGATGCTGCCGAGGCCCATGGACACGCTCGTCGCGGCGTCCTTGGCCAGGTAGCCGCGCTCCTGAGGGTCGGGGAAGAAGCGGTACGACGCCCACTCGAGCCCGAGCATCAGGACGAACACGGGGATGAACCAGATCGTCATGTCCATGGTGCGCACAGGGTAGGCGAAAGCTCGGGACGGCGACCAGAGCCACCCCCTCGACGGCGCGGGCAGGTTCGGCACGGGTTGTCGGCGCAGGGCGCCCCTGCGCCGACGGGCTACGGAGCGGCGGGGGCGGTGCCCGTGATCCGCGCCACGGGGAACGTGCGGACCTGCTCGTCGCGGTGGTCGAAGGCGGTGAGGATGCCCCGTTCGAGGCCAACCGGGTCGATCACTCGCTCCACCGTGCGGCCGTCGCCGTCGGCGAAGCCGATCCAGAGCGAGGCGCCCGCGGCGATGGCTCTCCGAAGCGCCATGAGCGTCTCGCTCGTCGTGGCGAGCGGCACGAGCCCCGCGGGCCCGCGCGCCGCCCGGGCGGCGCCCGATGCCCGTCGGCCCGCGCCCACGCCGGTCCCTGCGCTCGCGCCCGTGGCGGAGCCGGCACCAGCGGCCTGGTCCGGCCCGCGGCCGCCGGTCCCCGGCGCGACGTCCGAGCCGGCCTCGGCCGCCGACTGGGCCGCGGCCGCCGCAGCGGCCGCCTCGCGCGCGGCGTACGCGCGGTCGCCCGCGCGCATCGCACGCACGGCGGCGCCCAGGAGCAGGTCGTCCGGCGCCCCCGGCTCTCCCGCGACCGCCGGTGGCGGCGTGCGCAGCCGGGTGCGGCGCGCGTCGGGACGGCGCACCACTACGGTGCCGTCGGGGCTCTCGGCCGCTGGCGAGTACCCCAGCGACCGGAGCACCTCGAGCACCTCGTCGACCGGGGCCTGCGCCGCGAGCACGGTGGGGGCGAGCCGGAACGGGCGAAGCACCGCGGCCCCGCGTTCGGCCAGGATCGACGCCACCGTGGTGTCGTCGTCGCACCGCACGTACGCCTGGGCCAGGCCCACCCGGACACCGCCGTACCGTCGCGCCACGTCGTCGATGAGGTACGTCAGCGGTTGCGGCACCGGCGTGCGGGAGACGCGTCCGAGCAGGTCGAGGATGTCGGCGCCCGACCGTCCGGCGTCGAGCCCGCGCCGCACGCTCGACTGGCGGAAGCGGTACACCGTGGCGGCGCCGGTGGACTCGACGTCGGCGACGAGCGCCAGCTCGCGGGCCAGGTCGATCTCGAGCGGGCCGGGTGCCACGGCGGTGAGATCGGCCTGCAGCAGCACGTGGCCGAGGGGTTCGGGCAGCCAGGCTTCCACGGCCGCCGCGGCCGCGGCGGTGCCCTCGTGCAGCAGCGCCCTCCCGGCCGTGGACATGGAGCCGAGGCCCAGCAGCCCGAGCGACTCGGCCTCGAGCAGCGTGGCGGGGACGAGCAGGTCGCGCAGGGCCGTGGCGCGCCGCGGGCGAAGGAAGTTCAGGGCGGAGCGGACGTCGTCGGCGCGCGCGGCTACGCCTGGCGGCATGGCGTCGACGACGTCGAGCACGAGCCGGCGCAGGTCGGCCGCCGCCGGGCGGTCGGTATCGGGTGCGAGGGCGTTCACCCGGGCCCCGCGCTCGTCCTTGGCACCGACGAGCGCGGCGACGCGGGTGCTGCGCAGCCACCCGTCGGCGAGGAACGCCCATCGGATGGGCACGCTGTCGGCGGCCCAGATGTCGTAGGCGGGCGTGGGGAGCCAGGCCGGCTCCTCCTCGTCGTCCGAGGCGAGCAGTCCACAGAGCCGCGCGGTCTCCACGACGAGCGCGGCGGTGGGCTCGTCGACGTCGAGGATCCGGGCGGCCGCGGTGAGGTCGCGCACGGCGAGCCCGCCGCTGCGCAGCTGGGCCGGCGGGTCGACAGCCCAGGCCTCGAGCAGGTCCTCGACGAGTCGCACGGCCGCGAACGCGTGCTGCCCGGCGGTGCGCTCGACGAGCGTGGAGTCGCGCACGGTGCCCGCTGCCGGAAGCGCGGGTGCCACGGGCTCGGGACGTTCGAGGAAGCGCCCGGACCGCAGGGCGAGGGACGCCCAGCGGGGCAGCACCACGGTCTCCGGTCCGCGGGGGACCAGCAGCGCGCGGGCCAGCAGCCACTCGACCGGCGTCTCGGCCGTGGCCCTGGTGACCGGACGGTCGGCGTGCGCCACCCGTCCCGCGGGGGAGCCCCACACCAGCCGCTCGACCACCTCGCGCGCCGCCGCGGGTGCCTCGGCCAGGAGCGCCTCGACCAGCACGGCGGCGCCCTCCGGCGCCGCGTCCGTGCCCGGCCCGTCGAGCCCGCACGGGTACGGGCCGAACACGTCGCGCACGGCGCGGACGAGCCGTACCTGCGTCGGGCCGCCCCACACCAGCGCCCGGACGCGCAGCAGCGCGAGCGCCTCGTCCACCCGGGCGGGGTCGACCTCGGCGAGCGCGTCGCGCACCTGCTGCGGCGAAGCGGGCTCCGCCAGGGCGGCGACGACCTCCGCGACCTGCAGCGTCCACCGGTCCAGTCGGTCCAGAGCGCGCGAGACCGCCGGCGACGTCGTGGCCCGCACGGCGAGCCCGGTCAGGTCGGTGGGCACCGGGTGCACGAGGTCGGGCCGGGCCCGCAGCAGCGCGGCCAGCGCCGCGTCGTCCCGCGCGCGCAGGTCGTCGCCGAGGGTGCGCGGCGCGTCGGCGGGCGGGTCGGCCGGCTGGCGGCTCCGCGGGCGGCCGGACCTGGTGGTGCTCATCCGACCGACGGTAGTCCAGCGGCGGTCCGGGTGCCGCACCGGCGCGATCCGCCCCGGGCCCCGACGCCGGCGACGCCCGGGCCCGCCGGCGCGTGCTGGCCTAGGGTGGCCCGGTGACCGACCCCGCGCCGCTCGCCGCGCCCGCCGCCGCGGTGCCCGGGCTCGTGGTGGGGTTCGACCTCGACATGACCTTGGTCGACTCTGGCCGAGGCGATCATCGCCTCGGTGCTGGCCACGGCCGACCACTTCGGGGAACCCGCCCGCCGGGAGCAGGTCGTGCCCACGCTGGGCCTGCCCCTCGACATCGCTCTTCCCCGACCTGCTGCCCGCGGTTCCGTTCGACGAGGCGCTCGCCTACTACCGCGCCCACTTCGTCGCGCACGGGATCGCCGCGTGCACCGCGCTGCCGGGCGCCCACGCGTCGGTGGCCGCGGTGCGCGAGCTCGGCGGCCGCGTCGTCGTGGCCACCGCGCGGCACGGGCACATCGCCGAGCAGATCCTCGACGCGCTCGGGCTCGGGGCCGACATCGTGGCCGGCGAGCGGTTCGGTCCGCAGAAGTCCGGCGTGCTGCGCGACGAGGGTGCGTCGGTGTACGTCGGCGACCACCCTGGCGACGTCGACGCCGCCCGCGGTGCGGGTGCCACGGCGGTGGTCGTGCCGACCGGCGTCGTAGGCGTGGAAGAGCTCGCGGCCGCCCGGCCCGACGCGATGCTCCCCGACCTCACCGCGTTCCCCGCCTGGCTGGACGACCACGTGCTCGACGCCCGGCTCGCGACGCTCGACGCGTCGCTGCGGCAGTTCCCGTCGCTCCTCGTGGCGTTCAGCGGGGGCGCCGACTCGGCCTTCCTGCTCGCGGCCGCAGTGCGGGCGCTCGGCCCGGGCGCGGTGGTGGCGGCCACGGCCGTGAGCCCGTCGTTGGCTGCGGGCGAGCTCGACCCGGCCCGCACCTTCGCCGCGTCGCTCGGAGTACGGCACGTGGAGCCGCGCACCGACGAGATGACGCGGGAGGGCTACCGGGCCAACGGCGCCGACCGCTGCTACTTCTGCAAGTCCGAGCTGCTCGAGGTGCTCGCCCCGCTCGGGGCCGAGCTGCTCGGGCCCGGTGTCGCGGTCGCCACGGGCACGAATGCCGACGACCTGGTGGCGGGCTTCAGGCCCGGCATCCGGGCCGCCCGAGAGCGGGGGGCTGCCACCCCGCTCGCTGACGCGGGGCTCACCAAGGCCCAGGTGCGTGCGGCCTCGGCGCGGTGGGCGCTGCCCACGGCGACCAAGCCGCAGGCTGCCTGCCTCGCGAGTCGGGTGGCCTACGGGGTGGAGGTGACCCCCGGGGGTCTCTCGCGCGTCGACCGCGCGGAGACCGCGGTACGCGGGGCGCTCGAGGGCGCGGGCCTTCCCGTCGCCGACCTACGCGTGCGCGACCTCGGCGGCGACGCGGCTCGGGTGGAGGTCGACGCCGTGCTCGTCGCGCCGGTGCTCGCCGATCCGCGGCTGCTGGCCGTCGTCGTCGCGGCTGCGACCGGCGCGGGCTTCCGGTCGGCGGCGCTCGACCCGCGCGGCTTCCGTTCGGGGGCGATGAACGAGGTTCTCGCCGCCGACCCCGAGGCCCCCCGCGGCTGAACCTCGCCTGCGCGCATGACGTCGGACGCGGGTGCCTGGTGCCCGGCCCGGGGTGCCGGCGGCGTCGGAGGAGCGTGGGAAGCGCGTCAGGGCGGCGGGGGCGGCGGCGGCTGCGGGACGAGACCGCGTGCCACTGTGCGGCTGCGGGCCCGGGCCGCCTGCCAGAGGCCGGCGAGCACCAGGGCCAGCCCAACGCCGGTGACCATCGCCAGCCACCAGAACGCCGACGGCAGCCGCACCGACGGCACGACGAGCGGGACGATCGCCAGCACCGTGAGGACCATGCCGCCAGCGGTGATCCACGCGCCGATGCGCATCAGGCGGTCGCCGGGGTAGCGGTGGCCCTTGTCGGCGGGGGCGCTCGAGGCCGGTACAGCGGTGCGGTCCGACGGGCTGGTCACCCCTCGAGGGTAGGCGTCGGGGCCGAACTGGTTGGAGGCGGGCGGTGCCCAGGCGTTATCGTGAATGGCCGTGCCGGTCGTCGGCGCTGTCAGAGGTCAGGAGTGGTCCTCGTGCCCACCGGCAAGGTCAAGTGGTACGACACCGAGAAGGGCTTCGGCTTCCTGTCCCGCGCGACGACGGCGGCGACGTCTTCGTCCACGCCTCGACGCCCTCCCCGACGGGTGTCGAGGCGCTCGAAGCCCGGCGCGCGGGTCGAGTTCGGCGTGGCCGACGGCAAGAAGGGCGAGCAGGCCCTGTCGGTGCGGCTGCTCGACCCGATCCCGTCGGTGGTCAAGGCCAACCGCGCAAGCCCGCCGAGGACATGGCGGTCATCGTCGAGGACCTCATCAAGGTGCTCGACGACGTCGGGCAACGAGCTGCGTCGCGGCCGTTACCCCGCACGACACCGCCGGCAAGGTCGCGAAGATGCTGCGCGCCGTCGCCGACGACATCGACGTCTGACCCCCTCTGCGCCGTCCCCTGCCATTCCCCGCGCTTTCGTCCATGCCTTGGACCAATCCACCATGGAGGGCGGGTCTATCGGGGCGTCCTTGGTCGGACGATCCAGGGTTTGGGGCGCGGGGCGACGATGAGCCAGAGCCCGGCGTCGGCGTCGCCGGGCTGGGGGCGGGGCTGGGGCGGGGCTGGGCGGGGGTGGGTCTGGGGCCGCGGGCCTGCGGCACGGCTGGGTGTGGGTCTGCGGTCGCGGGCTGGCGCCGCGGGCTGAGGGTGGCCCTGCAGGTGGGCGTGGGTGCGGCCTGTCAGCTGGTCGGGACGAGCTTGAAGATCCACACGCCGCGCGGCAGCTGGCCCGAGCCCTTCGCGACGACCGAGAGCATGAGGCCCGCGGCCGGGATGGTCTGACCGCTCGGCACGGCGAACCGGTAGTAGGTGTTCGTGATCGGCGTCTGCACCAGGGTGCTGGTGCCGATGTTCGGGTACCAGCCGGCGTCGGCGACGGTCGGGTCGACGCTGATACCGACGATGTTGCCCTCGCCCACGGAGATCGTCGGGGCGTCGGTGCCGCCGAGCGCGGTCTGCACGACCTGCTGCGTGCACGTCTTGACGCCGCCCGCGGTCGCGGTGCCGTCGAACGACCAGCAGGTCGCCTCGGCGTGCCGGCTCGTGGTGCCCGACCAGACGGTGACGCCGGGGCTGGGCTTCTCGCACGCTGCGAGCGCCGTCATCGCCACGACGCCCAAGGCGGCGGCGCGCGCCGGTCGGGACCGGAGCGCGGACGACAGCCGGGACGAGGCCGGCCGACGGGACTCACGAACCTGGGTCATCGCCACGATCCGAGCCTAGCCGCCGGGGTCCGCCGAGGTCCTGCCCGGTACCGGCTCGCGGCCCGCCCCCCGGCCGGCGAGGGTCCGGCCACGAGCGGCCCCGGGCCCGCGGCAGCCCCGCCGATGGGGGACACTAGGCCGGTGACCGTGACCGACTCCGCCGTGGCGGCCCCCAAGGGAAAGGCCGATGCCGTGTGCGCGGCGGCGGTCGACGTCGCCCGCAAGGTGCTCCACGAGGCCTCCGGCGACCCGGACCACGTCGGAGAGTGGGTCGGCGTCATGCCCGCCGGCGACCGCTGCGCCGTCCACGTGTTCGCCTGCTCGCACCCCGCGTATGTCGGGTGGCACTGGTCGGTGGCCGTCTCCCGGGTCGCCCGCGCACGCTCGGCCACGGTCGACGAGCTATGGCTCGAGCCCGGTGACGGCGCCCTGCTCCCCCCGGCGTGGCGCCCGTGGGCCGAACGCGTCGCGCCCGGCGACCTCGGTGTCGGCGACGTGTTTCCCACGCCCCCCTGGCGACCCGCGTCTCGCCCCGGGCTACACCGGTGCCGACGACCTCGACGGCGAGGCCGCCGACCTCCCCCTATTCCCGACCCAGTGGGAGATCGGCCTCGGCCGCGCCCGCGTTCTCTCAGCCCTCGGCCGCGAGGAGGCCTCGGACCGGTGGGTGTCCGGCGACACCGGACCGACGTCCTCCATGGCCAAGGCCGCCCCGGCCACCTGCGCGAGCTGTGGATGGCTGCTCGCGATCGGCGGCCCGCTCGGACAGGGCTTCGGCCTGTGCGCCAACGAGATGTCGCCGGCCGACGGTCGCGCGGTGGCGCTCGAGTACGGCTGCGGTGCGCACTCCGAGGTCGACGCCGAACCCGCCGCCGCTGTTGTCATCGAGACGATCGTCGACGACCTCGGCTTCGAGTCCGTCGACCGGGAGCCGCTGCCCACCCTGGCGGAGGATGGCTCGTCGTCATCGTCCGACGAGACCGCCGAGAGCCTGGCAGCGGGTGGCGCCGTGGTCGACGTCGCAGCCGACGACGGCGAGGGCGTGGTCGAGGTCGGCAGCGACTCCGACGCGGACGACCTGCCCCAGGCGCAGGAGCCCGGTCAGGACGAGTCAGAGCCGGGCAACGAGTCCGACGCGGTCGGCGCGGAGCCCGACGAGGACGACGCCGCGCGGTAGGCCTTCCGGCGCGCGAGCACGTACGGCAGTCCGAGCACGCCGAACGCGGTTCCGGCCGCGCACGTCCACCACCACCATCCGCGTCCCTGCGCCTGCAGGCTGTCGCGGAAGAACCAACACACCACGGCGGCGACCGCCCAGGCGACCGTGAGTGCCGCCACCGCCCCGACCCCGTCGACGTCGAGGGGTCGCACGGCCGGAGGCGCCACCGCTGCCGGGTGGGCCTCGTCCGGCCCTGAGGGCTCCCCGGCCGGCGGCTGCATGACTCGCAGGCTACCGGCGGTCCAAACTGCCCGGGTGTGTCCGGGTCGGCGCGGCGTCTGGGACACTGCGGGTCGGGGCGGCAGGGGCCGCTGTCCGCGCGGCCGACGGCCGTGCCGGTGCGAGGGGTGCCAGTGAGCGAGCACGACGAGAGCGGATCCGCGCAGCAGGCTGCCGCGCTGCCGCCGACCGGCGACCCTGCGGCGTCCGGCAGTACGCAGGCGCCGGTGGGCCGGCCGACGCCTCCGGAGGCCGTGGCGCCGGACGAGCCGACCAAGGCGGACGAGCGGACGACGCCGGAGGAGCCGACGACGCCGGAGGAGCCGGACGTGGTCGTCGCTACCGAGCCCGTCGCGATCGAGCCGGCCAGCACCGAGGCTGGGGTGCCCGAACCCCTCGCGATCGAGCCGGCCAGCACCCAGGCCGAGGTCGCCGAGCCCGTTGCCACTGGCGCGGAGGCCCCCGAGCCCCCCGTGATCGACACGGAACTCGTGCCGGCGGACGTCGCGGAGGAGGCCGAGGTCGAGTCCGAGGCCGCTGCGAACGCGATCGATGGGGCCGCGGCCGGCGACCCCCCGGCAGTCGCGGCGGTGCCAACGCCGGCCAGCCTGCCGCCGGCGACGGCTCTGGTCACCGCTTCCGAGGCACCGCCTGACGTCCGGGTACCCCCGGTCGAAGCCGCCGGCCCCGCCGACGCCGCCCCAGCGTCACCGCCCACCAGCACCGTGCGGCTGTTCGTCGCAGCGCACCTCGACGCCCGCGTGCGTGATGACCTCGCGGCGGCGGTGGCCGAAACGCGCGAGGTCCGGGGGACGGTCGGCGACGAGGGCGACGAGCTGCGCTGGATGGTGCCCGAACGCTGGCACCTGACCGTCACGTTCCTCGGCGACGTCGACGAGGCCCTGGTTCCCGACCTCGTGGCGCGCCTCACTCGGGCCGCCGCCAAATCGAGGCCGTTCTCCGTCCGCGTCGCGGGAGCCGGCCGCTTCGGTCAGCGCGTGCTGTGGGCCGGCATCAAGGGCGCCCGGGGCACGCGGTCCGGGCCGCCCGGTAGGCCCGCCGACGACCGCGCCAAGCGCCAGGGCGACCCCGACCTCGTCACGCTGCGCGGACTCTCGTCCTCGGTGACGGCTGCGGCCAAGCGGGTCGGGATCCCCATGGAGGACCGCCCCTACCGCCCGCACCTCACCCTCGCGCGCGCCGCTGCGGGCGCCGAGCTCGAGCCGTGGGCCGCCGCGCTGCGCACGTACCGCGGTCCGACGATGCGGGTGACCGACCTCGTCCTCGTGCAGTCGACTCTCGGTCCCAACCCGCGCTACGACGACGTCGCGGTGCTGCCCCTCGGGCGTCCGGACGACGGGTCGTCACCGGCTGGGCCGACGTCCGGCGAGCCGCGTGGGAAGCGGAAGAAGGGCCGCGGATCGGCGGACGCCCCGCAGGCCGGCGAGCCCGGGACGGCCATGGCGACCGAACCCTCCACGGAACCGGCGCCGGTGGTCGAGCCCGATGCTGCGTCCGAACCCGCGCCGACGATCGAGCCCGCGCCGGTGGTCGAGGCCGAAGCCGCGTCCGAGCCCGCGCCGACGTCCGAGCCCGCGCCGACGATCGAGCCCGAAGGCGCGTCCGAGCCCGCGCCGACGGTCGAGCCGGCGCAGGTGGGCGAGCCCGCTTCCATTGAGCCCAACGCAGATACGGCCGCGGACGAGCCGAGGCCCGACGCCGATACCGCCGCGGTCGAGCCGGCGCCCGATGCTGCCACCGCGGAGGGGCCGAGGCCCGAGGCTGACGCCGCCGCGGTCGAGCCGGCGCCCGATGCTGCCACCGCGGTGGACGGGCCGAGGCCCGAGGCTCATGCCCCCGCGGTCGAGCTGGCGCCCCAGCCTGACGCGGCGGCCACCACGATTTCGAGGGAACCCGAGTGAGGCCCGCGGTGCGCCTCGCCTCTACGGCGGTTGCAGCGGCCACTGTGGTGGCGCTCGCGCCGGCGGGAGCATCCCCGGCGCACGGAGCAGGGGCCGTCGTCGCCCGCGCCAGCACGATCACGGCTCCGAGTGCCTCTGCTGCAGCCCTTCCCAGCCGCGTGGCGAGCACCCTGCCCACCCGGGTCCGGGGCGTTGGCTCGGCCCGCCAGCTCATCGTCGTCACCGACCCGCGCCGCACGTCTTTCACGACCCTCACGGCGTACGAGAAGGACCGGCTCGGCTGGCGCGTCGTCGCCGGACCGATCACGGCCCGGATCGGCTACAACGGCTTCCATGCCGGCACGACCCGTCGGCAGGGATCGCTGACCACGCCCGTGGGCACCTACCGTCTGGGCCCGTCGTTCGGCAACGGCGGCTCGCCCGGCACGCGGATGCCGTACCGCGTCGTCGACGCTGACGACCGCTGGGTGTACGACCCGGGCAACCCCGCCACGTACAACACGTACCAGCCCTCGAGCTGGGGCACCTGGAGCTCGCGCTGGACGGAGAAGCTCCAGCAGATGGGTGCGCAGTACCGCTACGTCGTGTCCATCGCCTACAACCGCCCCGTGATGTCGATGAGCCGTACGGCGCGACCGCACGCGGCGCCTGGGGTACGGCTGCACGGCGGCGGCGGCATCTTCCTGCACGTGAACGGCACGAAGCTCGGCGGCGCGACCGCCGGCTGCGTGAGCGTGCCGCGGGCCTCGATGCGGGCGCTCCTGCGCTGGCTCGACCCGACCAAGACGCCGGTGATCGCGATGGGCGCTCGGGCGGCGATCCTGCTGCCGCCCGCCGGCGCTTCGCGCACCGCCACGGTCCGCGCGGCGGTCTTGCCGGCGGTCGCCTCCGTCGCCCGTACGGCCGCCACGACGATCAGGGTGGGCACCTCTCGTGGTGGGCGGGCCATCACGGCGATCCGCCTCGGGCCGGCCGCCGCGCCGCGCCGCCTGGTCGTCGTCGGAGTCATCCACGGAAGCGAGCCGGCCGGGTCCCGCGTCGTGGCCCGGCTGCGCACCCTGCCGCTGCCGGCGGGGCTGGCCGTGTGGCTCGTCCCGGCGATGAACCCCGACGGCCTCGCCGCTGGGAGGCGCACGAACAACGCCCGCGTCGACCTGAACCGCAACTTCCCGTGGGGATGGCGCTTCGCCGACCGCGGCGGCCCCAACTACTCGGGGCCGCGGGCGTCGTCGGAGCCCGAGACTCGGGCGATGATGTCGTTCCTGAGCACCGTCAACCCGGGCCTGGTCGTGATCTTCCATCAGCCGCTCGACGGGGTCGACCTCTACGGTGCGAAGTCGCGCGCCACGGTGCGGGCGTTGGCGCGCGCGACCCGGTTCCCGGTCGGCTGGTTCGACTGCCACGGCGGCTGCCACGGCACGCTCACCCAGTGGTTCAACCACACCCACCGCGGCCAGTCGATCACGATCGAGTTCCCGGCCGGGCGTCCGACCGCGGCGCGGGTCGACCGCATCGCGCGGGGAGTGGTCGCCGTGGCGGCATCGTCGCTCGTCGTACGCACCGGCTGACGGCGGCACGACGACGATGGACCCGAGGACCCGCCGCTACGTCACCGTGGGCGTGCTCCTGCTGCTCGTCGCGGTCGTGCTCGCGGCCGCCGTCGTGAGATGACGGCGGCGGTGCGCCCGCGGCTAGAGCGTCTGCAGGTGGCGCACGGGCGAGGCGACCCCGGTCATGGCGCTGAGCTGCGGCACGGACTCCACCGCCGGCCGGCCGGGACCGAGCAGGTCGCGCACGTCGAGGTCGAGCGCCTCGGCGAGCCGCCACATGCGGTCCATCGACAGGTTCTGCACCGCCTGCTCGACGCGGTTCACGGTCTTGCGGTCGAGCCCGGATCGCTGGGCTACCTGCTCCTGCGAGAGGTGCAGGGCGCGACGGCGGGCCCGGACCGCGTCGGCGAACCAGCGCCGGCGCATCTCCACATCAGTCATGAGAGGCAGTGTCGTCGTGGCGGCGCAGCGACGCACTCGACAGGGAGACCACTTCGCGCCCCATCCGAAGACTGTCCGAACGGATGAGGCAGGATCTGGCCGTGCGGTCGGTCTCTTCCACCCAAGGGGACCATCTTGGGGCCCTTCGGGGACTTCTCCTGGACGAAAGGTCCCTGCGGCGCGCCACCGCCGGCGGCGCCCGTCGCGGAGCGTCGCCCCGCTGGCGTCGGGTGCGGCTGCGGGTCGTCGACCTCGCCGCAGGTCGCCGGCTGCAGGTCGAGGCGTTCGACGAGCGGCAGTCCTTCACCTCGAACCACGACTTCGACGACCGGGGGCCGGCGGGAGCCGCTGCGGTGGTCGACGACTTGTTGGGGCAGGGGTTCGGCCACTGGCGCGTGGAGTCGTCCGACGGCGCGGTGTCCCTTCGGTACTCCGCGAAGGGCCGCCCGCTCCTGACCAGGGAGCGCGGCGCGGGCGGCGCCGCTGTCAGCACGGCCCACGACCGGGCCAAGGCCCGGCTGCTGCCCGAGTCCGATCCCGTGCTGCGGGCACTCGGCATCTCGGACCCGCTGGGAAGGGTCAAGCCGTCGCGCCGGGCCAAGTACGTGCAGGTCGAGCAGTTCCTGCGGCTGCTCGCCGGGTCCCTGGACGACGCGGGGTTGCTCCCGCCGGCGCCGACGGAGCACGCCCCGGCGGGCCGACCGGGCGCCGTAGACGCCGGCGCCAGGGTGCTGCGCATCGTCGACCTGGGGTGTGGCAACGCGTACCTGACCATGGCCGCCGCGGCCTTCCTCGCCGAGCGCGGGGTCCGGGCCGAGGTCGTGGGCGTCGACATCAAGGCTCAGGCGATGGCGCGCAACAGCGAGGTGGCGGACGGGCTGGGGTGGTCCGACCGCGTGCGATTCGTGCAGGCGGCGATCGACGAGACGTCGCTCGACATCGCCGGCGGCCCCCCGGACGTCGTGGTGGCCCTGCACGCCTGCGACACGGCCACCGACGACGCGCTCGCGTTCGCCGTGCGCAGCGGCGCGCGGGTGGTGCTGGCAGCGCCTTGCTGCCACCACGACCTGCAGCGACAGCTCGCCGAGGCCACGCGGGCCCCTGAGCCGCTCCTGTCGCGGCATGGCATCCTGGCCGAGCGCACGGCCGACGTCCTCACCGACGCGCTGCGGGCGCACGTGCTGCGACTGCTGGGGTTCCGGGTGGACGTGGTGGAGTTCGTCGGGGGCGAGCACACCCCGCGCAATGTGATGATCCGCGCAGTGCGCGCGTCGGCGCCGGTTCCGGGGGCGCTCTGGATGGAGTATGACGACGTGGTGATGCGGTGGGGAGTCACGCCGGCGCTGGCCGGTCGGCTGGCCGACGAGCTCGGGCGGGCGCGACGTGCCTGACCTGCTCCTGCGCCGGTCCCTGCTCGCCCTCGGACTGGCCGCCGCTGCTGCCGCGGGGCCAGCGGTCCTCCCGCTCGCCGCGGGCGCGGCCGAGCCGACGGCGGCCCCGACCAAGGCGTGCACGTACGTCGACAAGCGGCTCCCGGGCATCGCCGCGATGGCCTCGAGCACGCGCCATCCCGGCGTGCTGTGGGTGCACAGCACGGAGCGTTACACGCCCAAGATCTACGCCCTCGACACGGCCACCTGCGCGATCAGGGCGACGCTCACCCTCAAGGACGCGTCCGGCCGCGAGATCACCGGGATGGCGATGTCGCGCGACAACAAGGGCCGACCCGTGATCGTCGTCGGCGACGTCGGCGACAGCCTCGACGCCCGTCCGTACGTGCGCATCCACGAGGTGCTCGAGCCGCGTGCGCTTGTCGACCGCACGGTGGCGGTGCGCACGTGGAGGGTGAAGTACCCCGACGGCCCGCGCAATGCTCAGACGATCCTGGCGACGCCGAAGGGTTCGAGGCTCTGGATCGTCACGGCCCAGACCCTCGGCGGCAAGGTGTTCGCCGTGCCGCCGCTGACGGACATCGCCGACGGGGAGACCGACGGCATCCCGCTGAAGGCCAAACCGGTCGGCGAGGTGTCCGGTCTCATCACCGACGGGGCCGTCTCGCCGGGCGGCACCCGCACGGTGCTCCGCACGGCCACCGACGCGCGCCTGTTCGGGTCACCGCCGCCCAAGGGGTCCGGCACGCCGCAGCCGATGCCGAAGGTGGGGGCGGGGCAGGCCGTCGCGTGGTCGACCGACGGGAAGTTCCTGTGGTCCTCCGGAGCGCACACCACGACCCTGTGGAAGGTGCCGGTGGCGGCAACGGCGCCGGTGCCCGGGTCCTCGCCGCGACCGTCGGCGTCCGCCACCCCCGCGCGCTCGGGCGACGGCGGCCCCTCGCCGAAGCGGCTGCTCCTCGCGGGTGCCGCCGTGCTGGTCGCGGTCGGCGTCGCCTGGGCGGCGTCCTGGCGGTTCCGGGTCTAGCGGTCCGCGGAGCCCGCACGCACGTAGCGGCGGTTGACCATCCCGCTGGGGAAGGCCTCGACCGACTCCAGGCGAAGCCAGGTCTGCGTAGCGATCGGGTGAAACAGCGGGCGGCCGCGTCCGAGCAGCAGTGGCACGGTGGTGATGGTGAGGTCGTCGACGAGCCCAGCGGCGAGGAAGTCGCTGATGAGCCGGCCGCCGTCGACGTACACGCGGGCGAACCCGTGCTCGTCCCAGAGTGCCGCGGCTTCGAGCGGGGAGTGGTCCCAGAACGTCACGCCGTCGCGCGGGTCCGGCGACCGGTGGGTGAAGACGAACACGGGCCGCCCGCCGAACGGGAGCGGGTCGATCGACGAGATGTAGTCGTACGTGCCTCGTCCCATGGCCAGGGCGTCGACGCCCGACATGAACGACTCGTAACCGTAGTCCTCGTCCGGCGATGCCGCGGCATCGAGCCAGTCCAGGCTGTCGCTCTCGGTGGCGATGTAGCCGTCGAGGCTCGTGGCGATGAAGACGCTCAGCTGGACCATGTCCGGCTCCCCTCCCTCGGGTGGCGTGCTGTCAAGGAGTCCGTGTCAAGGAGCGGGAGCCTCGGCGGGCTCGGCCAGCGACAGCGGTACCGGGCTCACGAGCACCAACAGCATGGCCACCAGGAGGAGTCCCGGCACGAGCAGGAAGGCACCGTGCACGCCGACGGCGTCGGCGAGCGCGCCGAGGGCGAACGGGGCCGCGCCGCTCGCGATGCCGGCTCCCACGGAGGCCATGGCCGAGCCACGGTCGGTGCGCCCGCCCGCGGCGCGCAGCGCCCGGCTCACGCCCAGTGGCCACTGCAGGCCCATGCCCGTGCCGGCCACGAAGAAGCCAATGAGCATCGGCGGCGCCGAGCTGGACATCCACGCGACGAAGAACCCGGCCAAGGTGACGGCGAACGCGACGACGAGCAGCCGCTCCGGATCGACGCGGGACACGATGGGGGAACCGCCGAGTCGGCCGAACGCCATGCCGCCCACGATCGTGGCCAGGGACGCAGCGGCTGCGGCGTCGCCCAGCCCGGCGCGGTCGCGCAGCAGGTCCGAGCCCCAGAGGGTGATGCAGAACTCGGTGCCGACGACCATCACGACGACGACCCAGGTGCCCCAGTACAGCCGCGGGAGCCGTCCCGGAGCGGTGTGGCCGGGCTGGCTGTCGGGGTGCCCGTGGGTACCGTCGTACACCTCGAGGTTGCGGCCGCGTGCGGCCTCGAGCAGGACGAGAAGCGCTGCGACGGTGATGAGCGCGGGCCGCCAGCCCCAGCCCACCGCAACCCCGAGGCCAACGGTCAGCGGACCGAGCAGCCCGGCGAGGGCGGCGATGCCGTTCGACTCGCTCAGTGCCCGCGGGGCCGCGGGGCCCTGGTGGTCGGACAGGAAGGCGTTGACCCCCACGAGCGTGAACGTGGCACCAGCGCCGATCACGACGGTCGCCGCGAGCGTGAGGGGGAGCCACCCGGGGCCGGCGTACATCACGATGCCCACGCAGATGACCGCCGAGCCCACCCGAAGCATGGGGCCCCGGCCGATCTGCCGCACGATCGCCGGCACTGCGAACGCCGCGGTGATGGATCCGATGGCGAGCCCGGTGCCGTGCAGCGCGGCCACCGACCGCGTCGTGCCCTCGTCTTCGCGGAGCAGGGCCAGCGTGGGTCCGAAGGCGTAGAGGAACCAGCCGTACAGGGCGAGCTGTGCATAGGTGATACCGGTGGGGCGGTCGCGCAGGACGACGGGATGCCCGCCGTCCTCGGTCCCGCCGGCCGTCACGCGAGGTGTCCGACGACCCAGTCGATGGACGCGGTGAGCGCCTGCACGTCGGCGGGGTCGACCGCCGGGAACATGGCGACGCGCAGCTGGTTGCGCCCCAGCTTGCGGTACGGCTCGGTGTCGACGACACCGTTGGCGCGCAGCACCTTCGCGAGGACAGCCGCGTCGATCGAGTCGTCGAAGTCGATGGTGCCGATCACCTGCGAACGCTTCGCCGGGTCGGCGACGTATGGCGTCGCGAACGTGCTCGCCTCCGCCCAGCCGTACAGGTGGCTCGACGAGGCGGAGGTGCGCTGCACGCACCAGTCGAGTCCGCCCTGCGCGTTGAACCAGTCGACCTGCTCGGCCATGAGGAAGATCGTGGCCAGTGCCGGGGTGTTGTACGTCTGATCGAGCCGGCTGTTGTCGATCGCCGTCTGCAGGTCGAGGAAGGCTGGGATGTAGCGGCCCGACTCCTTGATCTCCACCGCCCGACCGATCGCCATCGGCGACATGAGCGCGACGAAGAGCCCTCCGTCGGAGCCGAACGACTTCTGCGGCGCGAAGTAGTAGACGTCGAAGTCGGCCGGGTCGACCGCGAGGCCGCCAGCGCCGGACGTCGCGTCGAAGACCATGAGGGCGTCGGCGTCGGCACCGGCGACCCGCTGCGGCGTGATGGCCACGCCCGTGGAGGTCTCGTTGTGCGGCGTGGCGTACACGTCGACGCCGGCTTCGGCGACGAACGAGGGGGCGTCGCCGGGCTCACTCGTGAGGATGGTCGGCTCGCCCAGGAACGGAGCCGCCTTGACCGACGCGGCGAACTTCGAGCCGAACTCGCCGAACGTGAGGAATTGGGCCCGGTCGCGAACGAGGCCGAACGCGGCCACCTCCCAGAACGCGGTGGAGCCGCCGTTGCCGAGGACGACCTCGTAGCCCTCGGGGAGCCCGAAGAGCTCGCGCAGTCCGGCCCGCAGGCGGCCCACCTGCGACTTCACCGTCTTCTGCCGGTGCGAAGTGCCCAGATACGTGGTAGCGATCGCGGCGAGCGCGTCGACCTGCGCGGGGCGGACCTTGCTCGGCCCGGCGCCGAAGCGGCCGTCGGCGGGCAGGAGGTCGGCGGGGATGGCGAGGGCGGTGGGGTCGACGTCGCTCACGGGGCACCTTCGAGGCTCTGGACAGGCGGCGGAGGTTCCAGGCTAGGTGAGCCCCCTCGCCTGCGGGCCGGCGGTCCGACCCGTGAGACGGGCACCACGTCCACCGCCCGGGCCCCCCGCCCCCACCTTCGTCCGTTGGTCCATGGCATGGATCAACGGTCCATGGAAGGGCTTGGGTGCGGCGTCTCTGTGGTCCGTTGGTCCATGGGTTGGGTCAAACGACCAGGCGGGTCAGCTGGGGTGGTAGCCGGAGGGGGCGACCATTTCGGCGTCCCAGCCGGGCACCTGCTCCGGCTTGCGCGGGGCGGGGCCCACGTAGCGCGCCGACGGACGGATCAGCCGACCCGTCTTCTTCTGCTCGAGGATGTGCGCGCTCCACCCAGCGAGCCGGGCGCAGGTGAACATCGACGTGAACATGTGCGGGGGCACCTCGGCGAAGTCCAGGACGATGGCGGCCCAGAACTCCACGTTCGTCTCCAGGACGCGGTCGGGACGCCTCGCCTTGAGCTCGGCGAGAGCCGCGACCTCGAGCGCCTCTGCCACCTCGTAACGGGGGGCGTTGAGCTCCTTGGCGGTTCGACGCAGGACGCGCGCGCGGGGGTCCTGAGCGCGGTAGACGCGGTGGCCGAAGCCCATGAGACGGTCGCCGCGGTCGAGCAGGGACTTGACGTACTTCGCCGCATCGCCCGTCTGCTCGATCTCCTCGATCATGCCGAGCACGCGAGAGGGGGCACCGCCGTGCAGGGGGCCGCTCATCGCGCCGATGGCGCCGGAAATCGAGGCCGCAACGTCGGCCCCGGTGGAGGCGATGACGCGCGAGGTGAACGTCGAGGCGTTCATGCCGTGCTCGGCGGCCGAGACGAAGTACGCGTCGACGGCCTGCACGTGCGCGGGGTCGGGCTCGCCGCGCCAGCGGATCATCATCCGCTCCACGATGGTCTGCGCCTTGTCGATCTCCTCCTGCGGCACCATCGGCACACCGATGCCGCGGGCCGACTGTGCCACGAACGACATGGCCATCACGGATACGTGCGCGAGGTCCTCGCGGGCCGTGTCGTCGTCGATGTCGAGCAGTGGCTGCAGGCCCCATGCGGGGGCGAGCATCGCGATCGCCGACTGTACGTCGACCCGTACGTCGCCCGAATGCACCGGGATCGGGAACGGCTGCGCAGGGGGCAGGCCGGGGTTGAACTCGTTGTCGACCAGCAGCCCCCACACGTTCCCGTAGGACACGCGTCCGACCAGGTCCTCGATGTCGACACCCCTATAACGGAGGCTGCTGCCCTCCTTGTCGGGCTCGGCGATCTCGGTCTCGAACGCGATGACGCCTTCTAGACCAGGCACGAAGTCGGACATCAGAACTCCTCGCACGAGACCCGCACGCGTGGCGGGTCGCCGGTGGCTCCGGGCTCGTGGCCCCTCGCCGTGCTCCACACACCTGGCCGCGCCCGTGGCGGCCCTGCCACATCCTGCCTGATGAGGTGCTTCCACGCCCCGGGGGGTGGTGGGATGGGTCACATGCCCGAGCCGTCCGGACCATCAGGCCCCCAGACCGGTCCCGCAGGCCCCCCGGCCGGTGCGGGGGCGGCCGCGGGACGGGTGGCCCCGCCGGCGACCACGGGACCGGCGCACGTGCCCGACCCCGCGCACCTGAGGGTCACGTACACGGCCGGCCTGCTGGAGAAGGATCTCGCCGACACCCCGCTGGAGCAGTTCGGCCGCTGGTTCCTCGAAGTGGTCGAGGGCGGCGTGGCCGAGCCGAACGCGATGGTCCTCGCCACGGCCGCCCCCCCGTCCGAGGGGGTGGCGGCGGCAGTCCCGAGCGCTCGGACCGTGCTGCTCAAGGCCGTCGACGCCCGAGGCTTCGCCTTCTACACGAACCTCGGGTCTCGCAAGGGACGCGAGATCGCGGCCAACCCGTGGGCCTCGATCGCGTTCCCGTGGTTCGCGGCGCACCGCCAGGTGATGATCGTCGGGCGCGTCGAGCCCGTGCCGCGGGACGAGGCCCGCGAGTACTTCGGCACGCGGCCGTACGGCTCGCGCCTCGGGGCGTGGGCGAGCGCGCAGTCGACGCCGATCGCGTCACGAGACGTGCTCAAGGCGCGGTATGCCGAACTCGCCGCCGTCTTCCCGGACACCGGGTCGCGCGACGACGTGCCGCTGCCCGATTTCTGGGGCGGCTACGTCGTGCTGCCGGACACCGTCGAGTTCTGGGCCGGGCGCGCGAGCCGGCTGCACGACCGGCTCCGCTTCGTCCGCACGTCCCCGCCGCCGCCCCTGGCCGATGGTGGCGCCCTGCTGGACGACGCCACGCAGTGGCGGGTCGAGCGCCTCTCCCCCTGATCCGACCCGCTGCAGCGCCGGTGGTGCGCGCCCGCTCCGTGCCGTGGGGTGGGCGGCCCCGCCATGTGGGTGTCGTCCCAGGGATCAGAACACCTGGGGGCACCAGGCCACGGGCGCGTGCGCGAACGCGGCGCTGGTGACGACGAGGGCACGCGCGTCGAGCGCGGCCACGACGCCCGCCTCCGCCAGCGATGCCAGGCTCGTCGACCCGAGGTAGGCCGACCCGAGGTCGCGCACGTCCAGGACGATGTCGGCGGGGTCGTCCGTGCGCACCACCGACGCGTGCCCGTCGACCCCCGCGCGCAGCCGCCAGGTCCCGGTGTTGGCCGGGACGAGGGTGTCGTCGACGCTGAGCACGACGTCGACCGCGCACGCGTACCTGCGGGCGCTCAGCGCGGCCGGCAGGTCGACGAGCCGGGCGAAGAGGGTGTCGCGCCGGGTCTTGACCGCACCGCGCACGGGCGTCCACTCGAAGATGGGGTCGTCGCACGGCGCGTTCCACCAGAACACCGATGCCATGAGGTCGTGGCGCAGGAGCACCGCCCAGAGCGCGGCGCGGGCGGCCGGGTCGAGCGAGAGCACCTCGCGCACCCGCACCTGCCCGGTGGGCACGCCCACGTCGTCCCACGTGCCGCGCGTCTGGAACGCGGCGTACCCGCGGAGTCCGTCCGCGTCCTCGGCAAGCAGGTAGCGCAACTCGCTCCCGCCACCGCGCCGCGACACCGGGTCGTGCTGCGCGCGGCGCCACCACCTCTCGTCCCGCGCGGGGATGCCCGGGCGCCGTCGTCGCTCGGCCTCGTACACGGGGTTCAGCAGCGGGAGCGCCTCCGCCGGCGTGGCCAGGCGCGTCGTCACCGACGGGTCGTTCGGAGCCCGGTGGAGGGACGTGCCCGTCGGTAGCTCCAGCGGGTAGGCCCACGCGGCGGTGCCGTAGCCGAACCGGCCGTAGATGCCGGGCTCGGAGGCCCACAGCACGGCCAGTGGCTCGCCGCGGGCCGCGACGTCGTCCAGGTGCCGGGACATCAGGGCCCTGGCGACCCCGCGCCGCGTGGCCGTGGGCACGACCCCGACCCAGGTGGCGCCCCCGGCGGGCACCGACGCCCCGCCGGGCACGCTCACCCGCATGCTGTAGGCCGACAGGTTGCCCACGTGCTCGCCGCCGATCTCGGCGACGAGGGATCGGTCGTGCTCCATCACCGCGTTCTCGATCGAGGCGTCGGCGTCGTCCATGGTGTAGCCGAAGGCGACCTCGTCGACGTGCGCGAATCGGGCGGCGTCCTCCTCGCCGTAGGCGCGGACGACGACGTCGGACGACAGGCGGGGATCGGTCGGGCTCACGGGTCCCAGCCAACACCCGCGCCCCTGGCCCCGCATCTGCCTTCCCGGCGCGGCGTGGGGCGGGGCGCGTCGGCCTATTCGGCGCGGGGGCACCTTCATGCGCAAGAGGGAGGAGGGCGGGGTCGTCCTGGAAGGGGGCGGCTCGTGCTGGACCGGGCGGGCCCGTCCAGGAAGGGGGGGCGCGGTGGGGGACGTAGGCTCGCGGACCGTGGCCCGGATCCTCGCTGACCTGACCCCGCTGCGGGTCAGCCCCGAGTACCGACGGCTGTGGGCCGCGCTCGCCGTGAGCAATGTCGGCCAGCAGATGACGGCGGTGGCCGTCGGCATCCAGATCTACTCGATCACCCGCTCGTCCCTGGCCGTGGGCCTGGTGGGCTTCTTCCAGCTCGTCCCGCTCGTGGTGTTCGGCCTCTACGGGGGCGCGCTGTCGGACGTGCACGACAGACGGCTGATCGGAGCGCTCACCGCCGGCGGCCTGATGGCCTGCTCCGCCGTCCTGCTGCTGCAGAGCCTGGCCGACCTCGGGGCGGTGTGGCTGCTCTACCTCGTCGTCGCGGCGCAGTCGGCGATGTTCGCGATCGGCAACCCGGCGCGCCAGGCGATGATCCCGCGCCTCGTCGGTGCCGAGCTGCTGCCGGCGGCGAACGCGCTGGGCATGTTCTCGTGGAACCTCGGCTTCACCGTCGGTCCCTTGCTGGGCGGCCTGCTGATCGGCGCCACCGGCTCGGTGTCCGTGGCCTACGCCGTCGACCTCGTCGCGTTCACCGGCACGCTGTACGCGATGTGGCGGCTGCACGCGATGCCGCCGACGCACGAGGCTCCGCGCAGGGCCGGCTACGCCAGCGTGGTCGAGGGCCTTCGGTTTCTCAAGGGTCGTCGCAACCTGCAGATGTCCTTCTACCTCGACATCGTCGCGATGGTCTTCGGGATGCCGCGCGCGTTGTTCCCCGCGATCGCGGCCACCTGGTACGCGGACTCGCTCTTGTCGTACGCCACCGTCGTCGGACTGCTGTCCGGCGCCCCCGCGGTGGGAGCAGTGGTGTCGAGCATCCTGTCCGGGCCGCTGGGTCGGATCCGGCGTGAGGGCCTCGCGGTCTTCGTCTCGATCCTCGCCTGGGGCTCGGCGATCGTCGCGTTCGGCCTGACCCGCACGCTGTGGCTCGGGCTGCTGTGCCTGGCCGCGGCTGGGGCGGCCGACAACGTCTCGGCCATCTTCCGCACCACCATCCTGCAGGCGGCTACGCCGGACGAGTACCGCGGCCGGCTGCAGGGCGTGTTCACCGTGGTCGTCGCGGGCGGCCCCCGCCTCGGCGACGTCGAGTCCGGGACCGTCGCGACCCTCACCAGCGAGGCGTTCAGCGTGGTCAGCGGGGGCCTGCTGTGCATCGTGGGGGCGGTCGCGCTAGTGGCCCTGCTCCCGCAGTTCCTCACGTACGACGCCCTGCACCCCGTTCCCTAGCCGTCCGCCGAGCGGACACCCCCAGGGTCGCTGGGGAGGATCTGCTCGGCCTATTCGATATGGGGGTCCCTTCATGCGAGGTGGGGGAGGACGGGGTGGCGGGGGGTTGGCGGGGGTATCGTCGGCGCTTCACCGGGGGTGGCGATCCGCACCGGCACCGGAGGGACGAGATGGCGACCAGGGGCACGGTTTCGACGACGATCCAGGCGCCGCCCGAGGCGGTCTGGCCGTGGGTGGCCGACCTCGGCAAGCACGCGGAGTGGTCGCCCAAGCCCTACCGGGTCGAGCTGGTGTCGGGCGACCCGGGCACTGTGGGGGCCCGCTACCACTCGGTCGGGTGGGTGCCGCCGAACGACGGCAACCACGAGAACGACGTCGAGATCACCGAGTCCACGCCGTACACGCGGTTCGCGCTCCACGCGACGGACGAGAACGGCACGTTCTCCAACACGTTCGAGCTGACCCCGGCAGGGACTGGCACGGAGGTCTCGTTCACCCTCGTTTTCCCCGAGATGTCGGGCCTGGCCAAGGTGATGGTGCCGATCCTGTTCCCGCTCGTCGGCAAGCGCGACATCACCAAGCGGATGGCCCTGCTCAAAGCGGCGGTGGAGTCCGGCGGCGGGTCGTCGCAGTGACGGGTCCGGTCGACGAGTACCTCGCCGGGCTCGACGAGGCCCGGCGCGCGGCCTTCGACCGGGTCCGCCGCACCGCGGAGAAGACCGCGGGCGACACCGGCCAGAGCACCAGCTACGGCATGGCGGCCATCACGTACCAGAACCGACCGCTCCTGTGCTTCCTGGCGGCCAAGAAGCACCTGAGCATCTTCCCGTGCAGCGGCGCGGCGGTGGAGCAGGCACTGCCGCTGCTCGAGGGGTTCGACGTGTCTAAGGGGACCGTGCGATTCTCCGAAGACCACCTGCTGCCGGACCGGGCCGTGCGCTCGATCGTGAAGGCGCGGATGAAGGAGATCGAGGGCGGCCGCGCCTAGCGCGCCGCGCGGGGTGGGCCCGACGCCGCGCCGGGGAGGCTCAGCCGTCGATCCAGGCGCGCAGCAGCAGCAGCACGGCCTCCTCGCGGGTGTAGCCGAGGACTTCGGCCTGCGCATCGAGCCGGTTTCGCAGGCTCTTGGGCATCGGCACCTCGACGACGACCGTCTTGTCCTTCTCGGCCCTGCGCGGCACGGCGATGGCCGCGGCGTCCTTCGACCGGCCCGCGCGGCTGGCCCGGCCGTGGTGCTTCGTCCTGCCGTGCTTGTCGCCCTTGCCGGGCTTTCGCGGCTTGCCGGGCTTGCGGGACGTCGGGGAGGCAGGCGGGTCCGGCACCGGGCGCAGCACGTCGCTCGTGGCGCTGGACCCGAACGTGGTGAGCGGGACCGCGAGGGGCGCCGGCGTGGCGGGGGCGGCGCCGTGGCGTTCGTCGGGGTGCACGGGGCGTACGGGAGTGAGGGCCGGACGCGGGAGCGCGGGGTGCACCTCGGCATCGGGCGCCTTGCGCAGCGCGGGCCGGGGCGGGGGGTTGGTCATCGGGCCTCCTGGCCGGAGAAGCGGGCGGCAGGGTGGCGCTGCCGGTGCCGCTCGAGCAGGGCGCTGAGCACGCTGTCGAGCACGGCAGCGGCCTCGCGGGCGCCGTCGCTGTGCCACGCGTGCACCGAGCAGCCGGCGCCCTGGGCCTGCTGCACGGCGGTGCGCTCGGGCATCGGCGGGTCGAGGACCAGCTGCGGGTACGACACTCGCAACTCGTCGAGCCGGAAGGCGTGCTCGGCGGTGTGGGCACGGAAACGGTTCACGACGATGCCGTAGGGAGCGAGCGCGAGGTTGGCCCCCGCCCGGACGACGTCGACCGCGTCGAGCGCGGCGGCGGCGCCGGTGAGAGCGAAGTACGACGGCTCGGTGACGACGAGGGCGCCCCCCGCGGCCGCGAGCGCGTTGCGGGTGAGCTCTCCGAGCGCGGGCGGGCAGTCGATCAGGACGACGTCGTACTGCTGCGTCACGCCCATCAGCGCCACGCGCAGCCGCTGCGCGGAGTCGCGGCCTTCGGGGGAGGTGCGGTGCTCGAGCGCCCGCTCGGCTGGCACCACGCTCACGCCGTCGCCCCATGTGGTGGGCAGCACCGCGTCGGCGGCCACCCCCGGCCGGGCGTCGGCGAGCACGTCGTTGGTGGTGAAGGCGGGGTCGGACACGCCGAGGCAGTCGGTGGCGTTCGCCTGCGGGTCGAGGTCGACGACGAGGGCGCGCATCCCGGCGGCGGCGGCCGCGCCGGCCAGCCCGAGCGTGACGGTCGTCTTCCCGGTGCCGCCCTTGAGGCTCAGCACCGCCAGGACGAGCGGCGGCGAGAGCCGCGGCGTCCTGGGGTCTGCTGTCATGGTCGGTCGATTGTCCCCGTTCGTCCCGGTAAACGGAAGCGGAACGCCGACGTCTCCGGGCTACACCTTCTCGGGCTCCTCCGGGATCTCTCGGTCGGTGTGCGCCGCATAGTCGGGGGTCGAAGCCTCGTACCCGCTGCGGAAGAGAGGGGACGAGATCAGGTAGTCGGCGGTCGCCCGATTGCAGGCGGCCGGCACGTTCCACACGACCGAGAGCCGCAGCAGCGCCTTCACGTCCGGGTCGTGCGGCTGGGGCTCCATCGGGTCCCAGAAGAAGACCAGCAGATCCACTCTGCCCTCTGCGATGAGCGCGCCGATCTGCTGGTCGCCGCCGAGGGGGCCCGAGAGCAGCCGTTCGACGTCGAGCCCGAGCCGGTCGCTGAGCATGGATCCGGTGGTACCGGTGGCGACGAGGTGGTGCGGGGCCAGCGTGTGGCGGTTGAACTCCGCCCAGTCGAGGAGGTCGGCCTTCATGTTGTCGTGCGCGATGAGGGCGATCCGCCGCGGTGTCCGCGGCTGGACGGCCTGGGGTGAGGTCATCGGGTCTAGCTGCTCCACGCGAACGCGACCACCGGGGGGTCCATCGCATCGAGCGCCGACGTGAGCGCCTCGGCGTTCGAAGGGGCCGCGGCCGCCCACTGCAGCGCCTCCACGAGCTCGGCGAGTCCCTCGGGCAGCCCCGCGAGCAGGTCGGGGATCTGGTGCGGCGGCACCCGCCACACTGTCTCCTCGTCGCCCTCGTCGAGGTCGACCTCGCGCCGCACGCTGAGGCCCGCGTCGGCGGACCAGGTGGCCTCCATCCGCACCCCGAGGCCGCCTGAGCTGCGGGACTCGAGCAGGAAGGAGCCAGCGTCGGGGTCGAGCGGATCGGCGTCGGGGCCCGTCGCCATCCAGACAGGGTCTTCCATCGCTCTCGACCTCCTCGGTGGCGCGCCCGGCGCGGTCCGCCCGGGGTCCCCATGGTGGCCACCGCCGGTTTCTTGCGAGCGTACGCCGGGTGACGGCAGCGGGACTAGGCCAGGGAGGCGAAGCGGGCCAGGGCCTCCTCGCGCTCGACGGCGTGGTCGACGAGGCGCGTGGGGTAGCCGTGCTCGTATCCGTCGGTCACCCTCCACGGCTCGTGCGCGGCCCCGCCGGCCAGGTGGGCCAGTTCTGGCACCCAACGGCGCACGTAGTCGCCGTCGGGGTCGAAGCGCAACCCCTGGCCCACCGGGTTGAACACGCGGAAGTACGGCGCCGCGTCCGTGCCGCAGCCCGCGGTCCACTGCCAGCCGTGTGCGTTGTTCGCGAGGTCGCCGTCGGCGAGCCAGCGCATGAACCACCGCGCGCCCTCCCACCACGGCAGGTGGAGGTCCTTCACCAGGAACGAGGCCACGACCATCCGCACCCGGTTGTGCATCCAGCCCGAGCCGCGCAGCTGGCGCATCCCCGCGTCGACGAAGGGGAATCCGGTGCGCCCGTCCTGCCAGGCGGCGAGGCGGGCCGTCGCGCCCGTTCCGCCGTCGTACCTTATCGTCGCGAACCGAGGGTTCAGCGACTCGCGTGCGGACGACGGCACGGTGGCGAGCACGTCGGCGTAGAACTCGCGCCAGGCCAGCTGGCGCGCGAATGCAGCGTGCTCGAGGGAGCCGTCGAGGTCGGCGAGCATGGTGCGGGGGTGCAGGTGCCCCCACTTGAGGTCGGTCGACAGGCCGCTCGTGCCGGCCGAGGTCGGGGCGGTCGCGCTGCTCGCGGTAGTCGCGGATCGGCCCGGAGAGGAAGGCCTCCCAGCGCTCGAGCGCGGCCTCTTCCCCCATCGCCGGTAGCGCGAAACCTAGGTCGGGAGCGGTCGGGCGGCCGAGGCACTCGACGGCCTCCCACCACTCGGGCGCCGGGTCGGGGTCCGGCGCCGGCGGGTGCCAGCCGTGCTCCAGCCAGGCCCGGTGGAAGGGGGTGAACACGCGGTAGGGCGTGCCGGGCTTGGTGCGCACCCGACCGGGTGCCACCGCGAACGGGGAGCCGGTGAGCACGAGGGCGCGCCCGGTCGCGGCCAGGGCCACCCCCACCGACTCGTCCCGCCTCCGGCCGTACGGGCCGAAGTCTGCGGCGGCGTGCACGGTGTTGGCGCCCGCGGTGCCCGCCACCGCCGGCACGATCGTGCGCGGGTCGCCGTGCTGGATGACCAGGTTCCGGCCCACCGTGGCGCCGAGCCGATCGAGGGAGGCGACCAGGGCGGCCTGCCGCACCGGGCCCGCGGCGTCCCACAGCACGGGGTCGACGACGAAGAGGGGCACGACCCGCCCGTCGCCGTCGGCGCGCGCCGCGGCAGTGGCCCGGCCGAGCGCGGGGTTGTCGCGCAGCCGCAGGTCGCGGCGGAACCAGAGCACGGCGGGCACGGGTGGACGCTAGCCGGGTCGGGGCTGGGGCGCCTGCGGGGCGGCCCGCCGGAGCACCGCCGACGCCGGCGATGGCGGCGGTCGCGGTGGCGCGGGCGACCCCGGGGAGATGGGCGGGCCGGTGCGGATGGTCGCCAGGGCACTCGTGCGCGAGGATGACCCCGTGAGCGACCTGATCGACACCACCGAGATGTACCTGCGCACCGTCTTCGAGCTCGAGGAAGAAGGCGTGGTGCCCATGCGGGCCCGGATCGCCGAGCGGCTCGGACAGTCCGGACCCACGGTGTCGCAGACGGTCGCCCGGATGGAGCGCGACGGGCTCGTCAAGGTGCAGGACGACAGGCACCTGGCGCTCACCCCCACCGGCCGTGACCTGGCCGAGCGGGTCATGCGCCGGCACCGGCTCGCCGAGTGCCTGCTCGTGCAGGTGCTCGGGCTCGACCTTGCCGATGTGCACGCCGAAGCCTGCCGCTGGGAGCACGTGATGAGCGAGGCGGTGGAGGAGCGGATCCTCGAGATCCTCGACCACCCCACGATCTCGCCGTTCGGGACGCCCATCCCGGGGCTCGACCGGCTCGGCTCGACCACTCCCTCGGCCGACGACAACGCCGGTCTCGAGCCCGTGAGCAGGTTCGGCGACGAGCACGCCGAGTGGGTCACCATCCGGCGGTTCGAGGAGCCGATCCAGAACGACACCGTCCTGCTCGACCGGCTCCGCCGGGCCGGCGCTCTGCCCGGCGAGACGGTGAAGGTGCGCCGCAGCGAGGGCGGCGGTGTCCTCGTCGGGAACGCCGGCGAGTACGCCGAGCTCGATCCGCCCACCGCCGCCCACGTCCTCGTCCGCGCCGCCAAGGACCCCACCCCCGCCTAACCCCACACCCAGCGCCCCCTCGCCCCCCGCGTCACCCCCCCGCCTCGACCCCCCCGTCTCGACCCCCCCGTCTCGACCCCTCGTCTCGACCCCCCGTCAGGGTGCCCCCGCGTCGAATAGGCCGACGCGAACCACCCCACCGGGCCGCGGCACCTTCGGGCCGGCGGACGGACCTCACTAGGGTCGGGTCATGACGACTCCCACGGCGCCCGACGCCGTCGCCGTCTTCGCCCCCGGTTGCCTCGCGGGCCGCTCCGCGGTCATCACCGGCGGGGGCAGCGGCATCGGCCGCGCGTCCGCCCTGCTGCTGGCGCAGCTCGGTGCCCAGGTGGTGGTGCTCGGCCGGCGCGAGGAGCCGCTCGCGCAGACTGCCGCCCTCGCCGCCGACTCCGGAGCCCCGCACGCGGTCCTTGTCCGCACCGTCGACGTGCGCGAGACCGACGAGGTGGACGCGGTGCTCGACTCTCTCCTCGGCGCGGAGGGTGACGCCTCGTCGTCAGGGCCGCTGACCCGCATCGACATCCTCGTCAACAACGCCGGTGGGCAGTTCGTGAGCCCCGCCGAACACGTGTCTGCCAAGGGTTTCCGGGCGGTGACGCGTCTCAACCTGGACGCCACGTGGTACCTCAGCACGCGAGTGGCCGCGCGTTCGATGATCCCGGCGGGCTACGGGAAGATCGTGTGCATCACGATGTCGCCGCACCGCGGGATGCCCGGGATGTCGCACTCGTCTGCCGCGCGCGCGGGCGTCGAGTCGCTCATGCGTACCTTCGCCGTGGAGTGGGGGCGCCACGGCGTCCGCACCGTGGCGATCGCGCCCGGTATCGTGCACACCGAGGCGTGGGAGCGGTATGGCCTCGAGCCCGACGTGATCTCGACCGTCGTCCCGGTGGGTCGGCTGCAGGCTGCCGACGAGGTGGCCGCGGCGGTCGCCTTCGCGGTGTCGCCAGCCGGGGATTACCTCACCGGCACCACCCTCACGATCGACGGCGGGCTCGACGTGAGCGGTCCCGGGTCCGCCTTCGGCGCGAACTGATCACGTGACGACCCCGTCGCCCCAGGTGCAACCCGCCGTGGACGTGCGAGAAGCCGAGGGTCGCCGGGGCGCCCTGAATCGGGGGCCGCAGGGGGGAGCCCGCTCCTCGGGCCGCACTCGAGGGGCGGAGGTGGTCTAGAAATTCGGGCGCAGGGGGCGGGCGGCGTTGCCGTCGGCGGGGGTGCGCGTGGCCAGCACCTGATGCAGCTGGATCCGGTTGGTGTGGAAGCCCCAGCGCGAGGCCACCAGGTAGAGCCGCCACACGCGAGCCTTGCGCCAACCCACCTCGTCCACGGCCTCGTTCCAGTGCTCGTCGAGGTTGCGCGACCAGTCCCGCAGGGTCATCGCGTAATGCGGTCGCAGGTTCTCCTCGTGCCACACCTCCAACGCCGAGCGCTCGAGCTGGTCGACCAGGTGGCCCACGTGCACGAGTTCCCCGTCGGGGAACACGTACCGGTTGATGAAGCCCCGCGACGTGCGCGTGGCGGACGTGGTGTCGGTGCGGGTGATGCAGTGGTTCAGCAGCCGACCTCCGTCTCGCAGCTTCGAGCGCAGGAAGCCGAAGTAGCCGAGGTAGTTGCCCTTCCCGATGTGCTCGGTGAGGCCGATCGACGACACGGCGTCGAAACCCGACTCCTGCACCGCGCGGTAGTCGGAGTGCCGGATCTGCGCGACGCCGTCGAGCCCGGCATCGGCGATCGCGCGCTGGCCCCACTCGGCCTGCTGCCGAGAGAGCGTGACCCCGATGGCCGAGACCCCGTAGTTCTTCACCGCGTGCAGCACCATGCCGCCCCAGCCGCAGCCGACGTCGAGCAGCCGGTCGCCCGGCTTGAGGTCCAGCTTGCGGCAGACGAGGTCAAACTTCTCCGCCTGCGCGTCCTCGAGGGAGGCGTCGAGGTCCGGGTACACGGCGCAGGTGTAGGCCATCGACGGGCCGAGCACCCACTCGTAGAAGCGGTTCGACACGTCGTAGTGGTGCGAGATGGCCGAGGCGTCGCGCCGCAACGAGTGCCGCCGGCCGCCGAGACGAACCTCTTCCGGAGGCGGAGTCGGCCGAACGGTGAGGGCGGGGGCGATGATGCGGGCGATAGCAGCCGCATCGCTCGTGGACAGCGAGCGAGCGCGCACCCGGCCGAGCCGCAGGAAGGCCTCGAACAGGTCGCCTTCGACGTCGATGTCACCCATGACGTAAGCGCGCGCGACGCCGAGCTGGCCCGGCGACTGCGCGAGGTAGGAGACGGCGCGCGGCGACCGTACGTCGAACGTCACCTCGGACGCGGGGTTGCCCGCGCGCGAGCCGTCGTACGCCGTGAACGCGACGTCGACGTCGGCCCCGGCGACCTTGGTGAACACGTCGGCGAGCTTCATCCCTCGTCCCCTTCCTGCCCTGCCCGGCACGCACCGGTCAGGCTTGCCGCACGGTCTTGTCATAGAGGTGCAGCAGGCGCTGGTGAGGGTCGTACGCCTCCCGCAGCGCCTCGTACTCCTGCCCGCCGTAAATCGCAGCGAACTCGTCACTGCCGTAGTACGACGTGGAGTACAGAGACTTCCGGCCGCCGAGCTCGGCGACGACCTGCTCGATCCGGCGGTTCACCGTTCCGGCGTCCGGGTCGACTCCCGGGGCGAGCGCGACGGTGGACCAGAACCCGACGTTCACGTACGTCTCGGCCGGGTCGAACTCGTACAGCGGCCAGCGCCGTGACGGGTCGCGCTGGCGCAGCGGGCACACCCACACCGGCTCGATACCCACCTCCCGGTGGAAGAAGGCCAGGAACGCCGCGAGGTTGCGGACGGGCACCTCGACGTCCTGCACCACGCTCTCGCGCGCCGGCTGCCGGCGGACGGCGGCGAGTCGGCGGGACAGGCCCGTGCGCCGGTCGAGGGCCACCATCTTCCAGTACACGTCGCTGCGCAGCCGAGACTTGGGCCACCACCGGCGGACGGCCGGGTGCTGCGCGCCGAAGGCGCGGGAGCACCAGAACCAGTCGGTGTCCCAGCGCCAGACGAAGTCATGGGCGGTGAGGATGTCGTCGTGGCGGCGCTGGATGGAGCGGTAGTAGATCTCCATGCCGGTGTAGTCGCTGGGGGCCTCGCCGTGTGCGGGTGCGTCTGCGTACGTGCCCAGCGTGAGGTACTGCTCGTCCCGACCGAACACGGTGCCGTCGACGAAGTCGACGCGAACGCCGTTCCACGCGCGGTCCGCGACTACCTCGCCGATGGCATCGGCCAGCGCCTCGGCCTGGGCGAACGGTACGTGCCGCAGACGGACGAAGGGCGAGGCCGGCTCGAGCTCGATCGTCAGGCGCAGCGCGTAACCGAGCGATCCGTACGAGTTCGGGAAGCCGAAGAACAGGTCGCGGTGCGGGTCGTCTGCGGCGCCCGACGTGGTGACGATGCGCCCGTCCCCGGTGAGGACGTCCATCTCCAGCACAGACTCGTGCGGGCAGCCGTTGCGGAAGCTCGCCGCCTCGATGCCGAGTCCGGTGACCGCGCCACCGAGGGTGATCGTGCGCAGCTGCGGCACGCACAAGGGTAGGAGTCCGTGCGCGAGCGTGGCCTCGACGAGATGTTCGTAGGTGGTCATACCGCCGACGTCCGCGGTGCGGGCGACGGGGTCGATCGAGAACACCTCGTCGAGCCCGTCGACGTCGAGCCCCGACGCGTCGGACCTCCTGTCCCGGAACAGGTTCGAGGTGCGCTTGCGCAGCCGCACCGGCCGGTCGGCGGGGAGGGCGGCGAGGTCGGCGCGAAGACGCGCCGCCGTGACCTCGTACCCGTGCCGGGCCGGGGCGCGTTCATGCAGGGTCTGCTGGGACGCCACGCGTCGGCTCTCCCCTCGTCGTCGTGCCGTCCAGGCTAGGCGCCGACGCCCGACCCGGCAGCAACTTCACCCCCACCCGCCGAAACGACCACCCGCATCCGACGACGCGCCGCCCCATCCCTCACCCCTCCCGACCGAGCTCCCGACCCCCCTCCCGGCGTGAAGGTGCCCCTGCGTCGAATAGGCCGACATGATCCTGCCCAAGCAGGTCCCGCACCGGGTGGCTTGGGGACGATGGCGTCGGTCTATTCGACGCGGGGGTCCCCTGATGTGGGGGAGAGGAGGGAGGGCGGGGGGCGCCTGGTGCGGGTGGGGTTAGCCGATGGTGACGGGGATGGGGGCGGACTGGGCGAGAACCGGGGTGGACGTGCTGTACGGGCCTACGGCCAGCGGCGCGACCGGGACGACGAGGGTGAGCTCGCCGGAGGTCTGCAGCTGCACGTACGACCCGGCCGTGCCGTTGGCTCGGATGGGGGCGCCGGAGCCGAGCACCTTGGACGCGCCGTTCGTGGTCTTGATCGTGTACATCTGCTTGCCGGCGAGGGCCTTGTCCGTCGTGGCGGTGATGATGATCTTCTGGCCGGGTGCCGCCTTGTTGGGCACGACCACCGCGGTGATGCCCTTCACGTCGCCGCTCGGCGAGGGCATCACCGTCGTGGGGGAGTCGGTGGGCGAGGGCGACTCGGTGGGGCTGCCGGTGGGCGTGGGCGTCGTGGTCGGGGTGTCGGTCGGGCTGTCGGTGGCCGTGGGAGTGACCGTCTCGGTCGCGGTGACCGTGGTCGTGGGCCCGGCGGCGCTGCTGCTCGACGAGCAGGCGGCCAGGCCGAACGGGAGCAGGGCGCTAGCCGCGACAGCCGCGATGCTCGTGCGGCGGGATCGGGCGGGCAGCGTCCTGGCGGTCATGTGTTCTCCTCGGTTCGTGGTTGCGGCCCATCCTCACCCGGGGACGAGCCCGGACACGCCACCGTTCACCTGGCGGGCGTGTGGCGTCCGCCACCACGAGGCGCCCGTCCGGAAACCGGGGTGCCGGGACCGCACCCCGGTGGATGGCGGCTTCCGCCCACCGGGAAGGCGGGCGGCAGCCGGCCTGCACCCGGCGGCTAGGGTCTGACCGTGAGCGCGCCCCAGGGTAAGCCAGCCGGCTGGTACGTCGACCCGTGGCAGCCCGGAATGCAGCGTTGGTGGGACGGCACGCAGTGGACCCAGCACCAGACGTGGGCCGGCGCCAGCACCGCACCGCCGGCAGCTCCGCCCGAGGGCGCGCCCGCCGCGCCGCTGGCCCCCTCGACCCCGCCCGCCAGCTATCCCCCCGCGACGCCGCCCGGCGGCTACCCGCCCGCGCCGCCCGGCGGCGGCTACCCCCCGGCTCCGGGGTACGGACAGAGCCCGTACGGCCAGAACCCCTACGGCCAGGGCGCGCAAGGACCGTACGCCCAGGACCCGTCGGGCCAGCAGGGCCAGCCAGGGCAGAGCCCCCAGTACGGCCAGCCGGTGTACGGCCAGCCGGTGTACGGGCAGCCCTACGGCTACCACCAGGGACCCACCGGCCCCGGCGGCGCCCCCATGGCCGAGTGGTGGCGGCGTCTGTTCGGGTACATCATCGACGGCTTCGTGCTGATCCCCTTCTACCTGCCGCTGGTGTTCGTTCTCATCCGGCGCATCCTCGACAACCCCGCGTGGCAGAGGTTCATCGACGCGGCCGAGTCCGGCAGCAACGCCGACCAGCTGCAGGCTCAGCAGGACCTCACCACCTCGCTGACGACCGACCTCGTGGGGCTGCTGCTGGTCATCACCCTGTACGCGGCGGTGGTCAGCACCCTGTACTTCACGCTCTGCATCGGGAAGTGGGGGCGCACCCTCGGCGGCAAGCTCATGGGGATCAAGGCGGTTCGGGACGACGGCTCGGTGCCGGGCTACGGCGTCGCGTTCAAGCGTTACCTGCCCATCCTCGGGGCGAGCCTGCTGGGGATCCTGCCGGCGGCCGGAGGGCTGCTGAGCAACGGACTGCTCCTGCTGATCTTCCTGTCGATGTTCATGAACCCGCAGCGGCGGGCGTGGCACGACCTGTTCTCCGGCACCTGGGTGATCCGGGCGTAGCGGCCCCAGGGGGCCCGCACGTCACGGCGTGGGGCGCTCCCTGCGCGGCAGCGACGCGACCACCGCGTCGTACGACTCCTCGATGGCGCCGAACACCTCGTCGGGCGGGATCGCACCGTCGGTGCGCAGCACGTTCCAGCCGAACCGCCCGACGTACGGGCTCGCCGACGCGTCGTCGGGGTAGCGGGCCAGCCACTCGTCCGCCTCCTCACGGGTGCGGCCGCACTTCACCCCCACGCTGCCGTCGCCTGGGAAGGCGAAGATCTTGGACCCCACCTTGGCCACCTGGCCGTCGCCCCACGGCTCGTCGGCCCAGGCGCCCGGCAGCCCGAGGCAGTGCTCGAGGATCTCGTCGGCGGTCACCGGGACATGATGCCTCGCCCCGGCGACGGGGAGCGACCGCGAGACCTGTGGGTGGCTGCGTGCGGGCGGTGACGCGAGCGGGACGAGCGTCGCCGATCGTCACCCCGGCGGACTAGGGTCGTGACGACCCCCGATCGTCGGAAGGACCACCCATGCCCTATCCCCTGCGCGACCTCACCGGCTCCGTCGTCGTCATCACCGGCGCCACCGCCGGCATCGGAGCAGCGGCCGCGAGGCTGCTCGTCGAGGCGGGTGCGAAGGTGGCCCTCGGTGCCCGCCGGGCCGAGCGGCTCGACGCGTTCGTGGCCGAGCTCGGGGCCGACAACGCCGTCGGCGTGGCCACCGACGTCCGCGACCCCGCGCAGTGCCACGCGCTCGTCGCCGCGGCGAAGGGCACGTGGGGCCGCGTCGACTCGGTCGTCGCGAACGCCGGCATGGGCATGTACGGCGGCATCCTCGAGCGAAGCGACGACGAGCTGCGCACGATGATGGAGACGAACTACGACGGTACCGTCTGGGCGATCCGCGCGGCGCTGCCCGAGCTGCTCGCCACCGGTGATGGCGGCGACATCGTCATCGTGACGTCTGTGGCCGGGCTGCGCGGCGGTGCGGACGAGGCGGTGTACGCCGGAACCAAGCACGCGCAGGTGGGCTTGGCCGGCTCGCTCGACCGCGAGCTGCGCAGCTCCGGCGTCCGTGTCACTGCGCTGTGCCCGGCGGGCGTCGAGACCGAGTTCGCGATCGGCTACGGCCGCACCGAGGGCGAGCCGAAGCTGGCCGACTTCATGCGCGACCAGGACGTCGCATTCGCGGTGCTCACCGTGCTGCGGCAGCCGCGCTCGGTGCGCACGTCGCTGTGGGCGCTGTGGTCGATGGGTCAGCAGTCGTGACGGGGGGGCCGGGCGCAGAGGCGCCGCTGCGCGTCGCGCTGCTCGGCTACGGCCTCGCCGGCCGCGTCTTCCACGCACCGCTCGTGCGGGCCGAGCCGGAGCTCGAGCTGCTGTCGGTGGTCACGTCGAACGAGGCGCGCGCGGCTCAGGCTCTCGCTGACAACCCCGGTGTGCGCGTGCTCGCGAGCGCGGACGAGGTGTGGGACGACGCGTCGGCGTACGACCTCGTCGTCGTCGGGACGGCGAATATCGCGCACGTGCCCCAGGCCACCGCGGCGCTCGAGGCCGGGCTCAGCGTCGTGGTCGACAAGCCGCTCGCTGCGACGGCTGCGCAGGCCGAGGTGCTCGTGGAGCTGGCGGGCGCCTCGCCGGGCCAGCTGCACGTCTTCCAGAACCGCCGCTGGGACTCGGACACCCTCACCGTCGGCGCGCTGCTGCAGGACGGGCGGCTCGGCCGGGTGCACCGGATGGAGTCGCGGTTCGAGCGCTGGCGCCCCGAGCCTGCCGGCACCTGGCGCGACTCCGGCTCGGCACAGGAGGTGCCCGGGCTGCTCTACGACCTCGGCGCCCATCTCGTCGACCAGGCGCTGCACCTGCTCGGCCCCGCGGTCTCGGTGTTCGCGTCGGTGCGGTCGGTACGCACCCCCGGGGCACCGGACGACGACACGCAGCTGCTGCTCTCCCACGCCTCGGGCGCCGTCACCTACCTCGCGGTGTCGGCCGTGGCGGCGTTTGGGGGTCCGCGGCTGCGCCTGCTCGGCACCGACGGCGGGTTCGAGGTGGCGGAGCTCGACTCGCAGGAGGACCGGCTCCGCGCCGGGGGCACTCCGGCCGACCCTGGCTGGGGGGAGGAGCCGCAGTCGTCGTGGGGCTCGTTCGTCGGGCGGGACGGCTCGCGCGAGGCGGTACCTGCCGCACCGGGCCGCTGGGGCGACTACTACGCCGGTGTCGTGGCGTCGCTGCGCGAGGGCGCGCCCGCCCCCGTCGACCCTCGCGACGTCGTGCAGAACCTGCGCGTCATCGAGGCCGCAGCGCTGTCGGCGCGTGCTGGCCGCGTCGTCGTCCTCGAACCGCCGGCCGGTCACGGCGCCTGATCCGCGCGCTCCCCCTGGAGAGCGCAGCCGCCGTGGCTCGGCGAGCGCGCCCGAGCTGCGCGCGGAGGCGGACGGTGCGCGGATCAGGTGGGCAGGGGCGGGGCGGTGGTGCCCGTGGAGCTGGTGATCGTGGCGCCCTTCATCGTCGCCGCTGCGGGCGCGCCGTCGGGCGCAGCGACCACGATCTTCCCCGACCACGCCACGGCGCGGCCGGCCGCGGTGGCGCCGGAGAACGACACCCGGTAGGCGCCTGGGGCGAAGGACTTGCCGTCGGTGCGGCTCAGGTAGACGTAGCCGTTGGCCGTCGGGGCGCCGTAGCCGGCGCGGACGCCGGCGCCGGTGCCCGGCGAGGCGGTGGGCTCCGTGACGGTGTAGGTGTCGAGCGTGATCGGGTCGGCGAACCACACCTCGAACGCGAGCACCACCCGCGGGGAAGAGGGGTCGGCCCACTGCCCGGCGGCCGAGATTACGGCGGCGGGCGCGCCGGTCGTCGTGGCAGTGAGCAGCGTGCCGTCGGGCCGGTCCGGGATGCGGGGGTACGCGGTGGCAAACAGCTGCTGCGTGGCGAAGGTCCCGTACGACCAGTAGAGCCGCCCGCCGCCGGCGGGGTTCTCCGACGTGCTCATCCACGAGGCGCCGAACGAGTTCTGCACGAGCAGCGCGGGGGTCCCGGTGCCGTCGACGTTCTCGTCGTAGCCGACGACGAGCTGGCCGTGCCCGCCCGTGAGGGGGCGGGTCGTCCCGAAGACGCCGTTGGTGAGAGTCGGGTTCGTGCCGTACGTGGCGGCGTCGACCACGGGGCCGCTCAAGGCGACGATCCGCCCGGACACGAGGAGCTCGTGGATCAGGGTGATGCTCGGCGTGGCGTCGCCGGCGTCGACCTGCCCGCACGCGAACGACCCGATCTGGAAGCCGAACTGAGCGGGCGGCACGGAGGTGGGGTCGATCGCCTCGAGCTCGGCGCACAGCGTGCCCTGCGGCGGGCTCGGCTGCGGCGCGGGCGTCGGCGCGACCGGGTACGGCACGTCGGCGACGCTGGGCGCGCCGTGGAGCACCATCTGGCCGAGGTACGGCACGGCGAGCGTGCCGGTGCACCGACCGGAGAAGGGCTTGTGGCCGTTGGCGGCGTTCCGCTCGTTGACGTAGAGCCACGCCGCGCTGGCTGCGAACGGCGGCTGAGACGGGTCGCGCATGAACGTGCCGTCGGGGTACTGCGCCGACGTGTACGAGCACAGCCCCGAGCCGAACGACTGCGCCTCGGAGGTGCCCGGGTAGCCAGGGACCTTCGCGGTGCCCTGCTGCGTGATCATCGGGAGCTTGTCTGGCTGGTAGGACGAGGGGAGGGGACCCGGGTCGGGCTGGCCGAACGCGGCCGCGACGGCCGTGGGCGGGAGCAGCTGCGGCGCCGCGACGAACTCGGCCCTGTTCAGCAGGGAGCCGTACTGGCCGGTGCCGCCCCCGGCGTCGGCGTCCACCGCGGCCGTGTCGTCCGGGGTCGAGGAGCCGGTCGTGCAGGCCGACAGGGCGAGGGTGAGGGCGGCCCCGCCGGTCGTCGCGCCACCGGCGAGCAGGGCGCGGCGCGTGATGGGTCGGGTGGTCACCCGGCGAGTCTGCGGGCCGTGGCGGTGGGCGGCAAGCAGGTGGCGGCGCTCGGCGCGCCGCCTCGTGGGCCTCGTCCGGTTACAGGGCGCGCCATGTCATCACGTCGGTGATGGGGCGCTGGTACTGGCGCATCGAACGGTCGAGCCGGACGAACGGACCGCCGACGCGGGTCCGCACCAGGAGTTCGGTGGACGTGCCGCAGTCGAGGTTCGCCGCGGTCACCGCCCCGAGCTGGCGGAGGTACTCGGCGAACTGCCGGACCGAGGCGCCCGCGTACCTGTCGTCGAAGGAGTTCAGGCGCCCGGCCACGGCGACGACGAGCATGTCGCCGTTCGCGGTCCAGGCCACGGCCGAGCGCGGCCGCAGGATCTCGTTGCGGGTGGAGCAGTCGGCCTTGTTCACGCGGTCGCGCACGAGCGTGCCGCCCGAGCCGAGGATGCCGGTGGGCCGGCCGATCGGGTTGTGCGGCCAGAGACCGTCGTACATGAGGGTGCCGGCGGGGGCCACCTTCACCGCCACCTTGTCGCCGATGCGCAGCCGCATCAGCGCGGTGGCGTACGAGCCGGCGGGGGCGGTGAGGAACTGCTGCGACGTCGTCGGGCGGCGCGAGCCTGCGGAGGGGCCGAGCAGCGACACGACGGTGCCGCCGGACACCACCACCGTGCGCGGACCGGCGGGATGGGCTCGGCGCCCCCACGCGTTCGTGTACACGGTGACGCCAGAGGGTGGCAGGAACTGCCAGTTCAGCGCCGTGACGCGCAGCGTGCCGCGCACCGAACGGACGCTGCCGGCGATGCCACCGCGCACCATCCACACCTGCTTGCTCCCCGCGTACGTGGCGAGGTTGGTGTCGAGCACCGTGTAGCCCTTGAGCAGCACCCCGTTGCGCACCTGGATCTTCTGCGGGATGCCGGGGATGTCGGGGTTGAAGTGCCCGCCGTTGATGACGACGACGGCCCGGGGGTCGCGCACGGTCATGGCCGACGGCGTGGCGGCGGTGGAGATGGTCGGTGCGACGGCGACGCCCGGCGTGAGGGTGCCCCGCGGAATCTTGACCACCGCGATGCGCACCTCGCGGTAGATGCTGCCGCGGGCTCCGGTGTCCCAGATGCGGACGGACGCCCCGCCCGGCAGGGCAAAGGTGCTGCGGGGGGCGGACGACAGGACCGGCAGCGCCGTGCGGCACCCGGCGGCCTCGACGGCGCTGGGGAGGATGGCCGCTGGGGCCAGGCTGAGCGGGACGGCGGCCGCCGCGGCCAGCGAGGCGGCAGCCAGCACCCGCGCGGGGCTGTATCGCGCAGCCATGGTTGTCCCTCCCGGTCGTCTGCCTCCCCATGGTGTGTCGGCGCCGGTGTGCCCGGGGTTAAGGGACGCTGAGCCGCCCGGGTGGCCGGGTGGAGGTCGCCACGAGATCAGGCGGATCCGAGGCGGAAGGTGGCCGTGTAGTCCTCGTTGCCCAACTTGTTGGCCTGGCAGACCCAGCTGACCGTCGAGCCGTTGACCGTATAGGTGCCGCTGATGCCCCAGTTGCCCTCGTTGCCTGAGAACTCGGCGCTGGACATGTCGCCGAACTGGGCACCCGGCACCTGCAGCTTGCCCTTGGTGACGCACGCGTCGTAGGCGGCCTGCTTGTTGTCCTGCCTTGCGCACCCGGTGACGGCGAGCAGGACAAGGGCGGCGGCGGCCAGGGCCGAGGCCCTACGGGCGGCGGTGGTCACGCGGCCCACGCTAGGGAGCGGGCGGGGGCGTGGCCATGGGCCGGAGGGCCCGTCGTCGCGGCGGTGGTCCCGCGGGTTACGCGGCACCTGGCTTGGCGGGGCAGCCGGCGGCGCGCCCCAGCTTGTGCAGCCCGGTCTTGTCGCCGGTACCCCACGCGGCGCGGGCCGGGTAGTAGCCCGAGTGCATGATCTGGCCGCGCCGGATGGTGTGGGCCAGCCCCATCGCGTGGCCGAGCTCGTGCATGTACAGGATCTGCCGGTTCTTCGAGCCCATGTGGTAGGTCGACCAGCTCCGCTTGTCGATCAGGACGGCGCCGGACGTGTACAGGACACCGCGCCCCGCGGGGCCACCCACGCCGACCTCGGAGCCGCTGAGCATCGTGGAACGACCGGTGCCACGGCCGGGGTAGGCGAAGGCGATCAGGAGCTGCGTCCTGGCGAGCCGGGCAGAGGGCCACGTGGCCCGCTGGGGGATCACGCGCGACGTTCCGTCGTAGGTGAAGGTGATGCCGGTCTCGGCGCTGATCATCCTCAGCGCCGCGCGCACGACGGCCCCTTCGCGCGTGGAGACGCCGTTCCAGGTGATCCGGTAGTGCAGCCGTACGCACGGGTTCCAGCGGTACGGCTTCGAGCCGACCTGGTTGAAGAATCGGTAGCCAGGGTCGCTCGCAGCCGCGACCAATGGTGCCGAGCGCGCCGGCGCCACCACGGCCGCGACGTCCGGCGCCGACGGCACCAGCAAGGCGAGTCCGACGAGCAAGGCCGCTGCCACGGTGTCCTTCGCCCCCGTCCGGCGCGCGCCGTGTCCTGCAGTCGTGTCGTCCATCGGGCCCGCCTTCCGGTCGTAGGCGGACATCATCACATCCGTCCGGGTCACCCTCGGCGCCTGGCGCACCTAAGGTTTCGCCACGGATGGGCCTGCGTGAGAAGGTGGCCCGCATGCGCACGAGCCGCCTGGAGGCGTTCAGCGACGGCGTCCTAGCGATCATCATCACGATCATGGTGCTCGAGCTACGTGCACCCGTGGCCGAAGGGACCGGCTCGGCCACGTTCCAGGACCTGCTCGACGCGCACCTCGGGCCGGTGTTCCTGGGCTACCTGCTGAGCTTCCTGTACGTGGCCATCTACTGGAACAACCACCACCACCTGATGGCCACCGTCGACCGCGTGACGAGCGGCATCATGTGGGCCAACATGTCTCTTCTGTTCTGCCTGTCGCTCTTCCCGTTCGCGACGAGCTGGCTCGGCGAGAACGTTCCCGACGCCGCCCCCGCTGCGCTCTACGGGATGGTGCTGCTCTCGGCTGCGATGTCGTACACCGTGCTGGAGCGTGTGATCATCCGGTCCCAGGGCTCAGCGTCGCTGCTGCGCCAGGCGGTGGGGCGCGACACCAAGGGCTTGGTGTCCCTGGGCTGCTACCTCGCGTCTATCCCGGCCGCGTTCGTCTCGGCGTGGATCTCGTATGCGCTGTTCATGGCGGTGGCGGTGATCTGGCTCGTGCCCGACCGACGGATCGAGAGCCGGCTCCGCGTGCCGGCTGAGGCCGACGTCGACGCCGAGTAGCCGTACGGCGTAAGCCCGTCCGCCCGCCGTTCGTCGCAAGACCCGCGTGGAACCGAAGCACCGATCCCCGGACTCGAACGAACGTGCTTCGGCACGACGGGGACGGGCGGCCCGGCTACGCTCGGATCGCGCGAGAGGGGAGCGTCTGGTGACCGACCTGGTGGGCGGGTCCGTCCGTCCCGGCGCCACGCCCGCTCCCAGCTCACCGCGCGCAGCAGGGGAGTCCCGGTTGCCCGCCGGTCTCGACTCGCTGCTCGACCCCCACGTCACCCTCGATCCGATCAAGGACGCCGGCGGAGCCATCGTCGACTTCGTCTACACGGGGGCGAACGACGCCGCCCTGCGAGCCCACCACCAACCGCCGGGCGGCCTCGTGGGCCGGCGGATGCTGGAGGTCTTCCCGCTGCACGTGGACACCGGGATGCTCGCGGCCTACGCACGCGTGGTGGAATCCGGCGAACCCCTCTGCGTGCACGGCGTGTCCGTGTTGGACCCGGTCGTAGGCGAGGTCCGGTACGTCGACGTGCGGTGCCTGGCACCCACCGGAACTCTCATCGTCACGTGGCGCGACACCGCCGACCAACACTCTGCGGCCTCTGCCCTCGCCGAGTCCGAGCAGCAGTACCGGCTCCTGGCCGAGAACGCCTCGGACGTGGTGCTGCGTACCGACCTCGACGGCTGCATCACCTGGGCGTCCCCGGCGGTCCGAGCCACTCTCGGGTGGGAACCCGCCGCCTTGCTCCGGACGTCGATGTCTGACCTCGTGCTCCCGGTCGACGCGAGCGGCTCCCCGCACGAGGGGGAATCCCCGTCCCAGCGGCTCGCGGCCGAACCCTCCACCGGGAGGTTCCGCACGTCGACCGGGGGTTACAGATGGCTGGCTGGGACGGCCAAGCCCCTCCATGACGAGCAGGGCGATGTCGTCGGCTCGGTCGTCGGGCTGCGCGACGTGCACGCCGAGGTCCTGGCCCGGCAGTCCCTCGAGGAGTCAGAGGCGCTGTTCCGCACGGCGATGAGCGTGGCCGCGACCGGCATGGTGATCAACGAGCTCGACCTGTCGTTCCGCGTCGTGAACCGGGCGTTCCGCGACTTCGTCCAGCGCGACGAGCAGTGGCTCTTCTCGCACACTCTTGCCGACGTGCTTGCTCCCGAGACCATGGAGACGGTCGCGCGGGACTACCGCGCGCTGATGGACGGCACCGCCGCGTCGATCGTGTCCAACCTGCGCTTCGTGCGGGCAGACGGCAAGCGACTCTGGGCCCGCGTGGCGGTCGTCCTCATCCGGGGGCGAGACGGCTCGCCCGAGTACATCCTGGCCCAGATCGAGGACGTCACTGCCGAGCAGGAGGCCCGGGCGGCCGTCGTCGCCGGGCAGCAGCGCCTTCGTGGCGTCGTGGACACGCTCGTCGACCCGTGGGTCCTGCTCGGGGCGGTGCGCGACGGTGCCGGCCGCATCGTCGACTTCGTCTACCTAGACGCGAATCCCGAGGCCTGCCAGGCGAATCGGACCACCCGCGAGCGTCTCATCGGTGCCCGCCTGCTGGACCTGTTCCCCGACCACGGCCGGCTGGGGGTCTTCGACCACTACGCCGCCGTCGTGGAGTCGGGGACCCCGGGGATCGACGACGACCTGGAGTTTCCCGACCCGTTCGAGGGCACGCTGCGTCGTTTCGATAACCGGGCCGTCCCGGTGGGGGACGGCATCAGTCTGACGTGGCGCGACGTCACCGAGCGGCACGCGCAGGCCCAGGCACTGGCCGACTCCGAGCACCGGTACCGACTGCTGGCCGAGCACGCCAGCGACGTGGTGTACCAGACCGACGCCGAGGGCGTGGTGCTCTGGATGGCACCGGCGGTGGAGCAGTCCTTGGGGTGGCGCGCCGCGGACCTGGTCGGGACCCGCACGATGGACCTGGTGCACCCCGAAGACCGTCAGAACGCGGCCTCCGCCCGACAGCGACTGCTGTCGGGAAAGCCCGTCACGACGCCGGCGACCCGGTTCCGGACCGCTTTGGGCACCTTCCGGTCCATGGCCATCCGAGCCGACCCGCTGACCGACGAGCGGGGCGTCCTCACCGGGGCCGTCGTGGCTCTGCGCGACGTGACGGCAGAGGTCGCCGCGCAGCAAGAGCTGGAGTACCTGGCCTTCCACGACCCGCTCACGGGGCTGAGGAACCGCACCTGGATCTTGGGCGCGCTCGACACTGCTCTGTCGGCCGCCAGTCGCGACGGTTCGCGCGTGGGGGTGCTGTTCGTCGACCTGGACAACTTCAAGGTCATTAACGATTCCCTCGGGCATGTCGTCGGCGACCAGACGCTCGCCCGCATCGCGGAGCGCATCGTCGGGGCACTGAGCCCCCGCGACCGAGTGGGCAGGTTCGGAGGGGACGAGTTCATCGTCGTCGCACCCGGGGTCCACGAGGCCCGAGAGCTCGAGGAGGTCGCGCGTCGGCTGAGCGCTGCCATCTCCACGGGCATGAGCATCCAGAACCGCGTGATCGTCCCGACGGCATCGATCGGAATCGCGATCTCCGACCCCACCTCGACGTCCACCTCGCTGATCCGCGACACCGACGCGGCCCTGTTCAGGGCCAAGGCGGCGGGTCGCTCGCAGTGGCAGTTCTTCGACGAGGGCATGCACGCCCGGGCCCTGGCCCGGCTCACCACGGAGCACGAGCTGCGGCGTTCCGTCGCCGACCACGACTTCGTCGTGCACTACCAGCCGATCGTCGCCCTCGCCGATGCCACGGTCGTCGGCCACGAGGCCCTCGTCCGCTGGCGGCACCCCCAGCGCGGACTCCTGGCCCCAGGGGCGTTTCTGGCCATCGCCGAGGACTCCGGGCTGATCGTCGAGATCGGCGACCAGGTGCTGCAGGAGGTGTGCGCGATGCTGCGCGATCGGCCTGACCTCCCCGGCGCCATCAGCGTGAACAAGTCCCCCGTGCAGATCGCCCGGCCCGGCTGGCGCGAGCGGTTCGAGGCGATCCTGAAGCTCTACGACGTCGACCCGCACCGCGTCACGATCGAGGTCACCGAGACGGCCATCCTGTCGGTCATCGACTCCACCCGGGACGACCTCGCTGCCCTGCGAGACCTCGGCGTCGGCATCCACGTCGACGACTTCGGGACCGGATACTCGTCCATCGCTTTGCTGCGAGACCTGCCCGTCACCGGCCTCAAGCTCGACATGTCCTTCACCACCCACCTGCTGGACGAGCAGAACGCCGCAGTCCTGTCTGCCGCCCTGGCCGGCCTCGCCAACAGCCTCGGACTCGACAGCATCGCCGAAGGCATCGAGACCAAGCGCCAGGCCGAGACGCTCCGCGAGCAGGGCTGGGCGCACGGCCAGGGCTTCTACTACGGCCGGCCGGCCCCGCTGACGGTCCGATCGCGCCGACCACCCACGCTCTAGGCGCGTGCGCGACGCACGGGAGTGTCAAGAATCAGCCGGAGTAGCTGTCAACCATCAGCCGAAGACATGTAAAGCCTCAGCCGAAGCCCGAATGTCAGGCCTCAACCGAAGCTCTACAACCTGCTGGTGCCCTCGGCGCGATTCGAACGCGCGACACACGGTTTAGGAAACCGATGCTCTATCCCCTGAGCTACGAGGGCGGGACGTGGGCGGAAGTCTCGGTCTAACGAACGGGCCAAGGAGGCCGTTGCCGGCCGGGCTCCCGTGAGCGGGTCCAGGCTACCTGCGGGAGGTCGGCGCCGACGCGGAGCCCTGCGGCCCGTCTCGACAGTCCTTCACCGGGCCCGGACGATCTCGGCCCGGCGGGTGCCGCCGCCCCGTTCGACGCCTCGCCCCGCGCGGGCAACTGGCATGGCTGTCGAGAACCGCAACAGCGGATGCCCGCGCACGTCTGGGGAATACCGTGGGACCCCTTGGGGGGCCGGGCGTTGGTCGCTCCTTGCCTGGTCCGGCGTCCTTCGCCACGCCACCCAGGGCTGCCCGTCCTCGTCCCGTGTGCCACGTCCCCCAGGAGACTGCCATGCAGACCCGCTCTGTCGTCATCACGCTCGGGATCGTCGCCGCCCTCGCCGTGGGGGGTGACGCCTTCGCCTCGTCGGGCATCACCGCGCCGGCCGCGAACGGCAAGGTCTACTCGTGCTACTCGGCGACGACCGGAGCCATCCGCGTGGTCAACGCCAGCACGAAGTGCCGCCGGGGCGAACGCCGGCTGGCGTGGAACCAGACCGGCGTCCGCGGCCCGGCTGGCAAGCCGGCGCCCAACGGGGCGGTGCACGTGGTCGGCACCGCGGGCGCCCCCGCCTACGGACCCTTCATGCAGGCCTACGGCTCGCCCCCGTTCGCGGACCTGTCGTACTACCAGGACGGCGACCACACGGTGCACCTCAGCGGCCTCGCCTGTCGGAGGAACCTGTCCGTCGCGGGCTGCATCGACGGGGTCGGGTTCGCGGGCAGCCAGGCGGTCTTCACGCTTCCTTCGGGCTTCCGCCCGGGGCACGAGCACGTGTTCGCAGCGACGACCTTCGGGTTCGGCACCTACTACACGGCCCGCGTCGACGTGGACCCTGCGGGCGTGGTGAGCATCATCTACCCGCCGCAGTCAGGGCTCGCCTGGATCTCCTTCGACGGCATCTCCTTCCGGGCGGGTACGTAGCGCCTCGCTGTAGCCGACTGCGAAGTCCGCCTGCTGGGGGGTGCGCGCCGGCCACCAGGCCGCCGGACGCCAGCGCTCGACACTCTGCGCTCCGGTGCCGTCCAAGAGGCGTCGGAGACCGCCGACGGGGCGAGCGAAGGCTGGATGGTTTGTCCGTTGGCGACGCTCGAGGAGGCCCTTCCATGGGCGCTTCGTCCAAGCCATGGACGAAACGACGGGGGGACGGGGCAGGTCGAGCGGCGCGGACTAGCGCGGCACGACGCGGAGCCAGCGCGACCAGAGGCCTGCGGTGTCCTGCACCCGCAGGTACAGCAGCCTCGGCCGGTCGGTCCCGCCGAGGCGCACCCGCGTGACCGAGCGGTACGTGGCCATCACGGCGCCTACGGACGAGGCGCGGCGCCCGAGCATCACCCGGGCGACGCCGCTGCCCACATCGGTGGCCTTCGCACGCACGGCGTAGGTCCATGCCCGCACCGCCGGACCGGTCACGCGGGTGGCGCCAGCGGAGAAGAGCCGCGGGGCCACGAGGTCGACCGCGATCGAGTCGCGGTACGTGGTGGCCGAGCCTGTGCCGCCACCGGAGAAGCGCAGGTAGACGGTCGCGGTGCCGTGCCCTCCGGGAGGACGAGGCAGGATCCACGTCCCTGAGGCTGCCACGGCTAGCGTGACCGAGGAGGCGAAGCCAGGAGTGTTCGAGAGCAGCATCTTGGTGGCGCACCTCGGCCAGCGCACCGAGAGCCGCACCGCACGGCTCGAGGTCCAGCGGGCGGTGCCGTTCACCGACAGCCCCGTGGCGCCGGCGGGCGGACGCGGGCAGGACGAAGGGGCCGCCGGGGCGCCCGCGACGGCGCCGGGGGGGTCGGCTACGACGAGGGTGAGCGGCGGGGACGACCCGTCTGGGTTCGTCACGACCACGGGGTACGAGCCCGCGGGCAGCGGAGACGGAAGCGTCACCGACAGCGTCCCCGGGGTCACGACCTGGAAGGCCGCCTTCTGCCCGCCCACCGACACCGCGGTGGCGGTGCCCAGGTCGGGCCCGAGCACGGCAACGGGTAAGGACCCGCCCGACGCGGACGACCCGCGGGTCGAGCACCTGCGCCACCGGGGGGAGCGAGGCGGGTGCTACCGACGCGGTGAAGGGCGTGCCCATCGAGCCCGACACCGCGGGGTTGCTCTGGCTCGCGGCCACGACGTCGATGGTCGTCAGTCCGGACGAGGCTGCCTTGTCCGGCGTCACGGAGAGGTCGACGTCGGCCGAGGCACCGGGTGCGAGGCCGGCCTTCGTCCCCGTGCTCGTCCACCCGCTGGGCAGGTTGCCCGCGTGCACGGTGAAGGTGTCGGCGAGGTCGCCCGTGTTGGTGATCCGCACGTGCAGGAGTGCGCTGACACCGGGAAGCAGGACCGTGCGAGACAGGTCGCATGGCAGCACCGGGGACACCATCACGCCGGGCCCGGGGACGTCGAAGAACACGCGCATGGTGCCGTCGGCCGAGGGGATCTCGCGGATGGCGACGTGCGAGGCGGTGCCGTCGCGCCAGTGCCGCGCCATCAGGTGCTGCGGGAAGGCCTGGCTGCAGCCCGACCACGCGTCACCCCGCGCCCCGGCGTAACACCCGCCGGGGTCGCACCCTCCGGTGCTCGCGCCGTCGGCGCGCATGATGTCGACGGGCCGGATCGCATCGTTCACGGACTCGTACACGGAGTCGTCGGCGCGCCACACCACGAGCCCGTTGTCCGACGGCCACTCGTCGTAGCTGTGGATGTCGCCGGTGGCGAGCATCGACTCGCGGTTCTCGACGACGAAGTAGTCGTTCGGTCCGCGGGCGGGGTCGTACAGCAGGTACGAACGGGTGCTGGCCGGCGCCGCCGCGTCGTCGGCCCGCCGCACGGGGTACCAGCCGTCCTGCGTGACGACGGTGGGCGCGATCCACCCGAGGTGGAGCTTCTGCCACGCGCCCAGGTCGAACGTGTACGGGTAGGCGCCCATCGTGGGCCCGTAAAGGTCCAGGAAGCCCACGCCGAAGCCGTAGGAGTCGCGCGGGCCGAACAGGGCGTGCCCGGTCTCGTGCGTGATGGTCATGAGGTTCGCGGCGCTCGTGGCCCACGAGCCCTGCCACGTGCGCGAGAGCTGCGTGGCGGCGAACGGCCGCCCGCCGAACGACGAGGTGGAGGTCTGGCCGGGTCCGAAGCCTGACGGCACCGAGGGGGCGTCGGCCGAGAGCACCAGCAGTCCGAGCTCGGAGTCGTCGACCTGGTGGTCGTGGTTGGCGTCGAACCGTGCGAGGTCCAGGCATGGCGGCGCCCCGGTGCTGGTGAGCCGCAGCAGGACGAGGCCGAGCATGTCGGCCGTGCTGGCGGCGTCCCACGCGGCGGTGGTGGTGGGGTTCGTCAGCGACACGACGCCGGGGGCCGACTGGCACGGCACCGTCGCGGGGCTCACCACCTGCGTCCCGTCGGAGTTGGAGCGGAAATAGTCGGCGACGCTGAAGGAGCCGAAGACGCGCTGGTTCACCTGCGCGGCGGTGCGAGGGTACGGCCGTGAGGTCCAGTCGACGGTGACGACGAGCAGCTGGTGCGGGTGGGCGCCGTTGCTGGGGTTCCACCACGATCGGCCGGGCACGTCGATGCTGCCGTCTGGCTTGGTGAAGTCGGCCACGGGCATCCGGCCGAAGTCCGGCAGGGTCGGAGGAAACGGACCGGCCTGCGCCGGCGGGGGCGCCACCACGAGAGCCGCCACGACGGCCGCCGCCGCGATCCCCATCCGTGCGACGAGCCCGCGTGCTGCCATGCCGGCCCCCCCAAGGTCGCGACCGATGGCGGCCACAGTGGCACCCGCGCGCGTGCTGGTCAACGGCTGCGTCCCGTGGCTCCGGGCCGGGCGGCGGGCGGATGCTTCCGGTCGGGTGTCCTCCCGAGGGGTGCCGTGCGTTCGGCCGGCACCGACCAGGCACGATGGGCACCACATGACTGCCGCCCCCACGCTCGTCGAGCTGATGCCCGCGTCCCCGGACGAGGACGCCCTCTACGACGCGTTCAGCGCGTGGACCCTCGGGCAGGGCCTGACGATGTACCCGGCGCAGCAGGACGCCGTGCTCGAGCTCCTGACCGGCGCGAACGTCATCCTCGCCACGCCCACCGGGTCGGGGAAGAGCCTGGTCGCGATCGGCGGCGCACTTCATCGCGCTCGCCGGCGGTCGGCGCAGCTTCTACACCGCGCCGATCAAGGCGCTGGTGTCGGAGAAGTTCTTCGCCCTCTGCGACATCTTCGGCGCCGACCAGGTCGGCATGCTCACCGGCGACGCCAGCGTCAACCCCGATGCGCCCGATCGTCGCGCTGCACCGCCGAGGTGCTCGCCAACATCGCGCTGCGCAGCGGACGCGAGGCCGACATCGGCCTCGTGGTGATGGACGAGTTCCACTTCTACGCCGACCCCGACCGCGGCTGGGCGTGGCAGGTGCCGCTGCTCGAGCTTCCCGCAGGCGCAGTTCCTGCTCCTGTCGGCCACCCTCGGCGACGTCAGCTTCTTCACGCGCGACCTGACGTCGCGCAACGGCCGGCCGACCACCGTGGTGAGCACCGGAGAGCGACCGGTACCGCTCTTCTTCTACGTACGTCCTCACCCCGCTGCACGAGACGATCGAGGACCTGCTGGCCGGGGGGCAGGCGCCGATCTACGTCGTGCACTTCACCCAGGAATCCGCGATCGAGCGAGCGCAGGCGCTCATGAGCATCAACGTGTGCACCCGGGCGGAGAAGGACCAGATCGCCGAGCTCATCGGCGACTTCCGTTTCACGGCCGGGTTCGGCAAGACGCTGTCGCGCCTGGTCCGGCACGGCATCGGCGTGCACCACGCGGGGATGCTGCCGAAGTACCGGCGGCTCGTCGAGACGCTCGCGCAGGCGGGGCTGCTCAAGGTCATCTGCGGCACGGACACCCTCGGCGTGGGCATCAACGTGCCGATCCGCACCGTGCTGTTCACGGGCCTGAGCAAGTACGACGGCATCAAGGTGCGCCACCTCAAGGTGCGCGAGTTCCACCAGATCGCCGGCCGCGCCGGGCGCGCCGGCTTCGACGACGCGGGCGGTGTCGTCGTGCAGGCGCCCGAGCACGTGATCGCGAACGAGAAGGCGTTGGCCAAGGCTGGCGACGACCCGAGCAAGCGGCGGCAGGTCGTCCGCAAGAAGCCGCCCGAGGGGTTCGTCTCGTGGGGCGAGCCCACGTACGACCGGCTCGTCTCCTCCGAGCCGGAGACGCTCACGTCGCAGTTCAGCGTCACCCACTCGATGGTGCTCAACGTGATCGCACGGCCGGGCGACGCCGTCGCGGCCATGCGCACGCTGCTCACTGAGAACCACGACGACGTGAAGACCCAGCGCCAGCACATCCGCCGCGCCATCGCGATCTACCGGTCGCTGCTGGCGGGCGGCGTCGTCGAACGCCTCGACGAGCCCGAGCCCGACGGCCGCACGATCCGCCTCACCATCGACCTGCCGGACAACTTCGCGCTCAACCAGCCGCTGTCGCCGTTCGCGCTCGGCGCCCTCGAGCTGCTCGACCTCGAGGCTCCGACGTACGCGCTCGACGTGGTGTCCGTGGTCGAGTCGACCCTCGACGACCCGCGCCAGGTGCTGCACGCGCAGCGGCACAAGGCGCGCGGCGAGGCCGTCGCGGCGATGAAGGCCGAGGGCATCGAGTACGAGGAGCGGATGGACCTGCTCCAGGACGTGACCCACCCCAGGCCGCTCGCCGAGCTGCTGGGCGCGGCGTTCGCGATCTACGCGCGGGGCCACCCGTGGGTCGCCGACTACGAGCTGCGTCCGAAGTCGGTCGTACGCGACATGTTCGAGCGTGCGATGAACTTCGTGGAGTACGTCGGCTTCTACGGCCTGGCGCGCTCCGAGGGACTGGTGCTGCGCTACCTCGCCGACGCGTACCGCACTCTTCGCCAGACGGTGCCAGACGCCGCGCGCACGGAGGAGGTCGACGACATCGTGGAGTGGCTCGGCGAGCTGGTGCGCCAGGTCGACTCGAGCCTGCTCGACGAGTGGGAGCAGCTGCGGGCCGGCGCGGGCGACGACGGCTCCGGGCCTATGCCCGTGTCGGCCGGACCGCCGCGGGTCACCACGAACGCCCGCGCGTTCCGGGTGCTCGTGCGCAACGAGCTCTTCCGCCGGGTCGAGCTCGCCGCCCGGCGCGACTGGTGGGCGCTCGGCGAGCTGGACTCCGCCGACGGCTGGGGCGCCGACCAGTGGCGCGGGGCGCTCGAGCCCTACTTCGCCGAGCACCGCGACATCGGCACCGGCCCCGACGCCCGCGGCCCGGCGCGCCTCATCATCGAGGAGCAGCCCGGGCGCTGGATCGTGCGCCAGATCATCGACGACCCCGCAGGCGACCACGACTGGGGCTTCTCCGCCGTGGTCGACCTCGCCGCCTCCGACGAGGTCGGGGAGGCGGTGCTCACCCTCACCGACGTGAACCGGCTGTAGTGGTTCCTGTCGATCGTGCGGCGCCTTCGTGGACCGGTCCGGGACCATCCCGCGTCAGACCGTCGGCGCGGCGCTCTCCCCGGCCTCAGCGGACCTCGAAGCCGATCCACCAGTGCCGGGGCGGTGCACCACAGGGCGCCTGGGTGCACCAGGGGCGCGGGTGTGTGCGCCGGAGGCACCGATGCACCCTCTGCTGCACCGTCCTTGGCCGGAGGCCCGCAGCCTTGCGCGTTTGGCTGCCTCGCGTGCTGCCCCCGGACGAGCCCCCGGGCGCAGGCCTGGCGCACGATGTCGCCAGGCCAGCGCCGGGCCAGGCCCGCGGAGCCTGGGTCCGCCTCAGGACTCGTTGGTGATGACCACCTTGAGGGCGTGCTCGTCGGCGGCGTTGCCGAACGTGGCGTACGCGTCCTCGAACTGGTCGAACGAGAACCGGTGCGTCACGAACTTCTCAGGTGCGAGTCCGCCGGGCCCGATCTTGCCGAGCAGCTCGGGCGTGGTGGTCGCGTTGACCAGGCCGGTCGTGATGGTGATGTTCTTGATCCAGTCGCGCTCGAGGGGGAACGTCACCGACTCGCCGTGCACGCCGACGTTGGCGACCCGCCCACCGGGGCGGATGGAGTCCAGGGCCGTCGCGAACGTCGCGGGGATGCCCACGGCCTCGATGGCGACGTCGACGCCGAGGCCGTCTCGGCTGAGCGCCTTGAGCGCGGCGACGGTGTCTCCCGTGCCCACCTCCACGGTGTCCGTGGCGCCGAACGTGAGCGACTCCTCGAGCCGGAACTTGTTGCCGTCCACGGCGATCACCTTGGCGGCGCCAAGTCCGGCAGCGGTCATGATCGCGGCCAGGCCGACCGGCCCCGCGCCGACGACGGCGACCTCGTCACCGGGCTTGACGGCCCCGTAGAGCACGCCGATCTCGTACCCGGTGGGCAGGATGTCGCTGAGCATCACGCCCTGCTCCGCGGTGACGCCCGCGGGCAACGGGATCAGCCCGTGGTCGGCGAACGGGATGCGCACGTACTCGGCCTGGGTGCCGTCGACGAGGTGGCCGAGCACCCAGCCGATGCCGCCGAGCGTCTGGCACTGCGACGTGAGGCCGGCGCGGCAGTAGTCGCACTGCATGCACTTGCTGATGCACGAGATGATGACGCGGTCGCCCACCTTCACGCTCGTGCAGGCCGGGCCGACCTCGGTCACGACGCCGACTCCCTCGTGGCCGAGGATGCGTCCCTCGTCCACGGTCGGGACGTCTCCCTTGAGGATGTGCAGGTCGGTTCCGCAGATGGTGGTGGACTCGATCTTCACGATCGCGTCGGTCGGGTCCTGGATCGACGGCTCGGGGACGTCCTGCCACGCCTTCTTCCCGGGACCGTGGTACACCAGCGCCTTCATCCGGTTCCTCCTTCGACGGGTCCGCGTGCCTGCTGCCCGGGAACCGCGCGGACGAAGACGGTGCCGGGGAGGTGCAGCTGAGCCAGGTAGGGCTCCGGCCGTCGGGCGCGACGCCCGAGGGGCCATGCCCGGAACGTAGGCGGTCGCGAAGGGGCTGGAGTGTCCCAGATTGGGACACCGGTCACTCGTGCTCGAGCGAGTAGGTGCGCAGCTTGCGGTAGAGCGAGGAGCGGGCGATGCCGAGGCGCTCGGCGGCGGCGCTGCGGTTCCCGTCGCACTCGTGCAGAGTCTCCAGGATCGCGTCGCGCTCCTGCGCCTCGAGGCGGGTCAGCGTGCGCTTCGGCACCGCGTGGCAGGAGGCGGGCAGGTCGTCGGCCCTGATCTCGCCGAGGGGGCGGCGCGCCAGGGCCGCGGCCAGCGCGCCGCGCAGCTCGGGGAGGTTGCCGGGCCAGGAGTAGCCGCGGACGAGCCGCATCGCACCGGCGTCGAGGCGCACTCGGCGGCCGGGCGCGAGCTCGCCGAGCGCGCGGTCCACGATCGCGGCGAGGTCCTCGGAGCGGCGGCGCAGGGGCGGCACCGTGACGGCCACGTCGATGTGCTGCAGCACCTCGCGCAGCTGGGCGTTGTCGGCGTCGACCTGGTGGGAGGTAGCCGCCAGGATCGTGCGGGCTCCGTCGGCTCGTGACAGCAGGAGGGCAGCGCGCTGGGCGCCGTCCTCGCCGAGCCGGTCGACGTCCCGCAGCACCACGAGGGAGGGGCCGTCGGGGGTGGTGGCCAGCGCGGCGAGGTCTCTGGCGTCGGCCGCTCCGAGGCGCTGGGCCTCGACGGTGACGAACCGGGCCTGGGGGTAGATGCTTCCGAACGCCTCGACGATCAGCGTGCAGCGCCCCGCCCCCTCCTCGCCGAGGACGATGAGTCGATGGCCGACCGACAGGGCCGCCCGGGCTTCCGCGGCCGCCGACGCCCAGGCCGAGCCCGCGTCCGCCCCGCTGCCCGCTCTGGGTGATGGCAGCGCGACCCGGGTCGACGGCCGGCTGCGCCGCCGGCCCGCGGACCCGCGGCCGGCGTGGTCGGAGACCAGGTCGAGCCGCAGCACGAGGCCTGCGGTGTCGGCCCCGGCCATGACCCGCACGCCGCGCATCCGCACCTGCCGGTCGGCCGCGAACGTGACCACGTCGTTGAGATCGGCGCTCGAGGACATCATGAAGCGGGCGTGCTGCTGGAGCTGACGCATCTCGTCCGGGTCGAGCATCGTCTGGGCCCGAGCGTTGGACATCTCCAGCGAGTCGCCGACGGCCACCACGGCCTGGTGCCAGCGGGCGTCGGCGGTGAGGTAGGCCTCGAACAGTGCCCGCTGGGCCCGGCTGCGGTCCTCCAGGAGGTTGCGGCTGATCTCGGCGGCCGCCGACCGCACGAGCGTCTGCAGCAGCGGGCTCCAGTGGTCGGCGAGCGTGCTGACGTCGAGGACGCCGCTGACGCGGGCCGTGAACGGATCGACCACGGGTGCGCCCGTGCAGGCGAAGACGTGCAGCGGCTCGGCGAAGTGCTCGGTGCCCACGATGCTCAGTGGCCGGCCCGCCTCGATGGCCGTCCCGACGCCGTTCGTCCCGACCCCGCCTTCGGCGTATCCGAAGCCGGGCGAGAAGGCCACCCGGTCGAGCATCCGGCCGACCGGCGACGACCCGTCGACGCGGCGCAGGATCCGGGCGCGGTCGTCGGTGAGCGCGATGACCATCGGGACGTCGGCGAGGTCGCCGCGGAGGCGGTCGATCACGGGCTCGGCGCACCGCACGAGCCGCGAGTCGAAGTCGACGTCGCCGTGGAAGGTGGCCGCGACCGCGTCGGGACTCACGCCCGCCGAGCGGCTGCGGGTCCACGATGCCAGGACGATGTCCGGCACACCAGGGGCGCCCGCGGTCCTGCGCTCGAGGAACCCCGTGCGCGCGGCGGCGGCACGGTGCTGTCGGGCGGGCAGGTCGGCCAAGGGGATCACCTCGTCCGGCCATGATGGCCGATGCCGGCGAAGATGGGCAGCCCCGTCCCGGGGATCGCCCCACCCTCGACCCTCGCCCCCTCTCGCGTGTGCCGGATGCCTGGGCGGGGTCAGCCGACCTCCTCCTGGAGGACGGCCTCGAGGGACTGCGGGCGGAAGCGCCGGGCCAGCACGACGAGCACCACGCCGACGGCCGCCCAGGCGAGGGCGAAGTAGCCCGGCAGGTTGAACGGGTACTCGGGCACGGGCCAGAACGTCCGGAAGATCACGTATCCGAGCAGCAGGACGGCGATCAGCGGGAGGAGGGCGTGCGTCAACCAGTTGAACTCGGCGCGCACCTGCCGGTGGTAGAAGACCGGCAGGCCGATGTTCCCCAGCACGTAGATCATCATGGCGCCGGCCGTGAGCGTGATGGCGAGCACCCCGAAGCCGGTGACCGTCCCCCACACGGTGCCTGCCGTGAGGGCGATGACGATCGCGATGCCGGTGATGATGGTGGCCGCCACGTGCGGCGTGCGGTAGTTGGCGTGCACCGCGCCGACGCCCTGCGGGAGCAGCCCGCTGCGGCCCATCGACATCAGCACCCGGCTGCCCTGGTTGATCGTGGCGAGGGAGCACCCGAACGAGGAGTTGGTGATGGCGAGGAACACGATCAGCGTCCCGATCCCGATGACCCGGTTGGCCATCGTGTCGAACGGCGCGGCGTCGCCGAAGAAGTTCACGAGGTTGTCCAGTCCGTAGCCGAAGACGGTCGCGAACGACATCAGCAGGTAGAGCGAGCCGAGGATGATGACCGAGTACAGGACGCTGCGCGGCACGTTGCGACGCGGGTTGTCGGTCTCCTCGGCCATCGGCGCAGCCGACTCGAAGCCGACGAAGTTCAAGATGCCGAACACGAGGCCGAGGCCGAGGATCCCGCTCCACCCGTCGGGAGCAGACGACGGGCCGAGCTTGGAGAAGTCGATCGGGCTCACCGGGTTGATCAGCAGGGCGATCGCCAGCACCAGGAAGATCGTGATCTCGACCGCTCCCGCGACCAGGGTCACCCGGGCCGAGCGCTGCACGCCGGTGAAGGCCAGGAAGCCCACGAGCAGCAGCATGACGAGCTCGAAGATCCACCACGGCACGGTCACGTGCAGGTACGTCGTGCCGAGGTCGGACGCGATCCCGGACCAGATGAGCGTGACCTCCGCGGGCAGGATCAGCGCGTACAGGAAGTAGATCCAGGCGGAGAAGGCTCCGGCCTGAGGTCCCAGCGAGCGCGACAGATACGTGTAGTAACCGCCGGCGTGCGGCAGGTGCCGCGCGAACTGGATGATCGAGCTGGAGATCAGGAGCACCGCGAAGAGAGCGATGCTGTTCGAGATCCACAGGGCCGCACCGGCGGCCGCGACCTGGGTGGGGAAGTCGTAGACGATGGCGGCGGCGGGCGCCATGTTCGTCATGTTCTGGAAGATCACGGTGCGCAAGCCGAGCGCACCCTTGCGCAGCGCAGCCTCCTCGGGCTCCGCCTCGGCGGCGACCCCGCGGAAGCCGGGGATCTGGCTGTGCTCGGGCGTGGGCTCTGTCACGACGACTCCATCGGCTGGTCGGGGCGGCTTTGTTCAGTGGCGCGGTGCGCGCCGAATCGGCATGGTCACGGGATCAGCAGGGTGCGCAGGGCGGCCCCGGACTCGAGCTCGTCCAGCGACGCGGAGGCATCCTCGAGCGGGCGCCGGCCCGAGACGAGCTCCTCGAGCATGAGCTCCCCGGCCATGAAGCGATCCACGAGGATCGGGATGTCGATGGCCGGGCGCACGCTGCCGTAGTTGGAGCCCAGGATCCGTTGGTCGGCCTCGGCGAGCGCCAGCGGCTCGAAGCTCGCTCGGGCACCCGCGGGTGGCAGGCCCACGACGACCGCTGCACCGCCGAGCCCCAGCATCGTGATGGCCTGCTCGGTGGTGGTGGTCTTGCCGATCGCGTCGAACGCGTAGTCGATGCCCTCCGGCACGAGCGCCCGCACGGCCTCGACGGCATCCGTGGTCGAGGCGTCGACCTCGTCGGTCGCGCCCATCCTGGCTGCCAGGACGGTCTTCTCGGACCGGACGTCGACTGCCACGATGCGTGACGCCCCGGCCAGCCTCGCCCCCTGGACGACGGACAGCCCGACGCCCCCGCACCCGATCACCACGACGGTGGCGCCCGGCTCGACCTGGGCTGTGTTGGTCACCGCGCCCACGCCGGTGGCGACGGCGCACCCGACCAGCGCGACCACGTCGAGCGGCGCGTCGTCCCGGATCCTCACCGCGCCCGTGGCCGGAACCACGGCGTACTCTGCGAACGACGACGTGCCGAGGTAGTGGTGCACCGTGCGTCCGCCGCGCGACAGCCGGGACGTGCCGTCGTACAGGACGCCGTCGGGAGCCACGACCGTCGCCACGAGCTGGCACCGGGCCTCCCGGCCGGCCAGGCAGTACCGGCACACTCCGCAGGGAGCCACCCAGGACAGCACCACGTGGTCGCCGACGGCCAGGTGCGTCACGCCCGCTCCGAGCTCGACGACGATGCCGGACCCCTCGTGCCCCATGACCAGAGGGGTCGGGACGACCCACTCCCCGCGGCGCACGTGCAGGTCGCTGTGGCACACGCCGGCGGCCGCGATGCGAACCTTGACCTCGCCGGGGCCGGGTGCGGCCAGCTCGACGTCCTCGACCTCGACAGGAATCTCAGGCGAAGTGAACACGACCGCGCGCACGAGGCGCCTCCCCACGTACCGGCAAACGAGTGGTCGGAGACTACGCCGCGCACGCGAACGGTCACCGGAATTTGGCCAAACCTGTGCGGCCTTCCGCAGAGCGCAGCCGCAGGCTTCCTGGCCCTGCCCGCGCTAGGGTCCGAGGGAGCCAGGGAGGGAGCCACGCATGGCCACGAACGTCGTGGGCGCCCCGTACCCAGCCGTCGTCGGCCCGCTGCTGCGGGTGGCCGCGTGCCAGGTCCATGTCGAGATCGGCCGCACCGAGGAGAATGGCGACCAGGTCGAGGCCGCGATCCGCGCCGCCGCTGGGCAGGGCGTCCGGCTGGTGGTCGTGCCGGAGCTGACCGTCAGCGGCTACGTGTTCGAGTCCGTCGAGGAGGCGCGGTCGCTCGCCGAACCCCTCGACGGACCAACCGTCATCCGCTGGACCGCCCTGGCAGCCGAGCTCGACCTCGTGATCGTCGGCGGACTGTGCGAGGCCGCGGGCGACGTCCTCTACAACAGCTCGGTGGTCGTCGACGCGACGGGACTCCTTGCGCGCTACCGCAAGGTGCACCTGTGGAACGACGAACCAGACTTCTTCACTGCTGGCCGCGATCGCCCGCCCGTCGTCGACACGGCGATCGGCCGGATCGCCACCGTCGTCTGCTACGACCTCGAGTTCCCCGAGTGGGTGCGCATCCCGGCCCTGGACGGAGCGGACGTCCTGGCCGTTCCGACGAACTGGCCGGCCGAGCCGGTGCGCGCCCACCCCACCCCGATGGAGGTCGTCCGCGCCCAGGCGGCAGCGAGCGTCAACCGGATGGCGGTGGTGGCGGCCGACCGGTGCGGCGCCGAGCGCGGCGTGGAATGGACCGGCGGGAGCGCCGTGGTGTCACCCGACGGGCACCTGCTTGCCGGGCCGCCTCCGACCGCCGAGCCTGCGATCCTCGTGGCGGATCTCGACCTCGGTGCTACCCGCGACAAGCACACCGGCCCACGGAACGACCCGCACCTCGACCGGCGGACCGACCTCTACCCCTGACCGCACCCCCCGCGGTCGAGACGGGTATCCCCGCTCGCCGGGCGACGAGGCAATCTGGCAGCGGCTGCCGGCTCAGCGCCACTCGGTGCGCATGGCGGTCTGCACGTCGAAGGGGTCGTCGCCGCGCTGCGCGGTGAGAATGCCGGCGCCCTCCGGGCTCCCGGTCCACACCGCCTGGCCCGGAGACACCCACCGGTTCCACGCCGCCGCGAAGATCGCCGCCTGCTCCTTGCGGGCGGCGAGGAGCGCGGGCACGGCGTGCCAGACGACGGTGGCCGGAACGGCGCGCCGCCACATCTGCCGCCAGGCGAGGCGTCGGCGCTCGGCGCGGTCGGCCGGCACGGGCACGACCACGCGCGGCACGACGTAGCGGGGCGCGGCCAGCGGCGAGAGCACCTCGTCCAGGGCCGTGGCGAACCTGGCGGCCACCGCCTCGTCGGCGCCGTCGAGCCACACCCGGTAGGACCCCGTCGTGGTGGGCGCGATGCGCACGGCCTCGGAACCGACGGGCGACTCGCCGGCCGCGTGCAGCGCCTCCCCAGTGGCCGCGGCCACCGCCATCACCACGCGAGCCTGCTCCCCGCCGGCCTCGGGGTCCTCGCCGGCGTCGAGCCACAGCCGCATGGCGCGCCACCATCCCGGCCGCAGCCGCACGGCCGTGGGCGCGCCCGGGACGATCGACAGGTCGCCGCGGACCGCGCGGGGCAGCGGTCGTCCGCCGGCGACCGACAGGAGGTCGCAGCCGAGGCTGCGGCCGATGGTGACGCGCACCTCGGGCACGGCGGTGTCGTCGTACGGCGTCCCGATCCGCCAGAGCGCTCGCGTGCCGTCGAGGTCGTCCGCGGCGCGCAGCATCGCCACGTCGAGGGCCTCGCGGGCGGTGGACTCCGGCGGCGCGAAGGGCGAGAGCGACGGGTCGATGTGCGCGACTCCGTCGGTGATGAGGCCGTCGCCCGTGACGGCGTAGAAGCCGGCGTGCTTGCGCACGAGCCGCTGGTAGTCGCGGTCGCCGAGCGGGTGGCCGTCGGCCACGCAGACGACGGTCCAGTGGTGCGCGACCTTCAGCGGGTCCTGGGGGTCGGTGCGCAGCGCCCGGCCGCGAGTCTGGGTGACGGCGACCGGCGTGGTCGCGGACGTGAGGTCGACCATGACGTCGACGCGTCGGGCGTCCCACCCCTCGCCGAGCAGCGCCCGCGTCCCCACGAGCACGTGGCCGTGTCCCTGCTCGAGCCAGCGGGTGAGCAGCGGCACCCACGTCCGGCTCGTCCAGCGCCCTGCGAGGTCGGCGATGCTGTCGTCGTCCTGCGCCGTGGGGTCGTCGAGGTCGAGGGTGGGCTCCTGCGCGCGCAGCCAGGCCACGAGCGAGGGGACGAGGGTGGCGGCGCAGGCCACGCGCGAGCCGGACACGAGCACGGGATCCAGGCCGGCGGTGAGGGGGTCGGCGACGAGCCGGCGGAGCACCCCGCGCGCCGACCCCTCTTCCGGGGTGATCACGCCGACGAGCCCCTCGGGCACTTCGGCCGAGGCCCGCTCGTAGTCGCAGAGCACGAGCATCCGCAGGTTCTCCCCGCGTGCGCCGAGCTCCGCGTCGGCGATGGCGATCGTGGCCACGGCCTTGCTCGCCGAGCGGGCCACGACGCGGTCGGCCGGGGCCGTGCCCCGCGCCAGACCGTGCCTGGTGAGCCGGTAGCCGATGCCGGGGACTGCGGCTCTCACGGCCTCGACCACCTCTCGGTCGCGCGGGTCGTCCGAGGGGAGCAGGCTGCCGCGCAGGAAGTCGTCGAGCAGCACGATCCAGTCGTCCGCCGACATGGGCGCGCGGTGCTGCTCGCGCAGGCTCGCTCCCGCGGGCACCTCCAGGAGACCCGCGTGCGCGGCGCGCAGGGCTGCGGCGGCGAGGTCGGGGTCGCCCTTCTCCAGGGCGGCCCAGCTGATCGCGTCGCGCCCGTCGGCCGACGTGCGGCGCACGAACCGCTGGTCGAGCCACTCGAGGAACGGGGTCGAGGTGAGTCCCGGCGTCATCAGGTCGCTGCGCAGCTGGGCGAAGCGCTCGGCCGTTCCAGCGAGGTAGGTGGCCTCGGACGGCGTCGGCTCGGTGAAGTAGACGAGCTCGCGGAACGGGGCGAGGTACCCGTCGCGGACGAACCCCGGGATCGTCGCCGCGTAGACGATCGGCCCGAAGAGCCGCGTCACCAGCGCCGACTCCTTCGTCGAGAGCGACGCGGGCGGTGTCGCCGTGAGCGCGACCACGCGCGCGTCGGGCAGCCGGTCGAGCACCTCGGCGAGCAGCTCCCCCCACACCTCGAGCAGGTGGTGGCACTCGTCCAGGACGAGGGTCAGTGGCCCCGCGGCCGCGAGCCGCCCGATCAGCGCGACCGCGTTCGGGTGCAGCCGACCCATGTACCCCGACCCCTCCCCCTCCGCCTCCCCCTCCCGTGTCACTGGCGGCGTCGGGCTGTGTGCGGGGCTGGGAACCCCCACGCGGGCAGTGACACGGGGGGTGGCGGGGGTGGGGGCGGCGTCGTCGGGTTCGTCGTCCGGGGTGAAGACGGCGACGGCCTGGTAGGTCAGGACGGTGAGCCGCGAGGTGAGCTCGCGGTCCTCGCCGACGTCGAGGCCGAGGTCGCGCGCCTGCGCGGTCCACTGGCCCTGGATGGCCGTGTTGGGCCCGAGGACGACCGCCCGGCGACGGAGGCTCCGCACGGCCTCGAGCCCGAGCCGCGTCTTGCCGCCCCCGGGCGGCAGCACCACCCACGCCGCGTGCCGGCCCTGCGCCCAGGCGGCCTCGAGCGCGGCGAGCGCCTCGACCTGCTGACGGCGCAGCGGCGGCACGGAGGCGGGGTCCACGCTCGTCAGTATCGGCGCTCGCCAGGGTCGTAGGGTGCGGCCAGCGGGACCGGTGCCCGCGTCGCACGACCTGCGTTCCAGGTGAGGGGGAGGCCATGCCAGGGCGGTGCCTGCCGGAACAGCCCCACTTCAGGTCCGCGGCCGAGCAGCAGGTCTGGAAGGCGATCCGCTCCACGCTGCGCGACGACGACGTCCTGCTCGCCAACGTTCGCTTCACCGGCGAGCAGGATGGCGACTGGGAGGTCGACCTGATCCTGCTGCTGCCCGACGCGGGCTTCGCCACGGTCGAGGTCAAGGGCGGCCACGTGTGGCGCGAGGACGGACAGTGGCACCAGCAGACGCCGGACGGCACCAAGAGGATCGACCTGGCCGACCAGGCCGTCAGGGAGAAGTACCTCGTCCGCCGGTACCTGGAGAACCACCCCCGGTGGACCGGCGGACGCCCACGGATGGCCCACTTCGTGGCCCTCCCGCAGCAGCACGTCGGCCTCGATGACGAACTCGGTCCCGACCTGCCGCGCACCCGGGTGCTCGACCGGGACCAGACGAAGGACGCGGCCGCCGTCATCTGGGAGGTCCTCGGCAAGCGGCTCGCCAACGAGCCGGCCCGTGCGCCGGGGACGAGGCTCACCGAGCTCGCGACCGACCTGATCGCGGGTCGCGGCGATCCGCAGCGCGAGGTGGCTCACCTGCGGGAGGTGCGGGACGACCACGTCGACGTGCTGACCCACGAGCAGTTCCGCGTGCTCACGCTCGCCCAGGCGATGCCACGCTTTCAGGTGGTCGGGGGGCCGGGGTCGGGTAAGACGTTCCTCGCGATGGAGCAGGCCCGACGTTGGGCCGCCCAGGGCCTGAGGGTCGGCTTCGTCGCATACTCGCGCGGCCTCACCACGTGGGTGCGACGGACAGCCGACACGTGGTCGGAGAAGGTGCGCCGCCGCGTCGACGTCCGCACCTTCCACGCGCTCGGCCACGCGTGGGGCGCCGTCCCGGACGAGGCGGGCGACCAGCGGCACTGGGACGAGGAGATCCCGCACCAGATGGCCGAGCTGGCCGCCGCTCTCCCGGACGAGCAGCGCTACGACGCGCTCGTCATCGACGAGGGGCAGGACTTCGGCGCGGCGTGGTGGCCTGCGGTGCTCGGCGCGCTGCGAGACCACGAGGCCGGCCGGCTCGCCGTGTTCAGCGACGAGGCGCAGCAGGTGTTCGGCCGCGACGGCGTCGGCGACCTGGGCCTCCCTGCCCTCACCCTGTACGAGAACCTCCGCAACACCGTGGAGATCGGCCAGGTCGTCAACGGACTGATGCCGCACTCGATGCGCCTGCTCGGCGGCTCCGGTCCGGCCGTGCGCGTCGTGCCTTGTGCGCCCGCCGAGGCCGTGGCCCGTGCCGACGACGAGGCCGTCGCGCTGCTCGACTCAGGGTGGGCCATGGGCGACGTCGTCCTGCTGACCACCCACCACCGGCACCCGATGCAGGTCGAGGCCGTTGAGCACCGCGGCTCGGACGCGTATTGGGACCTCTTCTGGGACGACTCCGAGCTCTTCTACTCGACGGTCGCGGGGTTCAAGGGGCTCGAGCGCCCGGCGGTGGTGCTCGCTGTCGACGGGTTCCGCGACGCCGCGACCGCGCGCGAGACGCTGCTGGTCGGGCTGTCGCGGGCGCGCGACCAGCTCGTGGTGGTGGGGGACCCCGCCGCGATCTCAGCGGCCGGGAGCAAGGAGCTGGCCAAGCGCCTCGGCCTGCGCTGATGGTCCGGACGCTTACCCTTCCGACAGGCCGAGGAAGGCGCCGAGCTCGGCGAGGGCGAAGGGGCTCGTCGGCAGGTAGTCGGTGAGCGCGGGGGAGCAGACCACGATGCTGGCCCACTGCGCCCGGCTGATGGCGACGTTGATGCGGTTGCGGCTCAACAGGAAGCCCATGCCGCGGGGCACCTCCTCGGGCGAGGACGAGGTCATCGACACGATGACGACAGGTGCCTCCTGGCCCTGGAACTTGTCGACCGTGCCCACGCGGACGCCGCCGAGACCCGCATCGGCGAGGTGCCGGCGCAGCGCGTTCACCTGGGCGTTGTACGGCGCGACGACGAGGATGCCGTCCGGCCCGAGCGGTGCCGAGCGCCGGCCCCGGCCCGGCTTCCACGGCCGGTCGAGCAGGTGGCGCACGAGGCCCTCGACGGCCTCGACCTCCTCGGACGACGCGACCGCGTTCCCCTCGTGGTCGACCCGGACCACGGTGAGGCCGGGGTCGTGGCCGCCCAGGGTCCGATCCGTGGTGACGGGCTCGACGGACACGAGCCGATCGTCGTACGCGAGCCGCGACACCACGCTGGCCAGCCGAGGGTGCATCCGGTAGGTGTCGGCCAGGAAGTAGCCGAGGGCGGGCGGCATCGTCGCGGCGTTGTCCATGAGCCATCCGAGGGCCGACTCGTCGACCGGCATCGGGTGCGTGCCCTGCGACACCTGCGGCAGCTGGCGCGGGTCGCCGAGCAGGAGCAGCCGGTCGGCGGCGACCGACGCCGCGAGCGTGTTCGCGAGGCTGAACTGCCCGGCCTCGTCGACGACGAGCAGGTCGAGCGCGCCGCGGGGGACGCGGTCGGCCTTCGTGAACGTCCAGGCCGTGCCGCCGATGACGGCGCCGTCGTCCGACGCGAGCCGAGCGGCGAGGTCGGCCTCGGTCGAGCCCCACGGCGCGACCTGCGTACTCCCGTTGCGCGGCAGCTTGGCGATGAGCGAGGGGTCGACACCCGCGGTGATGCACTCGCGCAGCAGGTTCTCGACGACCGCGTGCGACTGAGCTACTACGCCGACCTTCCAGCCCTCGGTGACGAGGGCGGCCACGACGCGCGCGCCGGTGTACGTCTTCCCCGTGCCTGGCGGGCCCTGCACGGCGACGTACGAGTGGTCGAGCGATCGCACCGCCGACGTGATGGACGCGACGGCGTCGCCCTCCGCCGGCGGGAGCGGGCCGCGCGTGCGCGGCGGCCGGCGGCGCAGCAGGTCGAACCCGGCCCGAGGGATGTCGACGGACCCAGCCTGCTCGGCCTCGGCGCCGAGCTCGACGAGCGCCCGCACGAGCGGGTCGGCATTCACATAGTCGTCCGGGACGAGGGCTTCGGGCACCTGCGGCCACGGAGCGGTGCGCTGAGGTGCCTGCTCCTCGAGGACGACCACGCTGCGACCGTCGTCCAGCGGGGTGATCGACACGACGGTGGCGGTGGTGCCGACCGCGCGCGCGGCGTGCTCGCCGAGCTCGCACACCTCAGGCAGGGGCTCGCCGTAGACGGTCTTGCCCTTCCAGCCGGCCTGCATCTCCGTACCCTCGGGGAGCGGGCCGACCAGGCGCAGCGTGCGGCGGTACGAGCGCTTCCGGCCAGTGGGCGGGGTCCAGCCGGGCAGACCCCCGCCGTCGACCTCGTCCGGCACGAACACCGCGCGATCGTCTCGGAGGTCGTCCAGCGGCCGGTCCAGCCGCGAGAAGTACTCCCACCACATGGGCTTGTCCTCGCGCCAGTGGTAGCCCAGCGCGGCCGAGACCAGCAGGAGAGCGACCGTGTCCGGGTGGGTGGGGTCGAGGCCCGCGGCAAGGTCGCCGAGCCGCGCGGCCAGCTCTGTGCTGACCTGTCGCAGGCCCGGGGCGACGGCCTCGGGCTCTGCGGCCGCAGCCTCAGGCCCGCCGCCGGAGGGCGAATCGCGCACCGGGTCGCGGCCCACGAGACCGATCAGCCAGTCGCGCAGGCCGTGCGTGGACAGCACGTCGTACGTGTTGTACTCGGCGATCGTCGCCAGCACGGCTTCGGCTCCCCCCCAGTCGCCTGCGCCGCGCAGAGCCGTGGCCTCCGCGTACATGGCGACGGAGTCGGCCGCGTTGTCGAGCGCCTGGTCGCGCGCCGCTGCCATGTACATCGGCTCGAGCTTCTTGAGCGAGTAGGACCGCTGCGACACCATCACCGACCGCCGGACGGCCGTGAGCAGGTCGACGAAGACACCGCTGCGCAGCAGGTCGTCGAGCGCCTCCTCGCACACGCCGTGCCGGCCGACCAGCCGTTTGAGCGCCGTCGTCTCGTAGGGTGCGTAGTGGTAGATGTGCATGCGCGGGTGGCCGGCCCTGCGGTCGGCGATCCAGGCCATGAAGTCGATGAGCGCCTGCCGTTCCATCGCTCGGTCGTGCGCCCACCAGGGGTGGAACGTGCCGTCGGGCTCCGCGGCGCCGAAGAGGTACTCCAGGCCCCAGTCGTGGCCGTCCTCCGTCCAGAGCGGGTCTCCCTCGAAGTCGAAGAAGACGTCTCCGTCGTCGACCGGTGGCAATCGGCGCAGCGGCTCGTCGTCGATGACGACGTGCTGGACGACGGGCCAGCCGTTCACCTGGAGCTCCCCGTTGGCCGTCCGGTCGTCCTGGCCCACCTGCAGTGCCGCCTGGGTGCGCAGCCGTTGCAGCGTGGATGCGGAGATGCCCTCGACTCCCGTGGTGGACGCGGCGAGTTGTTCGATCGTCGCGATCCCCGCCGCGTGCAGGCGCACCCGCTGGCTCGCGCGAAGACCCGCCACGAGCAGCACGTCGCGTGCGGTCTCGACCTCCTGGGTGCAGGTGTCGCAGCGCCCGCAGGCGCGGTAGCGGTGATCGCCCCACCGTGCCGGCTGGTCGTCAGAGAGCCGCTGCGCTACGAGGGCCTCGAGCCGTGCTCGCCGCTCCCTGTACACCGGGACGAGGTCGGCCAGCCGGTGGCGGGTGATCTGCCCGGATCCCAGCAGGAGCCGGGCCTCGCCCGCCACGGGGACGCCCTCGACGGCGAGCATGTCGGCGTAGGCAGCGACCTGGAGCAGCGCCGGCACCTTCGCCGCGTGCGCGAGCTTGGCGTCCTCGACGACGTAGGCGCCGTGCTCGAACACCAGGAAGTCCGGGTGGCCGGTCAAGACGCCGTCGAACACGGTGCCCTGGGCGAGCACCGGCGTGGAAGCCGCGAGGGCGTCGAGGGTCTCGAGAGCCGATGCCCGAAGGCCCTCGATGCTGTTCGTCGGGCGCGGGAGCAACACCACGCCCGGTCCGAGCGGCCCGGTCGGGTGCTCGGCCTGATACCCCTCGAGCACCCTCTGCTCGTGGACGTCGCCGAGCTCTGCGGCCCGGGCGAGCAGCGCGTCGGGCTCGACGGCCGGGAGCTCGATCCGGTCGAGCCTGGCGTCCAGCGCCCGGACCACGGCGAACTCGCAGGTGACGGCCGCCGTCAGGTCGCTGACCGACAGCACCACGCGCGGTGCGTCGTCCTCATCGAGCACCCGCATGGTCGCCCCTTGGTCCTGGTCGAGTCTGTCACTGGGTCGGGCGCCTTGTGGTGCGGTCTGGCGCGGCGTCGGCACATCGGCGAGCATTGCCAGTCGGGCGCATCTCGACCCTCCCTCGGCGCCAGGTCGATCATCCCGCGGGGGTCCGACACGTGAACGAGGTGAAAACCCCTGCGGGACGGGCAGTCCGCCCTGCTCGTCGTGTGTGCTTCAGAGGCCGCAGATCTGCTCGGCGGTGCGGCCCAGGCTGCCGGTGAAGATGGCGCGCTCGGCGGCGCTCCGCGGCAGCCGCCACCCGGCGCGGCGCAGGCTGGTGCCCGAGCCGACCCAGGCGTTGGAGTACGCAAAGCCGTCGCTGTCCCAGTAGACGAACAGAGAGCTCCCGTACTTCGTCCCGTGCAGGCAGGCGGCGCCGTCGCCGGCATAGAAGGCGGTGACTCGGTGCCCCCGGACGGTCACGATCATGTACGCGCTGCCGTAGGCGTCGGAGACGAGGCTCCGGCTGGTGACGGCGACCGGCGGGGTGCCCGGCCTCAGGATGTGGTTCCAGGGCACCAGCGCGCGGCGGCTGTCGCAGTACCCGAATCCGACCATGCCGCGCCCGAACCAGAACCCGACGCCCCGGCTGCTGACGGTCCAGGCCCGGAACGCAGGCAACGGGTCGCTCCCGGTGCCCCTGGGAGTGAGGCCGGAGCGCACGCAGCCGCCGTTCTGCGACTTCAGGTAGGCGATGACGGCCCAGTCCAGGGACGTGCCGTTGCGCAGCGCGACCTGCGCAAGCGACATCGTCCGGCCCGTGCGCAGGTCGATCGTGATCGAGTAGGGCGTCGTGCTGTTCACGCCACCGCAACCGGGGTTGCTCAGGAAGTCGACGACGACGCTCGCGAAGCGTCCCGCGTACACCGAGCCGGACCAGGTGCTCTGCTCGTACGACGGGCCCCGGTACGCGGGCGGCGAGGTCGCATAGCAGCCGCCGCGCCACACCCGCAGCGCGCGGCGGTCGGCGGCGATCATCCGGTTGATCGCGGTGGCGAACGCCGCGGCACGTGCCCGGGGCACGCCCGTCAGCACCGGCAGCGTGAGCTTCCACGTGAGCGAGACGGGAGCACCGGCGTGGCCCGCCGTCCGTCTGGTCGTGAGCCTGGGCCGTGCTACCGCGGCCAGGCTGGCACCTGTCAGGGCGGCCGGCGCCGAGGCTGTCGCCCGCGCCGCGGAGGGGTCAGCGTACGCGGCTGTGACCCCGGGGACGGCTGCCGCCGCGAAGGCCAGCACCACCGTGCAGGCGGCCGCCCGCCGCCTCATCCGTGCCGCGCCCTTGTCGGCTGTTCGCCCCGCGTCGTCCACTGTCGTCCCCCTCGGTCTCTTCGTCGTGCTGACTCGTCCAGCTGACTCGTGCCTACGCGTGCCTACGCGTGCCTACGCGTGCCTACGCGTGCCGCAGGATGCGGCTCCCCGAGATCGTGTAGCGAACCGTCAGGGCCGGGTTGCTCGAGCAGTTGGCGATGTAGTGGCACGCGGGCCAGTGCGCCACCAGCAGGCGTCGGGCGATGTGCAGGGTTGCGGCGTAGGGGTTATCGGGGCTGGACGTCCTGATCCACGCCACCTGCAGCCGGCCCGCGCGCACCCGGAGCACCAGCAGGAACTCCATCGACATCGCGGCGTTGAAGCGTCCGATCGACGCGACCTTGACGGCGTCGCGGCCCACCACACCCGCGACCACGCGGCGCACGTAGGTCCACTTGTCGGGGTAGCCGGCCTCGTAGCGCCCGTGCACGAGGCGCACGGACGTCGATGGCAGCACCGGGATGCGCCACCGCGCCTGGTACACCATGTTGCGGGGGTCGACCTTGGCGACCGACCGCACCCGGACGTGCGCGTCGACGAAGCGCAGCGCCGGCGTCGACACGGCCGCAGGCGTTCTCGCCTGCACGGCGCCCGCAAGCGGCCAGGTCGGTGCGGCCGCGTCAGCCGAGGACGGCACGGCGGCCAGCGGGACGAAGAGCGCTGCGGCGGCGAACGTCGCGCCGAGTAGCCGGACGGGTCGGATCATCGAACGGCCCCCATCGGTGCGACCGATCGCACCAGCGTCCCGCGTGACCAGCAGCCCAGCCAGCCCGGGCCGCCGGTGGCCTGCACGCGGTACGTCGTGGTCGAGCCGATCGACACCGAGAACCTGTACCGACCCGCGGTCGTGGTGCGTGCCGCCCGGACCAGGACGTAGCGTGACGAGCCGGCGGCGCGGGCGAAGAGCCGTACGCTCCGACCGGCGAGCGCTCGGCCGGCAGAGGTCCGAAGGACGCCGCCCACGGCCACCCTGCGACCGCGCGGCACCGAAGCCGCGGAGCGCACGGCCGTGAGCGACGAACCCATGACCGTTGCGGATGGGAGGGTCGACGCCGCGTTCGCGTTCGCCGCGCGCACAGCGAAACGGTAGGCACGCCCGGTCGCGAGGCCCGTGATCGTGGCGATTCGGGCCGACGCCCCCACGGTGACGACCCGGCCGCCCGGGCTGACGAACACCTGGTAGCGCCGGATCACCGATCCGCCCACCACAGACGGTGCGGCCCAGCCGACGGTGGCTCGCCCCACGCCGCCGGTCGCGTGCACGGCTCGTGGTGCCCACGGTCGCACCCGCTGCGACGTGGAGGTGCCGCCCGACGGCCACATCCGTCCCCAGTCGTACCCCCAGTCGAGGAACGCGGACATCGTGCCGCCGGCGAACCCGGTACCGGTCGAGAACGTGCAGAGCACGTGCTTGTCGGTCGCGATACCGACGACGCGGCAGTAGTCGGCCTTGCCGTCGCCGTTGGCGTCGGCCCAGCCGCGGCCCCACTGGTAGCCCCAGTCTCCCGGCCCGAGCGTCATCGTGGCAGCGGAGAAGCCCGAGCCGGTCGAGGTGTTGCAGATGATGCGCTGCGAGGTCTGGTCCCCAGCGGCGCGGCAGTAGTCGGCCCGGCCGTCACCGTTGACGTCGGGCCACCAACGGCCCCAGTCGTAGCCCCAGTCGATCGTGCCCGACGTGATGTCGCCGCCGAAGCCCGCCGGCGTGAGCAGGGTGCACCGCACCGAGGTCGTCCCTGCCTGCGGGGTGCCCACGACTCGGCAGTAGTCGGCCCGGCCGTCGGCATTGACGTCGGCCCATGCGCGCCCCTGCGCATATCCGACGTCGATGGCGCCCGAGGTCCACGTCGTCCCGAAGGAGGACCCGTGAGACAGGGTGCAGGCCATGAAGAACGGGCTGGGGCCGCCGCCGACGACCCGGCAGTAGTCGGTGCGGCCGTCTCCGTTCACGTCGGTCCAGGACCGGCTCCACTCGTACCCCCAGTCGAGCGCCGGGGAGCTCACCACCGAGCCGAAACCACCACCGGTCGAGAGCGTGCACTGCACGTGTTGGTCGTTCGCCACGCCCGTGACGCGGCAGTAGTCGACCTTGCCGTCACCGTTGAAGTCGACCCATGCGCGCCCCTGGGGGTAACCGGGGTCTGCTGCCCCCGACAGGAAGTCGTCCCCGAAGTGGGTGCCCAGGGACCTGGTGCAGCGCAGCTGGAACGGGGCGGGTCCGCCTCCGACGAGTCGGCAGTAGTCCGCTCGCCCGTCGCCCGTGGCGTCGGCCCAGGCGTACGAGTTCCGGTATCCCACGTCGAGGGCGTCGCTGGTGGCGGTCTGGGAGAACTGCCCTGCCCCACCCATGGAACAGGCCACGTGGAAGCCCGAGGGCGGGCCCCCCACGACGCGGCAGTAGTCGGCCGTTCCGTCGCCGTTGAAGTCTGTCTTGGAGTAGGGCGGCGTCTGCACGGCCGATTCCTGGCAGCCGGCCTCGGCGCCGAGCCCGGTCTCGTCGGGGCACAGATCACTGGCGTCGGGTACCCCGTCGCCGTCGCGGTCAGACGGGGGCGGAGGCGGCGGCGGCGTCGTGCCACCGAAGTGGATGAACCCGGTGACGTCGCTGATGTGGTACGGCCGCCAGTCGAAGTCACCGCCGTAGTTGTCCTCGGACACGGTGACCGTGCCGTTCGAGGCGTTGACGCTCTCCACGAAGGCGACGTGCCCGGCCGCGCCGATGCCCGACGAGGCATTCGCGCCGAACCACGCGATGTCCCCGACGCGGGGCGACGTGTCGACGGTCACACCGTGGTTCCTCGCGACGCCACCCCATTGCCAGGCCATGCCCTGCCCGCGCAGGTAGCTGGCATCGACCCCGTTCTTGATCAGCCGGTACGCGGCGTAGTTCGTGCAGTTGTGGCCGGCGGTCATGCCCCAGTGGCTGACGAGGTACTCGTTCTGGTATCCCGCGTTGCCCAGGCCCTGGGCGTTGCAGGAGGAGAACCCCTGGCACAGCTTGGACATCCACGACACGGCCCCCGCGGGCGTCGCGACGGTCATCCCGAGGACGAGGGATCCGACAACGGCTGCGATGAAGGCCGACGCGGCCCTTCGTCCTGTGCCCCCCGGCCGATCCGAACGAATCCGCGCGCGCACGAACCCCTGCACAGTCCACCCCCCGTTGGCCCCGATCCCCGTGCATCATGGCGGTGGCTTCATGGTCGGGGCAAGCGTGACGCGGGGAGCGCCGTCGACCTGCTTCTCCCCCTGCGGGACGAATCGGCTGCCGGCGGGGCGCCGTGGACGAGTTCCACGCTCGGGTGCTGTCCCGACCCTGTCGACTGGTGCGAAGGCGTGGTCGCGTCCCGGGAGTCTGTGGGGGTGCGCGCTTCCGCTGGGGTCACCCGCCGCCCCACCCGGGCGGTGCCGGGGGAGCGGCGGGCACCGTCGGGCGGGGTGCCTCAGGCCGCGACCTCGCGGGCGAAGATGTCGTTGATCTCGTCGCGCTCCTGCGGGGAGGTGGCGGCGGCGAGCAGTCGCTGCCACTCTGCCTCGACGGGGTCCACGTCGGTGTGGAGGGTGTGGAGCAGGTGGGTGATGGTGGCGAGCACGGGGCTCACATCCTTCGGTCGGTGGTGGTCGTTGACCACCCGGTGCGTTCTAGTTAATCTCTCTAACTAGAACCAGAATATGCCTGTTCCCCCCGAAGTGCAAAGGGACCTAGGTCTGTGCCTGACCTGACGCTTCGCCAGCGACCGAGCGCGGGCGTCTTACGGGGAATCACCGACCGGGCCGTGCTCGACCAGGTGCTCGCCCGCGGCCGGGTCACCCGGGCCGAGGTGGCCGTCGACACCGGGCTCAGCAAGCCGACCGTCTCGTCAGCCTTCGTCCGGCTCGAGGACGCCGGGCTCCTCGCCGCCACCGGCTCGCGCACCGGGATGCGTGGCCGCGTCGCCACCTACTACGAGCTCGCCCCGGCGGCGGGGTGGGTGCTAGCCGTCGATGTCGACCAGGACGGGGTGCGCACCTGGTCGGCCGACCTCGCCGGCACGGTGTTCGACGAGCACCTGCACCCGCCGGTCGGGCACGGCGACACCATCGCGATGCTCCGCACCTTCCGCTCGGCGGTCCGGCGTTCGGTGCGCATCGGCGACAGGGAGCACGGGCCCATCCGGGCCGCCACGCTCTCGGTGGCCAACGCGGTCGACCCCGCCACCGGTCGCATCCTCGCGCTGCCGGAGGCGCCGTTCGCCGAGGGCATCGTCGACCCGGCCCCGATCTTCGCCGACCTCGTCCCGGTGCCCGTGTTCGTCGACAACCACGTGAACTGCGCGGTGATCGCCGAGCGATCCATCGGCGCGGCAGTGGGGTTCGACGACGTGGCATACGTGTTCGTGGGTGCGGGCATCGGCGCGGGTCTCGTGATCGGCGGGCGCCTCGTGCGCGGCGCGCACGGGCTCGCCGGCGAGATCGGCTATCTCGCCACCGCGACCGGCCCGTCGCAATACGCGACGGTGGCGGCAGACCTGCGGCGCAAGGGATTCGGGGTGGCGGGCACCAACGCCATCGACGTCGATGCGATCGAGGAGGCGCTCGGCCGCCACGCGCCCGGCCGCGACGGCGGGGCCGCCGAGGCGGTGCTGGCCATCGGTGCGGCCATCGGCCAGGTGGTGGTCGACACCTGCGCGGTCGTCGACCCCGCTCTCGTTCTTCTGGGCGGTCGGCTGGGGCGGTTGCCGGCGCTGCTCCCGGTCGCGCGGGCCACCGTGGCCGACATCTCCCCTGCGCCCGTACGCATCGAGGTCGGTGCACTCGGCGCCACGGCTCCCGTTCAAGGCGCTCTTCAGCTCGCCCTCGAGCACGCCCACGAGCGGCTGCTCGCCCCACCGAGCGAGTGAGCCGGAGGACTACGGTGGGCCGCATGGCCGACGACAGCACCGACCGCCAGGACGAGATGGCGTACCTCGACGACGTCGCGCCGCTCGTCGAGGTGGCCCCCGACTCAACGGTGTCGCGCACCGTGCTCAAGGCCGAGGGCGCCCGGCTCGTGCTCTTCTCGTTCGACGAGGGTCAGGAGCTCACCGAGCACACGGCCGCCGTCCCCGTGCTGCTGCAGGTGCTCGACGGCCGGCTGCGGGTGAGCGCCGGGGGCCGCTCGGTCGAGCTGGCACCCGGTGGAGTCGTCCACCTGCCCACCCGGATGGCGCACGCGGTGCTCGCGCTGGCTCCGAGCCGTCTGCTGCTGACGATGCTCGACCCGCGCGCCCACGCCTGACGGCGCGATGCCGGATGCCTACCCGGGCAGGCCGGGCAGGGTGTAGGCGGTCTTCGACACGGTGAAGAAGTCGACGGCCGCGAAGCCCTGCTCGCGCGGGCCGTACGACGAGTCGCCGCGCCCGCCGAACGGCACGTGGAAGTCGACGCCGGCGGTCGGCAGGTTCACCATCACCATCCCGGCCTTCGAGTGCCGGCGGAAGTGCGTCGCGGTGGCGAGGGACGTGGTGCAGATGCCGGACGAGAGGTTCATCGTGCTCGCGTTCGCGACGGCGAGGGCCTCGTCGTAGCCGCCAGCGCGGACGACCGACACGACGGGCCCGAACACCTCCTCGCGGTTGATCGTGTGGCCCGCCTCGGTGCCGACGACGAGAGCCGGCTCCATGTACCACCCAGGTGTGTCGGCCTCGACGAGCTCTCCGCCGAACACCTCGCCGCCCTCCTCGCGGGCGACCTCGAGGTAGTGCAGGTCCTGCGCGAGCTGGGACTCGTCGACAACCGGGCCCATATCCGTGCCGGCGGCGCGGGCGTCGCCCACGGTCCATCGTCCGAGACGCTCGCGCACCGCCGCGACGAAGTGGTCGTGGACTCCGTCGGTGACCACCGCGATCGACGAGGCGGTGCACCGCTGGCCGGTGGAGCCGAAGCCGCCCTGGACGAGCGTCTCGACGGCGAGCTCGAGGTCGGCATCGTCGACGACGACGAGCGGGTTCTTGCCGCCGAGTTCGAGCTGCACCTTGCGCCCCAGGGGTGCGGGGGTGTCCAGGATGCCCTGACCGGTCTCGACCGAGCCCGTGAACGTGACCCCGTTGACCCGGGCGTCGCTCGTCAGCACCGGCCCGACGACAGCGCCTCGGCCGAGCACGAGGTTGAGCGCGCCCTCGGGGAGGCCGGAGCGCGCCAGGATGTCCACGAGCTCCCACGCCGAGCCGGGGACGAGGTCTGCCGGCTTGAGCACGACGGTGTTGCCGAAGGCGAGCGCTGGCGCGACTTTCCACGCGGGGATCGCGATCGGGAAGTTCCACGGCGTGATCACCGAGACGACGCCGAGCGGCTCGCGCGTGACGGCCACCTCGATGCCCGGGCGAACCGAGTCGAGCAGCTGCCCGTGCGGCATCATCGCCGCGCCCGCGAAGTAGGCCAGGATCTGCCCGGCCCGCACGACCTCGCCGCGGGCCTCCGGGTAGGTCTTGCCCTCCTCGCGCGCGAGCAGGTCGCCGAGCTCGTCCGCCCGGGCGATCACCTCAGCGCTGGCCCGGTTGAGCACCTCGGCCCGCTGCCACGGCGTGGTCGCCGACCACACCGGCAGCGCCGCGGTGGCCGCGTCGAGTGCGGCCGACGCGACGTCGGTGTCGGCCTGCTCCACCTCGCGCACCACGTCGGTCGTGTCCGACGGGTTGACGTCGGGGCGGGCGGCCCCGCCCGTGACCGGCCCGCCGCCGACGAGGGAGGTGATCGTGGTCATCGTGGTCGCTCCAGGGGTGCGGCGTGCTCGGTCCGGCAGCTCGCGCCCAGCATGCCGCAGCCCCCCACGCCCCGCCTCCCCCGTCCCCTCGTCCCTCGTCTCCTCCTCCGAGTCACTGGCGGTGTGGGGTTCTTCGGTGGCGCAGAACCCCACACGGCCAGTGAGGTGGGGGCGGGCGGGGCCATGGCACCATCGACGACGGGGTCGGACGAGGTGAGCGGACGCGCAGGAGGGACGATGCCTGGTGCGGTGGTGACGCGGGACGAGGTGATGCCGCGCCGGAGGCCGGCCCTCGACGGGCCGAGGGTGGTCGTGCTGGCGCCGCTGAGCTTCCCGGGCATGACGGACCCCGTGGCCGAGCTGATCCGCCGGTTCACCTCGACCGCGCTGCAGACGCTCGAGGACCTCGGGGCCGCCTGGCGGCTCGTCGACCCGTGCGCAGAGCTGCCGCTTGTCGACGACGCGCTCGATACGGATGCGGTGCTGCTGCTCGGCGGAGGGGACGTCGACTCTGAGATCTACGGGGTGCCCGGTCCGGCGCCGCACGAGTACGGGGTCGACGCCGCGGCCGACTGCTTCTCGTTGGACGTCGTCAGGGGCGCGGTCGCCGCCGGCACGCCGGTGCTCGGTATCTGCCGCGGCACCCAGCTCCTGAACGTGGCATTCGGCGGCACCCTCGTCCCCGACCTCGAGGACTTCACGCTGCACCACGGCAAGCCGGGGGAGCCGCTCTTCGTCGACGAGCATGTCACCGTCGTGGAGGGCACCCGGCTGCACGCGATCCTCGGGACCACCGATGTCGTGGGCCGCACCGGCCACCACCAGGCGGTGCGCGACGTGGCTCCGGGGCTCCGGCTCGCGGCGGTCGCTGACGACGGCGTCGTCGAGGCTGTCGAACACGTCGAAAGGTGGGCCATCGGCGTGCAGTGGCACCCCGAGGACGACGACGGCCCCGGCGACGACCGCCTCGCCCTGTTCTCGGCGCTCCTGCATGAGGCCGCCCGGGCCCGGTGACCAGCGGAAGCAGTTGTTGTCTCGTCGCCCGCGCCCACGCGCCGGGATCGATCACCCGGCCGCCATACTGCGGGCGTGACTCCAGCCGCTGCGGGCCGTCCGTGACCTCGGCGCGAGCGGTCGTGGTGGGAGCGGGCCTCGGGGGGCTGCGTGCCGCCGAGGCGCTGCGGGCGCACGGGTTCGGGGGTGAGGTGGTGCTCGTCGGCGACGAACCGTGGGCACCGTACAACCGGCCGCCGCTGTCGAAAGAGGCGCTCGCGCGAGGCGTCGACCACGCACGGCTGGCGTACTCCGTGCGGGCCGACGACCTCGACTGGCGCCTGGGCGAGGCGGTGGTCGGCGCCGACCTTGCCGGGCGCACTGTGCACGTCGCCAGCGGCGACTCCCTCGAGTACGACGTCCTCGTGGCGGCCACAGGCGTGCGCCCCCGTCGGCTCGCAGTGCCCGGGCCGCCACCTGACCGCGCGGCCGGCCGGTTCGTCGTGCGCACGCTCGACGACGCTGCGGCGCTGCGCGCGCGGCTCCTCCCCGGCACCAGGCTCGTCGTCCTCGGCGCGGGTTTCATCGGTTGCGAGGTGGCCGCCTCGGCCCGCGGCCTCGGAGCCGAGGTCGACGTCGTCGCGATGGATCCGCTCCCCATGCTGCGGCCCCTCGGGCGCCTGCTCGCGCGCGAGCTGCAGCGCCGGCACGAGCAGCACGGCGTGCGGTTCCACCTCGGCCGCGGCATCGCGGCGCTGCTCGGCGACGAGCAGGTCGCCGGTGTCGCGCTCGACGACGGCACGGTTCTTCCCGCCAACCTGGTCGTCGAGGCGCTGGGCTCGCAGCCGCGCGCCGACTGGCTCGCGCGCAACGTGCTGGATCCCGTCGACGGCGTGCTCGTCGATGGTGCCCTCAGGCCGCTGACAGCGGATCGACCGGTCGACGGCGTGGCCGTCGTCGGCGATCTCGCCCGCTACCCCAACCCCCGCTTCGGTCCTGGTGCGTGGCGGGTGGAGCACTGGAGCAACGCCACCGACACCGGGCGCCGGGCGGGTGCGGTGCTGGCGGCCTACGCCCTGGACCCACGCGGCGGCGAGGCGTACGCCGACGTGGTCGGCGCCTCGTTCGAGCCCCTCCCCAGCTTCTGGAGCGACCAGTACGACCTTGCGCTGCAGTGCTTCGGGCTCCCGTCGCTGGCTGACGCCATCAGCGTGCTCGAGGGCGACCTCGCGGACGAGTGTGTCGTGGGCTACTTCCGTGGCGACGACCTCGTCGGCGTCGTAGGGATCGGGATGCTTGCCCGGGTCATGTCGTATCGCAGCACGCTCGGGGTGGGTCGCGCGGCGCCGAGGCCCTGACCCGGCCGGGCGCAGCACCCACGGCTCACGTCTGCGGCGAGTGCTCGTCCGCGGAGCGCAGGTCGGCCGGCAGCGGTGCGACCGTGTCGTCGGTGGGCATGGGGGCGTGCAGCGTGAACCGCCCCCCTGCGGGTACGTACCCGTACTCGGCTGCGATCGAGGCGACCACCGCGTTCGACGGGATCAGGCGAAGCCGCAGGGTGCGGAAGACGTGGTCGGTGGCCCAGCGGATCTGGTGCCGGGTGAGCGCGCTACCGATGCCGCGCTCCCGCCGCTCGGGACGCACGCCGGTGATGCCGTGCCAGAGCGCGTCTCGCTCGGTGCGGCTGCGCCGGAGCCGCGCGACGCCCACGACCTCGGCCCCGCGGAGCGCGACGTGCAGCATCTCGTGCGGGCTGGTGGCCAGATGGGCGGTCTCGAGCCCCCACCACTGCGCGTACGACCAGGTCTGCGATGTGATCCCGCGCACGTCGGCGACGACCGCCTCGTACACCTCGTAGACATCGTGGGCGAGGTCGGGTCGCTGCGCGAGCGAGACGATCTCGATCCCCTCGGGCACGTCGGCCTCGGGCGCCGGCTGGGCCCACAGGTCGAGCGCGAGGTCGTCGTCGCGACCTGTCACCTCGAAGCCGTGATGCTGGGCCCAGGCGAGCGACATGCCGTCGGCGGAGTCGACGAACGTGGTGAGGCCGGTGCACTCGAGCTCCCGGGCCCAGGCGACGAGGACGGCCAGCAGGCTGGTGCCGGCGCCGCGCCGGCGGTGAGTGGGTGCCACGCAGATGCGGATGTCGGCGATTCCGTCGTCGACCGATCCCCCTGTGGCGCCCAACCCGACGGCCACAGTCTCCTCGTCGTCGCGCACCGCGAACCACACCATCCCGGTGCTGCGCTCTCGCCACTCCTGCAGGGTCTCTTCGGAGATCTGGCGCGTCGCGGCTGGTTGCAGGGCGTTGTGCGCGGCCACCCATGCGGGCAGACCGCGATCCCCGACTACCACCGTTCGCATCCGACTCCCTCCGAGAGTGCCATGGTGCCATCCCGTGAGACCGCCACATACACCTCTCACCGAACGGGTGGACGATGAGGTCCATGGAGGTGACCCGTCGTCGGCTGATCGGCGCCGCGGCTGCGGCTGGCCTGCTCGCCGCGTGCTCGCCGGGTTCGTCCCGCCCAGCAGGAACGTCGACCGCCGCGGGCTCCCTCTCTGCGTCCGGCGGCACGCCGCTGGGCCCCCCCACCTCCGAGCCCAGCGCGGTCGCCACGTCGGCGACGCCTGTCCCTGCGACGCCCGTCCCTGCCACGCCCGCGCCGTCCCCGTCCGTCGCTACCGCGGCGCTGCCGACCACGGCGCCGTGGCGGCCGCGGCCAGGCGAGGTCGAGCCCGCCGTGAAGGCTCAGGCCACCCGGTTGCTCGAGGCTGTGGGCGCCTGGGCCGCGGCCGGGGGCGGCAGCCGGGCCGCGGCCCGCGCACGCGCGAAGGGGGCCGGTTTCGACCCCGCTCTCGCGGACGCGCTCGTCCCGCTCCTCGGCGCCGGCGAGGCCGCCGCCGTGCAGGTGGTGGACGCGCAGTACGGCGGCATCCTGGCTTCGTCCGCCTCCGTGCTCGTCGTGCTCGACCAGTGGCGGGCGCCCCACGCCGGCGCGGCACGTGCGGGCGGGACGACGGTGGACGTCCGGCTGGTTCGCGACGCGCCGCGGTGGCGGGTCGTCGAGGTCCACCCAGCCGCACCCGGACCGGCGTCGTCGTCGCTCACTCGGTCCGCGCGCGCCGTGCTGGCCGACGCGCGCATCCGGTTGCCGTTCGCCGCGCACGCCGACGTCGTGGCCGGGCGCATCCATGATTCGGTGCTCACGCTGCTGCTGGCGCTCGCCGACCAGCACGTCGTCGACGTGAGCGTGCTGCGCTCGGGGCACCCGCTGCTGGTGTTCGGCACCTCGCGGCGCAGCGCCCATCCGCTCGGCCGGGCCGTCGACGTATGGGCCTTGGACGGGCGGCCGCTCGTCCTTGCGCGGAACGAGGGGCTCGCGTCGTCTGCCATGCGGTTCGCCGTGGCGCACGGCGCGACGAACGTCGGCGGGCCGGTCCTGCTCGATGGCCCTGCCTACTTCAGCGACGACACCCACCAGGACCACATCCACCTAGGCCTGCCGGTCTAAGGACCCGTGGCCGCACGTCCCTCGGGAGCGCGGGGCGGCTCCTTCGGCCGCGTCGCGATCGGCCGCCGACGCGCCGCATCGCTGGCTGTCGGTGATCGTCTCGACGCGCACTGTCACGGCACGTGAGGAGTTCCGGGACCGTCCTGCCGTTTGCCGCGACAATCCCCAGGGCTGGTCCTAGCGTGTCCGCCGAGGGAACCCACCGCGCCAGCCATCGAAGGGAAGCCCATGTCCGACTACAAGGTCGACGTCGAGAAGTACGCGCAGAATGTCGACGACGCCCATGTCGACGCCATCGTGAAGTACCTGGGGATCGCCCTTCGGAACAAGGACTCCTCCCTGGTGTCGGCCACGGACAAGGCCGAGCTCGACCGCGTGCGCGACGGTTTCGCGGCCAAGAAGCTCGGTCTGAGCCCGGATGACGCCGACAAGGGCATCTCCGCCGTCGTCGAGAAGTTGAAGGGCGTCAACCAGAAGAACCGCGTGACGTTCTACTACCTGCTCGCCGAGGAGACCGGCACGCTCGGCAAGCTCGGTTGACCTGCACGACCCGGACGCCTCCGCCCCCGCCGACAGCAGGGGGCGGGGGCGTCCGCTCGTCCTGGCGGGTACCGGTCACTCCGAATCGCTGCGGAGACGGTCGGTCAGCCGATCGAGCGCCCGCCGGTCCGCAGCGGAGAGTCCGGCGAACGCATCGTGCAGGCCCTCGGCGTGCACCCGGGCCGCGGCGCGCAGGGCGGTGCGGCCCGACGGGGTGAGGCGCGCGTACTGCACGCGGCGGTCGTCGTCGCTGCGGCTCCGCTCGACGTCGCCCTCGGCGACCATGCGGTCGATGAGGCGGGTGACGCCGCCCGAGGTGAGCACCAGCTGCCCGGACAGCTCGCCCATCGTGAGCCGTCCTCGAGGCGAGCGAGACAGGCGCAGCAGCACCTCGAACCAGGTCAGGCCCATGCCAGCCCGGTCCTCGAGGTCGGCGCCGAGCCGCCGCTCGAGCCTGTGGGCCGCCTCGAGCAGGCGGCCGAAGGTCGCGAGAACGGGGTCGTCGAGCGTGGATGTGTTCACGGCAGAATCTTATGAGGAAGAAGTTGACACGTCAGATATCCGTGTGGGACCTTTTCTCCAGATAGTTGAAGCCGCAACTACATCGGGAGCGACCACCATGGAGTCACCGACCGCCCCGGCGCCCCAGCGGCGCCCCGGGATCGCCGCCGTGCGGCTGAACCACGCCGTCCTGTTCGTCTCCGATCTGGATCGCGCCGTCCGCTTCTACCAGGCCGCGTTCGGCATGGAGGTGATCGCGAGGGAGGAGCGCATCCCGGGCGCCTTCCTCCGGCTGCCCCGGTCGGGCAACCATCACGACCTCGGGCTGTTCGGCATCGGGAGCGGCTACGGGCCCGAGCAGCCGGGTGTCGGGCTGTACCACCTGGCCTGGCAGGTCGACACCATCGACGAGCTGGACGCGGCCCGGGTGACCCTGGCCGAACTCGGAGCCCTCGTCGGCATGTCGAGCCACGGGGCCACCAAGAGCCTGTACGGCGCCGACCCGGACGGAAACGAGTTCGAGGTGCAATGGATGCTTCCTCGTGCGGAGTGGGGCGCGTACGAGAACGCCGCCCCGATCGATCGGCTGGACCTCCGGGCCGAGCGGAGTTCGGCCGCGAGATCTTCGGCGCCAGCCGCGCCCACACCAATGATGACGACATCGGTTTTTTCGGTTGTCATGGCTCACGTCCTCCGCGCCGGCGCTTCGCATGCGCTTGCAGGCTGATCATGGGTTGGCGCGTGCTTGTCGTCTTCCGCATATCCGACGCCGTGAACAACAGTTGCGCGCCAGGGAAGGCCACCAGGCGCCAGCCTGCGAAGTCCTTGTTGCCGCCGTAGACCTGGTTGGCGAACATGCCTTCCATCGTGTGCGTGCGCATGGTGTTGAAGAATGCCTGCGCAGAGGGCCAGGTGAACTCGGTGGCCTTGCCCTGTCGCGAGCGCCGTGATCACTTCATCCTGCCGCTGCCGACAGGCCCCTGAATGGCGCATTGAAGGTCTTCCGGCTGTAGGCATCGAGCGCGGCCAGCCCGCGCCGGTAAAAGTCCTCGCTGACCGGCATAGGCGCCGGCGAGCGCCAAGTCGATGTAATTGAGCACTCCGGCATCGCGCTCGCTTGCCAGGCGCGCATCAGCCGTTCCGCGAACGCCGCAATGGTCAGTGAATCGTCGTCGTTCAGGAAAGTGCCGTGCCCATTGCTCATGTTCGAATGGGTGGGCGCGGAAGTTCTGGCCGCCCTGTTCCGATCGCGGGTTCGGCGTAGGCCTCCGGCACCAGCGCGGCACCGGCAGCGGCCCCCGCTCCAGCGCCTGCGCCGACCAGAAATGCGCGCCGCGTTTCATCATGTTTGCTCATGCGTGCTTCCTCCTTCTGCTCGTAATTGCGGAACGTCGGAAAGACAGGGAATTCAATCCTGCTCTTATCGCGCGTCTGGCCGCTGGCGACGGTTTGGCGCGGATTCAGCGCTGGCGAGCATTGCGCTGAGAGCATGCTGCGCCTGCGCTCGGCCGTTTGCAATGCCGGTTAGGTCAGTTGTCAGGCAGGTCTGTTTGGCGCTAATCCGGGAGGCGTGGGGTCATCGCAGGGTGCGAGGGGCAAAGGCGGCCCCACTTGCCCCTCGCACTGAGCTACGGGATGCCGGGTACGGGGCGACACGCCAGGCGGAATGACCGCGTTCTGCGGCCAGTCTGGATCTCGCGCGGGCGGGGCTCGCTCCTCGGCGGACTCGGGCGCCCAGCGCCCGAGGTGCTCGAGTATGCGCCGCACCACGCCCGAATCGTCGATCAGCGCAATGACAGACGCGCATCGGCCCCTTGCGCTGGAGCCAATCACGTTGTCGATTTCCGTGGGCACGGGAATCGAGGTAATGGGCATTCAAGGTCAAACGATATCAGTAATCGCGATCGAAGCAGCAATCGGGCCGTCGTGCCATAGTGTTGCACGAAGCAGGGCAGGGCGCCAGCCTGTGTGCACGCCCCTGCTGCATATCCACGAACTTTCGCTTGACGAGCATCACATGCAATTTCAATCGCCAGACCAGCCGGCGGCTCTACGAGGAGCACGTTGCGACCCTGGAACTGCTGGCCGCGTCGAGCGCGTGTTTACGGGCCGGGCGGGCGCGTATCCGCCGGCGGAGGGGGATGCGGAACTGGCGGCGTTCGCGCGCGCCCTGCTCGGTGCCATCGACGTCGAGGTGGCGCGCCACTTCGAATTCGAGGAACGGGACTTGTTCCCGCGGCTGGAGGAGGCGGGGGATGGCGATCTCGCGGGGCTGTTCATCGAGGAGCACGGCACCATCCGCGCGGTGGCGCAGCCGCTGGCCGCGCTGCTGCGCAAGGCCTGCAGGCGGGGTGCAGCCGGCCGAGTGGCAGACGATGAAGGTGCTGGCGCTGGAATTCAGCGAGCGCCTGGGTTCGCACGCGCAGAAGGAAGACGGGGCGCTGCTGCCGGTGCTCGATAACCTGCTGGACGAAGAGACCGATCGCGAACTGTTCGGCGCCTACGCATCGGGCTAGGCGGGAATACAAAGCTGACGCTGCCGGACCGGGAGCGACGTGCACGGTCTCTGGACGGGGTGCTCATCAATGCAACGACTGCACGGAAGCTTCGTCCTCGGTTCGGTGCAAACGCCGCCGGCACATTCCCTGCATTACCGTGATCTGCATCACGCCTGCCAGGTTACCGGAGCGCACAATTGGGCCCGTTACGCAACTCGGGCGTGTGCCGTGCCCGGTTGAATCGAAATGCCTGGCAGGCCGGAAAGAGCAATGCCGGCCTGCGAGGTTTCCATTGTTGGGTGATCGGAGGAGGGGGAAACATGGATGCAGTGTTCAGTTCAGGTCCGCGCTCGGATTGGCTTTGCTGCCTCTGGGCGTTCTGGTCGGCTGTAATGGAGGGGACGGAAGCGGTCGGCGACGTTCACGCTATACCAATGCAGCGGGTTGCCGCCGTGGCGAACGTCGCCGCTGTGACGCCATTTCCGATTTCGAATACCACCATCACGCTGGCGAAGTTCAACGCTGCCGGCACGACGACCGCGAACAACGTGGCGTTGCCCGATCATTGCCAGATCCAGGGCATAGCCGGCGCCTATACCGGCACCGACAAGGTCAGCTACGGGGCGAGCTTCGAACTGCGGCTGCCGCTCAACTGGAACGGCCGGTTCATGTTCCAGGGCGGCGGAGGCAGCGAGGGATCGGTTCCCGCTGCGACCGGCGTGGCAGGCTCGATTTCGCCGACTCTCGCCCAGGGCTGGGCGGTGGTTTCCCAGGACGGAGGGCACGAGAACTCGGTGCTCACCGCGGCCGGGAAGTCGACGCTCGATTTCCTGTCGGAGCCGACCGCGGCCGCCGAATGGGCGACCGGATCCATCGACAAGACCACGCAGACGGCCAAATTCCTGATCAACACTTTCTACGGCCGGCCGCCCGATCGCTCCTACCACGTCGGCTGCTCCACCGGCGGCCGCCAGGGAATGGCGTTCTCGCAGAAGTTTCCGAGCTTATTTCGACGGCATCGTCGCCGGCGACCCGGTCTACGATCTGACGGCGCTGACGCAGGGCGAGACGAATGCGTTGCAGGCGATCGCCGCCATCGTGCCCAAGGATGCCAGCGGCAATGCGCAGTTCTTCCAGTCGTTTTCCGTCGCCGACCAGGACCTGTTCACCAGCGCGATTCTCGATGCCTGCGACGCCCTGGACGGGGCGGTGGACGGCATCATAGACAATCTGCCGGCCTGTTCATTCGACCCGGCGACTTACGTGTTCAAGACCACCGGCGCGCCGTTGCAGTGCACAGGCGCAAAGACCGCGACCTGCCTGTCTGCCGATCAGGTCGGAGCCATCAAGAGGATCAACCTTGGCCCGCGGACTTCGGCCGGACTTCCGGTGGTCGTCCCCAGCGGCACGACGGTCGCAGGGCTATCCCTACGACGGCGGTTTCATGTCCACGGCCGGCATCCCGACGCGCGACATCGGCACCGCAACCGCTGCGCCGGGCAACATCGGTCTGGGTACGAACCAGATCGGCTACTACATCACGCCGCAGGTTCCGAACCTGGTGCCCTACAAGACCTGGAACTTCGACACCGACCCGGCGAGGCTCGACAAGAATAATCCGATTCCGGCAATCTCCACCGATTTGTCGGCGTTCAAGAACCGGGGCGGCAAGATCATCTTGTATCACGGAGCGAGCGATCCGGGGCCGTCGGTGCAGTACACGATCAACTACTTCAACAGCATTGCGTCCCTGAACGGGACTGCGCAGAGTTTCGCGAAGCTGTATCTGGTGCAGAACATGGGGCATTGCAGCGGCGGTCCGGCTCCGGACCAGTTCGACGTGCTCACGCCGCTCGTGAACTGGGTGGAGAAACGGCGTGGCGCCGGACACTGTCGTGGCTTCCGGCACGGCGTTCACGAAGGCGCCGACCACGCGCACGCATCCGTTGTGCGCTTATCCCAAGATCGCCAAGTACACCGGCCCGGCCGGCGGGGACATCGGCAGCGCGAGCAACTTCACCTGCCAGTGAAGCCGTTGCTTCTGGGCGGCAGCGCCGGCCGGCGCTGCCGCAGCATTGTTTGGCCTCGGATTCGGCATCGCGACCATCGATCGATGCGCCGCCCGGCGCCCTGGTCCAGGTGGACGCGGCGAGCAAGACCTATTTCGCTCCGCCCTGCCGCCAGATTTCCAGCGCGCTGGGCGTCACGACGCTCGAAAATGCAAGGAAACTTGGCTTTTCGCCGGATGCGCGCTGCCTCGAACTGGGCGGATTCGTACAGCGGAGCAGGAGCCTGTCGGGACAACTCCTGGAAAAGCTCGGGCTGCTTGCGCCGCTGCCCAGCCGCTGGAACGCGAACGGCAGCTGGAACTGGTAACGATCGTCGCGCGATCTGCGGCAGGACTCGAATTTGCTGTAATGCCGCCGGGGGCGAGGATGCAGAACTTCAGGCGAGGTTCTTCCTGAAGAAGGCGATCGTCCGTTCCCAGGCCAGCTTGGCCGCCGCCTCGTTGTAGCGCGGCGTCGAGTTGTTGTGAAAGCCGTGCTGCGTGCCCGGATAGATGTGCACCTCGTACGGCACGCCCGCGGCCTTCAGCGCCGACTCGAACGCCGGCCACATGCGCGTTGATCCGCTCGTCGTTCTCGGCGTACTGGATCAGCAGCGGCGCCTTGATCTTCGGCACGCTGGCGGTCTCGGCGGCCGCGCCGTAGAACGGCACGCCCGCCTGCATGTCGGCGCCCAGCGCCGCCGCGAGGAAATTGGTCGTGCCGCCGCCCCAGCAGAAGCCGGTCACGCCGAGCTTGCCGGTGGAGAGCTTGTGCGACTTCAGGAAGCGCGCGCTGTTGAGCATGTCGGTGCGCAACTTGCCCTGGTCCAGACTCGCCTGCAGCGTGCGGCCGTCGTCGTCATTGCCCGGATAGCCGCCGACCGGGAACAGGCCGTCGGGCGCGAGCGCGAGGAATCCTTCCACCGCGGCGCGGCGCGCCACGTCTTCGATGTAGGGATTGAGCCCGCGGTTCTCGTGGATCACCAGCACCGCCGGAAACGGCCCTGCGCCCGCCGGCTGCACCAGGTAGCCGCGCATCTGCCCGGAGTTGCCGCCGGGCGACGGATAGTTCACGTACTGCGCCTTGATCCGCGTGTCGGTGAACGAGATCGTCTGCGCCTGCGCGTAGCGCGGCAGCAGCGCCTGCGCCATCGCCAGGCCGCCCACCACGAGCACGCTGGCGCGCGCCAGGAATTCGCGCCGGTCGATGCGGCCGTGGCAGTACTCGTCGTACAGGTCGAAGACGCGCTGGTCGATTTCCAGCTGGGTCACGGGTTCGTTCATGTTCATGGCAGTCATTTCCTCCTGCCCGCAGTCTAACCGGCCGCAGCAGTGACGGCAACGACGTGCCGACCTTCCCGGATCATGCGGATACGCCGCTTGACTCCCGCTTTAGCCTTTCTAGGAACGGGGTCAGGAGATCCATCGGCAGCGGAAATACGATGGTCGTATTCTTGTCTGCGCCGATGACCGTCAGCGTTTCCAGATAACGCAACTGGATTGCCTGCGGCTCCTGCGCCAGTATCTTGGCCGCCTGGTACAGCTTTTCCGAGGCCTGCAGTTCGCCCTCGGCGTGAATCACTTTTGCGCGCCGCTCGCGTTCCGCCTCGGCCTGCCTCGCGATTGCCCGTATCATCGATTCGGTCAGATCGACCTGCTTGATTTCGACGTTGGAGACTTTGACGCCCCAGGTGTCGGTTTGCGCGTCCAGTGCCTGCTGGATGTCCAGGTTGAGCTTCTCGCGCTCCGCCAGCATGTCGTCCAACTGGTGTTTGCCCAGCACCGATCGCAGCATGGTCTGGGCCAGTTGACTGGTGGCGTTGAGGTAATCCACCACCTGGATGATGGCCTTTTCCGCATCGATGACGCGCAGATACACCACGGCGCTGACTTTCACCGACACGTTGTCGCGGGAGATCACGTCCTGGGTCGGCACCTCCAGCACCATGGTGCGAAGATCCACCCTTACCACCTGCTGGATGGCGGGGATGATGATCACCAGCCCGGGTCCCTTCACCTTCCAGAAGCGCCCCAGGGTGAAGACGACCCCGCGCTCGTACTCGCGGAATATGCGGATTGCCGAGGCCAGAAACATTACGGCGAGAATGACGACACCGATCCCGATCCCAAGTCATTTTGCGTCCTCTTTCTGCACGGGCTCGACGGCCAGCACCAGTCCCTCGATGCCGACGACCCGCACCCGTTGACCGCGTTCAGCGGAGCGCCGAAGCGCACCTTCCACATTTCGCCGCGAATTCGTGCGTAGGCGGCGGCCCCGACAGTATCCTGGAGAACTTCGCCCGTCGCACCGATCATCTGCCCGCCTCCGCTGACCACGGGCCGTTTGCGCGCGCTGACCACCAGATTGAGCACCACCGCGAGGAATGCCGTGCTCGCCACCGATGCGGTGGCGATCGACAGCCCACGGGATGCTGTAGCCCAGTACATCGGGATTGACCAGCATCACGGACCCGATTACAAACGCCACGATCCCGCCGATTCCAAGGACTCCGAATCCCGGCACAAAATGCTCCGAGATCATCAATCCGATGCCCAGCGCAACCAGCGCCAGCCCGACATAACTTTCGGGCAGCAGCTGGAACGCGAACAGCGCCAGCAGCAGGCTGATGCCGCCGACGACGCCCGGGGCGACCATGCCCGGGCTGTAGAACTCGAACAGCAGACCGTAGATGCCGAGCAGAAGCAGCACATACGCTATGCTCGGGTCGGCGATGACAGCCAGCAGCCGCGTGCGCCAGCCGGGCTGATCGTCGATGAGTTCGGCCTTCGCCGTGGCCAGGCTCAGTTCGCGTCCGAGCACCGAGAGCCTCTTGCCGTCGAGTTGTCCGAGCAGTTGTGGAACGTCGGCGGCGATCAGGTCGACCACATTGAGCCCGACCGCCTCCTCGGCAGACAGGCTCACCGCATCGCGCACCGCCTTTTCGGCCCATTCGGCATTGCGACCCCGCAGCTGGGCAAGCCCGCGGATATACGCTGCGGCATCGCTGGTCTGCTTGCGTGCCATCGTTGTCGCAGGTGTCACCGGTGCCCGGGTCGCCTTGGTTCCGCGCTGCGGCGTGGAGCCCTCTTCGCTGCCATCTTTCGCAGTCTTGTCCGCTGGCGTCGCCGGTTCGCGCCGTTCAGGCGCCGCGCCGATTGCAACCGGCGTTGCCGCGCCCAGGTTGGTGGCGGGCGCCATCGCGGCGATGTGGCTCGCATACAGGATGTAGGTCCCGGCGCTTGCCGCCCGCGCGCCGCCCGGTGCCACAAACGTCGCGATCGGGATGGGCGAGGCGAGGATGTCCTTGATGATCGCGCGCATGGATACATCGAGGCCGCCCGGCGTGTCCACGCGGAGAACCACCAACTGCGCTCCGTGGCTTGCGGCAGTATCAAGGCCACGGTGCACATAATCGGCGGTTGCGGGGCCGATCGCACCTTCGATCGTCAGGACGATTACCGGCGCCGGCGCTGCGAGCGCCCAGACGGACCCGAAGACCCAGAGTAGATTAAGCCAGCGCACGCAGGACTCTTATGGCAGGGCTGTGTTTCGCACTATAGCTCAGCCCTTGGACCTCGCCGTCAATTTCCGCAGAAACGGTCGCAGGCAGGCAACTGTGGCATCCGCGTCGTACGCCGTTCCGCGTCCACGCTCGACTTCGGCCAGCGAAACTCCACGCCCTTCAGCACGACATTGCTCGCCTGGGCATGTTCCTGGACAATCTGAAACTCGATCGCGCTGATGAGTCTACCCGGCTTGGAGAGGATTTCCGATGGAATGGTCACCTTGCCGATGTCGTGCAGATGGCCGGCGACCCGCAATCCCTCCTGCCGGCGTTCGTCAAACGCGCGTTCGGCAATCAAGGCCAGTGCCTGTTCGCCGTCGGCGGCGCTGAGCGTGAGGTAACCCTCGGGCCGCAGCATTGCTTCGAGCAGCTTGCGGTTCTGGATTTCGTCATCGACGATGAGGATGGTGGCAGGGGGGGTGGTCATGGTCATTCGTCACCCGGCGGGCGGCGGGGCCAGGAATTTTGTTTCGAAGATCTCGCCCGGCACCGGTTTGCTGAACAGGAAGCCCTGCATTTCGTCGCAGTTCAGCAACCGCAGCAGGCGCGATTGCTCCTCGGTTTCGACGCCTTCCGCCACCACCTTGAGCTTCAGCGAATGCGCCAGGTTGATGATGGTGGACACCAGCGCCAGCCCCTCCGGCCCGGCAGTCATGTCGATCACGAACGAGCGGTCGATCTTCAGCGTGTCCACCGGCAGTTTGGCGAGGTAGCTGAGCGAGGAGAAGCCGGTGCCGAAGTCGTCGATGGCGATGGTCACGCCCATGGCGCGGATCGCCTGCAGGCTGGCGATATTGTGCTTGACGTCCTCCATGATCAGGCTTTCGGTGATCTCCAGTTCCAGGCCGGCCGCCGCATGCGCGTCGATACCGATGGCCTGCTCGATCTCGGCGATGAAGCCGCGATTGCGCAGTTGCAGCGGCGACACGTTCACCGCGATGCGCACGGCCGGCAGGCCCGCGGCGCGCCAGCGCAGGTAGTCTGCGATGGCCTGGCGCAGCGCCCAGCGCCCGACTTCATAGATCAATCCGGTTTCTTCCAGGATCGGGATGAACCGGCCCGGCGGCACCAGGCCCGTGCGCGGATCGTTCCAGCGGATCAGCGCCTCGGCGCCGGTGAGCTTGCCGCTCGCGAGGTTCACCTTGGGCTGGTAATGCAGCACGAATTCTTCCTTGTCGAGCGCCTGGCGCAGCTGATTTTCCAGGGTGAGCTTGCCGGCCACCGCTTCGGTCATTTTCTGCGTGTAGAACAGGTATCGGTCGCCGCTCGCCTTGGCCTTCTTGAGCGCGGCCTCGGCGTTCCTGAACAGGGTGTCGGCGTCGGCGCCGTCATCCGGGAACAGCGCGATGCCGACCTTGGCGGCGATCCGGAACACGGCGTCATTCAGGCGGAACGGATGCTCCAGGAAGGCCTCCATCGTCTTCTCGAGCAGCCGCGCCACGTCGCCTTCCTGCTTGCACTTCCGGCAGCACCACGGCAAAATGGTCCGCGCCCACGCGCGCCACCAGGTTGGCGTCCCCCGCGTTGCGCGTCAGCCACTCCGCCACCTGCCTGCAGCAGCGCGTCGCCGGCCGGCCGGCCGAGGCTGTCGTTGATGTTCTTGAATCGCTCCAGATCGATCAGGAACAAGGCAAGCTTGTGCCCGCCGCTGGCCGCGCTGCGCATGTACTGCGCCACGCCGCTCGAGAAACAGGCTGCGGTTCGCGAGCCCGGTGAGCACATCGTAGTAGGCGAGGTAGTCGAGCCGCTCCTGCTTGTCGATGTGATCGATCGCGAACGCGATGTCGCCGGCCAGCTCCGTCAGCAGCTTCATCTCCTCTTCGTGGAAGAATTCGGTCTCGCCGGCGTACAGCGCGAGCACGCCGACCGCTTCGTCCGCGACGATCAGCGGCAACACTGCCATCGAGCGGACTCCGGATTCGGCGTATTTCTTGCCGAACACGACCCCGGGGTCGCTTTGCGAATCGTTGGACACGACGGCCTTTTTCTCCCTGATCGCCCGCGCAACCATGGTATCCCCGGCGGCGCACCCTCGCTCGATGACAAGAGGCCCTTGATGGCGGTCATAAGCTCCTCATCCTTGCCCGCCGAGGCGACCCACGTCTTATCTGCATCTCAGCGAGACGCTCGGGCCCATCAACTATATGGTCACAGGAGGTTTTCAGCCCACCGACTCAATCACCCGGTTTGGTGTACAGTCGAGCGCGAACGTTACTGTGGTTGAGCTTTCTGCAAGCTACGGACTTAGCAATCGCCTCGAACTCAATTTCAACATTCCAGTTGTTGTCACCCAAGCTAACGCCTCGGAGTTGTCAATCACCCATCGTGGTTCCCCGCTCGGTTCCGTTGCTCTTCTTCCTGGGAAGTTCGGAAGAAATCGACCAACTGCTCTGCACTAGAAAGTCGTCGCAAGGTTGCCTTGAAATCCGGAAAGCCAACTTCAGCAGCCTTAACGGCATCGGCGTAGAGTTTCCCAGCGGCACAAATGCTGGGCTCGGTAGAATGAGTCTCGGTGGCAAATGGGCGCTCGACACGGGAGAACTGGTCCACCTCGCTATCGTATCGGATCTCTTCTTCCCGAGCCCAAATGAAGCGCAGTTGGCCGGTTCATCGACTGGAGCCTTCTTCCCACGTATGGTGGCTGCAGTTCCGGCAACCGATATCGCAACTTTACACGCCGACATCGGCTACGACGCAGACTTCGAAACCGATGAACTCCGTCGACTGGCGTGGGATTTTGGCGCCTCTATTGCCTTGAAGGGGGCCACGGTTGATTGCGGCCTGGGCGGCTCTCGGTACAACGAAGGTATTACCTGGACTCCCGATCGCGCAGATTTTCCTGTGCAGGGTGCTTCCGGGCCAACTACGGGAACGCTCCAGGCCCACGGAAACAACGAACTCGGGACTGACTTCGTAAACTTCCTTGTTGGTGGGAAGCTGCAGATTACCGATAACCTTGTTCTTAGCGGTACAGTCAGCGTACCGCTGAACAACCAAGGCTTCCAACCCGATGCGGTCGGGACGCTTGCCATTGAGTTTTACAACTAGTATCGCTGCGCGCGAGGAAGGGTTCGGATGAGCTCCGGGAGAAGCACGGCGAGGTTCGGACTCGGCGCTGTAGCCGTGCAGCTGCGGTTCTGTTTTCTCGTCCTTACACTAAGTGCGGGCATGGTTCTCCGAGAGCTGTCTCCCACCCACGCGCAATCATGCCCGCCCACCGATCTCGGCAAGGTGCCTGGGGTTTCGGTCCGCGGCACCACCCATGATGGGTCGAGCTTGCTTAGCGCCTCCTGTGGTGGCGACGCTGCACCCGAAGCGGCATTCGTCTACACGGCTCCGGTTACAGGAAGCTACAGGATAGACACGTTTGGTTCTAACTTCCTCACAGTCCTCTACGCACGCGACGGATCGTGCACCGGTGCTGAGCTAGGGTGCGCAAGCAGCTTCCTGACATTGCAGCTCCTGGAGAACCAACAGATCGTCATCGTAGTGGACGGAGCGCCGGGCTTCAGCGCAGCGGAAGGTGGCAATTTCACCCTAACGGTACTCGGGCCTAGTGCCCCCGGGCGCATCGCTTTCGTGGCCAACGATCCTGTAGTCAGTAATGCGGGCAGCATCTCCGTGATTGACATGCTCACGAACGTCGTAACGGATACCATCCCGCTGACCGCCCGTCCTCGAGGCGTGGCGCTGACCCGCGGTGGCCTTTATGCGTACATCTCGGCCCGGGCCCCCGACAGCGTTCTCGTGCTCGACACCGGATCCAAGAGTGTGAAGTCCTCCGTCAGTATCGGTCCGTCCCCCGAAGCGGTTGTGCTCACACCAGACGGGACACGCGCATACGTGACGAATCTTGGTGGGGACTCTGTCTCTGTCATAAGCACCGACGCAGCACTTACGGATCCAGGTCATGCCGTGGTCGCGACCATCAAGGTCGGCCACTGGCCGAAGGCCATTGCGCTTTCGCCCGATGGGGCATTTGCTTATGTTGCGAACTTTGCCGATGACACGATCTCCGTTCTCGATACACAGTCGAACAGCCTTGAGCTGCCTCCGATTGGCGTCGGCAGCTCTCCTGCAGCCATAGCCGTTAGTCCCAATGGCGATTTTGTTTATGTCGTGAACTCCGGCATGTCGACCACGTGTATGAGTCACGGAAGTCTCTTCGTCATCGCCACGTCCACGCGTGCAGTCGTCGGTCTCATCTGCGTTGGAGATGTGCCGTCAGGAATCGCAGTGGATTCCGATGGGTTGGCATACGTCACGAGTCTTGGTGACAATAGCATCGCCCTTGTCGATCCAGGATCGCAGTCCGGTGCAGCGCTAAGCGTCGCCCATCTCTCCCAACCATGCAGCGCCGTCGCGGTTACACCAGACGGACAATTCGTATATGTCACGGGAATTGCTTTTGGTCCAGACGGTCAGCTCGGTGATGGCACTGTGTTCGCCTCAAATGAGTTTGGGTTTTTGTTTGAGCCAAGCGGAACACGAGTTGGCACCTCTCCGGTGAGTATCGCCATCGGTCGCCAGGTACCGACCCTTCTTTCCGAGTCCTACCAGGGCGACTAGCACGCCTCGTCCGAGCAATAGCCCGACGCCACCCGGGACGGCAACCGTAACGAGCATCCCAAATCCTTCGCATACGCAGACAGTACCCGTACGCAGACAAGTACTCGCACGCAGACAAGTACTCGTACGCGGACAAGTACTCCTACAAGCACTGCAACTCCCGTCTTTTGTGCAGGAAATCTCTGTCCTTTTCCTCAGTTCTGTGTTGACGGTACGTGCATCTCTCCAACGTCGACGCCGACCGCCACAGAAGGAGCGACTCCGGTGTCAACGCCGACCGAAACCGTTGCGCGGGCGACCCCGGCGGGGTCTGGCGGCAAGGAGACCAAGACCCCCACCGAAACCCCAACCCCGACCCCGGTTCAATATTGCGGCTCAGCAGCCTGTTTGCAGCCCCCTGGCCGTTGCCAGACCGAACTAACCGACTGCTACCTTACTGGTACGTGTGTGCTCGCCTATGCATGCAGTTGTCCAGATCGCGCAACTTGCGGCCCACCAGTCTCGACACCTAGTGCGATAGCCACCGAGACACCCGTAGCGACGCCTAGCAGCACGTCGACTGTGACCCTGCTGTCAACACAACTAATGCGGCGACACCAACACTCACACCGACGCCGACATCGCCACTTATGGCGATCCGATGCGTTGGTGACTGCGACGACTCCAGAAGGTCACGGTGTCCGAGCTGATTACCATGGTGAGCATCGCGCTCTGCAGCGATCGACCCGGATGCACTCAGCTGTCGGCGTGCCCGGTTGGCGATGCCAACAAGAACGGCTCGATCGAGGTCAACGAGATCATCACCGGCGTGAACAATGCGCTGAACGGGTGCCGTGCAACAAGTGCCGCGGAGGAGCGCCTGTCCCCCTTTCATATGGTGGGAACGCCGCGAGCCCTTATGATGAATCAGAGCATGTCTTCAGCTCAATCGATGGAGCGAACTTTAGACTCAGCAGGCTGGGGCCATCGCCAGGGGAACTTACCCCGTCAGCAGCTGCCGATCGTAACGACCCACTACTCAGCAACACGAGACATGCCGCAAGCACCAGACCTTTTGCCGAGGTGTGCGGGGTTGAACTGTGTTTGTGTCCGCTATCGGCGTGGGCAGATTCTCAGCGCGGCACCCGGCAGCGGAGTGTACCAGCGGGCACCCTCTGGCAGCGCGTCGGTGAGCCGAAGGGCGAACTGCTTCGTATCCGTGAACGGTATGGCGAAATGAATCATCGCGTTTGGCGGATCAGCAAACAGAGCCCTTAGCGTCGCCAAGTCTCCTGCCAGACGGTGGACCCCCGGCATCGAGAGGAGCGTGTAAAGTTCCGTTTGCTGACCTGGCAGTGCCATCTGGCCTGCATACCGCGGAGCAATAACGAGAAGATTGTCTGGACTCATCGACTGCGGCGGACGATCCAGCAGGCGGTCCGCCATGCTGAAATGCCACCGTCCAATGTTGTAGTCGATACCGAGAAAGTCTCGCTCATCGGTGCCATCTTCACGGAGAGGACGCATGAGCTCCCATGGCAGAAGTGGGTTCGAGGTGACCATCTGAATCGTCTTGAAATTGCCCAACGCGCAATGTGCAATGTGAGACATGGACATACGGGTCAGGCCCTGGAGGACACGGGCCGCGATCCTGATCGACCATCTGCCAGAAGGCTCTTTTGAATGGGGGCGGGGCGAATCTGCGATGAGTTCCCGGCCGAATCCGCGGAGCAACGCTTTACTGGTTTCGTTGTCGTTGGGTTTGGCAACCGGAACCCCTCGCGAGACAGTATGCGCGAACTTCTGGTACTGCACTGTAAGCCATTTGCGCAGGTGGTTGCCGAAAGGATTCTTGTACCGGGGCAAGGTTGAAGACATCAGGATGATCTGAGAATCGAAGGCTCCGCCGTCCAACTACAACATTCACCAACTTGAGGGATTGACTTGCGCGGGTGTTCTTGGGCACCTTTGGCCCTCGGCAGGGGGGATCTACGAACTGGCTTTGGCAGCTTTAGCATTCAACTCAATCGAAGAGGAGAAGGCTATGATTCGCCCACTTGCTACCGGCCCATGACCCACGCCATAACCGCGACCGCACTGGCGGCAGCAGTATACACGGTACTCTGGGCCGGCACTGCAGCCTCCGCACGCAGCGGCGCGTCGTTGAAGCCGCCTCCGACGTTTGGCCCCAGCGCCCAGATCGTACTCTCGCCAGATGCCTGGAACGCCTCAATTGCCGAAGCGGCAGTTGAGGGATGGAATCCCGCCACGAATGCAAGCAAGTCCCGGGGTGACACGGCGGTCTGCGTCAAGGTGGCGCCGGCCGTTGTCGTTGTGCGCACCCGGACCGGCCACGGGACGGGGTTTTTCATACGAGACGACGGTCTGCTGCTGACAAACAATCATGTCGTCGCACAGGGCGCCTCACCGGATGCGCCGCAGCAAGCCTCAACCGCCTTGGTGTATGTTGGCCAGTTGACAGATGCGGGGACCATGCAACTGGTCCGTGACCCAATCCCCGCTTATATCTACAAAGTCGACCGGCAGCGGGACCTTGCGTTGCTCAAGCTTTCCAAGTTGCCAAACGGGACGAAGGGTGATGCCCCTTCATTCCGTTGGCCGCGGATACCGCCGCGGCCCGCGCAGAGCTGCTCGGTGATCGGCCACCCGGCAGCCGGACTGCTCTGGACCTACCGCTCCTGTGAGGTCTCGGGGTTGGGATTTTCGCCGGAGGATCTGGTGGATGTCGTGATGCCGCGGCTGGCATTCACAGGGAGCCAGCGTAGGCAGTTTGAAGATCAAGTCAGCGGCATCCCGAAACGGCGCATCGTCCTTACGTCTTGTGGGGCAAACCCCGGCGATTCCGGTGGCCCAGTGGTGAACGACAATGGCAACTTGGTCGCAGTGACGTTCGCAACTCCTGCAGACCCAACCCGTGCAAAATTCAGTTATCACATTCATCCCGATGAGGTGCGGGCGTTCCTCGGGGACATCCCGAACAAGCCTGTCATGGTGATTCCGGAGGCGTGGGTATTGGGTCCGCGCGTGCAGTTGATCGACCTGCTTCATGAGGGACGACCGCAGACGCTGATCAGCGGTCTCAAGTCTCCCGAAGAGGTTATGTTTGACCTCGATGGGGACACGCCGCGCGAGCTTCTAGCAAAGGGCGATTTACGTGTGCTCATCGGCCAGCGCCGTTTCGATGCCGAGGCCGTCTTTCACTTTCAGCGTGATCGGCGCATTGCGTTCTATGATAGTGATAACGATGGAATCTTCGACATCATCCTGGAAGCCAACAACTCCGAGGAGTGGGCGGACACCGAGTATAGGTTGGGGACTGACCAACGTTGGGTGGTGCGGACCGGCGTGAAGCTCCCATGGGTCGACGCACGGCGGTTCACCGATGCCAAGCTCGGCGCGCGGCTGCAGAAACTGGCGGCACGATTGCATCGCTAGCCGGTCCGTCCGATATTAGGAAACGTGGAGGCGACGGTGTCTTTGCAGTTGCTGACCGGGTCGGGACCGCGAGCGGCGGAACAGCGACGACGGCACCAGAGGAACATGGTGATTGGGATGCAGGGATAACCGTCAACGTCCCAAGCTTTCGGCGGGACTCGAATCGAACTGCACGCACGCTTGCTCATGTGTCGTTTGCTAGTTTGGCTGCTGTTCGCGGCGCGCGTTCTGAGCGTTTGCGCGGTTGAGTCGCCAGCCGCCCCACCGAAACCAGGTTCCGCTATCCTGTCCGCGGCGGCCACTCGCAAGCTAGCGCTGCTTATCGCCGTGCCAGGGCTACGGACGCTTCGGTCCGGAGTGGCAGAACCTGGACGGGCCGGTCAACGACATCGTCCTGATGCGCGACGTGCTCACGAAGCGGTTCGGCTTCGCGGCGGCAGACATCGAGATGGTGTGCGACGATGCCAAGACATGCCGCAGCGTGCCAACGCGCAAGGGCATCGTCGCCGCGTTCGAGTCGCTCATCCGCCGCGCACGTCCGGGGATCTCGGTCTACATCCACTACTCTGGGCATGGGTCGACCGTGCCCGACGCCAATGGCGACGAGCCGGGTCCCGACGGACGTGATTCGACGCTCGTTCCCATCGACGCGCGCGATACCGAGTCTATGGAGATCCTCGACGACGAAATCGCCATCTGGCTCGACCGTCTCGGCAAGCAGACGGACGACGTCGTCTTTGTGTCGGACTCCTGCCATTCCGGGACAATCACGCGCGGCGCCAAAAGCTCGAAGACGCGCGGTGCGCCGACCGTCGACACGCGCGACTACTCTTGGTCCAAGCAGCTCGGCGATCTCAGTACGCTCCAACCGCCGCAGCACTTCGTGCGCGTCTCCGCGGCGCGTGACACACAGAAGGCGTACGAGTACGAGGCGCCAAACGGCAAGTCGTACGGGCGGCTGACCTGGTTCTGGGCGAAGGGGCTGCAGGCCGCCGCGCCGGGACAGAGCTACGACGCCGTCTACCGCTCGGTGGCAGCGATGATGCCGCCACGCGAGCAACAACCCGTCATCGAGGGCGCCAGCGATCGCGCGCTGTTTCAGGCCCGCTTCGCGGGGCGGCCGCGCCAGATCGCCGCGGTACGCGTCGAGAAACGGCAGGTGCGAATTCGACGACGGGCTCCTCAGTGGCGTGACGGCGGGCTCGGTCTTTGAGCGGGTGAGCCGCGAGCGAGCGCAGCGCGGCAAGCCAGAGCGAGGTGCGTATCAGCAGTGTCGACGCCTACACCGCACGGGGAACGATTGAAGGGCCGGGAAAGGTCAGGGAGGGTGACCTCTTTGACGAAATGGAGCATGTGTACACAGCTGCCACGCTTGCGCGTCAGCGTGCGCGCAGACGCCCCGGAGGACGAAGCCCTTCGGCAGGCGTTGCAGGATGCTGTCGGCACGCTCGGCGACGCGGTCGAGATCGTACCCGATCGGCAGCACGCCGATCTGATTCTCCGCTTGGTGCGAGCCAAAGATGCTCCCGACGGCCAGCTCGAGTGCTGGGTCCTCGACGATGCGGAGCAGCTCTACTCGCCAGATCTGCGAATCGCCATCGGCATCGGAAAAACCGAGGCCGTCGACGGTATCGCTAACGTCAGGCGCGATGTCGAGCGCATCGTGCGCAATCGCGGCATTCTGGACGTGGCGAGCCAGGGATTGGCAGTGCTGGTTGACGACGTCACCGTCGACACGTTGCGGCTCACCGACGCTACTGAGGGCGACACCAGCGCCGATGTTGTCGAGATTCCGTTTGCAGGTACCTTCAGCGGCAAGCCGAAGCGGCAACGCATGACCCGGTTGGAGCCGCAGTCGGGCGAGGTCGCGCTGGGTGCGGGCAATTGATCACCTTCCGCGTGACCAACCACTCCAACCGCGCACGCTACTTCTATCTCGTGAACCTCAGTCCCGACGGCACTTCTCACGTGATCTTCCCGAACCAGGGTTTTGAGGACAACGCCAAGGTGCCGGCGCAGTCGGCGCCGCAGCTCATCCGCGACTCTGCGGTACAGGTCGACGGTCCACGCGACACGTACATCTGGTTTGTCACCGAGACCCCGACCAATGTTTGGGCCTTGGAAGGCAAGGGATTCGAGAAGGGAGAGAGTAGCGTGACAAGAGGTGGGCGGCTCGACAACGCCCTTGCTCAGCTACTCGGACAGGCCGGCGCTCTGACTCGGGGGATTCCTGCCACCGCGCAGGAGGCCGAGCGAGTTCGCCGCGCGGCGGATCGTGATTCGCGTCCGCCACCACTCGACGAAAACAAAACTCGCCCAAAGGTGCCAAGCGGCAAGGAAGGCGCAGAGAAATGAGGCTCAGCGGACCGCCCATGGCGCCGTTGCGCCTTGGCGAGCCAATTAGTCTTCTTCGCGGCGCTCATGTCGCTTGCGGCGTGCCGCTCGCCGCCGACGCTCTACCCGTCCCTGCACCCAGTCCGCCAGCAAGCCGGGGAGCGAGCCAAACTGCACGTTCATCTGTGCCGCAAAGAACGACGGCAACGAGCTGGCGACGATGAAGCCCCCGCCAAAAGAGAGCCACGCAAAGAGGAGAGTCAGTGCGCCCATGCCGAGGATGGCGGTGGCGTAGCCCCAGAAAGTCGTAAGACGTAGGGTGAGCCAGCCGCTGGCCACACCGATCGCTGCCTGGAGCAAGAAGACGAGGGGCCACGGCGGCTCGTACAGCGCATCCTGCCGCCGCCACGAATCGAAGGCTTCCGCCCAAACCTCAACACCATTCAGAGTGCCAACTGGGGTCCAGTGTTTGTCGGAGCCGGCACTGAAGGCTCCCCCAACGACGACAACTCTGTGGGTCAGGATGGTGTCGGCGTCCTTGTCCGGGGGGTTCGCCGGTGCCAAGATCTCGCCGGCACTGAAGACGCGGCCTGCCCCCGCGTTCGGCGGCGTGCGAGAACGCGCCGGTGTACCGGATGCGCTGCACCCGAGATGCAGCATTCGGTGTCGACGCACAGCGCAAACTCTTATCGATGACAGCGATGAGTGCGCCCAATACGGTAGGGATGGGCACTACATCCCCATCCGGCTGAGTACACAGAGCGATGTGACGCACCAGGCCGTCTTCGGCCGTCACGTTTGCCGATGCCCACGTCAGCTCGACTGGACCCTGCGTCGGCAGACGACGGAGTTGGTCCCAGGCTGCGGCGGTCGGGGCGTCATTGCTCGGCGGCTGCGTGTCCTCGGGTTCGACCAGTATCCAACGAGTGGGTTCCGTCGTGTGCTAGCTTCTCCAGAGCAGCGTACAACTCCCGCCGACTGGTCTGCCGCTCGGGCGATTCGTACGGTGGCGGCTGCAGGAGAATGTCGACGACGACGGCGGCTGGGCGGTGCGCCGCTAACCGCTCCAGCAAGCGCTTCAATACGCGCGGGTCCAGTGGACTAATACCGCCGAACAGATCGCCACTCGCATAGTCCGCATCGGTGATTGCCACCACGGCGACGCGCGCCGACGCAGCCGGTCGGAAGAGACGTTCGAAAGCGTCGGCCCAGGCCGCCTGCATGCCGCTCAGCGACCCCGTGCCATACAGCAGCGTGACCAGCCCGGACGCCACGGCAGAGCGCACGACGATGCCGAGGAGGGATGTGCCTTCGCGTAGTTGCAACCGGCTTGCTCACGTCCCCACTCTCCGAATCTTCGTGTACCAGCCACCGACCGCATGCCGAACGGCGGGCGCGGTGGGCCCCTCAGCCGAGCAGGTACCCGTCTTGCGCGGCAAGGAGTTCGGCAATGAGGTTTCTCTGCCGCGCGTCCAACTGAGCGGGGGTCTGCGCGACGAATCGTTCGCGCAGAGCGCCGGCTTCGGCTTCCGTCATGACTGTGAACTGACCCGATGCGAGGCGTGCGCCGTGCACGTCCTGCACCTCCCACGACATACCTCCCTGGAATGCGGTGCACGACGCTGGGGCACGCCATGGGGCTGGACGGTTGGTCGCTGTGCAGGATGGCGCCCGGCTGCGGCTCCACACGTCGGAGATCAAACGTCACGGCTGCGGTAGCTCGCCAGCGGAACTGAATAGCGGCACGCGGTGCGAACGAAATCTCGTCCGGCCAGGTACGGCCCGGTTCGCCCCGCACGACCGCGAGGCCCGTTTGCTTGGGTGCGCTTGTCAACGCCCTCAATGCCGCCCGCAGCTCTTGTACAAAGAGATGGTTCGGTCGCGGTGACCGTTGGCGGTAACGTCAGCGTATGCCCCGCCCGCACCTCGAACGACTCCCCGGTTCGCATGTCGCACACGACCACCACGCCACTTTGCACGGCGATGGTATCGCCAGATCGCAGAGGGGAGAACGGTTCTGCCAGCCGCCCCTCCTCCGCCGCTGCGCGAATCCGTGCTGTGCCGTCGAGAGAACGGATGTAGCCGATCGGGTCGTCGTTCGGCCCCAAGCGACACCGACGATGCAGCAGCGGCCGATGCGCAGGCGACGATAACCAGCGCTGCATGAGCCCATACCCCGCAATGAGTGCGTCCGCCTGGACGTCGCTCGCTTCTACCGCTCGCTCCCACGGGTCTTGTTTTGCACATCGGCTCCCTACTCGTCCAGGACCACGGCCGCCACGCGTGCCCAGCGAATGAATTTCACGGCTACAAAGAGCGCCAAGCCCGACGAGGTGGGCTTTTCCCCACGAGCACCGCGCCGCGATTTCTCGAACGTCGCGCCGCGACACGTTGACACGAAAAGGTTGGTCGTGTCACAAGTCCAGCGCGCTGCACTCAGAGCGATAGACACCCGAAGCGGAGGAAAAGATGACTGGGTATTTCAGGTGGGGGGTTCTTTGCACGCTGGTAGTTGGAACGGCGGCAGGTAGCGTCCCCACAGCCTTCGCGACAGACAACGCGAGCGCGACCACTGCTGAGAAGGGCAAGGACGGTTCGGAGGACGAACTCAAAGGGACGCGGTGAAAAGAACGTGCTCAACAGCACGGCCGAGGCACCACCGGAGAAAGGTGGGAAGAAATCGCGTCAGGCAATGTGCCGCTTGCGCGTCGACAATCATACGCCGTGGACGGTACAGATCGGTGTGGAAGGACGATACAATGGCACCGTGGCCCCGTGGGGCGACGCCTTCGGGGCGTACTCCGGCGGGACGCTCCGGGTCTTCGGCCTCGCGGAGTTCGACGACGGCTCCGCGCTGACGTGGGGTCCGACGTGGTCCGCTGCTTCGGGGCGTATGCCTGGACGTTGAACCGCTAAGCGCGATCTGGGGATACTCAAGCTGACTCGACGGTCGAGAGTTCGCAGTCGAGGTAGAGACGCCCGCCACCAATGGCGCTGCTGACGATGCGTTTGCCGATACCGGGCGAACGGCCGCGATCAGCTACCACCGAACTTCCACTTCCCGTCTTGCCGCACGAAGGTCTTCTTCAACCGCACTTCCAAGTTGATCTCCTTGCCGGTGGCCTTCTCGGTGAAGTGGTCGCGGCGTGTGTAGGAGACCGATGCCTTGTCGTCTTGCTCATCGACGTTGACGTCGTCCAACTCAACTTTGAGGTTGTCGGCGTTGTTGAGGTAGGCGCGCAGTGCATCACCTTGGCTGGATGGGAACGACACGTACAGCTTGGCCAGACTCT
>CAVZVV010000022.1:0-13769 GCA_963778785.1 uncultured Actinomycetes bacterium
GGGCTCGTACACCGACAGTCCGACCCAGAAGGCATCGGTGGGGCCAGCCTCGTGTCCCTGAAGGCGGTGCGCTGACACGCCGTCGTGCAGGGGCGGGAAATAGGGCGGAGCCTCGGCCGCCCGGGTGATGCGCGCCGGCATCAGACGCCCGTCTCGAGGCGGTAGGTGCCGGTGGGATCGACGATCGCGACCAGCCGCACGATGCAGCCGTCGCCGCCGACCCAGCGCCACGGGAACGCGGCGAAGGTGACGCGCTTGCCGGTGACCTTGTCGAGGTCGCCGCCGACGTTCTCGAAGCCGTAGATGCCCTTGGACAGGATCGCCCGGTGGCACGGCTCCCACTCCGGGAAGTCGTCGAGCACCTTGCGGCCGGTTTCCTCCTCGTATTCGCTGTACCGCCCAGGGCAGCAGGCCGCCCGGCTCTTCGGCGGGACCGTGCGGGCCGATCGCCGTGGCCGAGCGGGTGGTCGAGGGCCTGGGTGTCGGTGCCGACGGCCTTGACGCCCTTGGCCGCGAACCACTCGCCGGCTTCCTTGTAGAAGCCCGGCGAGTAGGCGTAGTACTCGGCGCTGTCGGCGTACTTGTGGTGCCAGCCGGTGTTGACGATGACGATGTCGCCGGGGCGGATCTCGGTCGTCTCGCTGGCCTTCTCCAGGTCCTCGGCGGTGACGACGCCCCATTTGTTCTTCGGGATCGAGACGACGACTCCGGTGCCGAAGAAGTTGCGCAGCGGGATCTCGTGCAGGAGACGGCGTGCCCTCGATGACGTGTGCGGGCGCGTCGATGTGGGTGCCGGAGTGCATGACGGTGGTGATCTTCTGGGTGAGCACGCGGCTCTTGGCCATGCCGTGCAGGCGCTCGATCTTGACGTCCTCGAAGTACGGCCACGCCGGCACGCCGTGCCCCCACGGGTGCGACAGGTCGTAGAACTCGAAGGTCGCTTCCTTCGGGCTCACGGGCCAGGTGTAACTCATGGTGTTCCTTTCATTTCGGGCTGGTGGGTGTGCGAGTTGCGCGGTGCATGTGGTCGGCCAACTGGGCGGCGACGTGCCGCGAGAGTCGCTCGGCTGCCGCGCTGATCCCGACGGCCAGTCGAGGAAGCCGTGGCCGCTGCTTCGCTCCGAGGTGCCCGTCGGCGACCAGTTCGCGCAGCAGCGGGATGGGATGGCCGGGTCGGCGTTGAGCTCGGGCAGCACCGCCTCGTGGATGGCCAGGGTGAGGTCGAGGCCGACGTAGTCGGCGTTCTCGATCGGGCCCATCTCGGCCAGGCGCAGCCCGATCGTGTTGCGCACGACGAGGTCGACCGTCTCCGCGTCGCAGACGCCCTCGGCGACCAGGGCGATCGCCTCGCGCCACAGCGCGTGCTGCAGCCGGTTGCCGACGAAGCCCGGCGACGTCGCGCTCGACGCGCACCGGCATCTTGCCGGCGTGCGTCGAGCACCGCGACGACGACGCTCCACGGTCTCGGACGGTGCGTCTGGCCGCGGACCACCTCGACGATCGGGATGAGGTCCGGCGGGTTCCACCAATGCGTCCCGACGACGCGGCCGGGCGTCGACGTCACGCCGCGATCGGTGACCGGGCAGCACGGAGGTGTTGGTCGCGAGCACCGCATCGGGCGCCATGGCCGCGTCGAGCGCGTCGAAGAGGCTCCTGCTTGACGGCGAGGTTCTCGACGATGGCCTCGATGACCAGGTCGGCGTCGCCTACGGCCGCCGCCATGTCAGCGACCCGGCTGCCACTCGACCGTCGGCGCCGTCACCTCGGCCAGCCTCGGCGACTGCGGCGCCGAGCACCTCGGGCTGGCGTCGGTAGAGCGCGACATCGAGCCCGGACCGACGCGAGGACGCCGCGATGCCGGCGGCCCATCAGCCCGGCGCCGACGACGGCGGCGCGGGCGAAGCCGCCGGCGCTTCCGACGTCAGCATGCGGTGTACCCGCCGTCCAGGTACAGGACCTGGCCGGTGAAGAAGCTCGACGCGTCGCTGAGCAGGTAGATCGAGCGCGCCGACGAAGTCGTCCGGCTCGGCGAAGCGGCCCAGCGGGATCCGGGCGAACATCGCCTCGCGGGTCGCGGTGCCCTTCTCGTCGTCGGCATACATCCATGCGGTCAGCTCGGACCGGAAGACGGTCGGGCGCAAGCGCGTTGACGCGGATGCCGCGCCGAGCCCCACTCCGCCGCCAGCGTCTTGGCCAGCAGGTCGACCGCCGCCTTCGACGGGCAGTAGGCGCTGTAGCCGGCCGGGTGGCCGAGCTTGCCGCGCGTCGAGGAGACGAGCACGACGCTGCCGCCCCTGCCCCTGCTCGAGGAGCCGCGTCCCGGCGGCCTGGCACACCAGCCACGATCCGCGGACGTTGGCGTCCATCACCTTGTCGAAGTCCTCGACGGCCATGTCGGTGATCGGCGCGACGTGGTTCATGCCGGCCGTGACCAGCACGCCCGCCAGGGGTCCGTGAGGATCGGCGGCCGCGACGATCGCCTCGGCGTCGCTCGGGAGTGTCGGGGCGCCGTCCGACGGTGATCACGTCGGCCTCGAGGACGAAGCTCGGCGGCGAGCGCCTCGACGGCGTCAGGTTGCCGCCGGTCAGCGTCAGTCGGGCTCCGGCCTCGGCAAGAGCGTGCCAGGCCACCCTCCCGAGCGCCCCGGTCGCACCGACGACGACGAGGGGAAGCGGTCCCGCAGGTCGAACAGCTGCGCGAGGGGAGTGTGCTCGACCGACTGCGGCATGACCCGGTCCCCCAGTTCTGTTCCGTGATACGGACGATCTGTTCCGTATGGTGGGAGACCGTAGAGGGGCACGGGTCATAGGTCAACACCAGCGAGGGCCTCGACGCATTTCGGCCAGAGCAACTCGCAGTTCCGCGGGCGGCGGTGCCCCCAAGGTCGCTCGAAGGTCGCCGTGCGAACGTGATCGTGGCGGACGCTGTGTGGCTGGTCCGCCGCCTCGCCAAGCCGGCCAGCTCGCGCCGAACGGGTGGTGGCTCGGGCCGGACGACGCCCATATGCGGAGGTCGTCGTGCCCACACGAAGGACAGTGCTGAAGCTGAGTGCCCTTGGCGCGCTGGGCGTCGCCGGAGTGAGGCTCGGCGACACGAGTGCCGCCGCAGATGTCAAGGGGGGCCGCCGCACGCGGTCGCACACTCCCGTTCCTTACGCCGGCGTCTTCGCGCGGCCCCCCGAGCTCGTGCCGTACGCGACGGGTTTCGACGACGGCGACCCGACGCGTCCGTACGCCCGCTACGCCGTCACCGCGCAGCTCGGCCAGGCTCACATCCTGCCGGGACTCACGACGACGGTGGCCGGCTACAACGGCATCTTCCCCGGCCCGACCGTCAGGGCCAGGCAGGGGACCCGCGCCGAGGTGCGGATCTCAAACGGACTCCCGGCGCGCGGGCTTCTCTTCCCCCAGGCCATCGACATCTCCACCCACCTGCACGGCTCGCCGTCGCTGCCGCAGTACGACGGCTATGCGAACGACATCACCGCCCCGGGCTTCGTCAAGAACTACCACTACCCGAACCGCGACCGGGCGTGCACGCTCTGGTACCACGACCACCGCCATCTCGTGACGGCCCAGAACGTGTACTCGGGGCTCGCGGCCTTCTACCCGATCTCGGACCCGTTCGAACGAGCACAGCTCCCCCAGGGCGAGTTCGACGTCCCGCTGATGATCTCGGACGCACTGTTCAACGCCGACGGCTCGCTCGCCTTCAGCCCCGACGACGACAAGGGCTTGTGGGGCGACATCATCCTGGTCAACGGCGTCCCGTGGCCCACGATGCGGGTGAAGCCACGCATCTATCGCTTCCGGGTGCTGATCGGCTCGATCGGTCGCTCCTACCGCCCGACGCTCTCCACGAGGGATCCCGTCTACATCGTCGCCACGGACGACGGCTTGATGCCTGTGGTGCAGGCGGTTTCGTCCTGGCGGCAGGGGACTGCCGAGCGCTACGAGGTCCTGATCGACTTCGGGAGGTACAAGGTCGGGCAGAAGGTGGATCTGCTCAACCTGAGCAACAAGAACAACCTCGACTTCGCGAACACCGACAAGATCATGCGCTTCGAGGTGGTGGCCGACTCCGGGCCGGCGTCCACGATCACGTCGGTCCCTACGACGTTGGACCCCGGCCCGGTCCCCGACTCGGGCCGCGGCGGCGTCAACGTCCTGGATCTCACTGCGTCGATGTCGGTGGCCAGGAGGGAACTCCGGTTCGAGCGGGACGGTGGTCAGTGGACGATCAACGGGGTCACCTGGGAGGACGTGGAAACCAGCGGCTTCACTCGGCTGTTCGCCAACCCGCGACCGTTCAGCGTCGAGCAGTGGACGTTCGTCAACTCGTCCGGCGGCTGGTTCCACCCCGTTCACGTCCATCTGATCTCGGCGAAGATCATCGCGCGGAACACCAACGGCGGCAGGCCTTTCGCGTGGGAGCTCGGCCCCAAGGACGTGTTCTACGTGGGCGAGGGCGAGTCAGTCACCACACTCATCCAGTTCGCCACGCAGCCCGGCGGCGAGGGCAAGTACATGATCCACTGCCACAACCTGACCCACGAGGACAACGACATGATGGTGCAGTTCTCCGCGGGTGACCCGAACGACAACGACCCCATCACCTCCGACCCGCCGGTGCTCGATCCCTCGGCCGGGGCCACCTCCCCGCCGGTCTACCTGCCCGGCTACCCACCGGGGACCTAGCAAGATGTCCGCAGCAGCACGCGCGGCGCCGGCGCTGGTCCTGGTGCTCGCCATCGGCGGCTGTACCGGCGCCACGGCGACCAAGACCACCGCCACCACCACCACCGCCAGCGGTCACCCCACCCCCGGCTCGGCGCTGTCGCTCGACTCGGGTTCAGACGTGGGCAACGGCCGGCCGCACGTGACCTTCGATGGGCTCATGGTGCGGCGGCGGCTGGCGATCACCCTGCGCGTCGCACCGGGCAGGAGCCTTACAGCCGTGTGGCAGACGCTGGACCGCGCCGCCGGAAGCCACCGCACGACGCTGACCCCCATGTCGGCCAGCGTGCTCGACCCGGCGGACCTCGCACGCCTCGCCCCGGATGCTGTCGCGGCCCTCCCTGCCGGCGCGACCCGGGCCACCGCCGAGGCGCTCACCGATCCTGCCTCGGCTGGGGGCCGCGCGATCTCCTCGGAGGTGCTGTCGGTCGACGTCGTGCCGGTGCTGGTCCACGACCTGCGGTTCACGGTCGCGACGGAGCATCCGGCCGCCCTGGCCCGAGCCATCGACCGGGAGGGGATCCTCTCCGACGCGCTCGGCACCTACTCGACGAGCCTCGGGCGCCACGAGCTCGTCATCGCCTACACCGGTGCGCTGCTCAGCGACCACCTGGTCGAGTCGGTGCGCAGGGGCATCTCCCGCCAGGCCAACACCACGCCAACGCACGTGACCGTCGGCCCGCGGTCCCGCGCGGGGACCGGTGTCGACCTGGCGACCGAGCCGGCCCCTGCCCCGGCACCCGAACCCGCCCTCGCGTCCGCGGGGCACCACCACGGCGATGCGCTCGTGGTGGTGGACCCGGCGGGGAGCCCGGTCCTGCTAGCCGGCGCCGTTCTCATGCTCGTCCAGCTGCTCGGCCTGGCCCTCGTCGCCTTCGTGGTGCTGCGGATCAGGAGGACGGGTCGGCCACGAGAGCCGACCTAGAGGTCTTCGAGTCTCACGACGTCCAGATTCCGGAACGCGGCAGCACCGCCGGTCAGACTGGCAAGCCGCGCCGCGAACGCGGCGGTGCGCGGGTCGTTCGAGTTGGCCATGGCCTCCTCATAGGAAGGGAACTCGACCATCTGGACGTAGGTACCGGGCCGATCGCGATCGGCGCACAGGGCAACTCGGGTGGCGGTCCTCCAGTCGGCGGAGTCGACCTCCCACTGGTCGACCTCCGCGATGAACGCCGCGATGTCCTCGGTCTGGAACTCGATGAACTGAACGAACCGCATGGCCGCCTCCACGTGTGGGCCCGCCTCGCCAGGAGCGTTCCAGCGCTCGACGGCGGGTCAGGGCCACGTTCCTCGCGGCCGCGTGACCTGTCAACGTCCGGCTGAGCGGTCAGACCTGCGGCGGTGCGCAGGGCATTGACCGCCGCAGGAGACCGGAGGATTCTGGAAGGCCTCCCTACTCCGAGGAGGCCCTCATGGCGTGGCAACTGACCGGGACGTACTTCGAGAACTGCTCCTGCGACATGGTGTGCCCCTGCACCACCTCCGGGCTCACGATGCCGGCCGACCAGGATCGCTGCAGGGTGGTGCTGGCCTTCCACGTCGACGAAGGCGAGATCGACGGGGTGGACGTCAGCGACCGGACGGTCGTCGTCGTCGCCGACACGCCGCCGGTGATGGCCGACGGCAACTGGCGGCTCGGGCTGGTCATGGACGCGGCGGCATCGGCCGAACAAGCGGCGGGCCTCGGGGCCGTCTTCGGCGGCCAGGTCGGCGGCCCGATGGCGGGGCTCGCGCCGCTCGTCTCGGAGATGCTCGGGATGGAGACCGCACCGATCGACTTCGTCGACGACGGTCGCACGTCACTTCGCTCAAGGTCGGCGAGCTGATCGACATCGAGATCGAGGACTTCGTCCCGCCGCAGCTGCGCCCCGATGGAGAGGTCGAGAGGCTCACCGGCATGTTCCACCCGGCCAACTCGACCCTCACGGTCGCCAAGGCCAACCGCGCCCGGGTCTAGGTCTTCGGGCTGGACGTTCGACAACGTCGGCAAGAACGGCCACAGCGCGCCCTTCGCCTGGTCCGCCTGACGGGCCGATCGTGACCGCGACCCGACCGGGCGCGGGGTCGCACCGACGCTGGCGACAGGTCACTCGGCCCGCGTCGGTCCTGCTCCTCGTCGCCGCCGCCGCATGGGTCGGCGTCGTCGCGTGTCGCGCGACATGGCGCGGATGCCAGGCACGATGGGGCTGGCATTCGGACGTTCGTCGGCGATCTGGGCGCTGATGATGACGGCGATGATGCTGCCGACCATCGCTCCGTTCGCATCGCTCTACACGCGCACCTTCACCGACCATCGCGGCCCGCCGCATCATCGAGCTGGCCTCGGCTACCTGCTGGTGTGGACCGCGGCCGCCGTTCCCGCCTACGCCCTGGCCTGGCTCGCCGAGGACCTGGTGAGCACCCGACCCACCGCCGCGACCGCGCTGGCCGTCGTCATCTTCGCCGTCGGGCGGCATCTACCAGCTCACCCCGATCAAGGACCGCTGCCTGGCCCGCTGCCGTTCGCCGCTGGGGTTCGTGCTCGTCCTACGGCACCTACCGCGGTCGACTCCGGGACCTGCGGGTGGGCCTGCACCACGGGGCGTTCTGCCTGGCCTGCTGCTGGGCGCTCATGGCCCTCCTCGTCGCGGTCGGCCTGATGAACCTGCGTCGCCATGGTCGTGCTCGCCGCGGTCGTCCTCGCGGAGAAGACTCTCCGGTGGGGTCCCGGCTCACCCGGGCCATCGGCGTCGTCGCGCTGGTGCTGGCGGTCGCCGTGGTGTTCTACCCGCCCCTCGCGGCCGGGCTGCAGCCCGCGCCGGTCAGCCCCGGCGGCGAGATGCCGACCACGATGGGGTCGTGATCCTCATGGCCCTCTCACCGCAGTGGCGGGTCCGCGGGATCTACTTCGAGGCGTGCAACTGCGACGCCATCTGCCCGTGCCGCAGCGTGGGCGGGCGCCCGGGCGGCGCGTCGACCTACGGCGAGTGCTTCGGCGCCCTGTCCTGGTACGTCGCACGACGGGCACTACGCCGACACCGACCTGTCCGACCTGCGCGTGGTGATGACGTTGCGCTACCGCGACGACGTCACACCGAGCACCCGATGGGACGTCGTGCTCTACGTGGACCACGACGCCGACGACAGCCAGCGGGACGCCCTCGCCGACATCTTCCTCGGCCGCGCGGGCGGCACCGTCCACGCGCAGTACGGACCGGCGATCGGGACGGTCCACGCAGTGCGGCCGGCGACGATCACCCTCGAGCACGTCGCGGCGCGCAAGCGGATCGACGTGGTCGGCTACCTCTCCGTGACGGCGCAGGAACCGGCGTCCGCACCGGGCGACGTGCGGTGCGGCATCCCTGGGTTCGACCACCCCGGCACCGAGCTGTATGCGCAGGACCTCTGGTCCGACGACCCTGAGATGCGCTTCGAAGTCCGCGGGCGGCGGCATGCCTCGTTCATGACCGACTTCGACTACTCGTCCGGCTGACGCGCCGGTGACGCCCGGCGTCCCACGAGCGCGAGCAGCCGCACCTGCGCGGGTGCGCCCGCGCTCGCCGGCACCTCAGGCCCGAAGACCCCCGCGGACCGGAACCCCTCCACCTGCGGGGACAGCGCGTCGAGTGCCGCCAGCACATCGCCCGGGTCCAGGCGCTCATCCGCGCCCACGGCCCGGGCGAGGTCCCAGGTGTGGATCATCGTGTCGACGCTCACCTGGGTCACGTACTCGGCCACGGTCGCCGCACCGAACGAGAGCTCGACGTTCCTGCCCTCTACCCCCGCCGGCTCGAGCGCGGCGAGCACGCCGTCCTGTGCCTGCGACCACGAGCGCACCGCGTCCGGCCCGATCTGGTCACCGGCGAACCTGTCGCCCACCTCGGCGATCGTCTCGCCCCCGAGCAACGGAGGGATCCACAACTGCTCGTCCAGGACGTGCCCCACCAGGTCTCGCACCGACCACTCGACGCAGGGCGTGCCGGCTTCCCACTGCGGTCCCGTCACGACCGCCAGCCGCTCGGCGAAACCGCTCGCGGCCCGTTCGTAGAACGCTGAGAGGTCCGACACGGTCGCTCCTCACGGTCGTGGCCCGGACGTTGACGTCAGGCGTGCGAAGCCCCGGTCGGGTCGGGGTCGAGATCCGCCTCGATGATGTCGTCGATCTCGGTGGCACCAGCCTCGATGTCCTGCTCGGACTCGATGCTGAAGTGCGGAAGCAGCCTGTCGAGCCAGCCCGGCAACCACCAGTTGCGCCGACCCAGCACTGTCATCAGAGACGGGACGAGGATCAGCCGGACCACGAAGGCGTCCAGCAGAACGGCCGACGAGAGCGCGATGGCGAACAGCTTGACGGTCGCGTCGTTGCCCAGGACGAAGGCTGCGAACACGCTGGTCATGATGGCCGCCGCGATGGCCACGACGCGTCCCGATCCGGCGAGTCCGCGTCGGATCGCCTTGTGGTTGTCGTGCGTGTGCAGCCATTCCTCGTGCATCCGACTGACGAGGAAGACCTGGTAGTCGCACGACAGCCCGAACAGGATGGCGAACACCATGATGGGCAGGAACGGGAAGATCGGCCCGGTGTTCTGCAGGTTGATCAGGCTCGCGAACCAGCCCCACTGGAACACGGCGACGGTGATTCCCAGGGATGCGGCCAGCGACAACAGGCTGAACAAGACGCCCATGAGCGGCACGAGCACCGACCGGAACAGGAACAGCAGGGCGAGGAAGCCAAGACCGATCACGATGAGCAAGAACCACGGCAGCGCGTCGCTGAGGACCTTGGTGAAGTCGACGGTCACCGCCTGGAACCCGCCGACGTAGGCGGTTGCGCCCGACTGGCCGAGGGCCTGCGGGATCACCGTCTCGCGCAGGTGGAAGAGCAGGTCGGTCGTCGCCGCGTCCTGCGGCGCGGTGGTCGGGAAGACCTGGATGACGCCGACCTGCGCACCCTTGGCCACGGGCGCCGCCGCCGCCAGGGCCACGCCCGGGTCGCCGTTCAGGGCCCCGGCCAACCGGGTGACCGCAGCCTGATCGCCCGGGCTCGGGAGCTTGACAGCGACGTACATGGGGCCGTTGACGCCGGGGCCGAAGCCTTCGGCGGTGAGGTCGTAGGCGATCCTGCCCGGGCTGCCCTGGGGTGCCCCCGAGTCGTCGGCGAAGCCCTGCCGCAGGGAGAGGACCGGAACCGCGAAGGTCAGCATGACGACGAGGGCGAATGCTGCCGTGAGCCACGGCCGACGCTGAATCCACTCGCCGTACCGCGCGAACGCGCTCGGATCGTGCAGGTCCGGGGCCACCCCCTTGCGCACGATCCGTCGCCACAGCCAGCCGATGGCGGTCACGGGCCAGAAGATGATCCAGCCCACGTACCGAAGCACGCGCCCTAGCGCGTGCCACACGCCGGAGAGGCGGGGCGTCGGGATCGCCTCACTGTCGGTGATCCAGGCCATCCGCCCCACGAAGGCCCAACTCCCCAGCAAGGACAGCACCGCGGGGAGCAGGAGCAGCGCACCGAGCATGACCATGAAGACCGTCGTGGCCGCGGCAACTGCTATCCCGTTGAAGAACTCGATCCGCATCACGAAGAGGCCGAGCAGCGCGATGATCACGGTGAGCGCGGCGAACTGAACTGCCCGGCCCGAGGTCCGCACCGACTCGAGCGCCGCGGAACGAGGGTCGCGGCCGTGGCGCATCGCCTCGCGGTAGCGGTTGATCACGAACAGCGAGTAGTCGATGCCGACGCCGAGACCGATCATCGACGCCAAGAACGGGGCGAACGTGGCGACGGAGAAGTAGTTCGCGACGATCGGCAGCACCAGCCCGGTCGAGAGCGAGACCGAGACGGCGGCCGAGACGATCGGCAGGAACGCCCCGAGGATCGAGCCGAAGGCGAACAGCAGGATGAACAGCGCGACCCCCACGCCGAAGCTCTCCGACGACGGCGGCTCGCCCTGCACGAAGCCGAAGACGCCGTTGGCACCGACGGTCAGCCCGTTCTGGCCGTTGACTCCCTTGACCAGGTCCAAGGCGGCCGCCACGTGGTCCGTGGACAGATCGCTGAACGACTTCCCGGTGAACAGCACGGTCGCGTAGGCGATCCGCCCGTCAGGGCTCACCCCGGCCTGGCCGAAGTGGGCCAGCGGCCCCTGGGCATCGGCCGGCACCTGACCCTGAGCCTGGCCCTGCCCCTGGCCGGCCTGACCGGCCGGGGCCTGCTGCGGCGGGCAACTCGCGCCCTGCGGCTGCCCGAACGGTGAGATCACGCACGCGACACCGGGCTTCGTGGCCACCTTCGCCAGGGCCGCGGCGACGGCGGCCGCAGACGCGGGATCGTTCGCCTTGCCCGAGTCGACCCGCCAGACGACCTGACCCTCGAGCCCCGACCCCGTTCCGGCCCCGCCGGACAGGCCCTTGAGCAGGTCCTGTGCCGTGGTGGACTCCGAGTCGGGCAGGTTGAAGTTGTCGTTGTAGTCGCCCTTGAACTGGGTGTACAGCACTGCGATGAGGGCGACGAGGAACAGCCACGAGGCCAGCCCGAACACCGGGTGACGGACGGCCCACTGCGAGATCCGGCCCATGAATCAACCTCCGGGTCCGCCAGCGACTCGGCTCGTCGCCGGTGTGCCAACCACGATGGTGACCCATCGGCCCACGCTCTGTCACGCCTCTTTGCCGCTTCTTTGCGTGCCATCGCCGTCAGTTCGCCACGACGGCGTCACCCCCGGAGTCGATCGCAGCGCAGAACTCCGGGCCCCAGCAGGACACCGAGAGGAGCGAGTACCCGCTGCTGTCGATGCTCGTGGCGGACGACCAGCCGGTGCCGTCGTAGGTGAAGGCGTTGCCCCCGCCGACGATGGTGCAGAACGACGCCGAGGTGCAGGAGACGTCGGCGCCGCCAGTGCCCCACAGGGTGGCCGACGTGGCCCAGGACGATCCGTCGTACCGGAAGACCTTGCTGTCGTTGGTCGGTCACCATGCAGAACGACTCTGAGCCGCACGACACCGCGTCCGGCCAGCTGCTCCCCGCGACCTGACTGCCGTATCCCGGGCTGGTCGGGGTGAGCAGGTACGAGTGCCCGGCGCCGTCGAGGGCGAGGCAGAACGTTGCCGACCCGCAGCCGACGGCCGTCAGTCGCCCTCCCCCAGGGATGGCACCCCTGTGGGTCCCCCGGGCGTACGTGCGCGCGGGCACGGGAGTGCGCACCAGTAGTCGTACCTCCACGCGATCCCCATGGGTCACCCAGGGGCAGAGGCTAGAGTCCCCCCAGCCGGCCGCAACGTGTCGACAGCGTGAGGATCGGACCGTGGCTCCGACACCACGACAGGTCGGCCTCCTGAGCGGAGGTGACGGAATGTCGATGGTGCTGACCCCCGACAAGGCCACAGGGCACACGGCCACCGTGGAGGTCGAAGAGTCCTTTGAAGACAAGGGTTTCTGGGACCCTTACGAGATCGTCGCAGCAGGCCAGGGCATCCTGGAGGTCCCGTTCCTGGTGGCGTCCTGCCCGGCGGTTGACGACATCACGGTGACGGCCACCCAAACCGTCACGGACGACGCGGGTGCGAGCGTGAGCTTGCTCGTGTTCGGCACGGGCGCCAAAGCGTCGGCGAAGGTGACAGTGGCGTCGGGGTACGCCCTCGCGTGCGCCGCAGGAGAGTCGGCCGTGGCCGCTGTCCGCATACCGGTGCGGTGGGAGAAGCGTGCCCGGACGACGAACGAGGACGACTCCTACGTCCGCGTGGAACCAACAGCCGTGGCGGGTCCGCAAGAGATCACGTGCCACCTCGTGCCGGGCCTCTCCGATCCCATGGTCACCGGTAGCACGGATTTCGATCAACGACAGGCTGGATCTCTGCCCTTCACGGTGGACCGCACCGAAACCCTCGAGACCGGCCTGGACTTCACGATCGGTTTCACGAACGAGGTGATGGGAATCGTCGCCGAGTTGACGATCACGAGGTCTCGGACGGTCAGCATCCAGCTGGAAACGGCGCTCCCGCGGGGTCACCGCTATCGGGTGTCGTGGCTGGGAGGCCCGCCCGGGGTCGCTGTCGCCACGCTCTGACGACACGTGTGCTCGGGGTGGAATCGAGCCGACGCTGTGACGGCGAGGTGACGCGACCCGCCCTACGTTCGCCTCTTGACACAGCGGACGGAGGGTGCCATGGGTGGGTTCGAGGTGGTCTCCACCAGCAACGGCACCGCCCGCCTTCATCTGCTCGGTGGCAGCTTCGGGCGGGACGCTGGTCGTACCGTGCAGGTCCCGCAAGGCAGCCAACGCCTCGCCGCCTACGTGGCCCTTCACGGCAGACGGGTCGACCGCCGCACCACCTCGGCGGTGCTGTGGCCGGGGGTGTCCGCGACCCGACGCGCCGGGAACCTGCGCTCGGCGATGTGGCGCTTGCGCGCCTGCGGAGCGGACGTGATTACCTCGGACCCGACCAGCATCATGCTGCGGCCCGAGGTCAAGGTCGACCTGGACGAGGTGTGCGCGTGGGCGGCCCGGGTGACCGGCGGCGTGGTGAGTGACGAGGACCTCGACCTCGACCCGCTCACGCTGCAGGCGTTAGACCTACTCCCCGGCTGGTACGACGAGTGGGTCTGCAGTGCACGGGAGCGCCTACGTCTGCGGCTCCTGCAGGCGATCGACGCGTTGGTCGCGCTCCTGGTGCAGGCGAACCGCTGCGCGCTCGCGGTCGAGGCGGCGCTCGACGCGGTGCACGTGGAGCCGTTGCGGGAGAGTGCCCAGCGTGCGCTGATCGTGGCGCACCTGGCCGAGGGAAATCGTTGTGAGGCCCGACGCACCCTGGCCACCTATGACGAATTGCTCTCGCGCGAGCTCGGAGTGCGGGTTCCCGAGGACCTGTGCGCCCTGGTCGGGGCGCCGCGGGGCGCCAGGCCGGTCGGGCCCAGCCCTAGGACGTCGTAGCCAGCGGCGCGCGCGTCCCGGAGCCAGCGTGTACCAGCGCGACGAGCTGCCGGGACGGCTCGACTCCCAGTTCGCGCGCCAGCAGGTCGCGGAACTCGGCGAAGGCCCGCCCGGCCTCGG
>CAVZVV010000023.1:0-45106 GCA_963778785.1 uncultured Actinomycetes bacterium
AAGGCTGCTGGCGTCTACGTGTTCGGAGGGGGGCTGGTGGAGGAAACCCACACGGCCTTCAGCGCTGACGCGACCAGCGGCACGTTGACGTTCGCCGACGGGCCCTTCGTCGAGACCGAGGAGTTCCTGGGCGGGCTCACGGTCGTGGACGTGGCCGACGAGGCTGCCGCCAAGATGTGGGCCGGCAAGATCGCCGAAGCGTGCGGCTGGCCCCAGGAGGTTCGCCGCTTCAAGCCCCGGCCGCAGGCGTGACGACCTGGTCGATCGAGGTCCGCGACCCCCTCGACAGCGAGGCGAGCGCCGCCGTGCGCGCCTACTCCGCCGAGCTCGACGAGCTGCTCGGCGCGTCCTCGCCGACCATCCACGATCCGGACCCCGGTGCATACCGTGCGCCCCGCGGCACGTTCCTCGTCGTGGTCGACGACGGTGAGGTGCTCGGATGCGCCGGTCTCCGGGTCATCGACGTCCCGCCCTACGGATCCGTCGCCGAGGTGAAGCGGATGTGGGTGTCGAGGCGCCTGCGCGGTCACGGCGTCGGGCGAGCGCTGCTGGAGCTACTGCACGCGGATGCACGACGTCGTGGTCTCTCCTACGTGCTCCTCGACAGCAAACGCGAGCTGCTCGACGCACGACGGCTCTACCTCGCCGCCGGCTACCGCGACATCGAGCCCTACGGCGACAACTCCGACGCCACCGCGTGGATGGCGCTGCACCTCGACGACGAGTCTGGCGCCGGTCGAGCGGCCGGGTGATCATGGTGGCGCGGAACCACGTGCCCGGCCACCTGGATCGGCGACTCGGGCGTCTGGGGGCGAGATCAGGGAGCGGGTGTCCATCGTGGCTGACCTCACGGACCAGTTGTTCGCGGCGATGAACCGTCATGACGCAGCAGCCGTCGCGGCGTTCTTCGCCGACGACTACCGCAGCGAGCAGCCCCTCCCATCCGACCCGTGGGTTCGGCGGGAGCGCGCAGGTCCTGGCGAACTGGACCTCGGTGTTCGAGGGTGTGCCGGACTTCGTCGCCGAGCGACTCGCGTGGTCGTCGGCTGAGGGCACGGAGTGGACCGAGGTGCGCTGGTCGGGCACGCATCTGGACGGGGCGCCCTTCCTCATGCGGGGGGTGACGGTGATCGGCGTGCGCGGTGACAAGATCGCATGGGCGCGGCTGTACATGGAGCCGGTCGAGCAGGGGGGCATCGACATCGACGCTGCCGTACGCGAGCTCTACCGCCCGCCCAGTGCGGGTGATGCGAGTGGCGCCGAGTGGTGATGGCTCACCGCGACCGTGGATGCTGGGCTCAGCAGCCGCGGACCGGCAGTGACCGATGCTGGCGGGCGGTCCGATCGTCGCGTACTTGTCGGAGAGGTGCTCATGAGTGGACTGAGCCTTGGAGTGCTTGCCACCTCGGGCAAGGAGAACGAGTGGCTCAGCCACCCATCCATCCGCAGCATCTGGACCGGATCGACGCCGACCTGCGGGCGAGGATCGTCCTGGAGCATGGCTACGGCCGCCGCTACGGCGTGTCCGACAGCCACCTGTCCGGCCAGGTCGCGGGCATGCGTTCGCGCGAGGAGATCATCGCGTCGGCCGACGTGGTGCTGCTGCCCAAGCCCACCCTGGCCGACGTGGCCGGCCTTCCGCGATGGGCAGGTGCTGTGGGGGTGGCCGCACGCTGTCCAGGCTCCTGAGCTGACCCAGATCTGCATCGACAAGCGGTTGACCCTGATCGCCTGGGAGTCGATGAACCACTGGACGCCCTCGGGGGGCTTCGTCGTCCACGTGTTCCACATGAACAATGAGCTCGCGGGCTACTGCTCGGTGCTGCATGCCCTGACCCTGACGGGGTCCACCGGTCACTACGGCCTGGACCTCACGGCCGTGGTCATCGGGTTCGGGGAACACCGCGCCAGGCGCGATCACCGCGCTGCACGCCCTCGGCATCCACGACGTCACGGTGCTCACCATGCGTGGCGTCACGGCGGTGGGCCTTCCCGATCCCGTCCGTCGTGCTCGACCACCTCGACCGCAGCGAGGCCGACCCCGGTCGCACCGTGGTCCAGACGTCCACCGGCCCGGTGCCCACGGCGGCCTTCCTGGCCGGGCACGACATCGTGGTCAACTGCGTGCTGCAGGACACCGACGCGCCGTTGATGTTCGTCTCCGACGCCAAGCTGGAGGCCTTTGCCCCCGGCAGCCTGCTCGTCGACGTCTCTTCGACCTCGGCATGGGCTTCGAGTGCGCCCGGCCAACGAGCTTCGAGGCACCCATGTTCACCGTCGGGGACGGGGTGGCCTACTACGCCGTCGATCACAGCCCGGCGTACCTGTGGAACAGCGCGACGTGGGGGATCAGCGAGGCATTGATCCCCTACCTGCGCCCGGTGATGGACGGGCCTGGTGGGTGGGACCAGGACCCGACCATCCGGCGCGCCATCGAGATCCAGGCGGGCGTCGTGCAGAACCCCAAGATCCTCTCCTTCCAGGGCCGCGCCACAGGCCATCCGCACCCCCGCGTATGAGCCTGGGTCTCTCCAAGTGGCACCCTGGTGGCATCATCTCACTAGACAATGGCGCCATTGTGGTGCCATAGTTGTGCCATGGACCTCGCGCCGTACCTCACCGACCTCCGGAGCCAGCTCGCCGTCGCCGCCGACCCCGGCGGCCCCGAGGCGCGGGACCTGGCCGAGCGCCTGACCGCGACGCTGGAGTCGGCCTTCCGGCTCGCCCTGCTCGATGCGCTCTCCGTCGCCGCCGCGGAGATCACCCAGGAGCTCGCCCCCGGGTCGGTCGAGCTGCGGCTGCGCGGCCGCGACCCGGAGTTCGTCGTGTCGTGCCGCCCGTCCCGGAGGTCGCCGACCGCGCCGCGGCCGACGGACGCGCGCCGGCGTCGGGACGACGACTCGCCCATGACCCGGATCAACCTGCGGCTCGGGCAGGACCTCAAGGACCGCGTCGAGGAGGCAGCGCGCGCGAGCCGGGGTGTCGGTCAACGCGTGGCTGGTCCGCTCGGCCGCCGCCGCGCTCACCGGAGCCCCTCCGGGGCCGTCGCCGACCCGGCGCTCGGCACGCGGCGGCGACCGCTACAGCGGCTGGGTCCGCTAGCCCCCGCGAGGAGCACCCGACCCGCACCCGATCACCCACGCCACGGAAGGACACGACATGACCACCTTCCCCACCACCGGCCCCATCACGGCCTCCGTCGACGTCGAGATGGGCGACATCTGGGTCGTCGCCGGCGACGCCGACGTCACCGTCGTCGAGGTGACCCCGACGGACCCGACGAACGAGAAGGACCGCCGGGCGGCCGACGGCGACCACGGTGACCTGCTCCGACGGTCGGCTGCGGGTGCGTCGGGCCGAAGAACCGCACGGGCTCTCACCAAGAAGTACGGCTCGGTGCAGGTCTCGGTCCGGCTCGCGTCGGGATCGGACCTCGACGCGGTCTCGGCCCTCGGGTCGATCGGGTCGAGGGCGAGCTCGGCAGCTGCCGGGCCAAGACGTCGGCGGGCGACATCCGGGTGCACGACGTGACCAGCGCCGACCTGAGGACGGCCATCGGAGCCGTCGTCGCGCAGGACATCGCCGGCGAGGCGTACTGCTCGACCGGCTCGGGCGCCGTGCACATCGACCGGATCGGTGGTCGCGCCGAGGTGAAGAACTCCAACGGCGACACGCAGGATCGGCGACAGCGGCGGGCCCGCTGCGGGTCAAGGCGGCGAACGGCAGCGTCTCCGTCGACCGCGCGCGGGGGACGTCGTCGCGACCACGGCGAACGGCAACCTGCGGATCGGCAGCGCCGAGCGCGGCTCCGTGCAGCTGAAGACGTCGCTCGGCCGCATCGAGGTCGGCATCCCGACCGGCACCTCCGCGCGGCTCGACCTGAGCACCTCGTTCGGCACCGTGCGCAACGACCTCGACGCCACCGACCAGCCGGCCGCCGGCGAGCGGACCGTCGAGGTCCATGCCCAGACCAGCGCCGGCGACATCGACGTCGTCCGCGTCGCCCGTCGACGAGTCGTGACGGGAGCCGGCTCATGACGACCACCTCGACCGCCGACCGCCACGACCGCGCATCGCCATCGCGACGGCCGGTCTGCGCAAGTCGTACGGCGACGCCACCGTGCTCGACGGCATCGACCTCACGGTGGACGAGGGCACCGTGTTCGCCCTGCTCGGTCCGAACGGCGCCGGCAAGACCACGCTCGTGCAGATCCTGTCCACGCTCATCCCGGCCGACGAGGGGACCGCGCTGGTGGGCGGCTACGACGTCCGCTCCCAGGCCGGGTCGGTGCGCGCGCGGATCGGCGTCACCGGCCAGGCGTCCGCGCTCGACGACCTGCTCACCGGCCGCGAGAACCTCGCCCTGATGGCGAGCCTCTACCGCCTGGGCCGCTCGACGTCGCAGCGACGGGTCGCCGACCTCATCGAGAGGTTCGACCTCGCGGCCGACGCGGACAAGCTGGCGTCGACGTACTCCGGCGGCATGCGGCGCCGGCTCGACCTGGCCATGACGCTGGTCGGCGAGCCCACGATCATCTTCCTGGACGAGCCGACGACGGGGCTCGACCCCCGGAGCCGGCGCACCGTCTGGCAGATCGTCCGGGAGCTCGCGCGCGACGGCGTCACGGTCTTCCTCACCACGCAGTACCTCGAGGAGGCCGACCAGCTCGCCCACCAGGTGGCCGTGCTCGACGCCGGCCGCCTCGTGGCGCAGGGCACGCCGACCGAGCTCAAGCGGCTCGTCCCCGGCGGTCACGTGCGCCTGCAGTTCGCCGACGCCGAGCAGCTCGACGCCGCGGCTCGCGCGTTCCCGCGATCGACCCGCGACCCGGCGAGCCTGAGCCTGCAGGTCCCGAGCGACGGCGGCGTCCACGCGCTGCGGTCCGTGCTCGACGCGCTCGACCGGAGCTCGCTGGCCCCCGACGAGCTGTCCGTCCACCTGCCCGACCTCGACGACGTGTTCCTGAGCCTGACCGGCCAGGAGCGCACCGAGCGGAGCTGATGACCCATGTCCACACTCAGCGTGGCCGTCCACGACTCCTCGACGATGACCCGGCGGAGCCTGCGGCGCATCGTCCGCTACCCGAGCATGACCATCATCCTCGTCGGGATGCCGGTGGTGTTCCTGCTCCTGTTCGTCTACGTCTTCGGCGAGACCCTGGGCACCGGCCTGGGCGGGGAACCTCGGACGCGCGGGCTACGCCGACTACGTCACGCCCGGGGATCCTGCTGATCACGGTGGCTGCCGCCGCCCAGGGCACGGCCATCTCCGTCGCCCTGGACATGACCGCGGGCCTCATCGCCCGCTTCCGGACGATGCCCGTGACGAGGTCGGCCGTGCTCACCGGCCACGCGGTGAGCAGCTTCCTGCAGACCATGCTCAGCGTCGTCGTCGTCCTCGCCGTCGCCCTGGCCGTCGGCTTCCGGCCCACGGCGGGGGTGAGCGGCTGGATCGTGGCGGCGGGCGTCGTCGCGCTGTTCACGGTGGCGCTCACCTGGCTGTCCGTCGCGCTCGGCCTCGTGGCGAAGACACCGGAGAGCGCCAGCAACCTGCCCATGTTCCTGGTCCTGCTGCCCGTTCCTCAGCAGCGGCTTCGTCCCCACCGAGTCGCTGCCCGGACCGCTGCGGTGGTTCGCCGAGAACGAGCCGTTCACGCCGACGATCGAGACGGTCCGTGGGCTGCTGCTCGGGACACCCAGCGGTCGCGACCTCGCGCTCGCCGTCGGTGTGGAGCCTGGGGATCGCGCTCGGCTCCTACCTGTGGGCGCAGCGGCTGTTCGACCGGCGCCCGACCCGCTGATCGGTCCGGCAGCCCGTGCGTGCCGGTCCCTTCCGGCTCAGTCGTGAGGGCCTCCCGTACGGCTGATGACCATCTGGCCCGTCGTCCAGTCGTAGGTGACGACGGCCTGGAAGGACACCCCGATGCCGCCGATGCCGACGAAGGTGCGGGCCGGCATCAAGACCTTGCGGTACCCGAGCCGGTCGTTGTTGGCAGCCACCGTGGTGAACGTGCAGAAGGGTTGGTACTGAGCAACGGTGATGCTGACGGTCGCGCCAGCGGGTAGGTAGGTCACCTTGTTCGCTGGGGCCGCGCCGAAACGGGCCGTGACATTGTTGGCCGGCTCCCCGGTGTCCAGGAGCGTGTCACCGCAGCCGGCGACACGGTTCGGCGACTTCACGGTCCAGCACAGCCATACCTGCGTCGACATCCACGAGGGCAGCTCATTCGGCAAGGGGGGCACGTCACCGCGCAGCCGGGGGGCGAGGCGACCGAGCAGCCCGACGTGACCGCGACGAGAAGCGCCAGGGTCGCGGGTGCAGCGCCGGCGTTGCCAAGCATGGGACCAACATCGACCGGGGCCCGCTCGGTCTTGATCGGCGCGGATCGCTCAGCGGTGACGCGCGCGGCTCGTGTCAGTGAATCAGGGGCGGGCTACCCCTGAACGCGGAACGTGCGGACCGAGGGCGACGCAGGCCCCTGCGCCATGACGGCTGAGGCCCAACAGCCCCGGATGGAGGCCCTTGGGCCCGATGACGCGAGAGGCCCCGCCCCTCAGGCTCGGGGTGGACGCGACCGCACGGGGGTTGGCCGTGCCACGCACATGAGGCAGGCCTCTCGGTACGTCCGGCGATCCCATGGCGCCGTCGGTGCCGCTATGGCTGGCATGCCCCGCAGCGGGTCCCCGACCTGGAGGGTGGGTCGGGGCCTCGTCGCGGCATCCACGTGTCATCAGCGACCTCGAGCGAAAGCTTGCCGGCGGCAGACACGCGCAGATGTGGCTGGCCGGGTACTTCCCCGAGCGCCGGTATCGGCCTATCGTGATTGTCCCGGTACGCCTCGGCCTCCAGGTGGGAGCGTGCCGCGCGGGGCCTGGCCCCGCGAGCGCCCCGGCCTCTTCCCCCGAGCCGGGGTGCTCGAACGCCACCCCATCGCGGGGCGGGTCGAAGGTCTCTGGCCCGCCGGCTCGACCGGCCCTAGTCTCGTCGTCGCGGCCATCCACCTCAGGCCCGGCCGCCAGCGCCCCCGGCACCAACCGGGGGCGCCTTCGTCCGAGCCACCACCACAAACCGACCGATGTGCCACGGTGCGGTGACGTGGGCGCGGACAGCATCGTGGCCATGCGCGCCGGGGCGCACGACTCAGGCGGCGGACGTGACGCGCCGGCGGCCAGGGCCACCTCGGCGGTGGTTGACGGGCCAGCGGACGCCGATGTGGTGCTGCCGTCGACCCGAGAGGGACGCGTGCCGCCGCCGCTGTCGGTGGCGCTGAGTCGCGTGGTGCAGACCAAGCTGCGGGTCGGCGGTGCCGACCACCCGCAGGAAGTGCACGCCGACCGGGTGGCAGCGCAGCTCATGGACGGCGCCGGACCAGCCGCCCCAGCTGCGCGGCGGTCGGGAAGCTCCACGCGCGGGCTGCCGCCTGCACCGCCGTCCGGAAGGCCGCCGCCACCGGCCGCCACGGCACCCTCGCCACCGCCTGACGCGGGTCTGTCGTCCCCAGGTTCGCCGTTGCCGTCCGGCCCGGCCCGGGACCTCGGCGCGGGGCTCGGCCGGGACCTGTCCGACGTACGCATCCACACCGACCCTGATGCCGCGACGACTGCCGACCGGTTGGGCGCTCTCGCCTTCACGGTCGGGTCGCACATCGGCTTCGCGCGCGGCCAGTACGAACCCGACCACGCCGCCGGTCGTCGGCTGCTGGCCCACGAGCTCGCGCACGTCGTCCAGGAAGCTCCGGCGCCCGACGTCGTCCGGCGGCAGCCGAACCCGACCGTCGCGCCGACCACACCCGCCTCGGACGTCGATCCGACCCCGTCGCTGGCGGTGCCGGAGCCGCCGGTGTACGGGCCCCAGTACGTGCAGGAGATCTCAGTCCCGGCGCCCAGGTTGCCCGGCGAGCGGCCCCACGAGCAGGTCGTCTTCCAGGTGCATGCCGTGGCGGACGAGAAGCAGCGCCGCGACGTGACTCGCTGGATCGTCCCGATCAGCCGGCTGAGGCTCCCACCCGGCGCCCCGAAACCGCCTCCCGCGCCGGCCACGACCACACCGCCAGTGGGTGCGGGCGAGGCACCAGCGATCCCCGTGGTGATCCCGTCGCATCCGGCGATCCCCCCGGGCAGCACCGTGCAGACGGTCGACGGCGCATGGCTGACGGTCGAGGCCAGCACACCCACCCACGTCGTCACCGCGACGTACACGAAGTTCGCGGTCGGCGCCGCCAGCACCTCCGCGCTGAGGTTCTCCGACGGATCGGTGATCATCATCGATGCCGGCGTGAACGTCTCCGGGATGGTCGACAACGCCGGGAAGGCGCTCACCGAAGCCAGACTCGCCGAGGTCGTCCTTCGGCAGCTGCTGGACTTCATCGGGCCCGACGGGTACGTCCGCGAGCTGCTCCTCTCGCATGCGCACAGCGACCACGTCAACCTGGTGCCCGCACTGCTGCGCAAGGTCGCGGTGGGCATCATCCGTTTCAACGACGTGATGCGCCGGTGGGCAGGAACGCTGCGCCAGCAGATGCAGGAGGCGCAGGCAGCCCGCCTGGCGGACGCCGAAGCCGTCTTCGCGGAGAAGATGGCGGCGCAGCGCCCGGCCTGGGAGCGCGGCGAGGGGGAGGGCTTCGCGGCGGACGCCCGCGAGGTCGCCTGGCGCGACCACGTCCGGCGCGAGTTCGCGAAGACCCGGGAGGGCCGAGCGTCGATCGAGCGCGTCCTGGTGCAGGTCAAGGGTGGCACGCTCGACGTCGTCGACTTCGACCTCGCCACCGGCGATCGTCAAGGCCGGCCGACGCCGTTCGCCGCCGAAGACCCCTACACGGTCGCGGAGACCGCGCGCGCCCCCGGCGTCGGCCGGGTCACGGTCGACGACAAGACCGGGAAGTCGGACAAGGTCCAGGACCAGGACATCGACAAGTACGCGTCGTCCTTCGTCATCCAGGTCCAGGGCGGCATGACGATCCTGGTCATCCCGGACCTCCGCGCGCATGACCTGGCCAAGCTCCAGGAGCGGTTCCGGGCGGCGATGGGCCACGTCAAGCGCCCCTACCAGCTCTGGGATGCCACCCACCACCTCCAGAAGGGCTGGTACAACATCGAGGGCAGGATGGCGGCCAGCCAGCTCGAGGTCCTGGCCGACTTCTTGATGGAGTTCCGCTCCGCCGGGGGCGCCGACGCCGTGGTGGTATCCGCGGAGCTGGACCTCACTCGGGGGAAGGCCGCCACGCTGGTCGACCCCGTCGTCCTGCGGTTCCTGCGCAGTCTCGGGTTCGAAGCGTACGTCGCGGCGTCGGCTCGCGATGTCCAGGCCGTCGACATCACCACAGCGCAGGGTCAGACACTGACCGGGATCATCGGGACCAAGGCACCAGGCCAGGGTGACCCGAAGCTGTCCGTGCGCCGCGCCGAGCTGGCGCTGGAGAAGCTCGCCGCACAGATGAAGGCCAACGCCGTGGCCGTCAAGGAGGAGACCGACCCGGTCAAGAAGACCGCGCGGAGCGAGCACGGCGCCGAGCTCAGCACCCAGCGGGCCGAGCTGCAGCAGCTCCTGCGGGACATGCTCAACGAGATGGATGCCCGACTACGACCGGGCAAGAACGCCACGGCGACCACGGACACCCTGTCGCAGCCACCGGGCGACTTCCCGAAGCAGCGGGTGATGGACGAGTGGCTGGCGCGGCACGACTTCGACCTGCCGGTCGTGCGCGACATGCACCTCAGCGAGATGGCGCTCGTGGTCCTGAACCGGAGCCCCGACCTGTCCAACGCCCCTCCGGGGTCGCCAGGCGCACGAGCTCGCGAGCTGGCCGGCGTGCGGAGCCGGATCAACGAGCTGGCGCTGCGGCAGCGTTCGGGCCCTCTTCGGCGTCGAGTCGCGCGCGGAGCTGCTGGTCGAGTACGAGCGCTACCGCGTGCTGCTCGAGAACGAGCTGAACCCGCCCGACCCGGCGCAGAAGCCGATCGCGGGCACGACCAGGGACCTGTTGACCGCCGACCTGCAGGGGGTCAAGGAGCGGATCTCCGGTCTCACCGAAGCGCCGCCGACGACCGAGTTCGCCCGCGTCCCCGGCACGGGCGAGCTGCTCACCCAGCACGTCTCGGTCGTCAGGCCGCTCGACACGGATGCCGCCGGTCTCAAGGTGGAGTCGCCGACCATGCGCGGCGCCCGGCAGGTCGCCGAGGGGGTCGGCCGGGTCGGCGGCATCGTCATGGTCGCGACCACGATCACGGGCGAGAGCGAGCTGCTGGCCCGCTGGGGCAGGGGGAAGGCGGCCGGTGGTGAGGTCGCGCTCGGCACGCTGAAGAACGTGTCGTCCGGCGCGGTCGGCGTGCTCATGCTGCGCGGGGTCAACGTCAACCCGGCCGTCTTCGTCGTGCTTGCCGTCCTGGAGGTCGGGGAGGCGCACTTGCGCCCCGCCGCTACGCAGGAGCAGCACGACACCGCCGTCTGGCAGGCCGTGGGCTCCTCCGCGGTCAACCTGGGCTGCATGGCCGTCGGTATGGGACTCATGGCCATCCCCACGCCGGTCACGTTCATCGGCGGCCTCATCATCTCCACGGTCGGCCCGTTGCTCCTCAAGGCGCTCGGCGTCGACGAGTGGATCGCCAACTGGGCCGAGCGGCGCGGGGCGTTCAACCCGCCGGAGGTGGTCGAGGTGCTGCAGAAGCTGCGCAAGCTCCTGCTCGCGTACCAGGTGGTGATCGGCTCGATCGAGCTCGCCAAGCGTGCTCTCGACCCGGCTGACCCGACCTTCGCCAACCTCCCGGACGCCGCCCAGCGTGCCGAGAAGGTGCGCGTAGAACAGCGCAACAAGGCCCTCGATCTCGAGGACGACATCCTCGGCGAATTCCGAGACGCGTACCAGGATGCGAGGAGGAACTACGCTGGGCTGAAAGACCTCGATGACTACCGGGCCCAGTTCTACGCGCTCCGCCAGCAGGCCGGGTTGGCCGGGACCAGCGATGTCTACCGGAGCCACTTCCAGCACCGGCAGACCGCGGACGAGACCTTCCGCGAGATCGACCGGGGGATGTCGATCGACGCGTTCAGCGCCCAGCAAGTCGCCGACATGCCGCAGTGGGAGCACCTCGACGATGAGCTGGACGACCTGAGCAAGCTGATAGACGCCGCCACCGACGAGAAGGGCCACGCCAAGGTGCGCGACAAGGACCACCGGGTCCAGGCGATGATCGACAACGCCAGATACCGGCTCGCACCGGCGGCGCAGTCGGTGCAGCGGGCCCAGGCCCTTCTGACTGCCGACTCACCGGCCGGCAAGGCCTACGGGGGTCGTCTGGTCGAGCGCGAGGGCCGGTTCGCCCAGATGCGCCGCCGTTACCTGGAGCAGTCGCCGTCTCAGGTCGGCCAGCAGTACGCGCCGGGGACGACACGCTCCTTGGTCAAGCCGTGGCCCCTCACCCCGGACTGGGCCATGACCGAGACGGATGACACGGTCGCGATGTACACGCGCGCCGTCGAGAAGGGGGACGGCCCCCCGGCCGACCTCGTCGTGGCGATGTCGAAGACATCACAGGGGATCGAGGACTACGAGGCGTACGTGAAGGCCCACGACTCCTACCGCCTCTTCCTGACCTGGCTGCAGAACGTGGAGCAGATGATCGACGGTCAGCTCAGCCAGGCGGACCGGATCGTCGCTGACGAGCCGGCCGAGAGGCGCGCCGCCCTGAGCGCGCGGGTTCTCCGTGCCCGGCAAGCGGTCAAGGCGACCAAGAGCCTGCGTCACGCCAAGCGCCGGATGCTCTACCTCTCCGAGCTGGCTGAGCTGAGCGCGACGGTCAAGGCGACGGAGGTCACCAAGGTCGCTCCGCTGTTCGGCACCGATCCGGTCCGGCCGTTGTCGGACGCGGAACTGGCGACGTTGGTCACCCAGAAGGGTGCGTTCGACTCCGACGTCAAGGTCAGCCCGCCGCTGTCCCTGCGGCTGTCGTTCCTGCGCAGCCCGGCCGCCGTCGACAAGGACGGCAACCTGGCGAACATCTTCCGGCTGACCGGCGACGTGCCGCTCAACCTGAAGTACGCCTCGATCCCGACGGCCCGGGCCACTCCCGCGATGAACGCGCTCGTAGGGGTGGTCGCCCGGCCTCAGTTCGGGGGGGCGAACAACCAGTACAGCTCGATCCTCGAGGTGTTCCCGCTCAACGACGCCGCGGCCCGCCTGTTCAAGGAGGAGCGCGGGTTCCTCGTGAACCGGTGGAACCTGGCTCCGATCAAGGACTCCGAGTTGCCCGCGGTCCTCCCTGCCGTCGGCGTAGGAGCGCCGAGCGCCGTGCCCGCGGGGGCGACGCCGTGAGCACCGCGTTCTCGTACGGGCCCTCCGTCCTGATGGTGCGTCTCCCGCCGGTTCGCGAGGTGTTGTCGCTGTGGATGCGTGCGCACCTGAAGGACGCTCAGATCGTGGACATCCTCAGGACCGCGGAGGTGCGCAGGCTGGTGACTGATTCCGTCGGCCACGGCATCAACGGTGCCCGGGCGCGGGAGATCGTGGCCTCCACCACCGGATACCAGGCGTACCGAGAGGCTCGGCACGCCGAGCTCGTCGAGGCCACCGAGGGGGGTGCGATCACGGCCGAGTGCCCGCACTGCGGGCGGTGGCGCGCCGAGCTGGCACCGCTTGCCGTGGCTGTCCTGCTGCGCAGCCCCTTCCGACCCGTGGTGGACGCATGGGGCGACCCCGCAGTGCCCTCGGCTGCCGACAGCGGCTGGCGGCTGGCGCCGGATCACGCCAGCGGGAGGCTGTGGCTCACGCTGCCGTCACGGCCCGACGAGCGGCTTCCGTTCGGGGACCCCGGCGAACGAGCTCGGCTGGCCCGGTGGCAGGCCCGGTCTGCGGAGTTCTTCACCGCCTCGGCCGGAACCGAGCTACCAGAGGTCGACAGGCCGGACTGGTCGCCCGACTCCCCGGGCTGGGTCGCCCTGCTCCGGCTCGTCAGCGCTGTCCCTGGCCTGGTCTCGGAAAGTGACGACTACCCACACGCGGACGAGGACGCGGCCACCGCCGTGGCGCGGGCACTCGCAGCTGCGCGGATCCCCCTGGCGGACCTGCTCTTCGCCGACAACGTCACCTGGCTGACCCGGGTCGCTCCCGTCGCGGCGGTCGCAGCCGACCTCTCGATCAAGTGCGGCGGCTGCGACGGTGAGTTCCTCCCCCTGGGAACCTCGCCCGACTGGTCGGACTTCTCCGCAGACGTGGAGTCCGCAGACGTGGAGTCCGCAGACGTGGAGACCGCAGACGTGCAGCGGCCTGCCGACGGAACCACAGCGCCCCGCTGAGGCCGCGATCACGCGGCCTCAGCGGGGGCCTGCCTCGTCAGCCGGCCGCCTGCGCGCCAGAGCTCGGGGAGCCTTCGTCCTCATCCGACTCGTCATCGGACTCGTCCTCGTCATCGTCCGAGCTCCCGCCGGTCTGCCCGCACCCGCATCCGTGGTGGTGCCGGTGGTGGTGCCGGTGGTGGTGGCGCCGGCCGCACTTCGAGCACACCTCGTCGTCCTCGTCGGGGTCGTCCGAGTCGTCGTCGGCGTCATCACCGGAGTCGTCGTCATGCTCGTGGTGGTGGCAACCGCACTCGTCGTCGTGGTGGTGGCAGCCGCAGTCGTCGTCGCCTCCGGAGGACCCCGTCGTCGTCGTCGCAGGGGTCCGAACCGCACAGCCGGTCGTACACGGCCAGGATCTCGTCAACGGTCTTGTCGGCCAGCGCCTGGCAGCGCTTCTCGGCCTGGTCCTCGCAGCACTGCTTGAACGCCTCAGCGCGGGTCAGCTCGGAGACGGCCTGGCAGCCGGTGGTCCAGGTGGTCAGTGCGAGGCAGAGGCAGTCGACGAAGTCCTGGGCGCGGTCGAACCCGCCGTAGATCCGCTCGACCTGGAGCTGGGCCACCTTGGCCGAGGCGTACTGCAGCTTCAGGTCGGTCGTGGCAGGGTCACCGTTCAGGGCGGTTTCGACGGCTGTGAGCGCGCCCTTCGCATCGGCCACGCGCTGGGTCAGCGCCGCGGGCTCGCCGGCCAGCTGGTCGAAGCACTTCTTCGCCTCGCCGGTCCACCTCTGGTACCGCTTGATCAGTCGCTCCAGGGTGATCAAGCCGCACCGCTCCGAGCCCTCGACGTCGAACGTGCCGCTCGCGCACGCAGCAGCCGGGCGGGTGCTGGCAGCAGTCCAGTTCGTGCACAACCTCGCAGTACGCGTCGTCCAGGCAGACCCAAACGCGCCGCTGTTCGATCATGCATCGGATCCGCTCGAGCAGGTGCTTGGCCTGGTGTCGCATCTCCTTGTACGGCAGCGCGGCCTCCTTGCGGGCGGCGCGGTACTTCTTGCGGACGTCGTCGTACGTCTGCTTCGCCGTTTCCAGGTCGGCCGTGTACGTCGCGTCGTACTCGGCTTGCTTGGCGATCCCGGCAGCCCGGCAGGCGACCACGTCGATGGAGCGGGGGTCGCAGGCCTGCTCCGTGGGCGGGCAGCCGTCGTCGTCGTCGTTGGAGCTGGCCGTTCCCGTTGTCCTGGCGGGATTCGTCGGTCGTCATGGGGGCTCCCTCTCTGTGGGCGCGGGGCGAGTGTCGGCCGCCCTGTGTCACCGCAACGTCGCCGGGAGCGTCGACCACGCTGGGCGCCGCAGCGACGATGTCGTGACGGCAGCGCCGAATCATGGCGGCGTGGCTGGTTACCAAGCGTTGGAGGCCGCCGGTGCGAGCATCGTCGAGCTGCTCGACCGGAAGTTCGCGGACGTGCCCGAAGCGATCACCGCGCATCTGCAGGCGTTCCTCGCGAGTTCGAACGAGCTGAAGACGCTGCGGACGAACACCGGCCAGATCATCAGCCAGCCGGCGATCTCGGTGTACTGCTACCGGGTCACCGTCGACAAGGAGACCCGGCCCGGCTGGTCCGCCGTGGGCAGCGTGGACGGGGTGCCGCGGATCCCGCTGCGCATGCACCTGCTGGTCGCCGCCTGGGGCGACAGTGCGGCCGAGGAGCTGCGCTGGATCGGACTGGCTGCGCAGATCCTGGAGAGCAACAGCATCCTCACCGGCGTCCAGTTGCTGCCGGTACAGGTGCACGGAGTGCCCTTCTCGCCTTGGCAGCCAGGCGACGCCGTCCAGGTGGTGACCGACGATCTCGCGCTTGGAGTCGATGAGCGAGGCGTTCCAGGCGCTGACCACGGAGTTCCGACTCACGGTGCCGTACATCGCGCGGGTGATCTGCCTCGAGGGACCGGTGCAGCCCACGCGCGAGCGGGTGTCGCTGGTCGCGGACCGGCTGGAGCGGATCGGCTGATGACCGTCGAGACGAGCATCGGGACGGCCAACGTCCTGCACCGGCTCGCGGTGGCCGTCGAGTGCATGGACCCACTGACCGAGCGGCTGGTCGCTGACCCCGGTTCGGGTCGGTCGGGAGCTCCAGCGCACACCGTCCCGCCCGGTGCGTGACCCGTCGTGGCCGTGCGTGGACTTTCGTTCGGACGGCCCGGCACGGTCCAAGGCCGACTACGACCGTCCCGTTGCCGTCGAAGTTCGTGCTGCGCCTCGACGACCCGCGGCGCCGGTACGTGCCGCGACGGCTGCAGGTGCACACCTGGGATGTCGACCTGCTCGACGCGATCGGCCCGCAGCGGTACGTGCCCGTCGACCACCGGCTGGTGCGCGTCTGGCTCTGCGCCGGGTCGGCCGTCAAGCCTGCCCGTGGGAACCACTGCTCTGCGCGGCCGCGTGGTTCGTACCACGGGCGCCGCCCGCTGGGCCCGGGTCACCGCGACCGGACCGATGGGCGGGACCGTCGGCTACGCGCACGCCGACGACCGCGGGGAGTTCGTGCTTGGTCGTCACGTCCGCCGAACAAGCACCGCTGCAGAGCACCATCACCGTCGACCTGGACGTCGTCGCCCCGAAGGTCCCGGCCGAACGCCGACCCACTCGACCGCTGTGCCGACCTCGTCGTCGAGGACCTGCCTGCGTTCGCCCAGCCCCAGAACCCCCCAGTCCTGGACTCCGCCGCTACTGCGCGGCACGGCGACGCCCACCGGCTACGCCGTCAAACGTCAACGGCGCCACCCACGTCGTGGCCCGCACCGGTGTCGAGACGATCCTGCCCGACGACCTCGTGTTCAAGCCCACCCCGTGACCTAGGAGGCCACGTATGCCCGAGTACCTGACTCCCGGTGTGTATCTCGAGGAGACGAGCTTCCGGTCACGGTCGATCGAGGGGGTACGCGACCTCGACGTTCGGGATGTGCGGCATGGCCCGGTACGGGCCCGTTCCGTACCGGCTCACGCTGCCGAACAACAGCCCGCTCGTCATGGTGCCCGACCCGGTGCTCGTGACCAGCTTCACCGAGTACGAGCGGGCCTTCGGCGACCTGAACGCTGTCGGCGCCGACGCCGGCGAACCCCAACTACATGGCGCTCGCCGCCCGGGCGTTCTTCGACAACGGCGGCCGACGGCTGTACGTGTCGCGGGTCTTCGGCTTCGTCTACGACGCCAACGGCGCCATCGACGTCGACGAAGAACTTCGCCGCGCTCCCGGTCGGCGCGGGGAGCCAACCCGGTGGCGACGTGGCGCGCCCGCTGGCCCGGCGAAGCGGGCACAGAGATCAGGTGAGCGTCGGCTTCGAGCGCAGCAAGAACGTCCAGTCCGGCGACCGTCTGGTCGGCGTCGGGCCTGGCGCGGCGATCGAGGTGCTCGCGCGCCGACCACGCCGGACCCGCCGAAGGGCGCCGACGGCAAGCCGGCCCCACCAGCGTCGATCCTGATCGTGGCGCTGGACGCCGCAGGGCAAGCAGGTCCTGCGGAAGCCGGACGGCGACGACCCAGGCGATCGCGGCCGGGCCGGCGCGCGCCACATCACGCTCACGGTCACGGTCGCGGTGGGCCGACCGCGCCGACGTCTACTCCGGGCTCGAGCTGGCAGGACCCGCACCCGCGCGCGATCGGCGAGGTGCCATGCAGGCCGAGGACCCGGCGGACGAGATGTCGCTGGTCTGGCTCGACGCGCCCCGGCGCAGGTGGCCGACGCCAACGCCTTCTTCGCGGCGCTGCTCGACCCGGCCAGCTCCGGGTACCTGACCGCGCCACAGGCCATCGCCGGCGGGGCACCTGTCGCGCTGCACCGCTCCAGGGCGAGCCCGCCGATCCCGACGACGTCGACGAAGGCCGCGACCGGCCTCGCGCGCTCGGCCGAGATCGACGACATCGCCATCGTCGCGTGCCCGGACACCGTCCGGTTGCCGGACGCCGAGCAGAAGACGGCGGTCGACGCTCTGATCGAGCACTGCGAGGCGCGCAAGGCGTACCGCATCGCGATCGTCGACCCGCCCAAGGACTCCTCGATCTCGGAGGTCCGGCAGTTCCGCGCCCAGTTCGACACCACGTACGCGCGCGCTGTACTACCCGTGGGTGCGCGATCGTCGATCCGACCGCGAAGCCCGACCCCGGCGCGCCGCCGGCGACGCTCGACGCTGCCGCCGTCGCGGCTTCGCCGCAGGCATCTACGCCCGCAGCGACATCGAGCGCGGCGTGCACAAGGCACCGGCGAACGAGGTGGTGCTCGGCATCACCCAGTTCGTCGACGAACGTCACGTACGACCGGCAGTCGGTGCTCAACCCCGAGGGCATCAACGCGCTGCGGTTCTTCGAGGGCCGGGCCAACCGGGTGTGGGGTGCGCGCACGATGAGCTCGGACCCGGAGTGGAAGTACGTCAACGTCCGGCGGCTGTTCATCTACCTCGAGCACTCGATCGACAAGGCGACCCAGTGGGCGGTCTTCGAGCCGAACAACGAACGGCTGTGGGCGTCGATCCGGCAGAGCATCGAGGACTTCCTGCGTCGTCGATGTGGCGAACCGGCGCGCTCATGGGCACCAAGCCGGAGGAGGCGTTCTTCGTGCGCTGCGACCGGACGACGATGACGCAGAACGACCTGGACAACGGCCGGCTGATCTGCCTGATCGGCGTGGCGCCGACGTACCCGGCCGAGTTCGTCATCTTCCGCATCGGTCAGTGGACCGCCGACTCGCAGCAGAGCTGAGCCGACGTACGACGCGATGGAGGCGACCATGGCGACCCGCGACAACCCGTACGGCAACTTCAACTTCATGGTCAAGCTCGGCGACACCGGCGGCGAGGACCAGATCGCCGGCGGCTTCTCCGACGTCAGCGGCCTCGGCAACGAGGTGAAGTTCGCCGAGTACCGCAACGGCAACGACAAGGAGAACCACATCCGCAAGATCGCCGAACGTCAACTCCACCGACGACGTGACGCTCAAGCGCGGGCGTCATCGGTGACCTGCGGCTCTTCGACGTGGCTGCAAGGCGACCCGGCGAGGGCGACTTCGAGCCCGCGAACCGTCACCATCACGCTGCTCGACGAGGCGCGCGACGCCGGTCTGCAGCTGGGTGCTGCAGCGGCCCAGCCGAAGAAGTGGGTCGGGCCGACGCTGGCCGGCAAGGGCGGTGGCGAGGTGGCGATGGAGGAGCTGCACCTGGTCGCCGAGAGCATCGAGTTCAAGTCGTCGTGACGATCGGTCTGCAGCTGGGTCGGCCCGGCGGTCTACCTGGCGCCGCCGCGCGCCACCTGACCTGCTGCAGCCCCGTCCGGCTCGACATCGCGGGCTTCGTCGGGGTGGCGCTCCGCGGTCCGACGGACACCCCGATCTGCGGTCACGAGCTGGTCCGAGTACGAGCAGATGTTCGGGGGCTACGAGCGCGGCGACGGCGCACCGGACCGGCTTCTTCCGTACGCGGTCCAGGCGTTCTTCGCGCAGGGCGGCGTGCGCGCGTACGTGTCGCGGCTGTCGGCCGGGACAGCGCTTCTCCGGGCGAGGCGGCCGACGCCGCGACGGCGAGGTTCGAGCTCGACCGGACGATCCGGGATGGAGCTGGCGCGCGGCCGACGAAGGCACCTGGGGAACGACTCTGCAGCTGCGCATCGAGTTCGAGGTGCCGCAGACGTTCCGCGCCGGCGAGCCGGACGGCCGCCGGCTGGCCCTTCCGGCGGCAGCCAGCCCCGCCGGACCAGTCGGTGCTGCGGATCCGCCGGAAGCGGCCTGCCTGGGACCGGGGTGCTGCGCGTGCTGAACGCGGCTCACCGACCCGGCGCTGGCGGACCCGCTTCGCCGACCTGAACGAGCCGCTGCCGGACCCGCCGGCGGATGCGCGACGATGGCATCGAGGTCGAGGTCGTGACGGGCGTGCTCGTCGCCAACGACCCGAGCTCGTCGGTTCGGCGTCAGGAACGGATCGGCGGCCTCGGGCTGGTCCCCGGTCACCCGCGGTTCATCGCCACGGTGCTGGGCGCCACGGCGGACGGCGAGCCACCCGGTGAGTCGGCGTCGGCCCTGTGCCGAGCCGACGACGGTATGGGGGCCTCTGCTCCCCGACGACCAGTTCGCTCACCGCTCGCCGCCGGCCGACCCGCGGAGGTGTCGACCGCAGCCACGGATCGACGCAGACGAGCCTCTTCGACCCGGGGCCGCGGACGCCGACCTGCTCGACGAGTGGCCCACACACCGCGGGGTCGACGCGATGGGACGCGTGCCGGAGATCGGGCTGCTGGTCGTACCGGATCTGACCTGGCGGTCGCTGCCTCCCGGCACGGCTCCGGCGGCCGCGCCCGTACGGCAGGTCTTCCGCACTGCGACGTGTGCACCCCGGCGGTCGAGCCCGAGCTCGCCGCGCCGGTCCCGGTGCCCACCGGGCTCGACGCGGGGAGGGCGACCTCGGCGGAGATCGTGTCGCGTCAGCGACGGGTGGTCGAGGTGGCCGACCTGCGGAAGCGGTTCGTGGCCCTGCTCGACGTGCCGGCGGGGCTGTCCGTCCACCAGGTGACCGCGTGGCGCGCTGGCTTCGACTCCTCGTACGCGGCTGCGTACCACCCGTGGCTGGGTGTCGTCCCGCCGGTGGGCGCGCCATCGGCGGTAGCGGTGAGCGTCCCGCCGTCGTCGTTCGCGGCCGGGATCGTCGCGGCCCGCGAGCGCGCGCACGGGGTCGCGTGGGGACCGGCCAACGAGCTGGCCGTCGGCGCGGTGGTCAGCCGCGAGACGGTGACCGACGCGATCCACGACCAGCTGCATCTGATGGGCGTCAACGTGTTCCGCGCCGAGCGCGACGGTTTGCGGCTGACCGCGGCGCGCACGCTGTCCAGCGACCCGGACTACCGCCAGCTGTCCGTGCGGCGACTCATGACGCAGCTGGCCGAGACGCTGACCCAGCAGTGCCAGTGGTTGGTGTTCGAGCCGAACACCAGCACGCTGCGCGACCGGCTCACCCACGCGGTCGCCCTGCTGCTGCGCGACCTGTTCCGGCGCGGCGCGTTCGCCGGCGCGACGGAGGCGGAGTCGTTCTTCGTCCGCTGCGACGACAGCACGAACCCGCCGAGCAGCCAGGCACTGGGCCGGCTGGTCACCGAGATCGGTGTCGCTCCGGCCGCACCGCTGGAGTACATCGTGCTGCGGCTCTCCGCGGACGTGGACGGCAACGTGAGCGTGGAGGCCCGGCAATGGCTGAGAACGTCGAGCTGCTCCAGACCTTCCGGTTCGTGGTGCACCTGACGCGCAGCGACCAGTCGGCGAAGGGCTCGACCCTCGGGGACGGCTCGTTCAGCGAGTGCAGCGGCCTGACGCTGGAAGCCGACGTCAAGGAGTACCTCGAGGGCGGCCGCAACAACGGTGTCGTCCGGCGGGTCGGCCGGGTCAAACTGGTGCCGATCGTGCTCAAGCGCGGGATGTTCCGGCCGCTGCCCGCGCCGCCAGGGGACCACGGCGGCAGCCCCGCCGTGCCGGCACGCGGGCGCAGCGGCCCTCGCCGGCCCCGGACCCGGACAGGGCCGACACCGCCCTGTGGGACTGGATCACGGGGATGGTGTCCGGCAAGCAGCCCATCCCGCGCTACAACGGCCAGATCCAGCTGCTGGACCCCACCGGCAACACGGGTGCTCGCCACCTGGACGTTCGAGCGCGGCCTGCCGCAGAAGGTCACCGGGCCGACGCTGAACGCCAAGACCGGTGAGATCGCGGTCGAGGAGATCCAGATCGTGCACGAGGGTCTGCTGCTCGGAGGGCCGGGCACATGAGCGGGCCGCTCGCCAAGGCCCTGCTGGTCGCCCTCGACGAGGTCAAGGGCACGGGGAAGGACCCGAAGCCGTCGTACACCCCGCAGCCGAAGGGCACGTACGAGGTCCAGTTCAACCCGACCTCGCTGAAGATCACCCGGCAGAACAACCAGGACCAGGGCGCGAGCACGACCAAGAGCGTGCGCCGACAGAACCCGTCGACACAGTCGGCGACCCTCACGTTCGACCTGGAGTTCGACACCGCCGAGCAGGCCGACAAGAACGGTGTGCCGGTCGACGTACGCACGCTGACGCACATCGTGCGTCAGTTCGCCGAGCCGTCGAAGGCGAAGGCCACCTCGCCTCCGCCTCCGGTGCGCTTCATCTGGGGGACGTTCATCTTCCAGGGCCTGGTCACTCAGCTGACCGAGGACCTGGACTACTTCGCCGAGGACGGGCGCCCGCTGCGGGCGAAGGTCTCGGTCACCATCACGGAGAAGAACCCCGACTGGGAGGCGCGGGCCGTCGGCGCCGGCGCACGCGACCAGTCGAACGCGACGCCCGCGGGCAGCGGACAGGGCGCTGGCCCCGGCGCCCCTCCGGCCAAGAACCCCGACACCAGCACCCGGGCCCAGGACGGGGAGAGTCTTCAGCAGGTGCTGGCCCGGATGAACGCCGACCCCGCGGCGTGGCGGGCGGCCATGGCTGGCCTGGACAGCCCGTTGGGCCTGGCGGCTGGTGCCCAGGTGCAACTCGCGATGGGGGCGTCGGCCGCCCTGGGCATCGGCGCCTCCGCGGGATTCGGTCTGGGCGTCGGGGCGTCTGCCGCGGCGACACTTGGTGCCGCTCTCGGCGTCACCGCGGGCGCGGGCTCGCGGTGGGGGTCGGAGCGTCGGGGGGCGTCGCCGCCGGTGCCGCCGTCGGAGCGGGGGTCTGGGTCGTCGGCGGCTCGGTCTCGGCCGACGTGTCGGCCATGGCTGGCTTCACCGCCGGCGGTGGCGTCGCGGTGGACGCCGAGGCTGCCGCGGGGTTCTCCCTCGCCGAGGGCGGTGGTGTCGTCGCGTCGTACGAGGTCGTCGCCGTGGCCAGCGCGGACGCGTCGGTGGCGGCGGCCCGACAGTCGTTCGCCGTCCCGGCGGTGGCGGGTTCCGCGGGCCGCGGATGCGAGCGCGTCCATCGGTAGTGTCGCGGTCGGGGGTCTCGCCGCCGGGGCGACGGCCGCTCTCGACCCCCGGACCCAGGGATACGGCGCCGGCATCCCGCTCCGGGCACGGGCGCAAGCGACCACGGTGGTCTCCACCGGCGTGGGCGGGTCCGCCGTGGTGACGGCTCGGGCGAACAGCGACGAGGTGGTGCTGTCGACGAACGCGGCGCTTCCCGCCTGGCAGGCGCTGGCCGCGTCGGCGCCCGGCAGGTCCGCCGCCGACGCTCCAGCAACGGTCTCGTGACGCAGGCGACAGCACGCTGCGATAAGGCCGTGGGAGGTGCCGATGTGAGCGTCCATGTCGACGAGATCCACACCGACGTCCACGCCTCCGGCGGCGGCAGCCAGGAGGCGCGCCGGCAAACCGGCCACAGCACCTGGGCGCGGCCCTGGAGAAGTGGCGGGAGGTCGTGCGCAGACACATCCCGGCTCGAGCGCGCGTACCGCCGCGCAAGGGTTCGATGACTGATCCGATGGTCGCGATCGTCTCGCCGGTGTTCACCGTCGGCGGGACCCTCAATCGCGACCTCGGGCGCGACTGCGTGCGCCTTGAGGTCGAGGAGACGATCGAGGGCCTGCGCACTCTGCGCGCGGACTTCGTGGCGATCGGACCGGGCGCGAGCGGACCGCCGGACCCGATGCTCTACCTCGACGGGCAGGCGATCGACTTCGGCCACCACCTCAAGGTCAGCGTCGGGCCGGAGTCCGCCGAGCGCATCGTCTTCGACGGCGTCGTCTCGGGGCTCGAGCTCGTCCTCGCCGACAGCGAGCCGCCGCGGCTCGTGGTCTTCGCCGAGGACGCGCTGATGCGGCTGCGGATGACCCGGCGGATGCGCACCTATACGCAACGTCACCGACGCCGACATCGTGGAGCAGCTGGCGACGCGAGCACCGCCTGCAGTGCGACGCCTCGATGGAGGGCCCGCGGTACGACGTCGTGCAGCAGTTCAACCAGAGCGACCTCGCGTTTCTGCGCGAGCGTGCCCGGCTCGTGCAGGGCGAGCTGTGGTGCACCGAGCGGACGATCCACTTCCGGTCCCGGACCGAACCGGCGCGGATCGCGCCTGACCCTGGTGCAGGGCAACGACCTGCTCGCGACCCGGCTGACGGCAGACCTGGCTCATCAGCGCAGCGAGGTGGTCGTGACCGGGTACGACGCGGCCGCCAAGTCGGTCGTCGAGCAGCGCGCCGGCAAGGAGGCCATCCAGGCCGAGGTGAGCGGCGGACGGACCGGCCCGCAGGTCGTGAAGCTCGCGCTGGAGGGCAGTACCAGCTTCCGGGTGCGGGAGGTGGCACTCACTGCCGAGGAGGCCAGCGCGTGGGCCAAGGCCGAGATGCTCCGACGGGCCCGCGGGTTCGTGACGGTCTCCGGCCTCACCCGTGGCTCGCCGGACATGGTCGTCGGCAGCATTCTCACGCTGCAGCTGGTCGGGGCGCCGTTCGAGGGGGACGGGTACTACGTCACGAAGGTGTGCCACACCTTCGATCACGTGCAGGGTCTGCGGACCCGGTTCGAGGCGGAGCGCACCGACCGTGAACGAGGTGGCGTCGTGACTCGCCCCACTGTCGTCGACGGGTCAGCCCCCGGCTACTTCGGCGTCTATCCGGCGCTGGTCACGAAGCTCGTCGCGGACGCGAGCGAGAAGCCGCAGCCGATGCCCGGTCAGGTGCAGGTCAAGTTCCCGTGGCTGGGTCAGGACGCCGACGCCGCCGTACGGGCGTGGGCGACCCTGTGCTCTCCGTACGCCGACGACGACCAGGGCCTCGAGATCCTGCCGGAGGTGGGCAGCGAGGTGGTGGTGGCGTTCGAGGGCGGCAACCTGCGCAGGCCGTACATCATCGGCGCCGCATGGCACGGCAAGGCGGCGCTGCCGAACGACGCCGTCGCCGCGAACAACATCCGGGTGCTCAAGAGTCGCGGCAAGAGCCGGCTCGAGTTCGATGACACCCAGGGCCATGCCGAAGGTGACCCTGAGCACCCACGGTGGTCACACGGTGATCCTGGACGACGGGAAGCGTGAGGTGACCGTCAAGCACTCCGGTGGCTCGGTCATCACGATCAAGGCCAGCGGGACCATCGAGGTGACCTCGCAGCTGGCGGTCGAGGTGACGGCGGCCATGGTCAAGGTCACGGCACCCATCTCTACCTTCACCGGGGTCGTCAAGGCACAGTCGGTCATTGCCGACGCCTTCGTGGTGTCGCCGGCGTACACCCCAGGCGTCGGGAACCTGCTGTGAGTGGCTTCGCGCTCCGTGCCCCTTGGTACGTCCGCGAGCGCGGCCATTTCGACCTGCGCGATCCACGGGCGCTACGCCCCACCATCCAGATGTACGACACCACGGAGTTCATGGACATCGTCGTGGCGGACCCGGGAGACTCGCTGGAGTTCGGCGAGGACGACCGCTGGAGCTATCCAGTGGCAGCGGCACCCGGCGGCCCGGGCTCCGGAGTCAAGCGCTTCGTCGGGTACCGCCTCGTCCACACCAACCTGCGCAAGCTCTATCAGCCGGCGCACGACCGGTTCTACCTCGCGGTCGTCGAGGTCTTCTGCGACGAGCCGGGCCTGCCTCGCGCGGGTTCGCACGACGACATCAAGGTCAGCATGGTGATGCGGCGGCGCCACAGCGTGCTGACCGGACCCCACGCGGACGTGCGTCGGCTGGCGCGCAGGCTCGTAACCTCGCTCGGCGCCGACCAGCACCCAGGGGTGCAGCTCGGCGCTCCGGACCTCGACGTCGAGGACCTGCTCTTCGCCGACATGAACGCACGCAGCGGCTTCTTGGTGGCCAACGCCGATCTCATCGATCGGCTGAAGCCGGCGGTCCACGAACAGGCGTGGATCCAAGGCAGGAACCCCGGCTGGCACTCCGTCGCAGACGACCCCGCGCTGGGAGCGCTGCCGCAGCCCGGCGAGGAAGAGCTGCCGATGTTCCGACTGCCGCCGCGCGAGGGGTGCCCACCGGATCGGACCCGCTCGCTGTGGTGCGGGCTTGTGCCGACGTACTCGGCACAGCACTGGACCGACGACGCCGGCGAGCTGCACACCAAGATGGACGACCAGGAGATCTACCAGCTGCGCTGCGTCGTGACCCAGCCGCCCCCATCGGGCCTGGAGGATTGCCCGCCCGCGCGCTACGCCAGCGAGCCGACGCGCCCCTTCCGTCTGGCCGCGGCCTACGACCCCGATGGCACCAAGAACCGCTCGGTGTCGATCAAGGCCCCGGACCTGCGCAGGCTGGCCGCGCGGGCCGGGCAGCCACAGGGTCCCGGCGGCATGCGGATCACGACACCACCGGGTTCGGGGCTCGGCCCGGTCGACTTCAAGCAGATCCCGACTGCGGGCCTCGGGTCTCCGGCCGGGAACTCGATCTGCACGTTCGCGTTCGAGCTGTTCTTCATCGTGGCGTTCTTCCTGTTCTTGTTGTTCCTGCCGATCGTCGTGCTGCTGTTCCAGCTGTGGTGGATGCTGGCGCTTCGTTTCTGCTTGCCGCCGAGCCTGTCGTTCAACGTCCTGGCGACGTTCTTCGCGACGTTCCCCGGTGCCGGGCTGAACGATCTGGACGTCCCCTCCCAGCGGGCGCTGGACGACGTCCTCGGCATTCCGGACGCCGTCACGCATCTGCAGGCAAAGGCGGGGAGCGACTTCAAGGTCGACCCCCACAAGCTGCAAGACCTCGTCGACGCCATGGACCCCGGAAACGCCGTCGTCACCTCCACCGAGCCGACGCACCTCGAGCTGCCGCCGGACCCGCTGTGCCCCGGTCCGTAGCGCCACCCCAGGTCGAACGCCACTCGCCCGGACGATCCGGCGTGCGGCTCGCGGCTCGGGTCGGCGATGCCCAGGCACCGTACGAGAGCGAGGCTGCTGCGGCTGCGGCCGGTGCGTGGCTTACGACGCCGGGACTACGTGCGCAGGGCGGTCGAGCTCGGCTCAGCGAGCCATCACGGCTCGGTGAGCGCGGCCAGCCGCTGGAGGCGCCGCTGCGGGCGTCGATGGAGCGCAGGCTGGGGAGCGACCTCGGCGCGGTGCGCGTGCACACCGGCGCCCGCGCCGCTCGCACTGCGGATGCGCTGGACGCCTACGCGTTCTCGATCGGACCGGATGTGGGTTTCGCCGCAGGGGCGTACGCCCCCGCATCGTCGGTCGGTCGGGGGCTGATCGCTCACGAGCTGGCCCACACGCTGCAACCCAGCGAGCCGGCGGGGCTCGCCGGCGACGTGTCGCCAGAGGTGAGACGACAGCCTATCGGGAGCAGCGGTGGCGCCGCGTCGTCCCTGCCGGCCGTCGACCTGCTGGGCCACGGCCGGTTCGAGCCGCCGCAGGCCATCGCCGATCACATCAGGGGGCGGATGGGCGACGATGTCTACGTGCCGGTGACCATCGGCACCTGGGCGCACGGGATCCTGCCGGTGCGGTGGTCGAGCGGCCGTTGGCTCTCCACCTCCGAAGACTTCCAGACTCCGGAGCCGCCCGCGCACTACCCCGGCTGGGCGCTCGAGCTCACGCACCCCGCGTTTCTCACGCACCCCCTGGCGAGGCCCAAGATGTGGATCACCATCGTGGATGCGGTGGTCGGGGGCTCGATGGGCTGGGAGTCGCCGGTCGGACTCTCCTCGCATCCCGCACGCTTCCGGCAGCAGGTGCCTCGGGAGAAGCTCTTCAACGGTATGAGCGACTTCACCGACCTGGAGCTCAGAGGCGAGATGAGGGACTCGTTCTGGGATGGCCACCTCGTCTTCAGCGTGCCGGACCTCTCGTTCACGTCGGGCCCGTTCCATGGCACGGGACGGATGTCAGTGGTCGACGACAGCTACGCGGTGGATGCGCACGTGCCCGTCCCGGTGCCCGGCCTGGCCGGCGCCGACCTGCCCGTGAAGGCGGACGAGCACACCGATGGCTCCGTCTTCGCGACGAGGACCTGGACCTACTCGCGGGACCTGGGCGCCGGGCGCGGCCGGCTGGCCGGCTCTCTGACCGGCACCCTCGGTCGGGGGCTGCTCGACGTGCGGGGCTCGGTTCGGTATGTGCACACCGATCCCGCGGTGACCGGGGCTGTGACGATCGTGGTGACCCGCACGGATCTTGCGCACGAGGCCGTACGCGACTGGCTCGGCCAGGACGCGCCACCACCCACGCCGGCTCTCGGCCAGGACCTAGCGATCACTGGGTACGGCGAGGTGGACTTCGCCCTTTCACCCTGGCTGACGGGACGAGCGGCCGTGGTCGTGCACCCTGAGGGTTACGTGTCGGCTCGCGGCGAGCTGTCTCCCACCGCGGTCGTCGCGCTCACCCGCATGTTCGAGAAGAAGAAGCAGCTGCCTGCACCCCTCAGCGACAAGGCCACGATCCCGGTCGACGGGCTGCCGCCGTTGGCGGACGTGAGCGTGGTCCTGGAGTGGAAGACGTTCGTGGACGGCTCCATCGGCCCGGCAACACTGCACGACATCCGCATCACGGGCCTGGTGTCGACTCATCCGGCGATCGTCAACCGGTTCGACCTCGCCGGCGTGATCAGCGGTCCGGCCCAGGCCGGCGTTCACCTGTGGGTGTCGGCCCGACTGGCCGGGCGGCTGGCCACCGCCGAGCTCGTCAGTGCTGGCGTCAGCGGCACCGGTGACGTCGAGCTGATCACCTACGCAGAGGCGGGGGCGCAGGCAGGACGGCGCGCCAAGGCCGGGACGAGCACGCCTGAGTACTACCTCCAGGGGCATGTCGAGGCAACCGCTTCGCTCCTGCTGAGGCTCGGCCTGGACCTGGAAGGGAGCGCTCTGTTCTGGGGTGGCAAGTACCACCTGTGGGACCGTCAGTGGCAACTCGGTCAGGCGGGCGCGCGGCTCGGATTCGAGTACGTCCTCGGTGGCCGGGGGGCGCAGAATCTCCTCACCACCTCCTTCACCTCCCTCTCCTTCGATCCGGCGAAGTTCGCCGAAGCCCTGGTGCGGCGCGACATGGTCGCGGCCAGGGGGAAGCAGGAGCCGACCCAGGTCGACTCCGCGACCGGCGCCGACTCCACCGACCCGGCGGCACCTCCGCCGCCCGAACTGCCCAGCGGCACCACCCCGCCCTCCGGTGGCGCCGGTGGAAGTCTGACGACCCGGCTCGACGAGCCGCTCGAGATGTCGCACGTCCCGCACACGCTCCACCTCGACCTCACCTCCCCGCCCGATCTGGTCATGAGCAGCGCGGACCCGCGTCGCCTGCTCAACAAGGTCAAGCGGGCCCGCACGGATCTGCGGAAGGTGCAGCCACCGACCCCGGCCACCACCACCCAGATGGCCGACCTGGGCAAGATCGAGCAGGAGACCATCGCCGTGTTGGCTGCGGCCGACAAGGTCACCCCGGACCACAAGTACGTGACTCCCGCCGTGCCCGGCTTCCGGCAGCTGCGGCAGCTGATCGAGGACTACGGCACCCGGTACCACGTGACCGACCTCGTGGCCACGCTCGGTCAAGTCAGCGTCGACCCCTCCGACCCCCAGACCGTGCTCAACAAGTTCCCCGGTCTCGCGGGCGACCAGCTGATGGTCGCGCGCGTGGCCCGCATCTTGCAGAGCGGCGTGGACGTCCAGAGGTTGCGTCGCATCGTGGACCGCCACGCCCCGCGGGAGGAGAAGCTTCTCGTCGATCTGCTCGAGTACATCGAGACCATGCGCGTGCACGGCGTTCAGGGCTGGCAGACGATGATCAGCGACCTGAGCATCGGCGGCAACAAGCTCAAGGGGGCACGCTTCGTGCTGACCTATGTCAACAGGGTCGACGGGTGGGCCGACCTCGCGCTCGAGACCCGGGACGAGGAGGACGCCGAACCGAACAGCCGCCGCTGGGACGCCTGGATGTTCGGAAGGCTCTACGAGTTCAAGGCGTGGTACTCCTGGCTGCCAGTCAGCGACGGCAAGTTCCTCAAGCAGATCATCGAGGACTACCGCAAGACTCGCGTCGGCCAGGACATGCCGCTGCGCTGGGTCTTTGGCGAGACCACGATGAAGAAGGCGGACATCCTCGACCACATGGGCCTGGCCCTGGACAAGGTGCGCGTGGACCTCAAGGCCGGCAAGCAGTCGACCCCTGCGGGCTTCACCCCCAAGGTCGTCGACTTCATCGAGGCGCGCCTTCCCGAGATCGTCCGGGTGGTGTGAAGCCGTGAGCTCTCAGGGTCCCGTGCCCCGGCGCCGTCCGGCGTCACGGCTGGCGCGCGAGTCCGACGACCCCGCTGAGACGGACGACCTGGACGCCGACGCTCGTCGTGCGCTGGCCAGCGAGCAGGGCGGGGGGCAGCCGCTACCGGACGATGTGCGCCGGGAGCACCAGCAGCGGACGGGCCTGGATCTGTCCGACGTGCGCACGCACACCTCGGCGACCGCCGCGGACCTCGCGGCAGGGTTGCACGCGCGAGCGTTCACCAGCGGCGCGGACATCTTCTTCGGCCGCGACCAATTCGCCCCCGCGTCACCGGCCGGGCAGTCGTTGCTCGCCCACGAACTCAGCCACGTCGTCCAGCAGGCGAGCAGTGCGGCTCCGGTCGTCCAGCGGTTGATGCGCACCCCGTTCCCGTGGGACGGCGTCGTCACCGCCACGAGCGGGGCGAACCTGCGCAGCTCGCCGGACAGCACCGATCCGAGGAACGTCCTGCTCACGCTGCCGGTCGGTGCGGCGCTGCGGGTCACCGGGTCGTCCGGCCTTTGGTTGATGGTGGAGTACACCAGCGTGGCCGGGTCGAACACCGCGGGCTACGTGCACCACACGCTCGTCGACGACGCGACCGCTCATGCGATGGGACAGATGGTCGGGACACGGATGCGGTGGCACCCGTCGGGCCCGCGGCCTGGCACCGACTTCCAGGCGTGGGCCGCCGCTGCCGCCGAAACACCCTTCCCAGCGGTGACCACGGCCACGGTCATCAACTGCTGGGAAGCGGTGATGCTCGCCGGCTATCGGGCCGGTGTCCTGTCCTGGGCCAGGATCCACGCCATCTACACGTCGGGGGCGTCCTCGGGCTGGCCCGCGCTGATGACCGCCGGCAGCCGACGGGTGTTCGTGCGAACCGGTGCCAGCCCTGCGCCGCAGCGGGGAGACCTGGTGTTCTTCAACGGCATGGACCACGTCGCCCTCGCGACGGGCAACGGAACCGAGGTGTACTCCTTCTGGCCCGCCCCGGACACCCCGTTCGCGGCGTCGGGATCAACGCCCGACCGGGTCAAGATCGTCACGATCGATGCGATCGTCGCCTGGTGGACCGCCAACATGGGCTCCGGCCCACCCAAGGTCGAGATCGGGGCGCCATCATGGTGACCGTGAACGAACCCACCGGAGGGACCGACCCCATGAGGTTGCGCGGGTCCGTCACCTTCGTGGCCGAGTTGGGCACCACATCGGCGTTTCGGTTTGCGGTCGTCGACGGCGACGGCTCGGTAGCCGCGGGTTCGACCCAGACGCTCACGGTGCTACCGGCAGATGCCCAGGTGCGCGCCACGCTGATGGCGCACCAGGCCCCAGAGCTCGTCGTCGTCACCCTCGCCCGGCTTCACGACGGCGAGGACTACCGCACCGCGGCCATCACCGGTCTCGTGGACGAGACCTACACGTCGTGGGCGCTGGAGTCGGTGAGCACGGCGTGTGACTGACGGCGCTGCTCCCGTCGCTGGCGCGGGGCCCGACCAGACGACGGCCACGGACCCGCGACGCGGCGGTGACGCCGCCTCGCACAGGCTGGGCCGATGGCCGACGTCGTCGATCAGTGGGTCGGGAAGGGACCGCGCTTCCCGCTGCGCCCCGATCCGACCACGCACGCGATGGCGTACGTCGAGGGGATGGAGCTCATCCGTCAGTCGGTGGCGACCATCCTCGACACCGAACCGGGGGAGCGCATCATGCTGCCCACGTTCGGGTGCGGCTTGCGCCGCTACCTGATGGAGCCCAACTCGCTCGTCGACCCGCACCTCGATGACAGCCGACATCACCTCGGCGATCGAGCAGTGGGAACCGCGCATCACGCTCGTCAACGTTGCGGTGACACCCGGCGAGGACCCTTCGCTGGTGTGGATCGCCATCTCCTACGTGCGGAAGGCGGACCGGCGCCCGGACAACCTGGTCTACCCCTTCTACCTGAAGTAGGTGGGCCGTGGCGTTGATCAGCCCGATCCTCGACAACCGGACCTACGAGCAGCTCCGCGAGGAGCTGGTCCGCCGGATCCCGGTCTACGCGCCGGAGTGGACCGACCACAACGAGAGCGACCCCGGCATCGCGCTGCTCGAGCTGTTCGCCTACCTCGGCGAGTCGCTGCTGTACCGGTTCAACCAGATCCCCGACACGACGCGGATCGAGTTCCTCCGGCTGCTCGGCGTGCAGCCGCGGCCGGCCCAGCCGGCGACGGCGTTGGTGGCGATGACGACCGAGCTCACCGCGGGCGTCCAGGTGCTGCGCGCGTCGTCGGCCCAGGCCGGCTCGACGACGTTCGAGACCGACGACGAGGTGTACGTGTGGCCGCTGGACCTCGTCGCGGTCGGCAAGCGTCCGCGATCCGCGGCCGACCCCAGCCGGGAGGAAGCCCGCCAGGATGCACTGGCGCGCGCCCACGTCGACGAGGCGTCGGCGAGCTTCTACGTGCCCGACGGTGGTGTCCGCCGACCCACTCCAGGCAGACCCCGTCATCGTCGACGTGAGCGCACAGGTCGACGGCGCGCTGTGGCTCGCGCTGGTGGCGAAGCCCACGACGGATCTGACCCGCTGAGGGGACGAATCGCCTCGTTCGGGATCGCCTTCGACGAGCAAGTGCCAGCGCCGTTCGAGCTGCTCGCACCAGTCGGCGCAGCAGTTCCGCTCGGCCGACCTCACCTCGGACCCGCCGCCGATGGTGTGGCGGCTGTGGACCGGGCTGACCGACCCGGGCAAGGCGTTCCGAGCCGCTGGCCGTCGTGCGGGACACGACCCGAGGCCTGACCAGCGTCGGGTGTCGTCCATGTCGAGATGCCCGTCACGTTCCCGCGGTTGCCCGCCACGCTGACCGGCGGCAGCGACAGCCCGCCCCCGCTGCCCGACGCCACGATGGCGCAGGCCGTGGTGGCCTGGCTGCAGGTGAGCCGGCCGCAGTCGGCGGACATCGGTGACGCGATCGGCACCGTCCGGTGGGTCGGCCTCAACGCCGTGCAGGTCACGCAGGCCCAGACGGCCAGCGCCGAGCTGGTGGGCACCGGGACCGGCGACGCGGACCAGCGGTACCCGCTGAACAACCATCCCGTCCTCGCGCGCACCGTCCAGCTGCAGGTGCGACGAGCCGACCGGGTGGGAGACCTGGACCGAGGTCGACAACTTCGCCAACAGCACGAACAGCGACCGGCACTTCGTGGTGGACCTCGCTGCCGGCGCGGTGCTGTTCGGGCGGGCGCGGGTGCCGCAGATCGGCGAGCAGATCCGCGTGGTGTCGTACCGCTACGGCGGCGGTGCCGCCGGCAACGTCCGCGCGAAGGCGATCAGCTCGGTCACCGGCGTCGCGGGCGTGCAGGTCGCTGAACCCGCTGCCGGCGGCCGGTGGCAGCGAGACGCGTCAACCTCGTCGACGCGCTCGAGGCGATCCCGGCCGAGGTGCACCGACGCGACCGGGCCGTCGTCGCAGCAGGACTTCAAGGACCTCGCCGAGCAGGTGAGCGGTGTCGCGCGCGCGGAGCCGCTGCCGCTCCTGCACCCGGACGCGCCGACGGTGCTCAGCGCGGGCGTGGTCAGCGTCGCCGTCTTCCCGGACACCGACCTGCGCGACCCGAACGCCCCGCTGCCGGACCTGGGCCTGCTGCGCCGGGTCGCCCAGTTCCTCGACGACCGCCGACTGGTCACGACCGAGCTGTACGTCATCCCGCCCGAGTACGTGCGGATCGCCGTGTCGGTGGGCGTGCAGGTGAAGGACGGCTACCAGGTCGACGCCGTCCGTCGCTGGGTCGAGCTGATCCTGCGGCAGTACCTGGCTCCGCTGCCCCCGTTCGGACCCGACCGGGCGGGCTGGCCGATGGGCCGGGCGGTCCGCCGCGCCGAGCTGGAAGCGGTCGCGGTCCAGGTCGAGGGCGTCGAGTACATCGTCGACGAGATGCTGCTCGGCCGGGTCGAGGGCGACCAGTCGCGCCACCGCAGATGTCGCTGGTGACGCTGGAGCGGTGGCAGGTGCCGGACCTCGTCCGAGATCGCCGTCGTCGGCGGTCCACCCGCTCGCCCTGGACCAGACGTACGACCCGGCACCCCCAGCCAAGGTCCCCGTCCCGCTCCCGCCGGATGTGTGCTGATGGGTGAGCAGCGGAGCATCTCCATGCTGGTGCAGCCGGACCAGTGGGCGCGCTGCGTGCACGACGGCACGGCCCTGCTGCCCGACGGCGGCGTCGAGCTCGACTGGCTCGACGACGACGTCGAGCGCTGCACGCCGGACCCGCACCCGGGACGCACCGGCCGGCCTCGCGTTCGACCGGTGGTGCGTGGCGTACCGGTCGTGGCCCGTCGCTGGAGCGGTCGAGGCGATCGCCGTCGGCCAGGCGTCGGCACGACCGTGCGCGGGCCCGATGCAGGAGCCGCTCGGGCTGGCCGTCGACGACGCGCAGCGGCTGTACGTCGCGGAGGCGGGATCGCGATGCGTGCTGGTCATCGACATCTGGGCCGGTCGGCAGCTGGACCGGGTCGCGCTGGGACCGGACCGTCCGGTCGACGTGGTCGCGGACGGTCGCGGCGTCCTGGTGCTGCTGCAGCCCGGCTCGCTCGTCCGCCTGGAAGGTCGGCGCGGCGCCCCGGCCGGGCCCGGCGGTGCGGCCCCCGCGCTGCCCGGACGACCTGCGGCCGACCCGCGTCACCGCCGGGCCACTGCTGCTGTGGGCCGGGGACGGGTTCGGCGTGGTCGCGCGTCCCGACGGGACGGTGGAGATGGAGGTCGACGGCGCCACCGACATCGAGGTGACCCCGGACGGCGTCCTGGTCGTGGCCCGCGGCGCGGGTCGCCCGCTACGCCGGTTCACCCGCGCGGACGGCGGGTGGCGCGAGCTCGAGCCGCTCGGCGCGCCCGCCTACGACGGCGGCGCGCTGGCCGTCGACCCGTCCGGACGGCTCGCCTGCACGAGCGCGACCGGCTACGACCGCACCATCGGGCCGGTCGCCGCGCACCGTGACCAGCGGGTCGGTCACGACCTACCGATTGGACTCCGGGCCTATCGCACCCGCTGGGGTCGGGTGTTCATGGACGCGTGCATCCCGCCGAGCACGTCGGTTCGCGCGCGCTTCCTCACGACCGACCTGGACGAGGTGCCCGACCCGATCGACCCGGCGCCGGCGCGCCGGGCAGTCGGTCGGCTGCCGTACCCGGACGCGACGCCGCCGATGCCGTCGCGCACCTCGATGACGACCGCTCTGCCCGACCTGGGACCTGATGCGCCGACCGACCGGCCGCGAGGCACCCTGGCAGCAGATCGCGGCCGACGACCCGATCGAGACGTACGAGACGCCGGTGCACGCGCCGCCGGGTCGCTACCTGTGGATCCGGCTGGACCTGCAGGGCACGGCTGCGGTCACTCCGCGGGTTCGGGCGCTGCGGGTGGAGCGGCCCGGGCACCGGCTGCTGGAGAGCCTGCCGCGCGCCTGGTCGCGCGACGACGACGACGCCGACTTCGTCGCGCGGTTCCTGTCCCCGCTGGACGGCGTCCTGCACGACCTCGACCTGCGTGCGGCCCAGCGCGCCATCCTGCTGGACCCGTTCGCCACGCCGCAGGAGACGCTGCCCTGGTTGGCCAGCTTCGCCGGGCTCGTGCTCGACCGTCGCTGGTCGGACGCGGCCCGCCGCACGCTGGTCGCGGAGGCGTACCCGCTGTTCGCGCGCCGCGGCACGAAGGCCGGGCTGGTCCGGCTGCTGGAGATCTACCTCGGCCGCGCCCCGGTGATCGTCGAGGCCTGGCAGCTGCGCGGCCTTGGGGGTGCGGTCCTGGGCCTGGAGGCGCAGGGCGCCCCGTCGCCAGCCGTGGGCGCCTCTGCCCGCGAGTCCGGGATGCTCGGGCGTTTCATGATCGGGGATCAGGGGCCAGGTGGACACGACTTCGCCACCTCCGCGCACCGGTACAGCGTGCTGGTCCCCGGTGAGCTCACGAGCGAGCAGCGTGACGTCGTCACCGGCTTGCTCAAGGCGCACCAGCCCGCGCACACGCTGTACGCCCTGTGCGAGCTCGGGTTCGGGGATGCGTCTCGGAGATCTGCTGCGGGTCGAGATCACCTCGTTCGTCGGTCCGGACTCGCGTAGCGCCCCGGCCCTGATGGGTGCCATGCGTCTGGGCGAGGACGGCATCGTCGGTACCGCCGTGGACGGAAGCCGGGTCGGCGACGCGCGGGTCGGGTCGGTGGCGATCGCATGACGACGTTGTCCGTGCACCGGCTCACCACGACGCTGCTGGACGCACCCGGAGGCGGTGCCGATGCGCGACGCGTGGACCGGATGATGCACGCGGTCGCGGATCGCGAGCTCGCAGCCCGGCTCCACCGCCTCAGCCTCCCTGCCGGCGAGTGGTGCGTGCGTCGGGTCGACACCTCCGTCGACTACGACCCCAGGACGCACGAGACGACGACGCAGGCCACCTGGGCCGACACAGTGGTCGACGCCCTCTGCCGAGCGCTCGAGGATGAGGCCACCGGCTCCTTCGGCGACGTCGTCCACTACGCCTCGGTGCGCGACGCCGTCGTCGACATGGTTTCGTCGCTGGCGGTGGGAAGCACCGACCGCGCGTGGGCATGGCAGCAGCTGGGATTGGTCGACACGACAGACCCCGAGCCCCGCCCCGCCGTCCTGACCGCCCTCTGCCGGCGCCCCGAGCTCGTGCTGGCCGTCCTGCGTCGGCTGCTCGGGTCGGCCTGGCCCCCTCGCTGAACCGCCTCCTCGGCCGCGACGGCTGGGTGCAGCTCGCGCTGGCGGCCTCGGAGGCGTCCGGCGCCGCCCCCGACGTCGTCGATCTGCTCGGCCGTGCGACGGCCTCGGGCGACGATGCCGAGACGCAGGAACGGACCGCCGCCGGCGGCACGTCAGGGGAACCGGCTCCTGCTGACCTGGCTCGGTCGTCGGTCGCGGCGGCACTGCTGGCGAGCGGCCTGCGGCTGGACCGCCGACGGCGGCTGGCGTGGGCCCTCCTGGTGGTCGCTGACGTCGACCCTGCGGGCCTGCGCCGACGGGGGGCGAGGACCCGCGTGCGTGCGCCTCGCGGGTGTGCTGGCTGCCACAGGGGCGCCCACGGCGTGGGGCTCGTGCTGCCGGCGAGGCCCGCCGCGGCGGGCCTCGCCGACCGGACCGCTCCCGGCGCGTCGACGGATGCGGATGCCGGCGCTGGTGGCTGCCGACCCGGGTTCCAGTACTGCGGGAGTCGGCGCCGCCGGTGTCGACGCGACGAGCGGCACGAGCGGGTCGGGCGCCGCCCGCCACCCGCGTCGCGGCGGCGGCCCGGCCCCCGCTTCGGCGAGGGCCGCCCGGGACGACCCCCGCGGCGAGGACGAGAGCGATGGCAGCGACGTGCAGGTCGCGTCGACCGTCTGGGGCGGCCTTCTCTTCCTCCTCCGCACGGCCGAGGACGCGGGCCTGCCGGACGTGCTCGACGACGAGGTGCTCGGCCCCCGTTCGACCCGGTGGGCGATCCACCAGCTCGCGCAGAGGCTCGTCCCGCTCGGGGCAGACGACCCCGCCGCGCTCGCCCTGGCCGGTCTGGCGCCCGGGGCCGGCACCCCCGACGGACTCCCGCCCGACCAGGCCGAGGACGCCGCCCTGATCCAGATCGCAGAACGGTGGCGGGCGGCGACGCTCGACCTCCTACCGCGTTCGCGGGGGCGGGCCTCGTCGGAGCGGCTCGTGGACGTCGCGCGCCGGCGGGCCGACATCAGCGGCGAGGCCGGGTTGGCTGGACGTACGGCTCGATCTCGCCGACGTCGACGTCGATCTCCGGGTCGCCGGCCTCGACCTGGATCCCGGCTGGATCGGGTGGCTCGGCGTCGTCGTGAGGTTCAGCTATGGCTGAGTCCATCACGATCGTTCCCGAGACCGCGGGCCTGCCCGTCCGTGCGGCGGCCCTCGCGCTGCGCGTCGCGGACGTGATCGACTCGTGCGTGTCCGATGGCCCCGGCGCGGACCAGGCCAGCGGATTCCTGCGCGCGTGGGCCGACAGCGTGCCCTACGACGAGCCGAGCGGCGACCCGTTCGTCCGCACGGCTGCCGCGTACGGGCTCAGCGCTGACGAGTGCGACCTTCTGGTCCTTGCCGGTCTCCCCGACGAGCACGAGGGGATCGCGACCACGCTGCGGTCGATGCATCCGCACGCGGAGCCGCGGCCCACCGTCGGACTGGCGGCGCTCGTGCTCGGCGGCACAGACGCGCGGGGGAGGGTCAGGTCGCTGCTTACCGGCGGCGCCGTCACGCGGCACCACCTCCTGCACATGACCGGCCGGACCACCTACTTCGAACGGTCCCTGCACCTGGCGGACGGCATCTGGGAGACCTGGCACGGGGACGACGGCTGGCCCGTTGACCTCGTCCGGGTCGCGATGGAGCCGATCCCGGCCGGGTTGGAAGGGTGGGTGGCGAGCCCCGAGGTGGCGGCTGCCGTACGAGCCGTGCGAGCCGACCTCCCCGTGACCGTGCTCGTGGTCCACGAGGACGAGCGGGTGGCTGCCTCGCGGGCCGCCGCGGTGGCGCAGGCCGCCGGCCGGATGCCGGTCGCAGCGCGGCTGGGGCCGGGCGACTGCGACCGCCTCGCGCAGCTGGGGGCCCAGGCCGTGGCGCGAGCGGCGACGCCGGTCGTGTTCGCCGTCACCGCTCCCGATGAGCCAGTCGGCGAACTGGCTCTCCCGCAGGTCCCCGGCGCGTTCATCGTGTGCGCCGCGCCGGGGACCGTGCGGTCGGGTGCCGACCGCGCCCTCATGCTGCTGCCGACCGGGCTGGTGGCCGCCCGCGACCAGCGGGTGGCGTGGATCCGGGCCGTGCCGCAGCTGGCGGCATCAGCCGCCGCGCTCGCCGCGCGGCACCCGATGGACCCGGCGATGACCGCCACGCTGACCGCCGACGCCCGGCTTCAGGCCGGGCCGCTCGACCTCGCCGACGTGACCCGGCTCGTACGGGCGAGGGCGGCTGCGTCGATGCCGACCGGAGCCGTGCTGACGACGCCGCAGGTGTCCTGGGAGCAGGTGGTGCTGCCGGCGCCTGGCGCCCTGCAGCTGCGGGACGCGGTGGCCCGGCTCGACCACCAGGACGTCGTGCTGGACGGCTGGGGCCTGCGGCACCGCGCGCACGCCGTGCCGGGAGCTCGACTGCTGCTGACCGGCTCGCCGGGCACCGGCAAGTCCTTGGCGGCGGCGGCGGTGGCGACGGCGGCGAAGACAGACCTGCTCGTCGTCGACGTGTCGCGCATCGTGTCCAAGTGGCTCGGCGAGACAGAGAAGAACCTCGCCGCCGTCTTCGAGGCCGCCGAGCGCACCCAAGCGGTGCTGCTGCTGGACGAGGCCGACGCCCTCTTCGGCACTCGCACCGAGATCTCCGACGCCCACGACAGGTACGCGAACCTGGAGACGGCCTACCTGCTTCAGAGGCTGGACCGGTTCGAGGGTCTGGTCATCCTCACGACGAACCTGCGCGCCAACATCGACGTGGCGTTCCTGCGCCGGGTCGACTTCGTGGTGGAGTTCCCGCTGCCAGACGAACAGGCGCGGCAGGACCTGTGGGCACTGCACCTCCCCACCGGCCAGGTCGACGACGACGTCGACGTGCCTGCGCTGGCCCGCCTCTACGCCGTCCCCGGCGCCTGGATCCGCAACAGCGTCGTGGCAGCCGCGTACACCGCCGCCTCGACGGGGGGCCTGATCGGCCAGGCCCATCTGGTGGCTGCCATCCGGCGCGAGTTCGGCAAGGCCGCCCTGCCGTTCCCCGGTGAACCTCTGAGGAGAAAGCCATGACCCGGTCCGACCGCATCACGACGACCAGCTCAGGCTCACCGTGCGGCGGCGCAGCGACGGCGCCGTGCGGGTGTGAAGGGGGCCGGTCCGAGGACCTCGCGGTCAACCCGTTCGTCGACCTGCGCGTCGCCTACGGCATGCTGCTCGGGGCTGACGACTTCCGGGTGCTCATGGGTAACCCGCGCGGGAAGCTCATGCTGCACAACGCCTGGCTGCACGGCACCGGGGTGGTGTGGGGCTATCCCGTGGGATGCGGCGACGACCGGACGCTCACGATCGGTCCCGGCCTTGCTCTGGACGGGATCGGGCGCGAGCTGCTCAACCGCACGACCGAGTGCGACGACCTGTACGAACTCGCCCGCGAGCTGATCGAGGCAGGCCCGCAGAAGCGGACGTCGCACGACCACGAGGGCTGTTGTCAGGGCGAGGAGAAGGACCCGGCCAAGCCCACGCCGGGCTGCGAGAGCTGGAGTGTCCATGCCTGCCTGGTCGCGACCTTCGACACCTGCCTGACCGCCGCGGTGCCCACGGTGCAGGACCCGTGCGATGTGACGCGCAAGCACGACGACTACTCCCGGGTGGTCGAACGGGTCCGGTTCGAGCTGCTCCCCGGCTGCTGCCGGCGCTCGTGCTGCGGCTACCACCGGGTCCGCGTGCTCCTCGGGCTGGAGGACGTCGGCCCCGACGACGACGCCGGGGCCGAGGCCGCCGCCGCGCGCGCCGCCGTGGAGGGTCTCCCGGCAGCGGACCGTGCGGCCGCGCTGGCCCGCGCGCTGCAGCGTATGGCCACGTCGGATTCGATCGATCGGCGTCCCGAGGGCGACCCGGGCCCCTGCGAGGTGAGTGTGTTCCCGGTGGACGAGGAGGAGAGCTCGGTGCCGCTCGCCTGTGTGCGCTTCACCGTGGTCGAGCGGGATGGCTGCACCATCATCGAGGACGTCTGCGTGGACACCTCGGTCCGCACCACGCTGCTGCCGACCTGCGTGGTCCAGGACCTCACCTGTGGTCTCGCGCCAGCCCTGGCCGGCGACGAGGACGAGCCCTGCATCCGGGGTCCGCAGGTCGTCTGCGCCGACGTGGCGGTGGAGGCCGCCGGGCGACGCATCGTCCTGCCCGTGACAGCGCCGCTGATGGTGGCATCGGTGCCCGGGGGCGTACGCGTGCACACGCTGTCCAGCAGGCGCTCGGAGGGGTGGGAACGCCAGACCGTCGACAGCGCCCGGTATGACCCCGTGCGGCAGGCGATCGTGGTACGGCTCGTCGACCGGCTCGGCGATGAGCTGGTCCGGGTGGTGGTCGCGGGAAGCGGAGACCGTCCGGTGATGGGGCTCGACCCGCTGCTCCCGCTGGAGGGCGTCGTGGGGGACCGGCCGCAGTCCCACTTCGATGGGGTCGACGCGGTGTGCACCTTCCCCTTCGAACCGCCGCCGGAACCGGTCGACGAGGTGGTGGAGGTCGACGTCGTCGAGATCGTCCTCGACGAGGACCACGACGACCACGACGACCACGAGCGACCACCACGAGCTCGAGGACCACGACGATCGCGACGACACCGCCGAGGAGGCCACGGCATGACCACCAGCTCCCCGTGCTCGGGCTGTGGCGGGTCCGGCGGAACGACTGTGACGCACGGCGGCCAGGCGGGCGCCCGGAGCGTGACGGCGCGTGCGACGGACCAGCCCGCTGCCTCCACGGCATTCGGACCCGGATTCACCTCGCTCAACCCGGTCGACGGGCTCTTCCTGCGCGCGACGCACCTGGAGACGATGCAGGACTACGCACGCGCGTTCACCATGGCGGTGGGTCGGGCTGCAGGCGCCGGCGTCGTCTACGGCTACGCGGTCAGGCTCGAGGAGAAGGCTGCGTACCTGGACATCGCACCCGGCCTCGCGATCAACGGCCTCGGTCGGCCGCTGCTGTCGACGACGGCCATCCGCGTAGCAGTGCCGGACACCACGAACGTGGCCGACGCGAGCAGCGCGTACTGGGTGATCCGGGTCTGCGCCGCGCAACACCTCAGCGGCTGCGAGAACCGGTACGGCAGCCTGTGCGACGACACCTGCGGCGGGGAAGGGCGACGATCCAGGCTTTGCGCGACGAGGGCATCACCGTCGAGCTGCTGGCGGCATCGCTGCCGGCGCTGGGCACGGCTGCCGAGCTCGACCGGCGCAACATCCTGGCGTCGGCGTACTTCGAGTCCGAGCGCGAGCAGGGCGGGCCGTGGCTGACCCGGGGCGCGGAGCAGCATCCGCAGCAGCCCAGGCTCCTGCGCGACTGGTGGGTGGGCAACCCTGAACCGATGTCGGAGTGCGTGCCCCTCGCGGTCCTGCTGCAGGTGGACGGCAGGTGGGTGGTGGACACCTGGACCGCGCGCCGCGACATCGGTGCCGGAAGTGCGGAGGACACCTGGAGATCGCGGCTGGGGATGCGGCCGTGGAACGTCTTCATGGCCCAGGTCCTTCAGTTCCAGGACCAGCTCAATGCCCTCGTCCCGGATCTAGCGCTCTTCCACGCCGTCCAGAAGGAGGTCGTGGACCCCCGAGACACGCTGGCGCGGGAGCTGATCGCGGAGTTCGAGACGCGCGGCGGGCAGTCCGGCGCGATCGTGCACAAGTTCGGGCGCGACTATCTGGGCGATGCGACGAGCCATACGTGCTTGCTGACGTGACGACGTCCTTGGTGGGCAAGGGTTTCGGCGAGCTCCCGCCCGCGGGCTATCTGCCGGCTCCGCCCAAGCGGGAGGACCTGCGTCGGCGCCTCTCAGGCACTCTTCGACCACCACGTCGTCTGGCGGATCTGCTCGGCCAGCGCGGACGGCATCGCCCGCGCCGTCGAGGACGCCCGCGATCTCGACCGGATCCCGCTGACCGGGGGCAAGGACCTGCCCCAGGTCGACGTCCTGGTCCCCGACGTCCGGGCGGACCTACCGGTATTGCAGACCGACTACGACTGGGTCGCCTTCGTGCGCCGGCGCCGGATCGACTGCGGCCACCGCACCGACGACGTGCTCGTCATCGTGGCAGAGATCTCAGTGCGGGACGCGGTCGCCGGTCGCCTGAGGGGCGGCGGCCTCGTGGAGGGTACCCCGGCCCTGGAAGAGCTGCTTCGCGAAGCGCTCGAGGCTTTCCTCGATGCCGCCGACGAGGTGCAGGTCTTCGACACGCTGACCTACCCGCACGACAGCTGGGAGTATCCGGGCAGCAGCGCGGCGCTTCGCCTCGATGCGCTCAGCTTCTCCCTGGGCGGCGCCGCGACGCGGTTGAGCGGCGTGGTCGGCCTGGCGGCCCTCACGCTGACGGAGGGGCGTCGTCCGCTCGGAGCGCTGCGGGCGCAGCTCTTCGCCGAGTCGTTCCCGGTGCAGCCTGCGCACCTGCCGGTGTTCGCAGTGCAGGACGCAAGGTTCGGCCAGGACGCCATCGTGGTGTTCGTGCTGCAGGTCGGCGACCGCGATCACGTGGCGCCTAGCGACGCTGGGGAGCCCGTGGTGCTGGCAGGGGGCGCGGACGTTCCCGCGCCTGCCACGGAGGCCACGGCAGCCGCGGAAGCCGGCGCAGCCGCGCCCGCACGAAGGGTCGCCAAGAAGACGGTAGGACGTCCGAAGACATCATGAGGGGCAATGATGGAAGCCACCCGAGCACCAGCCACCGGCGTCTGCATCGTGATGGTGGAGCGAGAACCTGACCACCTGCTGATCACGGTTCGGACCAACCGGAACCTGGACCGGCACCTCTACTCCGCCAAGCCTGAGGTCGTCCAGACGTTCGCTCGGGTGCCCGAGGCGCTGGACGCGGCCGCCGAGTTCCTGGAGTCCTTCGAGGCCGGATGACCACGCGACGGCCGGCGCCGAGGTGGGGCCGCGTTCCCTGCTGGCCCCCTTGCAGCCCGGCGGGAGGAGGACTAGGACTAGTGACCAGTGACGCGCCGGTGACGCAGCGTTCATAGGGTGGCCGGCAGGCTCTGCGGGGGTATGGAGGGGACACCATGGCCCGGGCTGCTTCAGCAATCACAGCGCCAACGTCTGACTCGCGCAGGCGGCCACCTCGCCGGGTGGTCCACCTCTTCGACGGGCCGTACCTGACGCGCGACGCCGAGCGACTCACCATCCCGCAGGGCGGTCGTCGGCTGATGGCGTTCCTCGCCCTGCGCCGAGGATCGGTTGAACGGGCCTACGCGGCGGGGGCCCTCTGGCCGACCAGCGACGACGGGCGCGCGCAGGGGAACCTGCGATCCTCTCTCTGGCGGCTGCGTCGGGCCGGCATCGACGTGGTCGTCGCGGACAAGTGGTCGCTGGCGCTGGCCGACGACGTCGACGTCGACGTGATGCTGCTGTCGGAGTGGGCGAACCGACTCACCCACGGCGAGCCTGAGCCAGCCGACCTGTCACTCGAGGCCCTGCCCGGCGACGCGCTCAACCTGCTTCCCGGCTGGTACGACGACTGGGCGATCATCGAGCGCGAACGCATGCGCCAACGCATGATGCACGCGATGGAGTCGCTGAGCCGTCGCCTGACCAGTCTCGGCCGCTACGCCGACGCGATCGAGGTCGCGTTGGCGGTCGTGGCGGCCGAGCCCCTGCGCGAGAGCGCCGAACGGGTGCTCCTCGAGGCACTGATGGCCCAGGGGAACCGCGCCGATTCGCCACTGGGCAGTGGTTGAAATCGCTATCGGACGATGAGCTCTACCTGTGCGAACAGCCTCATTGGACTAGCGCTGGAATACAGTAACGAAGGCGCCTGGGACGATCTAGCGCTGACCTGTATGGCGGCCAACGGCGCCGAGCGACGGTTGCGCAGGATTTTGCTTACCTGGGATCAAGTTGCTCGAGCGCGTGACAACCCTGCGCGTGATCACTACCGTCGAAATCCGTCCGCAAAGGCCGCATCAAACTGAAGTACGAGCTGACGATTCAGCCCGACGCACTGGTGGAGACCGAGCCGCCGCGCCCGAGCTACGGCCGGCCCGCACACTTCGCGCATTAGTCTACTGCGCGAACCCGGGGTGCCCGTTCGCCCCCCTACGACAGCGCCGACCCGGCGTGAGGAGAGAGGCTTGAAACGGCTGCCCGGTGCGGGGATCACCGAACGCGCATTGGATGCACCCTGCTTTCGCTTGCGCTGTTCGCGCCTGCTGCTCGCGCGGCATTCGATCCCCGGGGAAATCCCTAAGGATGCAGTCGCATACCGGCTGAGCTTTTGCGCACGACCGTTTCCGGACAGCGCGCTCGGGGTACCGCCGCACGCGTTCCTGGCGCTCAATACGGTCGATCCATCGCAGAAGCGCGTCTTCCATGCGATTGGTGCGGTAAAAGGCGCACCGCCGCACGCGCTGGTAGGTCAGGCCAAGATGCTGACACCGGTGCCTCCCACTCTCAGCACCGCCGACTACACCGCTCTGATGCAGACCTGCCTGGTTGTTCCGCTGAGCCGCACCGAGTATCAGAATGCGGAGCGTCTGATTCTCGCGCAGTTGAATGCAGTATCCCTCACTATTCCGAAGTCCGATGTATATGGGATCTACGGACTTACGCCCGAGGATTGCGAAGCCCTGTTCGTGAAGGTATTGCAGACGTTGCCGAAAAATACCTGCTCGTCCCCGAGCGTTTCGCTTCAGAGCCTCCGCTCGCTTACTTGCGCCGGCTGATCGACCAGAACTTGCGCCGATGACGTGTGATCAAGCCTCCATCAGCTTTTATCCTGTACATCCCGTCAATCTTGTCTCGATTTTTGCGCCGAAAGTTAGCTAGCCCGGCCTGAAGACGGCGATTTCGCACAGGTCACGCGCAAGCTTGTGTGCGCTAGCGCACAGACGGTGGCTAGCCGCGGCAGCTAACATCGCCTCGGCTTCTTCCTGTCTGCCCCTGCGTACGGGAACTCGGGCAGCTCTTACCTCCCTGGAGCCTCGTCCGTATTGCTGTCACCCTGCGT
>CAVZVV010000024.1:0-6414 GCA_963778785.1 uncultured Actinomycetes bacterium
CCCCCACCCGGTAGCGCAGGCAGCCCTCGACCACGGCCTGGGCGAGCCCGCCGTCGGACAGGTCGTGCGCCGCCACCGGCAGTCCCTCTGCGTGCGCGGCCAGCAGCACGCGCGCCAGGCGGGCCTCGGCGTCGAGGTCGCACACCGGGGGCAGCCGCCCGGTGCTGGTGCTCCGCCCAGGCCCACTCCGAGCCGGCGAGCTCCTCCCGGGTCACGCCGAGAAGCAGCAGCGCGAGGCCCGCCGTGCGCCACCCCGACGGCACCCGGCGGGTGACGTCGCCGATCACCCCGAGAACCCCCACGACCGGCGTGGGGTGGATCGCGGCCTCGCCGGTCTGGTTGTAGAAGCTGACGTTGCCCCCGGTGACGGGCACGGCGAGCTCGCGGCACCCGTCCGCCAGACCGGTGACAGCGCGCTCGAACTGCCACATCACCCCGGGGTCCTGCGGTGAGCCGAAGTTCAGGCAGTCGGTGACCGCCAACGGGCGGGCGCCGACCGTGGCGACGTTGCGGTAGGCCTCGGCCAGCGCCAGGCGCGCCCCCTCGTACGGGTCCAGCGCCCCGAAGCGCCCGTTGCAGTCTGTCGCGACCGCCACGCCGAGGCCCGTCTCGTCGTCGACCCGGACCACACCGGCGTCGTCCGGCATCGCCAGCGCGGTGCCGCCCATCACGTACCGGTCGTACTGGTCGGTGACCCATGCGCGGCTGCACAGGTTGGCCGAGGCGGTCATGCGCAGCACGAGCGCGCGCAGGTCCTCCCCCGACCTCGGCCGGGGCAGGTGGTCGGGAGTGTCCGCCTGGCGGGCGTCGAGGACCGCGGGGCGGGCGTAGGGGCGGTGGTAGACCGGGCCCTCGTGGGCGACGGTGCGCGGGGGGACGTCGACCACAGTCTCGCCGTGCCAGACGACGACCAGCCGTCCCGTGTCGGTGACCTCGCCGAGGACGCTCGCCTCGACGTCCCACCTGGCCGTCACCGTGAGGAAGGCGTCGAGGTCGCCCGGCCTGACGACGGCCATCATGCGCTCCTGCGACTCGCTCATGAGGATCTCCTCAGGGCGAAGCGTCGCATCGCGCAGGGGCACGCGGTCGAGGTGCACGAGCATGCCGCCGTCGCCGTTGCTGGCCAGCTCGGACGTCGCGCAGGACAGGCCGGCCCCGCCGAGGTCCTGGATGCCGGCGACCACACCCGCGGCGAACAGGTCCAGGCAGCACTCGATGAGCACCTTCTCGGCGAAGGGGTCCCCGACCTGCACGCTCGGCCGTTTGGTAGGCCCGCCCTCGTCGAATGTCTCGCTGGCGAGCACCGAGACCCCACCGATGCCGTCGCCACCGGTACGGGCACCGAAGAGCACCACGAGGTTGCCCACCCCGCGGGCGCTGGCCAGATGGATCTGGTGGTGCCGCAGCTTGCCGACGCAGAGCGCGTTGACCAGCGGGTTGCCCTGGTAGCTGGGGTCGAACACCACCTCGCCGCCGATGTTCGGCAGGCCGAGGCAGTTGCCGTACCCGCCGACGCCGGCCACCACGCCGGGCAGCACGCGGGCGGTGTCGGGGTGGTCGACGGCGCCGAAGCGCAGCTGGTCCATCACCGCGATCGGTCGTGCACCCATCGACATGATGTCGCGCACGATGCCGCCGACCCCCGTCGCCGCCCCCTGGTAGGGCTCGACGAAGGACGGGTGGTTATGGCTCTCGATCTTGAACGTGATCGCCCACCCGTCGCCGATGTCGACCACACCGGCGTTCTCACCGATGCCGACGAGCAGGCGCGCCCGCATCGCGTCGGTGGTCTTCTCGCCGAACTGACGCAGGTGCACCTTGCTGGACTTGTAGGAGCAGTGCTCGCTCCACATCACGCTGTACATGGCCAGCTCGGCCGCTGTCGGGCGCCGGCCGAGGATCGCACGGATGCGGTCGTACTCGTCGTCGGCCAGGCCGAGGTCGCGGTAGGGCTGCACCACGTCCGGGGTCGTCATCGCACGGTCGACGGTGTCCACCATCACCGGGCTCACCGGGCTCACCGGGCTCACGGGGCTCAATCGGTTCATTGGGCTCATCGGGTTCATCGGGCTCATCGGGCTCATGGGGCTGGTGCCCCTGCCGCGAGCGCGGCCAGCGCGGAGGCGAAGAAGCGCAGGCCGTCACTGCCCGTCGTCCCCCCGTCCCCGTCGGTCTCCGGGCCGAAGAGGGGTTCGGTCGCGTGCTCGGGGTGCGGCATGAGTCCGACCACCGTCCCGCTGGCGTTGCGGATCCCCGCGATGTCGCGGTAGGAACCGTTCGGGTTGCCTCCGAGGTAGCGGACGACGACGCGCCCCTCGCCCTCCAGCCGGTCCAGCGTCGCGTCGTCGGCGATGAAACCGCCCTCGCCGTTCTTCAGTGGGACGACGACCTCCTCCCCGTCCGCGTACTGGTGGGTCCAGACGGTGGACGTCGACTCCACGCGCAGCCGCTGGTCACGACAGACGAAGCGGCGGTTGTCGTTGCGGACCAGCGCGCCCGGCAGCAGGTGGGACTCGCAGAGCACCTGGAAGCCGTTGCAGATGCCGAGCACCGGCAGTCCGGGTGCGCGCGCGTCCGGTGCACCGGCGAGGCGGACGATCTCGCGCATCACGGGGGCGAACCGCGCGATCGCCCCGCAGCGCAGGTAGTCGCCGTAGGAGAAGCCACCGGGCAGCACGACCGCGTCGACGCCGTGGAGGCTCTCGTCCGCGTGCCAGAGGGGCACCGCGTGGCCACCCGCCCGCACGACTGCCCGGGCGGCGTCGCGGTCGTCCAGGCTGCCGGGGAACGTGACCACGCCGATCCTCACGACCCGCCCACCCTCGTTCGCGTCCTCGCTCGTGATCTCGCCCGGCTGGTGCGGCCAGCCTACTCAGCGCCCGTCCTGCTCGACCACGGCGGCTCGCGCGCCGACGTAGGCGCGACGGCTGAGGGCTCAGCCGGCGGCGACCACGCGCACGACGTCCTCGATCACGGGGTTGGACAGCAGTGTCTGGGCTGCGTCACGCGCGCGGCGCAGCACGTCGTCCGTCACATCGCCGTCCACCTCGAGCTCGAACCGCTTGCCCTGCCTCGCGCCGGTGAACTCATCGAAGCCGAGCCGGGCCAGAGCACCCGCGACGGCCTTGCCCTGAGGGTCGAGGATCTCCGGCTTGGGCATGACGTCGACGACGATGCGTCCCATCGGTGCGGCTCCTGGCGGTCGGCACGGGCGGTGTCCCCGCACGGTCGTTCGAGCCTACCTAGTGCTCGCCCCCACGCAGGCGGCGTGCTTGGCTGAGCGCATGCGCGTCACCCACATCGGCCACTCGTGCCTGCTCGTCGAGACCTCCTCCGCCCGCGTCCTGATCGACCCGGGCACCTTCACCCGCGGCTTCGAGGAGCTGACCGGGCTGGACGGCGTCCTCGTCACCCACGCCCATGTCGACCATGTCGACGTCGAGCGCCTGCCGCAGCTCCTCGAGGCCAACGACGGGGCCCGGCTGCTCACCGAGCCGGAGGTCGCGGCCGAGCTCACGCGGGCCGGGCTGCCCGCCGGCCCGCTGCACCCGGGCGACACGTGCGAGTTCGCCGATCTCAGCGTGACGGCCGTGGGCGGGCTGCACGCGGTCATCCACGCCGACCTCACGCGGATCGGCAACGTCGGGCTGGTCCTTCGTGAGGCGGAGGGGCCGACACTGTTCCACCCGGGCGACGCCATCGACACCGTTCCCGGACGAGACGCCGTGCCCGGACCGCTCGTGCTCGCGCTGCCCGTCAACGCGCCGTGGGCGGCGGCGAAGGAGACGGCCGACTTCCTGCGCGCCGCTGCGCCGCGGGCGTGGTTCCCGATCCATGACGGGCTGCTCTCGCCGACCGGGCGCGCGGTGTACCTGCGTGTCATCGGCGGTCTGGCTCCCGAGGACGCCGAGCGGCTCGACCTGGCCGGCGCCGGCCCGACCTCCGTCTGACCCGCGTGCCCCTGACCCTCGTGCCGCTGACCTCGTGCCGCTGACCCCCGTGGCGCGAGACTCATGCGCGCGAAATCCCGCGTCGACATCGAGGGGCCGCCCGTGACCACGCCCGCACTCGACAGCTACCTGGCCGGCGTCGATACGGCTGCGGCACCGACGCTCACGGCACTCGACTCGGCGATCCAGATGGCTCACCCGCACTTCGACGTCGCGGTCAAGTACCGCATCCTCATGTACGCCGTGCAGGCCGACTGGCGCCACTGGGTGTGCGCGATCAACGCGACGACGGGCGGGGTCTGCCTGCGGTTCCTGTACGGGGTCATGCTGGAGGACCCGCTGGCGGTGCTGCGCGCCGGAACCTCGACGTTGATGACGTGGGACTTCGCGCACGGCGCGACGGTCGACGCCACGGCCGTCGGCGCGTACGTCAGCGAGGCGGTGGCCCGCTACCCGGACTACCTGGCGAACGCTCGCGACGTGACCGAGGCGAGCCGAGCCGCAGCCAGGGAACGCAGCCGAGTCAGAGGGGCCAGGTCTGCGCGCACCAGACCCCGGCAAGGCTGACCCGCACGCAGCGCCGCAGTGCGAACCCTGTCAGTGCGAACCGGCGATGTCGAGTGCCTGGGCGAGGTCGGCGAGCACCTCGTCGGCGTCCTCGAGACCCACGGACAGGCGCAGGACGTCGGCATGCGGCTTGGCGTCGCCGGCCACGGGCCGATGGGTCAGGGACGCCGGGTGCTGGATCAAGGAGTCGACGCCGCCGAGACTCACGGCGTGGGTGACCAGGCGCACGGAGCCCACGACGGCACAGGCGGTGGCGAACGCGTCGACCCCTCGGGCGGGGCGAACGGCGAACGACAGCACGGCACCCGGGCCCGACATCTGCCGACCCACCAGAGCGGTCGGGTCGCACTCGGCCAGGCCTGGGTAGTAGACGCGGTCGACCATCGGGTGGTCGGCCAGCCCGAGAGCCACCTTGTGCGCGGAGCCGGACTGCGCCTGCACCCGCACGGGTAGCGTCTGCAGGCCTCGGTGAAGCAGGTAGGCCGCCAGTGGGTGCAGCACCCCACCCGTGATCGCCCGGACCCGGCGGATGCGGGCAGCCCACTGCTCGGCGTCCGAGCCGCCGGTCGCGACGACGCCACCCATCACGTCACCGTGGCCCCCGAGGAACTTCGTCGCCGAGTGCAGCACGAGGGTGGCGCCGTGCTCGGCCGGGCGCTGCAGCACGGGTGTGGCGAAGGTGTTGTCGACCATCACCGGCACCGGCCCGGCGACGGCGGCCACCGCCGCGATGTCCACCAGGTCGAGCGTGGGGTTCGCCGGGGTCTCGAGCAGCACCAGGCCGGTGTCCGGGCGCAGGGCGGCGGCGACGTCGTCCACCCTGGCGAAGGTGACCTCGGTGCCGAGCAGACCGGTCGCGAGCAGGTGGTCGCTGCCCCCGTACAGGGGCCGGACGGCGACCACGTGCCGCCTGCGCTCCTCGCCGAGGGCCAGGAGGACGGCGCTCAGTGCCGCCATGCCGGACCCGAAGGCCACGGCCTGCGGCACGCCCTCGAGGTCGGCGAGCGCCTGCTCGAACCGAGCAACGGTCGGGTTCCACAGGCGGGCATAGACGTGGTTGACGCCCTCGCCGGGCATTCCGCCGGAGGCCATCACGTCGTACGCCGCCCCGGCGGAGGCCACGTCGGCGAGCGGGTTCGTCGTGGACAGGTCGATGGGCGGGACATGCACTCCCGCCTCGGTCAGGCCCTGCCGTCCGGCGTGGACGGCGCGCGTCGCGAACGCGGCCTCTCTGCTCATGGTGACCCTCCTCTGGGTCATGACGCCCAGGCATGGCTTCTCTCGCCAAGGATCGAACATGTCAGTCATCGGCCGCTATGATGTCGCAGTAGATTCTGCTGCTCACTGCATATTGGACGAATATTCGATTCTCCGCAGCCGAGGAGACCGTGTGCCGAACGACCTTCGGACTCACAAGGGTGTGCTGCATCTGGACGACGTCGATCGGGCGTTGCTCACCGCCCTCGCCGAGGACGGCCGCATGCCCAACAACGCACTGGCCGAGCGCGCCGGAATCGCCGCCTCCACGTGCCTGGCACGGGTGCGGGCTCTTCGCGATCGAGGCGTCCTGCGCGGCGTCCATGCCGACGTCGACCTCGCCTCGGTGGGCCGCGCCCTGCAGGCGATGATCGCCGTCCGGCTGCGCGCCCACGTCCGTGACCAGGTGGAGCTCTTCCGGCGCACGGCACCGGCCCTGCCCGGCGTCGTCTCGATGTTCCATGTCTCGGGCAGCGAGGACTACCTGCTGCACGTCGCCGTCGCCGACTCCGAGGCGCTGCGCGACTTCGTGCTCGACCACCTCACCGGGCATCCCGCCGTGGGGCACACCGAGACCAGCCTCGTGTTCGAGCATGTGCGCGGCACGCGCGCGCTCATCGACGAGGTTCAGCCGAAGGCG
>CAVZVV010000025.1:0-18175 GCA_963778785.1 uncultured Actinomycetes bacterium
AGCATCTGGACCCCCGAGAGCCGCACGAGTCGCAGCCCCGCGGTCCCCTCCGCGCGCTACATCTTGCCGGAGTTCCGCGAGCGCAGCGCCAACGGCGAGCGCATCCACAACCCCTACACCAAGCTGTTCGAGGAGCGCATCATCTTCCTCGGCGTGCAGATCGACGACGCCTCGGCCGACGACGTCATGGCGCAGCTGCTGTGCCTGGAGTCGATGGACCCGGACCGCGACATCTCGATCTACATCAACTCGCCCGGTGGCTCGTACACGGCCATGACCGCCATCTACGACACCATGCAGTTCGTCAAGCCCGACGTCCACACGGTGTGCCTGGGGCAGGCGGCCTCGGCGGCCGCCGTGCTCCTGGCCGCCGGCACGCCGGGCAAGCGCTACGCCCTCCCGCACGCGCGCATCCTCATCCACCAGCCCTACACCGAGGGCGGCGGCCAGGCCTCCGACGTGGAGATCCAGGCCAACGAGATCCTGCGCATGCGCACCGAGATGGAGGGCATCATCGCCGCTCACACCGGCAAGACGCCTGCGGAGATCGAGAAGGACATCGAGCGCGACAAGATTCTCACCGCTGAGCAGGCCAAGGCGTACGGAATCGTCGACCAGGTCATCTCCTCCCGCAAGGGCACCGCCGTCTAGGGGCTCCGCGCCCCCGAGCGGGCCGGCGGCACGCCAGGTGCCCCGTGGGGCGCCGCCAGTGAGCACGACCGGCAGGGCCCCCACGGGGGCCCTGTCCGCTGTGGGCTGAACCCCGACGCACCGGGGCGATAAGCCGGGAATCCCGAGCAGGCTCGGGGTACCGTCGAGGCTGCGGGAGCCGCTGTGGCGTCCGCCGAGGTCCGGAGGGTGCAGTGGCGCGCATCGGCGATGGTGGCGACCTGCTCAAGTGTTCTTTCTGCGGGAAGAGCCAGAAGCAGGTCAAGAAGCTCATCGCAGGCCCCGGCGTGTACATCTGCGACGAGTGCATCGATCTGTGCAACGAGATCATCGAGGAAGAGCTCAGCGAGTCCTCCGACCTCCAGTTCACCGAACTACCCAAGCCCCGCGAGATCTACGACTTCCTCGACCACTACGTCATCGGCCAGGACGCCGCCAAGAAGTCGCTGTCGGTCGCGGTGTACAACCACTACAAGCGGGTCCAGGCCGGTAGCACCGAGCGCAGCCGCGACGAGGCGGTCGAGCTCGCCAAGTCGAACATCTTGCTGCTCGGTCCCACCGGCTCGGGCAAGACGCTGCTGGCACAGACCCTCGCGCGGATGCTCAACGTGCCGTTCGCCATCGCCGATGCCACCGCGCTCACCGAGGCCGGCTACGTCGGCGAGGACGTCGAGAACATCCTGCTCAAGCTGATCCAGGCCGCAGACTACGACGTCAAGAAGGCCGAGACCGGCATCATCTACATCGACGAGATCGACAAGGTCGCCCGTAAGAGCGAGAACCCGTCGATCACGCGCGACGTCTCCGGCGAGGGCGTGCAGCAGGCTCTGCTGAAGATCCTCGAGGGCACCACCGCCTCGGTGCCGCCGCAGGGCGGGCGCAAGCACCCGCACCAGGAGTTCATCCAGATCGACACCACGAACGTGCTGTTCATCGTGGGCGGCGCCTTCGCCGGGCTCGACCGCGTCATCGAGGAGCGCGTGGGCCGCAAGTCGATCGGCTTCGTGCCCGAGGCGAGCGACCCGCACCACGGGGGCAGCAACACCAACCCCGACGACGTCTTCTCGCTCGTCATGCCCGAAGACCTGCTCAAGTTCGGCATGATCCCCGAGTTCATCGGCCGCTTGCCGGTCATGACCTCGGTGTGCTCGCTCGACCGCGAGGCGCTCATCCGCGTGCTCACCGAGCCGCGCAACGCCTTGGTGCGCCAGTATCAGCGGCTGTTCGAGCTCGACGGCGTCGAGCTCGAGCTCGAAGACGACGCGCTCGAGGCCGTCGCAGACAAGGCGCTGCTGCGCGGCACCGGGGCGCGCGGGCTGCGGGCCATCCTCGAAGAGGTGCTCCTGGGCGTGATGTACGACGTCCCCAGCCGCGACGACGTCGAGCGCGTGATCATCACCCGCGAGGTCGTCGTCGAGCGGGTCACGCCCGAGTACCAGCTGCGTCCGAGCGCCCCCGCGCGCCGCGAACGCCGCGAGAAGTCGGCCTAGCCCAGCCCGGTTCTCCGCTGATCGAGCCGGTCGGTGGCGCTCTACGAGGTGCGTACGACCGAGCTGCGTGCTCGTTCGGCCACGACCGCGGCGTTCGCGGGGGTGGCGCCGACGAGCCACACCTGGCCGGCCGTCATCGGGTCGACCCACACGCACAGCGATCCGGCCGCGAGCGTCTTGGCGGCCGCCGTGGTGGCGCACTGCATGGTGGTCCGCGGCACCGACACGGTCACCGGCTTGCCCAGGGCGGCCTTGGTGCGGTCTCGGAAGGCGTCGAACCGGGTGGTGATCCCGGCCACCGGGTTCTCGGGTGAGTTCGTCACGGTCGACGACACGGCCAGCTGCACCTTGCCGCCCCTGCCGTAGCCGGCGGCGACCAGCATCGGGTTGTTCCGCACGGGAGCCCCGGTTGCGGCCCGCACGGCTGGCGCGGAGGCGGCTTCGGCCACGAGGGGCAGCCCGGCGAGGGCGCCCGGGCGCACGAGCGTGGCGTGGGGTCCGGTCGGGGTGGCTGCCTCGTCGTCCGACCCGTTCAGCATCGGCAGGCCGACGAAGTAGACAAGTGCGCCCACGGCGGCGAGCGCCACCGCCAGCAGGGCGAGCCGCAGCGGGCGGCGCGACCGCGCGGTGGCGATGGGCGCCTCCGGCGGCCCGGCGGGCGGCTGCTCCGCGTGCTCGGGTACGAACGCCTGCGGGTCCGAAGCCCAGGCGAGCGGGTCCGTCCCGGTCCACAGCGCCGCGGGGGCCGGCTCCGGGGCGGGCACCTGGGTCGGGGACGCCACTGCGGCCGTCGGCACGGCCAGCACCGGGGCGTACTGAGTGACGGGCGGCTGGTACGCCGGGACCGGCGGCGGGTAGCTGGGTGCGGGCGGTGCGTAGGCAGGGGCGGCGAGCACGGCTGCTGGCGCCAGGGCCGTGGCGGGCGGCTGGTAGGCGAGGGCTGGGGCGGGCAGGTCCGGTGCGGGCGGGGCCCAGGCAGGGGCGGCGAGCACGGCAGCCGGTGCCGGGGCCGTGGCGGGCGGCGGGTAGGCGAGGGCTGGGGCGGGCAGGTCGGGCGCGGGCGGTGGCGTAGGCAGGGGCGGCGAGCACGGCTGCCGGTGCCGGCGCCGCGGCCGGCGGGTACGCCGGCGCCGGCGCGAGCGGGTCTGGCACCGGGGGGGCGTAGGCCGGCGCCGGCTGCAAGTACGCGGGCATCGGGACCGGGGGCGGGGGCTCAGGCGCGGGGGCGGGAGGCACGTAGACGGGAGTTGCGGCGGGTACGGCGATTGCGGCGGCACGTGCGGCAGTCGCGGGGGCCGGGGCGACAGGGGCCGTGGGCATCGGCCCCGGGTTCCACGCGGGCGTCGCGGCCCGGGTGGGCACGCCGTTGAGGGCGTGCAACTCGGCGGTGGCCCAGGCGGGCAGCTCCTCGCCCGGGAGGATCGACAAAATGCTCGCGTCGAGGTCTACCGCGCCGGGGGCGCCCACGCCCACCCCACCCTTGCTCGTGCGACCGAATGCCACGGCGGCCCTCCTGCGGTCTGGCGCCATTCGGCACCTGGGTCTCAGGAGAGTCCTCGGCCGCCTACCGGGGGGACCTTGAGCCGCTCGGGTGAACGGAATTGGCCGGATCTGAGGTCAGAGGGGGCAGCCATGGGACACCGAGCTCCCTGGTGGGGCTCCTGCCTGACCCCGTCCGTGCCTTCCTTGGTCAGACCGCCGCGTCGACCTCGAGGCCCTCGGCACCGTCCGACGCGGTCAGCCGCAGGTCGCCGATGCGCCCCGCCGCGGCGAGGTCGCCCGACCCGAGCCGCACCCGGTCCACGGCCTCGGCCGGACCGCTCACGGCGGCCACGGGCACGGGGGTGGTCATCGACACCTTCGCCTCGGACTTCACCTTCCGCACCGCCGACAGCACGGCGGCGACGTCGTCGAGCACCCGCACGTCGCCGTCGCCGGCCAGCGCCCGCACGTCGTCGGCGCCCGGCCATGCCGCCCGGTGCACCGACCCGTCCTGCCACCACGACCACACCTCTTCGGTGACGAAGGGCAGCGTCGGCGCGAACAGACGCAGCAGCACGTGCAGAGCCACACCCACGGTGGCTCGGGCCGAGGCCTGCGCGGCATGGCCGCGGGTGCCATACATGCGGTCCTTCACCAGCTCGAGGTAGTCGTCCGTGAACGACCAGAAGAACGTCTCGGCCACCTCGAGTGCACGGGTGTAGTGGTAGTCGTCGTAGGCACGAGTGGTCTCGCCGACGACGTCGGCGAGCCGGGCCAGCACGGCCCGGTCGAGCGGCTCGGTGATGTCGGCGGGTGCGGGGTCGGGAACGGCGCCGAGCGAGAGTCCCGAACTTGCTCGCGTTGAGGATCTTGATCGCGAGGCGCCGGCCGATCTTCATCTGGCCGACGTCGAACGCCGTGTCGGTGCCCGGCCGGCCAGAGGCCGCCCAGTAGCGCACGGCGTCAGAACCGTGCTCGGCGAGGAGGTCCAGCGGGGTGACCACGTTGCCCTTGGACTTGGACATCTTCTTGCGGTCGGGGTCGAGGATCCAGCCGCTGATCGCGGTGTCGCTCCACGGCAGCGCCTTCTCCTCGAGGTGCGCGCGCACCACGGTCGAGAACAGCCAGGTGCGGATGATCTCGTGGCCCTGCGGACGCAGGTCGTACGGGAACACGCGCGACCACAGGTCGGGGTCGCTCTCCCAGCCGCCGGCGATCTGCGGGGTGAGCGAAGAGGTGGCCCAGGTGTCCATCACGTCGGGGTCGCCCAGGAAGCCGCCGGGCTCGCCGCGCTGGTCCTCGGCGAAGCCGGGCGGGCAGCTCGACGACGGGTCGACGGGCAGCGTGTCGTCGGACGGCAGGAGCGGGTGGTCGTAGTCGGGCTGGCCGTGCTCGTCGATGCGGTACCACAGCGGGATCGGCACGCCGAAGAACCGCTGCCGCGACACGAGCCAGTCGCCGTTGAGGCCCTCGACCCAGTGCTGATAGCGCACCTTCATGTGGTCGGGGTGCCAGCTCAGCTCGCGGCCCCGGGCAAGGAGCTCCTCGCGCAGCGCGAGGTCTCGTCCGCCGTTGCGCAGGTACCACTGGCGCGTGGTGACGATCTCGAGCGGCTTGTCGCCCTTCTCGAAGTACTTCACCTGCGCGATGGTGGGCCGCAGGTCGCCGACGAGGTCGCCGGACGCCCGCAGGATCTCGGCCATCTTCTCCTTGGCCGTGTGCGCCGTGGCGCCGGCGATCGCCGCGTACGCCGCGCGCCCCTCCTCGGTTGCGATCCACGCGGGCGTGTCGGGTAGCAGCCTTCCGTCCCAGCCGATCACCGGGCGGGTGGGCAGCGACAGCTCGCGCCACCAGGTGACGTCGGTGGTGTCGCCGAAGGTGCAGATCATCGCGATGCCCGACCCCTTCTCGGGGTCGGCGAGGTGGTGGGCGACCACGGGCACCTCGACCCCGAACACGGGCGTCGCGACCGTGGTGCCGAACAGCGGCTGGTACCGCTCGTCGTCCGGGTGGGCCACGAGCGCCACGCAGGCGGCGAGGAGCTCGGGCCGCGTGGTCTCGATGAACACGGCCTGGCCGTCGGGTCGGTGGAAGCGCACTCGGTGGTAGTTGCCGGGGCGCTCGCGGTCTTCGAGCTCGGCCTGCGCCACGGCGGTGCGGAAGGTGACGTCCCAGAGAGTGGGCGCCTCGGCCTGGTATGCCTCGCCGCGGGCCAGGTTCCGCAGGAAGGCGCGCTGCGAGACCGTGCGGGCCGTGCTGTCGATGGTCTGATACATGTGCTGCCAGTCGATCGACAGCCCGAGGGTGCGGAAGAGCTCCTCGAAGGCCTGCTCGTCCTCGACCGTCAGCCGCTCGCACAGCTCGATGAAGTTTCCGCGGGAGATCGGCACCTGGCGCTTGGGATCGGGTTCGGCCGGCGGCGCGAAAGCCGGGTCGTAGGGCAGCGACGGGTCGCACCGCACGCCGTAGTAGTTCTGCACCCGCCGTTCGGTGGGCAGCCCGTTGTCGTCCCAGCCGATCGGGTAGAAGACCTCGAGCCCGCGCATGCGGCGGTACCTGGCCACGAGGTCGGTGTGCGTGTACGAGAAGACGTGGCCCACGTGCAGCGACCCGGACACCGTCGGCGGCGGGGTGTCGATCGAGAAGACGCCTGCGCGCTCGGCACTCCGGTCGAAGCGGTAGGTGCCCCGCTCCTGCCACGCCTGCGACCACCGATGCTCGATGCCGTCGATCGAGGGCTTCTCGGGAAGCCGCGGGGCAGCGGGGGAGGTGGCGTCCATGGGGCCTCATCTTATGGGGGCCGAGCGACGCGGCCGGACGGCGTTTCGGCTCCGTGCCACGGGTAGGCTCGCGGCCGTGCCGGCTGACCGACCCTCCCCTTCCGCCCCGTCGCCCGGTACGCGCGGCGCGCACCCCGAGGCCCTGCGCCTGCGCGAGGTGGAGGCCGAGCTCACGTCCCGCTGGCCCGAGAGCCACATCGAGCCGTCGCTGGACCGCATCGCTCGGCTCGTCGAGCTGCTCGGCGACCCGCAGCGCGCCTATCCCGTCGTCCACATCACGGGCACCAACGGCAAGTCCTCGACGGCCCGCATCGCCGAGTCGCTCTTGCGTTCGGCGGGGCTTCGCACCGGGCTGCTCACGAGTCCGCACCTGCACTCGGTGCGCGAGCGCATCGTGCTCGACGGCGAGCCGGTCGACGTGGAGCGCTTCCTGGGTGCGTACGACGAGATCGCCCCGTACCTCGAGCTGGTCGATGCCGAGAGCGTGGCCAGGGGCGGCCCTCGGATGTCGTTCTTCGAGGTCATCACGGGCCTCGCCTACGCCGTGTTCGCCGACGCCCCGGTCGATGTCGCTGTGGTCGAGGTCGGCATGGGGGGTACGTGGGACGCCACGAACGTCGCCGACGGCGCGGTGGCCGTGGTGACCCCGATCGGCCTGGACCACACCGACTACCTCGGTCCCACCGTGGCCGACATCGCGCGGGAGAAGGCCGGCATCGTCAAGCCGGGCGCCGTCGCGGTACTGGCAGAGCAGCCGGCGGATGCGGCGTCCGTCCTGCTCGCGCGCTGCGCCGGGGAGGAGGTGCCCGTGCTGCGCGAGGGCATCGAGTTCGGTCTGGTCCGCCGCGACGTGGCCGTGGGCGGCCAGCTCGTCGACCTGCGCTCGCAGTCACGCATCTACGAGGGACTGCTGCTGCCGCTGCACGGAGAGCACCAGGCGCACAACGCCGCCGCCGCGCTCGCCGCCGTCGAGGCGTTGCTCGGGGGTACCGACCTGGACCCCGAGGTGGTCGCCGAGGGCATCGCTGCCGTCCGCGTGCCGGGTCGGCTCGAGGTGGTGCGGCGCTCGCCCACCGTGCTCGTCGACGCCGCGCACAACCCGCACGGCGCAGCGGCCCTGGCCACCGCCCTCGATGAGTCGTTCGGCTTCTCGCACCTCGTCGCCGTCGTCGGCGTCCTCGGCGACAAGGACGCCGCCGGCATCCTCACGGCGCTCGACCAGGCCGTCGACGAGGTGGTGGTCACGCGCTCGCGTTCCCCGCGCGCGATGCCCGAGGACGAGCTCCGAGCGGTGGCCGAGCCGATCCTCGGTGAGGAGCGCGTGCACGAGGAGCCCGACGTCCGCGCCGCGCTCGACACCGCGATGCGGCTGGCGGACGAGGCGGACTCGTACGGTCACGGCGGCACCGGCGTCCTCGTGACCGGGTCGGTAGTGACGGTGGCCGAGGCACGGAGCATCCTGGGCGCCCCCGGGAGCAGGCCGTGAAGGTGCTCACCACGTCGGTGCTCGCGTTCGAGGCGATCGTCGTGGCGCTGGGCATCCCAGTGGCCGTGCGCCTCGGCCCGCTGGCAGGCCGCCCGGTGGCCGTGTGGGGCGGGCTGCTGCTCGTCCTGCTCTGCCTCGCCGCGATCGGCCTCGTGCGCCGCCCCGGCGGCCTGTGGGCCGGTACCGCGGTGCAGGTGCTCGTGCTTGCCAGCGCCCTGGTCGTGCCCGCGATGGCCATCCTCGGGGTGATGTTCGCGCTGCTCTGGTGGGCGGCCATCCACTACGGCGCCAAGGCGGACGCGCTCGACGAGCGTCGCGCCGCGGCCGCCGTGCCGGGCAACGAACGGGCTTCGGGTGCCTCCGCCGAGACCGATCCACAGGTGTGATCGATCCGCGCCGCCGGTCAGCCCCGATCGCACGCCGACCCCGGCCGCCCCCGACGCCCCGCGAGCCCCCGATACGCTGCTGCCTGTCCCCCTGCACGCCCCACCGAAGGAATATTCGTGACCGAACGCACCCTCGTCCTCGTCAAGCCCGACGGCGTGGCACGCGGCCTCGTCGGCGAGGTGCTCTCGCGCATCGAGCGCAAGGGCTTCACGCTCGTCGCGATCGAGCTGCGCACCCTGCCCCGCGGGGTGGCGGAGGAGCACTACGGCGAGCACCGCGAGAAGCCCTTCTTCGTCGAGCTCGTGGACTTCATCACGTCCGGCCCCCTCGTGGCGGCCGTCATCGAGGGCCGGGAAGCCATCGCGTCCTGGCGCACCATGATGGGAGCCACCGACCCCGCCAAGGCCGCGCCGGGGACGATCCGGGGCGACCTGGCGACCGTGATGTCCGAGAATGTCTCCCACGGCTCGGACTCCCCGGAGTCGGCCGCCCGTGAGATCGCCCTCTTCTTCCCCCGCCTCGCGCCCTGACCCCGGCTATCGGACACCCCCCTTTCCCGCCGCGTCACTGCCCTGATGGTCGTTTCCGGCGCCGGGTGACGACCAAGGCGGCAGTGACGCGGGGACGTTGGGGGGTCGGGGGTACTCCGGGGTGCCGTTACCATGGTGGCACCGCTGCATGCGCACCGTCGTCTTCCGGAAGGTCCTTGCTCCATGGGCAACAACATGTCGTTCATCGGCCGTGACATGGCCGTCGACCTGGGCACCGCCAACACCCTCGTCTACGTCCGCGGCCGCGGCATCGTGCTGAACGAGCCGTCCGTGGTGGCCATCAACCGCGACACTGGCGGCATCCTCGCCGTGGGCTCAGAGGCCAAGAAGATGATCGGCCGCACGCCCGGCAACATCGTCGCGATCCGCCCGCTCAAGGACGGCGTCATCGCCGACTTCGACACCACCGAGCGGATGCTGCGCTACTTCATCCAGAAGGTGCACAAGCGTCGTCACCTGGCCAAGCCGCGCCTCGTCGTCTGCGTCCCGTCGGGCATCACGGGCGTCGAGCAGCGCGCGGTCAAGGACGCCGGCTACGCCGCCGGAGCCCGCAAGGTCTACATCATCGAGGAGCCGATGGCCGCGGCCATCGGTGCCGGGCTGCCGGTCCACGAGCCCACCGGCAACATGGTGGTCGACATCGGCGGTGGCACCACCGAGGTGGCGGTGATCTCCCTCGGGGGCATCGTCACGAGCATCTCCATCCGCGTGGGCGGTGACGAGCTCGACAGCTCGATCATCAACTACGTGAAGAAGGAGTACTCGCTGATGCTCGGCGAGCGCACCGCCGAGGAGATCAAGATGGCGATCGGCTCGGCCTTCCCGACGCCGGACGAGCCGCACGCGGAGATCCGCGGCCGCGACCTCGTCACGGGCCTTCCCCGCACCGTCGTCGTCACCGCCGAGGAGATCCGCCGCGCCATCGACGAGCCGGTGAACGCCGTCGTCGATGCGGTGAAGACCACCCTCGACCGCACCCCTCCCGAGCTCTCCGGCGACATCATGGACCGCGGCATCGTGCTCACCGGCGGCGGTGCCATGCTCAAGGGGCTCGATGAGCGCCTGCGCCACGAGACCGGGATGCCGATCGTGATCGCCGATGCCCCGCTGGACTGCGTCGCCCTGGGCTCGGGCAAGTGCGTCGAGGAGTTCGAGGCGCTCCAGCAGGTGCTGATCTCCGAGCCGCGCCACTGACGACGCCGCCGGGCCCCTACCCTTCGCGGGACGGGGCGCGTCGGCCCACGGGACGAGCAGGCTGAGGGATCATGCGCGACAGCAGACGCACGCGGGTCGTGCTCGCGGTCCTGCTCGTCCTGTCGCTCTCGCTGGTCGCCCTCAACGTGCGGGGAGCTTCTGGCGGGCCGCTTGCCGGGCTCAGCTCGTTGGGCGACTCCGTGCTCGGGCCGGTCGAGAACGCGTTCTCGACCGTGACGTCGCCCATCCGCAACGGGCTGGACTCGTTGCGCTCGGGGTCTGACAAGGACGCCCGCATCGCCGATCTCGAGGCCGAGATCCAACAGCTTCGCGCCAGCGGCGCGGGCGCCGACGCCCGGCGCCGGCTCGCCGAGCTCGACGCGCTGCTGCGCACCGCGGGGGCCGGGCAGTACCGGATCGTCGCGGCGCGGGTGATCGCCGTGGGGCCGGCGCAGGGCCTGGCCTGGACGGTGACGATCGACGCCGGCACCAAGGACAAGCTCACGCCGGACATGACCGTGATCGTCGGCGCCGGTCTCGTCGGCCGCGTCGTGTCGGTGTCACCCACGACGTCCACCGTCGCGCTCCTGATCGACCCGACCACCTCCGTGGGCGCGCGGATCGAGGGCAGCGGCCAGATCGGGTTTCTGTTCGGCACGGGCCAGAAGAACACGCTGCAGTTCCAGCTGCTCGACGCGTTCGCGCCGATGAAGACCGGCGACCGGCTCGTGACGTTCGGGTCCAAGGGCGGCAAGCCGTACGTACCCGGCGTGCCCATCGGGGAGGTGGTGTCGGTGAAGGGCACCCCGGGCCAGACCACTCGCCTCGCGAGCGTGCGCCCGTACGTCGACTTCACCAGCCTCGACCTCGTCGGGGTCGTGATCGTGGCGCCGCGCACGAACCCGCGCGACTCGGTGCTGCCCCCCAAGCCCAAGGCGTCGGCCTCAGCGTCGGGCACGCCGTCCGCCGGTGCCTCCGGCAGCCCTTCGCCCGGGACCACGGCAGCACCGTCGGGGTCGGGCGCACCGAGCGCTTCGCGGTCGCCCCAGGACGGCGCCTCCCCCACGGGCTCGCCGTGAACGTCCGGCGCACCCTGTTCGCGGCTGTCCTCGTGCTCACCGCGGCCATGCTCGAGCTGACGCTGCTCTCGCGGCTCGGCCTGCCCGGGGCGACGCCTGACCTCGTGCTCGTGTGCGTGGCAGCGGTGGCGCTCGTGCGCGGGCCGGCGGTGGGGGCCGGTACCGGCTTCGCCGCTGGCCTGCTGCTCGACCTGGCGCCCCCGGCCGACGCCCCGCTCGGCACCTGGGCCTTCCTGCTGGCCCTGGCCGGGTACGGGGTCGGCCTGCTGGCTCTCGGCGGCGCCGAGAGGTCGGTGTGGCTCTCCGTGGGCGTGGTGGCTCTCACCGCGGTGCTGGTCGTGTTCGGCCGGGTCGTCCTGGCCGGCCTGCTCGGCGATCCGAGGGTCGTGGCCTCCGAGATCCCCGTGCTGCTGGTCACCGAGGCGGCCTACGCGGGCTTCCTGGCGGTCTTCGTGGTGCCCTTGGTACGCGCGGTGGACTCCCGGCTCGGCAGCGAGGCGCCCACCGCGCCCCGGCTGCGGTGACGCTCCTCACTCCGGTACCGGCCGTGCGGGGGAACCCCTGCCACCCGTCCGGCCGTCGTACCCTCGTCGTACCACCCCGGTCCGGCCGATGCCTCCTGGCCGGATTCGTCCCCCTGCCCCCAGCCCCCGCGGAGCCTCCACCGTGAGCGAGCGCTCAACCCTTCGCCTGGTCGTCCTCCAGGTGCTCGTGGTGAGCCTGCTGCTGACCCTCGGGGCCCGGCTGTTCTACCTGCAGGTGGTCTCGGGCGACAGCTACCGCCAGGCGGCCCAGGACAACCGGGTGCGCGAGATCATCACCCCGGCGGTGCGCGGGCTCATCGTCGACCAGCTCGGCCGTCCCCTCGTCGCCAACCGCACCTCGCTGGTGGTCTCCGTGCAGCGCGGCACGATGGTGCGCCCCGACCCGAAGGACGACCAGGGCACCGTGCCCACGAAGGCCGGCACCGCGGTGCTGCCACGGCTGGCAAAGGCGCTGGGCCTCACCTACGAGGCGCTCTGGGACAAGCTGCAGCTGTGCGGCACGAAGGGGGCCAAGAAGCCGCCCGCGTGCTGGAACGGCTCGCCCTATCAGCCGATCCCGGTGGCCAAGGACATCACCACCGACCTCGCGCTGCAGATCATGGAGAAGCGCTCCCAGTACCCCGGCGTGCAGGCCGAGCTCGAGGCGGTGCGCCAGTATCCGCGCCCCTACGGCGCGAACGCGGCCCACATGCTCGGCTACCTCGGCCCGGTCAACGACGGCGAGCTGGCCGCCTCCAAGAGCACGGTGGGCGACGGCCAGACCGAGCTGCGACGCACCGACCTGATCGGGCGGTCCGGGCTCGAGTCGCAGTACGACGAGGCGCTGCGCGGGAAGCCCGGGGTTGAGCAGCTCGCGATCGACAAGTCCGGGACCGTGAGCGGCACCGTGGGCGATACGCCCTCGACGCCGGGGTCGTACCTCGTGACGAGCCTGGACGCACGGCTGCAGTCGGTGCTCGAGCAGCAGCTCGTCGTGTCCATCGACCGCGCGCACAAGCAGGGCAAGAGCGGCGAGTCCGCCTCCGGCGTCGTGGTGGACACCACGAACGGCCAGATCCTGGCCATGGCGAGCTATCCCACGTACGACCCGTCGGTGTGGGTGGGCGGCATCGGCAAGAAGGAGTACGAGGCGCTCACCAGCACGAAGAGCGGCTACCCGCTGATCGCGCGCACGACGCAGGGCCTCTTCCCGCCCGCCTCGACGTTCAAGGTGGTCTCGACCGCCGCTGCCGCCCGGAGTGGGTTGTCGCTCAACGGTCCGTACAACTGCAGCAGCGACATCAAGATCGGCAACAAGACCTTCTCGAACCACGAGTCGCAGTCGTTCGGCCCCATCTCGGTGGCGCGTGCCCTCGAGGTGTCGTGCAACACCGTCTTCTACCAGCTCGCCTACCGCATGTGGCAGGACGACGGGGGCAGCCGCACGTCCGGCGTCCACCGCGACGCGATCGAGAAGACCGCGCAGGCGTTCGGCCTCGGCTCGCGCACCGACATCGACATCCCCGGCGAGGTCGCCGGCCGGGTCGGCGGTCGCGGCTTCAAGCAGGCGTTCTGGGAGAAGTACCACGACACCTGGTGCCAGCGGAAGGACGACCCCACCCGCCGGCCGTTCCTGCGCGCCCTCGACGCCGACAACTGCGCGAGCGGGAACGTGTACCGCGGCGGTGACGCTGCCAACCTCGCCATCGGGCAGGGCGACACCGTCGTGACACCGCTGCAGATGGCGATGATCTACGCGGCCATCGCGAACGGCGGGACGCTCTACGAGCCTCACATCGCCAAGGCGATCATCACCAGCGACGGCAAGCACGTCACGCGGGTCAAGCCGAAGGTGCGCGCGAAGCTGCCGATGTCGGCGGCGACGGTGGCGTACCTGCACGAGGCCCTCAACGGCGTCACGGCCCACGCCGGGGGCACAGGCAGCGGCGTCTTCGCGGGTTTCCCGCTCGCGCAGATCCCCGTCTCGGCCAAGACCGGTACCGGCCAGGTGCAGGGCAAGGACTCGGACGTGTGGTTCGACAGCTACGCGCCGTCGAGCAAGCCCCGCTACGCCGTCGTGATGACCGTGCAGGGCGGGAAGTCCGGCGCCGAGACCGTGGGCCCGAGCGTGCGAAAGATCTACGAGGCGATCTTCGGGGTGACGGGCAGCACCGTCGATCCGGCCCGCAGCGTGCTCGTCGGTGGCGCGCCCAACCGCAGGCTGCCCATCGTGCGCGGCGACGGCACGGTCGTGTACCCCGAGGCTGCCCACGGCAAGCCGCCGACGTCGGGCGCCGCCGCGATCCCGTCGGCCAAGGCGTCGCCGAGCGGGTCCCCCTCGTCGTCCGCGTCGCCTTCGTCCACCGCCCACGGCGCCCTCGCTGGCGCGCCGCTGCTCGCCGCCGGGGCGTGGCGCAGACGCCGCCGGCGCCCAGGGGCCACGAGGAGCCGGGCCCCATGAGCTACGGCTACGCCGCGAGCCCGGCGCGCCCGGCGCCCAGCGCGGACAGGTCGCGCGGCACGTGGCGCCGGTTCGACTGGACGCTGCTCGTCGCGGCCCTGTCGCTCTCTGTCCTCGGCTCGCTGCTGGTGTGGTCGGCTACCCGCCCCCGGGCGTCGGAGACCGGAGGCGACCCCGAGGGCTACCTGAAGAAGCACCTGCTGAACCTCGTCATCGGGCTCGTGCTCGGGTACGTCGTCTCGCGCTTCGACTACCGGCTGCTCCGCGCGTACGTGCCGTTCCTGTACGGCGCCTCCGTGCTCGGGCTCGTGGCCGTGCTCGTGGTCGGCTCGCGGGTCAACGGAACCAAGGCGTGGATCCAGCTGCCCGCGGGCTTCTCGCTGCAGCCCGCCGAGTTCGCGAAGATCGCGATCATCGTCGGCGTCGCGATGCTGCTGTCTGAGAAGCGCGACGCGGAGGACCAGCCGCGCGATGTCGACGTGGTGCAGGCGCTCGCGCTGACGGCGGTGCCCGCAGCGCTCATCATGCTGCAGCCGGACCTCGGAACGGTGCTCGTCATCGGCGCGATCGTGCTCGGCATGATCGCGGTGTCGGGCGCGAGCGCGAAGTGGATCGTCGGGCTGCTGCTCGTGGCGGTGGTGGGCGCGCTGGGCGCGGTGCAGCTCGGAGTGCTCAAGCCCTACCAGGTCGACCGCCTCACCGTGTTCGCCAACCCCGAGGCCGACCCCCGGGCGCGGGCTACAACCTCAACCAGGTGCGCATCGCGATCGGGTCTGGCGGCCTCACGGGTACCGGGCTGTTCGAGGGTCCGCAGACCAATGGTCGCTTCGTGCCGGAGCAGCAGACCGACTTCGTGTACTCCGTCGCCGGCGAGGAACTCGGGTTCGTCGGCGCCGGCGGCATCGTGCTGCTGCTCGGCGTGGTGCTGTGGCGGGCCGGGCGCATCGCGCTGCGCGCCACCGACCTGTTCGGCCGGCTCGTGGCCACCGGCGTCGCGTGCTGGTTCGCGTTCCAAGCCTTCGAGAACATCGGCATGAACCTGGGCATCATGCCGGTCACCGGCGTGCCGCTGCCTTTCGTGTCGTACGGCGGTACGTCGATGTTCGCGGTGTGGATGGGAATCGGCCTGCTGCAGAACGTGCACATGAAGTCGCACGACTGAACCCAGGTACCCTGGCTCGCATGTCCCGATCGGCCGAGTCGGTCTTCCCCGCGCTCGAGGTGCTCCTGCCACGGGTGCAGAAACCGATCCAGTACGTGGGCGGCGAGCTCAACGCCACCCTCAAGGACTGGGACGCGGCGGCGGTCCGTTGGTGCCTCATGTACCCGGATGCCTACGAGGTCGGCCTCCCGAACCAGGGCGTGCAGATCCTCTACGAGGTGCTCAACGAGCGCACCGACGTGCTCTGCGAGCGCACCTACGCGGTGTGGCCCGACCTCGAGGCCCTGCTGCGCGGCACGGCGTGCCCCAGTTCTCGGTCGACTCCCACCGACCGGTCGGCGCGTTCGACCTGCTCGGCGTGAGCTTCTCGACCGAGCTGGGCTACACCAACCTGCTCACCGCCCTCGACCTCGCCGGCATCCCGCTGCACGCCGCTGACCGCGACGACACGCACCCTCTCGTCGTCGCGGGCGGGCACGCGGCGTTCAACCCCGAGCCGATCTCGCGCTTCGTCGACGCCGCCGTCCTCGGCGACGGGGAGCAGGTGGTGCTCGCCATCACCGATGAGGTGCGGGCCTGGAAGAGCCAGGGCCGCCCGGGCGGCCGCGACGCCCTGCTCATGCGACTGGCGGCCACCGGGAACGTCTACGTGCCCGCCTTCTACGACGTCGAGTACCTGCCCGACGGCCGCATCAAGCGCGTCGCGCCGAACCGCGCCGGCGTGCCGTGGCGGGTCGCGAAGGCCACGGTCATGGACCTCGACGACTGGCCCTACCCGCGTCACCCGCTCGTACCGCTCGCGGAGACTGTGCACGAGCGCGCGTCGGTCGAGATCTTCCGTGGCTGCACCCGAGGCTGCCGGTTCTGCCAGGCCGGCATGATCACCCGCCCGGTACGCGAGCGCAGCATCACCGGCATCGGCGAGATGGTGTCCTCGTCACTGGCGGCCACCGGGTTCGAGGAGGTGGGGCTGCTCCGCTGTCGAGCGCCGACCACTCCGAGATCGCGGAGATCTCCAAGGGGCTGGCCGACCGCTACGAGGGCACCAACACGTCGCTCTCGCTGCCGAGCACGCGCGTCGACGCCTTCAACGTCGACCTCGCCAACGAGCTGTCGCGCAACGGACGCCGCAGCGGGCTCACGTTCGCCCCCGAGGGCGGCAGCGAGCGCATCCGCCGCGTCATCAACAAGATGGTGAGCGAGGACGACCTGATCCGAACCGTCACCACGGCCTACGCCAACGGCTGGCGGAGCGTCAAGCTCTACTTCATGTGCGGGCTCCCCACCGAGACCGACGACGACGTCCTGCAGATCGCGCGGATGGCCGCCGAGGTCATCCGGGCCGGCCGAGAGGCCGCTGGTAGCCGCGACATCCGGTGCACCGTGTCCGTCGGAGGCTTCGTGCCCAAGCCGCACACGCCGTTCCAGTGGGCCGGGAGGCCGACCACGAGACCACCGACCACCGGCTCTACTTGCTGCGCGACGCGATCCGTGCCGACCGCAGGTACGGCAAGGCGATCGGCTACCGCTACCACGACGGCCGCCCCGGCATCGTCGAGGGTCTGCTCTCTCGCGGCGACCGTCGGGTCGGCGCGGTGATCGAGCAGGCGTCGCGCGACGGCGGCCGCTTCGACGGGTGGACCGAGTATTTCTCGTACGACCGTTGGATGGCTGCAGCCGACGTCGCCCTGGCCGGCACCGGGGTCGACGTCGGCTGGTACACCACCCGCGAGCGCGAGTACACCGAGGTGCTGCCCTGGGACCACCTCGACTCGGGCCTGGACAAGGAGTGGCTCTGGGCCGACTGGCAGGACGCCCTCTCAGAGGTCGAGGTCGACGACTGCCGGTGGACCCCCTGCTTCGACTGCGGCGTCTGCGACCAGATGGACACCCAGATCCAGGTCGGCCCGACGGGCGCCACCTTGCTCCCGATCCCCACCGTGCCCTCGGCGCTTCGCGAGCCGGCCGGGACGGCCTGATGGTGCGGTCCGCCGCCGGGCGCGAGGTCGTGCCCGCGGTCCAGCGGCTGCGGCTGCGCTACGCCAAGCGCGGCCGACTCCGGTTCGCCTCGCACCGCGACTTCCAGCGGGCGTTCGAACGGGCGCTGCGGCGCGCCGACGTCCCGATGGCCTACAGCTCCGGGTTCTCCCCGCACCCCAAGGTCTCGTACGCGAACGCGGCCCCCACTGGGGCGGCCAGCGAGGCCGAGTACGTCGAGATCGGCGTGCTCGAGCGGCTCGACCCCGACGCCGTCCGCGCGGCCCTCGACGCCGCCTTGCCCGACGGTCTCGACGTGATCGAGGTGGTCGAGGCGCGCACACCCGATTTCGCGGTGCGCCTCGAGGGGGCGCTGTGGCAGGTGGAGCTCGAGGGCGTCGAGCCGCAGGAGGTCGCTGCCGCCGCCGCGGCCTTCCTGGCCGAGGAGTCGGTGCTTGTGCCCCGGCTGACGAAGAACGGCAGCCGGGAGGTCGACCCCCGCGCGGCGGTCCTCATGCTCGAGGTGGCCCCGGCGCGCGCTGCCGGGGTGGCGGGGCCCCCCTGTGCGATACTGACCCTGGTCGTGCGGCACGGAACCCCGTCCGTGCGACCCGACGACGTCCTCGCCGCCCTGCGGCGGGTGGCTGACCTCGTGCCGCCGGTGCCCCCTCGGGCTACCCGGCTGGCGCAGGGGCCACTCGACCAGGACGGCCGGTCGGTGGGAGATCCACTCTCGCCCGACCGTGGCGGGGTCGACGTCGGCACCTGAAGGGCCCCGCCCACCCGCGGGACCCCGGGGGTGCGACCCAGCCGGCTTCCGTGCCGGGCCTCGCGGTCCGGCACGACGTACCCGCTCTGCGGGGTGAACCTGCTACGGCAGGCGGTGCGAGCCATCGCACCTTCCCCGCGGGGCTGCGAGCAGAGCGATGCGTG
>CAVZVV010000026.1:0-482258 GCA_963778785.1 uncultured Actinomycetes bacterium
TGACCGCCCCTCGGGACGCCCGTACGCTGGTGCGGTGACCCCCGCCGTCGAGTGGCCGGACCTGCCGGCCCTGCAGCAGCCACTGTGGCCCGACGCCGCCGGCCTCGAGGCCGCCGTCTCCGAGCTGTCCGTGCTGCCGCCGCTCGTCTTCGCCGGCGAGTGCGACGTTCTCACCGAACGCCTCGCGGCCGCCTCGCGCGGCGAAGCCTTCGTGCTGATGGGCGGAGACTGCGCAGAGACGTTTGTCGCGAACACGGCCGACTCGATCCGGGCCCGGCTGCAGACGGTGCTCCAGATGGCTGTCGTGCTCACGTACGGCGCGAGCGTGCCGGTCGTCAAGATCGGGCGGATGGCCGGGCAGTACTTCAAGCCCCGGTCGTCGGCAGACGAAACGCGCGACGGGCTCACCCTCACGTCGTACTACGGCGACGGCGTCAACGAGATCGGCTTCGACGCCGAGGCCCGGCGTCCCGACCCCCAGCGGCTGGTGAAGGCGTACCACGCCTCGGGCGCCACGCTGAACCTCGTGCGCGCCTTCACCCAGGGCGGCTACGCCGACCTGCGCCAGGTGCACGCGTGGAACCAGGACTTCGTCCGCGACAGCGCGGCGGGGGAGCGGTACGAGCGGATGGCCGGCGAGATCGACCGCGCCCTGTCGTTCATGACCGCGTGCGGAGCCGACCCGGAGGAATTCCGACGGGTCGAGTTCTTCGCCGGCCACGAGGCGCTCGTGCTCGACTACGAACGCGCCCTCACCCGCATCGACTCGCGCACCGGCAATCCCTACGACGTGTCCGGACACTTCCTCTGGATCGGTGAGCGCACCCGTCAGCCAGGCTCGGCGCACGTGCACCTCGCGGCCACGGTGTCGAACCCGATCGGCGTGAAGATCGGTCCGACGGCCTCGCCCGACAATGTGCTCGCGCTGCTCGAGACGCTCGACCCCGACCTCACTCCTGGGCGCCTCACGCTGATCACTCGCATGGGTGCGCGGCAGGTGCGCGACGCGCTCCCCGCGCTCGTGCAGAAGGTCGAGGCCAGCGGCCACCCCGTCGTGTGGGTGTGCGACCCCATGCACGGCAACACGAGGTCGGCCGCGAGCGGCCACAAGACGCGCTCGTTCGACGACGTGGTCGACGAGGTGCACGGCTTCTTCGAGGTGCACCGGACGCTCGGCACGCACCCCGGCGGCGTGCACATCGAGCTCACGGGGGACGACGTCACCGAGTGCGTCGGCGGGACCTCCGGCGTGGCGGAGGACGGTCTGGGGGTGCGCTACGAGACCGCATGCGACCCGAGGCTGAACCGGGTGCAGTCGCTCGAGCTGGCCTTCCAGGTGGCCGACATGCTGCTCGACCGCTGACCCAGGGGTACCGCTGAGCGCCGACGGCACCGCAGCGGCGGCGCCCCTGTGGGGCGACCGCGACTGGCGGCGCTACTGGACCAGCAGGGTCGTGTCGTACGGCGGGGGGACCGTCACGTACGTCGCCGCGCCGATCCTCGTATACGCGCTGACCAGCTCGGCCCTCCTCACCGGGGTCACCGCAGCCACCGAAGGCCTGCCGTACCTGCTGTTCGGCCTGGTCGCCGGTGCGCTGTCCGACCGGGTCGACCGGCAACGGCTGATGGTGGGCTGCGACCTCGTCAACGCCCTCGTGCTCGCGTCCGTGCCGATCGCGGCGGCGGCGGGGCACCTGACGGTCGCGCACGTGATCTGCGTGGGATTCGTCTCGATGTCGGTCTTCGTCTTCTTCGACGCCGCGAACTTCGGGGCCCTGCCCGCGCTCGTGGGGAAGGAGCGCATCGCTGCGGCGAACTCCGCCGTGTGGGGCACCACGCAGGTGCTCGACGTCGTGCTGCCGGGACTCGTGGGCGTCCTGGTAGCCGTGGTGTCGCCGTCGAGCCTGTATTGGGTCAACGCGTTCACGTTCCTGGCGTCCGCTGCAGCACTCCGCGCGATCCGCAGACCGTTGCGGGGCGACCGGGTCGACGTGCCGCACCGGCTGCGCGACGACGTCCTGACCGGCCTGCGGTGGCTGTGGGCGCACCCCACGATCCGCGCGATGACGTTCCTCGGCACCGCGACGTCCTTCGCGATCGGTGCCGTCGTCGGTCAGCTTGTGCCCTTCGCCGACCAGGCGCTCGGTGTCCGACAGGGCGACCTGCGGCTCGGCGCCGTGTTCGCCGCGCTCAGCCTCGGTGGCCTGCTGGGGGCGCTCTCGCACCGGTTCGTGGCGGCGTACTCGCCCGCGCGGATCACGCTCGTGGCCATGACGGCGCTGCCGGTGCTGCTGGCCATGATCGCCGCCTGCCGCGACTGGCGCGTGGCGCTCGTCGTCGTGTTCGTGTTCGGCGTCGTCGACCTCGTCGCGGTCGTGAACGTCATCACGTTCCGGCAGGAGGAGACGCCCGAGGACCTGCAGGGCCGGGTGAACACGACCGGCCGGATGCTGTCGTGGGGCCTCGGCTCGCCGGTGGGGGCGCTGCTCGGGGGCCTTGTCGGCGCCCGCTACGGATCGGCCGCGGGAGTGCTCGTCGGCGCGCTCGTGCTCGCCGCCGGCACCGCTGCGGCGTGGGCCTCCAGCCTGGGCCGCGTGCCGGCGCGGCGAGCCGACGCCGTGCCCGCTCCCTAGCCCGAGGTGGGGAGCCGAACCCGGGGCCGTGTCCGAATCCCGCCAGAGCTCTGTCGGTGGGATGGGGCAGGATCGTGCTGTGAGCACCCGTACCGAGTCCCGCGCCCCGGTTGCCGCCCCGGCCGGGCTCGACGTGTCGGCGGCGTATCGCGCGCTCGCGGCCCGCGACCGCCGGTTCGACGGTCACATCTGGTTCGGCGTCACCACGACGGGCATCTACTGCCGTCCCGTGTGCCCCGCCCAGACGCCACGCGAGCAGAACGTGCGCTTCTTCGCCTCGCCCGCTGCCGCGGTCTCGTCCGGCTACCGGGCCTGCCGGCGGTGCCGGCCCGATGCGGCCCCCGGCAGCCGGCACTGGGACCACCGCGGCGACCTCGCGGCCCGTGCGCTGCGGCTGGTCGCCGAGGGGGTCGTCGACGAGGTGGGCGTCAGCGGCCTGGCCGACACGCTGCACGTGAGCGAGCGCCACCTCCACCGCGTGCTCGTCGCGGAGGTCGGGGTAGGGCCGCTGCAGCTCGCGGTGTCCCGCCGCGCCCAGACCGCCCGGCTGCTCGTCGACCAGACCGAGCTTGCGCTGGTCGACGTGGCGTACGCGGCAGGGTTCGCGAGCGTGCGCCAGTTCAACGACGTGATGCGCCGCGAGTTCGGCGTACCGCCCTCCGCGCTAAGGGGAGCCGGCGGCCGCACCCGTTCGGCCGTCCCCGACGGCGGTCTGGTTCTTCGGCTGCCATGGCGCGGGGCGTACGGCCTGGAGGCCGTCGGCTCGTTCCTCGCCGCGCGCACCGTGCCGGGCCTCGAGGTGCACCACGGCGAGGGCGGTGCTGGCGGGTGGCGGCACGAGCGGGCGCTGCGGCTGCCGCACGGCGACGCCGTCGTCGGCGTGTCTCCCGTGGTGGCCGCGCGGGCGCCCAGCCAGGGCCCCGGCGGTCACGTGGTGGTGCGCCTCCGCGGGGCCGACCTGCGCGACACGGCGGCGGGCGTCGCGGCCGTGCGCCGGTGGCTCGACCTCGACGTCGACCCCGACGCCGTTGCCCACGTGCTCCGCGCCGACCCGCTCCTGGCCCCGCTCGTGGCGGCGTCCCCGGGTGTGCGCGTGGTCACGGGCACCGATCCGTTCGAAGGGGCGGTGCGCGCCGTCGTCGGCCAGCAGGTGACGGTCGCCGGCGGCGTCACGCTGCTCGGGCGCATCGCCGCGCTCGCCCACGGCGGCGACCTGGACCCCGAGGCTCTCGTGCCGTTCCCCCTACCCGCCGACGTAGCCCGCCTCGGCGTCGACGCCGTCGCAAGCCTCGGCATGCCCCGATCGCGCGCCCGCTCAGTGGTGGCGCTCGCCGAGGCGGTGGCCTTCGGCGGGCTCGACCTCGACCCGGGAGCCGACCGGGACACCGCGCAGGCTGGGTTGCGAGCCCTCCCGGGCGTCGGTCCATGGACGGCCGCGTACGTGGGCCTGCGGGTGATCGGCGACCCTGACGCCTTCCCCGCTGGCGACCTCGTCCTGGGCCGCGCGGCGCAGGCGCTCGGCCTCGCCGCTGACGACCTGCCGAGCCGCGCCCGGCGGTGGCGCCCGTGGCGGGCATACGCCGCGTCGCTGCTCTGGGGCAGCGCCCCCGGCGCCCCTTCGACCCGACCCGCGCGACGGACGTCGCGCCGCCCCGAGGAGTCCGCATGAGCACGGTTGCCCCCTCCGCCCCCGCCTTGCTCGCTTCCGTGCTGTCCACGCCGGTGGGCCCGCTCGCCGTCGTCGTCGACCCCGTTGCCGTCGGCGACCTCGGGGCTCGGCCCGATGGGGCCGTCGTCGCGTCCGGGTTCTCCGACCTCGACGACACCGTGAGCAGGCTCACCGACGAGCAGCGCGGCCGCGGCATCCACACCGTCGACCCCGCGGCGCTCGGAGAGGTGGCCGACGCGGTGGCGGCGTACGCCGCCGGCGACGTCGACGCGCTCGACCGGGTGTCGGTGCAGCAGCCCGGGGGGCCTTTCCTGCAGCGGGCCTGGACCGCGCTGCGCGGCGTGCGTGCCGGCTCCACTGACACGTACACCGGCCTGGCGTCCAGCGCCGGGCGCCCCACGGCCGTGCGCGCGGCGGGATCCGCGTGCGCGCGGAACCTCGTTGCGCCGTTCGTCCCGTGCCACCGGATCCTGCGCAGCGACGGCACCCTCGGTGGCTACTACTACGGGCTCCCGGTCAAGGTCGCTCTGCTGGAGCACGAGGGCGCGCTCCTCTAGGGCCCTTCGGCGATTGAGCCGCCGCCGCGGCCGAGTGCGGCGTCGATGCGCGGCAGGCGTCCACGCAGCTCCGCAAGAGTGTCGCGTGAGCGGGCTGGCTCTCCGACGGCCATCAGGTTCTGCATCCCTGCGTCACCCGCCGCGGCAGCGGCGGGAATGCCGGCGAGCATCACCTCGATGCGCGCGGGCACGGCCCGCAGCACGTCCTTCGCTGGGGGACCTCCGTAGGCGGCGGCGATCAGCTCGAGGCGCCGCGCGGCCTCGTGGTGGGGGAGGGGACGCACGAGCGGTACGCCGTTCCACGCCAGGAACGCCAGCTCGGCCAGGGGCGTCGTAGGACCTGCGAGGTCCCAGTCGAACACCCCGGCAAGTGCGTCACCCTCGAAGCAGGCGTTGTACGGAGCCACGTCGTTGTGGCCGATCAGGGTGGCGCCCGGGATCGGGAAGTAGCGCCAGGGGCCGGGGTGCTCGAAGCCCGCGACGGCCTCGTGCAGGGCGCGGGTCCAGGCGGCGAGCGCCACGAGCTGGCCGTCCGTGAGCGCGTCGCTCTCGTGGTCGACGACCGTCCCAGGCAGGTAGTCGAGCACCTCGCGACCCCGCTCGTCGAGGCCGTGGACGCGGGGTACGTGCGGCAGGCGGCCGTCGAGGTGGGCCAGCAGGGCGTGCACCGCGGGCGTCCACGGGCCGACCGGGCGACGCACGGTGTCGCCGAGGCGTACGGCGCCGCCGACGTTCCCGGGCAGGTGCTCCTCGGCCTCGTCCGGCATGGCTCAGCCCGGGACGGCCGGCCGACGGCCGAGCATCGGCGGCAGCTGCCGTACGGCCGCCGCCAGGGCCCGCAGGTCGCCGTCGACCAGCGCCTGCGGCCCGTCGCAGCAGCGCGGTCTCCGGGTCGGGGTGCACGTCGACGATGATGCCGTCCGCCCCGACCGCGATGGCGGCCCGCGACAGCGGCACGACGAGGTCGCGCCGGCCGCCGCTGTGCGACGGGTCGACGATGACGGGCAGGTGCGACAGCCCGTGCGCGACGGCGACCGCGGAGATGTCCAGGGTGTTCCGGGTGGCCGTCTCGAAGGTCCGGATGCCGCGCTCGCACAGCACGATGTCGAGGTTGCCGCGCTGCGCGACGTACTCCGCCGCCATCAGCCACTCCTCGATCGGTCGCGCTCATCCCGCGCTTGAGCAGCACCGGCTTGCCGACCGCGCCGACGGCCTGCAGCAGCGCGAAGTTCTGCATGTTGCGGGTGCCGACCTGCAGCATGTCGGCGTAGGTCGCGACGCGCTCGACGTCTGGCGCGTCGACGACCTCGGTCACCACGGGCAGGCCGGTCTCGGCGCTGACGCCGGCCAGGATCTCCAGGCCGGCCTCGCCGAGCCCCTGGAAGGCGTACGGGGAGGTGCGCGGCTTGAACGCGCCGCCGCGCAGCAGCGTCGCGCCCGGCCGCCGCGGCCATCCGCGCCGCCTCCAGCGTCTGCTCGGGGCGACTCGACGGCGCACGGGCCGGCGATGAGGGTGAACGTGTCCGGCCCGATCGGGACCGCGTGGCCGGCGGTGCCGACGTACACGGTCGTCATGTCGGGGTGGTGCTCGCGCGACACGAGCTTGTACGGCGCGCGAGATGCGCATGACGCTCGCCGACGCCCCGCATCGCGCGCAGGTCGAGCGAGCCGAAGAGGTCGACGTCACCGACCAGGCCGACGATCGTGCGGCGTCACCCCGCGGCTGACGAACGCCTCGCCGCCGGCGCCGTGCACGCGCGCGACGACGGCGTCGATCTGCTCGTCGGTGGCCTCGGGGGCCATCACCACGACCATGGGGCGAGGGTAGCCGGGCCGGGCCGCCGCCCCCGGATGCGGGGCCGGTCGCCGACGCTAGGGCTCCAGGTGAGGTAGCGCCGCCTCGTCCGGCTGCCCCGGCCGGTGTGGCGCGAGCTCGACGAGGTACATGGCCGCCAGGACGAGCGAGCCGCCGATGACCAGGCGCGGCGTGATCGGGTCTCCGGCGACGAGCACACCCACGGCGCCGGCCCACACGGGCTCCGTCGTCATGATGACGGCGGTCCGGGTGGGGGACAGGTGCGACTGCGCCCAGGTCTGCGCCCCGAACGCGAGCGCCGTGGCGAACACGGCCATGAACAGGATCGCGCCCCAGGTAGCCCGGTCGGGTGGGACCAAGGGGCCGCCGGAGAACGGCGCGAGGGCGGCGCACAGCACGGCGACCGTGGCGAGCTGCACGATCGTCAGGCCGTGGGCGTGCTCGGCTGCCGTCCACCGGCCCAGGAGCACCAGGTGCACGGCGTACACCAGCGCGCCCACGAGGGTGAGGACCTCGCCGGGGCCCAGCGCCCAGCCGTGCAGGGCCAGGAACCCCAGGCCCACGGCCGCGAGCCCGACGGCGACCCATGCCGTGCGTCCGACCCGCTGGCGCAGCGCGACCGCGGCGACCAGCGGGACGAACACGACGAACATCCCCGTGATGAAGGCGGACACGGCGGCCGACGTCGTCCGCAGCCCGACCGTCTGCAGCAGGTAGCCGGTGCCGAGCACCGCCCCTGCCAGGGCACCTCGGCGGCGCAGCGCGGCCGGCATGGCCGCGACCGACCGCGGTCGCAGGAGCAGGAGTAGCGCCGCGGCGGCCAGGAAGCGCCACATGAGGATGGGCGCCACCGGCATCCGGGAGATGCCAGCCTGGACGACGACGAAGGTGGTGCCCCAGACCGCGGTGACCGCGAGCATGGCCGCGGCGGCCGCCCGGGCCGGGCGCCGAGCCACGATCGCACCCACCCGGGGCAGCGACGTCAGGTCCAGGGCCATAGTTGCTGATTCTAGGATCAGGACGGTGTCCCGGCGACGTGGACTCGCCTGGGCCGCTGCGCGATGGACGATCTGAGAGGTCGAGCGGGTCGATCGCTGGCTGGCTGGCTGGTGGGCTGGCTGGCGGTGGCGGTGGCGGTGGCCGTGGGCGCGGTGGTGGTGAGGAGGCGCGTGACGGGTGACGGCGACGGGTGACGGCGACGGGTGACGGCGACGGGTGACGGCGACGGGTGACGGCGACGGGTGACGGCGACGGGTGACGGCGACGGGTGACGGCGACGGGTGAGCTGCGGGCGTGCGGGTTCGGCTCCGCGGGGCACGCAGGGTGGCTGGAGGTCCCTCTCGGGTCGGGCCGGTCTTGGTGGCCTGGTTCCCACGAGCGCGCTGCACGAGAGGCCGCGAACGTGCACCAGACGCACCATCGGTGCACCAGAGGCACCGAAACACCCTCTCCTGCACCCGTCGGCGGAATCATGCCGCAGAAGCGACGGCGGACATGTGGTGGCGGACCGTGATGACGCTGCCGAGGGATGCGGTGAACGGGGCTCCCGCTAGCACCTCGGGCCCAGCCGCTCTGGCTAGCACCTCGGGCCAGCCGCTCCGGCTAGACGATCTGGATCGTCACGGTAGACCCGCGGGGCACCACGGTGCCGCCGTCCGGCGTCTGCCGCAGCACCCGGTTCAGAGGGGTGACGCCGAGAGGCTCTTCGACCCGCACGTTCAGGCCGGCGGCCTTCAGGGTGGCGATGGCCGAGTCGCGGCCCTGGTCGACGACGTTGGGCACGGTGACCGGTGGCGGCCCCTTGGAGATCACCAGGGCGACGGAGGCGCCCGGGAGGAGGAGCGTCCCTGCGTCGGGGTTCGACGAGATGACGCGGCCGCTCTCGACGTTGTCGGAGTAGGCCTCGGACGTGGTGACCTTCAGGCCCAGGCCGGTGAGCGTCGACGTCGCGCGCCCGACCGACCGGCCGGCCACCGACGGCACCGGGATCGGCTCGGGGCCCTTGGACACCACCAGCACGACAGGCGTGTTCTTCTTCAGCCTTGTGCCGGGCTTGGGGTCGGCGGTGACGACTCTGCCCTTGGCGATCTTCGGGTCGTACACCTGCTTCTGCGCGCCCACCCTGAGGCTGTTGTCGGCCAGCAGGGTGATGGCGTCGGCGACCGTCTGGCCGGCCACGCTCGGCACCGCGTAGCGCTCGGGGCCCTTGGAAAGGACGACGCCGACCGTGGACCCCTTGCGCACCTCCGAGCCCCCGGACGGGTCGGCCGAGATGATCGTGCCGGCGCCCACGGTCTCGCTGAACGACGAGCCGGTGACCCCGAGCCCGAGCTCGAGCGGCGACAGCTTCGCCTCGGCGGCCTTCTGGGTGAGCCCGACGACACCGGGCACCGTGACGTACCGGGCCGACCCGAGGTACCAGGCCGATCCGCCTGCGGCGGCGAGCAGGGCCAGCACGAGCGTGACGAGGACGAACCGGCGCCAGCGCCGGCGTCGCCGTGGTGCGGGCAGAGCGCCTGTGGTGGCTTGGGATGCCACCGACGCGAATGGCTGCGGTGCAGGCGATCTCACCGACGCGGAGGCCGACCCGGAATCGGCCGCAGCTGTCCCCTCCCCCACCGCGACGGCTCCCACGGGCGGCCCGAACGCCTCTGCGATGTCGTCGGCGGCGTGGTCGCGCACCACCACGAGCGTGTCGCGCGGACGGAACGGCGTGGGGGCCGGGAGCGAGTCGGCGGCCACCTGCACGGCTGCCAGGAAGGCGGGCGCGTCGCGGAAGCGGTCGTCGGGGTCGCGCCGGGTGGCGCTCTGCACCAAGGCGTCGACCTGCGGCGACACGTCGGGCACCACCTGCGAGGGGAGCGGCACGTCTGAGTTCACGTGCTGGTAGGCGATGGCCAGAGGAGTCTCACCGGCGTGCGGCACCGTGCCCGTGAGCATCTCGAACAGCAGGATGCCGGCGCCGTACACGTCGCTTCGCGCGTCGGCGATGCCGCGCTCGACCTGCTCGGGCGAGAGGTACGCCACGGTGCCGATGAGGACACCCTGCGTGGCCGCGCTCGAGGTGGAGGCCGCGATGGCCCGGGCGAGCCCGAAGTCGGCCACCTTGACCCGGCCGTCGTCGGCGATCAGGACGTTCTCGGGCTTGATGTCGCGGTGCACGAAACCCGCTCGGTGCGCGGCAGCGAGGGCCTCGAGCACCGGCTCGAGCACGACGAGCGCTTGCGAGGGGGAGAGCCGGCCGTGTTCTCGCAGCACGTCGCGCACCGTGCGCCCAGGCACGTACTCCATGACGAGGAACACCAGGTCGCCGTCCTGGCCCTGGTCGTGCACGGCCACGACGTTCGGGTGGGACAGCCGAGCGGCCGAACGGGCCTCGCGGACGAAGCGAGAGACGAAGCCGGGGTCTTCGGCGAGGGTACGGTGCATCACCTTGAGGGCCACGGTGCGCTCGAGGCGCAGGTCGGTGGCCTGGTAGACCGTGGCCATCCCGCCACGGGCCACGAAGGCGTCGATGCGGTAGCGCCCGTCGACCTCACGGCCGATCAGCGGGTCGCGCACCTGGGTCTCCACGGTCATCGAGTGTACGGAGCGGTTCGGAGCGCCCGGTCCGGCGACGCGCGGGGCGCATGCCCGGATCCGGGTCAGGACCAGTCGCCGCGGCCCTCCCGCGGGCTCGAGGCCCGGGCGAACTCCCGGCGTGGGATGCGCCCCGCGCGGGCGGCCAGGCGCCCGGCCCGCACGGCGAGGGCCATGGCCGTGGCCATGGCCACCGGGTCCTCCGCCCGGGTGACGGCCGAGGCGAGCAGCACGCCGTCGACCCCCAGCTCGAGCGCCAGCGCGGCGTCGGACGCCGTGCCGACCCCCGCGTCGAGGATGACCGGCACCCCCGCGGCCTCGACGATCAGGCGCAGGTTGTGGGGGTTCCTGATCCCCAGCCCCGACCCGATGGGCGCGCCGAGGGGCATCACCGCCGCGCACCCGACCTGCTCGAGCCGCCGCGCCAGTACCGGGTCGTCGTTCGTGTAGGGCAGCACGACGAAGCCGTCGTCGACGAGCTGCTCGGCGGCCTCGAGCAACTCCACTGGGTCGGGCAGCAGCGTCCGCTCGTCGGCCACCACCTCGAGCTTCACCCAGGAGGTGCCGAGGGCCTCGCGGCCGAGGCGGGCGGTGAGCACCGCCTCACTCGCGGTGAAGCAGCCGGCGGTGTTGGGCAGCACGCCGATCCCGCGCCGGGACAGCACGTCGAGCACGGAGCCGCCCGCGCGGGGGTCGACGCGGCGCATCGCCACCGTGGTGAGCTCGGTGCCGCTCGCGACGAGCGCCTGCTCGAGCAGGTCCAGGTGAGACAGCCCGCCGGTGCCCATCACGAGCCGCGACCCGAAGGCGCGGCCGGCGATGACGAGCGGGTCGTCGAGGAGGGCGGACGTGGCGGCGTCGGTGCCGGGGAGCACCAGGCCGCGTCCGGCGTCGGCCGCTGCGGTGGTCATGGGTCAGCCTCCCTGGACCGCGGTGAGGACCTCGACCCGGTCGCCGTCGGCGAGCAGGCGGTCGCTCCAGGCCGACCGTGGCACCACCACCTCGTTGACGGCGACGGCCACCCCCGAGGGTGCCGGCGTGAGCAGGGCGACGACGTCGGCGACGCTGCGCCTTCCGGGCAGCTGTGTGGGGCGTCCGTTCAGGTGCACCACGACACGGGCGGCGCCATCGCTGGGCGCCACGGCGCTCACCGCGGGACCCGCTCGGAGCGCGTCGCACCGGCGAACCTGCGGGGGTCGGCCGCAGTGGCCCAGCGGGGCAGCTCACCCTTGTCGAGCAGGTCGGCCACCGCCTCGCCGGTGGCGGGGGCGAGCAGGATGCCGCCGCGGCCGTGGCCGGTGGCAAGGACGAGTCCCTCGAGCCGCGTGGGCCCCACCAGTGGCACGTTGTCGGGCGTGCCGGGCCGCAGCCCGGCCCACGCCTCGACGAACTCGAGCTCCGTGACCACCGGCAGCACCGCGCGGGCGTCGCGCAGCAGCTCCCAGACGCCGCCTGCGGTGACCGAGTCGTCGAAGCCGCGCTCCTCCATCGTGGCGCCGACCACGACCTCGCCGTCGGCCCGTGGCACGAGGTACACCGAGGTGCCGTGCACGAGGGCTCGCACGGTGCGGTGCAGCACCCGGCCGGTGTCGGCCGTGGTCCGCAGCCGCAGGATCTGTCCCTTGACCGGGCGAACGGGGGGAACGACGTCGGCGGGGAGTCCGGTGACGAGGCCCGAGCGGGCGCCGGCGGCGAGCACGACCGTGGCCGCGCCGATCGTCCGGCCGTCCTCGAGCACCACGCCGGCGGCGCGGTCGCCGTCCAGCAGCAGCGAGGTGACCCAGCCCCGCACCGGGGTGCTGCCCGACTCGAGGGCCGCCGCGGCCAAGGCGGCCATCAGGGCACGGTTGTCGACGGAGTGGTCGCCGGGGACGGACAGCCCGCCCACGACGTCGGGGGCGAGCATCGGCTCGAGGGCCCGTACCTCGCGCGAGCCGAGCCGCTCGGAGCGCAGGCCGAGCGAGGTCTGCAGCTCGTGCAGCTGGACCAGCACGCGCTTGTCGTCGGCGTCGGCCGCCACCATCAGCGTGCCTGCGTCGGTGTAGCCGGTGGGGGCACCGGTCTCGGCGGTGAGGTCGGCCGCGAACTGGGGCCACATCGCGGCGGATGCGAGCGCGAGCTCGAGCAGCGGCTCCTCGCCGTAGTGCGCCTCGGTGACCGGCGCGAGCATGCCCGCGGCCGCGTGCGAGGCCCCGGTGCCCGGCCGCGGGTCCAGCAGAGCGACGTCCAGCCCGCGCCGGGCGCAGGCCCGCGCCACCGCGGTGCCGATCACGCCCGCGCCGATGACCACGACGTCGTGCCGCGTGCGGGGCGCGGGACTGCTGGCCATGTGCTCGGACACTCCCTTCGCCGGCATGACCCGGATCAGGTTCGACGGTCGGAGGCTCGTCAGCCTCCCTCTCAGCCCGGTGGCGACGGGCTCCCGTGGTGCGCCCACTGTACGTCGTCGGGGCAGGATGGGGCCATGCCGAACCAGCGCGCCGCCATCACGATGAGCCCGGACGAAGTCGCGACCTTCCTCCGCAACGGCCGCACGGCCGTCCTCGTCACGGTCGCCGACGACGGGATGCCCGAGCCCGTGGGCATGTGGTACGTCGTCGATGACGAGGGCACCGTGTGGATGCGCACCTACGCGGCGTCGCAGAAGGTGGTGAACATCGAGCGCGACCCCCGTGCGGCGCTGCTCGTCGAGGAGGGCGACACCTACGACCAGCTCCGCGGTGTGCAGCTGCGCGGGCGGATCGAGCTCTCCGACGACGTCGACCGGATCTGCGGTGTGTTCGCCGGGATCATGGTCAAGTACCAGGGCATGGACGCGGCGCACGCCGTCGCGGCCCGCGAGGGCTACCGGGCCAAGGCGACCAAGCAGCGGGCGCTCAGGTTCGTCGTCGAGGCTGTGGTGTCGTGGGACCACCGCAAGCAGGAGGCCGCAGGATGACCGGCCCCGGAGCGGCGTGGCGCACTCGGCTCGCCGACGCCCGCCTCTATCTCTGCACCGACGCACGGCTCGCGCAGGGCGACCTCGCGGAGTTCCTCGACGCCGTGCTCGCGGGCGGCGTCGACATCGTCCAGCTGCGGCACAAGGGGCTGGAGGCGCGCCAAGAGCTCGTCGTGCTCGAGACGGTGCGCGCGGCCGCCGAGCGCCACGGCGCCCTGTGGGCCGTGAACGACCGGGCCGACATCGCCGCCGTGTCGCGTGCGCCGGTGCTGCACCTCGGCCAGGACGACCTGCCGGTGCCCGCAGCCCGCGCTCTCGTGGGTGCCGGGCCGGTGGTGGGCCGCTCGTCGCACGCGCCGGAGGAGTCGCTCCCGGCGCTCACGGAGCCCGGCGTCGACTACGTTGCAGTCGGCCCCTGCTGGCGCACGCCCACCAAGCCCGGACGACGCGCACCGGGTCTGGAGCTGGTGCGGCACGTGGCGGATTTCGCCGCCCGCCAGCGCGTCGCCCGGCCGTGGTTCGCCATCGGCGGCATCGACGCGGCCAGGCTCGACGACGTGCTCGGCGCGGGCGCCCGGCGCGTCGTCGTGGTCCGCGCCCTCACCCAGGCCCGCGACCCGCACGCGGCCGCCTCGGACCTGGCTCGCCGGCTCCGCGAGGCTGCGGCGTGAGCCGGTTCGCCTACGTCGGTGTGCTGCTGTTCTGCGTCGTCGGAACGGCCTGGCTCGAAGTCGCGCTTCGTACCCGCGTCTACCGGCGCTGGCGCCGGCTGCTGCTCGCCGTGCTGCCCGTCGTCGCGGTCTTCGTCGCCTGGGACCTCTATGCCATCGCGCGCGGGCACTGGACGTTCGATCCCACCCGCACCCTCGGCGTCGTCCTGCCCGGCGGCCTGCCGCTGGATGAGGTGCTCTTCTTCGCCGTGATCCCGCTGTGCGCCGTCCTGTCGCTGGAGGCCGTGCGCGCGGCGACGCGCTGGGAGGTGGGCGACGAGGCGCCCGGCGAGTGCGTCGAGGGCGTCCGGGTGCGCGACGAGCCGGAGCCCCACCGCGTCCCCGGGACGGGGCTGCCGTGACGTACACGCAGCTCGGCGTGCTGGGGGTGCTCGTCGTGGTGGCGCTCGACCTGTGGGTGCTGCGCACGCGGCTGCTGTCGCGCAAGGTGTTCTGGGCGGCGTACGCGATCGTGGTGTCGTTCCAGCTGCTCACCAACGGCGTGCTCACCGGCGCGCGCATCGTCCGGTACTCCGGCGACGCGATCCTCGGGTCGTCCACGCCCCCGGGCGGCCCGCCGCCGTTCCTGGGGGACGGTCGGATCGCGTTCGCGCCCGTGGAGGACCTGCTCTTCGGTTTCGCCCTCGTCCTGCTCACCCTGGCGCTGTGGGTGTGGTGGGGCCGGCGCGGGGTCGAGCGCACGCCGTACTCAGGTCCGCCCCGCTGGTGGCCGGGCTCGCGGACCTGACCATGGACCGGCACCTCCGCCCCGCCGCTGGCCGGCTCGAGGGTGGGACGTGGAGCCTGGCATCGCCCGCGCGGCCAGCCGAGGGGCCATGCGGCCCGGGGAGGCGGGACCGTCGGCGGCCGTCCGTCCGCGCCGCGCGGGGGAGACTGGATGGGTGAGCACGCCAGCGGCCGCCCGCGCCGGACGCCCGGCCGCGCGCTGCCCGCTGCGCCCGGACCAGCCGTGCACCCTGTGCCACCCCGAGACCCACCTCGGTCCCCAGGACTGCCCCACCGTGGCGCTGGTCATGGACGACCCGTCGCTGCGCGCCGAGCTCGCCAGGCGCCGCGCCGCCGCCCGCGTGCCGGCCTGAGCGGCCTCCGCCGCCGCCCCCCGCCCCCCAGCCCCCCATCCGCCCCCGTCGGGAGTGCAGCAGGCGGCTCAGGCGACGGGGGAGTGCAGGCCGCGCACGCGCCCGGGTCCGTGCCGCTGCCGGGCGCGTACCGCGCGCGCCCACGAGGGCAGCGCCACCGCGAGGCGCGTGCGCTGGGGCACCGTGGCCCGTCGCGTGAACACCTGGTAGTCGATCCGCTCGACCTCGTCGACGATGCCGCAGTACAGCCGCCGCGCGGCCTCGATGCACGGCCGCGACGACGGGTGCAGCAGCGCGACCCCCGGCCGCGACCGCTCCTCTAGCGCGCGCACCCGAGCCACCTGGAACTCCAGGGCCGCGCGCACCGCGGGCGTGACCGTGCGGCGCTCGAGGTCGGCGCGCGTGACGCCGAAGCGCGCGAGCTCGTCCATAGGCAGGTAGACGCGGCCGCGCTGCAGGTCCTCGCCGACGTCGCGGACGAAGTTGGCGAGCTGGAACGCCGCGCCGAGGTCCTGCGCCCGGGCGTACGCCTCGTCGGTCGTCGGCTCGAGTACCGGCACCATCTGCAGGCCGATCACCGCGGCTGACCCGTACACGTACTCCGAGAGGTCGTCGTACGTCGCGTACTCGGTCACGGTGAGATCCATGCGCATGGAGTGCAGGAACGCCTCGAAGTGCTCGAGCGGGATGTCCCAGCGCAGGACGGTGTCGACGACCGCGCGGCACACCGGGTCGTCCGAGCAACCGCGGCGCACGTCCTGGAGGAACGCGTCGCCCCAGCGGCCGAGCCAGTCGGCCTTCTCCCGCTCGGTCAGCGTGGACGACAGGTCGTCGACGATCTCGTCGGCGTAGCGCGCGAAGCCGTACAGCGCATGCACGTAGGGCCGCTTCCCGCGGGGAGCAGGAGGGTGGCCAGGTAGTACGTCCGGCCGTGCTGCGCGTTGAGCTCGCGGCAGCGCTCGTACGACGCCCGAAGCGCCGGGTCCGTGATACCGGCCTTGTCCAGCTCCCGCGCGCCCACGGGCTGCATCGTGCCACGATGCGCACGTGAGAGCCGCTGGACGTCCTGGGCCCGACGCAGCCCAGGCGCCCCACCGACTGCTCGTGGGCCTGGTGCTCGCGATGGTGGCGCTCTTGCTCGTGGGCTGCGGCGGGACGAAGACGGCGTCCACCGCCGCGGGCGCGCTCGCCCCCGCGGCGCCCACGACCGGCCTGCGCACGGTGCAGGTGTCCGCGCTGCCCGCGGAGGCGGTCCACACCCTCGAGCTCATCGCCGCCGGAGGACCGTACCCGTACAGCAAGGACGGCATCACGTTCCAGAACCGTGAGGGCGTGCTGCCGAGGCAGTCCGGCGGCTTCTACCAGGAGTTCACCGTGGTGACACCGAGCTCGTCCGACCGGGGGGCGCGGCGCATCGTCACGGGCCAGGACGGCTCGCGCTTCTACACGGACGACCACTACACGAGCTTCCGCGAGGTGATCCAGCGATGACCGGACGACGGCTGGCCGACCTGGTCGGGGCGGGGGTCGTCGGCGGCGTGCGTCGGTGGCCGTCGGCGCCCGGCGTCGACGTGCTCGAGCTCGACGCCGACGCGCTCGGGTGGCGCACGACTGTCCTGGACACCGGGGGCCTCACCGAGAAGGCCGACGTGATGCAGGCGTTCGCAGACGCGTTCGCGCTGCCCGACTGGTTCGGCCTCAACTGGGACGCGCTCGAGGAGTGCCTCGTCGACCTCGACCTCGAGGACGTACCGGCCGACGGCGGGGTCCTCGTGGCCTGGAGCGGGTGGGACTCGTTCGCTCGCGCCGCGCCGCGGCAGTTCGCCGTGGCGGTGAACGTCTTCGGGTCGGCGGTGCGCCAGTGGGGCGAGGCGGGGGTGCGCGGCGCCGTGCTGCTGCTCGGGCCGGGCCCAGACGCGGGCGTCGCCGACCTGGGCGAGGTGGCGCCCGGCGGTGCGCCGGCTGCGGACGGCTAGCGTCCGGGACCGTTCCCCGCGGGGCCCACGAACACGAGCTGCGCGGCGCGGGCGCGGGCGGGCGCATCGTCGGGCGTGACGCCGTTCGCGTACTGGTCGCCGAGTGCGAGCTCTCGCTCGCGGGGACTGGCGACGACGACGGCGGCGATCGCCACGAGAGCCACCACCACGGCGACGCCGTCCTGCAGCTCGATGAGCGCGTCGGCCGTGGCGCTGGACTCGGCGAGGCCGTACACGACGAAAGCAGCCGTGCCGAGGATGATCGCGCGGAGGTGCCACGGCCGACGCAGGCCGGTGGCTGCCACGAGCGGCAGCGCCCAGAGGAAGTACCAGACCTGCACGACGGGGCCGAGCAGGACGACGGCGACGAACGCCAGGGCGGCGCTGCGCACTGGCGAGCGGCCTTCGGGCCGCAGACAGAGAACGGCGACGTAGACGACGGCGGCGAGCATCGCGACGGCCCGGCAGACCACGACCGCCGGGTCGAGGATCTCCGGGTGGCCCAGGAGCGAGCCGATGCCTCCGACGAGCATGCCGGCCGCCGTGGGCGGGGAGAGCCAGGTGCGCACCGCCCCGGGCGTGGACAGGGCGTTCACCCAGCCGAGCCCGACGCCGATCATGAGCCCGAGGACGAGGACGGTCCCCAGGGAGATCGCGGCCGAGCCGGCCCACGCGGCGATGCGCCTGCCCCAGCCGGCGGTGCGCCCGGCCCAGAGCAGCCCGGCGAACGGCACCGCGAGGAGCGCGATGGGCTTCACGGCGCTCCCGAGCCCGAGCACGAGCAGCCCCGCCACGGCCCGGTGCTCGGCGGCCAGGGTGAGCCCCATGACGATGAGGCCAACCATCAGGGCGTCGTTGTGGATACCGGCCACGAAGTGCATGAGCACCAGTGGGTTGAGCACGCCGAGCCACAAGGCCTTCGAGGGGTCGATGCCGTGCAGGAACGCCAGCCGCGGCAGGTAGTACGCCGTGAGCGCGACGCCCACGACGGCGACGACGCGGAACAGCAGCGCGGCGGCGACCGGCGACGGACCGACGAGCGTGGCGATGCCCCGCTCGATCATCAGGAAGAACGGCCCGTACGGCGTGGGCGTCTCGGCCCACATCGGGTCGACGCCGTCCTGCGCCCAGCCGGGCACGCTCGACACCCCGGCGCTGGTGTAGGGGTCGAAGCCGGCGGCCACGAGCCGACCTTGGGCGTAGTACGAGTAGACGTCGCGGCTGAACAGCGGGATGGCCAGCATCAGCGGGGCGGACCACGACCCGAGCAGGATCCACAGCCGCCGCACGTCGCGCAGCCGTCCGCTGAGCACGTCGACCCCGAGCACGAGCCAGGTCTGCAGGAGCAGGGCGCCACCCACGATCACGAACGCGCGGGAGATGCCCTTGCCGAGGTCGGACTCGTGCAGCACCCGCACGAGCGTGTCGTCGAACAGCACCGTGCGCAGCGGCAGCCACCCCACGCCGTACGACCCCACGGTGATGAGCGCCGTGGCCACGATGCCGGGCACCAGGTGGTGAACGACGAAGACGTGCCGGTCGACGGGGTCGGGCGGCAGGTCGGCCGGCGAGCGGGGCGCGGGGGCGGAGGTCATCGGTCTCGAGGGTAGCCCGCGGGTGCGACCAGCGGACCGTCCGAGGGGGCGCCGCAGCGTGCCCGGGCGCGCCGCCCGGCCGCGTCGGGCCGCCGGACCTTCCCCTGGGGAGGTCAGCGGCGGGCACGGCTGCGGTACGAGGGGACCGGACCGGTGATGCGCTCGGCGGCGAGCCGGCCCGAGACGAGCACCATGGGCACGCCCACGCCTGGCTGGGTGCCCGAGCCGGTGAAGACCACGTTCTCGCCCCACAGGTTGCCGGGTCGGAACGGGCCGGTCTGGGCGAACGTGTGGGCCGAGGCGAACGGGGCGCCGCGCTCCATCCCGCGCGCCTGCCAGTCCAGGGGCGTCGTGAGGTGCTCCACCTCGATCGCGTCGCCGAAGCCGGAGTAGCCGCGCTGCTCGAGCACCCGCACCATCTCGTCCCGGTAGCGCGGGCCCTCGGTACGCCAGTCGATCGGTGCGTCGAGGTTCGGCGTCGGGAAGAGGACGTAGTACGACGAGCGGCCCTCGGGAGCGAGGGACGGGTCCGAGTAGGTGGGGTTCGTGACCAGGATGCACGGGTCGGTCATCAGCCGCCGCTCGTCGATGAGCTCGCGGAAGACGCCCTGCCACGACCGGCCGAAGTGGATGTTGTGGTGCGCGATCTGCGTGTAGCGCGCCGTGGAGCCCGCGAGCAGCACCGCGCAGGAGGGCGAGTAGCGCAGCCTCCGCACCGACCAGGGCACCTCGCCGAGCAGGTCGCGGTAGGCCACGGGCAGGTCGGGATTGAGCACCACGACGTCGGCCGCGATGCGCTCGCCCTCCGTCGTGATGACGGCTGTCGCGCGGCCGCCGGCGTGCTCGACCCGGGCCACCTCGGTGTCGTAGCGGAAGGTGACGCCGTGCTTCTCGGCGGCGCCGGCGAGCGCCCGCGGCACCGCGTGCATGCCGCCGCGGGGGACGTACACGCCGGCGACGGAGTCCATGTAGGCGATCACGGCGTAGATGGCCAGGGCGTCGTACGGCGAGAGCCCGGCGTACATCGCCTGGAACGAGAAGATCCGCTCGGTGCGCGGGTCCTTGAGGTAGCCGCGCACCTTCGGCGCCAGCCGGCGGAAGCCGCCGAGCGCGGCCAGCCGGGCGAGGTCGGGCGTCACCAGGTCGAGCGGGGAGTCGATGTTGCGATCGATGAAGTCGGCCATCTCGGACTGGTAGAGGGCCGAGACGAAGTCGACGTAGCGCAGGTAGCCCGCCGCCTCGTCCGGTCCGACCACGGTGCGGATCTCGTCGGCCATCGCCCGCACGTCGGCGTGCACGTCCAGCTGCGAGCCGTCTGGGTAGAAGGCGCGGTAGAGCGGCTCCAGCGGCTCGAGGTCGAGCCAGTCCTCGAGCCGCTCGCCGACGCAGTCGAGGGCGTCGGCGATGAGGTCGGGCATGGTGAGCACGGTGGGTCCGGTGTCGAACCTGTACCCGGCGTCCTCCAGCAGGCCGGCGCGCCCGCCGGGCACGGACTCTCGCTCGAGCACCGTGACCTCGCGGCCGGCGCCCGCGAGTCGCAGCGCGGCCGAGAGCCCGCCGAGGCCCGCGCCGACGACGACCACACGGTCGGTGGGGCCGACCACCTGGCGGATCCCGCCGCCGGGAACCCAGCGCCGCCAGCCGGACCTCACCACCCGGGCCCCGACCCGTCGTCAGCCGCGGCGCGAGGTGGCGGCGGCGGCGAGGCCGACGAGCACCTCCCGCGCGGCCGGGTCGACCGGGACGCCGTCCAGGGCCGTGAGCGCCTCGGCGGTGGTCTCGGCGATGAGCGCCTCGACGTGGGCGAGCGCGCCCGAGTCGGTGATGACCTCGCGGAGGGTCTCGACGCCGTGGGCGTCGAGCGCTGGGTCGCCGAGGTAGCGGCGCAGGGCGTCCGCCTGGGCCGGCGTGGCCCGCTGCGAGGCCTCCGCCACCAGCACAGTGCGCTTGCCCTCGCGCAGGTCGTCGCCGGCTGGCTTGCCGGTCTCGGCCGGGTCTCCGAACACGCCGAGAACGTCGTCGCGGAGCTGGAAGGCCTCACCGAGCGGCAGGCCGTAGCGCGAGTAGGCCGCGACGAGCTCGGGCCCCGCTCCCGCGAGCGCCGCGCCGAGGTGAAGTGGCCGCTCGATCGTGTACTTGGCCGACTTGAACCAGATCACGCGCATCGCGCGCTCGACCGAGCCGCCGCCGCGGGCCTGCTCGAGCAGGTCGAGGTACTGGCCGGCCATGAGCTCGGTGCGCATCTCGTCGTACACCGGCTTGGCCCGCACCAGGGCGTCGGCGTCCATGCCGCTGCCGAGCAGCAGCTCGTCGGCCCAGCACAGGCACAGGTCGCCGAGCAGGATGGCCGCGCCCCTGCCGAAGTTCTCCTGCGACCCCAGCCACGAGTTCGCCTGGTGCAGGGAGGCGAAGCGGCGGTGGGCGGCCGGCATCCCGCGGCGGGTGTCGGAGCCGTCCATGACGTCGTCGTGGATGAGGGCGCAGGCCTGCAGCAGCTCGAGGGACGTGGCCGCCCGGACGGCCTCGTCGGTGTCGGCGCCGCCGGCGCCGCGCCAGGCCCAGTAGCAGAACGCGGGCCGCAGCCGCTTGCCGCCCGCGAGCAGGTCGCACAGCGCCTCGGCCATCGGGACGAGGTCGGGGCTCACGCCCGCGAGGACCTTGTCCTGGTGGGCGAGGAACTCGTCGAGGGCGGCCTGCACGCGCGCCCGCAGGCCGTCGGTGTCGAGCGGAGTGGTGAGCACCGGTCCTCGCGTTCCCCCGGTGCCGGCTGACAGGGCGTCGTCGGTCACGCGTCGGAGCCTACGGGCCGGGGCCCCCGTCGGCATCTGCGCGTGAGAGTCGCGCAGGGCGCTCGCCGACCATCGCGCGAGAGCGCGGGCCGGGCCCCGGCGGGTATGCGCGCGCGACGGTGGGGCGGTGCCGTCGGGGTGCGCGGACCGCGGTGGGGCGGTGCCGTCGGGGTGCGCGGATCGCGGTGGGGCGGGGGCCGACGAGCCGCCGTGGGGGCGTGGCGGGACCGCGGGTTACTCTCGTGCGCATGTCCCGCGGCGGCCCGTCAGTGCTCCCCGGCGGGGCCGCGTCGCTGCGCGACCTGCTGGCCGCGGGACGGCGTTCGTTCTCCTTCGAGTTCTTCCCGCCCAAGACCGACGACGGCGAGCGGGCGCTGTGGACCGCGCTGCGCGACCTCGAGCGGCTGCGACCCACCTTCGTCTCGGTCACGTACGGGGCGGGCGGCACCACCCGGGCGCGCACCGTGGGCATCACCGGGCGGATCGAGCGCGAGACCTCCATGACGGCTGTGGGGCACCTCACCTGCGTCGGGGCCTCGGTCGACGACCTGCGCCGGGTCGTGGGCGAGTACGCGGACGCCGGTATCCGCAACGTGCTCGCGCTGCGCGGCGATCCTGAGACCGGGGTGGGGTCGCCCTGGGTCAAGCATCCCGGCGGGCTCGACCACGCGGTCGACCTGGTCGCGCTGGTTCGCAGCCTCGGCGACTTCGCCGTGGGCGTCGCCGCGTTCCCCGAGGGGCACCCCGAGTCGCCCTCGCTCGAAGCCGACGCGGACGTGCTCGCGCGCAAGCAGGGCGCAGGTGCCGACTTCGCCATCACGCAGATGTTCTTCCGGGCCGACGACTACTTCCGGCTGCTCGACCGGGCCGGCGCCGCAGGGTGCGACATGCCGATCATCCCCGGCCTGATGCCCGTGACGAACGCGGCCCAGATCGAGCGGTTCGCGGCGCTGTCCGGCGCCGCGTTCCCCGCCGACCTGGCCGACCGGTTCGCGGCGTTGGGCGACGACCCGGCCGCCGTGCGGGACCTCGGGGTCGACGTGGCAGCCGACCTCGCCGAGCGGCTGCTCGCTGGCGGCGCGCCCGGGCTGCACTTCTTCACGCTGAACCGCTCCACCTCGTCGCGCGAGGTGTTCGAGCGGCTCGGCGTGGCCGTCGAGGGCTGACCGCCGCCGGCGTCGTCCCGCGGCCTGGGTCCGCCCGTGGCAGGATCCGCCCATGGACAAGGGAGTGACCGTCGTGGGCGTGGGGGCCGCCACCGGTGCGCGCGACACGTGCACGTTGAGCCTCGGGGCCGACGTGCGTGGGAGTACCGCCGAGTCGGCGCTCGGGGGCGCGGGCGAATGCCTCGGGCGGATGCGGTCCGCGCTGCTGTCGGCAGGAGTCGCCGAGAGCGCCCTGGCCACCGAGGCGGTGTCGCTGAGCCCCGTGTACGACGACTATCCGACAGTGTCCGGGTACGCGGCGTCGCTCGGGCTGCGCGTGCGCGTGGACAGGGTCGACGACGTCGGCACCCTGCTCGGCGCCGTGGTGAGCGCCGGTGGCGACGGCGCCCGGGTCCAGGGCGTCGCGTTCTCCCACGCCGACCCCGCCGGGCTCGAGGACGCCGCCCGCGAGGCGGCCGTGGCCGACGCTCGGGCGAAGGCCGAGCGGCTCGCCGGGCTCGCCGGACGCTCGCTCGGCGAGGCGGTGTCGATCGAGGAGGTGCCCGGGTACGCGCCCGGCCCCCGGCCGATGATGGCGAGGATGGCGATGGCCGATGCCGCGCCGGTGCCCGTCGACGCGGGGGAGTCGGCCGTGACGGTGTCGGTGCGGGTGCGCTGGGCGCTCGTGTGAACCGGTGCTGATCCGGCGGCGAGCCGGGACCGGCCCGCGGTGAGCGCCGGCGTGCCCTCGCGCGCGGAGTACCTCGCGCGGTGGAGCGAGCTGCACGGGGGCTACGAGCCGGCCTCCTCCCGGCTCACCGGTGGCTGGCTGGCGCTGGTGTACGTGCTAGCGGCGCCGCTCGCGCGGCGTCGTGTGCCACCCGACGCGGTCACGATGCTCGGCGCCCTGGCCGCCGGGGCGGTCGTGTGGCTGGGCGCTCTCGGTGGCCGCTGGGTGCTCGCCGCGGCGGCCGTGGTGGTGCTCTCGGGTCTGCTGGACAACCTCGACGGCGCGGTGGCCGTGCTCACCGACCGCGCGACCCGCTGGGGGTACGTGCTCGACTCGGTCGTCGACCGGGTGTGCGACGCGCTGTATCTCGTCGCGCTGTGGGTCGTGGGGGCGCCGCCGTGGGTGTGCGTGCTCGCGGGCGCGCTCACCGGGCTGCAGGAGTACGCGCGGGCCCGCGCGGGCGCGGCCGGGATGTCCGAGGTGGGTGTGGTGACCGTCTCGGAGCGGCCGACCCGGGTCATCGTCACCGCGATGTTCCTGCTCGGCGCGGGTCTCTCCCCGCCGTCCGCTGCGCAGTGGGCCACCTGGGGCGCCTACGCCTGGCTCGCCCTCGGCGTCGTCGGCCTCGTCCAGCTCCTCGCCACCATCCGCCGCACCCTCCACCCCCACCCCGCGTCAGGGGACCCCCACGTCGAATAGGCCGACGTCATCCGGCCCAGCATCCGTCGATCACGCGCGGCCGACGAGGTCGGCGACGATCTCGGCCGACAGACCGACGAGCGGGAGGCCGCCGCCGGGGTGCGACGATCCGCCGACGAGGTAGAGCCCCGGCACCGCGGACCGGTTGGCCGGACGCAGGAACGCGGCGCGTGCGCCGTTGGACGACGTGCCGTAGATCGAGCCGCCGGGGGCGCGGGTGTCGTGCTCGAGGTCGGCCGGCGTGCGCACCTCGCGCCAGCGCACCCGGTCCCGCACGTCGAAGCCGCGCGCGCGCCATCACCTCGAGCACGTGGTCGGCGTACGCGTCGGCGACGCCCGGTGCCCTCCAGTCGACGGTGCCGGAGCCGCGCGCGCCGCTGCCGTGGCGCGGGGCGTTGACGAGGACGAACCACGACTCGGTGTCGTCGTCCGGACGCATCGCCGGGTCGTCGGGGACGCACGCGTAGACGGTCGGGTCGTCGACAGGCTCGGCCGGCGCGACGAACACCGCGTCGAACTCGTCGTCGTAGTCGCTCGGGAACCAGCACGTTGTGGTGCCGCAGTCCGGGCGTGCGGCCCTCGACCGCGAGCAGCAGGACGAACCCGGACAGCGACGGCGTGGCCGCGCTCGAGCCGCCGCCTCGCCTTCGCGGCCGCGGCCGTCGGTGAGGAGGTCGGCCGTACAGGTGCGAGGCGTCGGCGTTGGCGACGACGACGTCGGCGTCGACACGGCTGCCGTCGCGCGAGCCGCACGCCGGTGACCCCGCCGCGAAGCAGCCTCGATGACGACGTCGGCGCCGAACCGAAGCGCGACGCCGCGCTCGAGGCACCGCTCGTGCAGCGCGTCGCCGAGCGGTGCGCATGCCGCCGCCGACGTGCCAGCGCCGAAGGTCTGCTCGACGTAGGGCACCGTGCGAGCGCGGCCGGCGCACGTCGTGGGTCGGAGCCGGTGTACGTCGCGTACCGGTCGAGCAGGGTGACGAGGCGCGGGTCGCGAAAGTGCCTGCGCCCCAGGCGTCGCAGCGTCTGAGGTGCCACGGCGCGCACGGAGTCGACGCGCCAGGCCATCGAGAGGAGCTGGCGCGGCCCGTCCAGCGGAGACTCGAGGAACGGTCGCGCGTGTCACCTGCCAGACCTCGGCGGCGTGCTCGATCAGGCCTCGCCACTCCTGCGAGGCCGTGCCCCCGAACGCCTCGCTCGAGCGCCTCGGCGCAGCGCGCGGGGCCGACGCCCGGCATCGTCACGGTGCGTGCCGTCGGCGAACCGGTAGCCGAACGCGGGCTCGAGCGGCACGAGGTCGACGGCGTCCTCGAGCGCCGCGCGCGGTCTTGAGGAAGAGGTCGCGGTAGACGGCGGGCAGGGTCAGCAGCGACGGGCCCGGTGTCGAAGACGAACCCGTCGCGCGCGTAGCGTGCCGAGCTTGCCGCCGTACGTGGTGGACTGCTCGAGCACCGTCGACCTCGTGGCCCTTGACGCGAAGCCGCGCCGCGGCGGCCAGCCCGCCCATGCCGGCACCGATGACGACGACCGGCTCACGGCGCCGCGCGACCCGCGGGAGCACGCGGCCCTTCCAGCTCAGCGTGCCGCGGTCGGCCGCCACCACGACCCGGCGGTGAGCGCCGCGAGCGCGACGACCGAGCCGGGTGCGCGAGCGAGTCGGGCCAGACCCGCCCGCCGACGCGGCGGGCCACGAGCGCGCGGCCGGCGACGCCAGCGGCGTACCCCACGGCCCCGACGGCCCGGTGCGAGGCGAGGCGCGAGCAGCGCCGCAGCCGGCGGCACGACGTACGCGAGCAGCAGGGCGCCGATCACCGCCGCCGCCACCGGCGCGGACCGAACGCCGACCACAGCGACTTCGTGTAGCCCTCGCACAGCGGGCCGGCGCCCTCGTACATCCGGCAGGTGGCGAGGTGGGTGCCGTCGACGACGCCGCCGGCCCGCCGCTGCGCTTGACCGCGCGCAGCAGCGCGATGTCGTCGAGCACGTCGGCGCGCACCGCCGGCGTGGCCACCGGCGCGCCGGTACGCCGCGGCGTCGACGGCGAGCAGCTGGCCGTTCGCCGGCGACCATCGACTCGCGCGGCGAGCGCTCGGCGACGCCGCAGCGGCAGGAAGGTCAGCCACGACCACTGCAGCAGCGGCTGCACGAGCCGCTCGACCGGACGTCTCGGCGACCTGGCGCGGGTACGGGCACACGAGGTCGAGGCCGGACGAGCGCAGCAGCGCGACGGTGGCGGCGACGGCGTGCGGCTCGAGGACGACGTCGGCGTCGACGAAGACCAGCACGCGCCCGGTCGCGGCGTCGGCGAGGCTGCTGGCACGCGTGCGGCTTGCCGAGCCAGCCGTCCGGCAACGCGCGTGCCCGCCGTCGAGCACGCGCACCCGCGGGTCGTCGCCGCCGACGGCCCGCACGACGTCGGCCGTGCCGTCGGTCGAGCCGTCGTCGAGGACGAGGATCTCGAGGTCGTCCACGCCGCTCTGGGCGAGCAGGGCCCCGACGCACGGGCCGACCCGCGCCGCCTCGTCGCGCACCGGGAGCAGCACCGACACCGTCTCGCGCACGCGGGCGGCCGCTCGGGCGGCACGCGCAGCGCCCGCAGGTTCCAGGCGGTGTGCGCCGTCGCCGGCCGCGGCCAGCGCCGAACCGGCGAGGACGGCCGCGCGCCCGGCCCGGACCGCCACGGCCACCGGGGCGCCTAGCCGGCCTCGCCCGCAGCACACACGCGTACGGGACCGCGACGACGCCCATGGCGATGCCGCCCTAGAGGGCGACCCACGGCCGGTCGAAGAAGAACGCGTTGGCGACGACGCCGCCACGTAGGTCCAGAGGTAGACGCGGCCGGGCCGCCCTCGGACGCGCCGTACGCCGCGGCAGCCGGTCGAGCAGCAGCATCAGCACGACCGCCACGACGAGCCAGGCGAGGAAGTTCTACAGCGGGATGCCGGGCACGCCTGGGGGAGCGACGGCGCGGGTCGGTCCAGGACCAGTAGCCCTCGCCGACCATCTGCGGGTCGAGGAAGAGGTCCCAGGCCGCGAGCGCCCACCCGCCGAGCAGGGCGTAGCCAGACCCAGCCCGCGGCACAGCCGCCGGCCCACGAGGAGCGCGGGGTAGGCCATCATCGCCCAGGCCAGCGGGATGACCCACGGCACGCCGAGCACGCGCGGCCGAGCGGTCCGCCGTAGGCGTAGTCGCCGAACGGGCAGCCGGTGCGGACGCCGATCGCCTCGACGCCGAGCCCGACGGCCAGCGGTGAGCACGAGGCAGCCGAGCGTCCAGCGAACCCGCGGCCGCTCCACGCGTGCGTGAGGACAGGCGAGGAAGAACAGCACGACGGTGACGACCGTGAGGGTGGCCCGGGCGTCGCCGTGGACGAGGGGATACGCGATCTGGGCGAGCACCGTGCGACCGCCAGCACCCCGGGACCCGCGCCGAGCGGCGCGGATGGACCGCGCCGACGGTCGGCGTGCGGGCCCGAGTACACGCGGACGCTCATCGGGCGCTCACAGGGCGCTCATCGGGTGCTCACGGCCGGAATCCTATGCGGCTCCAGGGACGGGCCCGCCGCCGAACCTGCCCTCGGCGTCCAGGACCGCGAACCGGGCGAACAGCTCCTCGGCGTACCAGCCGAGCTCGCGCGTGCGCTGGCGATCACGACGCGGTGCGCGGTCGCGGCGGTGGGCGAAGTCGGTCAGCGACCGGTTGTCCTGCCACACGCTGAACGTGCCTTGCAGCCCGACCGGCGCCTCGCCGATGCCGATCGCGAGCAGCAGCGCCGCCGCACGTCGTGCAGGTCGTGCGACCACCGGCGGCACCGACCGCCAGAACGTGCGCCAGCAGGCGCGGCTTGATCCGGGCCCGGGTGAGCGCGGCGACCGGCCCGTCCCGCCGGGACCCGACGGGGTCGCCGAAGGGGGTACGTCCAGCCCACCGCCCTCGCGTCGACAGCGGGCGCAGCAGGAGGCGGGCGCGCTCGTCGGCGATCCGGTCCCAGCGTGCACCACGGACGACGCCTCGAACCGGGCCGGTCCGTCCTCGTCGTCCCAACCGTCAGGACTCCCCAGTGCCGCGGGTCGGCGTCGCGGACGGTGAAGGTGCGCGCCGACCCGGTGCCGAGCAGCTTGGCGAACCGCAGGCCGGGCACCGCGCGCAGCGGCCGCCGGTCCAGGGCCATCCGCGCGATCGCGGCGGGGACGCGCGCCGACGGCACCCTCCACACGTGCAGCGCCACGACGGCCGGTACCGGCTCGACGGCGTCCATGCGACCGAGAGCTACAGCAGGGCGTCGTCGTCGGAGGGAGCCTCGCCCACCTCGGCGGCGTAGCCGGCGGTGATGCGCAGCAGCTCGTCGTAGCTCGTCGGGAAGACGTAGTGCGGGTGGCCGCCGGCGGCCCACACCACGTCGAAGCGCGACAGGTCGACGTCGACGATGGTGCGCAGGGGCCGGGGGTGGCCGACTGGGGCGACTCCACCGATGGCGAAGCCGGTGGCGTCGCGCACCTGGGCGGCGGTGGCCTTGGCCACCTCGGAGACCTCGAGGTTGGCGGCGATCTTGCCGGTGTCGACGCGGTGCGCGCCGGAGGCGATCACGAGGACCGGATGGCCGTCGGCGAGGAAGACCAGGGACGAGGCGATCTGGCCCACCTCGATGCCCAGGGCGTCGGCGGCCTCGCGGGCGGTGCGGGCGCTGTCGTCCAGGCGCAGGACGTCGCCCTGCGCGCCCAGCCCGCGCAGCGCTTGGCGCACCACGAGCACCGACTGCTGTTCGGCCCGCTCCTGGCGGCCCGCGGTGGTGTCGGACATGGCGGGCAGGTTACGGCACGGCTGGGGACAGGCCGTTGACATCCGCCGCCCGACGCGGTTCACTTGTCTTGTTCGAACACGTGTTCGAATCTGCCGGGTCCTCGCGGTCTCCGGCAGTGGCTCCGGCGGCGGCGTCCCTCGACCCGGCTCCGCCGCCGGAGCACCGGTGGCCGACCGCCGGTCCGGTACGGGTGCAGGGGAAGGCCCCGCACCGGGCCGGCGTCGGCCCCACCACGCCGCCCCTTCCCCGGCGTCCGCCGTCGTCCCGGCGCGCCCGGGGAAGGGAGTACCGCCATGAGCCGTCGTCATGCTGACGCCGTCGAGGTCCGAGAGCGGCGCGGTCGGCGCGGGGGCGCGCACGCAGGCCGGCGCGGGCGGCGACGACCCCCCCGCGCAGTTCCTCTGGCGCGGCCGGCTCTACGTCGTGCGGGCCGTGCTGGCCCACTGGATCGAGGTGGGCGCCTGGTGGCGCTCGGCGGCCCGGGTGCTCGACGACCGCACCGGGATGCTGTCCCTGCCCGGTGCACCCGGAGACGGGCGTGCGGGTTCCGGGGGAGCCGGGACCTCCGGGGGTACCGGGAGCACCGGGGATGGAGGTCTGCCCGGGGGGCTGCCCGACCCGGTCGAGCGCCAGGTGTGGCGGGTCGAGGCCAGCGCCGGGCGCAGCGCCACCCTCGGCGTCTACGACCTGGCCTGCGACGCGCAGGGCCGGTCCTGGCAGCTGGCCCGCACCCTCGACTGATCCGTCCCCGTCCAGCTCCATCCGTCGCCGTCGCAGCAGTCCGACAGCCGTCCGCGGCAGTCCCCCTAGCAGGAGGTCACCATGGCAGCAGCAGCCGGCCCAGTCTCCGGGTCCGCACCGCTCCCGGCCGCTGCGCGCGACCTGGTCGCGTCCTCGGCCCGTGGCCTGCTCGAAGCCGCGGTGCGCCCGAGCGCGGCCGGACGCTACGCCGCCGCCCACCTCGCCGCGCTGCGCGCCGCCGCGGCGCTGCTGGCGGCCCGGGCCCGGCCCGCGCGGGGGCGGGCCCGGCTGCGCAGCGTCTGGTCGGTGCTGCCCGAGGTGGCCCCCGAGCTCGCCGAGTGGGCCGCGTTCTTCGCCGCGGGCGCGGGCAAGCGGGCCGCGGCCGAGGCTGGCCTCGAGCACGCCGTGAGCCCGCGCGAGGCCGACGACCTGCTGCGCGACGCCGAGACCTTCCTGGCACTGGTCGCCGGCCTGCTCGGCATCGACGCGCAGGCCGCGCTGCCCGCCGTCACCCGGCTGCGGCCGGTGGGCTGAGCGCCGTGCCGGTCGACCCGTTCGTGCACCTGCACGTAGCCTCGGGGTACTCGCTGCGGCACGGAGCGTCCAGCCCGGCCGCGCTCGTGGCCAGGGCCGCCGAGCTCGGGCAGGAGTCCCTCGCGCTCACCGACCGCGACGGGCTGTACGGCGCGGTCGGGTTCGTGCTGGCCGCCCGCGCGGCGGGCCTCGGCGCCGTGCTCGGGGTCGACCTGGCCCACCTCCCGCTGGCCCTCCCGCTAGCCCTCCCACTTGCCCCGCCGCCTGCTGCCGGCACCGGCACCGGCGGGGGCGGGGGCGGGGATGGGACGGCTGGCCCGGGTGGGCCGCTGCCCTGGGAGTCCGGGGGCCCACCCGGGCAGGGCGCCCGGGTGCGGCGTACCGCCGCGGGCCGGCTCGGGGCCGGCCCCACCCTCGCCGACCGGGTCGGGGCCGGTGGCTCCGCCGCCCAGATGGCGGGTCAGGGGGCCGGGGGTGCGGCGGGCGCAGCCGGTGTGGCCGGCGCGGTGCCCGCACCGACGCGCACCCCGGTACGCGGGGGCGTGGCGGTCGATCCCGGTCACCCGCGCGCGGTGCTGCTCGCCCGCGACGGCCGCGGCTACGCCGCGCTGTGCCGGCTGGTGTCGGCGGTGCACCTGCAGGGGCGCAGGAGCGACCCGGTGGCCACCTTCGAGCAGGTCGCCGCCCACGCCGGCGACGGCGGTCTCGTCCTCCTGCTCGGCCCCGACTCCGAGGTGGGCCGTGCGCTGGCCCTGCGCCGGCCCGACCTCGCGCTCGCCGCCCTGGCGCCCTGGCGCGAGGTGTTCGGCGCGCACCTCGCGGTCGAGGTCGTGTCGCACCGCGCCCGCGACTCCGACCTGGCCGTGTCCGACCTCGACGGCTCCCCTGCTCGCGGCCGGCCGTGGTCGAGCGCGGCGGCCGCCCGGATGCTCGGGTTCGCCCGCGAGCAGCAGTTACCGGCAGTGCTGGCCAACGCGGTGCGCCACGCCGAGCAGCACGAGGCGCCCGTCGTCGACGTGCTCGACGCGATCCGCCGGCTGGTGCCGCTCGACTCCCGCCACCTCGACCGCGCCAACGCCGAGGGCTACCTGAAGTCCGGGACGCAGATGGCGCTCGTGGCCGAGGAGGTCTGCCGCCTCGCCGGCGCAGGCGACCCCCGCCGCGCGGGCCTCGCGCTGATCGACGACACCCGAGCCCTGGCCTCGTCCTGCGTGCTCGACCCCGCCGCCGACGTCGGCATCGGCGAGGTGCACGTGCCCGAGCTCGACGTCGTGCTCGACCCCGCCGCGGCCGGCCGGGTGCCCCCGTCGTACGACACCCGCCGGCGCGAGCCCGAGCAGGTCGCGCGCGAGGCGGCGGCGGCCGACACCGTGCTGCGGGCGCGCTGCGACGACGGCCTGGCCCGCCGCGGGCTGCACCGCGGGCCGCAGCGGCACGAGGCCCGCGCGCGGCTCGAGGCCGAGCTCGGCACCATCGCGTCGCTGGGCTTCGCGGCCTACTTCCTCACCGTCGCCGAGGTGGTCGACCTCGTCCGGGCGATGCAGGTGCGGGTGGCTGCGCGCGGGTCCGGCGCGGGCAGCCTGGTGAACTACCTGCTGGGCATCTCCGGGGTCGACCCGCTCGCGCACGGGCTGCTGATGGAGCGGTTCCTCTCCCCGCTGCGCCGCGCCCTGCCCGACATCGACGTCGACGTCGAGAGCGCCCGCCGCACCGAGGTGTACGAGCGCATCCTGGCCAGGTTCGGCGGCGACCGCTGCACCTGCGTGTCGATGCGCGACACCTACCGGGTGCGCCACGCCATCCGCGACGTCGGCGCGGCGTTCGGCCTGCCGCCGGGAGAGGTCGGCGCCTTTGCCACCTCGTTCCCGCACATCCGCGCCCGCGACGCGAGGTCGGCGCTGCGCGAGCTGCCCGAGCTGCGCACCTCGGGCTTCGGCCGGTTGGCCGCCGAAGGCCGGCTCGAGGGCTTCCTGTCGGTGGTCGAGGCGCTCGACGGCCTGCCCCGGCACATCGCGCTGCACCCGTGCGGGGTGCTGCTGTCCGACGCCACCCTGCTCGACCGCACGCCGGTCGAGGCCAGCTTCTCGGGCTTCCCGATGAGCCAGTTCGACAAGGACGACGTCGAAGAGCTCGGCCTGCTCAAGCTCGACGTGCTCGGCATCCGGATGCAGTCGGCGATGGCGCATGCGCTCGAGCAGATCGAGATCGTCGACGGCGAGCAGGTCGAGCTCGACGCCGTGCCGCTCGACGATCCCGCCACCTACGAGCTCGTCCGCTCCACGCACACCCTCGGCTGCTTCCAGATCGAGTCGCCAGGGCAGCGCGAGCTGCTCGGCAAGTTCGGGCCCGAGACCTTCCACGACCTCGTCGTCGACATCTCGCTGTTCCGGCCTGGTCCGGTCAAGAGCGACATGGTCACCCCGTTCCTGCGCGCCCGCTCGGGCTGGACGCAGGCGCAGTATCCGCACCCCGACCTGCGCGCGGCGCTGGCCGAGACCCACGGCGTGGTCGTCTTCCACGAACAGGTGCTGCAGGTGGTCGCGACGATGACCGGCGCCACGCTCGCCGAGGCCGACGAAGTGCGCCGCAGCCTCGGCGCCGCCGACACGCAGGTGACGGTGCGCGAGTGGTTCTACCCGGCGGCGCTCTCGCGGGGCTACCCGCTCGAGACCGTCGAGCGGGTGTGGGACGTCCTGGCGGCGTTCGCCTCGTTCGGCTTCTGCAAGGCGCACGCGGCCGCGTTCGCGCTGCCCACCTACCAGTCGGCGTGGCTCAAGGCGCACCACCCCGCCGCGTTCCTGTCCGGGGTGCTCACGCACGACCCCGGCATGTACCCCAAGCGGCTGATCCTCGACGACGCGCGCCAGCTCGGCATCGCGGTGCTCGGGCTCGACGTCAACCGTTCGGCGCCGCAGTACACCGTCGAGAAGGTGGGTGCGTACGACGAGCCGCCGCCGGAGATCCTCGGCGAGCCGCCGCGGCGCGCGCCGTCGGTGCCCGGCGTGCCCGATGCGCGCGAATACGGCATCCGGCTCGCACTCGCCGAGGTCAAGGGCATCAACGACGCGGAGGTGCAAGGCATCGTCGCGGGCCGGCCGTACGGGTCGCTCGCCGACTTCTGGCACCGCGCTGGGGTGTCTCGGCCGGTCGTCGAGCGGCTCGTCCTCGCCGGCGCGTTCGACTCGCTGTACGGCATCGGCGCCCGCGCCCCGGTGCGCCGGCGCGGGCGCATCACCCGGCGCGACCTGTTGCTGCAGGTGGTCGACCTCGACCGTTGGAGCCGCGCCACCCGGGCGGCGGGGGCGGGCCGCGGCCGGGACGCGCGCCGCGGCGGCCCGGGGGGGTCGGGGGCGAGCCCGGGCGGCGCGACGTCGGGCGGCCCGACGTCGTGGCGCTCGCCGCCGGGCAGCGGGCCACGGCCGCCCCGGCGGTGCCCGCCGCCGAGCGCGAGGTGCAGCTCGCACTCGACCTCGGCGACGCCCCTGGGGAGGTGGTGGCCAGCGGCCTGCCCGAGCTCGAGCCGGGGGAGCGGGTGCGCGCCGAGCTCGAGGTGCTCGGCCTCGACGTGAGCCGGCACGTGGTCGACTTCTACACCCCGATGCTCGATGCGCTCGGGGTCACCCGCTCGGCCGACCTGCTGCGGCGCCGGTCGAAGTCCGAGCTGCTCGTGGCCGGGGTGAAGGTCGCCACCCAGACCCCGCCGGTGCGCTCGGGCCGGCGGGTGGTGTTCCTCACCGTCGACGACGCCACCGGGCCGGTCGACGCGGTCTTCTTCGACGACGTGCAGGGCCCCTACGCGGCCACGGTCTTCCACTCGTGGCTGCTGCTGGTACGCGGCGAGCTGCGCCGCACCGGGCCGCGAGGGGTGTCGGTGCGGGCCACCGGCGCGTGGGAGCTCGGCGCGGTGCACGAGACCTGGCGCTCCGCGGGCGGGGGCACCGGTCCCGGCTCGCCCGGGGTCGAGGCGGTGCTCGCGATGCTGCGCGACTCGCCCGCCCCGGCCGCCCCGGGGGCGGGCCCGGGGGCTGCCGGGGATCAGGGCGCCACACCGCCCGGGCGGCGGGTGCTCGTGCACCCCAGCGGATTCCGGCAGTCGCCGTACGCCGACGTCAAGCCGGCCGGCTCCGGCCCCGGCGCACTCCCGCCGGGCAAGCTCTGGCACGCGAGCCCGGGGAGCAGCGGGCGATGAGCCGCCCCGCCCCGCCCGGCTGTCGCCCCCACGGCGCAGGATGTGCCCGTGAGCCGTAGCCAGATCCGCCGCGGAGCGCGGGCCGAGGGCTTCGGCGACGACGACACGGGCTGCCACGTCCTGCACGTCGACATGGACGCCTTCTACGCGTCCGTGGAGCTCGTCGCGCGGCCCGAGCTGCGCGGCCTGCCGATGATCGTCGGCGGGTCGGGCAGCCGCGGCGTCGTGCTCGCCGCCACGTACGAGGCGCGCCGCTACGGCATCCACTCCGCGATGCCGATGGCACGGGCCCGTCGGTTGTGCGCCGACCTCGTCGTCGTCCCGCCCGACCACCGCGCCTACACGCGGGTGAGCGCGGGCGTGATGTCGCTGTTCCGCAGCATCACCCCGCTCGTCGAGCCGCTCAGCCTCGACGAGGCGTTCCTGGACGTGTCCGGGGCGATCCGCCGGCTCGGCCGCCCGGTCGAGATCGCGCGCACGCTGCGCGAGCGCGTGTACGACGAGCAGGGCATCACCTGCTCGGTGGGCGTGGCGTCCACGAAGTTCGTCGCCAAGCTCGCGTCCACCCAGATCAAGCCCGACGGCCTGCTCCTCGTCCCCCGCGACGAGGTGGTCGCGTTCCTGCACCCGCTGCAGGTGGGGTCGCTCTGGGGCGTCGGCGAGCGCACCGAGGAAGCGCTGGTGCGGCTCGGCCTGCGCACCGTCGGCGACATCGCGCACACCCCCGAGGCCACGCTCGCCCGCGCGCTCGGCCCGGCGATGGGTGCGCACCTCGCCGCGCTGTCGTGGGGCCGCGACCCGCGCAGCGTCTCCCCGCACGAGCCGGAGAAGAGCATCGGCAACGAGGAGACGTTCGCGCGCGACGTCGACGACCTCGAGGTGGTGCGCGGCGAGCTCCTGCGGCTCAGCGAGTCGGTGGCGCGCCGGTTGCGGGCCGCGGGCATGGTGGGCCGCACAGTGGTGCTGAAGGTGCGGTTCGCCGACTTCACCACGATCACCCGGTCGCGCACCCTGCGCGAGCCCACCGACGTCGCCCGCGACGTCTACGGCACCGCCGTCGACCTGCTCGACGCCCTCGGCCTGCAGCGGGCCCGGCTCCGGCTCGTCGGCGTGCGGGTCGAGGGGCTGCTCGACGTCGACCTCGCGCCCGAGCAGCTGCTGCTCGACGCCCCCGAGCACGGCTGGCGCGAGGCCGAGCGAGCGGTCGACAAGGCGGTGGCACGGTTCGGCCGCGATGCGGTCGTGCCCGCCCGGTTGGTGCGCCCCGAGGACGACCCCGACGGAACGGACGGCCCTCGCTCGGCGGGGCCGCCGACCCGCTAACGTCCCTCGGAGAGGTCCCGCGGCTCAGTCCCGCTCGCCGGCGTGCCGATAGGCCAGAAGCCCGCTCTGGACAGGAACTCCGGCGCGCCGTCGGGAGTCCGAGGGGGTAGGCGTTAAATGATCACTCTCGTCGGGTTTCCACATCGGGTGGTCACCCCTATCCTGACCTTGACGGACTGTGCGTCCGCGGACCGCGAAGGAGGTGACCGATGCCTCTCTCCGAGCACGAGCAGCGACTGCTCGAGCAGATGGAGCGTGCCCTCTACCAGGAGGATCCGAAGTTTGCGTCCTCGCTGCGCGACGGCGGGCCGCGCCGCGGCAACCGCAGGCACATCGTCCTGGGCGTCCTGCTCGTCCTAGCGGGTCTCGGCGCCCTCATCGGCGGCGTCGCGATCACGGCCGGTGCGGGCACCACCCTCGGCATCCTCGGCTTCGTCCTCATGCTGGCTGGCGCCTATCTGGTGGTCCGCGCCCTGCGCACCCCCGCCGCCGACCCCGCCGCCGCCGGAGCCACCGAGGCGGCCCCGCGCTCGCCGGCCCCCAAGCACGGCTTCATGGACAACCTCGAGGAGCGCTTCAAGCGTCGTCGCGACGAGCAGGACGGCAGCTGACCCGGTCCCGCTCCTGATCGCCCCCGCCCACCGGTCGGGGGCGTCGCTATGTCTCGTGCTGCGCCCGACTGCGGTCCTGGGCCTGAAAGGCACCCGCCGTCTGTCCCGAGGGGCAGGCGACGGCCCGCACGAAAGGCAGCCGCTGGCCTGACGGTGCGGGGCGAGCCTGGGGCGGACCTCCGCTCCAGGCTCGCTGACGAGGTCAGCCGCTGAGCGTGGCGGCCAGCTCCCGCTCGCCCACCGCGTCCGCCGGGTCGCCGCTGGGTCCGGCCTCGGCCGCGGCCCGGGCGCGGCGCAGCCGCGGGTCGGTGACCGTCGGCGGCCACACGACCGCGCGCCAGCGGGGACCACGCTCGGTCATGGCGGCCAGCGCGCTGCGCACCCGGGAGACGTCGGCGGCCCGCGACGGGAGCTCGGTCCCGCCGCTTGCCCGGGAGCCCGGGCGGGCGTAGCGCTCGCGCTCGACCCCCAGGACGAGCCGGGCCAGGGCCGCGTGCACCTCGCCGCCGCCCACGGGCTCGACCACCCGCAGCAGGGCGGCGCCGCGCTCGCGCGGGCTCTCGGCGTCGGGCCACGGCTGGCGCAGGTCCAGCGCCGAGTCGCGCACCTCGGCCCACGCGCTCTCGGCCGTGGCGCCGTGGCCGTGCAGCCTGCGCTGGCGCCGCGACCGGCGGATGACGCCGGGGGCCAGGGCCGCGACCAGCCCGACGACGAGCAGGACGAGCACGGCCCACGAGCGCCACGGGCTCGGGCCCTGGTCGGTCGGGGCCAACGGCACGTCTCCGCCCGCGCTGAGGTCGCTGCCGAGGCGGCGGTCCTTGTTGCGGTCCGAGTTGAGCTTGTCGTTGCCGTTGGCGTTCGCACCCGGGCCCGTGGGTCCGACCCCCCCGGGGTCGGCGGGAGCCGAGCCGTCGGCGTAGCGGGGCACGGCCACGCCGGCGCTGTCGCTCCTGGGCGTGGGCTCGAAGCGCACCCAGCCGGCGCCGTCGAGCCACAGCTCCGGCCAGGCGTGCGCGTCGCGCACCGTGACCTGCCACCGCCCGTCGCCCAACGGTGCGCCCTGCGTGAAGCCGACCGCGACCCGCGCCGGGATCCCGAGGGTGCGGGCCATGAGCGCCATGGTGGCGGCGAACTGCTCGCAGTAGCCGACCTTGTCGCGCAGGAACTGCTCGAGGTACGACGCGTCGTTGCCGCTCACCACGTTGGTCGAGTAGCGGAACGTGGTGCGGAACCAGGTCTGCAGCGCGACGGCCTGGTCGTAGGCCGTGGTCGCCCCGGAGGTGACCGCGTGCGCGGTCTGGGCCAGGGAGACCGGCACCGCAGCGGTGTCGAGCATCGGGTCGATGCCGGTGGGTGCGGCAGCGCCGGACGAGGCGGTGAGGGCCCGCAGCGCGGCGGCGCTCCAGGTGGTGTCGACGGCGGTGGCGACGTACGACGAGCCGCGGGTGCTCTGGTCGTCGCTGAACACCACCCTGGTCGCCGCGTCGTAGTGCCACCCCTGCCCGACGGCCACGGTGATCGTGGTGGCGGGCAGCGGGAGGTAGCGGTTGTCGAGCCGGTCGACGGATACGTCGTACCGGCGCACCGGGAAGGTCGCCTGCTGGTCCAGCCCGGAGATCTGCGGCGGCAGGCCGCCGTTCACCTCGTTGTCGTTGGAGGCCGAGAGCTCGCGCGGCGACCAGGTCTGCCCGTCGAAGCGTTCCAGGGACACCAGCCGCAGGTAGTCCGGGCTCGGGTCGTCGGTGCGATAGGTCAGCAGCACCTGGTCGCTCTGCTCGAGGAACTCGCGCTTGAGCGACACGAGCGGGTTGATGGCGATGCCGCCGTTGCCGCCGGCCCCGAGGACGCCCGCGCCCGGCCCGCTGCCGCCGCGCAGCACCGGCTCGGTGAAACCCGGGAGGAGCACGGGAACCGCCACGGCCAGGGCCACGGCGAGCAGGCCGAGCCGACGAGCCGCGGACGACATCCCAGGCGTGGCCGTCGTGGTCGCGTTGCGCGGCAACGCCGGCGCGCCGGCGGCATCGGCGGCCACCTCGCGCTGGCGGTCGAGCACCCGCCCCCACTCCACCAGCCGTTCGCGCGAGTCGGCCAGCAGCAGGAGCAGCCAGCCCGCAGCGGCGGGGGCGAAGCACCACCACGGCGTCTCGGCCCGCGTCACGAAGGCGGGGACGAGGTACAGGGCCGCCAAGGGCAGCCCGGCGAGGACCGGCATCCGCAGTGGCACGGCGAGCACGTCGACGAGCAGCGCGGCCATGCCGACCGACAGCACGATGACGGCGACGATGCCGGGCGTCGGCTCGGCCGGCGGGACGCTTCGGTTGATCGCCAGGACACCAGCGGACATGACGCCGCGGAGGGTCTCGACCGCCGCGCCGCTCGGGACGAACCACGCGTGCATGTCGTCACGGGCCACGAGCACCAGCAGCAGCTCGACGAGCCCGAGCCCCTGGAACACCGGGTGCAGCGGCAGGGGGGCCCGGAAGTGCCGGGCGGCGCCGCCGATCACCGCTACGGTCGCGATGGCCAGCAGCACGGGCGGGTACCAGGATCCCCCCTGCAGGACGGGGGACAGGCCGATGGCGGCGAGCGCCGTGGCCGCCGCGGCCGCACCCGTGAGCCGCAGGTTGCCCGCGTCGATCGGCGGCATGCGGTCGTCGTCCTGCGGTGCGCCCGGCGGGACGGGCGCAGGGGTGGGCACGGGGCTGGGGCGGGGTGCGGGCGCGCCGGGGCCGCGCACGTCGGTCGCGCTCACGGTGCACCGCCCACGGCTGTTCTGACGGTTGCCGCGGGGCCCGAGGTTCCCAAGCGGGAGCCGCGTCCGGAGGCGGCCCCGCCGGAGGCGCCCGCGCTCAGCGCTGCCCACGCGTCGACGACGCCGGTACCGGGGCCGGCCACGGACACCCGCCAGCCCGACCCCCCGAGCACGGCGCCCTCGGCGATGGCGTCGGGCGACAGCACCGATCCATACGCGCCGCCCCACCCCGCCGCGTCGAGCACGATGGCCAGCCCGGTCGCCGCCCCGTGCCGGATCCGGGCGACCCGTTCCGAGTCGGGCCCGTCGAGCCGGCCGACGACGGCCACGAGCAGCCCGTCGCCGAGGGCGCGCCGCAGGCTCGCGCCGTGCGCAGCCACGCTCAGCGACTCGGTGGCTGTGACCGCGGCGAGAGAGTCGAGCAGCAGTCCCTCCACGTCGCCGGCGGTGAGGTCGGGCACGAGGTCCTCGCCGTCGATGTCCACCACGCGCACCGAGTAGCCGTGCCTGGACAGGTGCAGCGCGATGCTCGCGGCCGCGGACACCGCGATCTCGAGCGACGAGGTGGGCCCACTGCCGGCGTGGCCCCGGCGCCGCAGGTCGAGCAGCACGGTGGCCCGGCTGCCCCACGGCCGCTCCTCGCGCCGCACCATCAGCTCGCCGGCGCGCGCCGTCGCCCGCCAGTGCACCCGGCGCAGGTCGTCGCCCGTGCGGTACTCGCGCGGCACGACGTCGTCGTCGCCGGTGTCGGCCAGCGAGCGGTGCCGGCTCTCGCCGAGACCAGTCCACGTGCCGCCGAGGCGCAGCACGGGCAGCGGGTGCACGTGGGGCGTCACGACGAGCTGATCGGTGGCCGTGAACGCTCGCGAGGTGGCGCACAGGCCGAACGGGTCCACCAGGCGCACCCGCACGGGGCCGACCGTCCACCGCCCGCGCACGACTCCCTCGACGGGCGTGGTGACCTCGCGCGCTCCGCCCGGCTCGAGCCGGTCGACCACGAACCGCGGCGCCGGCCCGAGAGCCGCGGGCACGGTGTCCTCCACCATGAGCACGCCGCTGGGCAACCGCGACACGTTCTCGAGCCGCACCACGGAGGTGGCCGTCGTGCCCACGGGGACGCGCGCGGGGCTCATGCCGCGCGCGCATGCGAGCCGGTAGCGTGTGCGCGCCACCAGCACCGCCGACATCGCCGGCAGCAGGAGCAGCAGCACCGAGAGCCGGAGCAGGTCGCGCGCGCCGATCAGCCAGGCCGTCAGCAGGGCGAGCAGGCCGGCCACCACCAGCGCCTTGCCCCGGCGGGTCAGCGGGTCCAGTACCCGGCGCACGTCGTGGTCCGCTCAGGTCCGCGCGGCCGTGGGCACCGGCACCCGGCGCACGATGTCGTGGACGATCTCGTCGGCGGACCGCCTGGCGCTGAAGGACTCGGCCGTGAGCAGGAGCCGGTGCGCGAGCACGGGTGCCGCCAGCCGCTGCAGGTCGTCGGGAAGGACGTGGTCGCGGGCGTCGAGCGCCGCTGCCGCCTTAGCGGCGCGGAGCAGGTGGAGCGTGGCGCGGGGAGAGGCGCCGAGGCGAAGCTGCGGCGACGTGCGCGTGGCATGCGAGAGGTCGACGGCGTACTGCCGGATCGCCGGCGACACCCAGATGCCCCGCACGATCTCGACCAGCCGGCTGATGAGCGCCGCGTCGGCGACCGGCCGCACGTCGTCGAGCGGGCTGTCGGCGCCGTGCGACTCGAGCATCGCCATCTCGGCGGCCTCGGCGGGGTAGCCCATCGACAGCCGCGCCGTGAAGCGGTCGCGCTGCGCCTCGGGCAGCGGGTAGGTGCCCTCCATCTCGAGCGGGTTCTGGGTGGCGATGACCATGAACGGCGACGCGAGCAGGTAGGTCTCGCCGTCGACGGTGACCTGCCTCTCCTCCATCGCCTCGAGCAGCGCCGACTGCGTCTTGGGGGAGGCCCGGTTGATCTCGTCGCCGAGCACGACGTTCGCGAACACGGCTCCTGGGCGGAACTCGAACGCGCGCGTCTCCTGGTTGAAGATGCTCACGCCGGTGAGGTCGCCGGGCAGCAGGTCGGGGGTGAACTGGATCCGGCGCACGCTGCAGTCCAGCGAGCGGGCGAGGGTCTTGGCCAGCATCGTCTTGCCGACGCCCGGGACGTCCTCGATCAGGAGGTGGCCCTCGGCCAGCAGCACAGTGAGGGCGAGGCGCACCGCGTCGGGCTTCCCCTCGATGACCCCCTCGATGGAGGCGCGGATGCGGGCCGCGGCCTGCACCAGCTCCTGCACCAGCGCGACGTCCTGCGCCGGTGCCACGGTCGGCTGGCTGCTCACGGGGGCCCTCCAAGGACTCGGTCGATCGATTCTCACCCACGCGGCGGGATCCGTCACCAGGTCTCGGGATCCTGACCGAGATCCCACCCCACCAGGGGGGCCGGCACGGGCGCGCCTCAGACCACGACGGGGACCATCCGCTCGGCCTCGTCGAAGAGCCAGCGCTCGGCGAGGCGTTCGGTGACGAGGGCGGCCACGGACCAGGCGGCCAACAGCATGTACATCACGACGATCTGGTAGCGGATCGCCTCCATCGGTGCCACGCCGGCCAGGATCAGGCCCGTCATCGCGCCCGGAAGCGAGATGAGCCCCACGACCCGGGTGGTGTCGATGGCCGGGACGAGGGCGCCGCGCACGGCCCGCCGGGCCTGGGGCTCGAACGAGCGACGGGCCGAAAGCCCCAGGCTGAGGGCGGCCTCGACCGCGCGGCGGTCGTCCTCGGCACTGCGCCGCACGTCGCGCAGGACCAGGGACGAGGCCTGCATGGCACCGCTGACCACCATGCCGCCGATGGGGATGAGGATTTGGGGCTGCGCGTCGATCACCCGCCCGACGACGAGGACGCCGAGCGTCACCGCCGTGCCGGTGGCGATACCCGCGAGGGCGGCCAGCCTGGCCTGCGGCAGCCCACGGCCTCGCCGGCCGGCCTCGAACGAGGCGATCACCACCATGACGCACACCCACAGGACGGCCCCCGGCACGCCCGCGTTCGCGAACAGCCAGGCGAGTACGAGGCCGACGCCGACGAGCTGCACGAACGCCCGCACCGCGGCGACGACCACGTCGCGCGAGATGCCGAGCCGCTCGCGCCAGGCGATGGCGGCCGCGATGAGCACGAGCGAGAAGGAGATGCCCACGGCGATCCAGGTAGGCACGACGGTGCTCGATCCGGTCATGCGGACTCCTCGTCAGGTGGCTCGTCCGTGCTGCCTCAGGGCGTACCGGAGCTCTCGTCGTCCAGGGCGAAGGCGCGCTCGAGGTCGATGAGGTCGGCGGCGCCGCGGTCGACGACGCGGCCGCCACGCAGCACGCGCATGTCGTCGGCGACGTCCGCCGCGCGGCGCACGTCGTGACTCACGAGCACCACGCTCAGGCCGTCGTCGACCAGGTCCCGCACCACCCGGTCGACGGCGTCGGCGCTCGTCGGGTCCAGGGCCGAGGTGGGCTCGTCCAGCAGCAACGTCTCGGGCCCTACGGCCAGGGCCCGCGCCAGGCAGACCCGCTGCGCCTCCCCGCCGGACAGGCCGGCGGTGGCCCGGCCGAGCAGGTCGGCCGGGAGCAGCACCCGGGCGAGCAGGTGCACGGCCTCGTCCTCGGGGAGCCCGGGGCGACCGACCCGGAGCTCGTCGGCCACCGTGGGCGCCAGCAGCGTCGGATGCTGCCCGACGAGTCCCACCCGGCGGCGCAGGTCGCGCACCGGGAGGTCGCGCAGGTCGGTGCCGCGGTGCAGCACGCGGCCGGACGTGGGCTCCTGCAGCCGGTTGAGCAGCCGCAGCAACGTGGTCTTGCCCGACCCGCTCGCGCCCACGAGCGCAGTGCAGCGGCCCTCGTGCAGGTGCTCGGTGACGTCGTCCAGCACGGCCCGGCCACCGAGCACGACGCTCACGCCCTCGAGCGTGAAGAGGTCGGGGTGATCCACCCGGTCACCCTGCCACCCCCCGACCCCGGCCGCACCGACGGGCGGCGTCCGCGGGAGGATCGGGGCGGCCGGACGCGCGCTGCCGCGGGGGCCACGAGGTGCACCGCACTGCGGCCGTTCCCGCGCCGCACGACGACGAGGAGACCGACGATGACCGTGCACGAGGCCCAGCTCGGCCGCTTCTTCGACGACTACGTAGTCGGCGACGTGTACCAGCACCCGTTCGGCCGCACCATCTCCGAGGCCGACTCCACCTGGTTCACGCTGCTGACCTGCAACACGAACCAGAACCACTTCAACGTGCACCTCGCCGAGTCCAACCCGATCACCCAGGGCCGCATCATCGTCAACAGCGGCCTGACCGTGGCGCTCGTCTTGGGCCTGTCGGTCATCGACATGAGCCAGAACGCCGTGGCGAACCTGGGCTGGACCGACATCAAGCTCACCCACCCCGTGTACGTCGGGGACACCATCTACGCCGAGTCCGTCTGCACCGACGCCCGCGAGTCGTCGTCGCGGCCCGGCTTCGGGATCATCACGATGAAGCACCCGTGCGCTGAACCAGGACGGGGACGAGGTCGTGTCGTGACTTGCGCTCGGTGATGATCCCCAAGCGCGAGCACCGGGATCGGCCAGGGCTACTTCCCCGCGGCCAAGAACGGCCCGCTCGTCGCACCCGGCGGCTAGGGCCCAGGCCGCTAGCCTCGGCGCGTCGCCCCCGACCCCGCACCCGTCGTCGCCGACGATGGCGGATGCGGGGTCGGCGTGGCCGCAGTGGCCAGCCGCAGCGACATCCGGGCGCGCGGGTCGTCGAGCGCGCCGCCGAGCAGCTCGCGCAGTCGGCCCATCCGGTAACTCACGGTCTGCGGGTGAACGACGAGCGCCTCGGCGACGGCCTGCCGGTCGCCGTCGTGGTCGAGCCAGGCGCGCAGCGTCGAGAGGAGCAGCATGCGGCGCGACGGCGGCAGCCCGGCCAGCGGGCGCAGTGCGCGGGCCGTGAGCTCGCCCAGCAGCAACGGGTCGGCCGCCACGACGAGCTCGACGAGGTGGTCGGTGGCCACGACGACCGGGGCCGACGGCACGAGACCGGCGGCAACGAGCCGCCGAAGCCTCCTCGCGTGGTCGAGGGAGAGCCCGGCCTCCTCGGGCGGACGCACGGTGCCCACGTAGACCTCGCCGGTGGTCAGCCCTGCGGCCAGCCGCTCGCGTCGGCCCGGCCCGGAGGGGTCAGGAAGCACGGCGATTACCTCGGCCTCCTGCTCGAGCACGAGCGCATCCGGCGGTGCTGACGGGAGGTCGTCGCGCCCTCTGTGGGCGGGTCTGGGGAGCAGCGCCACCGCGGCCCTCGCCGGCAGCGGCCAGCCCGCCTCGTCGGCCAGGGTGCGCACCCGCTCCGGGTCGGTCGCGAGCTCGCCGGCGATCAGGGCCGCGGCGAGGCGCGAGCGACGCACGTCGCGGTATCCGGCCCGGGCCGCCTGCTCGGCGGCGAACCCGTCGACGCTGGCCGCGGACAGCTCGTCGATGTAGACGAACACCACCTCGGCGAGCAGGACGAGCTCGTCGGTGCTGACGCCCGCCGCGGTGGCTGCCCGCGCGTGGTGGTCCCACGCCACCCGGGCGCCGATCCGGTAGGCCGCCAGGAGGGTCTCGAGGGCCCGTCCTGCGGCGTACTCCCCGGCCCCGATCCGGCGGTAGGCCACGGCGGCGCGCGCGTCGAGGGCTGGCTCATCCGTGCCGAGCAGCGAGAGCTGCCGACCCAGGGCGATCTCGACCCCGCGGCGCAGGGCCACGCCGAACGCGCCGTCGACCTGCTGCCGGTAGGCGGGCACGTCGGCCCCGATCGCGGCGACCACGGCGTCGACCGTGCCCGGGAGCGCAGCCCGCAGCGGGATCGCCACCGCGGCGGGCAGCGCTGCCCACGGGCGTCGACCGTTCGTCACTTGTCACCTCGGGATAAGAATCGTGTCAGGATTCTGGCACAGCGGCCGGGTTCATCGCCCGTCTTGGCGGGGAAGAATGATTCCATGACATCCAACTGCCACGATTTCCTTCCCGTCAGCGGGGTCGCAGGTGGCGACCGCGCCGCCGCCTTCTTCGACCTGGACGGCACCCTCATCCCGGGCTCGGCCAACATCCCGCTGGCCATGGCGGCCTTCCGCTCCGGCCTGGTGACGCCGCGCGAGCTCGTCCGCGACCTCGCCCACGGCGCCTCCTTCCTGATGCAGGGCGCCTCGGACGAGAGGTCAGAGCAGGTGCGGGACCGGATCCTCGACGCGGTCACGGGGCTACGCGCCGCCGACGTCGAGGCGCTGGGCGACCAGTTCGTTGCCCGCCTCGTGGGACAGATCACCCCGGCGATGCGCGCGGTGCTCGACGGCCACGCGCGCGCGGGCCACGACCGGGTGCTTCTCTCGGCGAGCCCCACCGAGATCGTGTCGCGGTTCGCCCGCGCGGCAGGGCTCGAGCACGGCACGGGCACGACCAGCGAGCGCGACCACGACGGCCGGTACACGGGCAGGCTCTCGGGCCCGTTCTGCTACCGGGAGGGGAAGGCCGAGGTGCTGGCGGCGTTGGCCGAGGCGCGCGGGTACGACCTGGCGTCCTCCTTCGCCTACAGCGATTCGGTCTCCGACCTGCCGATGCTGCGCGCCGTCGGCCACCCGGTGGCGGTGAACCCCGAGCCAGAGCTGCGCGCGATCGCGGGCGCCGAGGGCTGGCCGGTCGTCGAGACCACCCGGGTGCCCCGCGTGTCGTGGCGGCACCCGCGAGAGGTGGGCCGATGGGCCATGGCCGCCGCCGGCCTCGACCGGACCGGTCGCCCGGTGGTACATCTGCATCCGGCCCTGGTGCCTGCGCAGGCCTGACCCGCCACCGACAAAGGAGACGACGATGGACGCCGCAGAACGCGCCGCCGCCGCCCGGGCCGCGGGTGCGGCCTCGGCCGAGATCGCGGCGGTCGCCGAGGCGGTGCACGCGGCGGTCGGCCGCCAGGTGGCCGCCCTCGGACGAGCTGCCGCGGTGGCGTCCGGCGTCCCCGGACTGGGCGAGGGCGCCGCAGGGGTGCCGGGTGCCGTCGCTCGCCGGGTGCCTGGTGCCGCCGCCCTGGGCTGGTACGCGGCGGTGCGGGGCGCCGCCCCGGTCGCAGGGTCCGCCGTGGCGGTCGCGCTGCGCGCCACCACGCCCCAGGACGCGACTCCCTGGTCGCACACGCCGCGCGGGACCGCCGCCCTCGCGTGGCTGGGCGCTGCGTTCGGCGACCACCTCGCCGCCATGCCCGGCACGCAGGCCCTCGCGCCGCCGATGGCCGTGCGAGTGCAGGGCCGTGCGGTGGCTCCGCCGGATCTCGCCGCTGCCTTCCCGGACGCGAGCCCGCGCGTGTGCCTCTTCCTGCACGGGCTCGGCGGGCACGAGGCCCAGTGGGGGAGGGAGGTGCTCGATTCCACTGCCGCGCGGGGCTTCACCCCCGTCGTCCTGCGCTACACCTCCGGGGTTCCGATCGCCGAGAACGGCCGCCTTCTGGCGGTCCTGCTCGACGCTCTCGTCAGGTCGTGGCCGACCGACGTCGAGCGGCTCGTCCTGGTGGGGCATTCGATGGGCGGTCTCGTCGCCCGCAGCGCGGCCGCGCAGGCGGTCGACGACGACGGACGCGCGATGGCGTGGCCCGCGCTCCTCACCGACCTCGTGACCCTCGGCTCGCCGCACTCCGGCGCGCCCCTCGAGCGCGTGTCGCACCGCAGCCTGCAGGCGTTGCGTCGGTGGGACCCGGTGCGTCCGTTCGTCCGGCTCGGGCATCGGCGCAGCGCCGGCATCAAGGATCTTCGGTTCGGCGCGCTCCTGCACCACCACTGGGGCGGCCTCGATCCCGACGAGGTCGGCGCGGACCGAGATTCCGACGCGACCGAGCCCGTTCCGCTGCCGCCATGGACGCGCCACGTCGCGGTGGTCGGCGCCCTGGCAGCCGATCCCGACGGGCGGGTCGGTCGTGCCGTCGGCGACGGGCTCGTCCCGCCGGCCAGTGCGGCCGGTCGTCCGGGTGCGGACGAGCGCGTGCTGCGCGTGCCGCTCGGACGGGTGGCGCACCTGGGGCTCCTCGCCGACCCGCGGGCCGTCGACGTCCTCGCCGACGTGCTCGCGCTGCGGCCCGTGCGGGGCGCCGCAGAGGTGCAGGACCGGCGTCCAGCGGGACGATGACCCTGCATCCAGCGGGACGATGACCCTGCGGGCGGCGGGCTGCGCGGGCAGGATGGGCGGATGGTCACGGTGCCGGAGCGCTCCAGGGACGCGGACCGCACGCCGGTCGTGGTGCTCGGGCCGTCGTCCGGTTCTGCCGCCCTCGTCGTGCCCGGCGCCCTCATCGCAGCCGTGGCGAAGGTCGTCGAGTCGGCCCGGCTCCCGGGAGAGGGCGACGGAGTCCCGTCCTTCGCCGTCGATCTCGCCGTCGGCGCCACCGCCACCGGACTCGCCGCGGGGGCGCGCGCGGCGGCCCTCGTCGGCTCCGCATTGCGCCCCGTGGGACGGATCGTCCTCGACCCGCCGCTGGTGCCCGAGCGATGGACGCCGGGAACCCGGCTGCGGCGCCTCGCTGTGCGCGGACGCGCCGAGCGCATGTCCGGCGAACGCGTGCTCGCCCGCCTGCTCGACGTCGCGGTGCCCGTCGTCAGTCAGGAGCTGGTCGGGCGGCTCGACCTCACCGACATCGTGCTGTCCCAGGTCGACCTCGAGGCCGTGGTCACGTCGGTGCTCGACGGTATGGATCTCACCGAGATCGTCCTGGCGCGGGTGAACCTCGAGCCGATCATCACCGCTGCGCTGGACGAAGTGCAGCTCACCGACGTCGTCCTCGACCGCGTCGACCTCGAGCGGATCGTCAACGCAGCCCTCGCCGAGCTAGACCTCACGTCGGTCGTGCTCGAGCAGGTCGACCTCGGCACCGTCGTGCAGGGCGCGCTCGACCAGCTCGACCTCAACGCGATCGTGCGCGAACGCGTCGACCTCGCAGGCATCGCCGAAGAGGTCATCGACGAGATCGACCTGCCGGAGATCATCCGGGAGTCCACCGGCGGCGTGGCCACCGAAGCGGTCCGCGGGGTGCGCATGACCTCGATCGATGCCGACGAGCGGCTCAACAAGATCGTCGACAGGGTGCTGCTGCGGCGACGCGGTCGCAAGACCGACGCCCCCGGCGAACCGCAGTCGCTCGACGGCGAGACGACGGAGCCGGCGCCATGAGCGACCCGCGGCCCGCCGGGCCGACCGCCGGACCGGACGCGACGACACCGCCGAACCAGCCGGCGCCACCGACCGGTCCGGCGCGGCCGGATGGGACGACGCCGCCGGTCGGGCGCACGACGTCACCGCGGTCCGAGGACGTGCCGGCCGCGGCGCGCCCGGGCGGGGTGGGACCCGACCACGACTCGCGCCACGCCGCAGCCATCGCGGTGCCGCGCGAGGCGCGGCCCTTCCAGGGCCAGCGCGCCGGGATCGTCACGCGCGTCATCGCCAACACCATCGACGTCGCGATCAGCGCGGGTGTGGTGCTCGCGTGCTGGCTCGGGTACGCCGCCGTTCTGTTCCTGGTCAACCCGGTGGCGTTCGCGTGGCCGCGGTTCAACTTCCTGGCCTTCATCCTCGCCTCGGGCGCGGTGATGGTCCTCTACTTCACCGTCGGATGGGCCACCAGCGGGCGCACGGTGGGCGACCAGATCATGGGCCTTCGGGTCGTGAACTACGCCGGTGTGCGGATGCGGTGGGCGGGGTCGTTCGTCCGGGCGGTGTTCTGCACGGTCCTGCCCATCGGCATCTTCTGGATCGTGGTGAGCCCGACGAACCGCACCGTGCAGGACACGGTGCTGCGCACCAGCTGCATCTATGACTGGATCGACCGCCCGCCAGCACCACGCGCCGACGAGATGCCCCAGGGGTGACCAGCGGACGAACTGCCGGCGAAGAGTCGTCGGCAGGTGCCGAGCGCGCGCGCCGCGCGCCCGGGCGGTGCCTACGGTCGCCCCATGGACGCATGGAACGGTGAACCGTTGGACGACTGGTGGGCATCGCTGCCGGGTCTGCTGAAGACCCGGCTGATGGCAGATCCCGCCCGCGCGCTGACCGACTCGGAGTACCTCGAGGTGCTGCGGTACGACCTGCACGTCGTGCACCGGTCGGAGTTCCCAGCCGACCAGGCACCCGCGGCCTGGCGGCTGCGCAGCCCCGTGCAGGCCTTCGTCCGGACCAGGGGGTACGCGGCACAATCGCGCCCGTGAGCGATCCGATCGGCATCAACCGCGTGTTCCACGACCACGAGTGCGCTTACTACGACGAGCGCTTCGCGATCGTGCACGACGCCAGGTCCGCGGGGCGCGCGCGCCAGGAGGTGGAGGTGCTGCTCGGCCGGCCGCTGGCCCCGGGGGAGCGCGTGCTCGACGTCGGGTGTGGTACGGGATGGCTGGCCGCCGGGCTGCGCCGTAGCGCCCCGGGGGTCGTGACCGTCGGGATCGACCTCTCCGCGGGCATGCTCGGCCGGGCCCGCGACGCGGGCGCCGACCTGCTGGTGCAGGCGCAGGCCGAGGCGCTGCCCGTCCCGGACGACGCGGTCGACCTCGTGGTGGGGCGCGGGGTGCTGCACCACCTGCCCGACCCGGTCGCGGCCCTGCGCGAGTGGCGCCGGGTGCTTGCGCCCGGCGGCGCGGTCGTGCTCGCGAGCGAGCCCACGCCAGCGGTGGAGACGCACGGCGATCTCCTGCTGCGCGGACTGCTGCCGCTCCTGCACCGCCCGCTCACCCAGGAGGAGGACTTCTGGGAGGTCGCGGCGATGGCCGCGAACCTGCACGTGTTCGACCTGGGGGACCTCGAGTCCGCGGCGGCCCGAGCGGGCTTCGCCCACGTGCGGCTGCACACCGAAGCCTTCGCCGCCACGCTCGTCCTGACCGCGTCGTACGTGACCTACGGCCGCCGTCCCGAGTTCGCCCGGCTCGTCCCCTGGCGGTGGGCGCAGGAGGCCGCCCGGCTCGTCGACGTCGTCGCCCTCGACCGCGTGCTGCCGAGCCGCTGGCGGCACACGGTCGTCGGCGTCCTGCGGCCCTAGCGCATCGGGGACGGCCAAGCCCGCGTCACTGCCGTCTTGGTCGTCTCCCAGCCCGGGTCACGACCATCGCGGCAGTGACGCGAGGGGGGTGGGGCGGGGCTCGAACTGCCGGGTGATTCGCCAGCTGGACGCCTTCGGCCCGTGGTCAGGCGAGGTCGATGCGGTAGAGCAGCGATCGGCCGCCCCCGTGCTCGGCCGGCAGGTCGTACTCCTTCACGAGCACACCACCGTTGGTCTCGATGACCCGCTGCGAGCCGACGTTGTCCGGGGTCGTCTGCACCTCGACGAACGGCAGGCCCTGCTCCTTCAGCAGCGGAAGGGCCTGGCGGAGTGCGTCGGTGGCGTAGCCGCGCCGCCGGCGCCACGGCACCACCGAGTAGCCGACGTGCCCCAGGCAGGTGGGTGGAAGGTCCGTGGTGCCCCGCGCCCACCGGATGCTCACCGAGCCGGCGAACGCGCCGTCCCACATCCACAGGGTCATTCCCGGCAGCCGCGGGACCGTCGTGCCGTCCGGCAGGACGACGGGCCGCCCTGTGCCCGCGCGGTCGTCGCACCCGGCCAGGAACCCGGCCGGATCGGCCTCGATCTCGGCGAGCGTCTCCGCGGCCGCCTCGGGCCGCTCGGTGTCGGGCGACCAGCCGCGGCCAAGGGCCTCGACGGCGCTCGGCAGGTGCACGGCGGCAGGTCGGACGAGCTCCATCCCCGCATCGTCGCAGCCGCGCGGGTCCGCCCGCACCCGCGTTCGGGCGCGCCCGATCCCTGCAAACCCTGGATCGTCCGACCACGGAGGGCCCCGTCGCGAGGGGCTCCATGGTCGGTTCGTCCATGCCATGGATCCACGGACGAGGGACGGGGCGGGTGGATCAGCCGGTCGGGGGAGGGGTGGGGAGGGCCGTTAAGCCGATCGTGGAGAAACGGGGGCGGAAGTGGTTGACGGTGGAGGGAAGTGGAGTATGTTGGCGCCCACACCCCGACCGGGGCCCGAAGAACCGTGCAGGAGGAGGAGGCCGCCGTGTACCTGGGCGAGTTCTCTCCCCGCCTGGACGAGAAGGGCCGGCTGATCCTTCCGGCCAAGTACCGGTCCCGGTTCGCCGACGGCGTCTACCTCGTCAAGGGCCAGGAGCACTGCGTCGAGATCCGCGACCCGGAGAGCTTCGAGGCCAAGGCCGCCGACGTGCAGCGGCTCGCGCAGACCCACGCGACGGCCCGCGCCTATTCGCGCGTCTTCTTCTCCAGCGCCTACGACGAGACCCCGGACAAGCAGGGCCGCGTGGGCGTGTCGCCCGCGCTGCGCGAGTACGCCGGGCTCGACCGCGACGTGGTCGTGGTCGGCGTCGGCGACCGGCTCGAGATGTGGGCCCCCGATGCCTGGGCCGAGTACCGCGACCGCCAGGAGGCCGAGTTCGCGGCGCTCGACGGGGAGGTGGTGCCCGGCCTGCCCGCGTAGCCGGCCCCGCCCCTGACCCGTAGATCCGCGCGTGCCGCGCGGCCTCCCCCCGCCCGTACCACCCCCGGCTCACCTTCCCCGGTGCCGGGCGGTACCCGAGAAGAGCCCCGACCCTCCTTCCCCGGAGCCGGAGCAGCCCCGGCGGACTTCCCCGCCGCCGGAGCACCGCTCAGCGGCGCCTCGGGCGGGCGGAGGGGGACCGAGCGGCACGACCGCACCGCAGCGCGCGTAGCCCACCGCAGCATCAGCCCACCTCAGCCAGACCGCAGCCCGCGCACACCCACGCGACCGCCGGACGAGCACCACAGCGAGACGCCCCCCTGCGGGGCGTGGAAGGACCAGGGTCGAGATGTTCGTCATCACTGCCGCGCATGGGCACGGCGCACCCGCTGGCGACGGCACCGTCGCCACCAGCCAGCCGACGGCGCTGCAGGCGCTGCGGCACGTCGCCGTGCTGGTCGCCTCGGCGGGCCTCACCGTCGGCGCACTCGTCGCCATCTCGTCCGCAGTCTCTTGGTGGGGCTAGCGACATGGCCGCGCCCGTCCACGTCCCGGTGATGCTCGAGCGCTGCCTGGCCCTGCTGGGCCCGGCGCTCGAACGTCCCGGTGCCGTCGTCGTCGACGGCACGCTCGGGCTCGGCGGGCACAGCGAAGCCATGCTCCTGCGCTTCCCCGACCTCCGGCTGGTCGGCCTGGACCGGGATCCGAGCGCGCTGACGCACTCCCGGACCCGGCTCGACCCGTTCGCCGGGCGGGTGACCCTCGTCCACGCCGTGTACGACGACATGCCCGAGGTGCTGGCCGAGCTCGGGCTGCGCCACGTGCAGGGCGTGCTGCTCGACCTCGGCGTCTCCTCGATGCAGCTCGATGAGGCCTCGCGAGGGTTCGCCTACGCCCAGGACGCGCCGCTGGACATGCGGATGGACCAGAGCGCGGGGGAGACGGCCGCGGACATCCTCAACACCTACGACGCGACGGCGTTGGCCCGGGTGCTGCAGCGCCACGGCGAGGAGAAGTTCGCCCGCCGCATCGCCGAGGCGGTCGTGCGGGCACGGGCCCAGGAGCCGTTCACCACGAGCGCTCGGCTCGTCGAGATCGTCCGCGAGTCGATCCCGGCTGCCGCCCGGCGCACCGGGGGCAACCCCGCCAAGCGCACGTTCCAGGCGCTGCGCATCGAGGTAAACGGCGAACTCGCCTCCCTCGAGCGCGCGCTGCCCGCGACGGTGGACGCGTTGGCGGTCGGCGGCCGGGCGGTGGTCATGTCGTACCAATCGCTCGAGGACCGCCTGGTCAAGCGCGTGTTCGCCGCGGGCGCCGCGGTGACCGCGCCCGTCGACCTGCCGGTCGTGCCCGAGTCGGCGCAGCCCCGGCTTCGGCTGCTCACGCGCGGGGCCGAGTCGGCATCGCCCGACGAGATCGCGCAGAACCCGCGGGCCGCCTCGGTGCGGCTGCGCGCCGTGGAACGGGTGAGGGAGGCCGCATGAGCGCCATGCCCGCGCGCGCCGCGCGCGCCGACGCGCCCGGCGCGCCGTCCAGCGCTGCCGCGCGCGCCGCGCTGCGGCTCGTGCCGACGGGCCGGTCGCGCCTGGCGAGCGGCCCGTTCGCCCTGCTCGTCGTCGGCATCCTGCTCGCGGGCCTGATCGCGCTGCTGCTTCTCAACACGGTGCTCGCCCAGGGCGCGTTCGTCGTGAACCAGAAGTCGGCCGATCTCGATGCCCTCCGGGTCCAGGAGCAGGCGCTCGAGCAGCAGGTCGCTGCGCTGGAGACCCCCGACAGCCTCGAGCGGCGCGCGCGCCGGCTCGGCATGCTCCCGGCGCAGACGCCGGTGTTCCTGCGGGTGCCGGACGGCAAGGTGCTCGGCGTTCCCTCCGCCGCGCCGAAGCCGCCTGCCCGGCCCTCTGCCTCTGCCCGCGTGCCGGCGGGCGCCTCGGCCCCGTCTGTCCCCTCTGCCACGACCGGTACGGGGGCCGCCGTCAAGGCCCCCGAGGCCGCCGAGCAGGGGGCCGCGCCGCCAGGGGCCGCCGCCGATGCGGCCAAGGCGGTCGGAGGCGCCGGGGTAGGCCCAGCTGTCCCCGCACCCGAGGGGGCCGAGCAAGCTGCCGGCGACGGCGCCGTACCCACCGGTCCCGGCCAGTGACGACGCGTACGCCGCCGCGGCCCCGCCCGGCCGCCCCCACCCGCCAGCAGCCCACCCGCCAGCAGACACCGCGCCAGCAGACACCGCGCCAGCAGACACCGCGCCAGCAGACACCGCGCCAGCAGACACCGCGCCAGCAGACACCGCGCCAGCAGACACCGCGCCAGCAGACACCGCGCCAGCAGCCCTCCCGGAGCACCGGCGCGCGACGTGCCGCGTCCGCCTCCGCCCCAGGTCGACGGGGCCCTGCGCCGCGGCCCGTCCGGGCCCGCCGCGCGTCGCCCCGACGCCCGGCGCGGCGCGGTCCGCGCACGGTGCGACTGGGTGAGCCTCGTCGACGCCTCAGCGGACTGATCCTGGCCATCCTCATGGTCCTGTCGCTGTTTGCCGGCCGACTCGTCGAGCTGCAGGCCGTCGACCGCAACGACCTCGCTGCCGAGGCGTCGGGCCTGCACACCCGCACCGTGGCGCTGCCTGCCTCGCGCGGGGACATCACCGACGCGAACGGCGTCGTTCTCGCCACGAGCGTGGAGGCCCGCAACATCACCGCCGACCAGACGCTGGTGAAGAAGCCGGCCGCTACTGCGTCGAAGCTGGCCGGCGTTCTCGGCATCGGCGCGGCCGAGCTGCAGCGCCGCCTCACGGGCACCAAGCGGTTCGTGTACCTCGCCAAGGGCGTCACGCCCGCCGTGTGGGCCAAGGTGCAGGCGCTCGGGCTCGCCGGGGTGCTCAGCGAGCGGACCAGCCGACGCATCTACCCGGACGCGACTCTCGCGGCGAACGTGGTGGGTTTCGTGGGCGCCGACGGCACCGGGCTCGGCGGCCTGGAGTACGGCCTGCAGAAGGAGCTCGCGGGCACGTCCGGCCGGGTCACGTACGAGGTGGCCGGCGGGGGGCGGGTCATTCCCACCGGCCAACGGCAAGGCGACGACCCCGTCGCGGGGCTCGGGGTGCGGCTCACCCTCGACCGCGACATCCAGTTCGTCGCGCAGCAGGCGCTCGCGGCAGCCGTCCGCACGGCGCGGGCCGACAGCGGCAACGTGGTCGTCATCGAGCCCTCCACGGGCCGCATCGTCGCCCTGGCCAGCGCGCCGACATTCGACCCGAACCACCCCGGCGCGAGTCCGGTGAAGGCGCGCAACAACCCGGCCCTGAACGACTCCTTCGAGCCTGGCTCGACCAGCAAGGTCATGACCCTGTCGGCGGTGTTGGAGGAGAAGGCGGCGACGCCCGACACCAAGATCTCCGTGCCGCCGACGCTCACGCGCTCGGGCAAGGTCTTCCACGACCACGACGACCACCCCACCCTGCACCTCACGCTCACCGGGGTGCTCGCAAAGTCGAGCAACATCGGGACGATCCTCGCCTCCGAGCGGATCGGCCCGCAGAAGCTGTACGACTACCTGCGCGCGTTCGGCATCGGCTCCTCGACCGGCCTGCGGTTCCCCGGCGAGACCCGGGGCGCGCTGCCGCCGCCGGCCCAGTGGTCGGGCACCTCGTTCCCGACGATCGCCTACGGGCAGGGGCTGTCGGTCAACGCAGTGCAGGCCGCGAGCATCTACGCGACCATCGCCAACGACGGCGTACGCGTGCCGCCCTCGCTGGTCTCGGGCTATACCACCCCCGACGGCACCTTCCGGCCCGCGTCCAGTCCCACCGGCGTGCCGGTGGTCTCGGCGGCCACGGCGCGCGCGATGCGGGCCATGCTCGAGTCGGTTGTCTCCGACCAGGGCACGGCCCCGATGGCGCGCATCCCCGGCTACCGGGTGGCGGGCAAGACGGGAACCGCCCAGCTCGTCGACCCCAGGTGCGGCTGCTACAAGGGCTACGTCGCGTCGTTCATCGGCATGGCGCCCGCCGATGCCCCCCGACTCGTGGTGGCCGTGAACCTGACCAACCCGCGCAACGGGCACTTCGGCGGGGTCCTGGCCGGGCCCGTCTTCAAGCAGGTCATGAGCTATGCCCTCGGCCGGCTGCGGATCCCCCCGACGGGCACCGTGGCGCCGATCCTTCGCACCGTCTGGTGACCGGTAGCCTCGAGCCGTGCCGCCGCTGCGACCCTCCCCGCGCCCGCGACCGCTGGCTGGGGGCGTCGAGGCGGTGGCGGCGGTCGCCGCGCTGACCCTCGCTGCGGGGTCTGCCGCGGTCCTGGTGTCGGGCGTCACCCACGACTCGCGGCAGGTGCAGCCCGGCGACGTCTACGCCGCCCTGCCCGGTTTCACCGCGCACGGCGCGTCGTTCGCCGCCCAGGCCGCGCGCGCCGGCGCCGCGGCGGTGGTGACCGACGAGGCGGGCCGCGACGAGGCCGTGGCGACCGGGCTGGCGGTGCTCGTCGCCGAGGACGCCCGCTCCGCGATGGGCCACCTCGCCGCGTGGGCCTACGGCTACCCCTCGCACCACCTGCTCGTGGTCGGCATCACGGGCACCAACGGCAAGACGACGATGACGTACCTGCTCGACGCGGCGCTGCGCGCCGAGGGTCGCAGGACGGGCGTCATCGGCACGGTCGGCACGCGCATCGGCGACGAGGTGGTGCCGACGGTGCGCACGACGCCGGAGAGCACCGACGTGCACGCGTTGCTCGCCGTGATGCTCGAGCGCGGCGTGTCCGCCGTGTCGATGGAGGTGAGCAGCCACGCGCTGGTGCTCGGCCGGGTCGACGGGGTCGAGTTCGACGTCGCCGTGTTCACCAACCTCACGCAGGACCACCTCGACTTCCACGGCTCGATGGAGGAGTACTTCGCCGCGAAGGCATCGCTGTTCGTGCCCGAGCGCACCGGTCGTGGAGTCGTGTGCGTCGACGACGGGTGGGGGCGCGCGCTCGCGTCGGCTTCGCCCATCCCGGTCACGACATACGCGACGGTCCCGGGGCTCGACGCGTCGTGGCAGGTGCTCGACGTGGTCTCCTCGGATGCCGGCGGAACGTCGGCGGTCGTGGCTGGGCCCGACGGTGCGGCGAGAGAGGTGCACGCCCCGTTGCCGGGCGCGTTCAACCTGGCCAACACCCTCGGTGCGCTCGCCGCCCTCGCTGCCGCCGGCTGCGACGAGGCGGTGGCGCGAGCCGCGCTGGCCACGGCGCCCGGCGTGCCAGGCCGGCTCGAGCGGGTGGCGGGTCCCGACCCGCAGGTGGCCGCGTTCGTCGACTACGCGCACACGCCCGACGCCGTCGAGCGCGTCGTGTCGACGGTCCGCGACCTCGCCGCGGGCCGGGTGCTCGTCGTGCTCGGGTGCGGTGGCGACCGCGACCGGGACAAGCGCGGCCCCATGGGGGCCACGGCCGCTCGGCTCGCCGACGTGGTGATCGTCACGGACGACAACCCCCGGTCCGAGCCCCCCGAGGCCATCCGTGCGAGCGTGCTCGCGGGAGCGCGCGGCGTGCCGGGGGAGCACGACGTGCGCGAGGTCGGCGACAGGAGGCAGGCGGTGCGGGAGGCGGTGGCCGCCGCAGCACCCGGTGACGTGGTGCTCGTGCTCGGCAAGGGCCACGAGACCGGGCAGGAGGTGTCGGGCACGGTGCACCCGTTCGACGACCGCCTCGTGCTGGCGGCCGCCCTGGCGGAGACCGCACGCCGGGCCGGCCCCGAGGCGCCCGGATGAGGCCGCTGACCCTCGCCGACGCCGCCACGGCCACCGGCGGCACGGTGCTGCCCGGCACCGACCCGCACGCCCTCGTCAGGCGGGTCGTCACCGACTCCCGCGAGGTGCGGGCCGGCGACCTGTTCGTCGCCATCAAGGGCGACACCCACGACGGCCACGACCACGGCGCGCTGGCGGTGGCAGCCGGTGCCGTGGGGGTGCTGGCCTCGTCCCCCGTGGACGCCCCCGGCGTCCTGGTCGGGGACACCGTCCTGGCGCTCGGGGCGGTGGCTCGGGCCTCCCTCGAGCTGCTGCCCGAGTGCACGGTCGTCGCGCTGACCGGCTCGTCGGGCAAGACGAGCACGAAAGACCTGCTCGCGCAGGTGCTGCCCCTGGCAGGCCCGACGGTGGCCACCGAGGGCAACCTCAACAACGAGATCGGCCTGCCGCTCACCGTCCTGCGGGCCGACGAGGGCACCCGCTTCCTCATCGTCGAGATGGGGATGCGCGGCCTGGGCCACATCCGCTACCTGTGCCGCATCGCCCGGCCCGACGTCGCGGTCGTGCTCAACGTCGGCTCGGCGCACGTGGGCGAGCTCGGCAGCCGCGACGCGATCGCGGCCGCGAAGTCCGAGGTCGTCGAGGGCCTGGCGCCCGAGGGGGTCGCGGTGCTCAACGCCGACGACCCCTTCGTCCGCGAGATGGCTCGCCGGGCACCCGGCCGGGTGGTGACCTTCGGAGAGCACCCCGGCGCCGACGTACGCGCGACGGGAGTGCGGCTCGACGAGCTGGCCCGCGCGTCCTTCGTCCTGGAGCACCGGGACGGTACGGCTCCCGTGGCGCTGGCCCTGCACGGCGAGCACCACGTCGCCAACGCGCTGGCCGCCGCTGCGGTGGCCATCGAGCTCGGAATCCCCCTGCCCGACGTGGCCGCCGCGCTCGGCTCGTCGGGGCAGCGCAGCCGCTGGCGCATGGAGGTCACGCAGACCCCTGAGGGCGTCACGGTCGTCAACGACGCGTACAACGCGAACCCCGAGTCGGTCCGGGCAGCGCTCAAGGCCCTGGTCGCCATGGCCCGGGGCAGGCGTGGCTGGGCGGTGCTCGGGGAGATGCGCGAGCTCGGCGGCGACGCGATGGCCGAGCACGACGCGATCGGCCGGCTGGTCGTGCGGCTCGACGTCGACCGGCTCGTCGTGGTGGGGCAGGGCGCGCGCGCGATGCACCTCGGCGCGGCCCAGGAGGGCTCGTGGGGGCAGGAGAGCACGTGGGTGCCCGACGTCGACGCGGCCCTGGCCCTGCTGCGCCGCGAGCTCCGCCCCGGCGACGTCGTGCTGGTGAAGGCGTCGCGCTCGGCGGGCCTCGAACGCGTGGCGCAGGCGCTCGTCGCCGATCCGGCAGGAGAGGATGGTCGCCCGTGAGGCTGATCATCGTCGCGGCGGGCCTGGCGCTGCTCGTGTCGCTGCTGGGCACCCCGCTGCTGATCCGCCTGCTGCGCCAGCACGGGTACTCCCAGGCGATCCGGGTGTCCATCGGCGAGGAGCACTACCCCGAGCACGAGGGGAAGATCGGCACCCCCTCCATGGGCGGCCTGGCGATCATCGCGGCCGTCGTCGTCGGCTATACGGGTGCCCACCTCTACACGTGGAACCCGCCCTCGGTCTCGGTCATGCTCGCGTTCTTCGTCACGATCGGCCTGGGCCTCGTGGGCATCGCGGACGACTACCTGAAGATCTTCAAGCAGCGCAGCACGGGCATCCGGGCCAGGACCAAGCTGATCGGCCAGGCCGTGGTGGCGATCGGTTTCGCGCTGCTGGCGGTGCGCTTCCCCGACTCCGAGGGCCTCACGCCAGCGTCGCTGGCCGTGTCGATCTCGCGCGACACCGCCCTGGTCCTCCCGCTCGGCCTGTTCGTGCTGTGGGTCTGGTTCCTCGTCACGGCCACGACGAACGGTGTCAACCTCACCGACGGGCTCGACGGCCTCGCCATCGGCGCAGCCGTGATGACGTTCATCGCATACACGCTCATCGGCGTCTGGCAGTTCGGCCAGTCCTGCCAGGTCGACGTGTTCGCCCGGTGCTACCTGGTGCGCGACCCCTTCGACCTCGCGGTCTTCGCGTCCGCGTTCGCCGGTGCGTGCTTCGGCTTCCTGTGGTGGAACACCTCGCCGGCGAGCATCTTCATGGGCGACACCGGCTCGCTCGCGATCGGCGGGGCCATCGCCTCGCTCGCGATCATGTCGCGCACCGAGGTGCTGCTCCTGCTGCTCGGGGGCCTGTTCGTCCTGGTGACGCTGTCGGTCATCGCGCAGGTCAGCTCGTTCAAGCTCACCGGCCGCCGGGTGCTGCGGATGGCGCCCTTGCACCACCACTTCGAGATGCTCGGCTGGGCCGAGATCAAGATCGTCGTGCGGTTCTGGATCATCCAGGGCCTGTTCGTCGGTGCCGGCCTGGGTATCTTCTACGCCGAATGGGTCCGCTCGTGACGCCCGACGAGGTCGATGCCCTGTCGCGCCGGTCCGACTGGGGCCGCCTGCGTGCGGGCGTGGCCGGGCTCGGCGTGGCGGGCTTCGCCTGCGCCGACTCCCTCGTGCACCTCGGCGCCGACGTCACCGCGGTCGACGCCTCCGCCGGCGAGGGTGCTCTGACGGAGCGGGCCACCCTGCTGGAGCTGCTCGGCGCCACCGTCCGGCTCGGCGACGGCGACGCTCTCCCCGAGCGCCTCGACCTGCTCGTCGTCTCGCCCGGTCTGCCGCCGCACCACCCCCTGATCCGGGCCGCGCTTTCCGCGGGCGTGACCGTGTGGGGGGAGCTCGAGCTGGCGTGGCGGCTGCGCGACCCCGCAGCGGCCGCCCCGTGGCTCGTCGTCACCGGCACCAACGGCAAGACCACCACGACCCTCATGCTCGAGTCGATCCTGCGCGCCGCCGGGCGGCGGACGGTGGCGGCCGGGAACATCGGCCGCTCGCTCGTCGAGGTGGTCATGGAGCCGGACAGCTACGACGTCGTCGCGGTAGAGGTGGGGGCCCCCCAGCTGCCGTTCGTCCGCTCGATCAGCCCGCAGGCCGCCGTGTGCCTCAACGTGGCGCCCGATCACGTCGACCACTTCGGCGGCTACGAGGCGTACGTCGCGGCGAAGGCACGCATCTACGAGCGTACGCAGACGGCGGCCGTCTACAACGTCGCCGAGCCCGTCACCGAGCGGTTCGTCCGGGAGGCCGACGTCGTCGAGGGCTGCCGCGCGATCGGTTTCGGGCTCGGCATCCCGGGCCCGTCGATGCTCGGGGTCGTCGACGACCTGCTTGTCGACCGCGCGTTCGTCGCGGACCGGGCCACCCACGCGCAGGAGCTCGCCTCCGTGCACGACGTGCGGCCGTTCGCCCCGCACAACGTCTCCAACGCGCTCGCGGCGGCGGCCCTCGCGCGCGCGCACGGGGTGCCGCCCGAGGCCGTGCGCGCCGGGCTGCGCGCCTTCGAGCCAGCGGGCCACCGCATCGCCGACGCGGGCACCGTGGCAGGCGTCGCGTACGTCGACGACTCGAAGGCCACGAACGCGCACGCCGCCGAGACGTCCCTGCTCGGCTACGACCACGTCGTGTGGATCGCCGGCGGACTGGCCAAGGGTCAGTCCTTCGACGACCTGGTGCGGCGCGTGGTCGGCCGGCTGCGCGGCGTCGTCCTGCTCGGGGCCGACCGCGACGTATTCCGAGACGCCCTGGCGCGACACGCGACGGATGTCCCGGTCGTCGAGGTCGACCGGACCGACACTGGTGCCATGGACGACGTGGTGCGGGCCGCCCACGTCTTGGCGCGCCCTGGCGACACCGTCCTGCTGGCGCCCGGCTGCGCCTCGTGGGACATGTTCCGTGACTACGCGCAGCGCGGCGACCTCTTCGCAGCCGCCGTGTCAGCCCTGGCGCAGGAGACGCCGTGAGCGCGCCGGCCGGCGCGCCCAGACGGACGCGGACGGTCCGGGCGTCCAGCGCTGGCCCGCCAGCCGACGACGCGCCCGGCCCGGTGCGCTCCTGGCTGCTGCACCACCCGCTGTCGTCGTACCACCTGCTGCTCGGCGCCACGCTGCTGCTGCTGCTCATCGGCCTGGTCATGGTCCTGTCCGCATCGAGCGTGGAGTCGTACGAGACCCTCGGCTCCTCCTTCGCCCTCGCGCAGCGCCAGACCATGTTCGCCATCATCGGCGTGGCCGCCATGGTGGGCGTCTCACGGATGCGGGTGAAGACGATCCGGAGGCTGGCCTGGCCCGCCCTCGTCGTCACGTTCGCCATGCTCGTGGTGGTGCTCGTCGTCGGCGTGTCGGTCGCCGGCCAGCGGAACTGGATCCAGATCGTCGGCCCTTTCCGGTTCCAGCCCTCCGAGCTCGCCAAGCTCGCGCTCGTGCTCTGGGGGGCCGACCTCCTGGCCCGCAAGGAGCCCCTGCTCGACCAGTGGCGCCACCTGCTCGTCCCGCTCCTGCCGGTGGCCTTCCTCATGATGGGCCTGGTCCTGCTGGAGAAGGACCTCGGCAACGTGATGATCCTGCTGCCGATCCTGGCCGGCCTGCTGTTCGCCGCCGGGGCGCCCTGGCGGCTGTTCGGCGCGCTGGGCGTCGTGGCCGTCGGCGGGGTCGCGGTGATGTCGATGGTCGCGTCGTACCGCGTGAAGCGCTTCACCGCCTGGCTGGACCCGTCGGCCGACCCGCTCGGCGTGGGGTACCAGCTCACGCACGCGCAATTCGCGTTCGCGGTCGGCGGCTGGTGGGGACAGGGGCTCGGGGCGAGCAAGGAGAAATGGGGATCGCTGCCGGAGGCGCACACCGACTTCATCTTCGCGGTCGTCGGGGAGGAGCTCGGGCTGGCCGGCACCCTGGTCATCCTGCTGCTGTTCGCGGTGCTGGTCTTCGCCACCCTGCGCGTGGCTCGCGACACCCAGGACTCCTTCGTGCGCATGGCCTGCACGGGCGTGGCCGCCTGGCTGGGCGTCCAGACCGTGCTGAACCTCGGCGCCGTGCTGGGTCTCACGCCCATCACCGGGGTGCCGCTGCCGCTGGTGTCCTACGGGGGCTCGTCGCTCATCCCCACCCTGGTGGCACTGGGCATGGTCATGGCCTTCGCCCGCCAGGAGCCGCGTCGCTCGGCCGCCGCGAGCGCGACCCAGCAGCGCGCGGGTTCCGCGCGCGGCCAGGCCGGTGCGCCGGCCCGCGGCTCCGTGGGGCGGTGACCGGCGTGCACGTGGTCCTTGCCGCCGGGGGCACCGCCGGGCACGTCGAGCCGGCCCTGGCCCTCGCCGACGCCCTGCGCCGCCACGACCCGGAGGTGGGCATCACCGCCCTCGGCACGGCCGGGGGGCTGGAGGCGCGGCTCGTGCCCGCGCGGGGCTACCGCCTGGTGGAAATCCCGGCGGTGCCGCTGCCGCGGCGGCCTTCCGGCGACCTCGTCCGGCTGCCGGGCCGGCTGCGACGCTCGGTCGCAGCCGCTGCCGTGGTGATCGACGAGGTCGGCGCGGACGTGCTCGTCGGGTTCGGCGGATACGTGGCGATGCCCGGCTACCTGGCCGCTCGCCGGCGTGGCGTCCCGGTGGTGGTGCACGAGGCCAACGCGAAGGCCGGCATCGCGAACAGGCTGGCCGCGCGCGGGACCCCTTTCGTCGCCGAGACCGTCGCGGGCAGCCTGCCGCACGCCCAGCTCGTCGGGCTCCCGCTGCGCCGCGAGATCGCCGTCCTCGACCGCGACGCCGGGCGGTCAGCGGCGCGCGCCGCCCTGGGCCTCGACCCCGACCGCCCCACTCTCCTGGTCTTCGGCGGCTCGCAGGGCGCCCGCTCGCTCAACGCCGTGATGCGGGGCGCCGCAGCGGCGCTGGCCGACGCCGGCATCCAGGTGCTGCACGCCGTGGGGCTCAAGAACGCGGCCGACGCACCCGAGCCGGTGCCCGGCGGACCGCCGTACGTCGTCGTCCCCTACCTCGACCGCATGGACCTGGCGTACGCGGCCGCCGACCTCGTCCTGTGCCGCGCCGGAGCCATGACCGTGGCAGAGCTCACCGCCGTGGGGCTGCCGGCCGTCTACGTGCCGCTGCCCATCGGCAACGGCGAGCAGCGCCTCAACGCCGCGCCGGTCGTGGCCGACGGCGGCGGCCTGCTCGTCGACGACGACCAGCTCACGGCGGCGTGGCTCGTCGAGCACGCCGTGCCGCTGCTCACCGATCCCTCGCGGCTCGCCGCGGCGTCGGCCGCTGCCGCCCGGCACGGCCGCCGCGACGCCGACGACGCGCTCGTCCAGCTCGTGCGCGAGGCAGCCGCCTCCCGCCAGTCCCGACAAGGAGCACCATGACCTCCGCGGACCGTCCCGCCGGCGAGGCCCCCGACCCGGGGCTGACCGACCTCGACGCGCTCGGGCGGGTGCACTTCATCGGCATCGGCGGGGCGGGCATGAGCGGTATCGCCCGCATCCTGCTCGCGCGGGGAGTGCCGGTCTCGGGGTCCGACGCCAAGGACTCGCGCCGGCTGGCCGCGCTGCGCGCCCTCGGTGCCACGGTATGGGTGGGCCACGACGCCGCGCACCTGCAGGGCGACCCGGACGAAGGGGTGGGCCCGGCCGACACCGTCGTGGTGAGCACGGCCATCAAGGCCGGCAACGCCGAGCTCGAGGAGTCCCACCGGCTGGGCCTGCGGGTGATGCAGCGGGCCGAGGCGCTGGCCACCCTCATGGCGCCCTTCCGCGGCATCGCCGTCGCCGGCACCCACGGCAAGACCACCACGACGTCGATGCTCACGGTGGCTCTGCAGCACTGCGGCGCCGATCCGTCCTTCGTGATCGGAAGCGAGCTCAACGAGTCCGGCTCCAACGCCCACCACGGCAGCGGCGACCTCTTCGTCGCCGAGGCCGACGAGAGCGACGGCACGTTCCTGGCCCTCGGCGCCACGGTGGGGATCGTCACGAACGTCGAGCCCGACCACCTCGACTACTGGGGCACGTTCGAGGCGATCGAGCGCGGCTTCCTCGACTTCGCCACCGGCGTGCGCGACAAGGGCGGCTTCGTCTCGGTGTGCACCGACGACGCCGGGGGCCGCCGGCTCGCCGACGCGGCCCGGTCCGTAGGGGTCGACGTGCGCACGTACGGCACCGGCTCCGACGCCGAGTTCCGGGTCGAGGTGCTGTCCCAGGGCGAGATGGGGCTGCGGTTCGACGTCGTGCAGCGCGGGGTGCGGCTCGGCCAGGTCGAGCTGAAGGTGCCGGGCCTGCACAACGCCCTCAACGCCACGGGCGCGCTGGTGGCCGGCATCGGCCTCGGGTTCCCCCAGGCCGAGATGCGCGACGGGCTCGAGGGCTTCAGCGGCACCCGGCGCCGGTTCGACTTCCGCGGCATGTCCGACGGCGTGCGCGTGTACGACGACTACGCCCACCACCCCACCGAGATCGCGGCGGTGCTGCGCGCGGCCCGCGGCGTGGTCGGCGACGCCCGCCTCGTCGTGGCCTTCCAGGCGCACCACTACTACCGCACCGCCCTGTTCGCGCGGGAGTTCGGCCAGGCGCTGGGTCTGGCCGACGACGTCGTCGTGCTCGAGGTCTTCGCCCCGGGGGAGGAGCCGATCCCCGGGGCGTCGGGCCAGACGATGGCCTCCCACGTCCCGCTGCCCCCCGAGCACGTCGTCTTCGAGCCGTCGTGGTCCCGCGTGTCGACCGAGCTCGTCGACCGCTCCAGGCCCGGCGACGTCGTCATGACCCTCGGTGCCGGCGACATCGGCATGCTCAGCACCGAGATCCTCGACCTGCTGCGCGGCCGCGAGGCGGCCCGAACCTCATGAGCACAAGCGTTCGCGACGACGCGGTCATCGACCTGCAGGGCAGGCGGCGGCGTCGTCCGCGCGCGGTCCGATGGCTGGGAGGGCTGGCGCTCGTCGGGTTGCTCGCGGGCGTGGCATGGGCCGTGTGGTTCTCGCCCCTGCTCGCGGTGCGCAGCGTCCGGGTCGTCGGCGCCGGGTCGGTCGACCCGGCCACCGTGATAGCAGCCGCGGGGGTGCCGGTCGGCACGCCGCTCGCGCGCGTCGACGTCACCGGGGCCACCGCGAGGATCGAGGCGCTGCCGAAGGTGGCGTCGGTGGAGGTGCGCCGCGGCTGGCCGCACGACCTCGTGCTGGCGGTCGTCGAGCGCACCCCGGTGGCGGCGGTGCCCGCGCCGGGCGGGGGGGTCGACCTCGTCGACGCCTCTGGCGTCGCGTTCACCCACGCAGCCTCGCCGGGTGCGCTCCCGGTCGTGCGCGCACCCGATCCCACCGGCCTGCGCAGCGGGCTCGACGTCCTGGCCGCACTGCCGCCAGCCCTGCGCGCCACGGTGACCCTGGTGACGGCGTCTACCCGCGACGACGTCACGCTGCAGCTCACGAAGGGCGCCACGGTGCGCTGGGGCGACGCCTCCCGCGGAGCCCAGAAGGCCGCCGTGCTCGCCGCGCTGGTCAAGCAGCCGGGCCGCGTCTACGACGTCACGGCGCCCGACCTGCCAGCCGTCACCCGCTGACGCGGTGCGCCCGTCCGGGGCCTGCCTGGAGCGTGGCCGGGGGTGCGGCTTGCCCATCGGGCGCCGATTCCCTACCGTGTGCCACAGGTACAGGTTGACATAACTCTCACTCTCTGGTTGAGGTTGAGGGTTACCGGAAGCCAGTGACGCGGTGGGCCGAGCCGGCCGCGCACGGCGATCGCGAGAGGACACGAGCCGTGGCGGCACCGCAGAACTACCTGGCAGTGATCAAGGTGGTCGGCATCGGCGGCGGCGGCGTGAACGCCGTCAACCGGATGATCGAGGTCGGCCTCAAGGGCGTCGAGTTCATCGCGATCAACACCGACGCGCAGGCGCTGCTCATGAGCGACGCCGACGTCAAGCTCGACATCGGCCGCGAGCTCACCCGCGGGCTCGGCGCCGGTGCCGACCCAGAGGTCGGCCGAAGGGCCGCCGAGGACCACACCGAGGAGATCGAAGAGGTGCTCAAGGGCGCCGACATGGTCTTCGTGACAGCCGGCGAAGGCGGCGGCACGGGCACCGGCGGTGCCCCGGTCGTCGCCAAGATCGCCCGCGGGATCGGTGCCCTCACCATCGGCGTCGTCACCCGTCCGTTCGGCTTCGAGGGGCGGCGCCGCTCAGGCCAGGCCGAGAACGGGATCGAGGAGCTGCGGGCCGAGGTCGACACCCTCATCGTCATCCCGAACGACCGGCTGCTCTCGCTCACCGACCGGTCGATCTCCGTCATCGACGCGTTCCGGCAGGCCGACCAGGTGCTGCTGCAGGGCGTCAGCGGCATCACCGACCTCATCACCACCCCGGGTCTGATCAACCTCGACTTCGCCGACGTCAAGAGCGTCATGCAGGGCGCGGGCAGCGCGCTCATGGGCATCGGCTCTGCGCGGGGCGACGACCGGGCGGTGGCTGCGGCCGAGATCGCCATCTCGTCCCCGCTGCTCGAGGCCAGCATCGAGGGCGCGCACGGCGTTCTCCTGTCGGTGTCCGGCGGCAGCGACCTGGGCCTGTTCGAGATCAACGAGGCCGCGCGGCTGGTGGCCGACTCGGCCCACCCGGACGCGAACATCATCTTCGGCGCCGTCATCGACGACACGCTCGGCGACGAGGTGCGCGTCACCGTCATCGCCGCCGGGTTCGACGGCGGTGCCCTCCCGCGCCGGACCACGCCGGTCACCCGCCGGGTCGCCGACGAGACCCCGCTCGCCGCGGCCACGGCGGTCGCCGCCTTCGAGGCCACGGGCGAGACGCCGTCGATCCCGGTGGCCCCGGACGAGCGCCCGCGCCCCGCGGCCGAGCCACCCCGTCGCGTGGTGTTCGACGACACGTCCGTGGGCGACGACCTCGACGTCCCCGACTTCCTCAAGTAGCCGGTGCTCACCGGGCGCCTCGGCGGCTCGGTGCGCTGGGCCGTCACGGGTCGCGACGGCGGGACGAGCGCGCCGCCGTACGACTCGTTGAACCTCGCCACGCACGTCGGCGACGACCCTGCGGCCGTTGCCGCGAACCGTGGTGCGGCGGCGGCGCTCCTCGGCGTGCGCCCGGGGGACGTCGTGCACATGGCGCCGGCCCACGGTCGCGAGGTGGCCGTGGTCGACGGACCCCGCTCCGCGCCCGTCGAGGGGGTCGACGCGCTCGTCACGGCGTGCCCCGGCCTGGCCCTGGCCGCGCTCGCGGCAGACTGCGTGCCCCTCGTCCTGGCCGATCCCGACGCCGGCGTCGTCGCCGCCGTCCACGCGGGCTGGCGCGGGGTGCGCGACGACGTCGTGGCGGCCGCCCTCGACGCGATGGCCGACCTCGGTGCCGCTCCGGTGCGGGTGCGGGCCGTGCTCGGCCCGGCCGTCTGCGGGCGGTGCTACGGCGTTCCGGCCGGTCGGGTGGCCGAGGTCGTCGCGACGGCCCCCGAGGCCGTCGCGACGTCGTCCGCCGGCGGGCCCGCGCTCGACCTGCGGGCCGGGCTCCTCGGCCGCCTCGCCGACCTGGGCGTGCGCGCCGAGGCGGTGGGCGGCTGTACCGCAGAGTCGCCCGGGCTGTTCTCGCACCGCCGCGACGGCGTCACGGGGCGGTTCGCCGCCATGGTCGTCCGCGACGCCGATCCCCCCGGCGGCCTGGGCGCATGAACGGATCCCGGAGCCGCCTCGACGAGCTCGCCGCCAACCTCGCAGAGGTCCGCGAGCGCATCGCCGCCGCCGCCCGCGCCGCCGGGCGCGACCCGGACGAGGTCACCCTCGTCGCCGTGACGAAGACCTGGCCCGCCTCGGACGTCCGCATGCTCGCGCAGCTCGGCGTCACCGACGTGGGCGAGAACCGCGACCAGGAGGCCGGGCCGAAGGCGCTCGCGTGCGCCGACCTCGGTCTGCGCTGGCACTTCGTCGGGCACCTGCAGAGGAACAAGGCCAGGTCGGTCGCGGGCTACGCCGACGTGGTGCAGTCGGTCGACCGGGCCGAGCTCGTACCGGCCCTCGCGCGCGGGGCCGAGCAGGCCGGGCGCGTGGTCGACGTCCTGGTGCAGGTCTCGCTCGACGGCTCCGAGGGCCGCAGCGGCGCCGACCCCCGCGTGCTGGGCCAGCTGGCCGACGAGGTGGCCGCCGCCGACGGGTTGCGGCTGCGGGGGGTGATGGCGGTGGCCCCCCTGGGGGTCGACCCCGACGCCGCGTTCGAGCGGCTGGAGGCCGTGGCCGCCGCGCTCCGGGCGGACCATCCCGAGGCCGTCCTGGTCTCGGCTGGGATGAGCGGCGACCTCGAGGCGGCCGTGCGGCACGGGGCGACACACGTGCGCGTGGGCACCGCGGTGCTCGGCGGGCGCCCTCCGCTCAGGTAGCCTCGCCCCACGGACCGGGAACGGTCCCGGCGTTCGACACGCCGTCCGCGAGGTCGTGAGGAGTACGAGATGGCCGGCTCGATGCGCAAGATGGCGGTCTACCTCGGCCTGGTCGAGGACGAGCCGCTCGACGTCGACGAGTACGACGACTACGAAGAGCCGCGCCGCGACGTGCGGCCCGTCCCCAGCGACCCGCGCACCGTCGAGACCCGATCGGTGCGCACGGTGCGCTACGACGAGCCGAAGGCACCCGCACGCACCCCGCGGGCGCCCGAGCCGGCCGCGCACCCGGCGGCCGACAACTACCGCATCACCACCCTGCACCCGCGCTCCTACAACGACGCTCGCCGGATCGGCGAGGAGTTCCGCGAGGGCACGCCGGTCATCATGAACCTCACCGAGATGGACGACGGCGACGCCAAGCGCATCGTCGACTTCGCCGCGGGCCTCGTGTTCGGGCTGCACGGCACGATCGAGCGCGTCACGAACAAGGTCTTCTTGCTCTCGCCGAACAACGTCGACGTCGCAGCCGAGGCTCGGGCGCAGGTCGCCCAGGGCGGCTTCTTCAACCAGAGCTAGCGGCATGCGCCGGGCGCCACGCACCGGACGCCATGCAGAGAAGGAGCACGGGAGGTGAGCGGCGTCGGGGCGGTCCTGTCCACCCTGCTGTGGCTCTACCTGCTGGTCCTGCTGGCGCGGGTGGTCATCGATCTCGTCATGGCCATCTCGCGCGACTGGGTGCCCAGCGGCATCGTGCTGCTGCTCGTCGAGGCGGTGTTCGCCGTCACCGACCCTCCGCTACGGTTCCTACGACGCTTCATCCCGCCGCTGCGACTGGGTCAGGTGTCTCTCGACCTGTCCTTCCTGGTGCTGTTCATCCTGGTGCAGATCCTCATCCAGCTCGTCCGGTTCATCCCATGACCCGCCCTACCACCGTCTCCGTGCCCCCCGTCGCGCCCGAGCGCATCCCCCCGAGGTGACCCCATGCCGCTGACACCGGAAGACGTCCGCAACAAGCAGTTCAAGACGGTCAGGCTCAAGGAGGGCTACGACCTCGACGAGGTCGACTCGTTCCTGGACGACGTCGAGGGCGAGATCACCCGGCTGACGCGCGAGAACGACGAGCTCCGCAGCCAGCTCGCCCAGGCACAGGCCCGCGCCCAGCAGGCGCCGCCGGCAGCTCCGGCGCCCGCCCCGCGCCCGGCCGCACCTGCGGCCCCGGCGCCGGCCGCCGTGGCCGCCCCTGCTGCCCTCACCGCTGCCGAGGGCAACGCACAGATGGTGCGGATGCTCGAGCTGGCGCAGAAGACCGCCGACGAGGCGGTCGCCGAGGCCACCGCGAGGGCAGAGCACATCGTCGGTGACGCCAAGGGCCAGGCGGCCCGCATCGCGGCCGCCTCCGAGGCCGAGCGCGCCACCCTCGAGCGCCGGGTCGAAGACCTGCGGGCGTTCGAGCGCGACTACCGCACCCGGCTGCGCGCCTACCTCGAGGGCCAGCTGCGCGAGCTCGACCACCGGGGCACCGACCCCGCGGCGGCGGCGGGTGCGGGGGCGGCCACGGCCCCCCGACCCCCGGCCGCGCCCGGCGGGCCGCCCGCGGCCACCCCCCCGGGCGCGGCGGCGCGACCCGGCTCCGACGCCCTGGCCCAAGCCGCCGCCGAGGCGGCGGCGGAGGTCGGTGGCGACGACGCCCCCACGGGTCCGCTCCCCGTCACGCCGCCCGTGCCGGTGCCGCCGGCCTCCGCGCCGCTCCCGACCACCCCGCCGGCGGGGTCGGCCCCCACGGCACCGGTGCCCACCGCACCCGTGCCGGCGCCGCACGCGCCGGTGCCGGGCCCGGTGCCGCCGGCCTCCGCCCCGCTGCCCACCGAACCTCCGGCGGCACCGCAGTCGACACCTCCGGCTGCTCCGCCAGCCGCACCTCAGGCACCCACACCCTCGCTGGCCCCCCCAGCGGTCGACCCCGACGCCCCACGGCCGGCCTCGCCGTTCGGGTCGCCGTTCTCGCCGGATTCCCCGGACACCCCGCCCCATCAGGGCTGACCGTGCCAACGGCGGCCGGGCCCTGCGAGGGGACGGCCGCCGCCGTTCGCGCGGGCCCGCCGGCGCTGGGTCAGGCGCCCGCTCGCACCAGCCAGACCGACAGGTCCAGGTCGTCGTCGCGCGCGTGCGCGGCGCCGGCGTGGGAGGGGTCTCCCTGTGCGACCTCGAGCGCGAGCACCTCGCCGGCCACCGCGCCGCCGTGCTCGGCCATCGCCTCGACGACGTCCGGGTCGGTGCTACCCCACCACAGCCGGATCCGGTCGCTCACCTCGAGGCCGCTGGACTTGCGCAGCTCCTGCACCGCCCGCACGACCTCCCGCGCGAGCCCCATGCGCCGGAGCGCGTCGTCGACCTGCAGGTCGAGCGCCACGGAGGCACCGGCATCGCTGGCGACGGACCACCCCGCGCGGGGCGTCTCGGTCACCACGACGTCGTCGGCGCCCAGCACCACGGTGCCCACGCCCTCGACCTCGAGGGTCGCCTCGCCGTGGGCCCGTAGGGCTGCGGCGAGTGCACCTGCGTCGGCCGCCGCCACCGCGCCCGCGACCACCGGGGTCTGCTGGGCGAACCGCTTGCCGAGGGCGCGGAAGTTCGCCTTCGCGTGCACGTCGACGAGCTCGTCCGCGCTGCCGGCCGACAGCGAGTCGAGCGCGAGGACGTTGAGCTCCTCGGCCACCTGCTGGCGCAGGTCGTCCGGTAGCGCCTCCCACCCGGGGGCGGACACGAGCGCTCGTGCCAGCGGCTGGCGCGTGCGTACCCTGCCCTCGGCGCGAGCGCCGCGGCCGAGCTCGACGAGCCTGCGGACCAGGGCCATCTGGACGCCCAGGTCCTCGTCGACGGCGCCGGCGGGCGGCTCGGGCCAGCGGGCCAGGTGCACCGAGTCAGGGGCGTCGGGCTCGGTCGAGACGACGAGGTCCTGCCACACTCGCTCGGCGACGAACGGCGTGAACGGCGCCATCAGCAGGGTCACCGTGCGCAGGCACTCGTGCAGGGTTCCGAGCGCCGCGGGATCGCCGTCCCAGAAGCGCCGGCGCGACCGGCGCACGTACCAGTTCGACAGGTCGTCGACGTACGCGGCCAGGACCCGGCCGGCGCGCTGGGTGTCGAACTGGTCGAGGGCGGCGTCGACCTCGCTGGCCACGCGGGCCGCCTCGGACAGGGCCCACCGGTCGAGCGCAGGGCGCTGCGCCGCGGGAGGCACCGGCGTGGCAGCCGGGTCGAAGCCCCCCTCTCGCGCGTACAGGGACTGGAACGCCACGGTGTTCCAGTACGTCAGCAGCGTCTTGCGCACGACGTCGCCGATGGCCGCGTGCCCCACGCGGCGGGCCTGCCACGGCGATCCGCCGGCGAGCATGAACCAGCGCACCGCGTCGGCCCCGTGCTCGTCCATGAGCGGGACCGGCTCGAGCACGTTGCCGAGGTGCTTGCTCATCTTGCGGCCCTCGTCGTCGAGGATGTGCCCGAGGCAGACCACGTTGCGGTAGGACGACCGGTCGAAGACGAGCGTGCCCACGGCCATGAGCGTGTAGAACCAGCCGCGGGTCTGGTCGATCGCCTCGCAGATGAAGTCCGCCGGGTACGACGCCTCGAACGCCTCGACGTTGCGGTGCGGGTAGCCCCACTGCGCGAACGGCATCGACCCGGAGTCGTACCAGCCGTCGATCACCTCTGGCACGCGCGATGCCTCGGCGCCGCACTCCGGGCAGAGCACGGCGACGTCGTCGACGTAGGGCCGGTGCGGGTCGAGGGCGGTGAGGTCCTGCCGGGCGAGGGCACCGAGCTCGGCCAGCGAGCCGACGCAGGTGAGGTGCCCCTCTGTGCACCGCCAGATGGGCAGCGGCGTGCCCCAGTAGCGGTTGCGCGACAGCGCCCAGTCGACGTTGTTGTGCAGCCAGTCGCCGTAGCGACCCCACTTGATCGTGTCGGGGAACCAGTTCGTGCCTTCGTTCTCGCGCAGCAGCGCGTCCTTCACCTCCGTGGTGCGGATGTACCACGACGGCTGCGCGTAGTAGATCAGCGGCGTGTGGCAGCGCCAGCAGTGCGGGTAGGCGTGCGGGTACGGCACGTGCCGGAACATCAGCCCCCGACGCTCGAGGTCGCCGACGAGCACCTCGTCGGCCTTCTTGAAGAACATCCCCCCGACGAGGTCGAGGCCGGCCTCGAAGTGCCCGTCGGACGTGATCGGGTTGACCAGCGGCAGCCCGTAGGCGCGGCAGACCTTCAGGTCCTCGGCGCCGAACGCGGGGGCCTCGTGCACCAGGCCCGAGCCGTCGTCGGTGGTCACGTAGTCGGCCAGCACGACGTAGTGGGCGTCGGGGATCTCCACGAGGTCGAAGGGCCGGGCGTAGGGCAGCCGCTCGAGGTCGCGGCCGGTGAGCCGCTCGAGCACCTCGTGCTCACCGAGCAGCGGCTCGGCCAGCGCTTCGGCCGCGACGAGCGTCTCGCCCTCGGACGTCCGCGCGACGAGATAGGCGACGTCGGGGTTCACGGCTACGGCGGTGTTCGAGACGAGGGTCCACGGCGTCGTGGTCCACACGAGCAGCGTGACGCCGGGGTGCCGTTCGGCGAGCGGGCCCGAGGTGACGGGGAAGCGCACGTACACCGACGGGTCGACGACGTCCTCGTAGCCCTGCGCGAGCTCGTGGTCGGACAGCCCGGTGCCGCAGCGCGGGCAGTACGGCGTGACGCGGTAGTCCTGCACGAGGAGCCCGGCGTCGAACACCTGCTTGAGCGACCACCACACGCTCTCGACGTATTCGGGCGCCATGGTCCAGTACGCGTCGTCCATGTCGCACCCAGTAGCCCATGCGCTCGGTCATGGCGGCGAACTCGCCCACGTGCCGGAGCACCGACTCTCGGCACCTCGCGTTGAACTCGGCCACGCCGTAGGCCTCGATGTCGCCCTTGCCCGTGAACCCGAGCTCCTTCTCCACCGCGAGCTCGACGGGCAGCCCGTGGCAGTCCCAGCCCGCCTTGCGGGGCACGTGCCGGCCCTTCATCGTGCGGTACCTGGGGAAGACGTCCTTGAAGACACGCGCCTCGACGTGGTGCGTCCCCGGCGTCCCGTTGGCCGTAGGCGGGCCCTCGTAGAAGATCCACGGCTCGCCGTGGGCCGTCGCCTCGAGCGATCGGGCGAACACGTCGCGCTCGGCCCAGAGCGCGAGCACCTCGCGCTCCATCGCCGGCAGGTCGATCTTCGTCGGTACGGGTCGGTACATCTCGAGGTCCTCCGTCGGGCCACCGCTGGTGCGCCGCCCCCGGGCTGGCCCGGGTGCGTCCGGCAGAGGGACGACGTGCGCCGTGCGGCGCACCCCGCGGTACCACCCTCCTTGGCGGCGGGGCCCGTCGAAGCGCCACACCACCCTCTCGAAGACGCGCTGCTGCCGGATCTACTCGGCCGCACCAGGCGGCCTTTCTCCCGACGGCTCGGGGGTGATGCCTCCTGCCGCACCTGCCCCGGGCTCGCACCGTCCCCGGGTCGCTCCTGCAGTGCGTGGCGGGAGACGTGGCCCCGTCGTCACCTGCGACGCGTTCCCGGGCAGGATACCGGGGTGAGCCGAGCCGTGACGATCGAGATCCGGGTGCGCCCAGGTGCGTCCCGGACGGCGGTAGGCGGCTCGTACGGCGACCCTCCGGTCCTCGTGGTGGCAGTGACGTCTCGGGCGGTGGACGGTAAGGCCACGGAAGCCGCGCTGGCGGCCCTGGCCGACGCCCTGGGCCTGCGCCGCCGGCAGGTAGCCCTGCGCTCGGGGGCGACCTCGCGCACGAAGGTCGTGGTGGTGGAGGGCGCCCCGGTCGACCTCGCCGACCGCGTGGCAGCGCTGCGCCACGGCACGGCGCGCCCTGGCTGAGCCGCCTTCGCGCGTGCGATGCCCGCCGGGCGCGCGGGCCGGGGCGACCGGTGCGGCGCGCCTCATTGTCGCCGCGGCCGGTCGCGCCTATCCTCGGCCGGACCCGTTACTCAGGGGTACGGGTCGGGCTGCCCCCACGCACGGGGGACGGTCTTGGGCAGGACCCTGCCAGAGCGGAGCGTGAAGGCATGGCCACCAGCGGCAGTTCCGGGGTCGGCGGGCGCCTGCGCACGGCCGTCAAGGCCGTCGCGTCGAAGACGTCGGGTAAGGCCGCGGCGAACAAGACCGCCGCCCCCGACGCTCCGGCCAAGACCACCGCGAAGAAGGCCACCCCGGCGGCCAAGCCGCCCGCGAAGAAGGCTGCCCCGGCGGCCAAGCAGCCCGCCACGAAGTCGACCACCACCACAGCGCCGACCAAGACCCCTGCGCACGCCCCGGCGAAGGTTCCTGCGAAGCCACCAGCGACGAAGACGAGCGCCACCAAGGCTCCGCCGACGAAGGCTTCGGCGGGTGCGACGAAGGCTTCCCCCGCGAAGAAGGCCCCGGCGAAGGCGGCCACGACGAAGGCGGCGCCCGCGAAGAAGGCCGCGACGAAGGCCACGCCGGCCAAGACGGCCACCCGGGCGCCGGCGAAGACCGCGGCCACCATCAAGGCTCCGGCCCGCGGTGGGTCCCACCACGGGCGGCTGCGCGTCCGCGAGGACGAGAGCCCCTGGACGGCCAAGGAGCTCGCCGAGGTCCGCACCGAGCTCACGGACGAGGTCGCCCGGCTGCGCTCAGAGATCGTCGTGGCCGAGCAGGACATCGCCGACCTGATCCGCGACTCCGGCGACGGAGCTGGCGACGACCAGGCCGACGCCGGCAGCAAGACGTACGAGCGCGAGCAGGAGATGTCGCTGGCCAACAACGCGCGCGACCTGCTGGCGCAGGCCGAGCGTGCCCTGCACCGCATCGACGACGGCACCTACGGGCTGTGCGAGTCGTGCGGCAACCCGATCGGGAAGCTTCGGCTGCAGGCGTTCCCGCGCGCCACAATGTGCATCGCCTGCAAGGAGCGCGAGGAGCGCCGGTAGCCCGAGCACGGCCAGGCCACCCATCGACGCCGCGGTCGGGCGCACTGCCGTCGCCGCGTACCCTGGTGCGTCGTGAGCAGCCACCAGGAGCCGGCCGAGCCGGCGGTCGATCCTGCGGCCGGCGCCGAACCGGCCGACGACCCTGCCGGCGAGTCGTCCGTCCGCGCTGCCGGGCCCGCGCCTCATCGCCACCTCCTCGGCGTCACCCTCGGCGTCGCCACCGTCGTCGTGCTGATCGACCAGGTCACCAAGTGGCTGGTGGTCACCCACCTCACGCCGGGCGAGCCGGTGCAGGTCCTGGGCGACCTGCTGCGCCTCACCTTCGTCGAGAACAGCGGAGCCGCCTTCAGCCTGGGCGCCGGCTTCACCGTCATCTTCACGGCCATCGCGATCACGGTCGTCGTCGTCGTGATCCGCACGGCGAGCCGCCTCGGCAGCGTCGCGTGGGCGGTCGCCCTCGGAGGGCTCCTGGGCGGCGCCCTCGGGAACCTGGTCGACCGGCTGACCCGGGCCCCGGGCATCGGGCGCGGCTATGTCGTCGACTTCCTGCAACTGCCGCACTGGGCCGTGTTCAACTGCGCCGACATGGCCATCGTGGGCTCGGCCATCCTCATGGTCGTGCTGGCTGTGCGCGGGGTCGACCTCGACGGGTCGAGAGCCGCCCGTGGGAGCGCGGGGGCGTGAGTGCTGCCCGCACCCTCCCCGTGCCCGAGGGACTCGAGGGCGAGCGGCTCGACGCGGCACTCTCGCGGCTGCTCGGGCTCTCCCGCACGAAGGCCGCCGAGCTCGTCGACGGCGGCCGCGTGCTGCTCGACGGCGTCGCAGTCCCGCGCTCCACCCGGGTCAGCGCCGGGTCGTGGCTCGAGGTGGAGCTTCCCGACCCGCCGGCGGCGGCGCAGGTGGTACCACAGGCGGTGGCCGGCCTCGCGGTCGTGTACGACGACGACGACGTCGTCGTGGTCGACAAGCCCGTCGGCGTGGCCGCGCACCCCAGCCCCGGGTGGAACGGCCCGACCGTCGTGGGCGGTCTCGCTGGGGCGGGCTACCGCGTCGCGACGTCCGGGGCGGCCGAGCGGCAGGGCGTCGTGCACCGCCTCGACGTGGGCACCACCGGGCTCATGGTGGTGGCCAAGAGCGAACGCGCCTACACCTCGCTCAAGCAGCAGTTCCGCGAACGTACCGTCGACAAGACGTACCACGCCGTGGTGCAGGGACGTCCGGACCCCCTGCGCGGCACCGTCGACGCTCCCATCGACCGGCACCCCTCGCACGAGTACCGGTGGGCTGTCGTCTCGGGCGGCCGCGCCAGCGTCACGCACTACGACACCCTCGAGGCCATGCGCTACGGGAGCCTGCTCGAGATCCACCTCGAGACCGGGCGCACGCACCAGATCCGCGTACACATGTCGGCCCTACGGCACCCCTGCGTCGGCGACCTCACCTACGGGGCCGACCCGGTGCTGGCCGCCCGGCTCTCGCTGGGCCGCCAGTGGCTGCACGCCCGCGGCCTGGGCTTCGAGCACCCCGGCACCGGGCAGCGGCTCGAGCTGGCGTCGCCCTATCCCGCGGACCTGCAGGCCGCCTTGGACCAGCTGCGCGCCGACCACTGAGCCTCGGCGGGGAGGGGGTGCCGGCGCCCCATCCTGGCCTACCACGGTGCGCGGTGGCGCGCAGCGCGGCAGGATCGTCGCATGAGCACCGACGATCGCCTCGCCCACGCGTCCGGCACGTTCACCCTCGGCGCCGCGAGCGCCGAACCGCTGACGGTGCACCGCCTCGGTCTGGGAGCGATGCGGATCACCGGCCCGGGCATCTGGGGGAACCCGCCGGACCGGGGCCAGTCCATCGCCGTGCTGCGCCGCGCCGTGGAGCTCGGCGTCGACTTCGTCGACACGGCCGACTCGTACGGGCCCTTCGTCAGCGAGGACCTCATCCGCGAGGCGCTGCACCCCTATCGACCACGTCGTCGTGGCGACCAAGGGCGGGCTGCTGCGGACCGGCCCGGACCGCTGGCACGTGCTCGGCGAGCCGTCCTACCTGCGGCAGTGCGTCGAGATGTCGCTGCGCCGGCTCGGCGTCGAGCGGATCGAGCTCTACCAGCTGCACCGCATCGACGTGAGGTACCCCGTGGCCGAGCAGGTGGGGGTGCTGGCCGAGCTGCAGGCCGAGGGGAAGATCAGGCACATCGGGATGTCCCAGGTGAGCGTGGCGGACCTGCAGGAGGCCCAGCAGACCGCCGCGATCGTCAGCGTGCAGAACCTGTACAACCTCGTCGACCGTTCCAGCGAGGAGCTGCTCGACCACTGCGACGAGCACGGCATCGGTTTCATCCCGTGGTTCCCGGTGGCCACCGGCAGCCTGGCGGCGCAGGGCGGCCCGCTGGACGCGATCGCACGGCGCACCGGGTACACGGCCGCCCAGCTCGCCCTGGCGTGGCTGCTGGCCCGCTCCGGCGTGACCCTGCCGATCCCGGGCACGGGGTCGATGCGTCACCTCGAGGAGAACGTGGGCGCCGCCGCGGTGGCCCTCGACGCCGACACCCGCGACGAGCTAGGCGCCCTCGCCGGGAGCTACAAGACCGCGGGCCCGAGGGTCTAGCCGGGCGACACGCCGGGCCGCCGGCCTCGACCCGCCGGACGACACGCCGAACCGTCGGGCGCGGTCGCGGCCGGGCCGGCGCGGTCGGTCCGGCGGGTTAGGCTGACCCCCGTCCGACCCGCCGTCTTCCCCCGGTCACGTCGGCCGTCCGCCGCGCCCGTCCGGGCGGGGGCAGCGTGGGTACCGGGAGGTCACTGCCGTGTCGAGCGACTCGTTCGTGCACCTTCACGTGCACACCGAGTACTCGATGCTCGACGGGGCGGCGCGGCTCGACGACCTGTTCGCCGAGTCCGTCGCGGCCGGCATGCCCGCGGTCGCCATGACCGACCACGGCAACGTGTACGGCGCCTACGACTTCTGGAAGAAGGGCAAGGCCGCCGGGGTCAACCCGATCATCGGCATGGAGGGCTACTACGCCCCTCAGGGCCGGTTCGAGCGACGTCCGTTCGACTTCGGCGGCGGCTACGACGAGGGGAACGGCGACGACCCGGCGGCCGGCAAGGGCCGCCAGTCGTACACCCACATGACCTTGCTGGCTGAGACCACCGAGGGCATGCACAACCTGTTCCGGCTCTCCAGCCTGGCCAGCCTCGAGGGCTACTACTACAAGCCTCGGTTCGACCGCGAGCTGCTCAGCACGTACGCCAAGGGCATCATCGCCACCACGGGGTGCCCCTCGGGGGAGGTCAACCGCTGGCTGCAGGCTGGCAACTACGACCGGGCCCGGGCGGCGGCAGCCGACTTCCGCGACATCCTCGGCGCGGGCAACTTCTACTGCGAGCTCATGGACCACGGCCTCGGCATCGAGCGCCGCCACCGCGACGACCTGCTGCGGATCGCGCGCGACCTGCGAGCTGCCGCTGCTCGCCACCAACGACCTGCACTACGTGTACCCGGGCGACGCCGAGACGCACGACGTGCTGCTGTGCGTCGGCACCCGCACGACGATGGACGACCCGAACCGGTTCCGGTTCGACGGGCGCGACTTCTACCTCAAGACCGCCGGCCGAGATGCGCGACGTGTGGCGCGAGCTGCCCGAGGCCTGCGACAACACCCTGCTCATCGCCGAGCGCTGCCACGTGGAGTTCCACGAGGGCGCGAGCCTGATGCCGCAGTTCCCCGTGCCCGAGGGGGAGTCCGAGGAGTCCTGGCTCGTCAAGGAGGTCGAGCTCGGCCTGGCCCACGCGCTTCCCCGGCGGCGTGCCCGACACTCACCGCGCGCAGGCCGCGTACGAGGTCGGCGTCATCTGCCAGATGGGCTTTCCCGGCTACTTCCTCGTCATCGCCGACCTGGTGCGCTACGCCAAGGCCAACGGCATCCGGGTCGGGCCGGGCCGCGGCAGCGCCGCGGGCGCGCTCATCGCGTACGCCCTCGGCATCACCGAGCTCGACCCGATCAAGCACGGCCTGCTGTTCGAGCGCTTCCTGAATCCCGAGCGCGTGTCGATGCCCGACATCGACATGGACTTCGACGAGCGCCGGCGCTGCGACATGATCCGCTACGCCACCGAGAAGTACGGCGAGGAGCGGGTCGCGCAGATCGTCACGTACGGCACGATCAAGGCGAAGGCGGCGATCAAGGACTCCGCCCGGGTCCTTGGGCTACCCCTACGCGCTCGGCGACCGCATCACCAAGGCGATGCCGCCGTCGGTCATGGGCAAGGACATCTCGCTGGCCGGCATCTTCGACACCAAGCACGCGCGCTACGGGGAGGCCGGCGAGTTCCGCACCCTCTACGAGGGCGAGGCGGAGGTCAAGCGCGTCGTCGACACCGCCTCCGAGCTCGAGGGGCTCAAGCGCCAGCCCGGCGTGCACGCCGCCGGCGTCATCCTGTGCCGCGAGCCGCTGCTCGACGTCATCCCGACTGTGGCGCCGCGACCAGGACGGCGCGGTCATCACCCAGTTCGACATGGGCGCGTGCGAGGCGCTCGGCCTGCTGAAGATGGACTTCCTGGGCCTGCGCAACCTCACGGTACTCGACGACTGCCTCGAGCACATCGAGCGCAACCGCGGCGAGACGCTCGTGCTCGAGGAGCTCGAGCTCGACGACAAACCCACCTACCAGCTGCTCGCTCGGGGCGACACTCTCGGCGTCTTCCAGCTCGACGGCGGGCCCATGCGCGCGCTGCTGCGCTCGATGTCGCCGGACAGCTTCGAGGACATCTCCGCGGTGCTAGCGCTCTACCGCCCGGGGCCGATGGGGGCCAACGCCCACAACGACTATGCCGACCGCAAGAACGGCCGCAAGCCGATGGTGCCGATCCACCCCGAGCTCGCCGAGCCGCTGGCCGACATCCTGGGCGACACGTACGGGCTGATCGTGTACCAGGAGCAGGTCATGGCGATCGCGCAGAAGGTCGCCGGCTACTCCCTGGGCAACGCCGATCTGCTGCGCCGAGCGATGGGCAAGAAGAAGAAGGAGATCCTCGACAAGGAGTACGTGCCGTTCCGCGACGGCATGAAGGCCAACGGCCACTCCGACGCCGCCATCAAGACGCTGTGGGACATCCTCGTCCCGTTCTCCGACTACGCGTTCAACAAGGCGCACACCGCCGGCTACGGCCTCGTGTCCTACTGGACCGCCTACCTCAAGGCCAACTACCCGGCCGAGTACATGGCCGCGCTGCTCACGCTCGGTGAGGGACGACAAGGACAAGTCCGCGGTCTACCTCAACGAGTGCCGGCGGATGGGCATCAAGGTCCTGCCGCCCGACGTCAACGAGTCCGACGCCCGACTTCACGCCGGTCGGCACCGACATCCGGTTCGGCCTCACCGCGATCCGCAACGTCGGCGCCAACGTCGTCGACTCCCTCGTCGCCACCCGCAGGGCGAAGGGCCGGTTCGCCGACTTCGCCGACTTCCTCGCCAAGGTCGACGCCGTCGTCTGCAACAAGCGCACCGTCGAGTCGCTCATCAAGGCCGGCGCGTTCGACTCTCTCGGCCACACCCGCCGGGGTCTGACCGCCGTCCACGCCGAGGCCATCGACGCGGTGCTCGAGACCAAGCGGGCCGAGGCGATCGGCCAGTTCGACCTGTTCGGCGGCGTCGCAGGAGGCCGGCGGCCCGGCGCCGGCTTCGACGCTCGCCGTCCCCGTGGGGGAGTGGGACAAGACGGTCCTGCTCGCGCACGAGCGCGACATGCTCGGCCTCTACGTGTCCGACCACCCGCTCTTCGGCGTCGAGCACGTCCTCGCCGGCCGCCGACGACTCTCGATCGCCGCCCTGCACGACGAGGACCGCGCCGACGGCGCGATCGTCACGGTCGGCGGGCTCGTCACCGGGCTGCAGCGCAAGATGACCAAGCAGGGCAACCCCTGGGCCATCGCGACGCTCGAGGACCTCGAGGGTGCGATCGACGTCATGTTCTTCCCGGCGACCTACGCACTCGTCGCGACCCAGCTCGTCGAGGACGCGGTGGTGGTGGTCCGCGGCCGGCTCGACAAGCGCGAGGAGACGTCGCCGGCTCGTCGCCATGGAGATGTCGCTCCCCGACCTCAGCGACGGTGACCGCGGGCCGGTCGTCATCAGCATGCCGGTGGCCCGCTGCATCCCGCCCGTCGTCGAGCGGCTCAAGGGCGTCCTGGCGAGCCATCCCGGGTACCACCGAGGTGCACCTGCAGCTGCAGTCCGGCGGGCGCACCACCGTCCTGCAGCTCGACGACCGGCTGCGCGTCTCGGCGACCCCGGCGCTGTTCGGCGACCTCAAGGCGCTGCTCGGCCCGGCGTGCCTCACGTGACCGGCCACGGCGCACCGGCAGCCTCCGAGGCCCCGGTGCCGGACCGAGTCAGGAGGTGGCCCGACGACGTCCGTGTGGCGGCCCTCGTGGTCCTGCTGGCCATGGGCGTGGGCGTCGCGGCCGGGCTCGTGTGGTGGAAGGTGGCTCCCCGGGCGCTCGTCGAGGTCGGCGCCGACCACGGCGCCTCCTACGTCGACGGCGGGGGCAGGGCGTTCATCGCCGCCGACGGCTGGTTCGCCGTCGTGGCCGTCGTCAGCGGCCTCCTGGTCGGCGCCCTGGCGTCCTGGCGCTGGCGCCGCCACGGCATCGGCGTCGTGGTGGGCGTCGCGCTCGGCGGCGTCCTCGGTGCCCTGGTGGCGATGACCGTGGCGGCAGACCCTCGGGCACGTCGACCTCCAGGGCGCCGCCGCCGGGCTCGCGGCCGGCGCCACCCTCGAGGCGGGGCTCAAGGTGCGCGCCCCGGGAGTGCTCATGCTGTGGCCGCTTGCCTCCTTGCTGGTCGCGCTGGCGGTCGGCGCGTCGTACGGCCTCGGCGACGACCCGACCGACGAGCCGCTCGACGACGCGTCCACTGATCCTGCCCCCGACGACGTCATCCCGGCACCGCCGGGCCAGTCCTGGCCTCCGACCCCTCCGACGGAGTAGGGCCAGGGCGGCTTCAGCACCTCTCCGCGGCGTTATGCACGGCCGATCGGGGCCGTGCTGGCACCGGTGAGGCGCACCAGGTCCGCCGGGGCGAGCTCGAGGTCGACACCGCGGCGCCCCGGCCGAGACGTACACCGTCGGCCATCCCGGCGCCGAGTCGTCCACCACCGTCGGCAGCGCCCGGCGCTGCCCGATCGGGCTGATGCCTCCGACCACGTAGCCGGTGCTGCGCTCGGCCGCAGCGGGATCGGCCATCGCGGCCCGCTTGCCGCCGACCGCGGTGGCAAGCCCCTTGAGGTCGAGCTGGCCGGACACCGGCACCACCGCCACGACGAGCCGGCCGTCGACCTCGGCCACGAGGGTCTTGTAGACCCGGGCCGGCTCCACCCCGAGGGCGTCGGCGGCCTCGAGCCCGAACGACGGGGTCGAGCGATCGTGGTCGTACGCGTGCACCTCGAAGGCCACGCCGGCCGAGGCGAGCGCGACCGTCGCGGGCGTGCCGACGCCCTTCGCCGGGCCCTTGCGGGCATCGTCGCCCGCCCCGCGCCCCGACCCCTTCGCCACGGCCGCCACCCTAGTGGCCGCACCGGCGCCGTCCCGGCTCAGTTGGGGGTGGCCGCCGACCGGGCAAGGTCGCCGGCGGGCACCGACGGAAGCGAAGCGGCCAGCACGGTCTCGCGGCGCAGGAGCCGCAGCAGGCTGCCCAGCCGAGCGGTCGTGTCCGGTTCCTCGAGCAACCGCTGGCGCTCGGCCAGGTCGAGGACCGCCGCAGCCGCGACGAGGTACGACACCGCGGCGGGGGTGTCGGGCAGCACGTCGGGAGGCGGCACGACGAGCCCGATGGCCTCGGCCACGGCGTCGCGGTACGTGCTGAACGCGGCGAGCACGACGGGCGCGAGCCGCTCGGCGTGCTCGCCGTCGGGCTCGTCCAGCCACGACACCGATGCCTGGGCGTATGGCTCGTCGCCCCGCACGCCGTGCAGGCGGAACCGGCGCTCACCGGTGGTGACGACGTCGAGCGTGCCGTCGCCGTGCCGCTCGGAGGACTGCAGCCGGGCGGTGCAGCCCACGCGGTGCAGCGCGCGGGCCCCATCGGCACCCACCTCGTGCCCCTCGCGGATCGCCACCACGCCGAACACCCGCTGCGGCTCGGGCAGAGCCATCAGCCGGTCGTGAAGCAGCAGGTAGCGCGGCTCGAACAGGTGCAGCGGCAGCTCGAGTCCGGGCACCAGGACGAGGCCGAGGGGGAAGAGCGGCAGCGCGGCCTCGTCCGGCACCGACCCGGGCACGTCCGGATGGGGTAGCGAGGTCGCCATGGCCCGCGCAGTAGGGGTCTGCGGAGGTGCCCGCACGCGGGCGCCTCGCTCCCGCACGCGGGCGACCCTCCCCGACGAGCAGGTGACCGCGTCCCTGACGCGGGGGACGGCGGGCGCGCAGGGGTGCCGGCGTCGCTCTGCTCCTAGACTGGCCGCGTGATCCGCACCCTGGACCTCCGCGGCGAGCCCCTCGATGCCCGTTCGCTGGCCGCGGTGCTGCCGCGCGCCGATGTCGGCGTGCAGGACGCCTCGGAGACGGTGCGGCCGATCGTCGCCGACGTGCTCGAGCGGGGCGAGGCGGCCGCGCTGGACTGGAGCGAGCGCTTCGACGGCGTACGGCCGCCGTCCCTGCGCGTCCCCGCCCAAGTCCTGCAGGACGCGCTCGCGGGCCTCGACCCGGACGTCCGGGCAGGCCTCGACGAGTCGATCCACCGAGCCCGCATGGTGCACGACGACCAGCGACGGGGACCGTCACCACGGAGGTGGTGCCAGGCGGCACGGTCACCGAGCGGTGGGTGCCGGTGGCGCGAGTCGGCCTGTACGTGCCCGGCGGCCGCGCCGTGTACCCGAGCAGCGTCGTCATGAACGTGGTCCCGGCCCAGGTCGCAGGCGTCGCGTCCATCGCGGTGGCTCAGCCCGCCGCAGCGCGACAACGGCGGCCTGCCGCACCCGGGATCCTCGCTGCGTGCGCACTGCTCGGCGTCGACGAGGTGTACGCCGTCGGCGGCGCGCAGGCGATCGCGATGTTCGCCTACGGCGCCGACCTGTCCGGCGGCAGCGTGCGCGCCGGTCGACATGGTCACCGGCCCCGGCAACATCTACGTCGCGGCGGCCAAGCGCCTGCTGCGGGGCGTATCGGCATCGACTCCGAGGCCGGGCCGACCGAGATCGCGGTCCTCGCCGACGTCACGCGCCGACCCCGCGCACGTCGCCGCCGACCTCATCAGCCAGGCCGAGCACGACACGCTCGCGGCGTCCGTGCTCGTCACGACGTCCGCCAGCTCGCCGACGCGGTCGCGGACGAGCTCATCGCCAGGTGGCCGCGACCAAGCACATCGAGCGGATCACCGAGGCGCTGTCCGGTCCGCAGTCGGCCATCGTGCTCGTCGACGACCTCGAGGCCGGCCTCGCGCGTCGTCGACGCCTACGCCGCCGAGCACCTCGAGATCCAGAGCGCGACGCGCGCGAGTGGGCCGCGGGTGCGCAACGCGGGTGCGATCTTCGTCGGCGCGTACGCCCCGGTGTCGCTCGGCGACTACGCCGCCGGCTCCAACCACGTGCTGCCCACCGGCGGCTCGCCTGGCACTCCGGCGGGCTGTCGGTGCAGACGTTCCTGCGCGGCGTCCACGTCGTCGAGTACGACGAGAACGCCCTGCGCGACGTGGCCCCGCACGTGGTCGCCGCTCGCCCACGCCGAGGACCTGCCCGCCCACGGCGCGGCCGTCGACGCCCGCTTCCGCCGATGACCGGGGCCGCTGAGTGGCCGCTCCTGACCAGCTCCCGGTCCGCGACGACCTGCGGGGCAGGAGCCGTACGGCGCGCCGCAGCTCGACGTCCCGGTGCGGCTCAACGTCAACGAGAACCCTTACCCGCCATCGGCATCGCTCGTCGCCGACATCGGCGGCGGCCGTGGCCGACGCGGCGCGCAGCGCTCAACCGCTACCCCGACCGCGACGCGCTCGCGCTGCGCGCCGACCTCGCCGACGTACCTCGGCCGACGAGGGCGTCGACGTCCTCGACGCAGGTCTGGGCGGCCAACGGCTCGAACGAGGTGATGCACCAGCTGTTCCTCGCGTTCGGCGGGCCCGGGCGCACGGCGCTGTCGGCTTCGCGCCGACGTACTCGATGTACCCGGAGTACGCCCGCGACACCTTCACCGCGTGGGTCACCGAGCCGCGGCGCGCACGACTTCACGCGTCGACCCGGACCGCGTGCGCGCCGCCGTACGCCAAGCACCACCCGGTCATCGTCGTGCTCGCCTCGCCGAACAACCCGACCGGCACCGCGCTCGACCTCGAGACGGTGCGGCGCTGCTCGCGCGACGTCGCGCCCGGGATGGTCGTCGTCGACGAGGCGTACGCCGAGTTCCGCCGCCCGGGCACACCGAGCGCGCTCGAGCTGCTGCACGACGCACCCGCGGCTCGTCGTCACGCGCACGATGAGCAAGGCGTTCGCCCTGCGCCGGGCGGGCGGCTCGGCTACCTCGCGCGCGCGCTCGGCCGAGGTCGTCGACGCGATGCAGATCGTGCGGCTGCCCTACCACCTGTCAGCGCGTCACGCAGGCGGTCGCGCGTACGGCGCTCGCGCACGCCGACGAGCTGCTCGCCGCGGTGGCGCGTGCTGCGCGCCGAGCGGGACGCACGGTGGAGTGGTTGCGCGGCAAGGGCTTCGACGTCGCCGACTAGCGACGCGAACTTCGTGCTGTTCGGCCGGTTCGACGACCGTCACGCGGTGTGGGAGGGTCTGCTCGCCCGCGGCGTGCTCATCCGGGAGACCGGACCGGACGGCTGGTTGCGTGTGAGCATCGGCACGCCCGAGGAGATGGCAGCGTTCCGCGCGCCGCGCTGGAGGAGGGCACCGCATGAGCCGTACCGCCCGCGTCGAGCGCGACCACCAAGGAGAGCGAGGTGCTCGTCGAGCTCGACCTCGACGGCACCGGCGGCACCGACGTCGAGACCGGCGTGCCGTTCTTCGACCACATGCTCGCGCCAGCTCGGCAAGCACGGCGGGATCGACCTCTACGTCCGCACCAAGGGCGACCTCGAGGTCGACGCGCACCACACCGTCGAGGACACCTCGCTCGCGTTCGGCCAGGCGCTGCGCGAGGCGTTGGGGGACAAGGCTGGGATCCGTCGCTTCGGCGACGCGCTCGTGCCGCTCGACGAGTCGCTCGTGCCAGGCGGCGGTCGACCTGTCCGGCCGGCCGTACGTCGTGCACGAGGAGCCCGAGATCGTCGAGCTCATCGGCTCGTACGACACCACGCTGACCCGCCACATCTGGGAGTCGATCAGCGCGTCGGCGCAGATCCGCTGCACGTCAGGGTTGTCGCGGCCGCAACGCCCACCACGTCGTGGAGGCGCAGTTCAAGGCGGTCGCCCGCGCGCTGCGCGACGCCGTCGCGCTCGACCCGCGGGTGTCGGGGTGCCGTCGACCAAGGGCACGCTGCGGTCGTGACCGAGCGTCCGACCGTGGCCGTCCTCGACTACGGGTCCGGCAACCTCCGGTCGGCGGTACGTGCACTCGAGCGCGTCGGCGCCGACGTCGTCGTCACGTCGGACCCCGAGCAGGCGCTGGCCGTCGACGGCCTCGTCGTCCCCGGCGTCGGTGCGTTCGCCGCGTGCATGGCCGGGCTGCTGGCCGTTCGACGGCGCTGGATCGTGGACCGAGCGGCTCGCCGGCGCGCGCCCCGTGCTCGGAATCTGCGTCGGGATGCAGGTGCTGTTCGAGTACGGCGTCGAGCACGGCATCGAGACCGACGGCTTCCGGCAGTGGCCCGGGACCGTCGAGCGACTCAAGGCGCCCGTGCTGCCGCACATGGGGTGGAACACGGTCTCGGTCCCGCCGGCTCGCGCGCTGTTCGCCGGCGTCGACGACGAGCGGTTCTACTTCGTGCACTCCTACGCCGCGCGGCGGTGGGAACTCACGGGCATCGGCCCCCTTCGTGCCGCCCGTGGTCACCTGGTCCGAGCACGGCGCGCGCTTCGTCGCGGCCGTCGAGAACGGCCCGCTGTCGGCGACGCAGTTCCACCCGGAGAAGTCCGGCGACGCCGGGCTGCCCTGCTGGCCACTGGGTCCGCACGCTGCGGGCGGGCTGAGGCCGCGGTGGCCAAGGAACGAGCCGCGCGGCGCGCCGCGCGCGAGGCCGAGGCCGAGGCCGAGCGAGCCCGCAGGGCCCGCGCGCGCGCCAAGCGCGAGCGCCGAGCCGAGCGGGCCGCCCGGGCCAGAGGCCTGGTCCCGCGCCCCGTGCGCACGGCCCGCCCCCAGGGGCTGCTCGAGCAGCGCCGGCGGCGCCGGCTGTGGTCCATGGGCGGGCTCGTCGTCCTCGTGCAGGTGCTCACCTGGCCCTTTGTCGGGTCGTGGTGGGGCCGCGCGGTCGTCCTGGTTCTCAGCCTCTTCCTGCTCGCCGTGGTGTGGACCCTCGTGTACGACCGCCGCTGACGCGGCACCCGCCGCGGGAGCGCCCGTGCCACTAGGGTCGGTCGCATGGACGAGTACGACACCCCAGCGCTGGTGCTCCTGCCCGCCGTCGACGTCGCCGACGGGCAGGCCGTACGCCTCGTCCAGGGCGCGGCCGGCAGCGAGACGACGTACGGCGACCCGCTCGAGGCCGCCACGGCCTGGGCGAGCAGGGCGCCGAGTGGGTGCACCTCGTCGACCTCGACGCCGCCTTCGGCCGCGGCTCCAACCGCGAGCTGCTCGCGGCCATCGTCGCCCGGCTCGACGTCAACGTCGAGCTGTCCGGCGGCATCCGCGACGACGAGTCGCTCGCGGCGGCGCTGGCCACCGGCTGCACCCGGGTCAACCTCGGCACCGCCGCGCTGGAGGACCCGGAGTGGTGCGCGCGGGCGATCGCCGATCACGGCGACCGCATCGCCGTCGGGCTCGACGTACGCGGCACCACCCTCGCCGCCCGCGGCTGGACCGAGGAGGGCGGCGACCTCTGGGAGGTGCTCGACCGGCTCGACGCCGACGGCTGCGCGCGGTACGTCGTCACCGACGTCACCAAGGACGGCACCCTCAACGGCCCGAACCTCGACCTGCTGCGCGAGGTGTGCGAGCGCACCGACCGCCCGTCGTGGCCAGCGGCGGGGTGTCGACGCTCGACGACCTGCACGCGCTCGAGGCCCTCGTGCCGCACGGCGTCGAGGGCGCGATCGTCGGCAAGGCGCTGTACGCGGGCGCTTTCACGCTCGCCGAGGCGCTGGCGGCGGTGGCGCCGCGGCGCGACTTCCTGTGACCGCTCGGCGGGACGGGCGGTGACCGGTAGCCGCCGCGTCTTCAGCGGGGGACCCTGGGAGGACAGGGTCGGCTATGCCCGCGCAGCGGAGGCGGGGCCCTGGGTGCTGGTCTCGGGCTGCACGTCGGTCGTCGACGGGCAGGTGCAGCACCCGGGCGACCCCTACCGCCAGCTCGTCGTGGCGCTCGGTACCGCGGGCGCGGCACTGGCACAGCTGGGCCTGTCCCTCGACGACGTCGTACGCACCCGGATGTACCTGCTCGACCCGGCGGACCAGGACGAGGTGGGCCGGGCCCACCGCGAGCTGCTGGGGCATGTGCGCCCCGCGGCCACGATGGTGGTCGTCGCCGGCCTCGTCCACCCCGACATGCGCGTCGAGGTCGAGGTCGACGCCTACCGCCGCGGGGACTAGCCCGCCGCCCCCGCGCGCTGCGCCTTCGCGCGCAGCACGTTCGCGGCGTGCAGCTCGGCCATGCCGGGCAGCCCCTGGCGCGGGTCGTCGGACTCGCCGCGCACCAGCAGGTCGTCGAGGTAGTGGCGGTCGGCGTCCACCCGCGCGAGCGGCCGGTCCGTGGGGGTTCCGTGGCCCGGGACCAGCAGGGCGCAGCGACGCGCGACGTCGGTCAGCCGGTCAAGCCCGACGAGGTACGCCACCAGGTCGGGGTTGTCGTTGGCGGGCATCGGCAGCTCGACGTCGCTGAGCATGTCTCCGGCCAGCAGCGCCGAGCGGTCGACGACCTCCACGGCCAGGTGGGCCGGAGCGTGCGCGTCGTGCTCGTGCAGGAGAACCTCGCGCCCCGCCCACGGCAGCTGATAGGGCTCGGGCAGGACGGTGACGGGGCGGGGTGCTCCGGCCGGCGGCACCAGGTGCGGCGCGCGGCCGCCGTCGACCGGGACGAGGCGCCCGGCGAGGTCGATGAGTTCGTGCGGCAGATCGCCGACGAGCGGAGCGAGCACCTCCTCCCTGCGGTTCGTGGTGGCCCACACGGTCCAACGAGACGCCAGCCGCGGGGGAGCGCCGAGGTCGGGGTGCCAGAGCACGTGGTCGTAGTGCAGGTGGGTGGCCAGCCCTGCGCCGCAGGTGACGCCGAGGGCGGCCAGGTCGGCCGGGATGCCCGCGAGCTCGTCGGGGTCCCACGCGGGGTCGACGACGAGGGCGCTGCCGTCGGCGCCGACGATCACCGTGGACGTGGTGGCGAAGCGTCGCGACGTGGCGACCCAGACGCCAGGGGCGACCTCGACGAGCCGGGCGGGAGTGCCGGTCACGGGGCGGACGGCCCGCCTTCCTGGTGCAGGCAGAGCCCCCGGCGCCACTGCGGCCGCAGGTTCGAGCCCAGCGTCGCGCCGAGCCTGGCCGGGGACGTCCCCTCGGCGAGGGTCGCGAGGGTGGGGCGGGTCATGGCGCGACCCTACCGGCGTGCGGCACCGTGGGACGTCCCACGCGGTCGTCACGGCGCAGGGTCGAGCCCGAGCAGCCGCGCCGCCTCGTCGAACGCGGCTGCGGGGTCGAGCACGTCGAGCAGCACCGTCGGGATCCCGGCGGCCGTGCCCCCGGCTGCGTAGGCGGGGTTGTCGTCGACGAACACCAGCGACCCCGCCGGCAGCCCGACGGCCTCGACGACGAGGTCGTACGCCTGGGGATCTGGCTTGCGCACGCCGGACTCGGTCGCGTCGACCACCACGTCGAAGAGCCCGAACCAGGGTTGCGCCTCGGTCCACTCCCGGCCCTGGAAGTCCATCAGCTCGTTGCTGAAGATCGCGGTGCGCACCCCCGCCGCACGCGCCCGTCCGAGCAGTGCCACTGCGTCGGGTCGGGCCACGTCGATGCCCGGCATCTGGAAGATCGACCGCATCAGGTGCGGGTGCCCGTGCAGCGGCGCCCCTGCGGCGACGGCGACCTCGGCGTTGCCGAGCCAGTAGTCGCGCTCGGTGAGCTCGCCGGCGAGGTGCCTGCCCCACAGCGGGTCGGTGCCGCCGTCGAACGGCCCTCGTCCCGGTATGGTGCGCGGCGCGAGCCCGTTGAGGCGCTCGAACTCGTCGGCCAGCTCCCACGCGGACTTCAGCAGGACGACCCCGACGTCGAGCAGCAGGCCACGGTCCATGGCCGGGACCGTAGGGGGTGTCGGCCGGCGGTGCGCACCCTGTCCCGCACCGCGGTCCCCGGCCGTCTCCTACGCTGGGGCCGTGCCCGTCGCCGTCCGCGTCATCCCCTGCCTCGACGTCGACGCCGGGCGCGTCGTCAAGGGCGTGAACTTCGTCGACCTGCGAGACGCGGGCGACCCGGTCGAGCTCGCCCGCGCCTACGACGCACAAGGGGCCGACGAGCTGGTGTTCCTCGACATCACGGCGTCGTCGTCGGACCGGTCCACCACGTACGACGTGGTCCGCCGCACCGCCGAGCAGGTGTTCATCCCGCTCACGGTGGGTGGCGGCGTGCGAGAGGTGGACGACTTCGACCGGCTGCTGCGCGCCGGCGCCGACAAGGTGGGGGTCAACACGGCGGCGCTGGCCCGGCCCGAGCTGCTGTCGGAGGCGGCCGGCAGGTTCGGCGCGCAGTGCGTCGTGCTCTCGGTCGACGCGCGCCGGTGCGCCGATGCGGCCAGCACGCCCAGCGGTTTCGAGGTGACGACCCACGGCGGGCGGCGAGGCACCGGGCTCGACGCGGTCGCGTGGGCCGAGCGGGCCGCTGGCCTCGGCGCCGGAGAGATCCTGCTCAACTCGATGGACGCCGACGGCACCAAGGACGGCTACGACCTCGAGCTCATCCGTCTGGTGCGGGCGGTGGTGCCGGTCCCCGTGATCGCCAGCGGTGGCGCGGGGACCCTCGCGGACTTCGCCCCGGCCGTCGAGGCCGGTGCCGACGCCGTGCTCGCCGCCAGCGTCTTCCACTTCGGCGAGCTCACGATCGGCGGGGTGAAGGACGCCCTGCGGGCGTCCGGCCACGCCGTGCGCTGAGACCGCGCCTCAGTCGCGCACGAAGGTCGTGTGCGACACGACGTCCGAGGCGACGAACTCGTCCAGCCGCCAGCCCGCGACGTCGGACTCGTCCTGCTCGAAGAGACGTGCGCCGCCGCCGAGCAGCACCGGCACGACGACGACGTGGAGCAGGTCGAGGAGGTCGGCGTGCAAGAACTGCCGCACGGTGCCCGGTCCGCCGCCCACCCGTACGTCGAGACCGCCCGCGGCGGACCGCGCCTGCGCGAGCGCGGACTCGATGCCGCCGTCGACGAAGTGGAACGTGGTGCCGCCTGCCATCTCCACCGGCTCGCGCCGGTGGTGCGTGAGGACGAAGACGGGGTGGTGGTACGGCGGTTCGTCGCCCCACCAGCCGTTCCAGTCCTCGTCGCCCCAGCTGCCGCGCACCGGGCCGAACATGTGGCGGCCCATGATCGTCGCGCCGACGCCTTCGTCGCCACGCCGCAGCATCGCGTCGTCGATCCCGTCGCTGCCGCCCTCTGCCCCGATCATGGTGCGGCCGTACCTGGTCGCGAAGATCCAGTCATGGAGGAGACCGCCGCCCACGCCGACCGGGTGCTCGAGGTCCTGGCCCGGCCCGGCGGCGTAGCCGTCGAGCGACATCGACAGGTTGTGGACGCGGACGCGGGTCATCGGTCTCCGTGGCTCGGCGGCCCTCGGGGCTCTCAGGCCGTGGTTCTCGGGCACCTGTTCTTGGGCCGTTGCGGGGGCCGAGGCGCCCGAGCGGTGGTTCGCCGGGTGGTACTCGGGTGGTCGCACTAGCCGTGCCCGAACCCTACCGTCGCGCCTTACCGTCGCGCCGCGGCGTAGGGGTGAGGGCGGACGGCGCCGCACCGCCGCCACCTCTTGGGCGGCGTACCCTGGAAGAGGGGTACGCCCCTGATGGCGCTGCCCCAGACTTGGGGGAGGTGACCGCCATGATCAGCTCCCTGCGGATCCTGGCGCTCGTGTCCGCACCACTGCTGCTGGCCGTGTCCGCCTGCGGCTCGTCCTCGTCCGGCGCGGCCGCGCCGATGGCTCCGGCCACCACTGCCTCGTCGTCCTCCGCGTCGTCCGCGGCGTCCGCGTCGTCGTCCGGCCCGGCCTCGGCCAGCCCCGCGTCGAGCCCGTCGACGACGCCGACGCCGGCCCCCTCGTCGAGCGCCTCTGCACGCCGCGCGACGCCGGCCGACGTGAAGGCCGCATCCGCAGCTGCCCTGCGTCTGTACCGAGAGACGCCGAACGACCTCAACGACCCGTCCAAGGGCACCTTCTGGACGTCGACGCCGTGGGCGGAGGCACCCGTGACGCCCGAGCTCCTCCAGCGTGTGTCCGACCTGCGGGGTCTGGGCTATTTCGCCGACGCGGAGTGTGGGCTGGACTACCTCACCGGGAGCCAGTGGGGTATGGCGAAGGCCCCCGCCGTGCGCTCGGCGCACGCCCAGCCGGACGGTACCGTCGCGGTCGTGGTCCGCCGGGACCCCAGCTCGGACCACCCGGACATGACGGTGATGATGAGGCACGTGGCCGGGCGGTGGCTCGCGGCGGACCTGGTCATCGGCACCGGGCCGCACGCTTCGATCTTCTCCTCGCGCCCGCTGTGCTGATGCCTGCCTACGACGCCGGGACCGCGCGCCCGTGGGCCCAGGCGCGGAGTGCGGCCACCGACTCCGAACGCGTGCGGGACAGGGGCACGGTGCCCGCTGCCTCGGCCAGCAGCTGGTCCCGCCCGAGCGTGCCGCCCGCCGCGTAGGCGGCGTAGAGGGCGCCCACGATGACGTTCTCGATCTCGGCACCGCTGAAGCCGTCGGTCGCGGCGGCGAGCGCGCCGACGTCGAGGGTGGCTGGGTCGTGCCCGCGCCGCGCCAGCAGGGTCCATGCGATCACGGCCCGTTCCTGCACGGTCGGCAGGTCGACGAAGAAGATCTCGTCGAAGCGCCCCCGGCGCAGCAGCTCCGGTGGCAACGCCGTGACGTCGTTCGCGGTGGCGATGACGAAGACCCCGTCGGGCCGTTCCTGCAGCCAGTGCAGGAAGGTGCCAAGGACCCGCTGGCTCACCCCACCGTCCTGGGAGCCGGCCGACGAGCCGAACCCCTTTTCGATCTCGTCTATCCACAGGACGACCGGGGCCATCACCTCGACGGCGTCCAGGGCCGACCGCAGCCTCTTCTCGGACTCGCCGACGTACGCCCCGTAGATGCGGCCGACGTCGAGGAGGGCGAGGGGGAAGCCCCACGACCGCGCGACCCCCTTGGCGACCAGCGACTTCCCGCACCCGGGGACGCCGACCAGCAGGACGCCGCGCGGCGGTTCGAGACCGAACGAGCGGGCGGCGGGCTCGAAGCCGCGGCGGCGCTCGGCCAGCCAGGCCTTGAGTGCGGCGAGCCCGCCGGCCGAGTCGAGGTCCGCGTCTGCCTCGACGAGCTCGAGCGGGGAGTCGGCGGCCAGCAGTTCGGCCTTGGCCGCACGGATCCTCGGCAGGTCCGACGCGTCGAGCCGCCCGTCGAGCGCGGCCTCCTTGAGGATCACCCGGTCGGCCTCGGGGAGCGTGAGCCCGGCGATGGCCTCGGCGAGCTCGGGCACGGCGGCGGCCGGCAGGACGACCGGGATCCCGGCGGCCTGGACGCGCCCGAGCGTCCGGTGCACGAGCGCGACGAGCTCGTCGCCGCGCGGCCGCCGCATCCGCCAGGGCACCGCGACGCCGCGCAGGTCCGAGGGGACGTCGGACAGCCCCGTCACGACGAGCGTCTGGCCGTACGCCGCATCCTGGCCGTACTCCTTGGCCATGCGCAGCGCCACCGGGTCGTCCACGATCGACCCGGCGTCGAGCAGCACGAAGACACCGGGGTCTGGGATCTGCGCGACGAAGGCCAGCGCACCGCGCGGCTCGAGCGTGCCGGGCTGGCCCGCCATGCCGTCGCGGGCGAGCCCACGGGTGGCGGTCCAGGTCCACAGCGGTGCCGCGAGCGACAACGCCGCTCGGCGCAGCAGGTCGAGCAGCCGCTCCTCGTCGTCGGCCTCCGCCAGCACGAGCGAGTGACGCGACGCCACGAGGGCGCGCAGGTCGGAGGCCTCGTCCGGCGACGAGCCGGATGCGGGAAGCACCCGGCCCGCCGGCACGCCACCGGCCATACCGCCCGGTGGTCCGGTCGGCGGTCCCCCCGGTGGTCCGCCCGGCGGAGCGGCAGGGTACGGCCGTCCAGCGAAGAACGGGGGCGGCCCGGGCGGGCCCGGAGGCTGCGACATGCCTGCAGGCTAGGGCGCCGAGCCGCCGGTCCGTCGAAGGCACCGCCCCGAGACGGTGTCCGGGCCTGTGGACGGCCCGTGCGGGCTCGCTCGGATCCGGGATACCTATGACCCTCGTCAGCCCGTTCCGTGGAGACCCGGGGGAGTCCCATGCGCCACTGTGGCCGGTCCGATCGTTCGTCCGTCTACCTCGTCCTGCTCGCCGTGCTCGTCTTCCCGCTGCTGGTCGCGATGAGCTCACCCGCGACGGCCGTCGCGACGCACCGAGCCGCGTCGTTCCCAGTCGGTGCGCCGCCTGCCGCGTCGGTCGCAGCCGGCCCGCCGGCCCTCGCCCCGTGCGCGGGGAAGTCAGTGGGCTTCGTGCTGCGCACCTACCGCCGAGGCGCCTCGCGCCTGGTGCTGCGTTGCGGGTCGACCACCTGGGGGTACCGGCATGTCACCCGTCGGTGGAGCCCTGCATTCGATGCGAAGATCGCGCTGACCCTGGCCCGAGGCGCCGTGGTCACCGACTACCAGCAGGACGGAGGCTCCGCCATCTACGCGCTGTTCGACGCCCGTTGCCGCGAGCTGTTCCGGGTCATCTACAACGCCGGGGCCTATCGGGGCGTGGCGGTTCGACCGCAGGGGGTCGTCACGGCGTACGCGCGGCCGACCCTCGTGATGGCCAGCGTCGCCCCCGACCCCGGTGTCGCCACGACCGGAACCCGCTGCCGCATCGTCCAGGACATCTGATGGCGCCCCGCCTGCCGCTGGGCGCCGCCGAGCTCGCGGCCCGCGCCAGCCACGCCATCGCTGCTGACCCCGACCGCACGAGCCTACGCGTGACGGGCATCCGACTGCTCGACGTGGCCGATGCCGCGGACGAGGTGGACGTGTCGTGCGCCGTCAGCGTCGTCCGACCGGGCCGTCCCGACGAGCGGTGGCACGTCATCCTCCGCTTCGGCACCGACCTGGACCCCGAGACCGGGGCATCGCCCGACGCCATGGTCGCCGTGGTGCGGGCCCTGCTCGACGAGTGGTGGCACACGAAGGACGCTGATGCCTCCGTCGCTGCGTGGGGCACGCGGCGCGCGTAGCCCGTACGTGGGCAGCCAGACGACAGCGATGTCATGCGGCACGCTCACAAAGCGAGCGGCGTCATGACCCCGCTCATGAACCAGCGAGGTTCCGGAGCAGGCCTACGAACCGGCGATGTCCTGCAGTACGTGAAGGTCGACGAACTCCGTCGGACCCACGAAGACGTCTGACATGGTCGCCCGCACGGCCTTCATGCCCTCCTCACGGCGCGGGTCGCTTTCTCTGGCCCTGGCGACCTCCTCGCTCTCGAAGACCACTAGGACGTACGCCTGCAGCGGGTCGTTCTGGTCCTGCATGGCCAGCGTGCGGATCAGTCCTGAGCCGTCCTGCTCGAACCCGCGCAACTGCTCGAACAGGCCGGGCAGATCGCCCTGCTTGCCCGGCTGGACGCGCATCTTCATCAGCTGTGCCCACATGGCAGAACCCCTCGAGTCAGGTGCCGATCCCGGTGACGGCGAGGGTCGCACAAGTCCCTGCCGAGCCGCTGCCGTTTGCCGAGGTCCTCGGGCGTTTCCTCCGTCGTCCATGGCGGTGGGTCCGGACGAGGTCGACCGGTCGCTAGCTCGTGCCGGGCGGCCCGCGGCAGTGACACCGACACCGTGACCGGCGTCAGGGGGGTGGGTGCGGTGGCGGCCCGAACCCGTGCGCGCGACTCCCGTGGCGACCTTCGTGGTGGTCGTGGTGGTGGGTGGTGCAGGAGAGGCGAACCCCTCGGCGCGCCCGGCCCCGTCGGCGTCGGCCACCGCCACCCAGACCAGGAACGCGATGCGGACCTTTTCGGCCAGCCGGTGCGGGGACTCGGCCTCCTCGCGCACGCTGGAGGCCATCCCGCCGCGGGGGGTAGCGCGTCGATGGCGGCGTGGGCCTGAGCGAGCAACGCGAGCGGATCCGAATGCATGTTCGAAGCCAAGGGCTTGCCGCCGACTCCCACTCACGTTGTCCACAGGCCAGAGAACGGCTGCACCGCAGGCAAAGGAGCGGACGACGGAACGCCTCGGGAGAGCCGGACGCGGGCGTGCCCGACGCGACGAGTCCGTCTCAGACGCCGCGCGAAGCCCGCCCGTACGTGGCGATCGAGCTCTCGTCGCCCTCGATCTCGATGAGCGCCTCCGGTCGGCCGAACGCGTGCATGACGAGCTCGCCGACGTCGCCCGACACCGTGACGGCCGGTGACCCGGAACGCAGCACGGCCTCCGTCGCCCCGTTCTCGCCATCCGTGCGCCGCAGCACGACGCCGACGCCGGAGGAGCCGAACAGCATCCGTCCGCTCTTGCGCAGGCGCGCCCACAGGTTGCCACGGAAGGCGGGGTCGAGGTCGCGCGGCTTCCACCCTTCGACCGCCCGGCGCACGTCCTCGTGGTGGACGAAGAACTCGAACGTGTTGGCCGCCTCGTCCACGCCCGGGAACCGGGCCCAGGAGTAGAAGGGCGGGCCCGTACGTACCTTGTCGACGAGCTCGGGATACGGCGTGCGCGCCTCGCCGTCCTGCACCTTCTTTGTCCAGCCGGCAAGCGGCCCCACGACGATGCCCGCCGAGGCGTCTGGACGACGCTCCCGCACGACGAGGTGCGCAGCCAGGTCACGCGTGGTCCAGCCGCCACAGAGGGTGGGCGCGTCGGGACCACGGTCGTCCAGGAGGTCGCACAGGGCGTTGCGCTCAGCGCGCGCGTAGGAGGTCACCCCCGCATCCTGCGTCATCCTCGGCCGACCCGCAGACCACGGGCCGGGCGCGCGTGGTGCACATCACCCGCGACAATGGCCCGGTGAGCCAGCTGCCCCCTGACCTGACCGCCGCCCCGACCCCCGCCGAGCGAGCCGACCGGCGAGCCGACCGGCGAGCCGACCAGCATGGCCTCGTCACCGACCCCTGGAGCCTCCTGCACAGGGACGGCCACGGGCTCGTGCCTGTCGTCGCGCAGGACTGGCGAACCCGCGACGTGCTCATGGTCGCGTGGATGGACGACGAGGCCTTCGCGCGCACGCTGAGCACGGGCCGGGCCACCTACTGGAGCCGCAGCCGGCAGGAGTACTGGGAGAAGGGCGCCACCAGCGGCCACACCCAGCACGTGCGCGAGGTGCGGCTCGACTGCGACGGCGACACGGTCCTCTTGCTCGTCGAGCAGCGCGGACCGGCGTGCCACACGGGCGCCACCACATGCTTCGACGACGGGCTGGTCGACCACGACGCAGCCCTTGCGGCGGCCGTGAGCGGCCGGGTGAGCGGCCCGGCGGGAGTCATCGCCGCCTCGTTCGCTGGTGCCGCGACTCCTGACCTCGGCACCTTCCGCGAGCTGGCCCGCGACCGCCGCGTCATCCCGGTGGTGCGCCGGCTGCTCGCGGACGGGGAGACGCCCGTGGGGCTATACCGCAAGCTGGCGCAGGAGCGCTCGGGGACGTTCCTGCTCGAGTCCGCGGAGCACGGCCGGTCGTGGTCGCGGTACTCCTTCGTCGGAGTGCGCAGCGCCGCGATGCTGACCGAGAGCGGCGGCGAGGCCCGCTGGGTCGGCCACGCCCCGGCGGGCGTGGCCGTGTCGGGAGACCCGCTCGTCGCGCTGCGCGACACCCTGGCGCTCCTGCACACGGAGCGCCTGCACGGCCTGCCCCCGCTCACCGGCGGGATGGTGGGCGTCATCGGGTACGACGCCGTGCGCCGGTGGGAGCGGCTGCCGGACGGCAACCCGGACGAGATCGGCGTGCCCGAGATCGCGATGCTGCTGGCCACCGACCTCGCCGTGCTCGACCACGCCGACGGCTCGGTGCTGCTCGTCGCGAACGCGGTGAACTTCGACGCCACGGACGAGCGGGCCGACTGGGCCTGGGCCGATGCGGTGGCCCGCCTCGACACGATGGAGCGCGACCTCGCGACGCCCTCGGCGCCGTCGGCGGTGCGCTACGACCCGGACGCCCACGTCGAGGTCGTGTCCCGCACCGATCGCCCCGACTTCCTGGCCGGCGTCGAGGCCTGCAAGGAGCACATCCGCGCGGGCGACGCGTTCCAGATCGTGCTGTCGCAGCGATTCTCCGCGCCCTGCCCCGCCAGCGCGCTCGACGTGTACCGCGTGCTGCGAGCCAGCAACCCCTCGCCGTACATGTACCTGTTCCGGATCCCGGTGGCGCAGGCGGCCGGAGACGGCCTGCCCGACGAGGTGGCCTTCGACGTCGTCGGTTCCAGCCCCGAGGCTCTGGTCACCCTGCACGGCGGCCACGCGATGCTGCACCCGATCGCCGGGTCGCGCCCTCGCGGTGCGACACCCGAGCAGGACCACGCGCTCGGGGTCGAGCTGCTCGCCGACGAGAAGGAGCGCGCCGAGCACCTCATGCTCGTCGACCTCGGCCGCAACGACCTCGGCCGCGTGTGCGAGCCGGGGACCGTCGAGGTGGTCGAGTTCATGGCCGTGGAGCGCTACTCGCACATCATGCACATCGTCTCGACCGTCGTGGGCACCCTGGGCGCGGGTCGGTCGGCCTACGACCTGCTCGCCGCCACGTTCCCGGCCGGAACGCTGTCGGGGGCCCCCAAGCCGCGCGCGATGGAGATCATCGACGACCTGGAGCCGGTGCGCCGTGGCGTGTACGCGGGCGCAGTGGGCTACCTCGACTTCGCCGGCGACCTCGATACCGCGATCGCCATCCGCACGGCGGTGATCCGCGACGGCGTCGCCCACGTGCAGGCCGGCGCGGGGCTCGTCGCAGACTCCGTGCCGGAGACTGAGGACGCCGAGTGCCGCGCCAAAGCCGCCGCTGTGCTCCGCGCGGTCGCGGTGGCGGCCACGATGGCGCCCGCCGGTGCCGAGGGCGGCGCGGGGGCCGGCGAGTGACCGAGGCCCATCGTCGCGCCGACGCGGCCCGGGGCCGGGACCGCCGAGGCCTCGTCGTCGCTCTGCTGCTGCTTGCGGCCGGTGCCGGTCTGCTCTTTCTTGCCGCGGGGCAGCCGTGGGGCAGCGCGGCGGCCGCGGACCCGGGCATGCCTTCGCTGGCCGTGACCCTCACCGGTCGCGAGGCCGCCCTCGTCGTGCCCGCCGCGGCAGTGGTGGCGCTCTCCGGCCTGGCCGGCCTGCTGGCCACGGGCCGGGTGGGCCGGATCGTCGTCGGCGTGCTGCTCGTGGCCGTCGGCGCTGCGGCGGCGGTCTCGGCAGCCACCTTCCGCGGGAGCGCCGTCGAGGTGCTCGCGCGGGCGCTGGCCGACCGGGCCGGAGCCCCTGTCCCGGCTGCTGCGACGACCACCTCGTGGTGGGCACCCGCGCTGCTGGGGGGGCTGCTCGTCCTGACGGCTGGCGCGCTGGCCGTGGTGCGCGGCGGGCGCTGGCCCCGGCTCGGCGCCCGGTACGAACGCGCAGCGGACGCGAGGCCGAGCGCCGCACCTGGAGGCGACGCCACGTCCGCGGACGTGTGGGCGGCGCTCGACCGCGGCGAGGACCCGACGCTCTGACGTCCTCCTGCGGACGTCTGCCACACTGTCCCCGCGCGGCGGGCGCCGCGCATCCCCGACCAGGAGGACCCATGTCGGACGGGCACGACAACCACGGCCAGACCCCTGCGGCGTGGACGGCCGTCGTCATCATGATCCTGGCGTTCGCCGTCGGCGGCATCGGTCTGATCGCCGGCCAGATGTGGATCTTCTGGGTCGGCGTGGCGATGTTCTTCGTGGGCATCGTCGTCGGCAAGGTCATGCAGATGGCCGGTATGGGCGCCCAGCCTCGCGACCGGCACCCGACCAAGGCCGCGCCCGAGGCCTGATGACTGCGTGCCGGAGCCCGCGGACCGACACGTCCTGACACACCCCGTACCCCGGTGACGCACGTGCGCCGCGCGACCGTGCGAGGCTGGGACCGTGGCCGCACGTGACTCGTCCCGGGGCCTCGTCCTGGTGGTCGAGGACGAGACCCCCATCGCCGACCTCCTGCGCCTCTACCTGACTCGCGAGGGCTTCGGCGTCCACGTCGAGGCCGACGGCTTCGCGGGCCTCGAGGCCGCCCGCACGCTCTCGCCCGTCGGCGATCGTCCTCGACGTCGGCCTGCCGGGCATGGACGGCACCGAGGTGTGCCGTCAGCTGCGCGCCGGCGGCGACTGGACGCCCGTGCTGTTCTGCACCGCGCGCGACGACGAGGTCGACCGCGTGCTCGGCCTCGAGCTGGGCGCGGACGACTACGTCACCAAGCCGTTCAGCCCGCGGGAGCTCGTCGCGCGGGTGCAAGGCCGTGCGTGCGCCGCCCGGAGGCGGACCCGGCGACCGACAGCCGACGTGCGCACCGTCGGCGCGCGTCACCCTCGACCGCGGCCGCCCGCCGCGTCACCGTCGACGAGCGACGAGGTCGCCCTCACCGCCACGGAGTTCGCGCTGCTCGCGCACCTGATGGCCGGCCCCGGCCGGGTGTTCCCGCGCGAGCAGCTGCTCGCCGAGGTGTGGGGCTACGCGGCCGCGGTCGGCACCCGCACCGTCGACGTGCACGTCGCCCAGGTGCGCGGCAAGCTCGGTGACGCCAGCCCCGATCCGCACGGTGCGCGGCGTCGGGCTACGCCGCCGAGGCGAGCCCCACGTCCACGGACCCGGCATGAGCGACGGCGCCGCCGTCCCGCCCGCGCTGCCACCCGGGCGCGCCACCAAGGGCGGCCGGCGTCGCGCGTCGCTGGCGTCGCGTACCGCGCTGATGACCGCCGGCGTCGCCGCCCTCGTCGTGCTGATCGCGGGGCTCGTCTCGTACCCGCTGATCCGGGGCGCGGCCGAGGCGCAGGCGCAGCAGACTCTCGCCCGGCAGGCCGACCTCGTGGCCGACCTCGCTGGCCCGTCGATCACCGGCCAGCCCGACATGATGCGCGGCTGCGGCGGCTGCGCAGCGGTGCTGCGCGACGGCGAAGTCGACCGTGCTGGCCACCCGTGTCGGGGTGGTCGTGCAGGCGCCGCTCACCCAGGCCGACGGCTGATGCTCTCGGCGGCGGGCAGGGAGCATCAGCGAGATCCGCACCGTGTCGGGCTCGCGCTACTTCGTCGAGGCACGGACCCTGCCCGGTCGCAGGGCGTCGTGCTGAGCCAGCCGGCGTCGGTGGCGCTGGAACCGGCCTGGGTGTTCCTGCAGCGACTCCTGGTCGCGCTCGTCGTCGGCCTGGTGCTGGCTGTCGTCGTCGGGCTGCTCGCCTCCCGCCGCGTCACGCAGTCCGCTGCGGCGCACCGCCGACGCAGCCGAACGGCTCGCCGCCGGCGACCGCGACGTTCGGGTGCCTCCCGAGGGGCCCGCCGAGGTGGCCGAGCTGGCAGAGGCGCTCAACCGGCTCGCCGGCGCGCTGGCGATGAGCGAGAACGCGCCAGCGGGAGTTCCTGCTGTCGGTCTCGCACGAGCTCCGCACGCCGCTCACCGCGCGTGACGCGGCTACGCCGAAGCGCTGGCCGACGGCGTCGTCACCGGCGACGAGGTACCGCGCACGGGCGCCGTGATGCTCGCCGAGGCCGAGCGCCTGGACCGCCTCGTGAGCGACCTGCTCGACCTGAGCCGGGCGGGAGCGGCCGACTTGCGCCTCGACCTGCGGCCGGTCGACCTCGTGGCGCTCGCCGGGCAGGCAGGCACGGTGTGGGCCGACCGCTGCGCAGCGCGAAGGCGTGCAATTCCGCCTCGAGGTACCGCCGGGTCCGGTGGTCCCGTCACCGATCCGCTGCGGGTGCGCCAGATCGTCGACAACCTGGCCGAGAACGCGCTTCGGGTCACGCCCGAAGGCGCGCGCCGTGGTTCTCGCCGTGACGCGGGGCACGGAGTGGTTCCCGAGGCGGTGATCCAGGTGCGTGACGGCGGACCCGGCCTCACGCGCCGACGATGTCGAGGTGGCGTTCGAGCCGGCCGCGCTCTACGAGCGGTACCGCGGGGTCCGCAGGTCGGCACCGGCGTGGGGCTGGCGCTCGTCGGCCGGCTCGCCGACCGGCTCGGGGGTCGGGCCGAGGCCGGGCCGTGCCCCCGAGGGCGGCGCCTGCTTCAGCGTGCGGCTGCCCGCTGGCCCCGGTACCCGTCCGGCGATCCACGCGCACCGCTGCCCGCGGCCCGGCCGCGGCTGGGGCCGGGATGTCGGTCACCCGCCGCGACCTGCCCAGCGCCCCGAGCGCGTCGTCGTCGTCGTCACTGGCCGATCAGGCCCCCGGCGCGCCTGCCGCTCCTGCCGAGCGCGACCCCTCGCCGTGGAGCGTCCCGGTCGGCACGAGCGCCGACGGGCGGCACCCCCGGCTCCGGCCGCCGGATCGCCGATGCGCGAGTCGGGGCGCACGGGGCCCCGAACGTGCCTACCCTGGCTCCATGACCCCACGGCCGACGACGCGCGAGGCGGCCGCCCCGGCCGTCCCGTCGGGCCAGCCTGTGGTCGACCCGAGGCCGCGGCCGAGCGGATGCGCGGCCCCGTGGCCGTGGCAGGTGTCGCCGCGGCGGCGGTGACGTACGTGCTGCTGTTCGACCCCGCCGCCGGCGCCGGCCACGATCCCGGCGTGCCCGCTCAAGGCGGCCACCGGTCTGGACTGCCCGTTCTGCGGGGGCCTGCGCTGCGCCCGCGCACTGATCGGCGGGGACCTCGGCACCGCGTGCGGACCGCAACGCGCTCGCCGTCGTGCTGATCCCGCTCGCGGCCCTCGCCTGGGTCGTGTGGGCCGCGCGCGCCTGGACTCGGCCGGCGCCACCGCGCCCTCGCCGCGGCGGGCCCGCGCGGCCCGGATCGCCTGGTCCGTTGCCCTCGCGGTGCTGCTGGCGTGGGCCGTGTGGCGCAACCTGCCGCGTCGGTGCCTCGTTCGGCGCTCCGACCGTGCGTCCTGACCCCGGCCCGCGGCCGCCCGCCCGCCGGGTCACGACCCGACCGCGCGACCACGCGCGCGAGCTCGTGGCGAACCCGCCGCACGGGTGCCGTTCCTCGGGACCGGCCGCACGCTGGCTGCCCTCGTCGCAGACGCCGTCGGTCGGCGCACGTCAGCCCGTCGCCGCGACCGCATCGGGACGCCCGAGGCGAGGAGGCCGTCCGTGAGCGTGCTCGACGAGATCCTCGCCGGCGTGCGCGCGGACCTCGCCGAGCGCCAGGCCGCCGTGCCGCTCGACGAGCTCAAGGACGCGCGCCGCCCGCAGCCGCCGGCCTCGCCGCGACGGCGCCGCGCGCTGCGCGCCGACGGCGTCTCCGTCATCGCCGAGGTCAAGCGGCGCAGCCCGCGCGGGGCGACCTCGCGCCGATCGAGGACCCGGCCGCGCTCGCCGCCGACTACGAGGCCGGCGGCGCCCACGTCATCAGCGTCCTCACCGAGGAGCGCCGCTTCGGCGGCACCCTCGCCGACCTCGACGCCGTCCGCGCCGCCGTCGACATCCCGGTGCTGCGCAAGGACTTCATCGTCACGCAGCTACCAGCTGTGGGAGGCCCGCGCGCTACGGCGCCGACCTCGTGCTGCTGATCGTCGCCGCCCTCGAGCAGCCCGCCCTGCGTCAGCCTCGTCGAGCGCGCCGAGTCGCTCGGCCTGACGCCGCTCGTCGAGGTCCACGACGAGGACGAGGTCGCCGCGCGCGTCGACGCCGGCGCCCGGATCATCGGGGTCAACGCCCGCAACCTGAAGACCCTCGAGGTCGACCGCGAGGACCTTCGCCCGGCTCGCGCCCGCGCATCCCCGACCGACATCGTCAAGATCGCCGAGTCCGGCGTGCGCGGCCCGCACGACGTCATCGAGTACGCGCACGAGCGGCGCCGACGCCGTGCTGGTCGGCGAGACCCTCGTCACCGGGCAGGACCCGCGCGCCGCCGTCGCCGACCTCGTGCCGCCGGCGCACACCCGGCCGCGTCAAGCACCGGTGACGCGCGCCCGTCGACGACCATGACCGGTCCTTCGCGCCCGACGTCGGCGGACCCGCACGCCGTGCCCGACGCCGACCGGCCACTTCGGCCGTACGGCGGCCGGTTCGTGCCCGAGGCGCTCGTCGCCGCGCTCGACGAGCTCGACGCGGCCTACGACGCGGCGAAGGCCGACCCGGCGTTCGCGGCCGAGCTCGACCAGCTGCAGCGCACGTACACCGGCCGCCCGAGCCCGCTGACCGAGGCGACGCCGCTTCGGCGGCGCACGCCGGCGGCGCGCACGGTCCTGCTCAAGCGCGAGGACCTCAACCACACCGGCTCGCACAAGATCAACAACGTGCTCGGCCAGGCGCTGCTCGACCGTGCGCATGGGCAAGACGCGGGTCATCGCCGAGACCGGCGCCGGTCAGCACGGCGTCGCCACCGCGACCGCCGCGGCGCTGTTCGGCCTCGAGTGCGCGGTCTACATGGGCGAGGAGGACACCGCGCCGCCAGGCGCTCAACGTCGCCCGGATGCAGCTGCTCGGCGCCGAGGTCGTCCCCGTCACCAGCCGGCAGCCGCACCCTCAAGGACGCCATCAACGAGGCGATGCGCGACTGGGTCACCAACGTCGACCGCACCCACTACCTGCTCGGCACCGTCGGCGGGCCCGCACCCGTTCCCGATGATGGTGCGCGACTTCCAGCGGGTCATCGGCACCGAGGCCCGCGCCCAGGTGCTCGAGCTCGACCGGCCGGCTGCCCGACGCCGTCGTCGCCTGCGTCGGCGGCGGCTCCAACGCGATCGGCATCTTCCAGCGGCTTCCTCGACGACCCCGAGCGTGCGGCTGTACGGCTACGAGGCCGGCGGCGACGGCGTCGAGACCGGCCGCCACGCGGCGACGATCACCGGCGGCTCGCCCGGCGTGCTGCACGGCGCGCGCTCGTACCTGCTGCAGGACGAGGACGGGCCAGACCATCGAGTCGCACTCGATCTCGGCCGGCCTGGACTACCCGGGCGTCGGGCCCGAGCACGCGTGGCTGCACGACACCGGCCGCGCGACTACGCGGCCGGTCACCGACGCCGAGGCGATGGACGCGTTCCGGCTGCTCTGCCGGACCGAGGGCATCATCCCGGCGATCGAGAGCGCGCACGCCCTCGCCGGCGCGCTGCGAGCTCGGCCGCGAGCTCGGCCCGGACGCGGTCATCGTCGTGAACCTCTCCGGCCGCGGCGACAAGGACGTCGACACCGCGGCCCGCTGGTTCGGCCTCGTCGAGGGCGAGCGGGCGCCGGAGGGACGCGCGTGAGCCGCTTGCAGCGACGCCTTCGCCGCGGCGCGCGCCGAGGGGCGCGCCGCTCCTCATCGGCTACCTGCCCGCGGGCTTCCCGGGCCCGGGCGACGGCGTCGACCTCGTCGAGGCGATGGTCGAGGCCGGCGTCGACGTCGGTCGAGGTCGGGCTGCCGTACTCCGACCCGCTGATGGACGGCCCGACCATCCAGGCGGCGGTGCGAGCAGGCGCTCGAGGCGGGTACCACGATCGGCCGACGTGCTGCGCGACGGTCGCCGGCGCCGCCGCACGGGCGCGCCCACGCTCGTGATGACGTACTGGAACCCGGTCGAGCGCTACGGCGTCGGGCGGTTCGCCGACGACCTCGCGGCGGCCGGTGGGGTCGGCGTCATCACGCCGGACCTCACCCCGGACGAGGCCGGCCCCTGGCTCGCGGCCACCGCGATGCACGGCCTCGACCGGGTGTTCCTGGTCGCGCCGAGCACCACGGATGCGCGCATCGCCATCGTGGCCCGGGCCGCAGGGCTTCGTCTACGCCGCCTCGACCATGGGCGTCACCGGGGCGCGCACGAGTGTCGGCTCCGCTGCCGCCAACCTGGTGGCTCGCACCAGCCGCCACCGACCTACCCGTCGGCGTCGGCCTCGGCGTCTCCACCGGGGAGCAGGCCGCCGAGGTGGCCGCCTACGCCGACGGCGTCATCGTCGGCTCCGCCTTCGTCCGCGCCTGCTCGACGCCCCCAGCCCCTCGGCCGCCTCGGCCGCCGTAGCCGCACTGGCCGGCGACCTCGCCGACGGGGTGCGCCGCGGCGGCGCGACCCGTGCCTGAGGGCAACGACCCGGTCTCGGCGGGAACCCACGCCGGACCCGGAGCGTCAGTCGGGCACGACCCCGCGGACCAGGAGCCCCCCGGTGCGTGAGAGGGTCGGACCGCCGGGGCGGGCGCGGTTGCTCCGAGACGGCGGGGCGACGACGTAGGCTCGGCCCGCAGCACCACCGGCCGAGCACTGACGTACCACCGACGACCCACGGAGACGCAGCGATGAGCCCCCAGGAGTCCGCCAAGGACCGCCGCGAGAAGGCGGCCGCGGCCCGCGCCGCCCAGCTCGCCGCGGAGAAGCGCCGCGACCGCATGATCAAGATCTTCGGCGGTCTGGCCGTGCTCGTCGTCGTCGGCGGCATTGTCGGCGGCGCATACATCGCGTCGAAGAACAACAACGGCGGGTCGGCGTCGCCCTCTGCCTCTGGCCTGCCCACGCCGAACCCGGACGCGAAGCTGCCCAAGGGCGTGTCGAACACCGGCGACAACAAGTACGGCGTCGCGCTCGGGACGCCGAAGGCCGGTGCCCCCACCCTCGACGTGTGGGAGGACTTCCAGTGCCCCATCTGCGGGGTCACCGAGAAGGCCAACGGGACGGGCATCGAGGAGCTAGGGCTCACCGGCAAGGCTGCCCTGTGGTACCGCCCGCTGACCTTCCTCGACGCCAACCTCGCGGCGCAGAACGCGGCCGCAGGCACCCCGAACTCCTCGGCCCGCGCCACCGCCGCCTGGGGCTGCGCGATCGACGCCGACAAGACCCGCGAGTACCACAACGTCATCTACGCCAACCAGCCCTCGACCGAAGGTGACGGCTACACCGACCAGCAGCTGCTCGACTTCGGCAAGCAGGCGGGCATCACCGGCGCCGCGTACACCACGTTCGAGAGCTGCGTGAAGGCCAGCACCTATCTCGGGTGGGCGGTCAACTCCTCCAACGAGATGGCGGCCAACAACATCACGGGTACCCCGACGGGGGTCCTCAACGGCCAGCAGCTGCCGCAGGGCACGCTCGCCGACAAGGCCAAGCTCGACGCGGCGGTGGCCGCGGCCACGAAGTGACGGTGGCGGCCGGGGCCGCCGCCGTGCTGGCCGGGCCGCCCGCGTTCATCCCGAGCCCCTCGCAGGGGGTGTGGAACGTCGGGCCGCTGCCCGTGCGCGCCTACGCCCTGGCGATCCTGCTGGGCATCGTCGTCGCCGTCGTCGTGGGCGGGCGGCGCTGGGAGGCCCGCGGCGGGGTGCGCGCCGAGGTGGCCGACGTCGCGATCTGGGCCGTGCCGTTCGGCATCGTCGGCGGCCGCCTCTACCACGTGCTGACCGACTGGGACACGTACTTCGGCCCGGGCGGCCGCGGGTTCGCGGCCTCGCTGCGGATCTGGGACGGCGGGCTCGGCATCTGGGGCGCGGTGGCCCTCGGCGCACTGGGCGCCTGGATCGGCACCCGTCGCCGCGGCATCCTGCTGCCGCCGTTCGCCGACGCGATCGCCCCGGGCATCCTGCTGGCCCAGGCCATCGGCCGGTGGGGCAACTACTTCAACCAGGAGCTCTTCGGCGCCCCCACGACCCTGCCGTGGGGCCTGGAGATCGACCTCGCCCACCGACCGCCTGGCTACGAGCAGTTCGAGACCTTCCACCCGACGTACCTGTACGAGTCGCTGTGGTGCCTCGCCGTGGCCGGGTTCGTCGTGTGGGCCGACCGCAGGTTCCGCATGGGCCACGGCCGGGTGTTCGCCCTGTACGTGATGCTCTACTGCGTCGGGCGCGCTTGGTGGGAGAGCCTGCGCATCGACGACGCCCCGCGCCACCTGTTCGGCCTGCGGTTCAACGTCTGGGTGTCGGTGGTCGTGGGCCTCGGCGCGCTCGGCTACCTCGTCCTGAGCGCCCGGCTGAGGCCCGGCCGTGAGACCTCTCTGTACCTCGACGGCCACGATGCACCTTTCGCGCCGCCCCCCGAGCCCCCCGTCGACGCCGCCGCCGAGGCCGCCGAGCCCGCCGCCTCCGCCGACGCCCGCGATGCCGAGGCTGCCCGCGCCGATGCGCGCGAAGGGCCCGACACCGCGCCGGCCGATGCCGGGCCCGAGCCCACCTCCCCGTAGCGGCCCGGTACCCCCGAGCGTCCTCTGCTAGGCTCCGCCGGCAACGAAGGTAGGGCCAACGTCGTCCCCGCCAGGCAGTGTCGCGGCCTCACGGCCGTGCTGCAGGTGATGGTCGACGACGGGAGTCCAGATGCCCTCCGCGTTCCCCGGTACGCACGCGTCCCACGACGCGGGCCCCGACCGTGTGCCCGCGCACCGGTTGTTCTCCGCGGCGCCGGATGCCCAGGGGCTGTACGACCCGTCCGCCGAGCACGACGCCTGCGGCGTGGCATTCGTGGCCACGCTGACGGGCGCACCGAGCCACGCCATCGTGCGGAAGGCCCTCGACGCGCTGCGGAACCTCGAGCACCGGGGCGCCTCCGGAGCCGAGCCGGACTCTGGCGACGGCGCCGGCATCCTGCTGCAGGTGCCCGACGCCTTCCTGCGGGCCGAGGTGCCGTTCGAGCTCCCGCCCAGGGGCGCCTATGCCGTCGGCATCGCATTCCTGCCGGACGACGACGAGTCCGAGGCCAAGGCGATGGCGCTCGTGGAGGGCATCGCGGCCGAGGAAGGTCTCGTGGTGCTCGGTTGGCGCGAGGTGCCCACCGACCCCTCGACGGTCGGCCGCACGGCGCGGGGCGTCATGCCCCGGTTCCGCCACCTGTTCGTCGCCTCGTCGGGTACCCGCCTGCTGGGGCTGGCCCTGGAGCGGCTCGCGTTCTGCCTGCGCAAGCGGGCCGAGCACGAGGCCGAGGTGTACTTCCCGTCGCTGTCGTGCCGGACCCTGGTCTACAAGGGCATGCTCACCACCGGGCAGCTCGAACCGTTCTTCCCCGACCTGTCGGACGCGAGGGTCGTCTCGGCCCTCGCCCTGGTGCACTCGCGGTTCAGCACCAACACGTTCCCCTCGTGGCCGCTGGCGCACCCCTACCGTTTGATCGCCCACAACGGCGAGATCAACACGGTCAAGGGCAACCGCAACTGGATGCGTGCCCGCGAGGCGATGCTCACCAGCGGCGTCATCCCCGGCGACCTGACGCGGCTGTTCCCGATCTGCACGCCCGGTGGCAGCGACTCCGCCTCGTTCGACGAGGTACTCGAGCTGCTGCACCTGGGCGGCCGCAGCCTGCCGCACGCGGTGCTCATGATGATCCCGGAGGCGTGGGAGAACCACGCCGAGATGGACCCCGCACGGCGGGCCTTCTACGAGTTCCACGCCACCCTCACCGAGCCCTGGGACGGCCCTGCCAACGTGTCGTTCACCGACGGCACCGTGATCGGTGCCGTGCTCGACCGAAACGGGCTGCGCCCCGGGCGCTTCTGGGTGACCGACGACGGCCTGGTGGTGCTGGCCTCCGAGGCCGGGGTGCTCGACATCGACCCGGCCACGATCGTGCGCAAGGGCCGGCTGCAGCCCGGCCGCATGTTCCTCGTCGACACCAATGCGGGGCGCATCATCGAGGACGACGAGATCAAGGCAGAGCTCGCCGCCGAGAACCCCTACCAGGAATGGCTGCACGCCGGGGTCATCCACCTCGACGAGCTGCCCGACCGTGAGCACATCGTGCACACGCACGAGTCGGTGCTGCGCCGCCAGCAGACCTTCGGCTACACCGAGGAGGAGCTGCGCACGATCCTGGGGCCGATGGCGCGCGCAGGTGCCGAGCCGATCGGCTCGATGGGTACCGACAGCCCGATCGCGGCGCTGTCCGAGCGACCCCGGCTGCTGTTCGACTACTTCGCCCAGCTGTTCGCGCAGGTCACGAACCCGCCGCTGGACGCCATCCGCGAGGAGATCGTCACCTCGTTGGCCACCCTGATCGGCCCCGAGGGGAACCTGCTGGAGGCCACGCCAGCGCACTGCCGGCAGGTGCTCCTGCCCTTCCCCGTGATCGACAACGACGAGCTCGCCAAGGTGCTCAAGATCAACCAGGACGGCGACCTGCCCGGCTTCGCCGCCGACCGGGTCAGCGGGCTGTACCCCGTGGCCGGCGGGGGAGAGGCGCTCGAGCGCCGGCTCGACGAGATCTGCCGCGAGGTCGATGCACTCATCCGGGCGGGCAAGAGGTTCCTCGTGCTCAGCGACCGCGACAGCGACGCCGAGCTCGCCCCGATCCCGTCGCTCCTGCTGTGCAGCGCCGTGCATCACCACCTCGTGCGCGAGAAGACCCGCACCATGGTGTCTCTGCTGGTCGAGTCCGGCGACGTGCGCGAGGTCCACCACGTCGCCCTGCTCGTCGGCTACGGCGCCGCCGCGGTCAACCCGTACCTCGCGCTCGAGGCCGTCGAAGACCTCGCCCGCAGCGGTCAGCTCGGCGACGTCGCGCCCGAGAAGGCGCTGCGCCACACCATCAAGGCGCTGGGCAAGGGCGTGCTGAAGGTGATGAGCAAGATGGGCGTCTCAACGGTCGCGTCGTATCGCGGCGCCCAGATCTTCGAAGCCGTCGGCCTCTCGCAGGAGGTCGTCGACCGATACTTCACCGGCACGACGAGCAAGCTCGGCGGGGTCGGCCTCGACGTCATCGCCGAGGAGAATGCGCTGCGGCACGCCACCGCCTTCCCGCCCACGGGCATCAGCCCCGCGCACCGGCGCCTCGACGTCGGTGGCGAGTACCAGTGGCGGCGCGAGGGCGAGCCGCACCTGTTCGACCCCGAGACCGTCTTCCGCCTCCAGCACGCCACCCGGGCCGGCAAGTACGACGTGTTCAAGCAGTACACGGCACGGGTCGACGAGCAGTCCGAGCGGCTGATGACGCTGCGCGGCCTCTTCCGCTTCGCCGGGAGACGCACCCCGGTCCCGATCGACGAGGTCGAGCCGGTGAGCGCGATCGTCAGGCGGTTCTCCACCGGTGCGATGTCGTACGGCTCCATCTCGCAGGAGGCGCACGAGACGCTGGCGATCGCCATGAACCGGCTCGGTGCGAAGTCGAACACCGGCGAGGGCGGAGAGGACCCCGAGCGGTTCGTGCCGCTGCCCAACGGCGACTCCAAGCGGTCGGCGATCAAGCAGGTGGCGTCCGGCCGGTTCGGCGTCACCAGCGAGTACCTCGTGAATGCCGACGACATCCAGATCAAGATGGCTCAGGGTGCCAAGCCCGGCGAGGGCGGCCAGCTGCCCGCGCACAAGGTGTACCCGTGGGTGGCCAGGACCCGGCACTCGACGCCGGGCGTCGGGTTGATCTCGCCGCCGCCGCACCACGACATCTACTCCATCGAGGACCTCGCCCAGCTCATCCACGACCTCAAGAACGCCAATCCCCGGGCGCGGATCCACGTCAAGCTGGTAGCCGAGGTGGGCGTCGGCACGGTGGCCGCGGGCGTGGCCAAGGCGCACGCGGACGTCATTCTCATCTCGGGGCACGACGGCGGCACCGGCGCCTCGCCGCTCACCTCGCTCAAGCACGCGGGCGGGCCGTGGGAGCTCGGCCTGGCCGAGACCCAGCAGACCCTGCTGCTCAACGGCTTGCGCGACCGCGTCGTGGTCCAGACCGACGGCCAGCTCAAGACCGGCCGGGACGTGGTCATCGCCGCGCTGCTCGGCGCGGAGGAGTTCGGTTTCGCCACGGCACCCCTGGTGGTCATGGGCTGCGTGATGATGCGCGTCTGCCACCTGGACACCTGCCCGGTGGGTGTCGCCACGCAGAACCCCGAGCTGCGCGCACGCTTCGGCGGCAAGCCCGAGTTCGTCCAGACGTTCTTCGAGTACATCGCCGAGGAGGTGCGCGAGCTGCTCGCGGCGCTCGGCTTGCGTACCCTCGAGGAGGCCGTCGGCCACGCCGAGCTGCTCGACGTCGAGCCCGCCGTGGCGCACTGGAAGGCCGCGGGCATGGATCTCTCGCCGATCCTGCACCACCCTGACGTGCCCGAGGGCACCGTCCTGCACCAGCGGGTGGCCCAGGACCACGGGCTCGCCGCGGCCCTGGACAACGACTTGTTGACGCTGTGCGCTCCCGCCCTCGACCGGGGCGAGCCGGTGCGCGCCGTGCTCCCGGTGCGCAACGTCAATCGCACCGTGGGCACGATGCTGGGCTCGGAGGTCACGCGCAGGAATGGCGGGGCAGGCCTGGCCCCCGGCACGATCGACCTCACCTTCGCGGGCTCGGCCGGCCAGTCGTTCGGTGCGTTCCTGCCGCGCGGCATCACGCTGCGGCTCGAGGGCGACGCCAACGACTACGTCGGCAAGGGCCTCTCTGGCGGCCGCGTCGTCGTACGACCCGACCGGAGCGCGGGATTCGTGGCCGAGGACAACATCATCGCCGGAAACGTGGTGGCCTACGGCGCCACGTCCGGCGAGGTGTTCGTTCGGGGCCGCGTCGGCGAGCGCTGCTGCGTGCGCAACTCCGGCGCCACGGTCGTCGTGGAGGGCGTGGGCGACCACGGCTGCGAGTACATGACCGGCGGGACCGCGGTGGTGCTCGGCGCCACCGGGCGCAACTTCGCGGCGGGCATGAGCGGCGGCACGGCCTACCTGCTCGACGCCGTGCCGGGCCGGGTGAACGGCGAGATGGTCGACCTCGAGCCGCTCGAACTTGGGCACCGCGAGCACCTGCAGGGGGTCCTCGCGCAGCACCACGACGAGACCGGATCTGACGTGGCGCGCTCGCTGCTGGCCGACTGGCCGTCCGCGGCTGAGCGGTTCACGCTCGTCATGCCGCGCGACTACCGGCGCGTGCTCGAGGCGCGTGCGCGGGCCGAGGCCGAAGGGGCCGACGTCGACGAGGCCGTGATGGAGGCGAGCCGTGGCTGACCCGAAGGGCTTCCTGACGACGGCCCGCGAGCTGCCGGTGCGCCGGCCGGTCGAGGTGCGCATCCTCGACTGGCAGGAGGTGTACGAGGACTTCGACGGCGGTCTCCTTGAGAAGCAGGCCGGCCGCTGCATGGACTGCGGCATCCCGTTCTGCCACCACGGCTGCCCGCTGGGGAACCTGATCCCGGAGTGGAACGACCTGGTCTGGCGGGGGGAGTGGCAGGCGGCGAGCGAGCGGCTGCACGCCACCAACAACTTCCCGGAGTTCACCGGCCGGCTGTGCCCCGCGCCGTGCGAGGCGGCCTGCGTGCTCGGCATCAACGCCGACGCCGTGACGATCAAGCAGGTCGAGGTCTCGATCGTCGACCGGGCCTTCGACGAGGGGTGGATCATCCCCCAGCCCCCGCCGCGTTTGTCCGGGCGCACCGTGGCCGTCGTCGGTTCCGGGCCGGCGGGTCTCGCAGCCGCGCAGCAGCTGGCGCGCGCCGGCCACACCGTGGCCGTGTTCGAGCGTGCCGACCGGATCGGCGGCCTGCTGCGGTACGGCATCCCGGAGTTCAAGATGGAGAAGCGGCACCTCGACCGGCGGCTCGAGCAGCTGCAGGGCGAGGGCGTGAAGTTCCGCGCCGGGGTCGACGTGGGCACCGACATCACCGGCGACGACCTGCGCCGCCGCTACGACGCGGTCGTGCTTGCCGTGGGCGCCACGTCCTGGCGCGACCTGCCGGTGCCCGGGCGCGAGCTCGCCGGTGTGCACCAGGCGATGGAGTACCTGCCGCTGTCCAACCGGGTGCAGGAGGGCGACACCGGCAGGTCAGCGATCGATGCGGCCGGCAAGCACGTGGTGATCATCGGCGGCGGCGACACCGGGGCCGACTGCCTCGGCACCGCCCACCGGCAGGGGGCCGCGTCCGTGACGCAGCTGGAGATCCTGCCCCTCCCGCCACAAAGCCGTCCCGACGCGCAGCCGTGGCCCACGTACCCGATGGTGTACCGCGTCACGAGCGCGCACGAGGAGGGCGGCGAGCGCGTCTACTCGGTCTCCACCGAACGCTTCGTTGATGACGGCAGCGGCCGGGTGCGGGCCCTCCAGCTCGTCGAGGTCGAGCTGCGCGACGGCCGGTTCGAGCCGGTGGAGGGCTCCTCGCGGGAGATCCCCGCCGACCTGGTGTTCCTGGCCATGGGCTTCACCGGGCCCGAGCAGGGACCGCTGCTCGCCCAGCTCGGGGCGTCCCTCGACAGTCGGGGAGGGATCGCCCGCGACGGCTCGTTCGCCACCGACGTCGAGGGGGTGTTCGTTGCCGGTGACGCCGGACGCGGCCAGTCCCTGATCGTCTGGGCCATCGCCGAGGGCCGCGCCGCGGCGGCGGCCGTCGACCGGTTCCTCACCGGCCGCACCACGCTGCCCGCCCCGGTCCGACCCACCGACCGCCCGCTGACCGCCTGATTGTTCGCGGCTCCACCAAAACATCGGTAAGGTCACCCCGTGCGCCGCGCGAAGATCGTCTGCACCCTTGGCCCTGCCACCAGCGACCTCGACGACCTCAGGGCGCTGGTGGCGGTCGGCATGGACGTGGCGCGGCTTAACCTGAGCCACGGCAGCCACGACGACCACGCGGTCGCCTACGCACGGGTGCGCCAGGCGGCCGACGAGTCCGGTCGGGGCGTCGGCATCATCGCCGACCTCCAGGGCCCGAAGATCCGGCTCGGCACCTTCCCGCACGGGCCGGTGGTCCTCGAGCCCGGCCAGGCGTTCACGATCACCACCGACGACGTGCCCGGCGACGCGACGCGCTGCTCCACCACGTACACCGGCCTGCCGGGAGACTGCTCGCCGGGCGACCGCATCCTCGTCGACGACGGCAAGGTGTCCCTCGAGGTCGTGTCGGTCGACGGCCACGACGTGGTCACGAAGGTCATCGACGCCGGACCCGTCTCGAACCACAAGGGCATCAACCTTCCCGGCGTCGCGGTGAGCGTCCCTGCGCTGTCGGAGAAGGACGTCGACGACCTGCGGTGGGCGCTGCGCACCGGCTGCGACATGGTGGCGCTGTCGTTCGTCCGGCACGCCGCCGACGTGCTTGACGTGCACCGGATCATGGACGAAGAGGGCGTGCGCATCCCGGTGCTCGCCAAGATCGAGAAGCCGCAGGCGGTCGACTCCCTCGCCTCGATCGTCGACGCGTTCGACGGCATCATGGTCGCGCGCGGCGACCTCGGGGTGGAACTCCCGCTCGAGCACGTGCCGCTGGTGCAGAAGCGTGCCATCAAGTTGTGCCGCGACGCCGGCAAGCCGGTCATCGTCGCCACCCAGATGCTGGACTCGATGATCACCGCGAGCCGGCCCACGCGGGCCGAGGCGAGCGACGTCGCCAACGCGATCCTCGACGGCGCCGATGCGCTGATGCTCTCGGGCGAGACGAGCGTGGGCGTGAACCCCTCGCACGTCGTGGAGACGATGGCCCGCATCATCGAGCACGTCGAGGGCGAGGCCCTCGACTCCCTCGCGCCCGTGGCGCCCGACCCCCGCCGCTCGACGGCGCGGGCCATGACCCGCGCCGCCGTCGAGGTGGGGCGCTCGGTGGGTGCCAGCAACCTGGTGGCGTTCACCGAGACCGGCCTGTCGGCCAAGCTCATCGCCCGGCACCGATCGGAGATCCCCCTGCTGGCCTTCACCCCGAACCCACGGGTGCGCTCGCAACTCGCCCTCGTCTGGGGCACCGAGACGTTCCTCGTGCCGAAGGTGTCGCATACCGACGACATGGTCGTGCAGGTCGACGCGATGCTGCTCGACATCGGCCGCAGCACCATCGGGGAGCGCGTGGTGATCGTGGCCGGCGTGCCGCCGGGCGTGCCCGGCACCACGAACGGTATGCGGGTGCACCTCATCGGCTCCAGCGGCGAGGGCGGCCGCGGCGTCTAGGTCCGTCCGCGCCGCCGGGCGGGCCTACGCCGTCGGCAGCGCGACGACCGACCTGGCGCCCGTGGCCGCCACGCCGAGCGAGGCAAGGTCGTGGGCGTCCGTCGTCCAGCCGTCGTACGTGCGCACGTAGTACCGGCGTTCGTCGTGGTCCCTCACCACGTACCACTGCGTGTAGTCGCCCGAGGCGGCGATGAACCGCGGCACGCTCACCAGGTCGAGGCAGTGGAAGGCCTGGTTAACCGCGTCCCTGGCGTCCTTGGCCTTGTCCGACACCTCCGAGAGCACGGTGGCGCGGACGAACCGAGACGGCGGCGTCACGTCGCCAGGCATCCCCAGCAGGCCCGAGCCGTTGCCCGTCGCCTTCACAGGCACGCCCATGAGGTTGGCCGGTGCCGCCTCGACGTTCGTCAGACCCACGTAGTTGCGCAGGTTCGTGACGTGCCAGTCGTAGGTGGGGGCGTTCGTGAGCACGCCGATCGCGTTGTCGTGCACGTGCGCGGTGCCGTCGAGGAACTCGACCACCAGGTCGCCGCCGTGAGCGTCGTGGATGGTGAGGTGCTCGGTGAAAGCCCAGTCCAGCAACGGCTTGACCATGTCCGGCATCTCCTGGCCGGACGGCCAGAGGCGGCGCACCGGAGCGTTCCAGATCTCGACGCCGGCCAGCGCGGTCCGCACGTCCGAGACGGTCGCGCACGTGCCGAGGATCCAGCCGGCGACGTTGATGAAGTCGACCGCGGAGGTCGGCCCCGCGTCAGGTGCCTGCTTGGGGAGCGACGACTCGGGCAGCCACAGGGTCCCCACCGACAGCCCCACCTCGTTGAGCCCGTCGCAGAACGCGAAGTCGAAGCCGAAGGCGTCCATCCCGACGAACCCGTACTCGTTGGTCCACGTCAGCGTGGGGCAGTCGGTCTCGGTCGCGGTGGCCGACCAGGACTGGCCTCGGGGCACCACCTGGAGCCGCGAGCCGAGCTCGATGTCGAAGTCGAGCGTGCGGGCCGAGACGTGGCGCCCGTCGAGCTTGACGAGGCGGAGATCGGTACACATGGGACTGGCCCCTCCTAGGGTCGGTCGACGCTGGCGGCGCCGGTGGTGTCGTCGGAGCCCGGGTCGGGGGCAGCCGTGGCCGCGTCCGCGGGTCGCGGGCGAAGCAGGGTCCAGCACATGGCGGCCATGGCCACCATGACGCCGGCGACGACGAGCATGGTGATGTCGAACGCGGACAGGTACGAGTCGGCCGCGACGGCCAGCGCCCGGCGCCCCGCCGCGGTGGTGGCTTGGGTGCCGTCGCGCACGTAGGCGTTCACGACGTCGATGCCCGCGCCGACGTCGCAGGCCGAGGCGCCGGCGTCGCGCAGCCGCTGGGTCACGCCGCCGAAGGTGAGCCCGCTGACCATCACGCTGGAGGTCGCGAGACCGATCGAGTAGCCGAGCGATCCGATCGCGCTGCGCGACGAGGTAACGGGGCCGAGGAAGGCCCTGGGGGCGCCGCCGAGGAACAAGTCGCTCTGCGGGACGGTCACCGCTGTGGTGCCCGCGCCGATGGCGATCATGGGCACCACGAACCCCCAGTAGGGGGTCGACACGTGCATGAGCGCGAGACCGACGAAGCCCGCGGCCGTCGTCGCGAACGCGACGGTCATGATCGATCGGGTGGCAATGCCCGCACCCATCATGCGTCCCACCAGGATCGCAGTGGCCACGCCTGCGAAGAGGATCGGCAGCTGGCCGAGGGAGACCTCGCCGGTGCTGAACTCGTGCACGTACTGCCAGAGGTTGGACAGCTGCAGGGTGGCCACGGCCTGCGCCATGTTCCAGCCGATGCCGCTCACGGCCGCCACCACGAACGTGGGAAGCAGGAAGATCCGGATCGGGAACATCGGGGCCCCCGCGTGGTTCTCCCACCACGCGAACGCCGCGAAGCAGGTGAGGCCGGCGGCCGCGATCAGCCAGGTGGAAGGCTGGTCCGCGGCCGTCGACATCCGGCTGATGCCGAGCAGCAGCAGGAGCATCCCGCCGCCGCTGAGCAGGAGCCCGGGGTAGTCCATCGACGTGCCGCTGAGCCGGGGCACCGGCGGCAGCATGAGGCGCGCGGGGACCCAGAGCACCAGCGCGCCGGCCGGGATCACCAGGAAGGCCGCGCGCCAGCTGTGCTCGGCCACCAGACCCCCGGTGAGGCCGCCGACGAGGGTGGTGAGCATCGCGCCGGAGGCGAAGATGCCCAGCGCCGTCCCGAGGTGGTCCTTGGCGACGACCCGCACGTACGCGTACGCGCTCGAGAGCGCTGCCCCCAACGTGATGCCGGCGCACGCCCGGCCGACCAGGAAGACCCCGACCGAGGGAGACAGCGCGACCAGGGTGTCGCTCGCGGCGGCCAGGACCAGCGCCGCGAGCAGGACCCGGCGTCGGCCGAACCGGTCGGCGATCAGGCCGGCGGCGATCACCGTCGCGGCCAACGCCAGCGTGGAGATGCTCGCGGCGATGGCCTCCAGGGCGGGGTCGAGCCCGAGGTCGCGCGAGGCCTTGACGAGAGCGACCGTCCCGACCATCACGTCGACGGTCTGCAAGCCGCCGATGATGCCCAGCAGGATGCTGCCGGCGAGCCAGCCCGTCGCCCGACGGCGTGACGGTGAGACCCGCGTGTGCTCCCACGTCGACGTGGTGCCGACCATTCCGCGCCCCAGAGTCAGAGTCGCGCGCCCGTGTCGGTCAGTCTTGCAGCGGGCCGTTCGCTGTGTCCTGCTGGCGGACGGCGGCGAGGGAGTCGCACCGGAGCTGCGCGTCTCCTCGGGTCGGGAGGCCAGGACGTGCGTCTTGTCGCCCAGAATCGACGGGCGCGACTCCCGGCGGCCCAGGAACGCACGAACCCGCCTCCTGACGGCGGGGCGGACGGCCAGCCCGGGGGGTGTCCGGGCCGGGGGGCGGGGGTGGCGGGACGCGGGTCAGTCGAGCGCGCGGCGGGCTTCGGGGTTGAGGACGCCCCAGGCGATCAGCTGGTCGGCCAGGGTGCCGGGCGCCTCGTCGTAGATGACGGCGAGGGTGCGCAGGTCGTCTTGCCGGATGGACAGGATGCGGCCGTTGTAGTCGCCCCGCTGGGCCTGGATCGCGGCGGCGTAGCGCGCGAGCGGGCCGGCCTTCTCGGCCGGGACCGAGCCGAGCCGCTCGAGGTCGATGATGAGCCGCGGCGGGGGCTCGGCGGCCGAGGCGGGTGCGCCCTCGGGGAGCAGCTCGGACACCGGCACGCCGTAGAAGTCGGCCAGCTCGGCGAGCTTCTGCACCGTCACGGCGCGGTCGCCGCGCTCGTACGAGCCCACGACGACGGCCTTCCACCGACCCTGCGACTTGTCCTCGACGCCGTGGAGGGACAGGCCCTGCTGCTGGCGCACCGCTCGCAGCTTGGCCCCGAGGGCCTTCGCGTACTCGCTGGCCATGGGTCCTCCTGGTCCGGTGGGCGGGACGACCGGACGCGATCGCCACCGTGCGTGCGCGCCGTTGTGGGCCGAACGTTACGGAGCGTAACTCCGGCGACGCAACTCGACGTGGATCTGAGCACATCTCGCGCCTGCGGCGGACATCGCGCGGGCGGCGCGCCGCGGGTCCGGATGCGGTCCCGGCGCGGTCGGGCCCGCTGCTAGGGTGAGCCCCGTCAGACATCCTTTAACGACCCGTCCTGAGAGGCGGGGAAGGAGGTCGCAGGCATGACGCCTGCTCCCGATCGGCCGGCCGCTGAGCCTGGCACCCTCTCCAGCACCATCACCGCCACCGGCTCCGGTGGCCGCAGGGTCCTCGAGCCCGCCGACATCGCACGAGCGGTCACCCGCATCGCGCACGAGATCGACGAGCGCACCAAGGGCACCCCCGACCTCGTCCTGCTGGGCATCCCGACCCGCGGCGTCGACCTCGCCAAGAGGCTCGCCGCCCGCCTGGGCGAGATCCAGAGCCGCGAGATCCCCGTCGGCGCGCTGGACATCACGATGTACCGCGACGACCTGCGCCTCAAGCCTGCGCGGGCGCTCCTGCCCACCGAGATCCCCGGCGGCAGCGTCGACGACCGCGTCGTCGTGCTCGTCGACGACGTGCTCTTCTCCGGCCGGACGGTGCGAGCGGGGCTCGATGCGCTCGGCGACCTCGGGCGCCCGCGCGCCGTGCAGCTCGCGGTTCTGGTCGACCGCGGCCACCGCGAGCTGCCCATCCGGGCCGACTACGTCGGCAAGAACATCCCCACCTCGCTGCGCGAGAACGTCCGGGTCCACCTCGAGGGGCACGACGGCGTCGACGAGGTCCTCATCGGAGGTGCGGACGCGTGAAGCGCCACCTGCTCTCGGCGGCCGACCTGAGCCGCGACGACGCGATCTTGGTGCTCGACACGGCGCGCGAACTCGCGGCCCTGTCCGACCGCCCGATCAAGAAGCTGCCGACGCTGCGCGGCCGCACCGTGGTCAACCTCTTCTTCGAGGACTCGACCCGCACCCGCATCTCGTTCGAGGCGGCGGCCAAGCGGCTCTCGGCGGACGTCATCAACTTCAGCGCCAAGGGATCGAGCGTGTCCAAGGGGGAGAGCCTCAAGGACACCGCCCTGACGCTGGAGGCGATGGGCGCCGACGCTGTGGTCATCCGGCACGGCTCCAGCGGCGCCCCGCACCGGCTGGCCACGTCCGGCTGGATCCAGGGTTCGGTGGTCAACGCCGGAGACGGCACCCACGAGCACCCGACGCAGGCGCTGCTGGACGCGTTCACGATGCGCCGGCACCTCGCCGACGGCATCGGCGACCTGGAGGGCCGGCGCGTCACCATCGTCGGCGACGTGCTGCACAGCCGGGTGGCCCGCTCGAACGTGCTGCTGCTGAGCACCCTGGGCGCCGAGGTCACCCTCGTCGCCCCGCCGACGCTGCTGCCGGTGGGCGTCGAGACCTGGCCGTGCGAGGTCTCGTACGACCTCGACGCCGCGCTCAAGGGCACCGACGCCGTGATGATGCTGCGCGTCCAGCGCGAGCGGATGAACGCCTCCTTCTTCCCGACCTCGCGCGAGTACAGCCGGCGCTACGGGCTCGACGCCCGGCGGATGGCGATGCTCGCCGACCACTCGATCGTCATGCACCCGGGCCCGATGAATCGCGGCATGGAGATCTCCGCCGAGGTCGCGGACTCTGCCCGCTCGGTGATCGTCGAGCAGGTGACGAACGGGGTGAGCGTGCGGATGGCGGTGCTCTACCTGCTGCTCGGGGGCAGCGAGTCGGCGCTGGGCGTCCCGGCGGCCGACGGCCCCGGCGACGAGAGCGCCCCGTCCACCCCCGCCGAGCAGCCGAAGGAGTCCTGACGTGACCACGTACGTCCTCACGGGGGTCAGCCCCCTCGGCGGGGCTCCCGCCGACATCGTCCTGTCCGACGGGCTCGTCCGCGAGGTCGCGGGCGCGGGCAAGGCCGATACCACCGGCGCCACCGTCATCGACGGCGCGGGGCTCGTCGTCCTGCCCGGTCTCGTCGACCTGCACACCCACCTGCGCGAGCCCGGCCGGGAGGACGCCGAGACCGTCCACACCGGCAGCCGCGCCGCGGCGCTCGGCGGGTTCACCGCGGTGCACGCGATGGCCAACACCGCCCCGTCGCGGACACCGCCGGCGTCGTCGAGCAGGTGTACCGCCTCGGCCGGGCGGCCGGCTACGTCGACGTGCTGCCCGATCGGCGCCGTCACCGTCGGCCTCGAGGGCGAGCGGCTCGCCGAGCTCGGCGCCATGGCCACTCGCGCGGCCCGGGTGCGGGTCTTCACCGACGACGGCGACTGCGTGTCCGACGCGCTGCTGATGCGCCGCGCGCTGGAGTACGTCAAGGCCTTCGACGGCGTGATCGCCCAGCACGCGCAGGAGCCGCGGCTGACCGAGGGCGCGCAGATGAACGAGGGCGAGCCGTGTCCGCGCGGCTCGGCCTGACCGGCTGGCCGGCCGTCGCCGAGGAGGCGATCATCGCCCGCGACCTGCTGCTGACCGATCACGTCGGCTCCCGGCTGCACGTCTGCCACCTGTCGACCGCCGGTTCGGTCGAGGTGGTCCGGTGGGCCAAGACGCGCGGCATCGCCGTCACCGCCGAGGTCACGCCGCACCACCTGCTGCTGACCGACGAGCTGGCCGCGAGCTACGACCCCGTGTTCAAGGTCAACCCGCCGCTGCGCGGCAGGCGGACGTCGAGGCGCTGCGCGCAGGCCCTCGCCGACGGCACGATCGACATCGTCGCCACCGACCACGCGCCGCACGCCGTCGAGGACAAGGAACGCGAGTGGGACAACGCCGCCTGGGCATGCTCGGCCTGCGAGACGGCGCTGTCGGTCGTGACCGAGACCATGGTCGACCCCGGCCTGCTCGACTGGGCGGGCGTCGCCCGGGTGATGTCGAGACGCCCGCGCGGATCGGTCGGCTCGACCGACCACGGCCGCCCGATCGCGGCCGGCGAGCCGGCGAACCTGGTGCTGATCGACCCGGCGGCGCGCTGGACCGTCGACGCGGCCGCGCTGGCCTCGCTGTCCGGCAACACCCCGTTCGCGGGCATGGAGCTGCCCGGCCGGGTCGTCGCCACCTTCCTGCGCGGGCGGCCACGTGCGACGGGGCGCTCGCGTGACGCACCTCCTCGCGGCCGGCGTGGCGCCGAGGGGCCGTCTGGACCGGCACCGAGTCGCCGTCGCGGCTGGCCCTGATCGCCTGCTGCGTCGCTGGCGCTGCGTGCTGGGCGATGTGGCCGGCTGGCGGCACCGGGCCGCGCCGGCAGTCCGGATCTCGCCGCGCCGTCGCCGTGCCGGCACGATCTCGGCCCGGCTGGTCGCCGCGTGCGAGGGCTGCTACGTCTCGCGACCACCACGGCCGGCCACTGGCAGGACCGGATCGTCGCGCACGGGCTCGGACGCCCGGCGCCGCGGTGCGTTCGTCAGTCGGCGAGACGGGCGTGCTGCTCGAGCGCGACGGGCGCGCCCGACATCTTCGTCCCGGCGCCGCATCCTGCGTCGCGGTCCGCGCCGCACCGGGGATCGCCGGGCAAGGTCGTGGGAGGCCAACGGCGTGCTGATCGTGCACCTGGGCGCTCGGCGACGGCCTCGTCGACAGCGGCTTCCGGCCGACGATCTCGCGACCACGTCGCGATCGTCGACGCGCGCGTCGCCGACGCTCGCCGAGCGCGCAGCCGGCCACCGTCCAGCACCGAGGAGGACCACCATGACGCTGCTCGACAGGACCGCCGGCCGTGCTCGTCCTCGAGGACGGCCGACCTTCCGCGGGCGCGGCCTACGGCGCCGTCGGCCGCACCTTCGGCGAGGCCGTGTTCACCACCGGCATGACCGGCTACCAGGAGACGCTGACCGACCCGTCGTACCGCCGGCAGGTCGTGGTGCAGACCGCCCCGCACATCGGCAACACCGGCGTGAACGACGAGGACCGCCGAGTCCGCGCCGGATCTGGGTGGCCGGCTACGTCGTCCGCGACCCCGGCCCGCCGTCGTCGAACTACGTGGCGGGCCGACCGCACCCTCGACGACGAGCTCGCGGCGCAGGGCGTGGTGGGCATCCCGGGGTCGACACCCGGGCGCTGACCCGGCACCTGCGCGACCGCGGCGCCATGCGGTGCGGCATCTTCAGCGGTCGAGGCGGCGGCCGACCCCGTCGACGCCCTGCTCGCCGAGGTGCGCGGCGCAGCCGTCGATGGCCGGCGCCGACCTCACCGGCGAGGTCACCACCGCCGAGACCTACGTGGTGCCCGGCCGCGGGCGACGAGCTCTTCCCGTCGCCGCGATCGACCTCGGCATCAAGGCGAAGACCCCGCGAACGGCTGGCCGCGCGCGGCATCGAGGTGCACGTGCTGCCCGCCGACGGCCACGTCCGCGGACGTGCTGGCCCTCGGCGCCGACGGCGTCTTCCTGTCGCAACGGCCCCGGCGACCCGGCCACCGCCGACGCCGCCGTCGCGCTCGCCGCGGACGTGCTCGACGCCGGATCCCGCTCTTCGGCATCTGCTTCGGCAACCAGATCCTCGGCCGCGCGCTCGGGCTTCGGCACCTACAAGCTGCAGTTCGGGCACCGCGGCATCAACCAGCCGGTGCTCGACCATCGCCACCGGGCAGGGTGGAGATCACCGCGCACAACCACGGGTTCGCCGTCGACGCGCCGCTCGACGAGGTCGTTCGACACCGCGTTCGGCCGGGTCGAGGTGAGCCACGTCGGCCTCAACGACGACGTCGTCGAGGGCCTGCGACTGCCTCGACCGGCCGGCGTTCTCGGTGCAGTACCACCCGGAGGCGGCCGCCGGACCGCACGACGCCGCCTACCTGTTCGACCGCTTCGGCGACCTGATGGCGCAGGACCGCAGCAGCCGGAACCCGGGAGAAGGTGCCTGATGCCGCGCCGCACCGACATCACGCACGTCCTGGTCATCGGGTCCGGCCCGATCGTCATCGGCCAGGCCTGCGAGTTCGACTACTCCGGCACCCAGGCCTGCCGGGTGCTCCGCGAGGAGGGCCTGCGGGTCGTGCTGGTCAACTCCAACCCGGCGACGATCATGACCGACCCGGAGTTCGCCGACGCCACCTACATCGAGCCGATCACCGCGGAGGTCGTCGAGAAGATCATCGCCAAGGAGCGGCCCGACGCCCTGCTCGCCACGCTCGGTGGCCAGACCGCGCTGAACACCGCGATCGCCCTGCACGAGCACGGCGTGCTCGAGAAGTACGGCGTCGAGCTGATCGGCGCGAACATCGAGGCGATCGAGGCCGGGGAGGACCGCCAGATGTTCAAGGAGATCGTCGCCGGCATCGGCGCGGAGAGCGCCCGGTCGCGTCGATCTGCCACACGATCGACGAGCCTGCTCGCCGGTGCCGACGAGCTCGGCTACCCGGTGGTCGTCCGCCCGTCCTTCACCATGGGCGGCGCCGGCTCCGGCATGGCCTACGACGAGACCGAGCTCGTCCGCATCGGTGGCGCCGGCCTGCAGGCCAGCCCGACGCACGAGGTGCTGCTCGAGGAGTCCATCCTCGGCTGGAAGGAGTACGAGCTCGAGCTGATGCGGGACCGCAACGACAACGTCGTGGTCGTCTGCTCGCATCGAGAACGTCGACCCGATGGGTGTGCACACCGGCGACTCGATCACCGTCGCCCCGGCCCTGACGCTCACCGACCGCGAGTACCAGCGGCTGCGCGACATCGGCATCGACGTCATCCGCGCGGTCGGCGTCGACACCGGCGGCTGCAACATCCAGTTCGCCGTCGACCCCGACGACCGGTCGCGTCATCGTCATCGAGATGAACCCGCGGGTGTCGCGGTCGTCGGCGCTGGCGTCGAAGGCCACCGGCTTCCCGATCGCGAAGATCGCCGCGAAGCTCGCCATCGGCTACACCCTCGACGAGATCCCCAACGACATCACCCGGGAGACCCCGGCCTCCTTCGAGCCGACGCTCGACTACGTCGTGGTCAAGGTGCCGCGGTTCGCGTTCGAGAAGTTCCCGGAGGCCGACCCGACGCTCACCACGCACGATGAAGAGCGTCGGCGAGGCGATGGCGATCGGCCGCAACTTCACCGAGGCGCTGCAGAAGGCGCTGCGCTCGCATCGAGACGCACCGAGGCCGCCGTTCTCGTGGCCGGCGAGCCGCGACGACGTCGACGTCGACGCGCTGCTGGCCGACGGTGCCGCGTGCCCGCCGACGGCCGGCTCGACGAGGTGCAGCGGGCGCTGCGGGCCGGCGCCACGGTCGAGCAGGTGCACGAGGCCACCGACATCGACCCGTGGTTCCTCGACCAGATCGCGCTGATCAACGAGGTCGCCGACGAGCTGCGCGGCGCCGCCCGAGCTCAGCCCGGACGTGCTCCGGCACGCCAAGCGGCACGGGTTCTCCGACGCGCAGATCGCTGCGCTGCGCGGGCTGCGCCGAGGACGGTGGTGCGCGGAGTGCGCCACGCCCTCGGCGTCCGGCCGGTCTACAAGACCGTCGACACCTGCGCCGCCGAGTTCGCGGCGATCACCCCGTACCACTACTCGACCTACGACGAGGAGACCGAGGTGCGCGCCGCGGCGAGCGGCCGAAGGTGATCATCCTCGGGTCGCGGGCCGAACCGGATCGGCCAGGGCATCGAGTTCGACTACTCCTGCGTGCACGCCTCGCTCGCCCTGCGCGAGGCCGGCTACGAGACCGTCATGGTCAACTGCAACCCCGAGACGGTGTCCACCGACTACGACACCGCCGACCGGCTCTACTTCGAGCCGCTCACCCTCGAGGACGTGCTCGAGGTCGTATGCACGCCGAGCTCGTCGCCGGACCGGTGGTCGGCGTCATCTGCCAGCTCGGCGGGCAGACCCCGCTCGGGCTGGCGCAGGCGCTCAAGGACGCGGGCGTGCCGATCGTCGGCACCACGCCCGAGGCGATCGACCTCGCCGAGGAGCGCGGCGCGTTCGGCCGCGTGCTGGCCGCCGCCGGGCTGCCCGCGCCCAGCACGGCACCGCGCTGTCGTTCGAGGAGGCCAAGGCGATCGCCGACGAGATCGGCTACCCGGTGCTCGTCCGGCCGTCCTACGTGCTCGGCGGGCGCGGCATGGAGATCGTCTACGACGAGTCGCATGCTGGCCGACTACATCGCAGCGGGCCACCGACGTCAGCCCCGAGCACCCGGTGCTCGTCGACCGGTTCCTCGACGACGCCATCGAGATCGACGTCGACGCGCTGTACGACGGCGACGGAGCTGTACCTCGGCGGCGTCATGGAGCACATCGAGGAGGCCGGCATCCACTCCGGCGACTCGGCGTGCGCGCTGCCGCCGATCACCCTGGGCCGCGAGGAGATCGAGCGGATTCGGCACTCGACCGAGGCGATCGCACGCGGCGTCGGCGTGCGTGGGCTGCTCAACGTGCAGTACGCGCTGTCGGCGGACGTGCTGTACGTGCTCGAGGCCAACCCGCGGGCGTCGCGTACCGTGCCCTTCGTGTCGAAGGCCACCGCCGTGCCGCTGGCGAAGGCGGCCGCCCGGATCGTGATCGGCGCGACGCATCGCCGAGCTCCGGGCCGAGGGCGTGCTGCCCGGCCGAGGGCGACGGCGGGTCCCTGCCGGTCGGCGGGCCCGATCGCGGTCAAGGAAGCGGTGCTGCCGTTCGGCCGCTTCCATGGCGTCGACACCATCCTCGGTCCGGAGATGCGGTCCACCGGCGAGGTGATGGGGATCGACTCCGTGTTCGGCACGGCGTTCGCCAAATCGCAGGCAGCGGCCTACGCGGCGGCCTGCCCACCTCGGGCCGTGCCTTCGTCTCGGTGGCCAACCGCGACAAGCGCGCATGATCTTCCCGGTCAAGCGCCTCGCCGACCTCGGCTTCGAGATCCTGGCCACCGAGGGCACCGCCGAGGTGCTGCAGGCGCAACGGGCTCAAGGCCACAGTGGTGCGCAAGCAGCACGACGGCCCCGGCCCCAACGGCGAGCCCACGACGGTGGAGGCGATCCTGCGCCGGCGACGTCGACCTCATCGTCAACACGCCCTTCGGGGTCGGGACCGCGACTCGACGGCTACGAGATCCGCACCGCCGCGGTGGTCAAGGGCGTTCCCTGCATCACGACGGTGCAGGGACTCGGCGGCCGCGGTGCAGGGCATCGAGGCTTCGCTGCGCGGCGAGATCGGCGTGCGCTCGCTGCAGGAGTGGGCGTCAGACCTCCGAGCCCTGCGCGGGGCCTCGGCCATGCCGGCGCCGACGACGCGCGCGGCGACGGCGGACGCGACCGTCCCGACGACGACGGAGGTGGCGGACTGATGCCGGTGCAGGTGCGCGGCGAGGTGCTCGCGCTTCGGCGCTCGGGGTCGTACCACGTGCTGACCCTCACGGCGCCCGGGATCCCCGAGCTCACGCGGCCGGGCCACTTCGTGGCCCTGGCCGTCGGTGGCGACCACTCCAGCATGCTGCTGCGGCGCGCGTTCAGCATCCACCAGGTGCAGGACCGAGGCGTCTACGGCGGCACGCTCGACGTCGTGTTCGCCACCCACGGCAAGGGCACCGACTGGCTCTCGGCACTGCACCGGCACGACCCGGTCGACGTCGTCGGGCCGCTCGGCCGGCCGTTCGCACTCCCGCGCGAGCCCGTGTCGTGCGTGCTCGTCGCCGGCGGCTACGGGTCGGCCCCCATGTTCATGCTCGCCGACCAGCTGCGCGCGCGGGGCTGCCGCGTCGACGTTGTCCTCGGGGCCGGCAGCGAGGACAAGCTCTTCGGCGTCCTGGAGGCCAAGCGGATGGCCGCCACGCTCACCGTCACCACCGAGGACGGCTCGCTCGGCACGCGCGGGCGTGTCACCGACGTCCTGCCCGAGGTCATGCGGCGCGTCGACGCCGACGTCGTGTACGCCTGCGGCCCGATGGCCATGCTGTCCGCGGTGGCCGCGATCGCGGCCGAGCACGGGGCGCACAGCCAGTGCGCGGTCGAAGAGGCGATGGCGTGCGGCATCGGCATCTGCATGACCTGCGTGCTGCCCGTGGTCGGCGACGACGGAGTCACCCGGATGCTCCGCTCGTGCGTCGACGGGCCGGTCTTCCGGGGCGACCGCGTGCGCTGGTCCGACGTGGGCACGATCCCCGAGGGCACGCTCGGGGCCCCCGAAGGAGGCGGTCACCGATGACGCGAGCGGTCATCTCGTACGGCGCGCCCGACCGGCGCAGCGCGCCGCCGGACGTCGACCTGTCCACGTCGCTGGGCGCCCTCGCGCTGCCGGCCCCGGTGCTCACGGCCAGCGGCTGCGCCGCCGCCGGGCGCGAGCTCGACCAGTTCTTCGACATCACCGCCATCGGTGGTGTCGTCACCAAGAGCATCATGATGAAGCCGCGCTCGGGCCGGCCCACGCCCCGGATGGCCGAGACCCCGAGCGGCATGCTCAACTCCATCGGGCTGCAGGGCCCCGGCATCGACGCGTTCCTGGACAAGGACCTGTCCTGGCTGCGCGACCGCGGCGCCCGGGCCGTGGTGTCGATCGCCGGGGGCAGCATCGACGAGTACATGAAGCTCGCCCAGAAGCTGCGGCACGTGCCCGACGTCGCCGCGATCGAGGTCAACATCTCCTGCCCGAACGTCGAGAACCGCGGGCTCGTCTTCGCCTGCGACGCAGGGGCTGCGGCCGACGTGATCTCCGGGGTTCGCCGGTACACGGCCCCCGGGGTTCCTGTTCTCGCCAAGCTGTCGCCCGACGTCACCGACATCGTGGCGATCGCTCGCGCCGTGGTGAACGCCGGCGCCGACGGCCTGTCCATGATCAACACGCTGCTGGGCATGGTGATCGATACCGACACGCTGCGGCCGGCGCTCGCCGGGGTCACCGGGGGTCTGTCCGGCCCGGCCATCCGCCCGGTCGCCGTGCGCTGCGTGTACCAGGTCCACGCCGCCATGCCCGAGGTGCCGATCCTCGGCATGGGCGGCATCCGCACGGGGCTGGACGCCCTGGAGTTCGTCCTCGCCGGCGCCTCGGCCATCAGCGTCGGAACCGTGGCCTTCCACGACCCCTCGGCTCCCGTGCGCGTGCAGCGCGAGCTCGCGGAGGCCTTGGTCGAGCGGGGCTTCTCGAGCCTGGCCGAAGCAGTCGGCTACGCGCACCGACCGGCCGAGCGGCCCCTGTCGCCTCTCGTGGCCGACGCCCAGGCCGATCCCCTGCACCTCGGGGAGGGCACCGATCCTGCCCACCCGCTCGAGGCCGGTGCCGAGGGCTGAGCCAGCCGTCCGCCACCCCCACCACCCACCCGCCGCGGTGGGACCCCAGGAGGAGCCTGCCGTGCCCGACGCCGCCCCGCCCGTTCCGCCCGCCCCCGTCGCGGTGGCCCTCGACGGACCCGACCTCGACACAGTGCGGGGCTGGGCTGCGGCCACAGGTCCGTGGGTGACCACCATGAAGGTGGGGCTCGAGACGTTCCTGCGCGACGGCGCGGCCGCAGTGGCGGCCGTGCGTACGGCCAGCGCGGGACGCTCGGTCTTCCTCGACCTCAAGCTGCACGACATCCCGAACACGGTCGCTGGGGCCGCCCGCTCGGTGGCCCACCTCGAGCCGGACTTCCTGACGGTGCACGCCGCGGGTGGCCCCGCTATGGTGCGGGCCGCGGCCGAGGCGCTCCCGGGCACCCGCATCACGGCCGTCACGGTTCTCACCTCCCTCGACGAGGCCACCCTGGACGCCGTGGGTCTGCGCGGCCCGGCGATCGACGCCGTGCGCCGGCTCGCCGCCCTGGCCGTGGGCGCGGGCGCGCGCGCCATCGTCTGCTCGCCCCAGGAGGTGGCCGCGGTGCGTGCCGAGGTCGGCCCCGGGATCGTCCTGATCACCCCCGGCGTCCGACCGGCTGGCACCGCCGGGGCAGACGACCAGGCCCGCGTCGCCACCCCGGAGCAGGCCCTCGCCGCCGGGGCCGACCTGCTCGTCGTGGGCCGGCCGCTCACCGCCGCCGCTGACCCCGCTGCCGCGGCCCGCGCCCTGGCCGAGTCCCTGGCCCGGTAGGACGCGCACGCACGGCCGGGGTCGATCGCTGCCCGCGCGTCGGATAGCCTGCGCCACGCGCGGCAGGGCCCGCGCGTGGCGACGGGAGCACGATGGCACTGCCTCCGATGAGCGCGGAGAAGCGTCGTGAGGCGCTCGACAAGGCGGCCGAGGCGCGCCAGATCCGGGCCGAGGTGAAGAACCGGCTGAGGAATTCCGGCGGATCGCTCCTCGAGGTCGTCGAGCGGGGCCGCACCGACGACGTGATCGGCAAGATGCGGGTGGTCGCGCTCCTCGAGGCGATGCCCGGCATCGGCAAGGTGCGGGCGCGCGAGATCATGGATCGGCTGGGCATCGCCGAGACCCGCCGGGTGCGCGGCCTCGGCGTCCAGCAGGTGGCCGGGCTGCGTACCCTGTTCGGGGACCGGTGAGCCACCCGCCGTCCGCCGCGCGGCTCACCGTCCTGTCGGGACCGTCGGGAGTGGGCAAGAGCACCGTCGTCAAGGCGCTGCGCCACCAGCATCCCGAGATCTGGCTGTCCGTCTCAGCCACGACGAGGCGGCCGCGGCCGGGGGAGACGCACGGGGTCGACTACCTCTTCGTCGACCACGGCCAGTTCGCCGACCTGGTGCAGCGCGGCGAGCTGCTCGAGTACGCCGAGTTCGCGGGCCACTTCTACGGCACCCCCCGCAGGCCCGTCGAGGCGCGGTTGGCCGGCGGCACGCCGGTTCTGCTCGAGATCGAGCTGCACGGCGCCCGGCAGGTCCGGGCCGCCATGCCGGACGCCTTGCTCGTCTTCCTGGCCCCGCCCACCTGGGACGAGCTCGTCCGTCGGCTGGTCGGACGGGGCACAGAGCCGGCCGAGGTCATCGCCCGGCGGCTGGAGACGGCGCGGGTCGAGCTGGCCGCCGAGAGCGAGTTCGACGGCACGGTCGTGAACTCGTCGGTGCAGGAGGCGGTCGAACACTTGGTAGCCTTGATGGGAGTGGGCGCGTCCGACGATCGGTCCGGCCCGATCCAGACCTGACCGTCCCCGACCGCCCCCGACCTGTCGACAGCATCGAAAGAGGCATCGTGTCCCCTTCCACCGTGCGGCCCGAGGGCATCACGCACCCGCCGATCGACGAGCTGCTCGAGACCACCGACTCCAAGTACTCGCTCGTGATCTACGCGGCCAAGCGCGCCCGCCAGATCAACGCGTACTACTCCCAGCTGGGCGAGGGCCTGCTCGAGTACGTCGGTCCGCTCGTCGAGACCCACGTGCAGGAGAAGCCACTGTCGATCGCGCTGCGCGAGATCAACGCCGGCGTGCTTACTGCCGAGCCGTTCGATCCCGAGGCGATCGCCTGACCCGCGGCCCCGCCCGCCCCCGCGTCGTCCTCGGCGTCGCGGGGGGCATCGCGGCCTACAAGGCCTGCGAGGTGCTCCGGCTGCTCACCGAGTCCGGCCACGACGTCCGCGTCGTGCCCACGCGGGCCGCGCTGCGAGTTCGTCGGCGCAGCCACCTGGGCCGCGCTGTCGGGCCACCCGGTCTCGGCCGAGGTGTGGGACGACGTCCACGAGGTGCCGCACGTGCGGCTCGGCCAGGAGGCCGACCTCGTCCTGGTCGTGCCGGCCACCGCCGATCTGCTGGCCAAGGCCGCCCACGGCCTCGCCGACGACCTGCTCACCTCCACGCTCCTGACCGCGCGCTGCCCCGTGGTGCTCGTGCCCGCGATGCACACCGAGATGTGGGAGCACGCGGCGACCGCGGCCAACGTCGCGACGCTGCGCTCGCGCGGCACCCTCGTGCTCGAGCCGGCGGTGGGACGCCTCACCGGCGCCGACTCGGGCAAGGGCCGGCTCCCCGAACCAGCGGCCATCGCCGAGGTCGCGCGCCGAGTACTCGAGCGCGGCGCGGCAGCACTCGTGCCCGACCTCGCCGGTCGCACGGTGGTGGTGTCGGCCGGCGGTACCCGCGAGCCGCTCGACCCGGTGCGCTTCCTGGGCAACCGGTCCAGCGGGCGGCAGGGTTACGCACTGACCAGCACCGCCGTGGCCCGGGGCGCGCGCGTCGTACTCGTCGTCCGCGAACGTCGACCTGCCCGACCCCGCCGGTGCCGACGTCGTGCGCGTGGGCAGCGCGGCCGAGCTCCGCGAGGCCGTCCTTGTCGCCGCCGCCGCGGCCGACGCGGTCGTGATGTGCGCCGCGGTCGCCGACTTCCGCCCCGCCGTGGTGGTTGGCACCAAGATCAAGAAGTCCGACGACGACGCCGGGTCGGCGCCGCTCGCCCTGGCGCGCACCGCCGACGTGCTCGCCGACCTCGTCGCGTCCCGCCACACCGGGACCGGCCGACCCGTCATCGTCGGGTTCGCCGCCGAGACAGGCGATGCCGCCGGCACGGTGCTCGAGCACGGGCGCGCCAAACTGGTCCGCAAGGGCTGCGACCTCCTCGTGGTCAACGATGTGTCCGGGTCCACCGGCTTCGGCTCCTTGGACAACGCCGCGGTTGTCCTGGGCGCCGACGGCTCGGCCACCGCGGTGCCGCTGGGCCCGAAGGAGGCCCTGGCCGACACAGTCTGGGACCTCGTCGGCGCCCGCTGGTCCTCGGCCGGCACCGGGTAGACTCGGCTCGGTCGCCGCGTCTGCGGCCGTCACCCGCGCGCTGCGAAGGGAAACCGCGTGTCCCGTCGTCTCTTCACGTCCGAGTCGGTCACTGAGGGCCACCCCGACAAGATGGCCGACCAGATCAGCGACGCCATCCTCGACGACATGCTCGCCCAGGATCCCCACAGCCGGGTCGCGGTCGAGACGCTGCTCACCACCGGACAGGTCCACGTGGCCGGCGAGGTGACGACCGAGGCCTGGACCGACGTCAACAAGGTCGTCCGCGAGGTCGTCAAGGACATCGGCTACGACGCCTCGGTGAAGGGTTTCGACGGCGAGTCGTGCGGCATCTCGGTGTCGATCGGCCAGCAGTCGCCCGACATCGCCCAGGGTGTCGACGACGCGCTCGAAGAGCGCGAGGACCACTCGGCCGACCCCCTCGACCGTCAAGGCGCCGGCGACCAGGGCCTCATGTTCGGCTACGCGTGCACCGACACCGCCACGCTGATGCCGCTGCCGATCTCGCTGGCCCACCGGCTCGCCGAGCGGCTCACGGCCGTGCGCAAGGACGGCGAGCTGCCGTACCTGCGCCCCGACGGGAAGACCCAGGTCACCATCGAGTACGAGGGCGACACGCCCGTGCGCATCGACACCATCGTCGTGTCGAGCCAGCACGCCAAGGAGATCAGCCTCGAGAACCTGCTGACCCCCGACATCCGCAAGCACGTCGTGGAGCCGATCCTCGAGACCGTGGACCTGCCGTCCGACGACTTCCGGCTGCTGGTCAACCCCACCGGCCGGTTCGAGGTGGGCGGACCGATGGGCGACGCCGGGCTCACCGGCCGAAAGATCATCGTCGACACGTACGGCGGGATGGCGCGACACGGCGGCGGCGCCTTCTCCGGCAAGGACCCGTCGAAGGTCGACCGCTCGGCGGCGTACGCGATGCGTTGGGTGGCCAAGAACGTCGTCGCCGCGGGCCTCGCCGAGCGCTGCGAGGTGCAGGTCGCGTACGCCATCGGCAAGGCGCACCCGGTGGGAGTGTTCGTCGAGACGTTCGGCACGGGCGTGCTCCCCGACGACCAGATCCAGGCGGCCGTGCTGCAGGTGTTCGACCTCCGCCCGGCGGCGATCATCCGCGACCTCGACCTGCTGCGCCCGGTGTACCGGCAGACCGCCGCGTACGGGCACTTCGGCCGCGAGCTGTTCGGCATGACGTGGGAGAACACCGACCGGGTCGACGCCATCAAGGCCGCCGTCTCTGGCTGATCCGACGATGCCAGCCGACGGGCCGAGCGCCCACGACCTCCCGGTCCTGCGCACGCCCCGTCTTCTGCTGCGGGAGTGGCGCGACTCCGACCGGGCGCCGTTCGCCGCGATGAACCGCGACCCGGACGTGATGCGTTACTTCCCCGGTCCGGTAGAGCGCGAAGCGTCGGACGCCTTCGCCGACAGACTTGCGCAGCTGCACGGCTCTGCGGGCTTCACGATGTGGGTGGTCGAGGTCGTCAGGAGCGAGCGGGGCGCCACGCCGTTCGCGGGGTTCACCGGGCTGATGCCGCCGACATTCGATCCGCCGTTCCTGCACACCGAGCCGTGCGTCGAGGTGGGCTGGCGGCTGTGGCCGCAGTGGTGGGGCATGGGGATCGCCACCGAGGCGGCGCGGGCCTCGGTGGCGTTTGGCTTCGACGACCTCAGGCTGCCCGAGATCCTCTCGTTCACGGTGGTGGCCAACGCGCCGTCGCGGGCCGTGATGGAGCGGATCGGCATGCACCCCGACGGCGAGTTCGACCATCCCAGGTCCGCTCCGGACGACTCCTGGCGACGGCACGCGCTCTACCGGATGTCACCTCATGACCCCCGCGGCTGACCTGCCAGCGGGCCTCAGCCGACCAGGAACGACAGCCGCACGTGCCGGTCTGGGTTGTCCAGGTTGGGGTCGACGAGCACCACGTTCTGCCAGGTGCCGAGGGCCATCTGCCCGGCGAGCACCGGCACCGTCAGCGACGGGCTCACGAACGCGGGCAGCACGTGGTCACCGCCGTGGCCGAGGCTTCCGTGCCGGTGCCGGTAGACGTCGTCGCGGGGCAGGAGCCGGCGCAGGACGTCCTGCAGGTCGGGCTCGGTGCCGCTGCCGGTCTCGATGAGCGCGACGCCCGCCGTCGCGTGCGGCACGAAGACGTGCACGAGCCCGTCACCACGCCCGCGGCAGAAGCCGGCCACCGCGTCGGTGAGGTCGGTGACGAGCCGGTCGCCGGTGCGCAGGTCGAGCACGATGGAGTCCATCGCCCCATCGTCTCGGGCCGACGCGCCAGCTCACCAAGCCGGGTGCCCGTGGCGTCGGTGGACGGCCGGGACCGGGTGCCGCACCGGTGGGATAGAACAGGGCCGTGGCCACCCCCGCGCCGTCCGACGGCGACCAGCTCGCGCTGGTGCCCTCCGGCCGGCCCCGCCCGCGGCGGCCGAGGGCGTCGGGGCCGAAGACCGCCGCGGCCGTCGATCCGGTGGCGCAGGTCGCGGTCGACACCCCGCTGGCCCACCTGGACCGACCGTTCGACTACCTGGTTCCTGAGACGATGGCCGATACGGCGGTGCCCGGGGCGCGGGTGCGGGTGCGCTTCGCGGGGTCCGACACCGCCGGCCTGGTCCTGACGAGGGTCGCGGGCACCGACTTCGCGGGCGCGCTCACGCCGGTGACCAGGGTGGTGTCGCCGGTGCCGGTGCTCACCGCCGAGGTGGCCGGGCTCGTGCGGGCGGTCGCCGACCGGTACGCCGGAACGTTCTCCGACGTCGTGCGCGCCGCTGTGCCGCCGCGGCACGCGCGCACGGAGGCGGCCGTGGTGGCTGCCGCGGGGGTGCCCGCCGCTCGGCTGCCCGGAGCGGCCCCGGAGGCCGGGCCGTGGGCGGCATACGGGGGAGGGGCGGCGCTCGTGTCCCGGCTCGCCGGGTCCCGCCCAGGCGACCCCGCTCCTCGCGCGGTCTGGACCGCCGCGCCCGACGAGCGGTGGGCCGCGGCGATGGCCCGGCTCGCCGCGGCGGCCCAGGCCGCCGACCGGGGCGTGCTCTGGCTCGTGCCCGATGCCCGCGACGTCGCGGAGGCCGCGGCGGCCCTTGACGCCGAGCTCGGCGACGGCAGCTACGAGGTGCTCACCGCCGACCTCGGTCCCGCGGCCCGGTACCGCGCCTTCCTGCGCGTGCTGCTCGGCGAGGCCCGGGTGGTGGTGGGGACGAGGGCGGCGGCGTTCGCGCCGGTGGGGCGCCTGGGGCTGGTGATGCTCTGGGACGACGGCGACGACCTGTACTCCGAGCCGCACGCGCCCGGATGGCACGCCCGCGAGGTGGCCCTGCTGCGCGCCGAGCGGGAGGGCGCCGCGCTCGTGGTCGGCGCGGTGTCGAGGTCGGTCGAGGCCGCCGTGCTCGTGACCGACGGCACGGCGCGGCCCGTCGTCCCCCACCGCGCCGCGCAGCGGTCGCGTGGACCGCGGGTCGTGTGCGCCGGCGACGACGCCGACCTCGCGGCCGACCCCGCCGCGCGCAGCGCGCGGCTGCCGCACGTGGCCTGGGAGGCGGCCCGCCGAGCCCTCGAGCAAGGCCCCGTCCTCGTCCAGGTGCCGCGGCGCGGATACCTGCCGAGCCTCGCCTGCCAGCGTTGCCGCGCGCCCGCCCGCTGCGTGCACTGCCACGGCCCGCTGGCAGCCACGAGCGGCCACGCTATCCCGACCTGCCGCTGGTGCGCCCGCCCTGCCGGCGACTGGTCCTGCCCTGCGTGCGGCGGGCGCCGGCTCAGGGCCGTCACGGTCGGCGCGGGGCGTACCGCCGAGGAGCTCGGGCGCGCCTTCCCCGGGGTCGCCGTGCGAACCTCCGGGCGGTCCGAGGTGCTCGCCGAGGTGCCGGCGGGCCGGTCCCTCGTGGTGGCCACGCCTGGTGCCGAGCCCAGGGTCGAGGGCGGGTACGCCGCGGCCCTGCTGCTCGACGGCCGGGTGATGCTCGACCGACCCGACCTGCGGGCGGGGGAAGAGGCCCTGCGCCGGTGGATGAACGCCGTGTCGCTCGTCCGGCCTGCGGCCGACGGCGGACGGGTGGTCCTGATGGCCGACGCGGCGCTGCCCGTCGCGCAGGCGCTCGTGCGGCTCGACCCGGCCGGGTTCGCCGAGCGCGAGCGGGCCGAGCGGCTCGCCCTCGGGCTCCCCCCAGCGGTGGCCGCGGCGACGGTCACCGGCGCGGCCGACGACGTCGCGTCCGCGCTCGCGCTCCTCGAGGTCCCCGACGGAGTCACGGTGCTCGGGCCCGCAGAGCTCCAGGGACGTTCCGGGCCCGACGGGCCCGTGGGACCGGTCCGGGTGCGCGCCCTCGTCACCGCGCCGCGCAGCCGGGCCGCCGGGCTCGCGGCGGCGCTGGCCGCGATGGCCGCCGTGCGCTCGGCGCGCAAGGACGGGGGCCCGGTGCAGGTGCGGGTCGACCCCGCCGAGCTCGGGTAGCACGCCCGCGTCGCATCGGCTCGGCTACGGTGGCGCGGTGCTGGACTGGTATCAGGACCACGTCGTCGACACGGGGCGCTCGGCCGCGCTGTGGCTGCTGCTCGGCTTCCTCGTGACCTACGGCGTCACCCGGTGGACGACCACGCGCATCAAGGCCCGCGACGAGCGCGGCGAGGTTGCCGACGGCGCAGTCAAGGACGTCTTCATCGGCGGCGTCCACGTCCACCACCAGGTCTGGGGCATCCTGCTGGTGATGCTCACCGGGCTCCTGGAGTTCCGGTTCCACCCCGCGAGCCCTTGGTCGGAGATACTCGCCGTGCTGTTCGGCGTAGGTGCCGCTCTCGCTCTGGACGAGTTTGCGCTATGGCTGCACGTCGAAGACGTCTACTGGTCGACCGAGGGCCGCAAGTCGATCGACGCCGTGATGGTGGCCGTGGTCATCGTCATGGTGCTGCTCACCAGCACCGCGCCGTTCGGGGTGCAGTCGGAGCGGGCCGACCAGGGGTGGTTCGCCGTGGCCGCGATCCTCGTGGTGCACCTGGGGTACACGGTCGTATGCCTACTCAAGGGCAAGCTGATCACTGGCCTGCTGGGCTTCGTCGTCCCCGTCGTGGGCCTCGTGGGCGCGATCCGGCTGGCCAAGCCCGACACGTACTGGGCCCGGCGCTTCTACGACGAGAAGAAGCAGGCACGAGCGGGGGAGCGGTTCGACGCGGACTACCAGGCGCGCCGCGAGCGCCTCCGCGACGTGGTGTCCGGCGGGAACTCGGGCGCCAGGCCGTAGGATCGGGGCGCCCCGCCGCCCCTGACCCGAGGAGCCTCTGTGGCCGTGCAGCCGATCCGACTGTTTGGCGACCCGGTGCTCACCACCCCTGCCGCGCCCGTGCTCGATTTCGACAAGGAGCTGCGCAGGCTGGTCCAGGACTTGTTCGACACGATGATCGAGGCCCCCGGGTCCGGGCTGGCGGCACCGCAGCTCGGCGTCTCGCTGCGCGTCTTCACGTACTGGGTCGACGACGAGCTCGGCCACCTCATCAACCCCGACCTCGACCTGTCGGACGAGCTGCAGGAGGGCGAGGAGGGCTGCTTGTCCATCCCGGGGCTGGCGTTCGAGACCCCCCGGGCCATGCGCGTGGTGGCGAAGGGCTTCGACCAGCACGGCGAGCCCGTGGTCGTCGAGGGCACCGAGCTCAAGGCCCGTGCGGTGCAGCACGAGACCGACCACCTCGACGGCATCCTGTTCGTCGACCGGCTCGACGCCGAGACCCGCAAGGCCGCCATGCGCGCGATCCGCGAGGCCGAGTGGTTCGGCCAGCAGCCCCCCGACGTGCGGCTGAGCCCGCACCGCCTCTCCAGCCGCTGGCTCTAGGCCGTGCGGCTGCTGTTCGCCGGCACGCCCGAGGTGGCGCTGCCGTCCCTGCACGCCCTGCTGGCCTCCAGGCACGAGGTGGTGGCGGTGCTGACGAGGCCGGACGCGCCCACCCGCCGCAGCCGCACGCCGGCGCCGTCGCCCGTGGCCGCGCTGGCCGACGAGATGGGCTTGGAGGTGCTGCGGCCGGCGAGGCCGTCTGACCCTGGCTTCTTGGCGCTCCTGCGCGAGCTGGCCCCGGACGCCGCGCCCGTCGTCGCCTACGGCGGGCTCATCCCGCCCGATGCGCTCGCCGTGCCTGCGCGCGGCTGGGTGAACCTGCACTTCTCGGTACTCCCCGCCTGGCGCGGGGCGGCCCCGGTGCAGCACGCGGTCATGGCCGGGGACGACGTCACCGGCGCGTGCACGTTCCAGCTCGAGCAGGGCCTCGACACCGGCCCCGTGTACGGCACCGTGACCACGGCGATCGGGCCGCGCGACACCGCCGGCGACCTGCTCGCCCGACTCGCCGACGACGGCGCGGGGCTGCTCGTGGCGACGCTCGACGGCATCGAGGCCGGCAGCCTTGTGCCGGCGCCGCAGGTGGGGGAGCCCTCCTACGCGCCGAAGCTCAGCGTCGACGACGCCCGCGTCGTGTGGGCCGACCCAGCGATGCGCATCGACCGCCTCGTGCGCGGGTGCACGCCCGCGCCCGGTGCGTGGACGACGTGGGGAGGGCAACGACTCGGTCTCGGCCCCGTCCGGCTCGAGCCGGGCATCGGCGACCTCGTCGCAGGCGGGCTTCGGGTCGGCAAGCACGAGGTGCTCGTCGGCACCGGGTCGCACGCCGTGCGGCTCGGCGCCGTGCTTCCGCAGGGCCGGCGGGAGATGCCTGCGCCCGACTGGGCCCGCGGAGCCCGCCTCACGGATGGCGACGTGCTCGCGTGAGCGGGGCCCGGGGGCGTGAGCCGCGCCGGCGTGGCAGCCCCCGGGGCGCCCGCGTCGACCGAGCCCGGCGAGCCGCGTACGACCTGCTGCACGCCGTCGGCGCCGACGACGCCTACGCGAACCTGGCCATGCCCTCGATCCTGCGCGAGGCCGGGCTCGACGGCCGCGACGCGGGTTTCGCCACCGAGCTCGCGTTCGGCACACTGCGCTGGCGCGGCCTCCTCGACGCCGTGCTCGCGCGCTGCGTCGACCGGCCGCTCGAGCAGGTCGACCCGTCGGCCTTGGACCTGCTGCGGCTCGGCGCCTTCCAGCTGCTGCAGATGCGCGTACCTGCCCACGCCGCGGTCGGGGAGACCGTGTCGCTGGCCCGCGACGTGCGCGGCGAGGGTGTCTCCCGGCTCGTCAACGCGGTGCTGCGCAAGGTGGCGGCGCGCGACCGCGATGCCTGGCTCGCCGAGGTGTCGACCTCGGCCCGGGACGAGACCGAGCGGCTGGCCCTCACCACCTCGCACCCGGCGTGGATCGTCTCGTCGCTGCGTGACGCGCTGGGGCGCTCCGGTGGGCTCGACGAGCTCCTGGCCACCGACAACGAGCCGCCGTCGGTGACCCTCGCGGCCCGCCCCGGCCGCTCCACCCGCGACGAGCTGCTCGCGGCCGCCGACGCGATGCCAGGGCGCTGGTCCCCGTACGCGGCGGTGCTGCGATCCGGCCCGCCCGGCGACGTGCCTCAGGTGCGCTCCGGCGCCGCCGGCGTGCAGGACGAGGGCAGCCAGCTGGTCGCCGTCGCGCTGGCGGCGGCGCCGGTGCTCCCGGTGGGCGGTGCCGAGACCGCCTGGCTCGACCTGTGCGCGGGCCCGGGGGGCAAGGCGGCGTTGCTGGCCGGCCTCGCGGCCGGGCGCGGCGCCGCGTACATCGCCGTCGACGTCACGCCGCACCGCGCCGACCTCGTCCGGCGTGCGCTGCGGGGCGCCCCGGGGATCCACGAGGTGGTCGCCGCCGACGGCACCGACCAGCGCTGGGCCACCGGCCGCTACGATCGCGTGCTCGTCGACGCGCCCTGCACGGGTCTCGGGGTGCTGCGCCGCCGCCCCGAGGCGCGCTGGCGTCGGACGCCGGACGACGTGTCCGTGCTGTCGACGCTGCAGCGCGCGCTGCTGCGCAACGCCCTGGCAGCGGTGCGCCCCGGCGGCGTCGTCGCGTACGCCACCTGCTCGCCGCACCTCGCCGAGACGACGGTCGTCGTCGACGACGTGCTGGCCACGGCCCCGGGCGTCGAGCGCCTCGACGCGTGGGACGTGCTGCCGCAGCTGCCGCGCGGCGAGGGTCTCGACGTGCGCCTGTGGCCGCACCTGCACGGCACCGACGGGATGTACCTGGCCGTGCTGCGGGCTCCCGCCAGCGCGGGGTAAGTGAGAGGCGCGCTGCGCTGCCCTAGGCTGCCCGCATGGGCGTGCAGATCTCCCCGTCGATCCTGTCGGCCGACTTCTCGTCGTTGGCCGAGGAGTGCCGGCGGGTCTCCGCGGTCTCCGACTGGCTGCACGTCGACGTGATGGACAACCACTTCGTCCCGAACCTCACGCTCGGGCTCCCCGTCGTCGAGTCGCTGCTCGCGCAGGTCGACACGCCGGTCGACTGCCACCTGATGATCGACGACCCTGACCGCTGGGCCCCGGCCTACGCGGAGGCCGGGGCGCGCAGCGTTACGTTCCACGCCGAGGCGGCCCACGCCCCCGTCCGACTCGCGCGCACCCTGCGCGCTGCGGGGGCCCGCGCGGGCATGGGCCTCAAGCCCGCCACGCCGGTGGAACCGTACGCCGACCTCCTGCGCCGAGCTCGACATGCTGCTGCTGATGACCGTCGAGCCTGGGTTCGGCGGTCAGAGCTTCCTCGACGTCGTGCTGCCGAAGATCCGTCGGGCCCGCGAGATCCTCAAGGGCCGCGACCTCGACGTGTGGCTCCAGGTCGACGGCGGAATCGCCGCCAGCACGATCGAGCAGTGCGCCGCGGCCGGGGCCGACGTGTTCGTCGCGGGCTCGGCCGTCTTCGGCGCCGACGACCCCGCCCAGGCCGTCGGCCGGCTGCGCACCCAGGCCGAGGCTGCCACGGCATCCTCCTGGTGGTGCGCCGGCTGATCCGGCCCCGTGGGTCACCCACCGCCCTTCCAAGCACCCGTCGTCACTGCCCAGATGGTTGTTTCCCCGGCCGGGATACGACCACCTGGGCAGTGACGCGGGGAAGGGGCGGCGGATGGCGCCACCACCTCTGAGCGGGTTCGAACCCCGGTAAGGGTGCTCTCATGCGGGGGCGTGAGAGACTGCTGCGAGTACGAGCAACTGCTCGCGCGCTCCGGGGTCGGTGAAACTCCGAACCGGCGGTGTAGCCCGCGACCCGGCCGCCTCCAGCGGCCGGTGGAGCCGGTCAGCGTCTTCGCGACGTCATCCGGCGCCGACGGTCAAAGTCCGGATGGGAGGACGCGCGCGGCCGGTGCGTCGTGCGTGCGCCGCCGTGGCGCCCGCGCGCCGCGCCGTCCCGCTGCCCTCCCCGATGCCCCGGTCCGCGCAGCCCGACGCGCCGGAGGACCGATGGCCAGCCCGCCCGAGGTAGCCGCCATGCGGCGTGCCCTGGCGCTCGCTGCCAGCCCCGGCGTCCCGTCCGGCCCGAACCCGCGGGTGGGGTGCGTCCTGCTCGCCGACGACGGCGCCGTGGTCGCCGAGGGTTACCACCGCGGCGCCGGCACGCCGCACGCCGAGGCAGACGCGCTCGCCGCCGCGGGCGGGCGGGCCCGCGGCACCGTCGCGGTCGTGACGCTCGAGCCGTGCGACCACACGGGTCGCACCGGCCCGTGCAGTCAGGCGCTACTCGACGCGGGCGTGACCCGCGTGGTGTACGCGCAGAGCGACCCGAACCCCGTCGCCGCGGGCGGCGCCGCGCGGCTGCGTTCCGCCGGCGTCGACGTCGAGTCCGGCCTCCTCGCCGAAGAGGCCGCCGCGCTGAACCCCGCCTGGACCTTCGCAGTGACGCACGGGCGCCCCTTCGTCACCTGGAAGGCCGCCGCCACTCTCGACGGACGCGTGGCCGCCTCGGATGGCTCGAGCCGGTGGATCACCTCAGCCGCCGCGCGGGCCGAGGTGCACGCGCTGAGGGCCGAGGTCGACGCCGTGCTCGTCGGCACCGGCACGGCACTGGCCGACGACCCGCACCTCGGGGTCCGCGACGACGGGGGCCGACCGGCTGCGCGCCAGCCGTTGCGGGTCGTCATGGGCACCCGCGCTCTGCCGGCGGGCGCCAGGGTGCTGGACGACACTGCGCCCACGCTGCTGCTGGCGACGCACGACCCCGCGGAGGCGCTCGCGGCGCTCGGGCGGCGCGACGTGCAGCACGTGCTGCTCGAGGGTGGACCCGCCCTGGCGGCGGCGTTCGTGCGCGCTGGCCTCGTCGACCGGATCCGCTGGTACGTCGCTCCGGCACTGCTCGGCGCCGGGCCGTGCGCGGTGGCCGACCTCGGCATCGCCAGCATCGACGGCACCCAGCGGTGGCGCCTCGACGCCGTCGCCCGGGTGGGCGACGACGTGCGCCTGGACCTCGTGCCGGCCCACCAGGGCGTCCCGGCCGACCCCGACGGAAGGAGCCGCTGACGTGTTCACCGGCATCGTGGAAGAGCGCGGCCGAGTCGCCGCCGTGCAGCCCGACGGCGACTCGGCGCGCCTGGTCGTCGTGGGCCCGCTCGTCACGTCCGATGCACGCCACGGCGACTCGATCGCCGTCAACGGCGTGTGCCTCACGGTGGTCGAGGTCGTGGGAGAGGGCGGCGAACGCTCGTTCACGGCCGACGTGATGGGGGAGACCCTGGCGCGCTCGTCCCTGGGGGCGCTTGCCCCCGGCGACGCGGTCAACCTCGAGCGGGCCGCGGCGCTGGACTCGCGTCTGGGCGGACACCTCGTGCAAGGCCACGTGGACGGCACGGCCGAGGTGCTCGCGCGCACGCCGCACGAGCACTGGGAGGTGGTGCGGCTGTCGCTACCGCGCGACCTCGCTCGCTACGTGGTGGCGAAGGGCTCCATCACCGTCGACGGCGTCTCGCTCACGGTGAGCGCCGTGGGCGACGACTGGTTCGAGGTGTCTTTGATCCCCACCACGCTCGACCTCACCACCCTCGGCGCTGCAGCGCCAGGTCGATCCGTCAACCTCGAGGTCGATGTCGTGGCCAAGTACGTCGAGCGCCTGCTCGCCTGGAAGGACGTCTCATGACCGGTCCCACGCCCCAGCCCGGCACGCACGGCATTGCCGCCGTGCGCCTGGACCCCGTCGAAGTCGCAGTGGCGTCGGTCGCGGCCGGCCGCCCGTCGTCGTGGTCGACGACGAGGACCGCGAGAACGAGGGCGACCTCATCTTCGCTGCGCAGCGCGCCACGCCCGACCTGGTCGGGTTCATGGTGCGGCACACGTCCGGGTTCATCTGCGTGTCGATGCTCGGTGCCGACCTCGACCGGCTCGGGCTGCCACCGATGACCCGCGTGAACGAGGACCGCAAGGGCACGGCGTACGCGGTGTCGGTCGATGCCCGCGACATCGAGTCCACGGGCATCTCGGCCTCGGACCGCGCGCACACCGTGAAGGTCCTGGCCGACTCCGCGACCGAGCCGTGGGAGCTCACCCGGCCCGGGCACGTCATGCCGCTGCGCGCGGCCGAGGGCGGCGTGCTGCGCCGGCCAGGCCACACCGAGGCGGCCGTCGACCTTGCCCGCCTGGCGGGCCTGACGCCCGCGGGGGCGCTGTGCGAGCTCGTCAACGACGACGGCTCGATGATGCGCGCACCGCAGTGCCGCGAGTTCGCCGACGCGCACGGCCTGCAGATGATCTCGATCGCCGACCTGATCGCCTACATCCGGCGTACCGAGGTTCAGGTCGAGCGGGTCGCCGAGACCAAGCTGCCCACCGACTTCGGCGACTTCCGTGCCGTCGGCTACTTCAGCACGATCGACGGCGTCGAGCACATCGCGCTCGTCGTTGGCGACATCGGCGACGGCACCGACGTCCTGGTGCGGGTGCACTCCGAGTGCCTCACCGGAGACGTGTTCGCTTCGCGGCGCTGCGACTGCGGCGACCAGTTGCACGCAGCCTTGCGCCAGGTGGCTGCCGAGGGCCGCGGGGTCGTCCTGTACATGCGCGGGCACGAGGGCCGTGGCATCGGCCTGCTGCACAAGCTTCGCGCGTACAAGCTGCAGGACGAGGGGGCCGACACGGTCGACGCGAACCTCGTGCTCGGGCTGCCCGCCGACGCCCGCGACTACGGAACCGGCGCGCAGATCCTCGCCGACCTCGGCGTGCGCACGATGCGGCTGCTCACGAACAACCCCGCCAAGCGCGCCGGGCTCGAGGGCTACGGGCTGTCCATCGTCGAGCGCGTAGCGCTCGAGATCGCCCCGAACGAGGACAACGTGCACTACCTGCGGACTAAGAGGGACCGCATGGGCCACACGCTTGACGAGGTGCCGTCCGCCGGCGGCGACACCGAGGCGCAGCCGTGAGCGGGGGCGGTGCCCCCGCGCTCGGGCTCGAAGGGGCTGCTGACCTCCGGGTGGCCGTCGTCGCGTCGTCCTGGCACGAGGAGGTCATGGACGCGCTGCTTGCCAGCGCCGTGGCGCGCTGCGTCGAAGCCGGCGTCGAGCCCATCGTGGTCCGCGTGCCCGGCGCGTTCGAGCTGCCCGTGGTCGCCCAGGCGTACGCGCGCGCCGGCTGCGACGCGGTGATCTGCCTCGGAGTCGTGATCCGCGGCGGTACGCCCCACTTCGAGTATGTGTGCGACGCCGTCACGTCGGGCCTGGCGAGGGTGTCGCTCGACGAGTCGGTGGCCGTGGGCTTCGGCGTGCTCACGTGCGACGACGACGCCCAGGCGCTGGACCGCGCGGGCCTGCCCGGCAGCTCGGAGGACAAGGGCTGCGAGGCGGTCGAGGCCGCCCTGGCCACCGCCCTCCTGCTCCGTGCGGCCGCCCCCTAGGGTGGCGGCGTGAAGACGTTCGAGGCGCTCTGGGACGAGCTGTCGGCCAAGGTGGCCGCCGCCGACCCGGCCTCCGGCACCGTGTCCCTCCTGTCCGGCGGCGTGCACGCCGTCGGCAAGAAGGTCGTCGAGGAGGCGGCCGAGGCCTGGATGGCGGCCGAGCACGAGGGCGCAGGAGCGGGCGGCCGAGGAGATCGCCCAGCTGCTGTACCACGCGCAGGCGCTGATGCTGGCCGCCGGTGTCTCGCTCGCCGACGTCTACCGGCATCTCTAGGCGGTGCGCGTCCGGCACGTCCCTGCCGGCGCCGCTGCCAGCGACCTGCCCCGTCCGCCACTCCCGTGAGGAACTTCCAATGCTGAGGGTCGCCGTCCCCAACAAGGGCCAGCTGTCCGACCCCGCCCGCGACATGCTGCGCGAGGCCGGGTACCCCGCCGCGCACGCCGCGCGCGAGCTCGTCGTGCACGACCCCGAGAACGAGGTCGACTTCTTCTTCCTCCGCCCGCGCGACATCGCCACGTACGTGGCGTCCGGCGAGCTCGACATCGGCTTCACTGGCCTGGACCTGCTGCTCGACAGCGGCGCAGGTGCCGACGTGCTGCTCGAGCTCGGCTTCGCCGCCCTCGACGTTCCGGTTCGCGGTGCCAGAGGGCGGTCCGACCGCGGTCGAGGGGCTCGGCGGGCGCGCGGTCGCCACCTCGTACGCGGGCCTGCTCGGCCGCTGGCTCGTCGACCGCGGGATCACGGCGAGCATCGTGCGCCTCGACGGAGCGGTCGAGAACGCAGTGCGGCTCGGCGTCGCAGACGCCGTCGCCGATGTCGTGGCCACCGGCACCACGCTGCAGCAGGCCGGGCTGCACGTGATCGGCGAGCCGCTGCTCGTGAGCGAGGCGGTGCTCGTGCGGCGCGTGGGCGCGCCCGACGACGCGACCGTCGACACCTGCTCGTACGCCGGCTGCAGGGCGTCATGGTCGCGCGGCGCGTACGTGCTGCTCGCCTATGACATGCAGGGCCGACAGCTCGGAGCAGGCCGTCGCGATCACGCCCGGCATCGAGTCGCCCACCGTCTCCCCGCTGCACGAGAGGGGTTGGGTCGCCGTGCGCGCCATGGTGCCGCGGCGCGAGGTCCACCGGGTGATGGACGACCTCTACGACCTCGGTGGCCGCGGCATCCTCGTCACCGACATCCACGCCTGCCGCCTCTAGCCTGGCCGGGGCTGGACGGGGCTCGATCAGGTGCGCCCCGCATCGCGCAGACGGCGTACGGCCAGCGACACCAGCGCCGCGCAGGCCACGGCCAGCACCCCGAGCCAGGCCAGCCCCGAGGAGCCCGGCGACGTCGGCACCTCGAGCGACAGCACGTACGCCACCCGGCCGACGGCACCCTCCGGCGGTCCGTAGGGGACGGCGTCCGCGGCGCGGGACTGCGACGCCGCGAGGTAGGCGCGCGCCCTCGCCGGGTCGGACGACGCGTCGACGACCTGCTTGAGCACCGTCGCGGTTCCGTCGGACTGCAGGTCCGACGCGCCGGCGGCCAGCTGCTGCGACCCGCCTACGGATGTGCCGATGCCGCCGGCCAGGACGCCCAACGAGGTGGCCAGGGCCTGCGTGCCATCGGCCTCCTGCTGCGCCCCGGCCGCGAGCTGGTCGCTGCTGGTGGCGAGGGTGCTGGCGCCGGTCGAGGCCGTCGCCAGCCCCGTGGCGAGCGAGGTGGCGCCAGCGACGAGCGACACGCTCGCGGCCGACGCGGTGGCGGCGCCGGTCGACAGCTGCGTCACCGCGGCCACCGAGCGGGTGAGCCCGTCGGCGAGGGCGACCAGTCCCTCGTAGATGCCCGGCGACGTCGTGCTACCGCTGCGCAGTGCGGTGGAGACCTTCACGAGTCCTGCCTCGATGCCGGCCAGACCTCTGCCGAGGGCCCCGATCCCGGCGGCGATACCGCTGGCGGCGGCCTGCTGCGCGTCCACGGCCGTCTGCGCCAGCCCGGCTCCCGCGGCAGCGCCCCCAGCGGCAGCCGCGGCCTGCTGGGATGCGGCCGTGGCCTGCGCGAGCGAGGCGCACTGGGCCGGAGTCAGCGCCGGTGTGGGTCCGCACGCCTGGGCCGCCACCGCCGCCGTGAGCCCCGCGGCCGCGGTGGCGGCCGCGGCCGCGCCGGTCGCTGCGGTGCGGATGTCGCCGATCTTGGGGGCCAGCGCGGCCAGGGAGTCTGCGAGCGCCGACGTGGCCTTCTGCAGGCCCGACGCGCCGGCCTGCGCGGCGCGCACCGCCTGGACCAGGGTCGGGTTCTTCGGCGCCGGTGACGGAGTTCCGGTCGGAGTCGCCGTGGGGACCGGCAGGGGCGGGTCGGTGGGCGACCCCACCGCATCGGCGACGGACGCCACCGAGCTGGCCAGGGACGTCGCCGCCTGCTGGGCGGCCGGCAGGCCCGCGCTCCCGGCCAGCGCCGCGAGCCCGCTGCTGATGCCTGCCAGACCGGACGACAGGGTGCGCAGACCGGCCTCGAGCTGCGCGGCCCCGGAGGCGGACGAGGCCACGCCCGAGGAGAGCTGCGCCTGGCCCGTCGCCACCTGCGACGCGCCGGAGGCGACCTGGTCCGCGCCGGTCGCGAGGGGGCCCGCCGCGGCCGCGGCCGCCTGGTCGGCGCCGTCCTGGACCTTGAGCAGGCCGTCGGCGAGCGACGCGGCGCCGTCGGCCACCTTCGCCGCCGATGCATCGAGGGTCCGGAGCCCCGCGGCGAGCGAGGTGTTGCCCTTCACCGAGGAGTCCAACAGGTCGGCGGCGAACCCCGTGGCCGGGTCCTGCGTGCGGGTGACCGGTACCACCTCCGCGTGCAGGGAGGGCGCGGACAGCGAGCTGCCCGTCATAGCGAACGACACGTGCTGCTGGTACGACCCCAGGGGCGGGTAGAGGACGAGGTGGTAGCCGAGCTGCGTGCGGCCGTCGGAGGTGGTGCCGACCACCGCGGCGGGCGCCCCGACCAGCGCAGCCCCGGCGGGCAGGACCACCACCATCGAACCGGCGAACGGGACGAAGACGGGTTCCTTGGTCGTCGTCGTCGTCCCGGCCGCGTCCTTGTACGTGATGTCCATCGTCTGGACTGCCGTGTTCGTCAGCGTGTAGCGCACGTCGACCTGGCCGCTGCGACCGGCGACGGTGGTGGGATCCACCACGGCGCCGTCGACGAGGTACTCGGCGTGCAGGGCCACGGGCATCGGCTTCCCGAACGGGGCCTGCGTGGTCACCGAGGTCTCGCCCGGGCCGCCCACGGTGACGAGCACGGAGTCGCCCTCGACCTCGGGCCGGCCGCGCCGGTCGACGTAGCGCACGTCGGTCGTGGGCCCGGGCACACCCACGCTCTGCACGGGCTGGTCGTGCGCCACGAGCCTGCTCGTGAACAGCACCGAGGTCGGCAGTCCGGCCACGTCCAGGGCAGCCGTGACCAGCTGCTCGTTGACCAGCGGCGGCTCGGGCGGGGCGAGGCCGTCGCGGGGCCCGCGCCGAGGGAGACCACGAAGGCGGCAGCGCCGACGAAGACCCCCGTGTGGCCAAGCGCCCGGCCGCGTCCCCGGGCGCCCCTCACGGCCGACCCTGCGCGGCCGGATCCGGGAGCACGTCCTGGGCTCGGGGCGGCGCCGCCAGCAGCGACTCCAGCGGCACCGGGCGGTCGCCGTCATCCCACGGGGCGAGGACGCCGACCACGTCGTCCCCCGGCGCTTCCACCAGCGCCGGTACCGCTGAGGCCACGAGCAGAGCGAGCAGCGCGGGACCCACCGCGACGAGGAGCACCGTCGTGGGCACGGCGCCGGCAGCCGGCACGAGGGCCTCGGCGACGGCCGCAGCGACGGCCCCCAGCACCGTGGGAATGGCCAGCGCCCGCCCCACCACGAGCACGACGGCGAGCGCGGCCGCAAGGATGGCGCCCGCGACGAGGGGGCCCCGGCCGTGGTCGGCAGGCGGGGTGAGCGCGCCGACGACGCTCACGACCAGGACCGCGAGCAGGGCGCCCAGGGCCACGCCGACCGCCCGCACGGCACCCACGGCGCGCGCCTCCACCCGGGCGGGCAGCAGCGCCAGGACGCCCCCGAGCACCGCCGAGACGGCGACCGCGACCCCGGCCTCGGGCGGCACCCCCGGCAGCCGCGAGCACAGCACCCACGCCAGCGCGACCCCCGACAGCGCACCGACGACGGCCGCGGGGCTGGTGACCCGCCGTCCCCGCGGGGCCGCGGAGGCCCGCAGCGACTCGTCCGCCACGGCGTCGAGCGCGACCGGGTCGCCCTCGACGTGCAGCTGCGGCAGCAGCACGTCGAGCCACCGTGGCAACCACCAGGTGGCCTTGGCCGCGAGCACCATGATCGCCGGGACGAGCAGGCAGCGCACGATCGTGGCGTCGACGGCCACCGCGGTAGCGAGCCCGACGCCGAACATCTTCACGACGGGGTTCGTCGAGAGGATGAACGACGCGAACACCACCACCATGATCAACGCGGCGGCCGTGACGACCCGCCCGGTGTCGGCGAGCCCTCGCCGCACCGACACGACCATGTCGCCGCTGCGCTCCCAGTGCTCGCGGAAGGCGGTGAGGAGGAACACCTCGTAGTCCATGGAGAGCCCGAAGAGCACCGCGAACATCATCATCGGCACGTACGACTCGATGGGGACGGGGCCCTCGAGACCGATCGCCCGCGCGCCCCAGCCCCACTGGAACACGGCCGTGACCACGCCGTAGGCCGCGGCGATCGACAGCAGGTTCATCGCGGCGGCCTTGAACGGGATGAGCAGCGATCGGTAGGCCAGCATCAGCAGCAGGAACGACAGCGTGACGACGCCGAGGATGAACCAGGGCGTGCGGGCGGCGATGAGCTCGGCGAGGTCGGTCTGCGCGGCGGTGACCCCCCCGAGGTGAGACTCCATCGCGGTCGTGCCGGGCCCGTCCCGCAGCGCCCCGTCGCGCAGGCGGTGCACCAGGTCCTCCGTACGCGGGTCGGCCGACGACCAGGCGGGGGTGACGGACATGATCGAGACGCCGCCGTCGGTGCTCACCCCGGGCTGTCCCACGGCCACGACGCCGGGCACGCGCAGCAGGTCGGCGCGCAGGGCCTGCAGGCGCGGGTCCCGTGCGCGCGGGTCGCGAGGTGTGCCGGCGGGCGCCGGCTGGGTCGACGGGCCGGAGGTGTTCGGCGCCGCGGCCACGGCGTAGAGCCGGCTCACCACGGCCAGCGGCGCGGTGGCGCCGGCGCCGAACGACTGCGCCGTGAGGTCGTAGGCGCGACGCCCGGTCGTGTCCTGCGGCAGGTAGCCCGCGTCCGTGTGTCCGAGGCTCAGGTTCAAGAGGGGGGCCGCCAGGAGCAGCAGCAGCAGCGTGGCGCCCGTGGCCACCGGCCACGGGCGGTGCGTCACCCACGAGGCGAGGCGGGCCCAGCGACTCCGGTCGAGGGCCTCGGGGTCGTGCGGCTCGGTCATGTGCTTGGGCAGCACCCGGCGCCCGGCGAGGCCCATCATCGCTGGCACGAACGTGAAGCTCGCGAGCACGGCGATCGCGACGACGATGCCTGCGGCGAACCCGAGCCAGGCCAGGAACGACAGCCCGGTCAGCGCGAGTCCGCACACGGCGGCGATCAACGTGCACCCGGCGAACACGATGCCCGCGCCTGCGGTGCCGGCCGTGCGGCCGATCGAGTCGGCCACCTCGAACCTCTGCTGCAGCAGCGTGCGGTGCCGCACGATCAGGAAGAGGGCGTAGTCGATCCCGACCCCCAGGCCGAGCATGGTGCCGAGGGTGGGGGCCACGTCGGGGATGAAGACCACGTTGCCGATCAGCCCCACCACGGCGAGCCCCATCGCGACGGCGACCATCGCGTTGACGATCGGGATGACGGTCGCCGATATCTTCCGCAGCGACAGCAGCAGGACGAGCAGGGCGGCGCCGAGGCCGAGCGCCTCGGACAGCTTGGTCTCCGGCCGCGACACCTGTGAGCCGAGCCAGCCGCCGACCTCCACCTCGAGATCGGGCCCGGCGGCGCCGCGCGCCGCGCTCAGCAGCACGTCGCCGGACTCGGCGGACGCTGCCTTCGCGTCGGTCACCGTCACCTGAACGATCGCGGTGCGGCCGTCCTTCGATACGAGCGCCGGGTCGTCCGCGGGCGCGCGCACGGCGGCGACGATGTCCAGAGCCTTGAGCGCGGCGGCCACCTGGGCGACCTGCGCGGCGCCGGCGCCGGAGGCGAGGTCGGCCGACGGCGAGTGCAGCACGACGGGGGTGCCCTCGGCCGCGGTGCCGGGGAACGCGCGTCTCATGAGGTCCTGGGCCACGCCGCTGTCTGTGCCGGGGAGCTGGTACGAGTCGGCCATCGCGCCGGGGAACGCGCGGTGCGCGCCCAGGAGGGCGAGGCACGCGAGCAGCCAGATGACCACCACGAGCCGTCCGTGCTCGGCGCAGCGCCGCGCCAGCGAGTACAGCGCCCGGGTCACGGTGCCACTCTCGCACGCACCGGCGCACGAAGCCGGTCGTGGTCCGCCCGGTGTCTGCGTGCGACGGCGGGTACCTTCGCGGCATCCGCCACGCCTGGCCACGGCACCCCGCGGGCGCGGCCACAAGTGGGAGCTCCTCGGCGCCGGCGGCGCCGCGTTGGTGACCTACCAGAGCGGGTGACCCGCTGCACGGACGCGCGACGAGTTCGCCCCCCCCCCCCCCGCACCTGCCGCTGGTCCGGCGTGGGCGGCCGCCTAGCCTGGAGCACATGGCCCGCACCAGCGCGCACGACGTGCTCGCCGCGGTGCTCGACCCCGGCACGTGGGTGGCCTGGGACATCCCCGTGCCCGACCCTCCGGCCGACGAGGCCTACCTCGCCGATCTCGTCCGCGCGCGCGCCGCCACCGGGCTGGACGAGTCCGTGGTCGCCGGCGAGGGGCAGGTGTCCGGCCGCCGGGTGGCTCTGGTGGCCGGCGAGTTCGGCTTCCTCGGCGGGTCCATCGGGGTGGCCGCCGCCGCCCGGCTGGTCGCCGCCGTCGAGCGGGCGACGGCCGAGGGCCTCCCACTCCTGGCGTCCCCGACCTCGGGCGGCACCCGCATGCAGGAGGGCACGCCGGCCTTCGTCCAGATGGTGTCGATCACCGCGGCGGTCGTGGCGCACCGCCGCGCCGGCCTGCCGTACCTCGTCCACCTCCGGCACCCCACGACCGGCGGGGTCCTCGCCTCGTGGGGATCGCTCGGTCACGTCACCTCTGCCGAGCCCGGGGCGACCATCGGCTTCGCCGGACCTCGCGTCGTCGAGGCGCTCACCGGGCGGGCCATGCCCGCCGGTGTCCAGACGTCCGAGCACCTGCGCGACCACGGCGTCATCGACGCGGTCGTGCCCACCGCCGACCTCGGCGTCGTGGCGGCCCGCGTCCTCGCGGTGCTCGGCGACGGCGGCGGTGCGGTGCCCCTCCCGCCGGCCGAGGTCGACGCGGATGCCGACGCCCTGATCGGTGAGCTCCCCTGGGACGTCGTGCTGGCGTCCCGCCGTCCAGGCCGCCCCGGCGTCGCCGACCTGCTGCGCCTCGGGGCGACGGACGTCACCCGGCTCGGCGGGACGGGGGAGGGCGAGTACGAGCCCAGCCTGCTGCTCGCCCTGGCCCGGTTCGGCGGCCGGCCCGCGGTCGTCCTGGGCCAGGACCGCCGGCGCCAGAGCGGCGAGCACGCGTTGGGACCCGCCGGCCTCCGCACCGCCCGACGCGGGATGCGGCTGGCCGTCGAGCTCGGGCTTCCGCTGGTGAGCGTGGTCGACACCGGCGGGGCCGCCCTCTCCGCGGCCGCCGAGGAGGGTGGCCTCGCCGCCGAGATCGCGCGGTCACTCGCCGACCTTGTGGTGCTCGACGCCCCGACCCTGTGCCTCCTGCTCGGCCAGGGCGCAGGTGGTGCGGCCCTGGCGCTGGTGCCGGCCGACCGCGTCGTCGCGGCGGCGCACGCGTGGCTGTCGCCGCTGGCGCCGGAGGGATCGGCCGTCGTCGTGCACCGCGACCCGGACCGGGCGCCCGACCTCGCCGCCGCGCAGCAGATCCGGGCCGTCGACCTGCTGCGCAGCGGCGTGGTCGACCGCATCGTCGCCGAGCGCCCCGACGCCGCGGACGAGCCGGACGCCTTCGTCGCCAGGACGGCCGGCGTGCTCGCCGAGGAGCTCACCCGGCTCGCCGGCACCGACCCAGCGGGCCGGGCGGCCGCCCGGCTCGCCCGCTTCGGCCCCCGGGCGGGGAGATCGTCATGACGCAACGCCCCCAGGACAGGTTCGTCGGGACGTCGATCCCCGACCCGGGCTTCTCGGCCGACGACGGCACGGCTGATCCGGGACTGCGCGCCCTCCTGGCCGCGGCCGACGGCTCGGAGGAGTCCGACGAGCGCATCGGCGCGGCCGTGCTGCGGGCCCGGCTGCTGGTCCCGGTCGTCGCCGTCCTCGACGAGGCCGACATAGGTGCCGACGGTCTCCGGCGCGAGAAGAGCAGCCACATGGCCACGGTCTCGCTACACCGGCCCGACGGCAGCGCCGCCCTGCTCGCCTTCACCGGCACCGACTCTCTGGCGGCGTGGGACCCGGCCGCCCGCCCCATCGCGGCCACCGCGCCGCGGGCGGCTGCCGCCGCCCTGGACGAGGGTGCCGACGCGCTGCTGCTCGACCTCGGCTCCCAGCATCCGCACGCCGTGGCCGGGACTCGACTCGTTGCGCTCGCCGCGGGGGAGACGTGGAGGCCGCCGTGGCGCGACCCGAACGTCGCGGCAGCCGTCCACGCGGTCCTGCTCGGTCCGGCCCGCGACCCCGCCTTCTCGGCCGTGGTGGCCGTACGACTGGCACCCGACGACGGCATGACCGTGGTGCTCGAGCTCGACCCGTTCCCGGACGTCGAGACCGCCACAGCGACCGCCGCGCGGGCGTCCTCCGCACTCGCCGGTCTGGACGTGGTGCGGTCGCGCTGCGACAACGGGCTCACCGTCGGAATCGCTGCTCGGTGAGTGTCGCCGCACGGGGGCGGTCCCTGTACCCTCGTGCCGCGCCGCCCGGCGCACGGTCCAGCCGTGCGGCACCACGTCCCAGGCGCGCACCGACCCCCGTGCCCGTCCTTGGAAGGATCCCACTGTCGTGATGGAGAACATGGGCCGCAAGCTGGCCGCCGAGTTCATCGGTACCTTCCTGCTCGTCTTCCTGGCCGTGGGGGCGGCGGTCTTCGGCATCGCCGGCAAGGTGGGTGCTGGCACGCCCGCCGGCCCGGGCTCGGGCATCGTCGGGGTCGCGATGGCGTTCGGACTGGTGCTGCTCGCGCTCGCCTACGCGTTCGGTCCCATCTCGGGCGCGCACGTGAACCCCGCCGTCACGCTGGCGTTCGTGGCCTCCAAGCGGCAGCCGGCCAACGAGCTAGCGCCCTACTGGGTCGCCCAGGTCCTGGGGGGCATCGCCGGCGGCGCCGTCCTGAAGCTGTTCGTGTCGTCTTTCGGGGTGACCGACCAGACCGGCGCGCTCGGCACGAACTCGTACAACAACGGCGCCATCAACCTGGGCGGCGCGTTCGTGCTCGAGGTGCTGCTCACGGCCGCGTTCGTCGGGGTGATCCTGCTCGTCACCGAGCGGGTCGCGGCACCCGGCTTCGCCGGCCTCGCGATCGGCCTGGCCCTCACCGCCGTCCACCTGGTGGGCATCCCCCTCGACGGCACGTCCGTCAACCCGGCCCGCTCGCTGGGCCCGGCCCTGTTCGCCGGTGGCGAGGCGCTGTCCCAGGTCTGGCTGTTCATCCTGGCCCCGCTCGTCGGCGGCGTGGTCGCGGTCGGCCTGTGGATGGTCACGCGCACCGACGTCATCGACGAGGACGACGCCGACGAGATCGCCGGCTCCGAGCGCGAGCGCTGAACCGCGCCGCCACCCGCCCGACCGCCGGCCCCGTCGTCAGACGACGGGGCCGGTGTACTTCTCTCCGGGCCCGGTGCCTGGCGCGTCGGGCGCGGCGCCCGACTCGGCCAGGGCCGCCCGGAACGCGCGCTGCAGGACCTGCACCCCGTCGCGCAGGGGGCCGGCGTGCTGCGAGCCCACCTCGGGCGCGGCCGCGTCGACCAGGCCGGCCACCGCCGTGAGCAGGATCCGGGCCTCGGCCAGGTCGAGGTGCTCCTCGCCCCCCTCGTAGAGCCCGAGCCGTACGGCCGTGGCTGTCATGAGGTCGGCCGCATGGAGCCCGATCACCTCGATCGCCGCGAGGGTGGCAAGGTCCCTCGCTGCCGTGATGCCCATCACGTCCTGGGCGTCTGCGGGCTCCTCGTCGGCAGGAGAGGGTGCGGCCGGATTGGGCCCCGCGGCGGACATGCGGCTACACTCTCACCCGACCCGTCCGGCCCCCACGTGGGGTCTGACGCGCAAGCGGAGTCCTCACTCCCACTCGCCGGCCCCTGGTCGTCGATGTCTGGTCGTGCGCGGTGCTTTCGGGTGCCGCGGTCGGTGCTGCCCCGCGAGGGGTGAGTACTCGCGTCCTCGAGGCCTCCGTGCGCGCCGCGCCGGGGGCCTTCTTCGTGGGAGGTCCGGGGCGAGGTCGCCCCCACGCCCTGCGAGCAAGGAGGCGCCATCAGCGTCGAGCCCCGGATCAACGAGCGGATCCGCGTCCCCGAAGTGCGACTCGTCGGCCCCGCCGGTGAGCAGGTCGGCATCGTGCGCATCGAAGACGCGCTGCGACTGGCTGCCGAGAGCGACCTCGATCTGGTCGAGGTGGCCCCGATGGCCAAGCCCCCGGTCTGCAAGCTCATGGACTACGGCAAGTTCAAGTACGAGTCTGCGCTGAAGCTCCGTGAAGACCGCAAGAAGCAGGTCAACACGGTGATCAAGGAGATGAAGCTCCGCCCGAAGATCGATCCGCACGACTACGAGACCAAAAAGGGTCACATCGTGCGGTTCCTCAAGGCCGGCGACAAGGTGAAGGTCACGATCATGTTCCGTGGCCGCGAGCAGTCCCGCCCCGAGCTCGGGTTCCGGCTGCTCAAGCGGCTCGCCGACGACGTGGCTGACCTCGGCATCGTGGAGAGCGCGCCCAAGCAGGACGGCCGCAACATGATCATGGTGCTGGGCCCGACGAAGAAGAAGGCAGAGGCGCGCGCCGAGCGCGAGGCGGAGAAGGCGGCCAGGGCGGCCGCCGACGCCTCCGAGGCGGCGCATGACGACGACACGACCGCCGAGGTGTCGGCGTAGGACACGCCAGCACCGCGCACGACCCCCACGACCAGCCCGACGGGCGGTCTGACGACGAGGAGACCGGCAGCCATGCCGAAGATGAAGACGCACCGCGGGACCAAGAAGCGGGTCAAGGTCACCGGTACGGGCAAGCTGATGCACGAGCGCACCAACCGCCGGCACCGGCTCGAGGTGAAGTCCTCTCGCCGCAGCCGCCGGCTCGCCGTCGACACCGAGCTCGCCCCCGGCGACGCCAAGAAGGCCAAGCGGCTTCTCGGCCTTCGCTGAGCGTCCACCCACAGACCACCATCCGTGGGGCGGACGCCCTGCGTCAACAAGCAAGGAGACATGACGTGGCTCGCGTGAAGAGGGCTGTCAACGCCCACAAGAAGCGTCGTGAGGTGCTCGAGCGCGCCAGCGGCTACCGGGGCCAGCGCTCGCGGCTCTATCGCAAGGCCAAGGAGCAGGTCACCCACTCGCTGGTGTACTCGTACGCCGACCGGCGCAAGCGCAAGGGCGACTTCCGCAAGCTGTGGATCACCCGCATCAACGCCGCCGCGCGGGCGAACGGGATGACGTACAACCGGTTCATCCAGGGCCTCAAGGCCGCCGAGGTCGAGGTCGACCGCCGCATGCTCGCCGAGCTCGCGGTGAACGACGAGGCCGCCTTCGCGGCGCTGGTGAAGGTGGCCCGCGAGGCGCTGCCCGCCGACGCCGCGGCCTGAACGACGCCAGCACAGCCATGACGGGCCCCGGCCTGCTCACCCCGAGGTCGGGGCGAGTGGCCGGGGCCCGTCGGCTGCTCCAGGGCAAGCACCGCAAGGTCGAGGCCCGCTTCCTCGTCGAGGGACCGCAGGCCGTGCGCGAGGCGTTCGCCGCGGGCAGGCTGGTCGAGGTGTTCGTCACGCCCGATGCCCGGCGGCGCCACGCGGCCGACCTCGACGCGGCCGATCGTGCCGGCATCCCGGTGCGCATCGCCGACGCCGCCGCGGTGGCCTCGCTCACCTCGAGCGTCACGCCGCAAGGGGTCGTCGGCGTCGCCTCGTGCGACGCCACGACCCTCGACGAGGTGCTGGCCGCATCGCCCAGGCTCGTGGTCCTGCTGCACGAGGCCCGCGACCCCGGCAACACAGGCGCGGTCGTGCGCGTCGCCGACGCCGCTGGGGCCGACGCCGTCGTGGTCAGCGCCGCGAGCGTCGACCCGACGAACGACAAGTGCGTGCGTGCCTCCACCGGCTCGGTCTTCCACCTGCCGGTGCTCGAGGGGGGAGCGACGGCCGACCTGGTCGAGACGCTCCGGGCGGCCGGGCTGCAGGTGCTCGCCGCCGACGTGACGCCCGGCGCTGTCGACCTCGACGCCGCCGCCGACGAAGGCCGGCTCGCGCGCCCCACCGCCTGGCTGTTCGGCAACGAGGCACACGGTCTGCCGGTGGAGCTTCTCGCCGTGGCCGACGCCGTCGTGCGCATCCCGATCCACGGCCGGGCCGAGTCCCTCAACCTCGCCACCGCCGCGGCGGTGTGCCTCTACGCCAGCGCCCGAGCGATGCGGCGGCCCACCCGGGGATAGGCCGCGGTGCGACGACCTGGCCGGTGGCCCGTCAGCGCGGCGCGCTCAGCGGCGGCCGCCAGGACCCGCGGCCGGCAGGACCTACGTCCCCCTGACACGGGTCCTTCGGCGTCGGACCTACCGGGTGGGGCGGCGCGACACTGGACGACGACCCCGACGTCTGCCCGGAAGGCCCGCGATGCGCCACTACTCGAAGCACTATCGGATGCCGATCCTCGAGGAGACCGGTTACGTCGTCCTTGACTCCTACGGCGAGCCGATGGACCCCCAGGAGTGGCTCGACGTCGAGTACGTCGACTGGAAGTCCTCGGGCAACACCCGCTTCGCGCCGCTGGCGAGCGCCTACGGCGACATCGAGTGCAACGGATTCTGGCACCACACCCCACCGAAGTCCGACAAGGACGGCGTCTGGATCGACTCCCAGACCGAGAAGTCGCCCACGCTCACCGCGCGGGCCAAGGCAGCCGGCGCCAACGTGGGCCGCTGCCGCATCATCGAGCTGGCGCCGAACAGCTATGCCGACTGCCTCTACAACTCGCACCTCGACGACAACAACCGCCTCAACCCCGAGGAAGAGGGGTGGGTGGTCCGCGTGTTCATGCAGCTCACCGACAACCCGGGCACGTACATGGTGCTGCGCGAGGACATAGACGACCCGAGCACCGAGGTACGCATCGCCTTGCCCGCCGGTGCTCAGCTGGTCGTCGACTCCGAGCGCATGTGGCACTCGGTGTGGCACACCGGCGACGAGCCGCGCTACTGCCTGATCACCTCGATGGAGTCCGGCCCCGAGCTCGAGAAGTGGATCTTCGAGAACAACCCGGTCACGTCCGTCGACACCGGTCCCATCGACCCTGAGTACGCCGATCAGCAGCGGCTCGAGGCCAAGGAGCGCCGAGACGCCCGGTTCGCCTACTACGGCCACGACCCGTCGACCGTCTACTACGACGAGGCCTGAGCGCAGGCGCGACGGGTTACGCGCCTGCCATCGACACGCCCGGCGATATCGCGACGCCGACGCGGATCAAGGTGTCGGCCGATGGCGTCCACTTCGCCGGGACGGTCGTGTACCAGGGCCCGGGTAGCACGGCGAAGACGTACACGTGGTCCCGGACCGCCGCCCAGAGGACCGTCGTCACCAGGTAGGACCGCCGGGTCGACCCCGCCGTGCGTACGACGGGGCGGCGGATGGGGGACAATGGCCGGGTTCAGCCGCACCCGCTCCGGAAGGACCGCCGCATGCCCGACTACACCACGCTCGACATCTTCGAGGAGAACGGCTACGTCGTGCTCGACCGCTACGACCAGGCCGCCGACCCGAAGGAGTGGCTGGACATCGAGTTCGTCGACTGGAAGTCCTCCGGCGACACCCGGTTCGCGCCGCTGGCGAGCGCCTACGGCGACATCGAGTGCGACGGCTTCTGGAACCACACACCGCCCAAGACCGACAAGGACGGAGTGTGGATCGACGCCCAGACCGCCAAGGCACCCCGGCTCACGGCTCGCGCGATGGAGCCCGGCGCGAACGTGGGCCGCTGCCGGGTCATCGAGCTCCAGCCCAACGAGTACGGCGAGACCCTGTACAACATGCACCGCGACGACAACAACCGCCTCAACCCCGAGGGCACCGGCTGGATCGTGCGCGGCTTCTTCAACCTCACCGACAACCCCGACTCGGTCATGGTCCTGCGCGAGGACAAGGACGACCCGCGCACCGAGACCCGGATCGCCCTCCCGTCCGGCGCGCAGCTCATCGTCGACACCCAGCGGCTGTACCACGCGGTGTGGCACCAGGGCCAGGAGCCTCGCTACTGCCTGATCACCTCGTGGGAGTCCGGTCCCGAACTGGCGGCGTACATCGAGAAGTACAACGGCGTGGGCCGCACCGACTCGTACGTGTTGACCGACGAGCAGGTGGCGCAGGGCGAGGCCCTTGCGGACTCCAAGCGCGCTGCCCGCGCCGCGGCTCGGGCTGCGCGCGGCGAAGACCCCACCTTCGGCGACGGCACGCTCACGGCCATGGAGCGCGAGCAGCTCTCAGAGGCCTGATCGCCGAACCTTCGGCGTACCGGCGGTTCGACCGCCCACGCGGCGCCCGGAAGGGCACACTGGTCCCAGCAGGAAGGGGGACGCCATGACGGCAGACGAGACGGCGCCGGTGGCGCCGGTGGAGAGGCGTCCGACGCCGTTCTCCGCGTGGCTCGCGCTCTTCCTGGTGCTGGGGCCGATCTGGTGGATCGCGGTGCCGTACTTCATCAACAAGGTCGTGGCGCTGCCCGAGGTCGGCATCCTGGTAGGTCCGGCGCTGTCGTTCGTCACCGCGTTCGTCGGCCTGGTCATCGCGGTCGGGTGCCTCGACGCCGCGCCCAAGCAGGGCTACTCCAAGACAGTCCCCCGCCTAGCGGTGGCCGCCTTCGGGGTGTTCACCCTCATGTTCGCCGTGCTGCTGGTCATGTTCGTCACCTCCGGCGGGCGCATGACTCTCTAGGCAGGCCGCCTTCGCGGGGCAAATACCGAGGCGGGCGCGTGCGGGTCCGCCCGTAGACTGCTGCCCCAGCCCACCGCCGAGCCCGCAGGAGCGTGCGCCCGCATGTCAGCGCCCAACAGCAGCTTCGACCCGGTGGCGGTCACACCGTTGTCCGCCGAGCAGGTCGAGCAGATGCGCGACGTCGCACTCGCAGCTGTCGCCGCGGCGGCTGACCTCGACGCGCTCAAGTCCGTCCGGCTCGCTCACGCCGGCGACCGCAGCCCGTTGGCGCTGGCCAACCGGGAGATCGGCGCGTTGCCCCCGGCGGCCAAGGCCGACGCCGGCAAGCGCGTGGGCCAGGCCCGAGGGGCCGTGCGGGAGGCCCTCGAGGCGCGCACCGTCGCTCTCGAGGACGAGCGCGACGCCCGGGTGCTCGTCGAGGAGTCCGTCGACGTCACCCTCCGGTACGACCGCCGACCCCGGGGCGCGCGCCATCCCCTCACCACCATCCAAGAGCACATCGCCGACGTCTTCGTCGCCATGGGCTGGGAGGTCGCCGAGGGGCCCGAGGTCGAGTCCGAGTGGGCCAACTTCGATGCCCTCAACATCGGCCCGGACCATCCCGCTCGCACGATGCAGGACACGTTCTTCGTCGGCTCGGAGCACTCCGGTGTGGTGCTCCGCACGCACACGTCCCCGGTGCAGATCCGCTCCCTGCTCGACCGCGACCTGCCGGTCTACGTCGTGTGCCCGGGGCGCGTCTTCCGCACCGACGAGCTCGATGCCACGCATACTCCCGTGTTCCACCAGGTCGAGGGCCTCGCGGTCGACGAGGGCATCACGATGGCCGACCTCAAGGGCACGCTCGACCACTTCGCCACGGCCATGTTCGGCCCCGAGGCGCGCACCCGCCTGCGTCCGTCATACTTCCCGTTCACGGAACCCTCGGCCGAGCTCGACCTGTGGTTCCCGGGCGCCAAGGGCGGCCCCCGCTGGATCGAGTGGGGCGGCTGCGGCATGGTCAACCCCCGCGTGCTCGAGGCCTGCGGAGTCGACTCGTCGCGATACTCGGGCTTCGCCTTTGGCATGGGCATCGAGCGCACGCTCATGTTCCGGCACGACGTCACCGACATGCGCGACATGGTCGAAGGCGACGTCCGGTTCGCCACCCAGTTCGGCCAGGAGGTCTGATGCGCATCCCGCTGTCATGGGTGCAGGCGTATGCCGACATCCCCGCCGACGAGACCCCCGAGCGGATCGGCGAGCGCCTCGTCGACGTGGGGCTCGAGCTCGAGGAGATCCACACGGTCGGAGGCGATGCCACCGGCCCGCTCGTCGTCGGCCGGGTGCTGGAGATCGACGAGCTCACCGACTTCAAGAAGCCGATCCGTTACTGCCGCGTCGAGGTCGGGTCTGGCCACGGCCACGCCGACACCCCCGGCGAGCGCGGCATCGTCTGCGGGGCGCGCAACTTCGCCGAGGGGGATCTCGTCGTCGTCGCCCTTCCCGGTGCCGTGCTGCCCGGCGGCTTCGAGATCGCGAGCCGGTCCACGTACGGCCATGTGTCCGACGGCATGATCTGCTCCGAGCGCGAGCTCGGCCTCGGTGACGACCACGACGGCATCATCGTGCTGCCGCCCGGTGCGGCCGACGTGGGTGCCGACGCCGGTGCCGTCATCGGTCTCGGCGACGTGGTCCTCGAGGTCTCGGTCACCCCGGACATGGGCTTCTGCCTCTCCATGCGCGGCGTGGCCCGGGAGCTGGCGCACCAGTACGGAGTGCCGTTCCGCGACCCCGGAACCGAGCTCGCAGACCTGCCCGCCCCCACCGGCGACGAGCCGCACGGCTGCGTGGTCGACGACCTGTCCGGCTGCGATCTGTTCACGCTGCGCACCTTGGTCGGCGTCGACCCGAAGGCCGCGAGCCCCATGTGGATGCGCCGGCGGCTCGTCCTTTCCGGGATGCGCCCCGTGAGTCTTGCCGTCGACATCACCAACTACGTCATGCTCGAGACCGGGCAGCCACTGCACGCGTTCGACCGTCGCAAGCTGCGCGGCCCCATCGTCGTGCGACGGGCCCGTGCCGGCGAGCGGCTCGAGACGCTCGACCACGTGGTGCGCCCGCTCGAGCCCGACGACCTGCTCATCACGGACGACCGCGGGCCTATTGGCCTCGCCGGTGTCATGGGCGGCCTGGACACCGAGGTCGACGACGACACCACAGAGATCGCGCTGGAGGCGGCCCACTTCGACGCGTCCGTCGTGGCGTGCATCTCCCGGCGGCACAAGCTCGCCAGCGAGGCGTCGCGCCGGTTCGAGCGAGGCGTCGACCACGTGCTCGCGCCCTACGCGTCCGCGCGCGCGGCGGCGCTGCTCCTCGAGCTCGGGGGCGGCCGGTACGTCGGCATGACCGGCGTCGAGGCACCGCACGAGCCCGTGGTGGTCGACCTGCCCGCCGATCTCCCCGCCCGCGTGGCTGGTATGGACGTACCGCGCGACGACGTCGTCGGGCGGCTCGAGGCGGTGGGCTGCTCGGTCGCGGGCGGCGACCTGCTCGAGGTCACCACGCCCACCTGGCGGCCCGACCTCACCGATCCGGCCGACCTGGTCGAAGAGGTCCTGCGCCTCGGCGGGTACGACGCCATCCCGACCACGGTGCCTCAGGCGCGGCCCGGCACCGGGCTCACCGCTGCGCAACGGGCCCGCCGGCGCGTCGGCCGGGCGCTCGCCTCCGACGGCTTCGTCGAGGCACCCGCCTACCCGTTCGTCGGCCAGGCCGAGCTCGACGCTCTGGGCCTGGCGTCCGACGACCCGCGTCGCCAGAGCCTGCTGCTCGCCAACCCCCTCAGCGACGAGCAGCCGGGCATGCGCACCTGGCTGCTCCCTGGGCTGCTCGGCACGCTCCGCCGCAACGTGGGGCGGGGCACCTCCGACGTCGCGCTGTTCGAGGTGGGCGCCGTCGTGCGACTCCGCGAGGGCCAGCACCCGCGCGGAGGCGAGGATCCGCTCCGCCCCTCGGTAGCCGCCCGCCCCGCGCCGCACGAGTGGGCCGCACTCGAGGCGCTGCTGCCGCACCAGCCCACGCACGTCGGCGCAGCCCTGGCCGGATCCCGCACCCCCTCCGGCTGGTGGGGGCCGGCCGAGGTGGTCACCTGGGCGGATGCCGTGGAGGCAGCGCGACTCGTCGCGGAGGCCGTGGGTACCGCCCTCGAGGTGCGCCGTGGCTCGTCGCCGCCGCCCTGGCACCCGGGCCGCTGCGCCGAGCTCCTCGTCGCAGGCGAGGTGGTAGGCCACGCCGGTGAGCTCGCACCCAAGGCATGCGAGCGGGCCGGCCTGCCCGTGCGCACCGTCGCCATGGAGCTCGATCTCGATGCTGTGGTCGCGGCCATGGTGCCCGTGGTGAGCGCCCGGGGGCTGTCCACCTACCCGGTGGCCAAGGAGGACGTCGCGCTGGTCGTGGCGTCCGACGTCCCTGCGGCGTCTGTGGAGGCGGCGCTGCGCGACGGCGCCGGCGACCTGCTCGAGTCGGTCCGTCTCTTCGACGTCTACGAGGGCGAACAGGTGGGTGCGGGCCGCCGGTCCCTGGCGTTCGCGCTGCGCTTCCGGGCGCCCGACCGCACCCTCACCCTCGACGAGGTGACCGCAGCACGGCAGGCCGCCGTGGCAGCCGCGGGGGAGCGGGTCGGAGCGGTGCTGCGCGGATGAGGGCCCTCGTCACCGGCGTCACCCGGGGCATCGGGCGCGCACTGGTCGACCACCTTGTCTCGGCTGGGGCGTCGGTGGTCGCGGTCGGGCGCAGGGCCGACGCCCTCGGCGCGCTCGCCGACGCCTGGGGCCCGGCCGTCGAGCCGTACGTCGCGGACGCGACCGACCGCGACGCACTTGCGGCGGTGGCGGGAGCTGCGGGCCAGATCGACCTCGCGGTGGCCAACGCCGGGGCCCTCACCGCGCCCGGCCCGGTGTGGGAGAGCGACCCGCACGAGTGGTGGCGCGGCGTCGAGGCCAACCTCGGGTCGGCACACGCCACGGCCCGCGCCGTGCTCCCGGGCATGGTCGGGCGGGGCGCAGGCCGGCTCGTCCTCGTCACGAGCGGGATCGGCAACGCCCCCGGCCCGTGGGCCTCGTCGTACGCGGCGAGCAAGGCCGGCGTCACCGTCCTGGGCGCGTCGCTCGAGCTCGAGCTCGCCGGCACCGGGGTGCACTGCTTCTTGGTGAGCCCCGGCATGGTGCGCACCGACATGACCCGCTGGCCCGCTGCCCTCACCCGGTTTAGGCCCGAGCTGGGCGACCTCCCCGACGAGGCGTTCACCCCTGTCTCGCTCTTCCTCTCTCTGGTCGACGACATCGCCTCCGGGCGGCTCGACCGGCTCGCGGGTCGGTTCCTCCACGCCACTGACGACCGCGACCGGCTTATGGCCGAGGTGGGCGCGGACGACCCTCGGCCCCGCACGCTCCGGTTGGCCGCGGCGTACGAGGGAGACCCGCTGGCCCGGTGAAGCCCCGTGAGAGCGGATATCGGAATATGTGTATATTGCTCCGGGTGAGCACCTCCGTCGCCGCTGTCGCTGGCGCCTCCGGCTACGCCGGCGGCGAGCTCGTCCGGCTCCTGCTCGGCCACCCCGACCTCGCCCTGGGCCCCCTCGCGGCCGGGGCCGGTGCCGGCGCGAGGGTGGCCGACCTGCACCCAGCCCTGGCCACCCTCGGAGACCGCACCTTTGTCGGCACGGATCCTGACGTGCTGGCCGCGGCCGATGTCGTCTTCCTGGCCCTCCCGCACGGGGAGTCAGCGGCGGTGGCCGCGGCGCTGCCGGCGGACGTCCTGGTCGTCGATCTCGGCGCCGACCACCGGCTCGCCGACGCCGGCGCCTGGCAGCGCTACTACGGCGGCTCGCACGCGGGCACCTGGACCTACGGCCTGCCCGAGCTGCCCGGCGCCCGCGAGGCGGTGTCCGCCTCGACCCGGGTCGCGAACCCGGGGTGCTACCCCACGGGTGTCATCCTCGGGCTCGCGCCACTGCTGGCCGCCGGGCTCGTCGAGCCCGGCGATGTCGTCGTCGTGGCCGCCTCCGGCACCTCAGGCGCCGGCCGCAAGCCGTCCGACGCACTGCTCGCGACCACCGTGATGGGCCAGCTGTCCGCGTACAAGGTCGGCGGCAGCCACCAGCACACGCCGGAGATGGAACAAGCTCTCACCGAGGCGGCCGGAGAGACCGTCACCCTCTCGTTCACGCCTGTGCTGGCCCCGATGCCGCGCGGCATCCTCGCCACGACCACCGCACGGCTCGCACCCGGCGCCGACGGCGAGGCGCTCTACGAGGCGTTGTACGCCGCCTACCTCGACGAGCCGTTCGTGCAGGTTCTGGCCCCCGGCGCCTGGCCGCAGACAGGGGCCACCCTCGGCAGCAACGCCGCGCACCTGCAGGTCGCCGCCGACCTCCACGCCGGCCGCGCGGTGATCCTCTCTGCCATCGACAACTTGGGCAAAGGGGCTGCGGGACAGGCGATCCAGAACGCCAACCTCGCTCTCGGGATGCCTGAGGCCGCCGGGCTCACGGCCGTGGGGGTGGCACCGTGAGCGTCACGGCGGCGGCCGGCTTCCGGGCCGCGGGGGTCGTCGCCGGGCTCAAGGCCTCGGGCGCTCCCGACGTCGCGCTCGTCGTCAACGACGGACCGTCCACCGCGGCTGCGGGAGTGTTCACCCGCAACCGGGTGAAGGCCGCGCCCGTGCTGTGGTCCCAGCAGGTGGTCGCGGCCGGTGCTCTGCGCGCCGTCGTCCTGAACTCGGGGGGCGCCAACGCGTGCACGGGCCCGGAGGGGTTCCTCGACACCCATCGCACGGCCGAGCACGTCGCCGAGCTGCTCGGCGTGGGGGCCGGCGAGGTCGCCGTCTGCTCCACCGGGCTCATCGGCGTGCGGCTGCCTATGGGCAACCTCACCGCCGGAATCGCCGCGGCCGCGGACGAGCTCGCTGTGGACGGCGGCCCGGCCGCGGCTCTCGCGATCCTGACGACGGACTCCCGGCCCAAGGAAGCCGTCTCGGTGGGGTCCGGCTTCGTCGTCGGCGCCATGGCCAAGGGAGCCGGCATGCTCGCGCCGTCCCTCGCCACCATGCTCGTCGTCATCACCACCGACGCCGTGGCCGATCCGGCCACGCTCGACGCGGTCCTGCGCGCGGCCACCCGGGTCACGTTCGACCGCGTCGACTCCGACGGCTGCACCAGCACGAACGACACCGTGCTCCTGCTGGCCAGCGGGTCCGCGGGCGTCCGGCCCTCCCGCGAGGAGCTCGCGGCCGCGGTCACCGACGTGTGCGCTCAGCTGGCCCGAGGGCTCGTCGCCGACGCTGAGGGCGCCTCGAAGGACGTGCGGATCGATGTGCGCCGCGCCGCCAGCGAGGACGACGCCGTCGAGGTGGGACGGGCGGTCGCTCGGGCCAACCTGGTCAAGTGCGCCCTGCACGGTGAGGACCCCAACTGGGGGCGCATCCTGGCCGAGCTGGGCATGACCTCGGCGGTGTTCGAGCCCGACGCCATCGACGTCGCCATCAACGGGGTCTGGGTGTGCCGCGCCGGTGTCGCGGGCGAGGATCGCGACCTGGTCGACATGTCCGGTCGGGAGGTCGTGATCACCATCGACCTGTCCGCGGGGACGTCGGCAGCGACGATCTGGACGAACGACCTCACGGCCGCCTACGTCCACGAGAACTCGGCCTACGCGACGTGACCACCACCCGCACCCCCCACCAGCAGCAGGCCGCCGCCAAGGCGGGCGTGCTGGCCGAGGCGCTGCCGTGGCTGCAGCGTCTGCACGGCGCCACCGTGGTGCTCAAGTACGGCGGGAACGCCATGGTCCACCAGGACCTCCGGCGGGCCTTCGCGGCCGACGTCGTCTTCCTGCGCCTCGCCGGCCTGCGGCCCGTCGTCGTGCACGGCGGCGGGCCCCAGATCACCTCCATGCTCGAGCGGCTCGGCGTCACCTCGGAGTTCCGCGGCGGGTTGCGGGTGACGACGCCCGAGACCATGGACGTGGTCCGGATGGTCCTCACCGGCCAGGTTCAGCGCGAGGTCGTCGCCCTGGTCAACGAGCACGGGCCGCTGGCGGTCGGACTCTCGGGCGAGGATGCGCACCTGTTCACGGCCGAGCGGCGCGACGCCGTGGTGCACGGGCTGCCGGTCGACATCGGGCTCGTGGGAGACGTGGTAGAGGTTCGGCCCGACCTCGTCGCCCGGCTGCTCGACGACGGGCTCGTGCCCGTGGTCTCGAGCGTCGGGCTCGGTCGCGACGGTCAGGTGTACAACGTGAACGCCGACACGGCCGCGGCGGCGCTCGCGGTGGCCCTCGGCGCGCAGAAGCTCGTCGTCCTCACCGACGTCGAGGGGCTGTACACCGACTGGCCGGCCGGCACCGACGTCGTCACGGAGATCCGCGCGGCCGAGCTCGAGGCCCTGCTGCCCACCCTCGAGTCCGGGATGGTCCCGAAGATGGAGGCGTGCCTGCGGGCCGTGCGCGGCGGAGTACCCCGCGCGCACGTGGTTGACGGGCGGCTGCCCCACAGCGTGCTCCTCGAGGTCTTCACCGACGAGGGAGTCGGGACCCTGGTCCTCCCCGACGAGCCGCCGGCCGACGGGGGTGCGGCGTGAGCTCGAGCTCGGGCACCGCCGAGGCGGAGGCCCTCGCAGCCCGCTGGGACGCGGTGATGATGCGGAACTACGGCACGCCGAAGGTCGCGCTCGTGCGCGGCCGCGGAGCCCGGGTGTGGGACGCGGACGGCCGCGAGCTGCTCGACCTCGTCGGAGGCATCGCCGTCAACGCCCTGGGCCACGGGCACCCTGCCGTGGCCCAGGCCGTCGCCGACCAGGTGGGCACCCTCGGCCACACCAGCAACCTCGCGATCCACGAGCCTGGCGTGCGGCTCGCCGAGCGGCTCGTCGGCCTCCTGGACCCCTCCAGCGCCCGGGGCGGGCGCGTCTTCTTCTGCAACTCCGGCGCCGAGGCGAACGAGGCGGCGCTGAAGATCTCCCGCCTCACCGGGCGGACCGGGCTGGTCGCCGCCGAGGGCAGCTTCCACGGCCGGACGATGGGCGCGCTGGCGCTCACCGGCCAGCCGGCCAAGCGAGCGCCGTTCGAGCCGCTCCCCGGCGAGGTCACCTTCGTCCCCTACGGCGACGAAGGGGCGCTCGCCGCCGCCGTGGGCGGCAGCACCGCGGCCGTGGTCCTGGAGCCCCTCCAGGGGGAGGGCGGCGTCGTCGTGCCGCCGGCGGGCTACCTGCGCGGAGCGCAGGCCGTGGCGCACCGGGAGGGGGCACTCTTCGTCCTGGACGAGGTACAGACCGGCGTGGGGCGCACCGGCGACTGGTTCGTCACCACCGCCGAGGCGCTCGAGCCCGACGTCGTCACCCTGGCCAAGGGGCTCGGCGGCGGCCTGCCCATGGGCGCCGTCGTGGCGTTCGGACTCGCGGCCACGGCGTTCGGCCCGGGACATCACGGCTCGACGTTCGGCGGCAACCCCGTCGCGGCCGCAGCGGCGCTCGCCGTGCTCGACACCATCGAGGCCGAGGGACTGCTCGCCAGGGCCACGGCCGTCGGCGCCGCGCTGGGCGCGGGTGTCGAGCGTCTCGGCCACCCGCTGGTGTCCCACGTGCGGGGCCGGGGTCTCCTGCTCGGCATCGTGCTGGCCGCACCCGTGGCTGCGGCGGTCGAGAGGGCCGCACTCTCGCACGGGATCCTGGTCAACGCGGCCGCCCCCGACGTGGTCCGTCTCGCGCCGCCACTCGTCCTGTCCGACGGCGACGTCGACCTGTTCCTGTCGGCACTCCCAGCCCTGCTGGACGACGCCGAGTCCGAGGGGAGCACCTCGTGACCGTCGTGCGAACCAAGAAGGCGCGCCAGCGGCGCATCGTCGAGATCCTCGAGCGGATCCCGGTGCGCACCCAGGACGAGCTTCGCGCGCGGCTCACCGACGACGGGCTCGACGTCACGCAGGCCACGCTGTCGCGCGACCTCGACGAGCTCGGCGCGACGAAGGTGCCGGGTCCCGCCGGCGATCTCGTGTATGCCGTGCCGGGCGAGGGTGGCGACGCCTCGCCGGTGGCGGTCCTCACCGACCGCGAGGCCGCGGCCCGGCTCGCGCGGATGGCCGAGGACCTCATGGTCAGCGTCGACCACTCGGGCAACATCGTGATCATCCGGACGCCGCCGGGGGCCGCTCAGTACCTCGCGTCCGCGATCGACCACACCGTCCTCACCACCGTCATCGGCACCGTCGCAGGCGACGACACCGTCCTGCTCGTCACCCGCGCGGCCGACGGCGGCGCCGAGGTGGCCACCGCCCTTCTCGGCATGGTGGAGCGCCGACGATGACCGCCCGGCCCGCCGCCCGGCCTCCCCGACGTCCCGTGCCTGCGGGGTCCTGATGCAAGGAGACGAACTGTGACCGAACGCGTGGTGCTCGCATACTCCGGCGGCCTCGACACGTCCGTGGCCATCGGCTGGATCGCCGAGGAGACCGGAGCGGAGGTGATCGCCGTCGCCGCCGACGTCGGACAGGGCGGCGAAGACCTCGAGGTGATCCGCAAGCGCGCCCTGGCGTGCGGAGCGGTCGAGGCCGAAGTCGCCGACGCCAAGGACGAGTTCGCCGACGAGTACTGCCTCCCGGCGCTCAAGGCGAACGCGCTCTACATGGACTGCTACCCGCTCGTGTCTGCCCTGTCGCGGCCCGTGATCGTCAAGCACCTGGCCGTCGCGGCGAAGAAGCACCGCGCGACGGTGGTGGCGCACGGGTGCACGGGCAAGGGCAACGACCAGGTGCGGTTCGAGGTGGGCATCGCGAACCTCTCGCCAGGGCTCACCTGCATCGCCCCGGTCCGCGACTACGCGATGACGCGCGACAAGGCGATCGACTTCGCCGAGCGCAACGACCTCCCGATCGACGTCACCAAGAAGTCGCCCTACTCGATCGACCAGAACGTCTGGGGCCGTGCCGTGGAGACGGGCTTCCTCGAGGACATCTGGAACGGCCCGATCGAGGACGTGTACGAGTACACGGCCGACCCCACGGTGGCGCGCGCCGCCGACGAGGTCGTGATCACCTTCGCCAAGGGCACGCCGGTGGCCATCGACGGCCGGCCGGTCACGATGCTGCAGGCGATCCAGGAGCTGAACCGCCGGGCGGGCGCGCAGGGCATCGGCCGCCTCGACGTGGTCGAGGACCGGCTCGTCGGCATCAAGAGCCGCGAGGTGTACGAAGCACCCGGCGCCATGACCCTCATCCGGGCGCACGAGGAGCTCATGAACGTCACCGTCGAGCGAGACCTGGCCCGCTATACCCGCGGGGTGTCGCAGCGGTGGTCCGAGCTCGTCTACGACGGACTGTGGTTCAGCCCGCTCAAGCGCGCCCTCGACGGCTTCCTCGACGAGGTGAACGAGCACGTGACCGGCGACGTGCGGGTCACCCTGCACGGCGGCCGGGCCGTCGTCACCGGACGCCGGTCGGAGGAGTCGCTGTACGACTTCAGCCTGGCCACCTACGACACGGGCGACACGTTCGACCAGTCCCTGGCCAAGGGCTTCATCGACCTGTGGGGCCTGCCGAGCAAGATCGCCGCCGCACGCGACCTGCGCCAGGGCCGTGGCTGACGGGGGCGCCGAGGGCGCGGGGTCGCTGCGTCTCTGGGGCGGCCGGTTCGCCACCGGCCCCGCCGCAGCCATGGCGGCCCTGAGCCTGTCGGTGCACTTCGACTGGGTCCTCGCCCCGTACGACCTGGCCCAGAGCCGAGCGCATGCCCGAGTCCTGAACCGGGCCGGTCTGCTCTCCTCTGCCGATCTAGCGATCATGCTGCGGGCCCTGGACGACCTCGAGCGTGACGTGCGGTCGGGTTCGTTCCTGCCCACTCCGGCGGACGAGGACGTCCACACCGCCCTGGAACGCGGCCTGATCGAGCGGGTCGGGCCCGACATCGGCGGGCGCCTCAGGGCCGGTCGGAGCCGTAACGACCAGGTGGCCACCGACTTCCGTCTCTACCTTCGGGACCACGCGCGACTGGTCGCCGCGGAGGTTCTCGCGCTGTGCACCGCCCTGGCAGTGCAGGCCGAGGCGCACGTGGACGCCCCGGCGCCCGGCTTCACCCACCTGCAGCACGCCCAACCGGTGTCCTTCGGCCACGAGCTCGGCAAGCACGTCCACGGCCTCCTGCGCGACGTCGACCGGCTCCGCGACTGGGACCGGCGGGCGGCCGTGTCGCCGATGGGCTCGGGCGCGCTCGCAGGCTCGTCCCTCCCGCTCGACCCGGAGGCGGTCGCCGCAGAGCTCGGTTTCGACTCGTCGGCGGCCAACTCGATCGACGCGGTGAGCGACCGCGACTTCGTCGCAGAGTTCCTGTTCTGCACGGCGATGATCGGCGTGCACCTCTCCCGGCTGGGGGAGGAGGTGTGCCTGTGGGCGTCCCGCGAGTTTGGCTGGCTGCGCCTCGACGACTCGTTCAGCACCGGATCGTCGATCATGCCGCAGAAGAAGAATCCCGACGGCGCCGAGCTCGCCCGCGGGAAGGCCGGCCGGCTCGTGGGGCACCTGACCGGCCTGCTCACCACGCTGAAGGGCCTCCCCTTCGCGTACAACCGCGACCTGCAGGAGGACAAGGAGCCTGTCTTCGACGCGGTCGGCACGCTGCTTCTCGTTCTGCCGGCGCTGACCGGAACGGTCGCGACCGCCAGGTTCGACACCGTGCGGATGGCTGCGTCCGCGCCGGAGGGCTTCGCGCTCGCCACCGACATCGCCGAGTGGCTCGTGCGCGAGGGGGTGTCCTTCCGCGAGGCGCACGAGGTGGCTGGCGGCTGTGTGCGGCTCGCCGAGGAGCGCGGGGTCGAACTCTGGGACCTCACGGATGGGGAGCTGGCCGAGGTCAGCGGGCACCTGACGCCCGCCGTTCGTGAGGTGCTGTCCGTCGAAGGGGCCCTCGCCTCTCGTTCGGCTCGCGGGGGCACCGCCCCGGTTCGGGTGCGCGAACAGCTCGCCGCGCTCCGGGTCGACATCGAGCGGGGGTCCGCCTGGGCGGCCCGGCAGGTGATACCCGCCGCGCGCTGAGTGCGGCCCCACGTGCCGGCGCCGTTCGCCAGGATGGGCCTACCGGCACACATCGTGCGACGTCCGACGGCCGGGCGACGCGGAGGGAACTGACGTGGCAGCCACTGGCCAGGGCACCGGCCGGGGGCGGGCGGCGCTCGCGGCGACGCCGCTCGAGGTAGCGCCCCTGCTGCTCGGTCGTGTCCTCGTCAGCGACCTCGGCGGGCAGCGGGTGTGCGTGCGCGTCACCGAGGTGGAGGCGTACGGGGCCGAGGGCGACGACCCCGCGTCGCACGCCTTTCGCGGCCGCACCGCGCGCAACGCCAGCATGTTCGGCCCGCCCGGCCACGCGTACGCCTACTTCACCTACGGCATGCACTGGTGCGTCAACGTGGTCACCGGCCCCGAGGGAGTCGGCACGGCGGTGCTGCTGCGCGCTGGCGAGGTCGTGGTCGGTGTCGAGACCGCGCGGCAGCGCCGGCCGGCCGCCCGCCGTGAGGTGGATCTCGCCCGCGGACCCGCCCGACTCGCAGCGGCGCTCGGCATCGACCGGGGGGCCGACGGACTCGACCTGCTCGACCCCGCGTCGCCCCTGCGTCTGGAGGGGGGCCTCCGCGCGCGCGGACCGGAGCCATCGACCGGCCCCCGCGTCGGCATCAGGTCGGCCACCGAACGGCCGTGGCGCCTGTGGCTGCCGGACGAGCCGACCGTGAGCGCCTTCCGCGCCGCGTCGCCGCGAAACCACGTGCCGACCCGGTCGGGGGATGCGCGAGGATGACGACCGTGACCGACATCCTCGACGACCTCGTCTGGCGCGGCCTCGTCGCGCAGAGCACCGACCTCGGTGCGCTCGCAGAGACGCTGCGCTCCGGCCCGACGTCGCTCTACTGCGGCTTCGACCCGACCGCACCGAGCCTGCACCTGGGAAACCTGGCCCAGATCCTCACGGTACGGCGATTCCAGCTGGCGGGGCACCGGCCGCTGGCCCTCGTGGGCGGTGCCACCGGACTGATCGGCGACCCGAAGATGACGGCCGAACGGGTGCTGAACGACGAGTCCACCGTGCAGGCGTGGGTCGCGCGGATTCGGGCCCAGGTGGAGCGCTACCTCGACTTCGAGGGCGACAACGCCGCGGTGATGGTCAACAACCTCGACTGGACCGGCCCCCTGTCGACGATCGAGTTCCTGCGCGACGTGGGCAAGCACTTCCCCGTGAACTCCATGCTCAACCGGGAGGCCGTGGCTGCGCGCCTTGCCGGAGCGGGCATCTCGTACACCGAGTTCAGCTACCAGATCCTGCAGGCGCACGACTACCTGCAGCTCTTCCGGCGCTACGGCTGCCGCCTGCAGACCGGCGGCTCGGACCAGTGGGGGAACATCGTCGCGGGCGTGGACCTCGTGCGCCGCGTCGAGGGGGCTTCGGTCCACGCCCTCACGACCCCGCTCGTCACGAAGGCCGACGGCACCAAGTTCGGCAAGACCGAGTCCGGCGACCGTGTGGCTCGACCCCGATCTCACGTCCCCCTACGCGTTCTTCCAGTTCTGGGTCAACGCCGACGACCGCGACGTCGCGGCCTTGCTGCGCACGTTCTCGTCCCGCAGCCACGCCGAGATCGAGGAGCTCGAGGCGGCCGCGCTCGAACGGCCCGCGGCCCGCGAGGCCCAGCGCGCTCTCGCCGTCGAGCTGACCACCCTCGTGCATGGCGCCGCGGAGGCCCACGGAGCCCAAGCGGCCGCTGCCGCGCTGTTCGGCCGCGGGGGCCTCGACGCACTCCCCGAGGCAACCTTGACGGCCGCACTCCGGGAGGCGGGCGGGGCCAGGCTGGCTCCCGACGCGCTGGGGGAGGGGGCCACGGTCCCCGTCGTCGACCTGCTCGTGCTGTCCGGACTCGTGCCCAGCAAAGCCGCTGCCCGCCGAACCATCGCCGAGGGCGGGGCCTACCTCAATAACGAACGGGTCTCGGACGACGAGGCCTCCGTGTCGGCCCACCATCTCGTGCACGGGCGATGGTTGGTGCTCCGGCGCGGCAAGCGACACGTCGCGGGGGTCGAGCGAGCCTCGTGACGGGCTCGACACCAGTCGACATGTGCTGCGCCGCAGCACGTTTCGCCACAACGTCGAGGGTGTGGACAGGCTCGTGACGCAGGTCACCGAGGGGTGATTTGACCCCGATGTGCCTGCCGCGTAATGTCCTGTCCTGTCGCCCGGCAGGGAGGAACGGACACCGGATCACTCCGGCTGGCCGGTCCCGGGGCGGCTCCCGGCAAAGGTCCGACGGCTCTCGCACGCGGGGGTTCACGACCGCGCTCGGGCGGGACGTCCGCGATTTGACCCGCGGATCCGATCCCGGTAGATTGAGAAGTCGCCCCGCACACGGCCCGCAAGGGTTCGTGACGGTGCGCGCCCGTACCTTGAGAACTCAACAGCGTGCCACACAGTCAATGCCGAACCCCGTCCGGCTGGCGTCGTCACTCGACGACCCACGTCGGCGGAATTTCTTTGAGGCGAATGACGAAGCAGCTTTTACAGCTAGCTCGTTTCCGCCAAGATCACGATATCTCTCGTGAAGAACACACATACATTCACGGAGAGTTTGATCCTGGCTCAGGACGAACGCTGGCGGCGTGCTTAACACATGCAAGTCGAACGGTGAACCAGGGCTTGCCCTGGGGATCAGTGGCGAACGGGTGAGTAACACGTGGGCAACCTGCCCCTGACTCTGGGATAACTCCTCGAAAGAGGTGCTAATACCGGATACGACCACTTCGGGCATCCGATGGTGGTGGAAAGAATTTTGGTCAGGGATGGGCCCGCGGCCTATCAGCTTGTTGGTGGGGTAACGGCCCACCAAGGCGACGACGGGTAGCCGGCCTGAGAGGGCGACCGGCCACACTGGGACTGAGACACGGCCCAGACTCCTACGGGAGGCAGCAGTGGGGAATATTGCGCAATGGGCGAAAGCCTGACGCAGCGACGCCGCGTGAGGGACGACGGCCTTCGGGTTGTAAACCTCTTTCAGCAGGGACGAAGCGAAAGTGACGGTACCTGCAGAAGAAGCACCGGCTAACTACGTGCCAGCAGCCGCGGTAATACGTAGGGTGCAAGCGTTGTCCGGATTTATTGGGCGTAAAGAGCTCGTAGGTGGCCTGCCGCGTCGGATGTGAAAACCCGGGGCTCAACCCCGGGCCTGCATTCGATACGGGCAGGCTAGAGGATGGCAGGGGAAACTGGAATTCCTGGTGTAGCGGTGAAATGCGCAGATATCAGGAGGAACACCGGTGGCGAAGGCGGGTTTCTGGGCCATTCCTGACACTGAGGAGCGAAAGCGTGGGGAGCGAACAGGATTAGATACCCTGGTAGTCCACGCCGTAAACGGTGGGTGCTAGGTGTGGGGAACCTTCCACGTTCTCCGTGCCGCAGCTAACGCATTAAGCACCCCGCCTGGGGAGTACGGCCGCAAGGCTAAAACTCAAAGGAATTGACGGGGGCCCGCACAAGCGGCGGAGCATGCGGCTTAATTCGATGCAACGCGAAGAACCTTACCTGGGCTTGACATATAGGGAAATCTCATAGAGATATGAGGTCCGCAAGGGTCCTATACAGGTGGTGCATGGCTGTCGTCAGCTCGTGTCGTGAGATGTTGGGTTAAGTCCCGCAACGAGCGCAACCCTCGTCCTATGTTGCCAGCGAGTAATGTCGGGGACTCATAGGAGACTGCCGGGGTCAACTCGGAGGAAGGTGGGGATGACGTCAAGTCATCATGCCCCTTATGTCCAGGGCTGCACGCATGCTACAATGGCCGGTACAATGGGCTGCGATACCGCAAGGTGGAGCGAATCCCAAAAAGCCGGTCTCAGTTCGGATTGGGGTCTGCAACTCGACCCCATGAAGTCGGAGTCGCTAGTAATCGCAGATCAGCAACGCTGCGGTGAATACGTTCCCGGGCCTTGTACACACCGCCCGTCACGTCACGAAAGTCGGTAACACCCGAAGCCGGTGGCCCAACCTTAGGGAGGGAGCCGTCGAAGGTGGGACTGGCGATTGGGACGAAGTCGTAACAAGGTAGCCGTACCGGAAGGTGCGGCTGGATCACCTCCTTTCTAAGGAGCATCTGGCGAGGGTCTACGGATTCTCGTCCAGGCACCTGCCACGGGCGTATGCCTCGTGGAGGTGGCTCAACGGAGTGGAACATTGACTGGGTCGGCCGCGAATGTGATCAGGAAGTACTGCCTTCGGGCGTGGAAACTTGAGATCGCTCACGGTCGACCACGGCACGCTGTTGGGTCCTGAAGGTGCGGTCGCTGAGGCGATCACCTTCGGGCCGGCCCTCCGGGGCTGGCATTCGGGACCATCCTGTCGATGTACCGCCGCTCATGCGGTTAGGCGTCGGCGCGTGGATGGGCACCGCCCGTACCTTGAGAACTGCACAGTGGACGCGAGCATCTTCATCTTTGTGGTCAAGTTATTAAGAGCACACGGTGGATGCCTTGGCACCAGGAGCCGAAGAAGGACGTAGGAGGCTGCGATAAGCCTCGGGGAGCTGCCAACCGAGCTGTGATCCGGGGATGTCCGAATGGGGAAACCCGGCTGGGGGAAAGCCCAGTCACCCGCGCCTGAACACATAGGGCGTGCGGAGGGAACGTGGGGAAGTGAAACATCTCAGTACCCACAGGAAGAGAAAACAACAGTGATTCCGTGAGTAGTGGCGAGCGAAAGCGGAAGAGGCCAAACCATCGCTGCGTGATAGTCGCCAGACGTTGCAGCGTTGGGGTTGTGGGACAGTTCTGAGAACTCTGGCGGGTTCTCAGGGAGTCAAAAATCTATGTCATAGACGAAGGCCATGCGAAAGGGCCGGCACAGAAGGTAACACCCCTGTAGTCGAAATGTCATAGACTCCCGAATTGCATCCCAAGTAGCACGGGGCCCGAGAAATCCCGTGTGAATCTGGCGGGACCACCCGCTAAGCCTAAATACTACCTGGTGACCGATAGCGGACAAGTACCGTGAGGGAAAGGTGAAAAGTACCCCGGGAGGGGAGTGAAATAGTACCTGAAACCGTGTGCTTACAAGCCGTGGGAGCGTCTTGACTCTTCGGAGTCTCCGTGACCGCGTGCCTTTTGAAGAATGAGCCTGCGAGTTAGTGGTGTGTGGCGAGGTTAACCCGTGAGGGGCAGCCGTAGCGAAAGCGAGTCCGATAAGGGCGACATTAGTCGCACGCCCTAGACCCGAAGCGAAGTGATCTACCCATGGGCAGGTTGAAGCGACGGTAAGACGTCGTGGAGGACCGAACCCACCTAGGTTGAAAACTGGGGGGATGACCTGTGGGTAGGGGTGAAAGGCCAATCAAACTTCGTGATAGCTGGTTCTCCCCGAAATGCATTTAGGTGCAGCGTTGCGTGTTTCTTGCCGGAGGTAGAGCACTGGATGGTCTAGGGGGCCTACAAGCTTACCGAAATCAACCAAACTCCGAATGCCGGTAAGTGAGAGCGCAGCAGTGAGACTGCGGGGGATAAGCTCCGTAGTCGAGAGGGAAACAGCCCAGACCACCAGCTAAGGCCCCTAAGCGTATGCTAAGTGGGAAAGGATGTGGAGTCGCACAGACAACCAGGAGGTTGGCTTAGAAGCAGCCACCCTTTAAAGAGTGCGTAATAGCTCACTGGTCAAGTGATTCCGCGCCGACAATGTAGCGGGGCTCAAGTATACCGCCGAAGCTGTGGCATTCGCGCTGATAGCCAGGTGCGCAAGCATCCAGGCGCGCGGATGGGTAGGGGAGCGTCGTGTGGCCGGCGAAGCGGCGGGGTAACCCAGCCGTGGAGGCCACACGAGTGAGAATGCAGGCATGAGTAGCGAAAGACGGGTGAGAAACCCGTCCGCCGAATGACCAAGGGTTCCAGGGCCAGGCTAATCCGCCCTGGGTAAGTCGGGACCTAAGGCGAGGCCGACAGGCGTAGTCGATGGACAACGGGTTGATATTCCCGTACCGGCAATGTTGCGCCCATGCTGACCCTGGTGATGCTAAGCGCATGAAACTGTGAAGCCTTCGGGCAGAGCAGCGGAGCGCGCGACCCGAACCAGTAGTAGGCAAACGATGGGGTGACGCAGGAAGGTAGCCCATCCCGGGCGATGGTAGTCCCGGGGTAAGGATGTAGGGCGAGACGTAGGCAAATCCGCGTCTCACTAGCCTGAGATCTGACGCCGAGCCGATTGAGGCGAAGTGGGTAATCCTATGCTGCCGAGAAAAGCCTCTAGTGAGTGACATAGCCGCCCGTACCCCAAACCGACACAGGTGGTCAGGTAGAGAATACCAAGGCGATCGAGTGAACCGTGGTTAAGGAACTCGGCAAATTGCCCCCGTAACTTCGGGAGAAGGGGGGCCAGGGCTGGTGTAGGGACTTGCTCCCGAAGCCGGCTGTGGCCGCAGAGACCAGGTGGAAGCGACTGTTTACTAAAAACACAGGTCCATGCAAAGTCGCAAGACGCAGTATATGGACTGACGCCTGCCCGGTGCTGGAACGTTAAGGGGACCGGTTAGACCTTCGGGTCGAAGCTGAGAACTTAAGCGCCAGTAAACGGCGGTGGTAACTATAACCATCCTAAGGTAGCGAAATTCCTTGTCGGGTAAGTTCCGACCTGCACGAATGGCGTAACGACTTCCACGCTGTCTCAACCGCGGACTCGGCGAAATTGCACTACGAGTAAAGATGCTCGTTACGCGCGGCAGGACGGAAAGACCCCGGGACCTTTACTATAGCTTGGTATTGGTGTTCGATTCGGCTTGTGTAGGATAGGTGGGAGACTTTGAAGCACGGACGCCAGTTCGTGTGGAGTCAACGTTGAAATACCACTCTGGTCGTATTGGATGTCTAACCTCGATCCGTGATCCGGATCAGGGACAGTGCCTGGTGGGTAGTTTAACTGGGGCGGTTGCCTCCTAAAATGTAACGGAGGCGCCCAAAGGTTCCCTCAGCCTGGTTGGCAATCAGGTGTCGAGTGCAAGTGCACAAGGGAGCTTGACTGTGAGACCGACGGGTCGAGCAGGGACGAAAGTCGGGACTAGTGATCCGGCGGTGGCTTGTGGAAGCGCCGTCGCTCAACGGATAAAAGGTACCCCGGGGATAACAGGCTGATCTTGCCCAAGAGTCCATATCGACGGCAAGGTTTGGCACCTCGATGTCGGCTCGTCGCATCCTGGGGCTGGAGTAGGTCCCAAGGGTTGGGCTGTTCGCCCATTAAAGCGGTACGCGAGCTGGGTTTAGAACGTCGTGAGACAGTTCGGTCCCTATCCGCCGCGCGCGTAGGAGTCTTGAGAAGGGCTGTCCCTAGTACGAGAGGACCGGGACGGACGAACCTCTGGTGTGCCAGTTGTTCTGCCAGGGGCACGGCTGGTTAGCTACGTTCGGAAGGGATAACCGCTGAAAGCATCTAAGCGGGAAGCTCGCTTCGAGATGAGGTCTCCCACAGGGTTAACCTGGTAAGGCCCCCGAGCTAGACGATCGGGTTGATAGGCCGGAAGTGGAAGCACCGCAAGGTGTGGAGCTGACCGGTACTAATAGGCCGAGGACTTGTCCTACAAAGATGCTACGCGTCCACTGTGCGGTTCCCGAGTGAACGGCCGAGGATCCCGAGCCCACCTCGCGGGGTGTGGTTGGGGTGAGGTGCCGATAACTCATAGAGTTTCGGCGGTTATAGCGAGGAGGGAACGCCCGGTCCCATTCCGAACCCGGAAGCTAAGCCCTTCAGCGCCGATGGTACTGCCCGGGGGACCGGGTGGGAGAGTAGGACACAGCCGGACATTCTTTCGAGAGGGCCGCCCCCAGGGGGCGGCCTTTCTCATTTATCCCAGGAGGCACCGATGGCGGGCACGTCGAGCGAGCCTGAGGGCTCGGCTGCAGGAAAGCCTCGCACGGGGGGGTCGAATCCGTCCGCTGGTGGAAGCACGTCGCGTCCCCGCGCGGGCAGGGCCGCGCCCACGGGCAAGTCCCGGGCTAGCAGCGGCGCTGCGCGCAAGCCCTCGGCCGGGGGTACGTCCACAGGGCAGTCTCGTCAGAGGAGCGCCACCTCGTCCGGGAAGCCGTACTCCGGCGGCTCTTCCTCCTCCGGGAAGCCGCACTCCGGCGGCTCGTCGTCGGGCAAGCCCAGATCGCCGGGTTCGACGACGGGCAAGCCGCGGCCGAACTCGTCTGCGTCCGGAAAGCCGCACGCCGACCGCGGTCCCGGCGGCCGGCAGCGACCGGCGGTGGAGTCCTCGGGGAAGCCCTCCGCCGGTGGCACGTCCTCGGGCAAACCACGTCCGGGCAGGTCGGCCTCGGGAAGCCCGAGAGCGGGCGGCTCGCGGTATGGCGACAAGCCTGCAGGCAGGTTTGGGTCCTCGGGCGGCTCGCGGTATGGCGACAAGCCCGCCAAGAGGTCCGGATCTGCCGGCGGAACCCGTGCTAGCGATGGAGGGGCCAAGCGGTCCGCCTCGGGCGGCTCGCGGTATGGCGACAAGCCCACGGGCTCCGGCCCGTCCAGGAGTTCCGGGGCGCGCGGCGGCACTGGCGCGAGGGGAGCGGGCGGCGAGCGTGGCTCCGGCTCGTTCCCGCCGGGGAGCGGGGCGTCCCGGTCTGATTCCCGCGGCCGGGAAGACCGCGGCGGGTCGTCCAGGACGCCGTCGACGGGCTTTCGCGGCGCAGGTCCGTCGGCGCGTTCGAACGGGGGGACTCGTCGGGAGGATTCGCGCGGAGCTTCACGCCGGGTTGCTGTGGGCTCCGGCCCGAGGGGCCGCGGCACGGGCTATGCGGGTGACGACTCCGACGACCGCCGCGGTGGTGTGCGCGCCGAGCGTCACCCGTGGCCACCGGTCGACGACACCGTGACCGGCCGCGAGCTGGACCGCGAGGTACGGGCGGAGCTCAAGACCCTCCCGCTCGAGTTGGCAACGACCGTGGCCCGGCACCTCGTGATGGTCGGACTGCTCGAGGACACCGATCCCGAACGGGCGTACGAGCACGCCCGCGCCGTACGCGAACGTGCCTCCCGGGTGGCTGTCGCCCGGGAGACCGCCGGGTTGGCGGCGTACGCCACCGAGCGGTACTCAGAGGCGCTCTCGGAGCTGCGCGCGCATGCGCGGATGAGCGGGTCGACGGCCTATCTCGCGGTGATGGCTGATTGTGAGCGTGGCCTCGGGCGACCCCACAAGGCGCTCGAGATGGCTGGCTCCCTGGCCGCCGGGAAGCTCGACCAGGCGGGGCAGGCGGAGATGCGGATCGTCGCGGCGGGGGCGCGGACGGACATGGGGCAGCCCGACGCAGCGGTCATCACGCTGCAGTGCAAGGACCTGTCGTCCCGCTCGACCGCCCCGTGGGTGGCCAGGCTGCGGTACGCCTACGCAGACGCGCTTCTCGCCGTCGGCCGTACAGACGAGGCCCGCACGTGGTTCGCCCGCGCCGCCGACGGCGACGACGAGGGCGTGACGGATGCGGCGGATCGGCTCGCGGAGATCGAGGGGATCGTCTTCCTGACCGAGGAGGAGGACGACGAGCCCGGCGACCACGAGCCCGGCGACGCCGCCGCGGTGAGGGGCGAGGGGACCGAGGCAGACATGGGCGGCACCGATGTGGCGCCTAAGCACGGGCCGTCCCATCAAGCGACAGGGCTCGGATCGGGCTAGGTCGTGGTATCGCGGTCGAGCCACCGCATGATCCCCTGGACGTTCGCCCGGGTGCTGCTGAGCGCCTCGAACTTCTCCGTGACGGCAGCGTTGTCGTAGTAGCGCGGCTGGTGGGTCGCCATCCGATCGGAGACCAGGGCTACGGCGTGGTCGACGTCGGCGCCACCTTCCCGTGCCTCCGCGACGACGCGTACCCACAGCCGCAGCTCATCCTCGGAGCGGGCGAGGACGTCATCGACGTCGTCGACCGGACCATAGTGCGAGAACAGCAGACGGGTCGGGGCTGCGTCGCGGAACGTCGCGAGGGACGCCAAGGCCAGGCCGAGGTCGAAGTCAGGTGGCGGCGTGGCAGGTCTCACGTCGGCTGTCTCTGGCACGTAGATGCCGGCGGCGTCGCCGGTGTAGAGGTCGCCCGAGACGGTATCGATCAGACCGAGGTGGTGCGAGGCATGGCCGGGAGAGTGGAACGCCTCCAGCCGCCGGCCGCCGCCGAGGTCGATCCATCCATGCTGCTCGACGACGTCGAGGCGTTCCTCGGGCACGGGCAGCAGGGGCCCGAAGAGGGAGTCCATCGCGTCGCCGAAGACCATCCGGGCTGACGACATCAGCCGGGTGGGATCGGCGAGGTGCCGGGCGCCACGGGCGTGGACGACCACCTCGGCCTCGGGGAAGGCGGCAGCGACGTCGCCCACGCCCCCGGCGTGGTCGAGGTGGATATGGGTGACGACCACGGCCCCCAGGTCCTGGGCGCCCACCCCGAGGTGGTCGAGGGCCGCGACGACCACCGGCGTGCTCAGTGCGGTGCCCGTCTCGACCAGGACCGGACGGTCGCCTCGGATCAGGTAGCCCGCCGTGATGCCCCGATAGCCGCCCATGAGCGTGTCGATCTCGAACACGTCGTGGCCCAGAGGGGTGATGAGGGCGGCAATGTCGTCCCCAGGCGGGCTCTTGGCCGCCTCGTCCACAGCACACCACGTCCTTCCCGCACGCCCGTCCCGGCTCGTTCATCGTAGGGCTCCAGGCCCGTCCGCCGGGGGCGCGGCGGACAGGAGGTAGGGGGAGCGATGTCCAGCAAAGACGTACCGGGCGACCGAAGCGCGGACGTGAACGAGGTGCGGCTGCGGGGTCGGCTGGCTGCCGCACCCGAGGTGCGGGAGCTGCCAAGTGGCGACGCCATCGTGGTGTGCCGGCTCGTCGTCGGCCGCCTAGAGGAGTCGCCCGGACGAGTGCGGATCGACACCATCGACGTGGTGGCTCGCCGGGCGGCGGTCCGACGCCGGCTCGTCGCGGCCCGGGCAGGCGAGGTGGTCGAGGTCTCGGGCGCTCTACGCCGCCGGTTCTGGCGCGACGCCCACGGGCCGGCGTCGCGTTACGAGGTCGAGGCGGCTTCCGTCGTGCGCTCATTCCGTCGGGCGCGCCCGTGAGCACACCCGGTGCCGGGGCGGGCGCCCCTCCTGCCGGGCTCCGGGCGCTCGTGCCACGATGGGGCGATGAGCGGTCCGGGGCAACCGGCCGGAGAGCCGTACGACTGGTACCGGCGCGGCTGCGCGTTGCTCGAGGCGGGGGAGGCGACCGCGGCGTCCGAACTGCTCGCGCACGTCGTCGCGGTCGATGCGACGTCGCGTGCGGGCTGGGAGTCGCTGGCCCGGGCGCGGTTCGACTCCAGGCAGTTTCAGCGGGCTGCCGAAGCGTTCGGGCAGCTCATCGACATGGCACCCGACGACGACTACGCCCATTTCGGGCTCGGACTCAGCCACTGGCGGCTCGGCGATCTCCCCAGCGCCGCCGAGCACCTTGCCCTGGCCTGCGCGATGCGGCCCGACCGGGACGAGTACGGTCGCGCCCTGGGCCAGGTGCGGGCCACCCTGCGGGCGCGCCGCGGGGTCGACGGCGTCCCCACGTGGCCGCCCTCCGGCGGCGGGTCTGCGGGCCTGCCGATGAACAACGAGGCTTCTGGCCCGGTCACCGCGGCCCCGCACGACGGCGTGGGTGCCGAATCGGCGGCGCCTCCTGCGCCGGCGCCCCCGGACGGGGAGGAGCGGTGAGTGCCGCGCTCGTCGCCCTCTTCGATGTGCTCCTGCTCGACCTCGACGGGGTCGTCTACCGGGGGCTAGATGCCGTTCCGCACGCGGTCGAGACGCTCACGGCCGTGGCGGGCGGTCCGGTCCGGCTCGGATACGTGACAAACAACGCGAGCCGTACGCCCGCCGAGGTGGCCGACCAGCTGCGGTCCTTCGGTCTCGACGTGGACGACCACGACGTCGTGACCAGTGCCCAGGCGGGTGCGCGCCTGCTGCGTGAACGCCTCCCGGCGGGCGCCCGTGTGCTGGTGGTGGGCGGCGCCGGAATCCGAGCGGCGCTCCAGGACGAGGGGCTCGTCCCGGTCGACACCGCCGCCGACGACCCCGCCGCTGTGCTGCAGGGCTTCGCTCCCGAGATCGGGTGGCGGGCTCTGGCCGAAGGCGCCTATGCGGTGGGCCGCGGGGTCCCCTGGGTGGCGACGAACACGGACCTGACGATCCCGACCGCGCTCGGCATCGCCCCCGGGAACGGCACGCTCGTGGCCGCGGTAGCCACCGCGACCGGTCGCGCTCCCGTGGTGGCGGGCAAGCCCGAGCGCCCGCTGATGGACGAGTCGGTCCGACGGTTGGGGGCCACTCGTCCGCTGGTGGTGGGAGACCGGCTCGACACCGACATCGAGGGCGCCCGCACGGCCGGGCTCCCCAGCCTTCTCGTCCTGACCGGGGTGACGTCGGCTGCCGACCTGCTGGCGGCGCCGCCGCACCGCCGCCCCGACTATGTCGGCGACGACCTAGGAGTGCTGCGCGAGGAGTACCCACAGCTCTCGGAGGTCGGAACCTCGTGGCGCTGCGGTGGCTGGGAAGTCGTCGCCGATGGCGGCAGGCTCGTGGTCACCGAACGGGGTCCCAGACCCGTGGACGGCCTCCGGACGATGGCGCCAGCCTGCTGGGCGCTGGGCGATACCGCGCCCGACCGGGAGCAGCTGCTGGCCGGGGCCGAAGCCGCCCTGGGCCTGGCTCCCGTGGAGCGCCCGTCGTCCCGTGGGGGAAGCCGCCCCGCGCTACCGCAGCGCTCGTAGCCGAAGAAGGTCGCGCAAGGAGGCGTCGAGGTGGAGCCGCCCGCTCGACCAGGCGTGGGCGAACGAGAGACGGCCGTCGACGAGGTCCATGAGGTCGTCGCTGCTGACGACCAGCCGGATCTGGGCAGGAGCGGCGGGGTCCGTCGTGATGTCCACGAGGTCGCCCTGGTGCAGCCGGCCGGTGAACGTGACGTCGAGGTCGAGCACGGTACAGGCCAGCGTTCGGTCGGGGATGTGCTCCGCGCGGGCCGCCGCATCGACGCGCGAGAGGCGTTCGCCGAGCTCGTCGATGGCGGCTCGGCACTGCTCCAGGCTGGCCATGGACGCGCCGTTTCCTCCTGCTGCGGGGGACCCCGTGACGGTACCGCACGGGGCGCCGGGGGCGTCCGGCCCGCACGGTACGGTGAGACCTCGACCGGCGAGCACGAGCCTGCAGCGCCTCCGTGCTCGCGGCACATCTTCGCGCCGTGGGAGGCAGAGGTGCTCGAGACCGTCCGCGGGTACGCCGCGGTTGCCACGGGGCTGGCCGAGGCGGGCGTCCGCAACGCGTGGAACGGCGTCACCGGCCTGTTCCACGATGATCCAGAGGCTTCCCTGCCCGGTCGGGTGCAGGACATGGCCGGAGACGTCGTGGCCAACAGCAAGCAGAACAGCGAGCTGATCGTGGGGCTGGTGCGGACGGAGGTCGACCGCGCGGTCGGGCGGCTCGGGTTCGTCCGCGAGGAGGAGCTTGCCGCCGTACGCCGCCACGTGGAGCGCCTCGAGAAGCAGCTCGCGGATGCCCGCACCCCCACCCGGGCGAAGCGGTCTGGTGGGGCGTCCCGTCCCGCCGCGGCGCCCGCGCGCCGAGCTGCCACAGCCAAGGACCCCGCCCCCTCCCGCGGCGACTCGGCCACCGAAACCGGCGCTACCGACGCGAGCGTCACCGACGGTGGTGCGACCGACACGAGCGCTACCGACGCGAGCGCTACCGACGTGGGCGTCACCGATGCGAGCGTCACCGACGGCGGTGCGACCGACGGCCAAGCGGCCGACGCCACCGGTGCCGGCGACGAGGGTGGGAGGGCCCAGGAATGAGCGAGTACGGGGCGTTCGGGTCGGACGAGGAGGACGCCTGGTCCGAGGACGAGGCGTGGTCCGAGGGGGCCGAGAGCGCGGAGGCCGACCTCGTCGAGCTGGACGAGGCCGAGCGCGGCACCGCTGGGAGCCCTCCGTCGGCCTCAGCGGGCGGTTCCGCCTCCGGACACGTGGGCGATGGACCCGGCATCGAGCTCCCCGGCGAGCAAGCGCAGGAGCACCAGGGCGCCGACCCGCGAGACGTCGTCGATGGGCGAGACCCCATCGACGCCCTCGCGGACGGGTCGGACCAGGAGCACCCGGGCGACCACCTCACGGTCGTGCCGTTCGAGCCGACGGGCGAGCCCCGCGTCGACGACGCCGTCGCCCGGCTCGACGAGCTGGCCGCCTCGCCGACGGCAGACCACGTGGGCGTGTTCGAGGACCTGCATCGCCGCCTGCACGAGGCGCTGTCCGACCTCGGCGTCGAGCGCTAGCGGACGGCCGGCCGGAGCGATGGCGTGGCACGCAGACGATTGGATGCCGAGCTGGTGCGCCGCGGGCTCGCGCGCTCGCGCGACGCGGCCCAGCGACTCATCGAGGACGGCCGCGTGAGCGTGGCCGGCACGGTGGCTTCCAAGGCGGCCACGCAGGTCGAGGAGTCAGCCGCGCTCGTCGTGCGCGAAACGGCAACCGACGACGCCTACGTGTCGCGCGGCGCCCACAAGCTGATCGGGGCGCTCGACGCGTTCGAGCCCCTCGGCCTCGCGGTGGCGGGGCGCCGGGCGCTCGATGCGGGTGCGTCCACCGGGGGGTTCACGCAGGTGCTGCTGGAACGCGGCGTCGCGTCGGTGGTCGCCGTCGACGTCGGATACGGGCAGCTGGCCTGGCCGCTGCGCACCGACGCGCGTGTCGACGTCCGCGAGCGGCTCAACATCCGCGACCTGCAGCCCGACGACCTCGTCGGGCGCCCCGACCTCATCGTCGGCGACCTCTCGTTCATCTCTCTGGTGCTGGTGCTGCCGGCTCTCGACCGCTGCGCCGACCCGTCCGCCGACCTGGTCCTCATGGTGAAGCCCCAGTTCGAGGTGGGGCGAGAACGGGTCGGATCCGGCGGAGTGGTCCGCGACCCGGCGCTGCGGGCCCAGTCCGTGCTGCGGGTGGCCGAGGCCGCCGCGAGTCTCGGCTGGGGCACCGCGGGCGTGGTCGCCAGCCCCCTGCCCGGCCCGAGCGGGAACGTCGAGTACTTCCTGTGGATGCGGCGAGAGGCACCCGGACCCGACCCGGGGGCGATCCTCGTCGCGGTGGAGGAGGGGCCCGAGTGACCAGCCAACGAGCCGTCCTGCTCGTCACGCACACGGGTCGGGCCGACGCCCGCACGCTGGCCGGCGGCGTCGTCGAGGCGCTGGTGGCAGCCGGGCTTCAGGTACGCACGCCGGCGGACGAGGCCGAGGCGCTGGGCTCGCCGGCGCTCGTGCCCATCGACCCCGCCGACCCGGCGGCCGCAGACGGCTGCGAGATCGCCGTCGTCCTGGGCGGCGACGGCACCATCCTGCGGGCCTGCGAGCTCGTCCGCGGCCACCAGGTGCCCGTGCTCGGGGTCAACCTCGGACACGTGGGCTTCCTCGCCGAGGTCGACCGAGAGGACCTCGTCACCGTCGTCGAGGCCGTCGTGCAGCGGCGCTGGTCGGTGGAGCGCCGCCTCGTCCTCGACGTCGTCGTGCGCCGCGACGGCAGCGAGGTGGCGCGCACCTGGGCGCTGAACGAGGCGAGCGTCGAGAAGGCCGCCAGCGAGCGCATGCTCGAGCTCGTGGTCGAGATCGACCGCCGGCCGCTGTCCCGGTGGGGCGCCGACGGCGTGATCGTCGCGACGCCGACGGGCTCCACCGCCTACGCGTTCAGCGCAGGGGGCCCGGTCGTGTGGCCCGAGGTGGAGGCGCTCGTCGTCGTGCCGATCAGCGCCCACGCGCTCTTCGCGCGGCCCGTCGTCGTGTCACCCGACGGAGTGGTGGCGGTGGAGGTGGTGCCTGGCTCGGCGGCCGTGATGTGGTGCGACGGACGCCGCACGGTCGAGCTTCCGGCCGGGTCTCGCGTCGAGGTCCGGCGCTCGGGGGAGGCGGTGCTGCTCGCCCGGCTGCACCCCACGGCGTTCACCGACCGGCTCGTCGCGAAGTTCGGGCTACCGGTCAACGGGTGGCGGGGCACGGGCCAGTGATCGAGGAGCTTCGGATCAGGGGCCTCGGCGTCATCGACGAGGCCGTGCTCGAGCTGCACCCGGGCCTCACGGCGGTCACGGGCGAGACGGGTGCGGGCAAGACCATGGTGCTCACGGGGCTGGGCCTCGTCCTCGGGGCCAAGGCAGACGCCGGGGCGGTGCGCCGCGGCGCGCCCCGGGCCGAGGCCGACGCCCGGTGGGCGCTCGGTGCGACGCCGGCGGGCGAGGCCGCCCGCGCGCGCGCCCTCGAGGCTGGGGGTGAGCTCGACGACGGCGCCCTCCTCCTCGGGCGCACCGTCAGCGCCGAGGGACGCAGCCGTGCCTTCCTGGGCGGTCGTCCGGTGCCGGCCGCGACGCTCGCCGACCTGGGCGCGGACCTCGTCGCGGTCCATGGGCAGTCGGACCAGCGGCACCTCGCGAGTCCTGCGCACCAGCGCGACCTGCTCGACCGCTTCGGCGGTCCGGGCCTGCTCGAGCTCCGCGACCGCTACCGGTCCGGCTACGCCGCCCTGCGGGGCGTCGAGGCCGAGCTCGCCACCTTGTCGTCCAAGGCCCGCGAGCGCGCTCGCGAGGCCGACCTCCTGCGCTTCGGGCTCGACGAGATCGCCGCCGTGGCGCCCGAGCCGGGGGAGGAGGTGCACCTGGCCCGAGAGAGCGACCGGCTCTCGCACGCCGAGGGGCTGCTCGCGGGCGCTTACCGCGCGCGTACGGCGCTGGCCGCCGATGCCGAGGACGACTCCGGCGACGTGCTGGGCCTGCTCGCGTCGGCCCGCCGAACCCTCGACGCCGTGCGCGAGCACGACCCGGTGCTGGGCGAGGCGTCCGACCGGCTGGCCGACGTGACGGGCGTGGTGGCCGACATCGCGGCGGATCTGGCGTCCTACGAGGCGTCGGTCGAGGCCGACCCCGCCCGGCAGGATGCCGTCGAGCACCGACGTGCGGCGATCGCCGCGCTGCTCCGCAAGTACGGGGAGTCCACCGGCGAGGTGATCGACTGGGCGCGGCAGGCGGCCGAGCGCCTCCTGTCCCTCGAGGGCACCGACGAGCGGATCGTGGCCCTCGGCCAGGAGCGCGCGACGATGCGAGCCGTGCTGCAGGGCGACGCCGCGGCCCTGCACGCAGCGCGCGTCGAGGCCGCGTCGCGCCTCGGCGGAGCAGTCACCGCCGAGCTCGTCCATCTGGCAATGCCCGACGCGGTGGTCGAGGTCGTGGTCTCCCTCCTGGACGCCGCCGAGGGGTGGCTGGCGGTCGAGGGGCCAGACGGACACGAGGTGCGCTGCGAGCCAGGAGCATCTGGCGTCGACGAGGTCGAGATCCTGCTGGCCCCGCACCCCGGGGCCGAGCTCCGGCCGGTCGCGCGGGGCGCCTCGGGCGGCGAGCTCTCCCGGGTGATGCTGGCCCTCGAGGTGGCCCTGGCGGGGGCCGACCCGGTGCCCACGTTCGTGTTCGACGAGGTCGACGCGGGGATCGGAGGCCGGGCTGCAGTGGAGGTCGGCCGGCGGCTGGCCCGGCTCGCCCGGACGTCGCAGGTCGTCGTCGTCACGCACCTGCCCCAGGTCGCGGCCTTCGCCGATCGTCACCTCGTCGTGCGCAAGTCCGACGACGGCTCGGTCACCTCGGCCGGCGTGGGCGAGGTCGTCGGCGACGACCGCGTGCGCGAGCTCACCCGCATGCTGGCGGGCCTCGAGGGGTCCGACAGCGGGGCCGCGCACGCCCGCGAGCTGCTCGAGCTCGCAGCCGTGGCCGCGTCGGCGTCCGTGGCGACGACGAGGACCAGGGGCGCGCAGGCACCCGGCGTGCGCCCGACATCAGGACGGAAGAAGGTAGCGGGATGATCCAGCAGGCCGCGTCCGGCGTCTTCGCCCTCGCCGACGAATACGTCGCGGCGCTCGCGGTCCTCGACCCGGTTCTCGGAACGCAGCTGGGCGTCGCAGGTTCCGACCACGCCCTGCCCGACTACAGCCCCGCGGGCCTCGAGCGGCGCGCCGACCTGGCCCGCTCTACCCTCGAGCGCCTTGCCGTGCTCGAGCCGGCCACCGACGACGACCGCGTGGCTGCGGCCGTCATGACCGAGCGGCTCGGAACGGCACTCGCCCTGCACGAGGCCGGCGAGGGCCTGCGCGACCTGAACGTGCTGGCCTGCCCCCCGCACGCCGTGCGCCAGGCGTTCGACCTCATGCTGGTCGACGATGACGCGTCGCGGACCGCTGCCCGCACCCGGCTGCTCGCCGTCCCCGCGGCGCTCGACTCCTGGCGCGCCGCGCTCGAGGAGGGCGTGTCCGCGGGCGTCGTCGCGGCTCGGCGCCAGGCCGAGGCCGTGGCCGATCAGCTCGACGCCTTCGCGGGTTTGACCGCCGGCGGGGGCTGGTTCACGGCCTGGGCCACGGCGCACGACGTCCCGACCGGCGAGGAGCCTGGGTCGGTGGTCGAGGCGGCCGCCCTCGCCGAACGCGCCTACGCCGATGCGGCCGACTGGCTGCGCACCAGGTATGCGCCCCTCGCCGGGTCGGCCGACGGGGTGGGTGCCGCCCGGTACGCGCTGCTCGCCCGAGCCTGGAACGGTTCCGACCTCGACCTGCTCGAGACGTGGCGCTGGGGCGTCGCCGACCTCGACGCCATCACGTCCCGGATGCGCAGCGCCGCCGAGCGCCTCCAGCCGGGGGCCTCGATCGCCGAGGTCAAAGCGCTGCTCGACACGGATGAGCGCTACGCGGTCGAGGGAACCGAGGCGCTGCTGACGTTCCTCTCGGACCTCACCGAGCGCACGACGGCGGCCATGGACGGAGAGCACTTCGACATCGACCCCCGCATCCGCACCTGCGACGTCCGGCTGGCGGCCGAGGGGTCGTCAGCCGCGCCGTACTACGTGCCGCCGAGCGAGGACCTCGCGCGGCCCGGGACCACCTGGTACGCCACCTTGGGGCGCACCCGCTTCCCCCGATGGTGGTTGGTGTCCGTCTGGTACCACGAGGCTGTGCCCGGCCACCACCTCCAGTGCGCCACGACGATCCTCGAGCGCGAACGGCTCTCCCGGTTCCAGCGCACCGTCGGCTGGACCTCGGGCTATGGGGAGGGGTGGGCGCTCTACGCCGAGCGGCTCATGGACGAGCTCGGGTACTTCGCCGACCCGGCCGAGGAGATGGGCTTCCTGTCGGCGCAGGCGCTGCGGGCCGCGCGGGTCGTCGTCGACATCGGGATGCACCTCGGGCTGGCCTTCCCCGAGGGTCAGGGCGAGTTCTCCGGGCGCCCCATCGACGAGGAGTCTGCGATGACCTTCCTTGTCGAGCGGGCCCTGCTCGAGCCCGACTTCGCGCGCAGCGAGGTCGTGCGGTACCTGGGGCTTCCCGGGCAGGCGATCTCGTACAAGGTCGGCGAGCGGGCCTGGCTCGAGGTGCGCGAGGCGGCGCGGGCCCGGGCCGGGGCCGGGTTCGACCTGAAGGCCTGGCACATGAAGGCGTTGGCGCTCGGCCCCATGGGTCTGGACCCCTTCCGGGCCGAGATGGCGCGCCGCTGACGGGCGGAGGCGCGACCTCGGCGGGTCGCGCGCCCCGAGCAGCCCCGCGGGCTTGATACCCTGAACTCCCGTGGACAGGCGGGTGCTCCCGCCGCACACGATGCCCACGGGAGAATCCATGGCCGCTCGGCAGCCCACGAAGCACCTGTTCGTGACCGGAGGCGTCGCCTCCTCGCTGGGCAAGGGCCTCACGGCCTCGAGCCTCGGCACGCTGCTGAAGTCGCGCGGCCTGCGGGTGACGATGCAAAAGCTCGACCCCTACCTCAACGTCGACCCCGGCACGATGAACCCCTTCCAGCACGGCGAGGTGTTCGTCACCGACGACGGCGCGGAGACCGACCTGGACATCGGCCACTACGAGCGCTTCCTCGACACCAACCTCGTGCGTTCGGCGAACGTGACCACCGGTCAGGTGTACTCGCAGGTGATCGCCAAGGAGCGCCGCGGCGAGTACCTCGGCGACACCGTGCAGGTCATCCCGCACATCACGAACGAGATCAAGGCTCGGGTCCGTGCGATGGCCGGTCCGGAGGTCGACCTGGTGATCACCGAGATCGGCGGAACGGTGGGCGACATCGAGTCGCTGCCGTTCCTCGAGGCCGCGCGCCAGGTGCGCCACGACGTGGGCCGGGACAACGTGTTCTTCCTGCACGTGTCGTTGCTGCCGTACATCGGTCCTTCCGGCGAGCAGAAGACCAAGCCGACCCAGCACTCCGTCGCCGCGCTGCGCAGCATCGGCATCCAGCCCGATGCGCTGGTCCTGCGCGCCGACCGGGCCGTGCCGCAGGGCATCAAGCGCAAGATCTCGCTGATGTGCGACGTCGACGAAGAGGCCGTGGTCGCTGCGGTCGACGCACCGAGCATCTACGACATCCCGCGCGTGCTGCACAGCGAGGGTCTCGACGCCTACGTCGTGCGGCGTCTCGGGCTGCCCTTCCGCGACGTCGACTGGCGCGACTGGGACCAGCTACTCCGGGTGGTGCACCAGCCCGCGCACGAGGTCACCGTCGCGCTCGTCGGCAAGTACGTCGACCTGCCCGACGCGTACCTGTCGGTCACGGAGGCCTTGCGCGCCGGCGGCTTCGCCCACGACACGAGGGTGACCATCCGGTGGGTCACGTCCGACGACTGCACCACGCTCGAGGGTGCCGCCGAGCAGCTGGGCGACGTCGACGCGGTCTGCGTCCCGGGCGGCTTCGGGGTGCGCGGGATCGAGGGCAAGCTCGGAGCCCTGCGCTTCGCGCGGGAGAACGGCATCCCCACGCTCGGTCTGTGCCTGGGCCTGCAGTGCATGGTGATCGAGTACGCCCGCACGGTGGCCGGTCTCGAGGGTGCGAACTCCGCGGAGTTCGACGAGGGCACGGCGCACGCCGTGATCGCGACGATGGCCGACCAGCGCGACGTCGTCGCAGGCGAGCGCGACATGGGGGGCACGATGCGACTGGGGCTCTACCCAGCGAAGCTCGCCGAGGGCAGCCTGGTGCGCGAGGCGTACGGCGAGCCCTACGTCGACGAGCGCCACCGGCACCGATACGAGGTGAGCAACGCGTACCGCAGCCAGCTCGAGGGGGCCGGCCTCGTCTTCTCCGGCACGTCGCCGGACGGTCGCCTCGTGGAGTACGTCGAGCTCCCGCGCGAGTCGCACCCGTACTACGTCGGCACGCAGGCCCACCCCGAGTTCCGCTCGCGGCCGACGCGGGCGCACCCACTGTTCGCGGGGCTCGTCGGTGCTGCGCTGGCGCGCCGGGGCGCCCACGAGCCGGCCACCGCCAGCCACCAGTGACCGACAGGTGATCGACCTCCCGTCGGACGAGCAGTGGACCGGCGCGGTCGCCGACGCCGACGCCGACCAGCCCGTGCTCGACGTCGTCAGCCGGTTCGACGGCGCGGTGTGGTCGGTACGATCCGACACCGTCGACGTCGACGGGCACCGGGTGGTGCGCGACGTGCTCGTGCATCCCGGCGCCGTCGGCGTGCTGGCGATCGACAGCCAAGACCGCGTCCTGCTGGTACGTCAGTACCGGCACCCCGTGGGCCGGTTCCTGTTCGAGCCTCCGGCCGGGCTGCTGGATGTCTCGGGGGAGCCACCCGAACTGACCGCGCGGCGCGAGCTGCGCGAGGAGGCCGGCATCGAGGCCGATGACTGGCACGTCCTGGTCGACTTCACGAATTCTCCTGGCGGCTCGTCGGAGACGTTCCGGTGTTTCCTCGCGCGCGGCCTGCACCCCCTCGCCGGGGGGCGCGAGCGCACGGGCGAGGCCGAGGAGCGCCACCTGCCCCGGGCCTGGGTGGGTCTCGACGACGCGCGCGACCTGGTGCTGTCCGGGTCTCTCCAGAACCCCACCGCCGTGGTCGGCATCCTCGCGGCCTGGGCGGCACGGGCGGACGGGTGGCGCACGCTGCGCCCGGCCGACGAACCGTGGCCGCTGCGCGAGCGGGTAGCCGCGCGGGACACCGCCGCCCGGGCCCGCCAGCACCCCTGACACACCGTCGGGTGAGGGCACCCGGCGCTACCAGAACGTCGGGCCTCGCCCGAGGGGCGCATCCCTAATCTGGGCACGTCGGGCTTGTGCCCGACGGCTGCGTTCCCGTGCCGGCTCGAGGTCGGCGCCGCGAGGTCCGAAGGGCCACTCACGTGAAGGTCGGCATCCCCCGCGAGGTCAAGAACCACGAGTACCGCGTCGCGATCACGCCCGCGGGCGTCTTCGAGCTGACCCGGCACGGGCACGAGGTGTTCGTCGAGCAGGACGCCGGCGTCGGCTCGTCCATCAGCAACGACGAGTACGTGGCCGCGGGCGCCACGATCCTCGCCGACGGCGGACGACGTCTGGGGCACGGGCGAACTGATCCTGAAGGTGAAGGAGCCGATCGCGGAGGAGTACCACCGCATGCGCAAGGGCCAGACCCTCTTCACCTACCTGCACCTAGCCGCGGCGCGCGACTGCACCGACGCTCTGCTGAGCTCCGGAGTCACCGGCATCGCCTACGAGACCGTCGAGCTGCCCGACCGCTCGCTTCCGCTGCTGGCGCCGATGTCGGAGGTGGCCGGCCGGCTTGCCCCGCAGGTGGGCGCGCACGCGCTCATGCGCGCGCAGGGCGGCCGGGGGGTCCTCATGGGCGGGGTCTCGGGCGTCTACGCGGCGAAGGTCGTGGTGCTCGGGGCGGGCGTGTCCGGCCAGAACGCCGCGGCCATCGCCCTGGGCATGCAGGCAGAGGTGCTGCTGCTCGACCTCAACATCGCCCGACTCCGCCAGATGGACGCCATCTACCAGGGCCACATGCAGACGATCGCGTCGAACCAGTACGAGATCGAACGCGCCGTGCTCGACGCCGACATGGTCATCGGCGCGGTGCTCGTGCCGGGGGCGAAGGCGCCCAAGCTCATCACCAACGACCTGGTCTCGCGGATGAAGCCCGGCTCGGTGCTGGTCGACATCGCGATCGACCAGGGCGGCTGCTTCGAGGACTCGCGGCCGACCACCCACGCAGACCCCACCTACACCGTGCACAACTCGGTGTTCTACTGCGTGGCGAACATGCCCGGCGCCGTGCCGAACACCTCCACCTACGCCCTCACGAACGTGACGCTGCCCGTACGCCGTCGCGCTCGCCGACAAGGGCTGGGCCCAGGCCTGCCGCGACGACCACGCGCTCGCCCTCGGCCTGAACACGCACGCGGGGCAGATCACGTACGGCGCGGTCGCCGAGGCCTTCGGCCTGCCGCACGCGTCGTTGGCGGACGTACTCGCCTGAGTCGATCCCGCCGGCGGGCGGCCCCGTGGACCGGTGGTCCGAGGGGCCGCCGTCTTGACTGCCGTGGCAGCCCGACCCCGTCCAGCGCGGGCTGTCTGAGTCGTTATGTCAGGTAAGGTCGGGCCGTGACGAGCGAGGCGCGTGAGACACCGGCGCCTGCGCCACCGACGGCGTCGGGGCTCGACGATGCCGTGTGCGGGTACCTGGACCATCTCGCCGTCGAGCGGGGCCTGGCGCCCAACTCGCTGGCCGCGTACCGGCGCGACCTGGCTCGTTACGCCGCCTACTGCCGCTCGATCGGCGTGCTGGCCCCCGAGCAGGTGGACGAAGCCCTCGTGGGCGACTTCCTCGTGGCCCTGCGGCAGGGGAGCGACGGCGGAGCCGCGCTGGCGGCCTCGTCCGCCGGGCGTGCGGTCGTGGCGGTCCGCGGCTTCCACAAGTTCGCCCTCAAGGAGGGTCTGACGCCGACAGACCCGGGCCGCGAGGTACGTCCGCCGGCGCCCCCGCGGAGGTTGCCCAAGGCGATCCCGCTGTCATCGGTGGAGGCGCTGCTCGACGGCGCCGGTCCGGCGCCCGGATCGCCAGGCTCGGCCGACGCCCCTCTCGCGGTTCGCGACCGCGCCCTGCTGGAGGTGCTGTACGGCAGCGGCGCCCGGATCTCCGAGGCCGTGGGCCTGGCCGTCGACGACCTCGACCTCGACACCGGCACGGTGCTGCTGAAGGGAAAGGGTGGCAAGCAGCGTCTCGTACCGCTGGGGCGCCCGGCACGCGAGGCGGTCGGCGCGTACCTCGTGCGGGTGCGACCCGACCTCGTGCGCCGCGGGCGCGGGACGCCCACCCTCTTCCTGAACAGCCGGGGCGGTCCGCTGTCGCGTCAGAGCGCCTGGGCCGTGCTGCAGGCGGCCGCGGGCCGCGCGAGGCTGGCCGAGCACGTGTCCCCGCACACCCTGCGCCACTCCTTCGCCACCCACCTCCTCGATGGGGGCGCTGACGTGCGCGTCGTGCAGGAGCTGCTCGGGCACGCGTCGGTGACGACGACGCAGATCTACACGCTCGTCACCGTGGACCGGCTACGCGAGGTGTACGCCACCGCCCACCCGCGGGCCCTGCGGGCCGGGGGTACCTTGTCGCGCTCGGAGGCCACCCCGTAGTGTCGCCGCGCAGATGGGTGACACTGTGACGTGGCCCGGACCCCTCCGGGCGAGCATCGACTGACTCGATCCACTTCAGACGACGGGGTGCAGGAGACGATGGCCAGCGGCGACCCCAAGCTCGGCCCCACCGGACGGCCGGTGGTCGTCTTTCCCGTGCCTGCGCCGCCGCTGAGCCACGGACCGGCTCGGGTCATCGCCCTGTGCAACCAGAAGGGCGGGGTGGGCAAGACCACCAGCACCATCAACCTCGGTGCGGCGCTGGCCGAGTACGGCCGGCGCGTGCTGCTGCTCGACTTCGACCCGCAGGGCGCCCTCACCGCTGGGGTGGGCTTCCAGCCGCACGAGCTCGATCTCACCGTGTACAACCTGCTCGTCGACCGCAACGTCACCGCCGACGATCTGGTGCTCGAGACGAACGTGCCGGGGATGGACCTGCTCCCGGCCAACATCGACCTGTCGGCCGCCGAGGTCGCGCTGGTCAACGAGGTCGCCCGCGAGCAGGTACTCGCACGGGCGATAGCTCCGGTGCTCGACCGCTACGACTTCGTCCTCATCGACTGCCAGCCCTCCCTCGGACTGCTCACCGTCAATGCCCTCGCCGCCTCCGACGGCGTCGTCATCCCGATGTCGTGCGAGTACTTCGCGCTGCGCGGCATGGCCCTGCTCGTCGAGACCATCGGCAAGGTGCAGGACCGCATCAACCCGCGGCTCCAGATCGACGGCATCCTCGCCACGATGTACAACGCCCGCACCCTCCACCACCGCGAGGCACTCGCCCGCGTCGTGGAGGCTTTCGGCGACGACGTCTTCCACACGGTCATCACCCCGACGATCAAGTTCCCCGACGCCACGGTGGCCCGGGTGCCGATCACGGAGTACGCGCCGTCCAGCCCGGGAGCCGAGTCCTACCGGCAGCTCGCCCGCGAGCTGCTCGGCCGGCTGGGCGCCGAGCCGATGCCGGGCCAGGAGGCGCCAGGGGAGCCGACTGCGGCCCCGGCCGGCGAGGCCGCCCCGGCCGCCGGTTCCGACCGGGTCGACGGGGCCGGACCTGCCCCCTCGGCCAGGCCCGACGCCGAGCGGGTGCGTCACGGCGGTCATCACCCCACGATGCCGAGCCTGGGCCCGGCGGCTGGCGGGTCCCAGCGGCCCTGAGGACCCCGCCCCCAGCCCCGGCGCTCCCGGCCGCCGTATGCCCGGTCCGGCGCCCCCCTGGGCTACCGTGTCGCCCGTGCCCGACGCCGTGACCGCCCCCGACCTCGCCCCCGAGGCGGGGCTCGACCCGGCGGGTGGCGCGTCGGCCTCGATGGGGAGCGACGACCACGGCTTCCGAGTCAGGCTCGACGAGTTCGAGGGCCCCTTCGACCTGCTGCTGCAGCTGATCTCCAAGCACAAGCTCGAGGTCACCGAGCTGTCGTTGCACCAGGTCACCGACGACTTCGTGGCGTACATCCGGGCCCAGGGCCCGTCGTGGGACCTCGACGAGACCACTGAGTTCCTGCTCGTGGCGGCCACGTTGCTCGACCTCAAGACTGCCCGGCTGCTACCCAGCGGCGAGGTCGAGGACGAGGACGATCTCGCGCGGCTCGAGGCCCGCGACGTGCTGTTCGCCCGGCTCCTTCAGTACCGCGCGTACAAGGAGGTGGCCGCGTTGCTCGCCGCGAGGATGGCGCGGGAGGCGCGGCGACGTCCGCGGGCGGTGGGCCTCGAACCCCGCTTCGCCTCGCTGCTGCCCGAGGTGCTGCTCGGGATCGGACCCGAGCAGTTCGCCGCCCTCGCCGGGGGTGCCCTCGCGCCCAAGGAGGCGCCGGTCCTCTCTGTGGCCCACGTGCACGCACCCCGGGTGAGCGTCCGCGAGCAGGCGGCGGTCCTCGTCGAACGGCTGCGGCGCACGCGGTCCCTCACCTTCGGCTCGCTCGTGGCCGACTGCGACACGACGCTCCTGATCGTGGCTCGCTTCCTTGGGCTGCTCGAGCTGTTCCGCGACGGGTCGGTGGCGTTCGAGCAGGAGTCTCCGCTCGCCGACCTGCACGTGCGCTGGACCGGTGCGGACGAGGGCGAGGTCGATCTCGACGACGAGTTCGACGACGAGGAGCGACGCCGGGAGGCCAGCAGGCCCGACGTCGAGGATGTCGACGACCCGGTAGACGCGACGGTGGTGACGTCCGAGGGCGACCACGCCGGTCACGACGCGGAGTCTCCCGGCGCCCAGGACGACGTGGACGACCACGAGGCCGACGAGGGTACCGGCGAGGCGCCCCGCACCGCCGAGCAGGAGGAGCAGGCATGAGCGACACCCACGCGGCGTCCGGCGCCGGGGAGGTCGCGCCCGTCGACGGCGGCGACAGCCTCGTGGACGTGGGCGACCCGGTCACCGAGGGTGGCGGCGACGCGGAGGCCGACGAGCTAGGCGCCCCCAGCGTGGCGGGCGCCCTCGAGGCGATCCTGCTGCTCGCCGACGAGCCGATCGACGCCACGACGCTCGCTCAGGTCGTGCGGCGGCCCGAGCCGGAGGTGGCCGCCATCCTCGCCGGTCTCTCGGAGGACTACGCAGCGGAGGGCCGGGGGTTCGATCTGCGCGAGGTGGCAGGCGGATGGCGCTACTACACCCGCGACGACTGCGCGGTCGTCGTCGAGCGGTTCGTGCTCGACGGCCAGCAGGCCCGGCTCACCCAGGCGTCGCTCGAGACCCTCGCCGTGGTGGCCTACCGGCAGCCCGTGAGCCGCGCCCGCATCTCCGCCGTGCGGGGCGTGAACGTCGACGGGGTCGTCCGCACCCTCGTCGCCCGCGGGCTCATCGAGGAGTCGGGCCACGAACCCGAGTCCGGCGCGATCCTGTACCGCACCACCTCGTACTTCCTCGAGCGGCTCGGTCTGCGTGGCCTGGACGAGCTACCACCGCTGGCTGAGCACATCCCCGACCTGTCGGTGCTCGATGAGATCGCCGACTCGGCGGCGGTGTAGCGATGGTGGCCAAGGCAGCGAAGCAGGCCGGCAGCGCGGACGAGGGCGTCCGGCTGCAGAAGGTGCTGGCGTCCGCGGGCCTGGGCAGCCGTCGCGCCTGCGAAGAGATGATCGAGGCCGGACGGGTTGAGGTCGACGGCGTCCGCGTGCGGGTGCAGGGCATGCGCATCGACCCGCGGACGGCCGTGGTGCTGGTCGACGGCCTCCGGATCCCTACTGCTCCGGGGCTCGTCGTCATCGCGCTCAACAAGCCCTACGGGGTGCTCTCGACGATGACCGACGCCCGGGGACGCCCGTGCGTGGGCGACTACGTCGCCGACCGCACCGAGCGGCTCTTCCACGTCGGCCGGCTCGACGCCGACACCGAGGGCCTCCTGCTGCTGACGAACGACGGCGAGCTGGCCAACCGGTTGGCGCACCCCGCGTACGGCGTCCCGAAGTCGTACCTCGTGCTGGTGCAGGGACCCGTGCCGCGCGACCTCGGCCGACGGCTGCGCGAAGGAATCGAGCTCGACGACGGCCCGGCGAAGGTCGACTCGTTCCGCATCGTCGCGTCGGTCGGGAATCAGGCCACGGTCGAGGTGGTGCTCCACGAAGGACGTCACCGGATCGTGCGCAGGCTCTTCGAGGCGGCCGGCTTCCCGGTGCAGGAGCTCGTGCGGGTCAAGGTGGGTCCCGTGCCGCTCGGAGACCTGCGGGTCGGGCGGATGCGCACCCTCGGCACCACGGAGGTCGGCTCGCTGTACGCCGCGGTCGGCCTCTGAGGAGCCTCGGTAGGCTGGCTCCGCGTCGCTGGGACGTGACCGCGGGTCAGGAGGGGTTCGATGAGGCTGCGGGGCGTGCGGGGAGCCACCAGGCTGTCGGCCGACGATCCCGCCGAGATGACCGACGCCGTGGTGGAGCTCCTCGGGGCGATCCTCGAGCGCAACGGGCTCACCACCGATGACGTCGTCTCGGTGATCCTCACGTCGACGCCCGACCTGCGCTGCGCCTTCCCGGCGGCAGCCGCGCGCGAGGCGGGGTTCGGCGACGTCCCGCTGATGTGCGCGCAGGAGATCGACGTGACCGGCGCCCTGGATCGGGTGGTGCGCGTCATGGCACACGTCGAGACCGACCGCACGAGGGCCGAGGTGCAGCACGTCTATCTGCGCGGCGCCGAGGTGCTCCGCCGGGATATCGCGCAGTGAACCCGCTGGTCGGCGCCGTCCACGTCGTCGGCACCGGTCTCATCGGCACGTCGGTCGCCCTTGCCCTCAGGGCGCGGGGTGTCGAGGTCACGCTGGACGACCGCGACCCGGCGACGCTGGCCGCCGCCGCCGCGCGGGGTGCAGGCCGACCGGATCCGCTCCGGCACCGGCGCGGTGCTCGTGGTCGTGGCGGTACCTCCGGCTGCGGTGGCGGATGCCGTCCTGCGTGCAGCTCGCGGCACATCCGGATGCCACCGTCACCGACGTCGCCAGCATCAAGGCCGGCCCGCTCGCGCGGCTCGAGCGTGCAGGGGCCGACCTGGCTCGGTACGTCGGCGGCCACCCGCTCGCCGGCCGGGAGGTCTCGGGGCCGCACGCCGCCCGGGGCGACCTCTGGCCGACCGGGTGTGGGTGATCACCCCCACGCCCGCCTCCGACCCCGCCCGGGTGGGCGCCGTGCGGTCGCTCGTCGAGCTGTGCGGCGCCATCCCGGTGGAGGTCGACCCTGCAGCGCACGACCGCGCCGTGGCGCTGACGAGCCACACCCCGCAGGTGCTGGCGTCGCTGCTCGCTGCCCGGCTCGCCGACGCTGACGACTCCGACGTCGCGATCTCGGGGCAGGGTCTGCGCGACGTCACGCGGGTCGCCGCGTCGGACCCCGAGCTGTGGACCGACATCCTCGGCGCCAACGCGGGCCCGGTGGCCGACGTGCTGGACGCGCTCGCGGCAGACCTCGAGCGGATCCGGCGGTCGCTGCGCACCGTCGCCGACCAGCGGGCCCTGGGCTCGGACCGACCCGACGACGACGCGGCCTGGCTCGACGCGGTCGAGGCGCTGCTGCGCAGGGGCAACGAGGGCCGCTCGAAGGTGCCGGCCAAGCACGGCGGCCTGGCCCGAGCCGAGTACGCGGTCGTCCCCGTCGTCATCGCCGACCGGCCAGGACAGCTCGGCCGGCTCTTCGCCGTGGCAGGCGAGGCGGGCGTGAGCATCGAGGACGTGCGGATCGAGCACACCCTCGGCCGCCTCGCCGCAGTGGTCGAGATCTCCGTCGTGCCCCAGGCGGCGGCCACGCTCGTGCAGGCGCTCGAGGTCGACGGCTGGACTGTGCGGGCCTGAGCGGGGGCCGCCCGGAGGGTACCCTTGCGCAGTGAACCTGGAGCCCGGCCGCGCGATCGTCATCGCGATCGACGGCCCCAGCGGCTCGGGCAAGTCGAGCACCTCGCGCGGCGTCGCCGCCCGTCTGGGCCTGCGCTACCTCGACACCGGCGCGATGTACCGGGCCGCCACCCTCTGGATGCTCCAGCACGGGATCGACGTGAGCGACCAGCCCGCCGTAGCCGGGCGGTCGGGCGAGCCGCTGATCGAGTCGACGACCGATCCGCTCGCACCGGCCATCTGGTGCGACGGCATCGACGTGTCCGAGGCGATCCGGGGACCCGAGGTCACGGCTGCAGTGTCAGCGGTGGCGGCCGTGCCGGAGGTGCGGGCCCGGATGGTGGAGCTGCAGCGGGCCGTCGCGGCGCGCGCCGTCGCCGAGGGGGTGGGCATCGTCGTCGAGGGCCGCGACATCGGGGGAGTGGTGCTGCCCGGGGCCGACGTCAAGGTGTTCCTGGTCGCATCGGAGACCGAGCGGGCGCGGCGCCGCGCCCTCGAGGACGCCGTGCGCGCGGGGGCAGCCGACCCCGAGGTCGCGGCCGACGCCGCGGCCGCCAGCACCGCCGCGAGCCTCGCGCGCCGCGACGCCCACGACGCAGGTCGTGCCGTCTCCCCGCTGCAGCGTGCGGACGGGGCGGTCGAGGTCGATGCCACGTTCCTCACGCTGGACGAGGTCATCGACGCCGTCGTCGCGCTGGCCGTTCCCGCGGGCCGGACGTGAGGGCGCCGGCCGTCGACGTGGGTCCGCTCGGGCCGAGCGGGCTGCCGCCCGAGCACCGGGTCGCCACCCGCCGCAACCTGGCGCACCTCGCGGCCCGGGCGTCGCTGCGGATGCGGCTGACTGGCACTGACAGGGTGCCGGCGTGGGGCGCGCTGCTCGTGGTCGCGAACCACCCGAGCGCCGTCGACGCCACCGTGCTGGTCGCGGCCACGCCGCGTCCGCTGCACGTGCTCGAGCGTGACGTGGCCACGGTCGCGCCGCTGCGGGGGACCCTCGACGCCCTGGGCGGCGTGCCGACGACCGGCTTGGAGCCCGACCAGGTCGCGGCGCGCACGGTCCTGTCGGCCCTCGACGAGCACCGCGCGGTGGCCGTGTTCCCCGAGCGCCACGTCGGCGCCGGCGACGCGGCCGACGTCGACGATCTCGTCGGCTACCTCGTCCTGCGCCGCCCCCGGGTTCCCGTGGTCCCCGCCGCGATCCTCGGGACCAGGACGGGCTCGGGCGTGCTGCAGTCGGTGCCACGGTGGCGGGCGGAGGTGGCCGTCGTGTTCGGAGAGGTGATGGCGCTGCCCTCGCCGCCTGCCGGCCTCCCACCCCGGGCGGGCGCGGCGTGGTGCGCCGAGCAGGTCCGCCAGCACCTCCACGACCACGTGGCCACCTGCGTCGCCCGGACCGGGATCACCCTTCCGCACCACCACCCCAGCACCTTGGAGCACCGATGAGCCCCGACCGACGCGATGCGAACGACCCGGACGAGGTCGTCGTCGTCGACGCCGCGGACGGCTGGGAGCCCGAGGAGGGTTGGGACCACGACGAGGTGGTCTGGGTCGAGGCCGTCGACGACGCGGACGTCGACGATCCCTCCAGCGCCGAGGCGCTCGCGCATGAGGAGTTCGGCGACGACCTCGACGTGTGGCTCGACGACGAGTTCGAGGAGGCGTTTCCGGTGGTCGCGATCGTCGGCCGCCCCAACGTGGGCAAGTCGACGCTGGTGAACCGGATCATCGGGCGACGCGAGGCCGTCGTGGAGGACGTGCCCGGCGTCACCCGGGACCGCGTGTCGTACGACGCGGAGTGGTCCGGACGCCGGTTCACGCTGCTCGACACCGGCGGCTACGAGCGGGATGCGGTGGGCATGGCCGCCGCGGTCGCGCAGCAGGCGGAGTTCGCGGTGTCCATGGCCGACGTCGTCGTGCTCGTCGTCGACGCCCGCGTCGGCTCGCTGGACGAGGACGAGGCGGTCGTGCAGGTCCTGCGCCGCTCGCGGAAGCCGGTCGTGCTCGCCGCGAACAAGGTGGACGACGCCGCCACCGAGGCCGACGCGATGGCCATGTGGAACCTCGGACTGGGGGAGCCGTACGCCGTGTCCGCGCTGCACGGCCGTGGCTCCGGCGAGCTGCTCGACGCGATCCTCGCGGCGCTCCCCGACGCCGTGGAGGGTCCGGGGCGGCCCCGCGGACCCCGGCGGATCGCACTCGTGGGCAAGCCGAACGTCGGCAAGTCGAGCCTGCTCAACCAGCTCGCCGGCGAGGCGCGGGTCGTCGTCGACGACGTCGCGGGCACCACCGTCGACCCGGTCGACGAGCTCGTCGAGATCGACGGCACGACCTGGCGGTTCGTCGACACCGCGGGCATCCGCAAGCGCTACGACGAGGCCTCGGGCCACGAGTACTACGCGGTGCTTCGCACCCGGGGCGCGATCGAGAAGACCGAGGTGGCCGTGGTGCTGCTCGACGCGGGCGCTCCCGTCGCAGAGCAGGACCAGCGGATCCTGTCGATGGTCGTGGAGTCCGGGCGCGCGCTCGTCCTGGCGTACAACAAGTGGGACCTCGTCGACGAGGAGCGCCGCTACTACCTCGAGCGCGAGATCGAGCGCGACCTGCAGCAGGTGGCATGGGCGCCGCGGGTCAACGTCTCGGCCCGCACGGGCCGGGCCGTGACCAAGCTCGTGCCGGCGATCGAGGCGGCGCTGGCCGGGTGGGAGACACGCATCGCGACCGGCCGCATCAACGCGTTCCTCGGCGAGCTCGTGGCCGCGCATCCCCACCCGGTGCGTGGGGGCAAGCAGCCCCGGATCCTGTTCGCCACCCAGGCGGCGGTGCGCCCGCCCACGTTCGTGCTGTTCACCTCCGGGTTCCTCGAGCCGGGCTACCGCAGGTTCATCGAGCGCAGGCTGCGCGAGGAGTTCGGCTTCATCGGATCGCCGATCCGGATCAACTTGCGGGTGCGGGAGAAGCGCCACGGCGGTCGTCGCTGACATCGCGCGACGGGCGGTCCGGCGTGGGGCGGGGGGCCACGGTGGGGTAAGGTACGTCGGGCTCGAGCGAGCGAGCGACGGGCTGTGGCGCAGCTTGGTAGCGCACTTGACTGGGGGTCAAGGGGTCGCAGGTTCAAATCCTGTCAGCCCGACCATTCGGCCCCGGAATCAAAGGGATTCCGGGGCCGAAAGCAGGTAGGGATTTGATCGGGTGGCCACAAACAGGCCATAAACCCTCCGGTGCCCCCGTGGGCGGCGCTGTGTCGAGGGTGATGGCTCGGATCGTTGCCGGCTGGGCCGGGGATTCTGCCCGTTGGCTGCGCACTCCGGAGTGTGGGCACCTTCTCGGACGACTCTGGTACGGCGGCGCTCGAGCCGCTGCTGAGCATCGACGCGGTCGCGGACTACCTGGGCGTGTCGGTGACGACGATCTACGACTGGCGGGTGGCGGGCAAGGGGCCGCGTGCGATCAAGGTGGGGCGGCACCTGCGGTTCGCGGTGTCGGACCTGATGGCGCTGGCCGACCTCGATCTGGAGGGAAGGTTGGCGCCCTCGACGCGGGACCTCTACGAGCGCAACATGCTCGGGCTCGTCCGGCCGGCGTTCGAGGGGCTGCGGTTGCGCGAGATCACGGTGAGCAGGGTGGACCGGTTCCTCAAGATGCAGCGGGCGAAGTCGTACTCGACGGCCAAGCAGCCCAAGGTCATCCTCGGGCTGGCTCTGGGCCTGGCGGTGCGCTACGACGCGATGGCTCGCAACCCGGTGCGCGAGACGTCCCGCCTGCACCGGCCGCCGTCACGGGCGAAAGGCGTTGTCAGCGGACGACGTGCAAGCCATCCGTGCGGCCGTGTCGGCGTGGCGGCGTGATCCCGGTCTGCCCGGACCGCCGCCGGACGGCCAGCTCGAGGCGGTCATCGAGGTCATGGTGGGCACGTCGGCGCGGATCGGGGAGGTGTTGGCGATCCGCCGCTGCGACGTCGACCTGGGTTCGGACCGGCCACGGTGCGGTTGTGCGGCACGGTGGTCTCCCCCAAGGGGCGGCCCACTCACCGGCAGGACCACCCCAAGACTTCGACGTCGGTGCGCACGGTGGCGGTCCCGTCGTTCACCGCGGCGGTGCTCCGCGAGCGTCTGGCGGTGCTCGGCGAGGGCGACGGGGAGGACCTGGTGTTCTGCACCCGCAACCGCACTGCGCTCACGACGAACAACGTGCGCCGTCGGCTGCGGGCAATCCTGGAGGCCGCGGGGCTCGAGGTGGTGACCCCGCACGCGTTCCGGCGCACCGCGGCCACCGTCATCGACCGTGCCGGCGGCGTCGAGCTCGCCGCGTCGATGCTGGGGCATTCCTCCAGCGACATCACCCGCCTGCACCACATCGAGCCGCACGAGCAGGTCGACCCCGTCACCGCGCAGATCCTCGAGTCCCTCGCCCCCGCACCCAGGCAACGCCGGGGGCCGACGTGGAGGACGACGGCGGCGACGAGCACGACGATAGCGACGAAGGGGCCGGCCGCTGACCGGTCACCGGGTCGGCCCCCGGTAGGCGGAGGGGGCGCCGTAGCCGGGGTCATGGCGGTGCTGCCGGTTCACCGGTTCACACTCGGCGGCGCGTGCGGCGCGCAGGCCGGTCGGCACTGCCGAGGGCGCCGGGTGCCCGTCCCAGGGCCGACCGTCGTCGACTGCGAGCTCGACGTCCGCGGCCCCTGAACCGGGGGCAGCCATGGCGGCCGGGCCGCCTCGCCGCTGTCCCTGCCGGTGCCGCGCCGCGCGAGCAGGTGAGCAATGTGAGACAGGTCTCGTCGAGTGCACCCCCGGCCGCCGGCTCCACAGCTGTGCGGGCGGCGGTGATGGCCTGCACCGCGGAGCGGGGAGCTCCGGGGTTGGCGAGCACGTCGATGAGGACCTCCCGGCCGGCCTCGAGGTCCGTGAACAGGTCCGGTGCGTCGTGGGGGCTGTCGCCGCAGCCGCCGTCGTGTGGTCACGTTCACCGTCAGCCCTGGACAGCCGCAATCCGCAACCTGCCCCGGCAATGACGCCGTGGCCTATGTCATCGAGTTGCCTGAGCGGCTCGGCGCCCGCGCTCTCGTCGATGGCGCATGCCAGGCCGCCGACCTCGCCAGCACCGCGCCCTGCTCCCGCGGCGGCATTCGCCGAAACCCCTGAGCCCCGGACAACCACGGGCGAGCGCGATCGGCACCTCGGTGCTAGTCCGAGGGGCGCGCGATCACGCGGTGAGGTTAGGAGCGGACTGTCGGCCCAGGGGCTGTCTTCGGCCTCGTCGATATCGGGCCATCGGACCAGAAGCGCCTCGACGTACGCACGGATGCGCGGGGATGGCTCTCCGAGCTCGCCGGACTCCATCTGGTCCATCAGTGGATTCGTACTGAGCCCCTGCCGTCGCATCGTCGGACGGGCGCTCGCATTCCCAGACGGCCAGGTCGTAACTCATGCATGAATAGTGTCGAGGCTGTGGAGACAACGCGACGACCGACCCGAGTCAGGCACATCGGCGCGCATCTACATGGAGTGCGATTCGTAGATGCGGACACTGTCGATGATGGGCATGGAGCCCACGAGAGACTCGGCGTGTTCGAGATCCTCAGCGTTGAGAATGCAGTAGCCCACCAGCGGCGATGGCGAGTCGAGGTTGAGATCGGCTCGACCGTCGTTGGTGAGTTCTACACCGCGGCCGAACGGGCTGCCTGGGTCGATCAAGTTGGGACCCACGGCGGCGAACCAGGCGCCCCATGCCTGCTTCACCTCATCGGTCGGAGTGGTGAAGCCGTAGGTGAGCACGACGAACTTCTTCATGATGGACCCTTCCTGCGGCCCGAGCCGCGGGCGTTTGTGGCGGTGTCGGTCAGGTAGTGGTCGTAGTTCTCGAACGTTCCATCGCCCGTGCCCCAGTAGGTGTGGAACTGGCCTGCCCATTGCTGCAGCAGGGCCAAGGGGGCGGGATCGAGCGTCAGAAAGGTGGTGCGTCCCTTCTTGTGCCGCTTGATGAGACCCGCGCCTTCGAGCACGCCGATGTGCTTGTTCATCGCTGGCAACGACAGTTCCCGCATGTCGGCGAGGTGGTGGATCGCGGCAGGCTGCTGCCCGAGGAAGCGAACGATCTCTCGGCGGTGAGCGTTCGCGAGTGCGTTGAAGACGCCGTCGAGTTCGTGCGGTTCCGGCGTCTTCGGTCCATACTCCTCTTGCGCAGTCAACAGTTCACCTCCTGGTGAAGTGTTGACTCCTCGGAAGGCCCTGTCAAGGCTGGCTTTGCCCTCATGCAGCGGTGATGAAGTGATCGCCAATGCCGGATATCGGTGCGTCTGCACACGTTGGGTGGGTGAGTTGCCCCGGCCGGCGGTCGATCGAGTCAGGATCTGCACCCCTCTTCTGGAGGTTCTGATGTCCGAGTCCGCCACCGTGATGATCCCAGAGCCGATGTCCTGGTTCGGCCCCGTCCAACTGGCAGCTGCCGGGTTCCTGGCCGCTACTCCGGGCGCACGCGCGATGCCAATGCCCTGGACCTGCAGACCTACTTCGCGTGGTGCGCCACCCGCGGGACTGAGGTGTTCGAGATGACCCGCCCGCACGTTGAGGCCTACGTCCGGTGGATGGAGGAACAGCGCCGCTACGCACCGGCTACCACCGCCCGGCGGCTCTCGACCGTGGCCGGGTACTACCGCTTCGCCGTCATCGACGGCTACGTGGACCGCTCACCGGCCGAGTACGTCCGACGCCCCCACGTCCCCGAAGAGTCGCAGGTCCTCGGCCTTGACCGTATGCAGCTCGGCGCCCCGGTCGCGACCGCCCGCGCCTCCACCCCCGACGAAGCCGCTCTGATCACGATGCTCGGCCTACTCGGGCTACGCATCGGGGAAGCCTGCAGCGCCGACTTGGAGGATATGGGCACCGAGCGGGGGCACCGGACCCTGCACATCATCGGCAAGGGCAACAAGCCCGCGCTCATCCCGCTGCCGGTCCCGGTCGCCCGCACCCTCGACCTCGCCGCCGCCGATCGGGCCGCCGGGCCGCTGCTGCGCACCCGCACCGGGCGCCGAATGGACCGCAACGCCGCCTCCCGCATCGTGCACCGACTCGCAAAGCGGGCCGGCATCGAGCACCCCGTCGGCTGCCACGCCCTGCGCCACGCGTTCATCACCGCCGCCCTCGACGCAGGCGTCCCCCTGCGCGACGCCCCACCGCCGTCGACCACTTCACCCAGGCATGATCCCGCACCTCCACGACCCGGGATAGGCCACGATGGAAACGCAATATCCGGCTACATTTACGCTCGCCTGCGGACCCTGGTGAGGCGACCATCCCGGTGTCGCTGATTGTTAACCTCGTTCGGGCAACCTGGCACAGGTCCGCCTTCGTGTAGTGGGTGTCGGAGTCGCGGCCAGGGAGGCTCAATCGTGAGCGTGGATCGAGAGCGTGACTTCCGCGCCTGGGCTATCGCTCGTCGCGAAGCTCTGCGCCGTGCTGCCTTCCTGATGTGCGGCGACTGGTTCCTCGCAGACGACCTTGTGCAAGTCGCGACGGCCCGAGTGTTTGCCGTATGGGACAGGGTCGCTGAGCGTGGCGACCCTGATGCGTATGCACGCAAGGTCGTTGTGAACTTGTTGATCGACGAACGGCGTCGGCCGTGGCGCCGTCGCGAGGTCAACCTCGAGGTCCTCCCCGAACCTCGCCCGGCAGCATCGTCCAGCGACGACCTTGAGTCAGACGTGCTCGCCGCTCTCGCGAAGGTTCCTCCTCGTCAACGTGCCGTTCTCGTCCTTCGCTTCTTCGAGGACGAGACCGTGGAGGACGTCGCAGCGATCCTTGGCTGCTCGCCGGGCACCGTGAAGAGCCAGACCCACAAGGGCTTGTCCAACCTGCGTGCAGCACTCGCCGATATCGGCGTGGACGCATCGCCGATGGCTGATTTGGGGACGCCATGAAAGAGACCAGTGTGAGGGACCTGCTGGAGACGGCTATCGGCCAGGCGCCTGCGGCGCGTTACGACGTGGACGCCGCAGTCCGATCCGGAAACCGCCGTCGAGTTGCACGGACGGCAGCGACCGTCGCCACAACAACGGCTGTCGTAGCGGTCGCCACCTTTGCTTTGACTAGCCAAGGTCGACCGACCGAACCCACCATGTCAGCCGCAAGCAGCCCATCGGCCGCGTCCCCTTCGCCCGCCCCGCAGGCGACGACCTCATCCCCTACACGCCTCACTCTTCCCCAACTAGAGACATTGGCCCGACAGGTCGCTTCAGCCGCAAACGGGAAGGTCACCGTCGCATCTAGCGACGAAACTGGCGTCGGACAAGGCCCGCTGACACGCTCCGTCCGCCTACACGTGACAATCAAGGGCGCAGGCGGTTTCGACGTTGCCGCGACGATGGACACAGATCCGGCGAACGGCGTGGTGACCTGGAGTCAGTCCTGCAATCTCGACAACGGCGGACACGCGCCAGGGCGGGCCTGCACGCCCCTGACCGAGACGCCCACACTGGGGATCTGGTCGCGCGTCTACGACGGCCAGGCAGGTCGACGCTCGCTGATGCTGGCCGCCGCTCTGCCGACCGGGGACGTCCTCACCATCAAGGTTGACAACTACAGCGAGCAGCCCAACGGCTCGAAGGCCGTTGGTCCTGCCTGGAGCAGCACGGGCATCACCGCCAAGACTCTCGTCGACGCGGCGGGATTGGTGACCACCGCCAAGTGAAGGCCGCGCGGCAACACGGCCGCGCCTAGGTGCCGTTTGGCGCTCGGCGCCGTTGGGATATCAGTCGCCTGCTGCGCTGTTGATGATCCATGCTCTGCAGCTAAGAAGGGTGCACCGGCCGATGAGGGTTCGGCGATAGCGAGGGATCGATGTCTGGATACGGCGCGCTCGTCGGCGTCTACGAGTGGCTGATACCTGAAGACAGGATGAGCCCTTCTGGCGCGGCAGCTGCCTTCGCGGAGGTGACGCGGTCTGTGCCGACGGGATCTCGCGTCCTGGACTGTGCGTGCGGCACCGGACAACTGGCGACTGGCCTGGCGGAGCTTGGCATGGTCGTCGACGCGACCGACGCCAGCCCCGGGATGGTCCTGCGCACGAAGGAGCTCGCAGAGGTGCATAGCGTGTCCGTCGTAGCACAAGTCGTCGCCTGGTCCGAGCTCGCAAGCTACTTCGCGCCCTCGACATTCGCCTTGGTCTTCTGCGTGGGCAACTCGCTGGCGCATGCCGAAGGGACCTCGGAGAGAGTTGCCGCCTTGCGAGCGATGGCGGGACTTCTGGCACCTGGCGGGCAGTTGGTGTTGACGTCGCGGAATTGGGAGCTCGTGCGGGCTCGGGGCTCGCGGACCGATGTCGGCGGCCGAGTGGTCCGCCGTGGTGACGTCGATGGTGTCGTGATCTACAACTGGCAGATCGAGGATCGCTGGGAAGACGAGCATCACCTGGACATTGCCGTCGCCCAGATTGCTGCAGACGGTTCTGTTACGACCGGTTCCGAGCGACTGTCGATTTGGCCCTTCCGGCCCGCCGATCTCATCTCAGAGCTCCGGTCGGTAGGCCTGACGGTTGCCGGGAGCACCCACAGCCCGAACGAAGAGGGCTACCTGGTGGTCGCTGCCGCCGAGTAGCGACGACGGGCCGACCCGAACCGATAGCGCTCGCCCGGATCCCGGTGGATCCGGCAGTGGGCATCGCTGGTTGGGGGAGGATGATGGGGTGACCGAGAGTGGTTCGTTGCGGTGGTTGGTGGGCATCTCGAAGCCCAGCGGCGACTACACGGCAGGTATCGACCCACGGTGGATCGAGTCGCACATAGTGCGGTCGCAGGTTCAAATCCTGTCAGCCCGACTCGAAAGCCCGCAGGTCAGAGGCATTTCGACTCACGTCGGGGTGGCCTCTGCCGCCCTTCGGGGACACCCTGAGCGACAACGACCCCATGGCGACCCAGGCGAGGGTCCAATGCGATCCGACGGCGAACACGCGGGACCCTGGCGGGAGTTGGCCCGTCCACAGCCCGACGTGAGGCGGCCATCATGTCGCACTTCATCTTCTTTGCTTTGGTCAGTGCCGCACTGGTCGCGCTCACCGCTCGCGCCCCGCGGCAGCGGCGCAGCGACCCCGAGGTCGGGCCGGTGGCATTCCGCCGCCGCGCGGACAAGACCCGCATCGGACGACATGGACCATGTCGACCCGCTGGGTGGCACTCCTGGCCACTGACGCAGCAACTCGAACGACTGAGGGCTGCAGACGGGGTCGACTTCCGACCGGTGGCAGTGGCGCGTCGGTGGCGGCCGTTCCTGCGCGAGGGTGCGATGGTCAAGGTCCTCGACCGCTGCACCGCGCTGGGTTAGCTCGTAGTGCCGTTCGCCGCTCGCTTCGGCTGGTGTGGATGCGCGTCCCGCCAGGCGTGGACTCGCGCCTGGCGGGACCGGTGGTGCGCAAACCATGGAGCTGAAGCAGAGCGCTGCGGTCCTGTCGGCCAGTGGTGTCGGTGGCGCGGGCTTGGCAGGCGAATGGTCCAGATCGTGCTTGATGTCCGTGACTGCGCGCCTGTTGTCCGTCGCGTCTGCGGTCGCCGTCGCTGGCGGATTGTTTGTTGCCTACGGTTTGCGCTGAGATCGGAGTCGACCCGGAGGTGCCGACGGGACTCGCCCTCTCGGGTGTCGAACCGGCGGCAGGCATCGGCTGTTGAGGCAACAGCTGTTGGCCAACGGACCATCCCGGGGTGATGCAAGACTCGCTTCTGTGGCGAGCATCGCGGTCTTCCCGTCGGGACCGTTCATGCGCTACTGGCGTGCCGACGCGGTATCCGGGTTCGGCACCTATGTCACCCTATTCGCCCTGCAGACGATGGTGGTTATCACGCTCCACGGCTCAGCGGCGGACATCGGTTGGCTCAACGCCGCACGGTGGCTGCCTTATCTGGTGTTCGGCCTCGTCGTGGGAGCCGTTGTCGACAGCAAGCGCCGCCTCCCTCTCATGATCAGCACCGACCTGGTTCAGGCGGTGCTGTTGATGGCTATCCCCCTGTTGTGGTGGACGGGCCTGCTCTCCATGCCGACGCTCCTCCTTGTTGTCCTTGCCCTCGGGACCGCTTCGGTGGTCAACGTGGCGGCGGCCGTGTCACTCCTGCCGCGGTTGGTCGAGCCGCAACACCTCCAGCACGCTCACGCCCGCATCGATGGTGCCGACGCTGTCTCAATGACAGAGCGAGCTCTCTTTCACGGCATTTGAGTTCGGCATCATTGGCGCTGCCAGTGGAGTCGGCGCCCTGCTCGGCGCGACTATCACCACCCGGGTGGGCCGATGGTTGGGCACCGGGCGCACCATCGTTACCTGCCACGTCGTCACGACGCTCAGCGTGACCGTCATGGTGTCCGCTGGTCGCGGGCTGGGGACCGCGGCGGCGCTCATCATCCTCATGGTCGGGCAGGGTCTCTACGGTCTGGCACTCGGGATGAGCAACTCCCATCAGATGAGCTACCGCCAGGTGGTGACACCGGACGAGCTGCAGGCTCGCACGAACACCACGCTGCGTTCACTCAACCGAGCAGTCGTCGTTGTAGTTGCGCCGCTGGCGGGCATTCTCGCCGATGCCTGGGGAATCCGGCCGAACCATGGTCCTGGCGGCGGTGATCTTCGCGCTAGTCGCTGTGGGGCTCGGCGGGACTACCTTCCGCGACGTGCGCGCTCCGGCCTGAGCAGGGGAACGGGCTCTTCTGTGTCGAGCCGAAGTGCCCGGTCTCGCTCACCCGGCAGGTCGCAGATCCGGCAAGATCAGCGCAGAGCAAGTCGCCGATCCCTGCCGATGTAGCCCTACTTGACGCGGCAAGGCAGGGCGTCGCTCGTCTCCGCGAGTTGACCCTTGCGACACGCACGGCGGAGTACCAGACACCATCGAGGTCTCACACGCCTGCCCGAGGCCCGACGCCGACCCGGTGCCTGGCGTGTTCATGACGTGGCACAGGACGTGAACCTGTTCGGCCTCGTCTGTACGTGAGCGGCACAAGCCCGCGCCATCGCCGTCTGGATAGCACCCGTCGGCGTGGTGGCGGCGCTTCTCGGGATCTCCGCACTACGAGGTGCTGCGAGCCTCGGCCCCGCGCGCGACGGTTATGAGGGCTTCCGTTTCTGCGGGTGCGGCGTGTCGCCGCGCGCAAGCATCTCCACGTAGTGAGCAATCCGGCGAGCACGAGTCTCTGGGCGCTTGGCCTCGTGCACCCTGTACAGAACGGCGTACCTGTTGGTGCGCGTCAACACGTCCCACGTCGCCTGTGCGCGTGCCGAGGCGGCGAGGGCATCGTGCAGGTCGTCCGGAACTTCAATGGATGCGGATCCACCGTATGCCCGCTCCCACCGCCCGTCGGCCTTTGCCCGCTGGACCTCGGCCAAACCGGCCGGCCGCATCCGTCCGTCGGCGATAAGCCGTTCAGCGATGTGGACGTTGCGCTGTGACCACGAGCTGCGCGCTCGCCGCGGTGTGAACCGGACGCGGTAGGTGGCATCGTCGCGGCGGGTCAGATGCCCGTCGATCCAGCCATAGCAGAGGGCCTCGGGCAGCGCATCGTCGTAAGTCAGCCCCGTTGGATCGCTCACACCCTTCTTCGTCAGCACCAGCCGAACGCCGCGTGATGTGGCGTGGTTGGCCGCCAGCCAGACGCGCCATCCGTCCGCGTCAGCGACCAGCAGCTCGGGAGTCTCGACCACCTGACGATTATCAAGCGCGGTCGGTGCGTAGGCGCAAGAGCCGCTGCACCCCAAGCATGGCCCGTGCGGATCTAGGTGCCGTTCTCGCACGGGCGCTAGGAAGCGGTCCCACGCCGTTTGAGACGCTGAGCCGGCATGATGTGGTCGTCTCGACGTCCCCTTACGACGGCTCGCCGACCCGCGTCGCCTTGAATGGAGCCGCCACCAACTCAACGACAGTCGCGTACACGCCTGCGGCCGCTGCTTGTTCGTCGACGGCGGCCCGGACCCACGGAGCGCCGCACCGTTCGCGCCCGCATGGACGTGCCGCGAGTACCGTCGCGGTCATGGACCTCTTGGGGGTTGTCATCGCTGGTTGCGCACCGGGCGAACCCGACTGCGCGGTCGGGACGGTGCCCCCAGGCATGGACACGTGGTTCATCGTTCTCGTCCTGTTGGTGGCCGTCCTCCTGCTGCTGGCGGTCGTCGCAGGAGCAGCGCTGCTGGTGCGGCGTGGGTTGAGTCGTCGGACCGAGGTGTCGTCGGCCAATGACGAAACGGCTGCCCACGCGTAGGTGCCGCTCGAGGCGCGTCGGGTGGACAGGCCGAGGCAAGGTGCGGTGTCCCGCCGCGGCTCCGTTGGTCTCTCCTGACTGTGGAGCTGCCTTGCCGCCGCATGACGGCCCCACCAGGCCGGGCGCAGGGGCGGCGGCACGTGGGTTGCCGAGCCTAGTCGGCCCGACTCGTGTGATGTCGCGGGACACCGCCGATCCGCGCGGCCTGCGACGGCCGGTGCACGGCGAGGCGCCGCTCCCCAAATCTGGCGGGCAAGATGCAAGAAGAGAACCGGATGCTCGACGGCTACGACCGTGGAGCAGACAGCACGCAGAACTCGTTTCCTTCGGGATCTGCCAGCACGACCCAGGTCTGCTGCCCCTGACCCACGTCGGCATGATGCGCGCCGAGACCCAAGAGGCGCGCGACTTCGGCCTGCTGGTCGTCAGGCCGAAAGTCAAAGTGGAGACGGTTCTTGCCGCCCTTCGCCTCTCCGACTGGCTCGAAGAGCACTCCGGGTAGACGATCCGCGGTGGGCCGTATTTCGAACTCCTCCGGCGCGTCATTCACCACGACCCATCCGAGCGCGTGGGCCCACCAACGGCCCAACATCACCGGGTCCACGGCGTCCACGACCACTTGCTCCCATTCCAGGCCCATGCTGGAATCTACGGCCGCCCGCTGCTCGGGCACCAACGGCCAGCACCGCCAATTCCCCCGGCCACGGCGTCTGACGCTTCCAGTACGTCGCCCGGGCGTGAGCGGGTCGCGACCCTCGTCGCGCCTGACCCCCGCGAGGGCGACGCCGATCGAGTGACCGGCACCCCCGTTCGGGGGTCGCCCGGGAACGCTTCGCGTGCCTACCCTGGACGCAGTGCCGCGCCCCTTCACCCCCCCAGGGAGGCGCGACATAGCGGGCGCCCCGGCAAACGCCTCTCGGCCAGCCGGGGCGTTCGCGCGTCGCGCACCCCCATCGCAGGGCCTTGCCTATCGTCGTAGCCAGCACTATTTTCAGCCCCGGTGCACTCCGTGGGGTCTGCCCGTGCCGAACGGGCGCTCGGCCCTTGGCCCGGGGGCGGTGACAGGGGGGCAATGCCTACCCCGGGCCAAGGTCACGCGCACCCCTGGTCGGTCTTGGGGGAGTCGCGTTCGCTGACGGGCACGCCGGCGGGCCGTCGTCGCCCGCCGGAGGGACCTGGCCCTAGGGGGGCCCAGTGTCGAGTACCTATCGTCGTGGCAATGCCACGCCCCAACACCCCCCAGGGAGGCGTGGCAGGGCGGGCGCCCCGGCACCTTCACGCCGGGGCGTCCGCGTGATCGGAACCTTCCGCCGTGACGGGCCGGCACGGCCCGCATGCCGGCACTCGCATCCGCGGCTCGGATCGTCGGACTCGCGTCATGTACGGAGCCCGACGCCACCAGGTGCTGCTGCTAGGGGTGCTCGGCTCGCGCAGGTGGAGCGGCCGCGGGGGTTCGGGGCCGCTGGATCCGGGGGGTCCCACGAGCATCCCCTGCGCGAACGTGACGCCCGCCTCGCGGGCGGCATCGAGCTGCCCAGGCCGCTCGACTCCTTCGAGCAGGACGTCGGCGCCGATCGTTCGCGCTACTGAACACACGGCGCCAAGAAGGGCTCGCTCACGTGGCGTGGGGGACGGACCAATGAGGGCGCGGTCGACCTTGATCACGTCGACGGGCAGATCCTGCCGGTACGTCATGCTCGTGAAGCCCGAGCCGAAGTCGTCGACGGCCACGCGCAGTCCGAGCGCCCGCAGCCCCTCGATCGTGCGCGCCACGCGCGGGAACGACTCGATCTGTTCGGTCTCGAGCAGCCGTCCACCCGGTGCGTGGTGACGTGTGCCAGCGCCAGCACGCTGCCAGCGGCGTCGAAGACCTGCACGGCCGCCTTGTGCGAGCCGTGCGCTGGCACGACGGCATCGGCCAGGCGGGCCCAGCCCGCCCCGGGGAGCAGCACGGTGGCTGCGTCGTTCGCGCGCACCACCGTTCGTCCGGCGGGAGGATCCCCAAGGTCGAGCAAGAGACCAGGGGCGTGGGCGAACTCGAGGCTCCGAGCAGCGAGATCGGCCGTCGTCACGGCGCCAGTATCGCCGCGACAGGGGTGGTCACGCGTGGCAGACGGGCCGTGGGCCGAGGGGGGGGCGGGACGGTGCAGGCCGTCCGCGTGCTCGCCGCCGGGTGTGTGCGGCGGAACGGAGCAGGCCTGTCGGCGTGCCCCGTCACCGGATCCCGCGGCGGTCGAGGCATGATGGACAAGCGCCTGGACCCGGGTGCGCCACGGCGTCGAGGAGGATCGGTGAAGCGCGCGCTGCTGCTGGTCGCCGGCGTTCTCCTGCTCGTGCTGGGGATTACGTCGGCCGCCGTCGGTGCCGTGCTGACCGCCACCTTCGGCCGCAACGGCACCCTCTCGGTGGACAGCGGCCGGATCGCTGGCAAAGGCACCGCACTGGTCAGCGAGCCGCTGTCGGTGTCGGGCGGGGGAGACCTCCAGGCCCGGCTGGGCGAGGTCACCTTCGGGGCGCGCAGCACGGGCGGCAACCGCATCTTCGTCGGCGTCGGCCCTGCCGATGCCGTGTTCTCCTACCTGGAGGGGAAGCCCTACCAGGTCGTCAGTGGCATCGGGAACGGCAAGAGCACGACCCGCGACGTGCCGGGGGCGGGCAGGCCGGCACCGCCCGCCACCGCCCGGTTCTGGATCGCCCAGGCCTCGGGGGTAGATCCCTCCTTCACCTGGCCCGGCTCCTCGGCCGCCGACGTGCGCGTCGTCGTGATGAACGCGGACGCAAGCCCTGGTGTCGCGGCCACACTGCTGGTCGGGTTCCGCAGTACCACCGTGTTCCCCCTGGCCATGACCCTGATCGGTGTGGGCATGGTGCTCGGCCTCGTGGGCGTGCTGCTGCTCGTCCTTGCGGTACGGGGCTGGCGGCGCTCGCGCCGCTCGGCGCAGGCCCGTCCTGGCGCCCTGGCGCCCCCGCCCGCCGCGCCGGCGGTCGCAGCAACAGCGCTCGTCGCGATGCCCCCACCACAAGTATCTGCGCCAGGAGAAGCCCTCGATCCGCCCACCGACGCCTGAGTGACGACGCGCTCGCCAGGGCGCGCGACGGGCTCGGGTATGGTCGAGTCAGTCGGCGACCGACCGCGGAGGGCACCGTGCAGGTACAGCAGACGGAGGTGCAGACCGACCGCGTCTGGACTCTCCCGAACGTGCTGTCGTTCCTGCGGCTGCTCGGCGTCCCGCTCTTCCTCTGGTTGCTGCTGGGACCGCAAGCCGATGTCGCCGCGGTCGTGGTCCTCGTGGTGTCGGCGATCACCGACTGGGCCGACGGCACCATCGCCAGGGCCACGGGCCAGATCTCGCGGCTCGGCCAGCTCCTCGACCCGATCGCCGACCGGCTCTACATCTTGGCCACGCTGGTCGGGCTGCTGCTGCGGGGCATCATCCCGCTCTGGCTCGTCATCGTGCTGCTATCGCGCGACGCCGTTCTCGCCCTTGTCATGGCGGTGCTCAAGCGCCGCGGAGTCACGGGACTCCCCGTGCACTTCCTTGGCAAGGCGGCCACGTTCTGCCTGCTCGCTGCGTTCCCGGCGGTTCTGCTCGGCGCGGGCACCGGCCCCTTCGCGGAGGTCTGCCAGGTGCTCGGCTGGGCCGGCATGCTGTGGGGGACCGCCCTGTACTGGTGGGCCGGGCTGTTGTACCTGGAGCAGGCCCGACAGGTGTTCGCCTCGCACCCGGCGACGGCGTAGGGGCGGTCGTGCGTGCGGTCGTGATGGCAGGCGGGGAGGGCACCCGCCTGCGCCCGATGACCACGAGCATGCCCAAGCCGCTCCTGCCTGTCGTCGACCGGCCGATCATGGAGCATGTGCTCCGCCTGCTGCGCCGACACGGGCTCACGGAGACCGTCGTCACGGTGCAGTACCTCGCCTCGCTCGTCCGGACGTACTTCGGCGACGGCTCCGAGCTCGGACTCTCGCTGACGTACGCCACCGAGGAGCGCCCGCTGGGCACCGCCGGCAGCGTCGCGAACGCGTCCGCGCTCCTGAAGGACGACACGTTCCTCGTCGTGTCGGGCGACGCGCTCACCGACATCGACCTCACCGCCATGACGGCGTTCCACCGAGAGCAGGGCGCACTCATCACCGTGGCGCTCGCGCGCAGGCCGGACCCGGTCGAGTTCGGAGTCACGGTGCTCGGCGACGACCACCGCATCGTGCGGTTCCAGGAGAAGCCCACGTGGGGCGAGGTCATCAGCGACACCGTCAACACAGGCCTGTACGTCATGGAGCCCGAGGTGCTCACCCGCATCACGCGCGACGGCGGCGTCGACTGGTCCGCCGACGTGTTCCCCAAGTTGCTCGCCGCGGGTGCACCCATGTTCGGATTCGTCACCGATGGCTACTGGGAAGACGTCGGCACGTTCGAGGCGTACCACCGCGCGCACGCCGACGTGCTCGAAGGCCGCGTGCAGGCCGACATCGACGCGTTCGAGGCGGCCCCGGGCCTGTGGCTCGCCGAGGGCGCGGAGATCGACCCGGGCGCGCGGGTCGAGTCGCCCGCCTTCATCGGCGCGTACTCGCGGGTCGAGGAGGGCGCCACCATCGGAGCCCGCACCGTGCTCGGCGCGAACGTGGTGGTGCGCTCCGGAGCCAGCGTCGAGCGCAGCGTGCTCCTCGACAACGTCTTCGTGGGGCATCAGGCCCAGCTGCGCGGCAGCATCGTCGGGCGCAACACCGACGTCATGCGCGGGGCGCGGCTCGACGAGGGCTCTGTCATCGGCGAGGAGTGCGTGCTCGGCGACGAGACCATCGTCGGCGCAGGCGTGCGGGTGTATCCGGGCAAGACGATCGAGGCCGGGTCGGTACTGCACGAGAGCGTCATCTGGGAGTCTCGCGGGCAGAGGCTGCTCTTCGGGAACCGCGGTGTGAGCGGGATCGTCAACGTCGAGATCACGCCCGAGCTCGTCGTGCGGCTCGCCTCGGCCTTCGCCACCACGCTGCCCAAGGGTGCCACCGTGTCGATGGGTCGCGACCACTCGCGCGCGGCCCGGGCGCTGTCGCGGGCCGTGGCCGGTGCTCTCACCGCGGCCGCCGTGCAGGTACGCGACCTGCGTACCTCGGCGCTCCCGATCGTGCGCTCCGACACCGCACGCAACAGCGCCGGTGGCGTGATGGTGCGTACGTCGCCAGGGGTCCCCGAGAGCGTCGACCTGGTGTTCATGGACAGGTACGGCCGCGACCTCGCGCCGGAGGCCCGCAAGAAGATCGAACGCGTGATGGGCCGGCAGGAGTACCGGCGCGCATTCCCCGGCGAGATCGGCGAGCTCGAGACTCCCTCGCGCGCGGTGGAGGACTACACGCAGGAGGTACTGCGGCGGGTCGACATCACCGGCGTGCGCGAAGCAGGGCTCAAGGTGGTCGTCGACACGGCGGGCGGCACCTCGGCCCTCGTGCTGCCCACTCTGCTCGGCGACATCGGCATCAGCGTGATGACGGTCAACGGCCGGCTCGACGTCACGATGCCCACGGAGACCGATCGGTCGCGCGCCGAGGCGATGGAGCGACTCGGCGAGCTCGTAGCCTCGTCGCACGCCGACGTGGGGGTGCGCTTCGACCCCACGGCCGAGCGGCTCTCGCTGGTCGACGAGACGGGACGCGTGTTCGACGACGGACGCGCCCTGCTCGTCATGCTCGACCTCGTCGCCGCCGAACGCCGGCACGGAACGGTGGCCCTGCCCGTCACGACCACGCGCGTCGCCGAGGAGGTCACCGCGTTCCACAACGTCGGCGTCACGTGGACCCGCACCGCCCCGGACGACCTCGCCCGAGCGTCGGAGCAGACCGATCTCGTGTTCGGCGGCGACGGCCGCGGCGGTTTCGTCGTGCCCGAGGCCGGGCCGTCGCCCGACGCGCTCGCCACGTTCGTCCGGCTGCTCGGACTCGTCGCACGCACGCAGCTCACGCTGTCGGCGATCGACGCGCGCATCCCGCAGGCGTTCGTGGTGCGGTACGACCTCGAGACGCCGTGGGTGCGCAAGGCCGGCCTCATGCGGGCGGTGCTCGAGGCCGCCGGCGACCGCATGGTCGACACCACCGACGGCGTGCGCGTGGTGGAGCCCGACGGGTCGTGGGCCCTCGTCCTGCCCGACCCCGAGGCCCCGCTCACGCGGGTGTGGGCCGAGGCCTCGAGCCAGGAGGCCGCCGAAGACCTCGCGGACGAGTGGACCGACGTGGTGGGCCGGGCCGCACGGTGAGCACGCCCACGAGCCCCGCGCCCCCCGCAGGTGGCCCACCGCCGCGCCCGGACGCCTACGGAGGCCCGGCGGCGTCGATGGGCCTGCTGCTGTCACTGCTGCGCGACTCGGGCGACCCGGGCTACGCCGAGGCTGCGGCCAGGCGGGAGGCCGAAGGGCGACCCACCTCCCGCGCCGTTCACGGCATCGTCGCGCTCGCCTCCCTGGCGGTCGTCGGTTTCGTGCTCGCCGCGGCCGTCGTGCAGACCCGCACGGCGGCACCGGCCGCGTCCGCCCAACGGCAGGAGCTGGTGCAGCGCGTGCAGGACGCCCAGACGCGCGCCGACGCCCTCGAGGCCCAGGTGGAGCAGGCTCGGGCCGACGTGGCCGCAGCCGAGACAGCGGCGCTGTCGAACTCTGGCGCCGGTCGTGCCGCCGCCGAGCGTCTCGCGGTGCAGCAGGCCGCCGCGGGCTTCACCGCAGTGCACGGGCCGGGCGTGGAGGTCGTGCTCGACGATGCGAAGGGCGCGGCCGCCGCCGACCCCTCGCAGCCCGAGCTCGGCAAGGTGCTCGACCGCGACATCCAGATGGTGGTGAACGGGCTCTGGGAGTCCGGCGCCGAGGCCGTCACGGTCAACGGCGTGCGTATCAGCTCGCGCACCTCGGTGCGCTCGGCCGGCGGGGCGGTGCTCGTCGACTACCGTCCGCTGGTGCCGCCCTACCGCATCGACGGCATCGGCAACGCGACGACGATGCAGAGCCGGGTCGAGGCCGGGCCCACGGGCAAGTCCCTCGCGGCGCTCAAGGATTCCTACGGCTTACGCTACTCGGTGGGGACCAAGGACTCGATCGACATGGCGCCGGCCACCTCGGCGCTGCCGGTGCACGCCAAGCCGCTGGGAGGCACGCCGTGATCGCCGCGCTCGGGCTCGTCATCGGCATCGTGCTGGGTGTCGTGCTGCAGCCGGCCGTGCCGTTGTGGCTGCAGCCGTACCTGCCGATCGCCGTCGTCGCCGCGCTCGACGCGCTGTTCGGCGCCTTCCGCGCGCTGCTCGACGGCGTCTTCGACGACAAGGTCTTCGTCGTCTCGTTCGTGTCGAACGTCGTGGTCGCCGCCCTGATCGTGTTCCTCGGCGACCAGCTCGGCGTGGGCGCGCAGCTGTCGACCGGCGTGGTCGTGGTGCTGGCCATGCGTATCTTCGCCAACGTGGCCGCGATCCGCCGGCACCTGTTCAGGGCCTGACGATGGACGAGCAGCGCGTGCCGCCGCCGGCCGACGAGGCGGCACCGGCGCCGGCACCCGACGAGGGCGCCTCCCCCGGCCCGGCGCGGGACTCCGGCGACGCCTGGACCCGGCTGCGGCGGGCCCTGAGCCTGCGCCACTCGCCCGGAACGACGATCGCCGTCGGTGTGCTGCTCGCGCTGCTGGGCTTCGCGGTCGTCGCCACCGTGCGCGGCAACACGACGGACGCGTTCCTGCGCAACGCGCGCCAGACGGACCTGGTCCGGGCGCTGGACGACCTCGGGCAGCGGCAGGCAAGGCTCGACGCCGAGCTGCGCGCCCTGCAGGCCCAGAAGGACCGGATCGAGTCCGGCACCGAGGCGCAGGCGCTGGTCGCGACCACCGACCGCGCGAACGCCTACGCGATCCTGGCCGGCACCATCGCGGCCACGGGCCCCGGCGTCGAGATCACGATCGGCGACCCGGGTGGCGGCGTCGACGCCCCCACGGTGCTCGACGCGATCGAGGAGCTGCGCGATGCCGGCGCGGAGGCGATCCAGGTCGGGAACGTGCGGGTCGTGGCGTCCACGTGGTTCGCCGACGCGGACCGCGGCATCAGCGTGGGCGGCAAGGTGCTCGTGCCGCCCTACAGCATCCGCGCGATCGGCGACAGCCAGACGATGGCGACCGCGATGGAGATCCCCGGAGGCGTCGTCGACACCGTCCGCGCCGCCGGTGGCACGATCGTGGTGACCCGCAAGGACAAGGTCGACGTCACCGCCTTGCAGCCGCTCTCCACGCCTCAGTACGCTCAGCCGGCCCCCAGCCCGGCGGGGTGACCCACATGTCCGCCAAGGAGCACGCATGTACCCGGAGGACCTGAAGTACACCGCCGAGCACGAGTGGGTCGAGATCACGCCCGACGGCACGGCGCGGTTCGGCATCACCGACTACGCCCAGGACGCGCTGGGCGACATCGTCTTCGTCACCCTGCCCGAGCCCGGCGTCACCGTGGCGGCGGGCGACCCGTGCGGCGAGGTCGAGTCGACCAAGAGCGTGAGCGACGTGTACGCACCGGTGAGCGGCGAGGTCGTCGCGCGCAACGAGGCGCTCGAGACCGCCCCGGAGACCGGTCAACACCGACCCCTACGGCGCGGGCTGGATCGCTCGAGATCGGGCTGGCCGACGCGGCGGCGGTCGACGACCTGCTCGACGCTGCGGCCTACGAAGCGCTCGTCGCCGGCCTGGCCCGCTGACCGACTCCCGGGCGGCAGGCAGGGGCATCGCTGGGATACCAGCGGTGTCCGGTGCGCCCCAGAGGGTCCCGTCTGCCCGTGTGGGTTGACCCGCGTGACCGTGGCTCCGTAGGGTGGCACGACTCTCGACCTCCGGTCGAGGTCGACCCCACCGGCCGGGGGAGCGTGGCCGGCCGCCCGACGGGAGGAGCGCGGCCGATGGCCAGCTGTCCGCAGCTGTCGTGCTGAGGTGGCGCCCGACGACAGGTTCTGCCGCTCCTGCGGCACGCCGACAGCCCGTGGTCGACGCCTCCGACACCACGGGGTTCGTCGAGGTGGTCGGCGACTCCGGGCCGCTCCCCGTCATCGACACCGACAGCGTCGAGGCACTCGCGGCCCGGCACCGCCGCTCCTGGTCGTCCACCGTGGGCCGAACGCCGGGGCGCGGTTCCTGCTCGACGCCGACACCACCACCGCGGGCCGCCACCCGGACAGCGACGATCTTCCTCGACGACGTCACCGTGTCGCGCCGGCACGCCGAGTTCACCGCGACGAGGCCGGATGGATCGTCACCGACGTCGGCAGCCTCAACGGCACCTACGTGAACCGGAGCCGCATCGAGGCCGGCACCCGGCTGCACACCGGCGACGAGGTGCAGGTCGGCAAGTACCGCTTCGTGTTCGTGAGCGCCCTCGAGTCCGACGGGTGAGGGCCCAATGAGCGCCGCAGCGGTACGCCGCACCGCCGACGACGCTGGCGATCTGCTGAGCATCGGCGACGTGCTCGGGCGACTGCAGCCCGAGTTCCCCGACGTCACCATCTCGAAGATCCGTTTCCTCGAGGCCGAAGGGCTGGTCGAGCCGGCGCGCACGTCGAGCGGCTACCGCAAGTTCACCCACGCCGACGTCGAGCGGCTCCGGTACGTCCTCGCCATGCAGCGCGACCACTACCTGCCGCTGAAGGTCATCCGCGAGCACCTCGACGCCATCGACCGCGGGCTCGAGCCGCCCGCCCTCGCAGCGGGCGCGCCGCGCGTCCCGCGTCCGCTCGTCCGGCGACCGGCGCCGGCGACCACACCCGGCCGTCCGCCGAGCTGCGCCTGTCCCGGTCCGAGCTGCTCGAGGGGTCTGGCCTCGCCGACGCGCTGCTCGACCAGGTGGAGGCGTACGGGCTCGTCGAGCCGCGGCACGGGTACTACGACGCCGACGCCCTGGCCGTGGCCACCACCGTGGCCGCCATGGCGGCGTTCGGCCTCGAGCCCCGGCACCTGCGGCCGTTCCGGCTCGCCGCCGACCGCGAGGTCGGCACTCGTGCAGCAGGTGGTCGGCCCGGCGGGCCGCGGGCGCAGCTCGCAGGCACAGGAGCGTGCGGACGAGAGCGTGCGCGAGCTCGCCTCGTTGGCGGTGCGCCTGCACGCGGCGCTCGTGCGCCGCGGCCTCGGAGCGCACCCGGCGCGCTGACGGACGGACGCTAGACGCACCAGGACGCGCCCCCTCGACCGCCGGGGTAGCCTGAGCGCGTGATGCAGCTCGACGTCGTCGGCGTCCGCGTGGAGATGCCGTCGAACCAGCCGATCGTGCTCCTGCGCGAGATCGAGGGCGAGCGGTACCTGCCCATCTGGATCGGCGCCGTCGAGGCCACCGCCATCGCGTACGCGCAGCAGGGCGTCGTCCCGGCTCGGCCGCTGACCCACGACCTCATGCGCGACCTGCTGGAGGCGTTCGGACGCACGCTCACCGAGGTGCGTATCACCGATCTCCGCGACGGCGTCTTCTACGCCACCCTCGTCTTCGACGACGGCACCACGGTCGGCTCGCGCCCCAGCGACGCGATCGCCCTTGCCCTGCGCACCGGAACGCCGCTCTACGGGGCCGAGACCGTGCTGGAAGAGGCCGGGATCCCGATCCCGGAGGAGGAGCAGGACGAGGTGGAGGCCTTCCGCGAGTTCCTCGACCAGATTTCCCCGGACGACTTCGGCTCGCCCGAGCCCGGCGCCGGGTGAGGCGCCGCGCGACCCAGGCGACAGGGTAGACCGGGCCCGAAGGGTCCGCAGGAACGCGGCGACACGCCAGTCCCCGCACGGGCCGCGCGCCTCGTTGACGGGGGTGCCCCCGGCCCCTACCGTCGGGACCACCAGGAACGTCCAAGGTCTCTCGTCCGTCGCTGCTTCTATCCCCGCGACGGCGCCGAAGGCGTCAGGAGGTCACAGGTGACCAGCAGCGAGCCGTTGGCACCGAGGTCCGGAGGCCCCGAGGGTCACCAGGCCTCCCTCTTCGGCGACGACGTCGAGCTCCCCGACGACGTCGGCTACCGCGGACCCGTCGCCTGCTCGGCCGCCGGCATCACGTACCGCCAGCTGGACTACTGGGCCCGCACCGGGCTGGTCGAGCCGAGCGTGCGCCCCGCCACCGGTTCTGGCACCCAGCGTCTCTACGGCTTCCGCGACATCCTCGTGCTCAAGGTCGTCAAGCGGCTGCTGGACACCGGAGTCTCCCTGCAGAACATCCGCACCGCCGTGGCGCACCTGCGCGAGCGGGGCGTCGACGACCTGGCCCACATCACCCTCATGAGTGACGGTGCTTCGGTGTACGAGTGCACGAGCGAGGACGAGGTCATCGACCTGGTCCGGGGTGGACAGGGAGTCTTCGGCATCGCGGTCGGCCGGGTCTGGCGCGAGGTCGAGGGAAGCCTTGCCCTGCTGCCCGCCGAGCGGGTCGACGACGGCGTGCCCTCGGTCGAGGGCGACGAGCTGGCGCGTCGCCGGGCGACGCGGGCCACCGGGTAGCTCGCGCGCGACCCCGAGTCACCCACGGGCTTCTCCTCTCGGACGCAGGTCCCTCGGGGCCGGTGGTGACGCGTCCTTACCCTCGTCGCGGGGGGACGGGCGCGTCTAGGTCGCACCGGTCCCTTTGACGGGTACCCTGGGCCTGCCGACAACCCCACCCGGGAGAGTCCTGCCGCAGCCGGCGGCGGGCGCCGAAGGAGCAACCTCCCCGGAACCTCTCAGGCCAGCGGACCGGGCGGGCGAGGCAACTCTGGAAAGTGGGCGCTCGCGCCCCACCGACGGTGAAAGCCGGTCGCCACCAGCGGCCCGGTGAAGCTCTCAGGTCGCGGCCGTGCCGCGGGAACAGAGGGGGCACGGCTCCGGCGTCTGCCGGGGCTGCCCCCCGGCGTGCGGAGCCCGTGATGACCGACACCACCACCAACACCTCCCTCGGGAGCCCCGCGCACGACGTCGTGGGTCCCGCGTCGGCCCCGTTCCGGGACCGGCACATCGGACCCACGGGCCGCGACGTCGAGCGGATGCTCGCGGCCCTCGGGTACGCGGGCCTCGACGAGCTCGCGGCTGCCGCGGTGCCCGAGGTGATCCGGTGGACCGGCGGCCTCGACCTGCCACTCCCGGCCACGGAGGCGGAGACGTACGCAGAGCTCCGGGTCCTTGCGGGCCGCAACCGCCCGCTCGTGCCCATGATCGGACTGGGCTACTTCGGTACGCACACCCCCGCCGTCGTCTTGCGCAACGTCGTCGAGGACCCGGCCTGGTACACGGCGTACACCCCCTACCAGCCCGAGATCTCGCAAGGTCGGCTCGAGGCGCTCTTGAACTTCCAGACCGTCGTCATCGACCTCACTGGACTACCGGTGGCGGGATCGAGCCTGCTGGACGAGCCCACCGCAGCCGCCGAGGCGATGACCCTGTGCCGCCGCGCGGGCAAGTCCGCGTCGCACCGGTTCGTCGTCGACGCCGACACCCACCCGCAGACGCTCGCGGTGCTGGCCACCCGCGCCGAGCCGCTCGGCATCGAGCTCGTCGTCGCCGACGTTGACGAGGGCCTGCCCTCCGGCGACTTCTTCGGGGTGCTGCTGTCGTACCCGGGCTCGTCCGGCGTGCTGCGCGACCACGAGGCCCTGGTTGCCGAGGCCCACGGCCGCGGGGCGCTGGTGGTCTCCACGTGCGACCTGCTCGCCCTCACGCTGCTGCGTCCGCCGGGCGAGATCGGCGTCGACGTCTCGGTGGGCTCGGCCCAGCGGCTGGGGGTGCCCCTAGGCTTCGGTGGCCCGCACGCGGGATTCATGTCGGTGCGCGCCGGCCTCGAGCGCTCGATGCCGGGTCGGCTCGTCGGCGTGAGCCTCGACGCTGACGGCGCGACCGCTTACCGGCTGGCGCTGCAGACCCGCGAGCAGCACATCCGCCGCGAGAAGGCCACCAGCAACATCTGCACCGCTCAGGTGCTGCTGGCCGTCGTGTCGTCCATGTACGCCTGCTACCACGGGCCCGAAGGGCTTGCGGCCATCGCTCGTCGTGCGCACCGCTACGCCGCCGTCCTCGCCGCCGGGCTCTCCGCCGGCGGGGTCGAGGTCGTTTCCGCGCCGTTCTTCGACACCATCACGGTCGTCGTCCCCGACCTCGCTGCCGACGTCGTAGCCGCCGCGGAGGCGCGCGACGTCAACCTGCGCCTCGTCGACCGATCGACCGTCGGCATCAGCACGGACGAGACCACCACCGACGCCCATCTGCGGGCCGTCTGGGCCGCGTTCGACCACGTGGTCGGGGGAGTGGGGGAGCCCGACGCCGGCGCCCTGGCCCGCGCTCTCGGCGACGACCTGCCCGCTGGCCTGGTACGCACATCTGGGTTCCTCACGCACCCGGTGTTCCACGACCACCGAAGCGAGACCGCGATGCTGCGCTACCTGCGCCGCCTGTCCGACCGCGATCTCGCACTCGACCGCTCGATGATCCCGCTGGGCTCCTGCACGATGAAGCTCAACGCCACCACCGAGATGGAGCCGATGACCTGGCCGGAGTTCGCCGGCCATCCACCCCTTCGCGCCGCTCGACCAGGCCGAGGGCTACCTCGCGCTGATCCGTTCGCTGGAGGACTGGCTCGTCGAGATCACCGGCTACGACGCCGTGTCGCTGCAGCCCAACGCCGGCTCGCAGGGCGAGTTCGCGGGCCTGCTCGCGATCCACGCCTACCTCGCGCGCGCGGCGAGGGCCACCGCGACGTGTGCCTCATCCCGTCCAGCGCGCACGGCACCAACGCGGCGAGCGCGGTGATGGCCGGGCTCCGCGTCGTGGTGGTCTCGTGCGACGGGAAGCGGCGATGTCGACCTCGACGACCTGCGGGCCAAGATCGCCCTGCATGGGGACCAGCTCGCCGCGCTCATGATCACCTACCCGTCGACGCACGGCGTGTACGAGCAAGGCATCGCGGAGATCTGCGGCCTCGTCCACGAGGCCGGCGGCCAGGTCTACGTCGACGGCGCGAACCTCAACGCGCTCGTCGGCCTGGCCAAGCCGGGGAAGTTCGGGGCGGACGTCTCGCACCTGAACCTGCACAAGACGTTCTGCATCCCGCACGGCGGCGGCGGTCCCGGCGTGGGGCCGGTGGCGGTGCGCGAGCACCTCGCGCCCTATCCTGCCGTCGCACCCGCTTCGTCCGGAAGCCGGACCTGCGGGGCGCGGCCACGCCGAGGGCGGCGTCGGCCCCGTGAGCGGCGCCCCGTGGGGCAGCGCCGGCATCCTGCCGATCCCTTGGGCGTACATCCGGATGATGGGCGCCGAGGGGCTCACCCGGGCCACGCAGGTGGCCGTGCTGTCGGCCAACTATGTCGCCGCGCGGCTCCACGAGCACTACCCCGTGCTCTACACGGGCACGAGCGGCCTGGTGGCGCACGAGTGCATCCTCGACCTGCGCGGCCTCACCAAGGCCACGGGCGTCACCGTCGACGACGTGGCCAAGCGGCTCATCGACTACGGCTTCCACGCCCCGACCATGTCGTTCCCGGTCGCCGGCACGCTCATGGTCGAGCCGACCGAAAGCGAGGACCTCGCCGAGCTCGACCGGTTCTGCGACGCGATGATCGCGATCAAGGCCGAGATCGACCGGGTGGGCGCGGGGGAGTGGCCCGTCGACGACAACCCGCTGCGCCACGCGCCGCACACCGCAGCCAGTCTGCTCGGCGACTGGGACCGGCCGTACCCGCGCGAGCTTGCTGCGTTCCCGGTCGACTCGCTGCGGGTCGACAAGTACTGGCCACCCGTGCGTCGCATCGACGGCGCGTACGGCGACCGGCACCTGGTCTGCTCGTGCCCCGATCCGAGCGCGTTCGAGGAGTGACGGGGGCACTCGCCGCATCCTCGCCGGGGAATACGCTGGGCAGGACAGTGTTGTGGTTGAATCTTGAACTACACGCCGAGGAGATCCCATGCCCGCCGCATCTGCTGACACTCTCACCCTGCCCCGCCTTGCCGTCGGCCCTGACGCCCGGGTCCGTCGGGTGCGGTCGGTCACCACGGCTCCCCGGGGACTCGAGGGGGAGGGGTTCCCCGTGCGCCGGGCGTTCGCGGGGATCGACGGGCGCGACCTGGATCCCTTCGTGCACATGGACCAGATGGGGGAGGTCGAGTACGGCGCCGGCGAGCCGCGCGGCACCGACTGGCACCCACACCGCGGCTTCGAGACCTTCACGTACCTCATCGACGGGCAGTTCCAGCACCAGGACTCCCACGGCGGGGGTGGGCTGATCCTCGACGGCGGCACCCAGTACATGACCGCAGGAGACGGCATCCTGCACATCGAGACGCCCCCGGCGGACCTCGTGGAGTCGGGCGGCCTGTTCCACGGCGTGCAGCTGTGGATCAACCTGCCCCGCGAGAAGAAGCGCATCGCGCCGCAGTACCAGGACCTGCAGGGCCAGGACTCGGCCATGGTCGCGAGCGCCGACGGCGGGGCCCTGGTGCGCATCCTCGCCGGCAGCGTGGACGGCCACCGGGGACCGGGCATCTCCCACACGCCACTGGCGATCACCCACGTCAGCGTGGCGCCGGGTGCGAGCGCCCTCATCCCTTGGCGGGAGGACTTCAACGCCCTGGCCTACCTGCTCGCCGGTTCGGGCACCGTGGGGCCTCAGGCGCAGCCGTTCCGAGCCGGCCAGATGGCGGTGCTCGTCGACGGCGACACGGTCGCCCTCGCGGCCGACGCGCGCCAGGACTCGAGCACCGAGAACCTCGAGGTCTTCCTCATCGGTGGTCTGCCGCTGCGCGAGCCAGTGTTCCAGTACGGGCCCTTCGTCATGAGCACCGAGGCCGAGATCCGGCAGGCCTTCGACGACTTCCAGCGCGGCGGGTTCGGCCGCGTGCCTGCCAACGCGATCCAGCCGCACCGGCCCGGCCGGTAGCCGACAGACAGGGTCCGTGCCGTCCCGCTACGGGACCGGCAGGGGTGCCCCGCTGGGGGTCGGCCGGCTGGCCCCGCACCCCTGGCACGTGATGCTGATCGCGTGCACGGGAGGCGCCTGCGGTAGCACCGCCCAGGCGACGTCCGTATCGGGCTCGTCCCTGGTCCAGCACCAGGCGGCCGGGCCCAGCGGGGCCGCCGAAGGAAAGGCGCGGGCCAGCGGGTACAGGTCCTTCTGCTGCTGCACCCCACCGCGGATCCAGGTGCGGACCGCCCCGACCGTGGTCCACGTCCCGGAGACCACGTGGTGGCCGGGCAGGGCGTCTCGGCACAGCGACTGCGCGCTCGGCCCGGCGCTGGGCGCGGCCGGCAGGGCCGCCGGAGCCGCTGCGCAGCCGGCGAGCACGGCGGCCACGACCACCGGCCCCCACGAACGTACGGTCTGCATCGGTCCTCCCACGGGTGCGGGGCTGCTTCCGTGGCGGTTGGACGGCCGCACCCTGTGTCGCGTTCCGGCGCCGCGGGCCGGACCCACGGCCGAGTAGACGCGGCCGTGGGCCGGGCCAGCGCGGCTAGGGTGTGCCCGTGGACCCCAGCACTGCACAGCTCGCCGGCGACCCAGTGGCCCTGACCGAGGCGCTGCGCGCCGCCACGCCGATCAACCGCACCCTGGGCCTCGAGGTTCTCTCGGTGGCGCCCGAGGTCACCCTGAGGATCCCGAACGAGCCGGCGGTCCACAACCACGTGGGCGGCCCGCACGCGGGGGCGATCTTCACCTTGGGCGAGACCGCCGCCGCCACGGCGATGCTCGTGAACGTAGGTCACCTGCTCGACCGGGGCGTCGCTCTTGCCGTGCGGGGCGACATCGAGTGGACGAAGCTCGCCCGCTGCGCCGTGCTCGCGACCGCCACGATGGAGGCCGATCCGGCGGTCGTCGAGGCCGACTTCCTCGCCGGCGGCCGGCCCGAGTGGGTCACCCGCATCGACTTCCGGCGCGAGGACGACGGCGCGCCCTGCGGGGTCATGCACGTCACCCTCACGCTCGTTCGCCCGCGGTCGTAGCCAGCCCACCTCCCGGCCGTGCTGCTCGCCTCGTCCACACCCGAGCCGTTCGCGGCGCTCGCGGTCACCTCGCTGCTGGCCGTCGTCGTGGCTGCGTGGGCGCGGAACCGGGGCATCGGCATGGCCCTGCCGCTCGTCGGCATGGGTGCCCTCCTCAGCGTCCTACCTCTGGGTCCCGACGCGCCGACCGAGCCTGAGGTGTACCTGGTCGCGGTCCTCGCGCCGCTGGTGTTCGGCGAGGCCCTGTCGACCTCCTACCTGGACATCCGCAAGGTCTCCCGGCCGGTGCTGGTGCTCGCCGTCGGGCTCGTGGTGGTCTCGGCGTTCACGGTCGGCTTCGCGGCGGCGGCGGTCGTGCCGGCGATGCCCGTCTCCGTGGCCCTGTGCCTCGGCGCGATCCTCGGCCCGACCGACGCGGTGGCGGTGTCCGCCGTCGCGCGCCAGGCCGGGCTGCCCCGGCGGCTGGTCACCGTGCTCGAGGGCGAGAGCCTCGTCAACGACGGCACCGCCCTGACGCTGCTGCGGGTGGCGACCGTCGCAGCCGTCGCGGGGTCGGTGACCGCCGGCGAGGTCGCGCTCACGCTGGCCGAGTCGGTGCTCGGCGGCATCGCGGTGGGCGTCCTGGGGGGCCTCCTGCTCGTCACGGCCCTGCGCCGGAGCCGGGACACGGTGGCGGGCAACGGGCTCCTCCTCGTCGCGCCGTTCGCCCTGTACATCGGTGCTGAGGCCGTGGGCGGCTCGGGCATCCTCGCGGTGGTCGTCACCGGCCTCATGGTGGCGCACGGCACCACGTCCGACCCCCGTTTCCGGGGGCGGGCGCACGTCGGCAGCGTGTGGCGGCAGATCACGTTCGTGCTGCAGGCGCTCGCCTTCGTGCTCGTCGGGGTCGAGCTGCCGGACACCTTCCGGGCGATCTCCGCGGACGAGCGCCGATGGCTGGCCGCCCTCGTCGTCCTGATCGCCGTGGTGCTCGCGGTGACGCGCGGCCTCTTCGTGGCGGGCGTGGCGCTGCTGGCACGTTCACGCCATGCCGACGGGGGCACGTTCCGGCGGCGCGAGTGGGCAGTCGTCGCGTGGGCCGGGGCGCGCGGGCCCATCTCGGGTCTGGCCGCGTTCTCGCTGCCGCTGGCCACGTCATCCGGGGCGCCGTTCCCCGAGCGCGACCTGGTCCTCGCGACGACGATGGGGGTCATCGTCGTCACCCTGTTGCTCGCGCCCTCGCTCGGCCCGCTCGCCCGGCTGCTCAGGGTTCCGGCCGACGACGACGACGAGCTGCTGCGCCGGGTGCGGCTCTCCACGGCACGCGCCTCGCTCGACCGCCTCGAGGAGATCGCGGGCGAGGCCGAGCGCGCGCGCGAGCCGCTGCCCGAGCGCACCGTCGCTGCACTGCGGGACGGGGCCGTGCGGCGGCTCGACCGCGCCACCGAGCTCGTCGACGATCCCGGGGGAGAGGCTGCCCCGACCGACCGTCAGCGGCTGCTCGTGGAGATGATGCGCGCCGAGCAGGAGGAGCTCGTGCGGCTGCGCGACGAGGAGGGACTGCCCGACTCGGTGGTGCGCGCGATGCTGCTCGAGATCGACACCCGTCGACGAGCCCTCGAGCAGAGCTGATCGGCTGGACGACCAGCGCGGGGGAGCGGCTCAGGCGCGGCCCTCGCCCTCCTGCGCGTCGAACAGCGCCTGCTGCGCTGGGCTCGCGTCGACCCCGTCGGTGCCGCCGTCCATCCAGGTGGCGTGCAGCACCTCGAACCCGTCGTCGCGCAGCGCCTGCACCACGGCTGCGTCGTCGTCGACGGCGAGGCGCACCGTGACGCGGCGGCGCAGCCTGCGGGCCACGTCGAGCTTCGTCATCCGAGCGGGGCGGCGGTCGTCGTCGCGGCGCATGAGCAGCTCGCCCTCCGGCAGCCCGTGCTCGGCCAGCCACGCGACCGTGTCGGCACGGCACCGCTCGGGCCGCCCCGTGAGGTACACGACGTCGGCGCCGTCCGTGGCCAGCGACCGCACCAGCGCGACGCCGTCCTCGAGCGCGGGATCGTCCACCGCCGCGGCGAAGAAGGCCCCCCAGTCCTTCGGCCGCCGCTCGACGTGGCGCACGCGGTGGCGCACGTCGGCGAGCACGCCATCGATGTCGATGAGCACGACGGGGCGGGCGTCCACGCCCCGAACCTAGCGCCCTACGCTGGAGAGCATGGCCCTCGACTCCGACACCGTCGCTGCACTGCTGCCCCAGGTCGTTCCGATGGTCGGCACCCTGTCTCTGTCCGTCGTCGAGGTCGAGCCGCAGCGCGCCGTGCTCCGCCTGCCCGACCAGGCGGCGTTCCACAACCACCTCGGCGGACCGCACGCCGGCGCCATGTTCACGCTGGCCGAGTCGGCCTCCGGCGCGCTCGTGCTGGCCAACTTCGGCGACATGCTCGACCGGCTCGTCCCGCTCGCGGTCGAGGCGACGATCCGGTATGAGGCGGTCGCGATGGGAGGGGTCACCGCGGTCGCGACGATGGCCTCGACCGCCGCGGAGGTGCTCGCAGAGCTCGACGCGGGCGAGCGTCCCGAGTTCCTCGTCGAGATCGAGCTGACGACGGAGGCGGGCCGCACGGGCAGCATGACGGTCCGCTGGACCCTCAAGCCGCTGAGGCGCGCCTGACCTGCGCGCCCCACGGGTCTTCGTGACGGGGCCCATCACCGACCCCGATACGGCAGGCTGATGCCATGGGCGAGTCCGTAGCCGACCGCGCGTTCAACAGCGGTGACCGGCAGCGCTTCCGCGAGAAGGTGCAGGAGTGCCTCGATGCGTTCGCGCAGATGCTGGCCGAGCAGCGCTTCGACTTCGACCGCGCGCTCACCGGCACCGAGATCGAGCTCTCGCTGGTCGACGCCGACGGCCGGCCGTCGCTGAGCAACGACGCGGTGCTCGTGCAGGTCGACGACCCCGCCTTCACCCAGGAGCTCGGACGGTTCAACCTCGAGATCAACGTCGCGCCCCGGGACCTCTCCGGCAGGGGGGTCGACGACCTCGAGCAGGACCTGCGCGCCCAGCTCAACGCCGCCGACGAGCGGGCCCAGGAGATCGGCTCGTTCCTGCTGATGGTCGGGGTCCTGCCGACGCTGCGGACCGACGACCTCACCCGCGCGGTCATCAGCAGCAACCCTCGCTACGCGCTGCTCGACCGGCAGATGCTCGCGATGCGCGGCGAGGACATCCACCTGGACATCTCCGGCCACGAGGAGCTGGAGTTCTGGGCCGACACGATCGCCCCCGAAGCGGCCTGCACCAGCGTGCAGCTGCACCTGCAGGTCGAGCCCGACGACTTCCCCGACTACTGGAACGCGGCGCAGGTGCTCGCTGGCCCTCAGGTCGCCGTCGGCGCGAACTCCCCGTACTTCGGCGGTCGACAGCTGTGGCACGAGACGCGCATCGCCCTGTTCAGCCAGGCCACGGACACCAGGTCGGTGGAGCTCAAGGCGCAGGGAGTGCGCCCGCGGGTGTGGTTCGGCGAGCGCTACATCACCACCGTGTTCGACCTGTTCGAGGAGAACAACCGCTACTTCCCGGCTCTGCTGCCGATCGTCAGTGACGAGGACCCCGTCGGGATGCTCGTGGCTGGCCAGACCCCGGCGCTGCCCGAGCTGCGCCTGCTCAACGGCACGGTCTGGCGCTGGAACCGTCCCGTGTACGACGTCGTGGACGGCCGCCCGCACCTGCGCGTGGAGAACCGGGTGCTGCCGTCGGGGCCGAGCGTGGTCGATGTGATGGCCAACGGCGCCTTCTACTACGGCCTGCTGCGCGGCCTGGTGGACCTCGAGTGGCCGGTGTGGAGCCGGCTGCCCTTCCAGTCGGCGGAGCGCAACTTCCTGGCCGGGGCGCGCGAGGGGCTCGACGCCGAGATGGTGTGGCCGGGGCTCGGTGAGGTGCCGGCCTCGCTCCTGGTGCTGCGTCGGCTGCTGCCGCTGGCCCAGGACGGCCTGCGCGCCTGGGGCGTCGACGAGGCGGTCATCGACCGGCTGCTCACCGTGATCGAGCGCCGCTGCGTGACGGGCCGCACGGGAGCCCGAATGGCAGATCGACCAGGTGGAGCGTTTCGAGGAGAACGGGGTGGAGCGATGGGACGCGCTCGGGCGGATGGTGCTCCACTACCGCGACCTGATGCACACGAACGAGCCGGTGCACACCTGGCCGGTGGTCTGAACTCGTCCGGGGGACCGGCCGCTGCGTGCAGCTCACCGTGCTAAATGACATAATGTACATTATCGGCGAAAACGAGGTTGGAGTCCGTTTCCGAGGTCGGAGTCCGTTCCAGGGGCGTGCAGCCCGGCCGTCGTGGTGTCGACGCCCGCCAGCGCCGTGACCGGCACGTGGTCACCTGGGTCGACGTCGCACAGTGCTACAGGAAGATTCCGACCCAGAGCATCCCGGCGACGGCGGCGGCCCATCCCACGACGACCATGACGTCGATCCCGTCCCGGGTCACGGTGTCCATGGCGCGGCCCATGCCGCCCTCGCCGCAGGCGCGGCCGGCCACCGCTGCACGGTTCATCGCAAGCGTGACGACGAGCAGGGCACCCGTGCAGGCGACGCAGAACGGGCACAGCGATCCGATCGCGAAGGCCACCTGGGTCATGTACCAGGTCAGGAACAGCAGGAAGAAGATGTCCAGGCCGTACATGGTCGCCAGAAACCTCGGCGGGAACGTCGTGCCCATGACGCCGGCGAGGCCCACCGCCGCGAACATGCCGAACAGCACGATGCCGATCGCCGCGTTCGGCGGACCGAGCACGCTGCTCTGCCAGGCCTTGAGCACGGGCGTGCAGCCCACGGTCGACGAGATGTCGCAGATGGATCCGGCGGCGGGGTCCTTGAGGTAGTTGATCTTGTCGACGATCACGACCATGCCGGACGAGACGCCCGCCAGCGCGGCGACCATCATCGTCGCCCACCAGCCGCGGACGTGCCTGACAACCCCCCGGGCGCGGGTGCCCTCGGGCTCGCTGTCAACGGTGCCGAGGCGCTGATCCAGGACGGCCATACGTCCAGTATCGGCCGATCGTCCAGCCAACTTCTGGGGCGAAAGTCCCTGCTGGTGACTGGTGCGTCACACTCGGATCGGTGCTGGCCGGATCAGCCGGCGTGGACCTCGTGTCCCGCCGCCCGCAGCGCCTCGACGGCCCGCTCGAGTGCTGCGGCGTGCACGAGGACGTAGTCGGTGTCGTACGTCGAGATGACGAAGACGCTGACGCCGACGTCGGCCAGCGGTGCCGTCAGCGCGGCCATCACCCCCACCATCGAGAAGTCGAGCGGTCCCGCGACCTCCAGCACGCGCCAGTCGGGCTCGACGGTCGCGCCCTCCGGCGCGGCGTCCTCGACGCACACGACAGAGAGCTCGGCGTCGGTGCGGGTGACGGAGTAGAAGGAGCCGTCGGCCGGGGGCGTGGGCCAGGCAGCGGTGGTCGGCAGCCGGCACACGCTGAGCCGCTCGGTCAGCACGCGGAGGTCCATGCGTGCACTCTGCCATGGCGCCCCCGTGGGGTGGCCGGGCGGCACGCTGGAGGCCCGATACGGTGCCTCCGTGGCGATCGCGTCCGTACGGCATCCCTACCTCGACCACTCCGGCACGATCGCGCTCGCCCACCGGGGCGGCGCCGCCGAGGCACCTGAGAACTCGGCCACGTCGTTCGGGCACGCCACCGACCTGGGCTACCTGTACGTCGAGACCGACGTGCGGGCGACGCGCGACGGCGTGCTGGTCGTCCACCACGACGAGACGCTCGACCGCACGACCGACATGACCGGCCGCGTCGCCGACCTCGACTGGGACCAGGTGAGCCGCGCCCGCGTCGCCGGCCGCGACCCGGTGATGTCCCTCGTCGACGCGCTCGACCGGTTCCCCCGGGTGCGGCTCAACATCGACCTCAAGGACGACGGTACCGTCGACCCGTTCCTCGCCCTGGTCGCGGACTCCCCCGGCCTGCTCGAGCGGGTGTGCATCGCGTCGTTCAGCGGTTCCCGGCTGGCCCGGGTGCGCGCTGCCCTCGGTCCCCGCCTTGCCACGTCCGCGGGGCCCGCCGAGGTCACCAGGATGCTGCTGCGCCGGCGGGGTGGTCCAGACCGGCTGGCGCCGATGGCGCCGATCGCCATGCAGGTGCCGGGGCGGTTGCGCAAGCTCACGCTGGTGGACCCACCGTTCGTCCGACGAGCGCACCTGCACGGCATGCAGGTGCACGTGTGGACCGTCGATGACGCACCCGAGATGGAGCGCCTGCTGGACATGGGCGTGGACGGGATCGTGACCGACCGGCCGACCGTGCTTCGCGACGTCCTGATCCGACGTGGCCGCTGGCAGGGGGCGCGATGACCGAGACGGCGCACGACGCCCTGCCCACCCCCGAGGTGCGACGCCGCCAGCAGCGGGGCTGGTACGTATACGACTGGGCGAACTCGACGTTCTCGACGACGGTCGTCACGCTCTTCCTCGGGCCGTACCTCACCGACCTGGCCAAGAGCGCCGCCGGCGAGGACGGCTTCGTCGCTGTCCTGGGCCTCCCGATCCGGGCCACGTCCGTGTTCGCCTTCGCCGCGGGTATCTCGGTGTTCCTCCAGGTCTTCCTGCTCCCGGTCGTGGGGGCGGTGGCCGACCGCACCGGGCGCAAGCGCCTGTTGCTCGGCCTGTTCGCGTACGTGGGGTCCGGAGCGACGATGCTCATGGTGCTGCTCGTGCACGACACGTGGGCGCTGGGTGTAGCCCTGCTCATCGTCGCCAACCTGGCCTTCGGCTCGTCGATCGTCGTGTACAACTCGTACCTGCCCGACATCGCGTCTCCGGACGAGCGAGACGGCGTCTCGTCGCGGGGGTGGGCCGCGGGGTATGTGGGTGGCGCACTCCTGCTCGTGCTCAACCTCGCGTTCTACCTGAGCCGGGACTCCCTCGGCGTCAGCACCGCCGACGCCGTACGGCTATGCCTCTTCTCCGCTGGCCTCTGGTGGGCGGTCTTCACGCTCGTCCCCTTGCGCGCCCTTCGCGACGTGCGCACCGCTCCCCCGTCGCCGGACTCGAGCGTCGGCGCCGCCGTCGGCCAGCTCGTGCGGACGCTCAAGGGTCTCCGAGCGGTACCCATGACCCTGAGGTTCCTGGTCGCCTACCTGATCTACAACGACGGCGTGCAGACCGTCATCGCCCTCTCGGCGGTCTACGGCTCGGAAGAGCTCGGCCTCAGCGACCAGTCGCTCATCGTCGCGGTGCTGATCGTCCAGGTGGTGGCAATCTTCGGCGCGCTGGCCCTGGGGCGGCTCGCGCAGCGGCAGGGGGCCAAGCGGGTGATCCTCTGGTCGTTGGTGGTCTGGACATCCGTCGTCGCGATCGCCTTCGTCCTCCCCAGCGGCCGCGCCACCCTCTTCTACCTGCTGGCCGTGGCCATCGGGTTCGTGCTCGGCGGCAGCCAAGCCCTCTCCCGCTCGTTGTTCAGCCAGATGGTCCCCAGCGGTAAGGAGGCCGAGTACTTCGGCGTGTACGAGATCAGCGAGCGCGGTACCAGCTGGATCGGGCCGATCCTGTTCGCCGTCGTGAACCAGGTCACCGGGTCGTATCGCGTCGCGATCCTGGCTCTCGTCGCGTTCTTCGTCGTCGGGGGCGCGCTGCTGACCCGGCTCGACGTCCGCACGGCGATCACGGAGGCGGGCAACGAGCAGCCCGCAGTGGTGTAGCCCCCCCCCGACGGCCCCTGAACCGACCTGGGACGTCCGGTTATCGGTGGATTCGGGCGGGTGAGGCTGCTCACACGGCACTGGGGGGTACGTCCGGGTGAACGAGGGAACACCGGAGCCGTTCCGCACGTTTCTCGTGCGTACCGCCTCCTCCCCCTAGGCGGCACACCGACGAAGGAGTTCCCCATGGCCGACGGCGCACTGCGCGGTACCCGACTCGGGGCCACAAGCTACGAGACCGACGATCACGTCGAGTTCGCCGCCCGTCAGCTCGTCACGTACGACTGCCCGGCGGGCCATTCCATCACGATGCCGTTCTCGGTCGAGGCCGACATCCCCTCCACGTGGGAGTGCCGTTGCGGCACTGAGGCGCTGTTGCGCGACGGTGCTGCCCCCGAGCCCAAGGTGGTCAAGCCCGCCCGTACGCACTGGGACATGCTGCTGGAGCGCCGCTCGCTGGACGAGCTGCAGGAGGTGCTCGACGAGCGCCTCGATGTGATGCGTTCGCAGCGCAGCGACCTCTCAGGCCGGCGCAGGAGCGCCTGACACACGTCCACTGGGAACCACCTCCAGGCGGCAGTGCCGCCGCGAACCGCCCCCGGCTCCTCACCGAGCACCGGGGGCGGTTCGCGTACGTCGAGCCCGGTGTCAGGGTCTCGGGCCGGGTGGCAGCTCAGGCGGCGGACCCTCTGGGGTTCCCTCCGGTGCGTCGGGCCCGGCCGCGGGGTCTTCGTCGCGGCGATCGACGACTTCGCCGCTGACCACGTCGCCCTCGTGGAGCCGGGTCACCGTGACGCCATCGACGCTGGTGGTGGTGACCGAGTAGCCCCCCGCCTGGATCCGACGGCCGATCGTGCGGCCGGCGACGCGCCGCACACCGTCGCGGACGGGTGGCACGAGCAGGCCCAGACCCACGACGTCGGTGACGAACCCCGGGACGAAGATGAGGGCGCCTGACAGGAACATCAGCGCCGAGTTGCCGACGGCGCCGCCGGGCAGCTCGCCGACTCGCGAGGCCTCGGCCAACCCCTCGGCCGCCTTGCGGCCGGCCCGTCCCATCACGGCGAGCCCGACGATGGCCCCGGCCAGGAACAGCAGCAGCACCCAGGCCCAGCCGATCTGCGCCGCGACGAGTGACGCCACCACGATCTCGGTGATGGGGTAGACGACCAGGGCGAGCAGGGCGATGGCGCGGCCCACGGTCTCACCAGCCGCCGTGGTCGTCAGCGCGGTGGGGGCGGCGCAGGAAGGCGGTGCGCTCGCGGACGCCCCACTTGGTGACCTGCCACAGCGCCTCGCGGACGATCTTCTGACTCATCTTGCTGGTGCCCACCTCGCGCTCGACGAACGTGATCGGCACCTCCTTCACGCGCAGCCCGGACCTCGCGGCGCGGAAGGCGAGGTCGACCTGGAAGACGTAGCCCTGGCTGCCGACCTCGTCGAGGCTGATCCGCTGCAGGGTAGACGCCCGGAAGGCGCGGTAGCCGCCGGTCGCGTCGCGCAGCGGGATGCCGAGAAGGACGCGCGTGTAGAGGTTGCCGCCCTTGCTGAGGATCTCGCGGTGCTTGGGCCAGTTCTCCACCTCGCCGCCGGGCACGTACCGCGAGCCGAGGACGAGGTCGGCGCCGCGGAGGGCCCCGAGCAGCCGGTGCAGCTGCTCGGGCTGGTGGGAGCCATCGGCGTCCATCTCGACCAGGACGTCGTAGCGGTGCTCGAGACCCCACTCGAAGCCGGCGAGATAGGCCGCGCCGAGGCCCTCCTTGCCGAGCCGGTGCATGACATGCACGTGGTCGTCGGCTGCCGCGAGCGCATCGGCGAGCACCCCCGTGCCGTCCGGGGAGTTGTCGTCGGCGACGAGCACGTGCACCTCGGGTAGCGCGGCCCGCACGCGTCCGACGATGCGCTCGACGTTGTCCTTCTCGTTGTACGTCGGGACGATCACGAGGATGCGGCCGAGGTCGCCGAACGTGGCGTCGACGGGGATCGGCGTGGGGTCGGTCACCGGGTGGTCCCTTCCTGGATCGACAGCGGCTCCGACCCTATGCCCCGGCGGATCGCGGCGTACGCCACGGCCAGGGCGCCGGCGGCCGCGAGCAGCCACTCGAGCCACTCCCCCAGCCGGTCGGCCAGGGTGAGGGAGTCGCGCAGGGGCACGTCCGCGACGAGGGTGCCGGCGGTGAACTCCGGGATCTGCCCCACCACGGCGCCGTCAGGCCCGATCACCGCGCTGATCCCGCTGGTGGCGGCCACCAGGACCGTACGGCCGTGCTCGACCGCGCGCAGCCGCGACATGGCGAGCTGCTGGTCTGGCTGGCCGGTGCGGCCGTAGGTGGCGTTGTTGGTCTGAACGACCACCGCCCGACCGCCCGAGGTGACCGCGTCGCGCACCTCTTGGTCGTAGGCCACCTCGAAGCAGATGACGTCGCCGACGGTTGCCGGACCGACGTGCAGCACCCCCGGTCTCGAGCCGGGGACGAAGTCGCGCGGGATGCGATCGAACCGGCCGACGAGGGGGGCCAGCAGCGCGCGGAACGGGACGTACTCGCCGAACGGCACCGGATGCCGCTTGGCGTACCGCTCGCCCGGACCAGTGGCTGGCGACCACACGATCCCCAGGTTCAGCAGCGTGGTGGGGTCGTCGGGGTTGACCACCACGGCGCCCACGAGCACGGGCACGCCGATGGCGTCGACGGCCCGTGTGATCGCGGCGGCCGCGTCGGGCTGGGTGAGCGGGTCGATGTCGCTGGAGTTCTCGGGCCACACGACCAGGTCGGGTTTCGCGACGCGGCCGGCGGCGACGTCGGCCGCCAGCCGCTCGGTCTCCACTACGTGGTGGTCGAGCACGGCCCGGCGCTGGGAGTTGAAGTCCAGGCCGAGCTCGGGCACGTTCCCCTGGACCACGGCAGCGGTCGTGTGCGCCGGGCCGCCAACGGTCTGGCCCTCGGTCGCCAGCGGTACGGCCACACCGACGAGCCCGACGGCGGCTGCGGCGGCGAGGGAAGCGAGACCGACGACCGGGCTCGGCGAGGGTGTGGGCCCCCAGCGCGGTCGGCCGACGAGCACGGGGGCGAGGGCGACGACGGAGGCGGCGATCAGGGCCGCCGTCAGGGCGGCGGCGAACGTCACCAGGGGGGCACCGCCGAGCGAGGCGAGGGGCAGCAGCGGGGTGCCGGTCTGGCCGAACGCGAGGCGGCCCCACGGGAATCCTCCCAGCGGCACGCGGTCGCGCAGGGCCTCCTGGGCCACCCACACGCAGGCGACCCACAGCGGCCACAGCCGTAGCCGGGTGACGAGCGCCGTGCCCGTGCCGACGAGGGCCATCCACGTGGCGCAGTACGCCGACAGCAGCAGCCACGCGTCGTCGCCGACGACCGCGAGCCACCGGACGAGGGCGGCGAAGAACACCAGGCCGAAGACGAACCCGAGGACGAGGCCGGCCGGTGCGCTGCGGCGCCACGCGACGACGGTCAGCGCCGCGACCGAGGGGAACGACAGCCACCACAGGTCGTGGGGAGGGAACGACAGTGCCAGGCCCCACCCGGCGAGCGCCGCGACCACGACGCGCAGCACCCGGGTCACGACCATCCGACGACCGTATCCGTCCCGAAGTTCCAGCCCCTCCACCCCCGCGTCACTGCCGCGCTGGTCGTTTCCAGGCCCGGGAGGCGACCACTTCGGCAGTGACGAGCGGAGGCTGTGGGGGGCGGGGCGGGTGGGGCTATCGCTCGGTGGGGGGCGGGACGACGCAGGTTCCGGTGGCTCGGGTGCACACGAGCGGCGGGTCGAGCACGTCGGCCGCGCTCGCGGACGCCTCGGGCGTGGCCCGGCACACGACGCGGGCCTCGAACTCGATCTCGCGGCTGCGGCGCCCGACGCGGACCACGGTGGCGGTGGCCTCGAGCACGTCACCGCCGCGGACGGCGTCGACGAACTCCACCGACGAGTAGGACGCGAAGAGCGCCTCGTCGCCGTCGGTGCGGATGCACAGCTCGGTGGCGACGTCGCCGAACATCGCGAGCACGTAGGCGCCGTCGACGAGGTTGCCGCCGTAGTGGGCGTGCGAGTGCGCGACGTAGCGGCGGTGGGTCACGGACGCGCCGAGGCGGGGGTCGGTCATCATGCCTTCTTCCGGACGGGAGCGGCACCCTCGGGGGCGAGCTCGCTCACGAGGTACGACGCCACGTCTGCGGGGGTGGTGCCCTTGGCGAAGATCCGGTCGACGCCGAGCTCGCGGGTCATCGACTCGTCGAAGCGCGGGCCGCCCACGACGAGCACCGGTCGCTTTTCCTTGGGGAACGCCTCGCGGAAGGCGGCCGACATCTCCCGCACGTTGTGCAGGTGCGCGTCCTTCTGGGTGACCACCTGCGAGACGAGGACGGCGTCGGCGTGGGCCGCGCCGGCGCTCTGGACGAGCTCGGGCACCGGCACCTGGGCGCCGAGGTTGACCACCTGGATCTCGCCGTAGGCCTCGAGGCCCTTCTCGCCGGCGATCCCCTTGATGTTGAGGATCGCGTCGATGCCGACGGTGTGGGCGTCGGTGCCGATGCACGCGCCGACCACGACAAGAGGGCGCCGCAGCGCCGCCTTGATGCGCGCGTTGACGTCCTTGGGGGTCAGCAGCGGGTATGCGCGCTCGACCACCTGCACCTTGTCGACCTCGACGAGGTGGCGCACGGAGCCGTAGACCACGAAGAAGGTGAAGTCCGGGCCCATCGCCTTGGCGTGCACGAGCATCGCCGGGTCCATGCCCATCTTGGCCGCGAGCTGCAACGCAGCGCCTTCGGCCCTCTTGTCGAGCGGGAGGGGCAGCGAGAACGACATCTGCACCATGCCGTCTCCGGTGGTGTCGCCGTAGGGACGAACGATGCGGCTCATGGCGAGACCCCCTCGAGCAGGTCGGACGCGGGATTGAGGTAGCCGGGCGCCTTGCGGACCACGCCGTCGAGGCCCTTGCCCTTGTCAGCCGGTCGCTTCATCAGTCCGAACGTGCCGTCCGCGATGGCCTCGAGCAGGGTGTCGTCGACGATGCGGTCGAGCAGGTCGACGGCCTCGTCGAGCACCTGATGCGCGCGCTGGACGATGTAGCCGTCGGGCGAGGGGCGGAAGTCCTCGCGCAGGCCGCTGGCGGCGTTCATCACGTACCGCACGTTCTGCAGCGCGAGGTCGCGGTCGCTCAGCCACGGGGTGACGACGGCCTCCGTCATCATCCCGACGAGCAGGATGCCCTGCCCGGTGAGCGCCCCCGCGAGGTTGAAGAAGCCGTCGAGCAGGTACCCGCGGAACACGTCGCCGGTCATGTGCTTCGTGGGCGGCATCCACTTGAGCGGCGCGGCGGGGAACAGCTCGCGCGCGAGCAGCGCGTGCGCGAGCTCGGTGCGGAAGGAGTCGGCCAGGTCGGGGTTGATCTCGAAGGCGTGGCCGAGCCCGATCTGCCAGTTCTCAAGACCGGCCTCGCGGGCGAAGTACTCGTTGAGCAGCTGCGAGACGGTCACGGTGTGGGCGGCGTCGACGGCGTCCGCGGTCGTGAGGTAGTTGTCCTCGCCGGTGTTGATGATGATGCCCGCACGGGCGTGCACCTGGCGCGAGAAGCGCTGGTCGACGAACGTGCGGATCGGGTTGATGTCGCGGAAGAGGATGCCGTACATCGAGTCGTTGAGCATCATGTCGAGCCGTTCGAGCCCTGCGAGCGAAGCGATCTCGGGCATGCACAGCCCCGACGCGTAGTTGGTGAGCCGGACGTACCGGCCCAGCTCGGCAGACACCTCGTCCAGCCCGCGGCGCATGATGCGGAAGTTCTCCTGAGTCGCGTACGTGCCGGCGAAACCCTCGTGGGTCGCGCCCTCGGGCACGTAGTCGAGCAGGCTCTGGCCGGTGGAGCGGATGACGGCGATCACGTCGGCGCCCTCTCTCGCCGCCGCTTGCGCCTGCGGCACGTCCTCGTCGATGTCGCCGGTGGCCACGATGAGGTAGATCCACGGCGCGGGGCGCTCGCCGTAGCGCGCGATCAGCCGCTCTCGCTGGGCCCGGTTGCGGTCGATCCTCGCGATGCCCTTGCCCACGTGGCGGCACGCGAGCCGGGCGGCCCGGTCGCGGTCGCGGCCCTCAGGGATCTCGAACGTCACGCTGCCGGCAGACGCGCGGTGCGCGAGGGCGGCCAGGTCGGGCAGGTCGAGGCGGCGCATCGCGTCCCAGGCGGGCAGCGCGACGCCGTGGTCGAGGCCCGTGTCGGCCCGGACCGCGTCGACGAGATGGTTGACCCACGGGATGCCCTCGCGGTCGGCCCCCTCGAGGCCCGCGAGCCGCAGCACCGCACGCTCCACCGACACCGTGGTGTGGGCCTTGGCGAGCTTCACGACGGGCGCTCCGGCCCGGCGCGCGAGGGACCGGGCCGTGCGCACCGTGGCGGGGTCGAGGTGCAGCAGGGTCTGCCGGGAGCGGCTCATCGGCGGGTCTCCTCAAGGTCGCCGGAATCGTGCAGGGTCTGTCCCGCCGCGACGGTGCGCAGGCAGCGCGGCGCGGGGCGCTCGTCGTCGAGCAGCGGGAGGCCAGGGGTGCCGCTGCGCGGGTCGGTGGACCACGCGGACACCCGGCCGTCCGGCGCCTGGACGACCAGCTCGTCGGCCGACCACACGGCGTAGTGCGCCGGGGCCCCCGGCTCCAGGACGCCCGCGTGGTCGTCGCCCGCTGCGCGCCACCCGCCGCGGGTGTGGGCGGCGAAGGCGGCGCGCACCGAGAGCCGCTGGGCCGGGGTGCGGTGCTCGGCGGCGGCGCGGACGGCGCCCCAGGGGTCGATCGGGGTGACGGGCGCGTCGGAGCCGAGGGCCAGCACGACGCCCGCGGCGCCGAGGTCGGCGAACGGGTTCATCAAGGCCGACCGGTCGGCGCCGAGCCGCTGCGCGTACATGCCGTGGTCGCCGCCCCACCAGGCGTCGAACACGGGCTGCACCGAGGCGACGACGCCCAGGTCGGCCAGCACGCGCACCTGTTCGACGCTGACCATCTCGAGGTGTTCGAGGCGGTGCCTGGCGGCCCGAAAGCGCTCGAGACCGACCTGGTCCGCAGCCATTTCTGCGCCGGCGACGACGGCGTCGACGGCGGCGTCGCCGATCACGTGGAAGCCGCCCTGCACACCAGCCTGCGTGCACGTGACGAGGTGCTCGCGCACGTCGTCGGACGTCAGGTAGGCGGCCCCGGTGTGCTCCTCGTCGGCGTAGTCGTGCCGCAGGGCGGCCGTGTGCGAGCCGAGCGCGCCGTCCGCGAAGAGGTCGCCGCCGGCCCCCCTGGCGCCCAGCTCTCGGGCTCGACCTGCGCCGTTCAGCTCGCCCCAGTAGGCGACGACCGTGGGCCCGGGCTCCTGGTTGGCGAGGGCGAGCAGGGCGCGCAGGTCGTCCTCGCCGCTGATGTCCGGGCCGGCCATCTCGTGCAGGGCCACGATGCCGAGGGCACCGGCGCGAGCCCGGGTCGCCCGTTGCGCCGCCGCACGCTGAGCGCCGCCGATCGTCGCCAGCGCGGCGGCGCGCGCCTCGTGGTGGGCCGCTCGCCGCAGCCAGCCGGACTCGTCGTAGCCGTCGAGGCCGCTTATCTCCGGCAGCGCCGCGAGCAGGGCGCTCGACGCGACGGCCGAGTGGACGTCGACCCGGGTGAGGTAGACGACGCCGCCGTAGGCCGCACGGTCGAGCTCCTGGCGGGTCGGGGCACGGCCCTCGGGCCAGCGCGTCTCGTCCCAACCGTGGCCGAGCACGGCGTGGCCGCGGCTCGCGCGGCAGTGCCGCTCGAGCGCCTCGAGGGCGCTGGCCAGGCTGGTCGAGGTCGAGAGGTCGAGCCCGGACAGGGCCAGCCCGGTGCTGGTCGCGTGCACGTGGGCGTCGACGAACGCGGGAGCCACGAGCGCGCCCCGGAGCTCGACGACCACGTCGGCGGCGTCCTCGTGCACGGCGGCAGCCGCGTCGGATCCGAGCCAGGCTACCTCTCCCCCATCGACGAGCATGGCCGTGGCCCAGGGGTCGGCGGCCGAGTACACGGCACCGCCGCGCAGCAGCACCCGGTGACCGGGGGCCGCCCACGCGGCTGCGGTCACAGGTGGCCCTCCAGGCCGAGCCGCGACTCGAACAGAGAGCGAACGCCGCCATCGCGGCGCAGCAGGTCGATGGCGTACTCGGCGTGGCCAGGCGTGAACCCGTTGCCGATGAGCATGGTGACGTCGGCCGCCAGGCCCTCGGCCCCGAGCGCCGCGGCGGGGAACGACGTGGCCATCGAGAAGAAGATGATGGTGCCGCCGTCGGCCGTGGCCAGCACCGCTCCGTGCTCGCAGCCGGGCACATCGACGCAGACCACGGTGATGTCGGCCGCGGCACCGAGGGCGTCGCTCACCGCAGCGCCCACCTGAACCGGGTCGCGCGCGTCGGCGAGGCCGATCACGTCGGCCAGGCCGGCGGCCGCGAGCACGTCGGCCTCGTGCTCGATGGGCACGATGCCGCACGTGCGCGCCGCGCCGGCGTCGCGCGCCGCCGCCAGCGACAGGCTGCCGCTCTTGCCGGCGCCTCCGAGCACCGCGACCGTGGGCGGGTGGCCCCGATCCACGTAGCTGCGCACGACGCGGCGGACGAGCGCAGGGGCTCCGGCGACGTCCATGACCGCCATCGTGAGCGCTTCGGGGAGGTCGTCCGGCACGACCGTGGCCACGGAGCGGCGGAACAGGATGGCGGTGCCGACGCACGGGACCTGCTCGCTCTGGCCGTCCCACCCCACGAGCGCGTCCTCGATCACGAGCGGCGTGAGGGTGAGCGACACCAACGTGGTGACGATGTCGCCCGCCTTCAACGGCAGCGGCGACTCAGGGCCGACTTCCTCGACCTGGCCCACGAGCATCCCGCCCGAGCCGGTGACCGGGTTGTGCATCTTCCCGCGGGTGCGCACGATCTCGACGACCTCGCGGCGGATCGCGTCGCCGTTGCCGCGGTGCTTGTCGCGGAGCTGGCGGTAGGAGGCGGCGTCGAGGTTCAGCCGCCGGACCCGGATCCGAACCTCGTCCGGCCCGATCGTGGGGTCTGGGTCGAGCCGCCAGGCCGCCTGGGGCAGCACGCCGGCGGGCTCGAGCACCCGGTGCAGGCCGACGGGCGAGGTGGTGCTCGGGCGGTCGCTCACGGGGGCATCCTCCAGGGCGCTACGGACGGTGTCGGTGTCCGGACGGACCTTCCAGAGAGGCGGTCGGCACCGATCGTAGCCGAAAGACCTCGCGTCACATGCGGCTCAAGGTGGAGAATCACTCGCCGGAACTCGACCCGGAAGCAGGATATCCCGTACGATCGGCCCACGGCGGCCGCCCTGTGATGTCCGTCGCCAGCCAGAACTGCCCACCAGCACCGCCGGGAGGACCCGTGACCGAGCTTGTCGACCGGACCGCAGGCGCGGCCGTCCCGCAGCCGTACGTATACCGCTACGCACCGCTGGTGGAGCCGGACTGGAACCGGCTCCCCGGCTTCCGCGGCGTCACCGCTGACGAGTGGCGCTCGGCGCAGTGGCAGCGGTCTCACTGCGTGAAGAACGCCGGGCAGCTTCGCGGCGTGTGGGGCGACCTCGTCGACGACCGGTTCTACGCCGACCTCGAGCGCGACCAGGCCGAGCGGGCGACGATGTCGATGCTCGTCCCGCCGCAGATGCTGAACACCATGATGCCGTTCGTGCAGGGCGCCGGACCCGGCTCGCTCACCGACGCCGTGTACGCGGACCCGATCCGGCGTTACATGCTGCCGGTCTTCTCCGACCGGCTCCCCACCTGGCCGAGCCACCCGTACGCCACCCGGGACTCGCTGCACGAGCACGAGATGTGGGCTGCTGAGGGCCTCACCCACCGGTACCCCACCAAGGTGCTCGCCGAGCTGCTGCCGACCTGCCCGCAGTACTGCGGGCACTGCACCCGGATGGACCTCGTGGGCAACAGCACGGCGGTCATCGACAAGCTGAAGTTCGAGCTCAAGCCGGCCGACCGTTACGACGCGATGCTCGCGTACCTGCGCCGCTCCCCCGGCGTGCGCGACGTGGTGGTCTCCGGCGGCGACGTCGCCAACATGCCGTGGCCGCGGCTCGAGGCCTTCGTCGACTCCCTGCTCGACATCGAGAACATCCGCGACATCCGGCTGGCCACCAAGGCCCTCATGGCCCTGCCCCAACACTGGCTCGGCGACGACGTCCGCGCAGGGATGGAGCGCATCTCGACGAAGGCCCGCGGGCGCGGCGTCTCCCTCGCGATCCACACGCACGTCAACAACGCGCAGTCCGTCACTCCCATCGTGGCCGAGGCCACGCGGGCCATGCTGGACGCCGGGGTGCGCGACGTGCGGAACCAGGGCGTGCTCATGGCGGGGGTCAACGACAGCGTCGACCAGCTGCTCGACCTGTGCTTCGCACTGCTGGACGGCGCGGGGATCATGCCGTACTACTTCTACCTCTGCGACATGATCCCGTACAGCGAGCACTGGCGGCTGCCGCTGCATCGCGTGCAGGAGCTGCAGCACGGCATCATGGGCTACCTGCCAGGCTTCGCCACCCCGCGGATGATCTGCGACGTCCCCTACGTCGGGAAGCGCTGGGTGCACCAGGTGCACGAGTACGACCGCGTCCTGGGCATCTCGTACTGGACGAAGAACTACCGCACCGGCATCGAGCTCGAGGACGGCGACGCGCTGAACCGCCGCTACGAGTACTACGACCCGATCCACACCCTGCCCACCGAGGGCCAGACCTGGTGGACCCAGCACGGGGGCGAGTCGATGTTCGGCGCAGGGCCCGAGCACGCGGCGGCGGCGGCGTCCCGCGCGGCGTCCCAGCAGCAGTCCTAGCGCTGCGCCGTCGAGGTTCTCGGCCGCGCAACCCGGGCCTGCTGGCGCGTACGTTGCGGGTGTGACCACCACCACGCTCGTCTCGTCGGCAGCCCTGCGGGCGGCAGGGGCCGTGGTCCTGGCCGGGCTGGTCCTCGCGGCCCCTCCGACGCGCGCCGACGCCGGGGACGTGCCTGCCTCGCCGCCCGTGCACGTGCTTGCCGCCCCCGTGCGGCACGTGGCGGTCGCGGGTGCCTCGCTGGGATACCGGTCCGCGGGTCGTGGGCCGGCGCTCGTCCTCGTCACCGGGTCGGGATCGACCATGGCCGAGTGGGACCCGAGGCTCGTCGACGCGCTCACGGTCCAGCACCGCGTGATCGTGTTCGACAACCGCGGGACGGGCACGTCGACCGGCGACGTCTCGCACCTCACCGTCGCGCTGATGGCGCGGGACACGGCCACCCTGATCGCGCGGCTCGCCGGAGGCAGGGCCGACGTGCTCGGGTGGTCGATGGGCGGGTACGTCGCCCTTCAGCTGGCCGTCGACCAGCCCGCGCGGGTGCGGCGGCTCGTCCTCGCCAGCGCGAGCGCGGGCTCGACGATGTCACGTCCGCCGACGCCCGCAGCCCTGTCGGTGCTCACGAACCCGTTCGCTACGACCGCCCAGCGCATGTCGATCCTGTTCCCGGCGGGCAAGCAGACGTCGGCGGGCGTCTGGAAGGCTGGCGTCGGCGCCGCGTTCGCAGCGAACCACTTCCAGCCTGCGACCAGCTTCAGCGTCCCCGCGGCGACGGCGGCGGCGCAGGCGCGCGCCGCCGGGCCGCTGTGGCTCGGGCGGGGTCGCGGCGTCGTCGCCCGGCTTGGCTCGGTACGGGCCCGGGTTCTCGTCGCCGGGGGGCGGCTCGACGTGGTGGTGCCGACGGAGAACGCGCGCCTGCTGCTGCGGCGCCTGCCGCACGCGGCGTCCGCGGTGTACACCGACGCCGGGCACGCCTTCCTGTTCCAGCGGCCAGCCGCCTTCGCGGCCCGGTGAACGCCTTCCTGGCGTAGCGACCCGTGCCCGGCGGCGGCGCCCGGTGGGCGGATCAGACCACCGGCGGGCGGCTCTCGTACGGGGTGGAGAGCACGACGGTGGTACGGGTGGACACGCCCGCCGCGGCGCGGATCTCCGCGAGCAGACGCTCGAGGTCGCTGGGATCGTACGCGCACCAGCAGCAGGTAGAAGTCGTCACCGGCGACCGAGTAGCACGACTCGATCTCTGGTAGGTCGGCCAGCCGATCCGGGGCGTCGTCGGGCGCGGCGGCGTCGGTCGGCCTGATCGCGACGAACGCGGTCAGCGGCAGGCCCACCGTCTCGGCGTCGAGACCGCGCGGCATACCCCGTGATGACCGCGCGCTGCTCGAGCCGGCGCACCCGCTGGTGCACCGCGGACACCGACAGGCCGACCGCGCTCGGCCAGGTCGGTGTAGGACAGCCGGCCGTCCACGGCGAGCGCGGCGACGATCGCCCGGTCGGTCTCTTCCACGGCCTGAACCTACCCGCCGGCCGCGCCGGCGGGCCGGCCGACATCCCGGGTGGCGGGCCGCGCCGACCGGACGATCAGGAGCGGGCCAGCGCCCGCGAGATGACCAGGCGCTGGATCTGGTTGGTACCCTCGACGATCTGGAGCACCTTGGCCTCGCGGAGCCACCGCTCTACGGGGTGGTCGCTGACGTAGCCGTACCCGCCCAGCACCTGCACGGCGTCGGTGGTGACCCGCATGGCCGTGTCGGTGGCGAACAGCTTGGCCTTCGCCGCCTCGACGCCGTAAGGCCTCTCCGGCGTCCTTGAGCCGCGCGGCGGCCAGGTACAGCGCCCGCGCGGCGCGACACCGCGGTGGCCATGTCGGCCAGCAGGAAGCGCACGCCCTGGAAGTGACCGATGGGCCGCGCCGAACTGCTCCGCTCGCGCGCGTACGCACGGCGTAGTCGAGGGCGGCCTGCGCGAGCCCGACCGCGCAGGCCGCGATGCCCAGGCGGCCGGCGTCCAGCGCCTTCATCGCGATGGTGAACCCCTCACCCTCCTGCCCGAGCAGGCGGTCGGCGGGCACCTCGGCGCGGTCGAGGATCGATCTGGGCCGTGGCCGAGGAGTGCACGCCCATCTTGTGCTCGGGTGGAGCCGCCGCAGAGCCCGGGCGTCGCACCGTCGACGAGCAGGCAGGAGATGCCGCGCGGCCCGTCGTCCGACGTGCGCACCATCACGTTGTAGAAGTCGGCGTGGCCCGCGTGGCTGATCCAGGCCTTGGTGCCCGTGACCTCGTAGTGGTCTCGCCCTCGCGCTCGGCGCGCGTGGTGAGCGCGGCCGCATCGGATCCCGACTGGGGTTCGGACAGGCAGTACGCGCCGAGCTGCCCTCCGTCGAGCATCGGCTCGAGCCACCGCGCGCGCTGCTCGTCGGTGCCGAAGGCCGACAGAGGGAAGCACGACAGGGCGTGCACGGAGACGCCCATCGCCGACGGCGAGCCATGCGCCGGCGAGCTCCTCGACGACCTGGAGGTACACCTCGTAGGGCTGCCCTCCGCCGCCGGCCTCCTCGGGGTACGGCAGGCCGAGGAGCCCGGCCGCTCCGAGGGTGCCGAAGACGTCGCGAGGGAAGGTACGCGTGGCCTCGGCCTCGTCGACCCGCGGTCTCAGCTCGCCGTCGACGAGGTCGTCGACGAGTCCGAGAAGGTCGCGCGCCTCGTCCGTGGGGAGTCGCCGTTGCACCGAGAGGGCCATGGTTGCTCCTAGCCGTCGACGACCGCGACGTCGCGTGGCCGCAGGTTCATCAGGTCCGCGCCATCGGCGCCGCACACCACGATGTCCTCGATCCGTGCGCCGTGCCTGCCGGGCAGGTACACGCCCGGCTCGATGCTGAAGGCGAATCCGGGCTCGAGCACCTCTGCGTTTCCGGTGACGATGTAGGGATCCTCGTGCGTTTCGAGGCCGATGCCGTGGCCGGTGCGGTGGATGAACGCCTCTCCGTAGCCGGCAGCGACCAGCACGTCGCGCGCGGCCGCGTCGACCGACTCGCAGGTCACACCGGGGCGTACGTGTGCCACCGCGGCGGCTTGCGCGGTCTGCAGGGCGCCGTAGTAGGCGACGAAGTCTTCCGGGGGCTGGCCCACGCTGTACGTGCGGGTCTCGTCGCTGCAGTAGCCGTCGGGCATCGTGCCACCGATGTCGACCACGACGGGATCACCTCGCTGGATGACGCGGTCGGACACCTCGTGGTGCGGAGACGCGCCGTTCGGGCCACTTCCGACGATGACGAAGTCGACGCGTACGTGACCGGCGGCGAGGATCGCGTCGGCGATGTCCTGGCCCACCTCCCGCTCGGTGCGCCCCGCGCGCAGCCACTCGTGCACCTGCGCGTGCACGGCGTCGATGGCCGCACCCGCCCGGCGCAGCGCCTCGACCTCGTCCGCTGTCTTGCGCATCCGCAGCTCGCGCAGCACCCTGCCCGCCAAGGACTGCACGACCTCAGGCATCGCGTCGCGCAGCGCGAGCACCTTCTCGGCCCACATGTGGTTGTCCAGACCCACCTGCGTCGCCCCCGGGAGCGCCGCCGCGACGAGGGCGTACGGATCGTCGAGCTCGTCCCACGTGACGAGGTCGATGCCGAGCTCGCCCACGGGACTGGCCAGCGCGGCGGCCCGCTCCAGACCGGGGACGACCATGCGGGGATCACCGTGAGCCGGCAGGACGAGCGCGGTGAGCCGCTCGAGCGGGATCGCGTCGTACCCGGTGAGATAGCGAAGGTCGGGGCCGGGGCTGACGACAAGCGCGGCGAGGCCGGCGGCTGCCGCGGCGCGCTGGGCCCGGGCGAGCCGGTCGCGCAGGTCGGCGACCGGGGGGTGGGAGGCAGTCACGGGGACACGCTAGTGCGCCCGACCCCCCTCTGCGATCGGCGGCCTTCTCACCGTGTTCTCATATGCAGGTGGGGTGTTCACGCCCTGCACCGAGCCGCCGCGGGTGGCCGCCCTCTCGCGGCCGCCCCGGCCTACCCCGGGGGAGTCCTCTCGTGATCGTCCGCCGCGGCCGTCTGGCCGCTTCCGCCCTGACGTCGGTGGCCCTCGCCGCCGGTGCCCTCGTCGCCGTGGCCCCGGCGGCCTCCGCCGTCGTGCCCACCAAGATCATGTTCGTCGACGCCAGCACCCGCCAGCTCAAGATCGGCGCCCCCGATGGCACCGGCGCATCGGTGCTCACGCCGGCGGGCGTCGACGTGCGGTCGTTCGGTGTCTCCGACACCGGTGGCACGATCGCGATCGGTACCGCCTCCGGGCCGCGCCGGGCGCTCGGCTTCCCGCTCGCCGCGTACGCGCTGTGGGTGAAGGACAACGCCGGCGTCCGGACCGTGTCGTCCCTGTGGGACACCCGGCCGGCCGTGACGTCCGGCGGCGACTTCGTCGTGTGGAGCACGTCGGGCGTCACGAGCGCGAGCCTGTTCGCGTACTCCAAGGCGACGCACTCCACGGTGCGGCTGTGCAACGGGTGCGTCCCGCTCGCCGTCGGGAGCCACGGCGACGCGTTCGTCATCCGCGTCGACGCGCAACCGGCCCCCGCGCCGGCCACGAACAGTCTCCGCGTGGCCGTGAGCACGGAGGCAGACACGACGGCCGGTCTCGTCGCCGGCACCCGGGTCCAGGTGCTCGACATCGCCACCAACGGCCTCGGCGGGCACACGGGCGTCATGGACGTCACGACGGCGCCGGCCACCGTGACGCCGTCGACCTCCTTCCCCGGCTACGAGCTGGCCCTGTCCACCGACGCCACGGCGCTCGTCAGCACCCACGACACCCGCACCACCGATGCGACGAGCCCGTGGAGCGCGACCGGGCTCTCATTCTGGCGGGCCGACCTCACGGCCCCGTCCCCCGCCTTCGTGAGCACGGGCCTGGCCGGCTTCTACGGCGCCCGCCAGGCCGGTCCGGCCTCGGCCGACGCCGGAACGTGGTTCGTGGAGCACGACACCGCCACCACGACGCAGACGTCCACGTCCACCGACCTCCTCGCCGGCAACGCGGGCGTCCCGGCTACCACCACCCTCGTGGCCACGCGGGCTGATGGCGACCACACCTTCGGCTACCAACCGGTGTCGGAGGCGGTCACCGGGGTGACGGCTCCAGCCCGGCAGGTGCCTGCGGTGGAGTTCCTCGACCCCGCGGCCAGCACCGTGCGGTTCGGGGTGCGCGCGGCCCTGGATCCCTACGAGTTCTACGGCCCTCCCGGTGTGGTTCCGGGTCTCACGCCGCAGGGGGTCCTGGCCGCCCTCGGCACGGTCTACACCGACGGCGTGCTGCAGGCGTCGGCGAACGGCACCACGGGATGGACCGGCGTCGCCAACCGCGCCGGCACGGTCGCGGGCGAGATCTGGGACCACACGTTCGTCCCGGTGCGCACGCAGTGGTACCGGTGGCTCTTCCCCGGCTCGGCAAACCTCGCGGCCAAGACGAGCCCGAAGACGCGGATCTCCGTGGTGACGGTCCTCACTGCCTCGAGGGTCAAGCGCGGCGCCAAGACCAACGTGTACGGCAGGGCGTCGCGGCCCAGCGGCACCGTGGTGCTGCAGCGGCTCAGCGGCCGTCGCTGGGTGAAGGTCGCGACGGCGAAGGTCGTGCGCACCAAGACTTACGCGTTCGGCCTGCGAGTCCTCGTGAAGGGCTCGTACCGCGTGGTCTCGGTGGGCGACACCTACCAGGCCGCCGGCGTCTCGAACCGGGTGGGCGTCTGAGCGCGGCACGACATCGCCCTGCTCGTCCCGACGGCGCCGGCCTCCCCCGCGGGAGGTCCGGCGCCGTCTCGCGTGCGGCATGCTGGGCGCATGCCCAGGCGCCCCACCATGCTGCTCGACACCGCGTCGCTGTACTTCCGCGCCTACTACGGCGTTCCCGACACGTTCACGGCGCCGGACGGCACCCCGGTCAACGCCGTGCGCGGCCTGCTCGACTTCGTCGCGCGCCTCGTCAACGACCGGTTCCCCACCACCGTGGTCGCCTGCTGGGACGACGACTGGCGTCCCGCGTTCCGGGTTGCTGCCATCCCCTCGTACAAGGCCCACCGGGTGGCGGACGACAGCGGCACCGACGCCGAGGAGGTACCAGACACGCTCGCGCCGCAGGTGCCCGTGATCCGCGCCATGCTCGACGCGCTCGGCATCCCGATCGTCGGGGCGCCCGGCCACGAGGCCGACGACGTCATCGGGACGCTCGCTGCGCGGTCGGCAGGGCCGGTCGACATCGTCACCGGTGACCGCGACCTGTTCCAGTGCGTCGACGATGCCCGCGGCGTGCGCGTGCTCTACACGGCCCGCGGCGTGTCGAGGGCAGAGGTGGTCGACAACGCCGTCGTCCTCGAGCGGTACGGGGTGCCCGCGGCCGGATACGCGGCGTTCGCGGCGCTGCGCGGCGACCCGTCCGACGGACTCCCCGGCGTCAAGGGCGTCGGCGAGAAGACCGCGGCCGCCCTGGTCACCGCGTACGGCGGCATCCCCGACGTGATCGCAGCGGCGCGCGACGCCTCGACCCCGATGCGCCCCGCCGTGCGCGCAGGCATCCTGGCGGCCCTGGACTACCTCGCGGTCGCGCCCCGCGTGGTGGAGGTCGTGGGCGACCTCCCGCTGCCGGACGTGGTCGCCACCCTCGCGGACGTGCCGGCCGACCCCGACGCGCTCGCAGTGCTCGTCGAGCGCTGGGGGGTGGCCTCTCCGGTGGAGCGGGTGCTCGCTGCGGCGGGTCGAGCCGCTCAGGCCACCGAGGAGTAGGCCACCACGCCGCGGCGGACGAGGTCGGACGCCTCTCGCGCGGTGGCCGCGAGCGCGTCGTCGTGCCCGGTGTGGGCGCTCGCCTGCGCCACCTGCCCGAGCAGGTCGATGAGCTGCTTGCACCACCGGACGAAGTCGCCCGCCTGCAGGTCTGCCTGGTCGAGCACAGGCTCGAGCCGGTGTCCCGATGCCCAGCGCCACGCGGCCATGGAGAAGCCGAGGTCGGGGCGGCGGACGAACGACAGGTGGTGGTCCTTCTCGACGCCCTCGAGATCGGCCCAGAGCCGCTCCATCGCCAGCAGGGCCTCGCGCGCCTGCCCCCCCGGGAGGATCGGCGGGGCCGGTTCGTCCGAGCTGCGGGACTCGTAGACCAGCGCCGCGCACGCCGCCGCCAGCTCGGGGGCGCTGAGGCCCTTCCACAGACCCGAGCGCAGGCACTCGGCGGCCAGCAGGTCGCTCTCGCAGTAGAGCCGGGACAGCATCTGGCCCGCGTCCGTGACGACGACCCGGTCGCCCTGGCCCTCGAGGTAGCCGAGGTGGGCCAGGAGCGCGCACACGCGGTCGAACTGGCGGGCGATGGTGTTGGTGCGGGTCTCGACCCGTCGGCTCAGGCTTTCCGTATCGTGCCGCAACCGGTAGTAGCGCTCGGCCCAGCGCGCATGGTCCTCCCGCTCGGCGCAGCCGTGGCACGGGTGCCGCCGCAGGTCCGCGCGCAGCGCGCGCACCTCGTCGTCGTCCGCCGCTCCTTGCCCGCTCCGCCTGCGTGGCGCATGGATGCCCTTGGTCTTGTCTCGCAGGACCGCGGCCAGGTCGCGGCGCGAGTGCGCGCTGCGCGCGTTGAACGTCGCCGGGATCTTCACCCGGGCCACGGACTGCACGGGCGCGGCGAAGTCGACGATGGAGAGCCGCTTGACCTGCCGGTCGATCGTGAGGACGAACGGGCGCGGTTCGTCGCCCGGGTCGCGCAGCCCGGGATCGAGCACGACAGCGGGACCGGTGTGCCGCCCGGACGGCACGAAGATGACGTCTCCGGGCCGCAGCGCGGCGAGCGACTCGGCCGCCTGGGAGCGGCGGCGGGCCGCGCCGCTGCGGCTGATCTCCTTCTCGCGGTCGGTGAGGCGCCGGCGCAGCTCGGCGTACTCGGGGAAGTCGCCGAGGTGGCAGGTCATCGCCTCCCGGTAGCCGGCGATGGCCTCCTCCTGGCGGCGCACCTGGGTGGCGAGTCCGACGACGGCACGGTCGGCCTGGAACTGGGCGAAAGAGGTCTCGAGCACCTCGCGGGCGGCATGCCGCCCGAGCCGGGACACGAGGTTCACCGCCATGTTGTACGAGGGCCGGAAGGACGACCGCAGCGGGTACGTGCGGGTGCTCGCCAGGCCCGCGAGGGCACGCGGGTCAAGGCCCTGGTGCCACACGACGACGGCATGCCCCTCGACGTCGATGCCTCGGCGCCCCGCCCGTCCGGTGAGCTGGGTGTACTCCCCAGGCGACACGTCCGCGTGCATCTCGCCGTTCCACTTCACCAGCTTCTCGAGCACGACCGTGCGCGCCGGCATGTTGATGCCGAGGGCGAGGGTCTCGGTGGCGAACACCGCCCGGACGAGCCCGCGCTGGAAGAGCTCCTCCACCACCTCCTTGAAGGTCGGGAGCAAGCCGGCGTGGTGGGCCGCGACGCCGCGGGCGAGGCCCTCGAGCCACTCGTCGTAGCCCAGCACGGCCAGGTCGTCCGGCGGAAGGTTGGCGCAGCGGCGGGCCACGGTCTCTCGGATCTCGGCCCTCTCCTGCGCGGTCGTGAGCCTGATGCCCGCGGCCATGCACTGCTGGACGGCGGCGTCGCACCCGGCCCGGCTGAAGATGAACGTGATCGCGGGCAGCAGGTGGGCGGAGTCGAGCCGGTCGATCACCTCGAAGCGGGGCGGGCCCCGGTGCCCCCTCGGCCGGTGGCCGCCGCGGCGGGGGCGGGGCGCGGCCACCTTCTCGAACCGCGCGTCGTCGCGGGCCTGGCGCACCAGCTCGGGGTTCACGACGGTCTGGGCGTCGTCGATGAACAGGTCGTGGAGACGCGGCCCGAGCAGGACGTGCTGCCACAGCGGCACGGGCCGGTGCTCCTCGACCACCACCTCGGTCGGTCCGCGGACGGCCTCGATCCACGCGCCGAACTCCTCGGCGTTGCTCACGGTGGCCGACAGCGCCACCACCGAGACCCGCGCGTGCAGCTGGATGAGCACCTCTTCCCACACGGCGCCGCGGTAACGGTCGGCGAGGTAGTGCACCTCGTCCATCACGACGTGGCCGAGCTGGTCGAGCGTGCGCGACCCGGCGTAGATCATGTTGCGCAGCACCTCGGTGGTCATGACCACCAAGGGCGCCTCGCCGTTGATCGAGTTGTCGCCGGTGAGCAGACCCACCCGAGCGGGGCCGTAGCGCTCGACGAGGTCGTGGTACTTCTGGTTCGAGAGCGCCTTGATGGGTGTCGTGTAGAAGCACTTGGTGCCGGCCGCCAGGGCCAGGTGGGCGGCGAACTCGCCCACGACGGTCTTCCCGGAGCCCGTGGGAGCCGCGACCAGGACCGACCGACCGGCCTCGAGCGCCTCGCAGGCGACCACCTGGAACGGGTCGAGCGGGAAGTCGTACAGGGCGCGGAAGGCGTGCAGCGCGGTGCGCCCATCCTCTGCGCGCCGCCGGGCGGCGGCGTAGCGCTCCGCCGGCGAGCTCATGGCGCCACCCTACGGTCCCGTCCGGCCCTCCGCGCGTGCGCTATCGCGCGACCGGCGTGCCGTACGTGGCGGTGGACGGGGCCAGGACCACCAGGGCGGAAGGCAGCACCTCGGCGGTGACCGGGAGCGGACCGATCCGTTCGCCGTCTGCGTACGCGATCTGGCCCGGCGCATCGATACGCAGGCGCACCGCAGTGTGCTCGGAGACCGACGGGTGCTGGACGTGCGTGCCGCTGAAGACCTTCGGGAAGACGCGCACGAAGGTCGGCTTGCTGACCTTGCCCAGCACGGTGACGGACAGCTTGCCGTCGTCGATGGCCGCCCCGGGGCACACCTTCATGCCCCCGCCGTAGGAGCGGCCGTTGCCCACGGCTACGAGCATGGCCTCGGTGTCGGTCGTCGCGCCGTCGAGGTCGATCGTGTACGGCAGCGGCTGGAACACCCGCAGCTCGGCCATGGTGGCCACGAGGTACTTGGCCTGCCCCTTGGGCCAGGCCATGCGGTTGGCCCGCTCGTTCACCTCCGAGTCGAACCCCGCGCTCATGACCCCGAGGAAGTACCGGCTGGTGCCGTCGGCCGTCTCGGCCCGGCCCACGTCGATCCGGCGGGGCGTCCAGCCCGCGATCACCGCTACCGCCGCGGCGATGTCGCCGCGCGGGATCTCGAGCATCCGCGCGTTGTCGTCGCCCGTGCCCACGGGCACGACCCCGAGCGGGACATCGGTGCCCGCCACCACCTGCAGCGCCAGGTGGATCGTGCCGTCGCCGCCGCAGGCGATGAGGGCGTCGACACCGCTGGACACCGCTTCGCGCGCCATCGCCAGGGCGCTGGCGGCGTCGGTGCCCACGATGTCGACCATGTCGATGCCGGCCTCGTGCAGCCCCCGGGCCACCTGAGGTGCGAGTTTGCCGCCCTTGCCCTGCCCGGACGTGGGGTTGATCAGCACCGCCACGGTTCTGCTCGCCATAGCGGCTGAACCTAGCGGGTGGTGTCGCGCATCGGGTCGGTGGCCTCGTCGTCGAGGGCGCTCGGCGCGTCGTCCGCCGGGTCGTGCTCGGCGGCGGCCAGCGGCGACGCCGTTTCGTCGTCCCACTCCTCGTAGCGCTCGTCGGCCGGCCGGCGCCGGGACCGGCGCTTGTCGTTGACGACCATGATGACCACCGCGATGCCGATGAGCACGAGCATGGGCAGGGCGACCATGGCCATGTTGATCGGGTCGCCGGTCGGGGTGGCCACGGCCGCGAACACGAACGTGCCGAAGATGAGGCCGCGCCACCACGAGAGCAGCCGGCGGGCGCTGAGGATGCCCGCGAAGTTCAGCATGACGAACGTCATCGGGATCAGGAACGAGATGCCGAAGAACAGCATCAGCTGCAGGAAGAACGTGAGGTAGTACTCGATCGAGATGATGTTCTGGACGCCGTTCGGTGTGAAGCCCAGCAGCACGCCGAGCAGGCGGGGCAGCACGTAGTACCCGAGCGCGGCTCCCGCGAAGAACAGGGGGGTGGCGGCGAAGGCGAAGCCGTACGCCCACTTCTTCTCCCCGCCCCGCAGGCCCGGGGCGATGAAGCGCCAGAGCTGGTAGAGCCACACGGGTGCGGCGAGCATGATGCCGCCAACGAGGGCCACCTGAAGCTTGAGAGTGAACGCGTCGGTGACGCCGTTGAGGGCCAGCACGACGACCCGGCCGTCGGCCCGGGCCTGCGCGATGACGTCGTCGAACGGGTGGACGATGAGGGAGAACAGCTGGTCGTAGAAGATCCAGGCCACGACCGCCCCGATGACGATCGCGAGCGCGGACTTGGCCACCCGGTTGCGCAGCTCGCGCAGGTGCTCCACGAGGGTCATGGAGCCCTCGGGGTTGCGGGTGCGCCTCTTCTTCGGGGCGTCCTTGGTGCCGTCAGAGCCGTCGGTGGTGGTCACGGGCGTCGCAGGCGTGGGGCGCGGCAGGCCTCAGGCCTGGGGGTGCGACTGGGGGTCGCCCTGGCCCGCGGCCGGCTGCGGCGGGTACAGGCCCGACGGCGGCGCCTGGGCAGGCTCCTGGGGACTCGGCTGCTGAGGGGCGGGCTGCGCGGGCGGCTGCTGGTAGGGCGCCTGGGGCGCGGCCGGCTGCTGGTAGGGCGCCTGGGGCGCAGGCCGGCTGCTGGTAGCCGGCAGGGGGCGCGGCCGGCTGCTGGTAGCCGGCAGGGGGGAGCTGAGCCGGGGCCTGGGGCGCCTGGGGCGGTGCCGCGGCAGCGGCCGGCGCATCCGCGTCGTCGTCGGCGAGTCCCTTGGTCTCGGCCTTGAGGATTCTCAGGGATCGGCCCACGCCGCGGGCGGCATCGGGGAGCCGCTTCGCGCCGAACAGCACGATGAGCAGGATGATCAGGATGATCAGCGTGCTCGGCTTCTCGAACAGTGCGCCCACGGTCATCTGTCCTTAGGGAAGGCAGGGGCTCGCGGCCCCCGCTCCGGTGCAGTTCGGACAGGATACGCCGAGGGACGCGCCGCGGGGCCCTAGACGTTCGTGAGCGTCGCCAGCGGGTCGCGCGCCTGCTCGAGCCAGAGGGCGAAATCGAGGAGGTCGTCGTAGGTGAGCGGGCCCCACGGGTGGGGCTCGAGGGCCTCGGCCGGCACGTGCGTGCGGCTGATCCTGACCCCCGCAGACGCGAGCAGGGCGACGACGTCCTCGTCCGCGGGCTTGCGCACGCAGTCCGAGCAGGCCGGGCACCTGAACGAGTAGTGGGCGGCGCCGCTGGGCTCGGTGACCGTGAGGGTGACGTCGCAGGGAGTCAGGTCGACGTCGCCGCAGATCGGGCACGTGGCCTTGATCGTGGTCATCGCCCTGCCTCCTTCACGTCTGGTCCATCTGGGTGACGTGAGGGTTGTCGGCAGCGGAGACGGGCGTGCTTGAGCCCGGCGGACCACCTTTCGTGGAGTCACGCTGCGTGACCGACGGTCACCGGAAGAGACGATCGGGACGAGACCTCAGGAGCCGGGGGGGCCGTATCGGGCCAGGGCGGCGGAGGCCGCTCGGCGCACATCGGCCGCGGCGTCGAGGGGGTCGACGACCCGGGCGGCCCCACCGAGGGACAGGACGAGCCGCACGAGCCAGCGGCGGTCGGCGACCGGCAGCGTGACGAGGAGGGACCCGTCGGGTCGTTCCTCGAGCACCGTGGTGGGGTGCGCCTCGGCCACCCACGCCGCAGAGGGGCCGAGGTCGAGAGTGACCGGGAGGCCGCCGGTCAGCGGACCGGTGGCGGGGTCGTGGCGCTCGGCCGAGGGGGGCGGCTCGGCCGGGAGGTCGAGCACGGTCGCCCGCTCGACCCGGTCGACCCGGAAGAGGCGCACGCCGTCGGCGCGACGGCACCACGCCTCCAGGTACGTGCGGCCGTCGAGTACGAGCAGGCGCATCGGATCGACCTCGCGCTCGGTGGTCTCGTCCAGGGCCCCCCGGTACCGGAGCCACAGCCGCGACCGGCGCTCGAGCGCCGTCGACACCGCCCTCGCCACCGCTGGGTCGACGGGGTCGACCTGCACGGTGATGCCGGAAGCCTCGCCCACCGCGTCGGTGAGCTTGGCCAGGGCGGTGAGCACCGCGTCGGTGCCCGGCGCCGGGAGGGCGGCGAGGAGCCGCAGGCCGGAGATGAGCGCGGCGGCCTCCGTGGGGGTGAGCCGCAGGGGCACGTCGAGCCCCTGGCTGCTGATGACGGTGATGGTGCCGCCGGGCTCGTAGTCGATGTCGACGAGCTCGCCCCCGGCCTGCCCAGGGCCGACGTACGTGAGCAGCGCCAGGTCTGCGAGCAGCGTGGCCTCGCTGACGCTGAAGTGGGCGGCAGCCTCGAGCACGCCGACGCCGGGTCGGGCCTGCAGCCACGGCAGCAGGGTGAGTAGCCGGGCGGTGCGGTCGGCGGCGGTGTCGGTCATGAGGAGCCCTCCCCCACGGCGCCGCCGAGCAGGGCCACGACCGCCCCCCGCAGGGGCACGGGCTCGAGCACGAGGACGTCGGCACCGAGGCCGGCGAGTTCGGACGCGAGCCGTCGGGTGTCCCCGTACGGCACGCGCAGCACGTCGCTGCCGGTGGCCGACGCCGCGGCCGCGACCTCGTCCGACACGTCGTCGACCGCGACCAGCTCGCCGCGGCGGCGAAGCGAGGCTCCGCGGCCGGTGGCGACCAGCACCAGTGCTTCGTGCCGGGCGTCCTCCTCGCGGTAGGGGTCGACGGCCCGCGCGAGGTCGAGGCCCGCGGGAACCTCGAAGGCCCCCGGACGACCTTCGTGGCGCACCTCCCCCACGATCCGCGAGAGGCGAAAGACGCGCTCGGCCCCACGGAGCCGGTCGTGCCCCACGACGTAGGTGTGGCCCCGGCGCGTCACGAGCCCCCAGGGTTCCAGGGTGCGGGTGGTCGCCACGGGTTCGCCGGGCTTGCGGTAGTCGAAGGAGACGGCCTGCCGGGACGCCATGGCGGCGTGCAGCGCCGGCAGGGCCGGCTCGCCGGAGACCAGCCGCGGCTCGATGGCTACGTCATCGAGCTCGACCGCGTGCCCGGACGCCTCGAGCTTGAGCAGGGCGTCGCGGGCGGGACCGGCCAGCCCCGCCTGAGACCACGCCCTGGCGGCGAGCCCGAGGGCGACCCGCTCCTGCTGCGTGAACGACACCTCGGGCAGCTCGTAGGCGTCGGCGTCGATGCGGTAGCCCACCTCGTCCTCGTGGACGACGTCGAGCGACACCGTCTCGAGCGGCACCCCGAGGCTGCGGAGCTCTTCCTTGTCGCGCTCGAACATCCGCTCGAAGGCGTCGGTCGACGGGCTCGCGGCGTAGGCGGGCACCACCGAGCGGAGCCGCTCCTTGCTGACGCCCCGGCGGGCGGCGAGCAGCACGAAGACGAGCGTCAGGAGACGCTCGGTGCGGGCGGCGGGGCCGCTGCTCAGCGCACGCCCAGCAGGTCGATGACGAACACGAGGGTGCGGCCCGCGAGCCGGTGCGAGCCGGTCTCGCCATACGCGAGGGCGGGCGGGATGACCAGCTGGCGGCGGCCGCCGACCTTCATGCCTGGGATGCCGTCCTGCCAGCCGGCGATCAGGCCGCGCAGCGGGAACTCGATCGGCTCTCCGCGGTCCCAGGACGAGTCGAACTGCTCGCCGTTGTCGAAGTCGACGCCGACGTAGTGCACGTTGACGGTGGCGCCGGGCGTGGCCTCGGCGCCACCGCCCACGACGAGATCGCTGATGACGAGCTCGGCCGGGGCGTCGCCCTCGATGAAGTCGATCTCGGGCTTGTCCATGGGACGACTCCTGCAGGTGGTGGGGGCTACGAGGCGATCGCGATGACGTCCATGACGAACACGAGCGTCTCGTTCGGCTGGATGTCGGTGGTGGGTGGGTTGGAGCCGTAGGCGAGGTCGCCAGGGATCACCAGGACGCGGCGGCCGCCGACCTTCATCCCGGGGATGCCCTGCTGCCAGCCCGGGATGAGCTGTGCGAGGGGGAACGTGGCCGCCTGGCCGCGCGAGTACGAGGAGTCGAACTCCTTGCCGCTCAGGGCCCCGATGCCCACGTAGTTCACGGTGATGGTGTCGGTGCCCTTCACCACCGCTCCCTTGCCGACGACGACGTCGGTCGTGCTGAGGGCGGTCGCGGACGACGGGGTCGGGAAGGTGACCTTGGGGGTCTCCTTGATGCCACCGGTGACCTTGACGTCGGAGGCCTTGAGGTCGGTGGTGACCAGGCTCGGCGACGCCGACTGGCTGGCGGTCGCCGAATCGGTCGGCGCGGCCGTGGAGGCGCCGGCGGTGGCCGAGCTGCTGCTCGAGCTGCAGCCCGCGAGCGCGAGGGCGGGGACGAGGAGCAGGGCGACCACGGCGGCACGCCGGCGGGAGGAGATCACCGCAGGACCCTACCCCGGTGCCCCAGATGCCCCCACCCGCGCCCCTCCGTCCGCTGGTCACATCCCCGCGCGCCTATGGCGGGGATGTTCCGGGGACGCCCTGGCGGCCGTCTCCTCACATCCCCGCGATCAGCTTCTCCACCCGCTCGTCCACCGCCTTGAACGGGTCCTTGCACAGCACGGTGCGCTGGGCCTGGTCGTTGAGCTTGAGGTGCACCCAGTCGACCGTGAAGTCGCGCCGGCGCTCCTGGGCCCGGCGGATGAACTCGCCGCGCAGCTTGGCCCGCGTGGTCTGCGGCGGCACGCTCTTGGCCTCGAACACGGCCAGGTCGTGCGACACGCGGGTGACGGCACCGCGCTTCTCGAGCAGGTAGTACAGGCCCCGGCTGCGGGTGATGTCGTGGTACGCGAGGTCGAGGTGAGCGATCCGGGGACTGCCCAGGGTGAGGTCGTGCTTGAGCATGTACCGCTCCAGCAGCCGCAGCTTGATCACCCAGTCGATCTCCCGCTCCACCGGGCCGAGATCGCCGCTGTCCACGGCGCCCAGCGTGCGCGACCAGAGGTCGATCGTGCGGGTGGGCATCGAGGTCGGGTCCTCGAGAAGTCCCCGGCGCTCGGCGAAGTCGCGGGCGCGCTCGAGATACTCCGACTGGATCTCGAGCGCGGAGAGCTCGCGCCCGTTGGCGAGCCGCACCGTTCGTCGACCGGTGGTGTCGTGGCTGATCTCGCGGATCGCGCGGATCGGGTTCTCGAGCGTCATGTCGCGCATGACCGCACCGGACTCGAGCATGCGCAGCACGAGATCGGTGGACCCGACCTTGAGCATGGTGGTGGTCTCGCTCATGTTCGAGTCGCCGACGATCACGTGCAGCCGCCGGTAGCGCTCGGCGTCGGCGTGCGGCTCGTCGCGGGTGTTGATGATGGGCCGGCTGCGCGTGGTGGCGCTCGAGACCCCTTCCCAGATGTGTTCGGCCCGCTGGCTGACGCAGTACACCGCGCCGCGGGGCGTCTGCAGCACCTTGCCTGCGCCGCAGATGATCTGGCGCGAGACGAGGAAGGGGATCAGCTGGTCGGCGAGCCGTCCAAACTCTCCGTGGCGGCCGACGAGGTAGTTCTCGTGGCAGCCGTACGAGTTGCCGGCCGAATCGGTGTTGTTCTTGAACAGGTACACCTCGCCGGCGATGCCCTCCTCGCGGAGGCGCCGCTCGGCGTCGACGAGCAGCCCCTCGAGGATCCGCTCGCCGGCCTTGTCATGCGTGACGAGGGAGACGATGTCGTCGCACTCCGGCGTGGCGTACTCGGGATGGCTGCCGACGTCGAGGTAGAGGCGGGCCCCGTTGCGCAGGAAGACGTTGCTGCTGCGGCCCCACGACACGACGCGGCGGAACAGGTAGCGCGCGACCTCGTCCGGCGAGAGCCGGCGCTGGCCGTGGAACGTGCACGTGACGCCGTACTCGGTCTCGATGCCGAAGATGCGTCGATCCATGCCGGTCCCGGCCCGGTCAGCCCTGGCCGGAGGGCGCGTCCGGCGCCCCGGCGGCCTGGTCCTCGTCGTCGGGCACGCCGAGCATGTCTGCGAGGGCGCCCCCCTGCATCCGTCGGAAGGTGCGCCGAGGCTTGGACCGGTCGAGCACCGCCACCTCGAGCTGGGCCGGGGTGAGGGTCCTGGGCTCGGCCGCACCCTCTCGGCCCAGGACTCCCACCGCCAGGCGGAGGGCATCGTCGAGCGACATGCCCGACGACCATCCCTCGGCGAGCGCGGCCGTGATGGCCTCGGCCGAACCGCCCATCGCGACGTACCCGTGCTCGTCGGCGACCGACCCGTCGAACGTGAGGCGGTACATCTGGTCGGACTCGGAGTCGGCGCCCACCTCGGCCACGACGATCTCCACCTCGTACGGCTTGGGGTTCTCGGTGAAGATCGTGCCCAGGGTCTGCGCATACGCGTTGGCGAGGCTGCGCACCGTGACGTCGCTGCGGTCGTAGGAGTAGCCGCGCAGGTCGGCGAACCTCACGCCGGCCACGCGCAGGTTCTCGAACTCGTTGTACTTGCCCACCGCCGCGAAGCCGATGCGGTCGTAGATCTCGGAGATCTTGTGCAGCGCGCGGGAGGGGTTCTCGGCCACGAACAGCACGCCGCCGTCGAACTGCAGCACGACCACGCTGCGGCCGCGGGCGATGCCCTTGCGGGCGTAGTCGGCTTTGTCCTTGATCAGCTGCTCGGGCGAGACGTAGAACGGGACGCTCATGGGGTTCCCCTTCCCGCTCAGGCCGGCGGCAGGGCGGCCGAGGGGCCGTCCGGTCGGGTCATCCGGGCAGCGACGACGCGTTCGACCAGAGCGCCGAGCTCGTCGTCCGCAAGGCGGCGGTAGCCGCCGGCGTCGACCACGGCCACGACGGGGAAGATGCGCCGCGACAGATCGGGCCCGCCGGTGGCGGAGTCGTCGTCGGCGGCGTCGTAGAGCGCTTCGAGGGTCGCGAGCACGGCGGACTGGGCGTCGAAGTCGTCGCGGAAGAGCTTCTTGAGCGACGTGCGGGCGTACACCGAGCCGGATCCGACGGCGTGGAAGCGGTGCTCCTCGTAACGGCCGCCCGTGACGTCGTAGGAGAAGATGCGACCCGTGTCGCGTCCGTCGTCGTATCCGGCGAAGAGGGGCACGACGGCCAGGCCCTGGAAGGCCATCGCGAGGTTGCCGCGGATCATGGTGGCGAGGCGGTTGGCCTTGCCCTCGACGGAGAGCTCGGCGCCCTCGATCTTCTCGTAGTGCTCGAGCTCGACCTGGAATAGCCGCACCACCTCGATGGCGAGGCCGGCCGTGCCCGCGATGCCCACGCAAGACGACTCGTCCGCGGGGAAGACCTTCTCGATGTCGCGGGAGGCGATGACATTGCCCATGGTGGCCCGCCGGTCGCCGGCCATGACGACGCCACCGGGGTAGGACACTGCGACGATCGTGGTGCCGTGCGGGGCGCCGACCTCAGACCCGGGGCGGGCCGTGGCCGCCGCGCCGGTGCGCCCCGAGGGGAGCAGGCCGGGGTCGTGCTCGGCCAGGAACTCCGCGAACGACGACGAGCCCGTGGACAGGAAGGCCGGCGGCAGGGCCCCGGTCTGGCGGGAGGGACCACCCACTGGTCACTCCCCCCCTTTCTGCACGAAGGACTTGACGAAGTCTTCGGCGTTCTCCTCGAGCACCTCGTCGATCTCGTCGAGGATCGCGTCGACGTCGTGGTCGAGGGCGTCCTTGGCGGCGGCCTTGTCGGCCCCCGTCTCGGGCGCCTCCTCGACGACCTCGTCGGCAGGCCTCGAGACGCGCTGCTGGTCACCGGTGTCGCGCGTGGCCATCGCGTACCTCCTCGTGGTGGTAGCCCGGCGGATGCGCTGCCGGCCTTCGTCCGTCGCTCGGGCCGACCCTATCCCGAGGGGTCCGGCCCGGCGCGCTCTGCGCGGGCGAGTCGCACCCACCGCAGTGGCAGGCGCCGCCGTCCGACGAGCGGCGGCGGTGGCAGGTGGCAGGTGGCAGGTCAGGAGCGTGTGAGGGCTGCGACGAGTTCGTCGGCGGTGCGGCAGCGGTCGAGCAGCTCGCCGACGTGCGCCTTGGTGCCGCGGCTCGGCTCGAGGGTGGGTACCCGCTGCAGCGCGTCGTGCCCGGACACGTCGAAGATCACCGAGTCCCAGGACGCCGCGGCCACGGCGTCGCCGTATCGGCGCACACACTCGCCGCGGAACCACGCCCGGGTGTCCTCGGGCGGGGTCGACACGGCTGCGAGCACCTCCTCGTCGGTGGTGATGCGGACCAGGCTCCCCCGCTCCTGCAGGCGTAGGGCGAGCCCACGATCGGGGCGGACGTCGCTGTACTGCAGGTCGACGAGCTGCAGCCGCGGCGAGTCCCAGTCCAGTCCGTCGCGCCGCCGATAACCCTCGAGCACCGAGAGCTTGGCGACCCAGTCGAGCTCGCCGGCCAGCGACATCGGGTCGGACTCGAGGCGCGCGAGCACTGATTCCCACCGGTCCAGCACGTCGACCGTCTGGTCGTCTGCGTCTGCCCCCCAGCGGTCCTCCACGTACTTGCGGGCTTGTTCGCAGAACTCCATCTGCATCTGCACGGCGGTGACCGTGCGGCCCGTGCGCAGCGTGATCCGGTGCCGCAACGCCGTGTCGTGGGAGACGTCGTGCATCTCCTGCACCGGCCGCGAGGGCATCCAGTCGTCGTCGAGAACGCCGTCCTCGATCATCGCGAGCACGAGCGCCGTCGTACCGAGTTTGAGGTACGTGGAGATCTCCGCGAGGTTGGCGTCGCCGACGATCACGTGCAGCCGCCGGTACTTCTCCGGGTCGGCGTGGGGCTCGTCGCGGGTGTTGATGATGGGGCGCTTCAGCGTGGTCTCGAGACCTACCTCGACCTCGAAGAAGTCCGCCCGCTGGGAGAGCTGGAATCCGTGGCTGCGGCCGTCCTGGCCCAGGCCCACCCGCCCCGAGCCGGTGACCACCTGGCGCGAGACGAAGAAGGGCGTGAGGACGCGGACGATCTCGGCGAACGGCGTGTCGCGTCGCATGAGGTAGTTCTCGTGAGTGCCGTACGAGGCGCCCTTGTTGTCGGTGTTGTTCTTGTAGAGGTTGATCGGCATCGCGCCCGGGAGGGTCTTGGCGAGTCGCGCCGCATCGGCCATCACGAGCATGCCCGCGGCGTCCCAGACCACGGCGTCGCGCGGGTTCGTGACCTCCGGGGAGGAGTACTCGGGGTGGGCGTGGTCGACGTAGAAGCGGGCGCCGTTGGTCAGCACGATGCTCGCCAGACCGGCGTCGTCATCAGTGAGCTGGCTGGGATCGGCCTCGGCGCGGCTCATGTCGAAGCCGCGCGCGTCACGTAGCGGAGTCTCCTCGTCATAGTCCCAGCGCAGCCGGGCGCGGCGCTCCCCCAGCACGGCCGAGGCGTACGCGTTCACGACCTGCGACGACGTGAGCATCGAGTTCACGTTGGGATGACCAGGCACGCTGATGCCGTACTCGGTCTCGATGCCCATGATGCGGCGCACGGTCATGCGTCCAGGGTAGGCGCCCCCGGGATCCCCCACCCGGCGGCCCGCCCGAGGGCACACGGACCTTCAGGCTGCGGTGATGAGCAGCCGGAGCTGCGCCTCGGCCGGGCTCTGCGCCGGCGGGCCGTGGCCCGTCGCCTGGATCGGCGTCGGCGGGCCGTGGCCCGTCGCCTGAATCGGCGTCAAGGGACAACCTCGATCCCAGAGGGGGTCGGCGTGCTGGGGGTAGTGGTGGCCCGTTGGCGAGACCCAGTCGACGAGGCCCTCGGGCGTGATCGTGGTCGTCCAGCCTGCGTGGGTCTTGAGCCGGTGGTGCGTACGGCACGGGGGCCGCAGGTTGCGGTCGCAGGTGTTGCGGCCGTCGAAGTTCTCGACATGGTCGAGATCGCAATCGGTCGACGGACGACCGCACGTGTCGAACGAGCACGTCTGGTCGCGCGCGGTGACGAGTTCGCGCAGGCGGTCGCTGGGGCGGTAGCGCTCGGATCCGACATGGGTGAGCCGCCCGCGCTGGTCGGTGAGGAAGGAACGCCACTGGTCGGCATCGGCGAGCAGCTCGCGGGCCACCGCGGCGGGGACGGGCCCGTACCCTGGGACGAACCCGGGGTCGTCGCTGAGCCCCCACGCGGTGGCCTCGGTGAGCATCACGATGGCATCGGCCCAGGAGCGTCCGCGACGCTGGCGTCGAGGCACGGGGATCGCCGTTCCTGTCCCCCGCAGGATCGCCGCGACGGCCACCACGTCAGTGGACCGCGACCCGAGACCCGCGTCGTGCTGGTGCATCTGAACGGCCAGCAGGCGCATGGCCTCGGTATAGGCGTCGGCACGGAGCGCGGCGAGGGTACGGATGCCCTGGCCCGAGCCCGCGTGGTGGGCTGGGGACGCCACGGTGTTTGCCTCCCGCCTGGCCCAGGCATCGGCGATGGAATGGATCCACGCCGCCTGCGACCACGGTGCGATCACCGTGAGGCGGCCTTGGAGGTCGGGTTCGGCGTCGAGCGACGCGCAACGCTGCGCCGCCGCGCCGGCGATGCGGCGCGCGATGGCATCGGCATCGATCCGCGCGACCTCGCGCCGCAGCCGGCGGCGGAGCCGCGCCGGTGTGTCGGTGGCCGCGTGCGGCACTGCTGCGTCGAGCGCCGCTTCGCAGACCTCACGCGGGACGACGGCCAGTTCGTCCTCGGCCACGCGCAGGTGGCCGTACCGCCAGTGCCCCGCCACCAGGGCCGGCACTGCCGACCTGGCCGGCCCCGCCAGAAAGCGCGCCGACGCGATGCGGCCCGCGGCGGAGCGGGGCGCGATGCGGAGCGCGGCACCCACCTCCGCCTCGACCGATCGCTCGGCCAGGTCGCGCCGCGACGCCGGGACACCGCCCTCGACGGGCACGCGCGGGTCCGACCCTGCGACCGCGACGACCGCCTCCGCGCGCCATGCCTCCAGCCACCCCGTCTGAGCCTCGACCGCCGCGAGGTAGTCGACCCGGGCGGACTGGTCGAGCGCGCTCACGTCGACCCGGTCGAGCAGCCGGATGGCCACCGGCCCCGGCCCGGCCTGGATCGCCGCGCCCAGGAGGCGGACGTCGCGCCGCCGCGACGAGCGCGGCGCCGGAAGCGCGAGTAGTTCGAACATGTGTGCGACTCTATCGGCGCCCTCCGACAAAGCAGGCGCCGATCGTCCGCGGGGGTGGACGAGCGACATCGGCACGAAGGCCGCGCGCCGATGGAGGCCGCGCCCCGGTGAAGGCAGCGCCCGACGGGGGCAGGGCCCCGACGGATGCGACCGAGCGCTCCTACAGGTACTGGCCCGTGTTGTCGAGCGTGTCGATCGACCGGCCCGCCTCGGTGCCCTGCTTGCCCTGGATGAGCGTCCGGATGAAGATGATCCGCTCGCCCTTCTTGCCCGAGATCCGGGCCCAGTCGTCCGGGTTGGTCGTGTTGGGGAGGTCTTCGTTCTCCCGGAACTCGTCCACGCAGGCGGCGAGCATGTGCTGGACGCGAATGCCCTTCTGGCCCTTGTCGAGGAAATCCTTGATGGCCATCTTCTTGGCTCGGGCGACGATGTTCTCGATCATGGCGCCGGAGTTGAAGTCCTTGAAGTAGAGGACTTCCTTGTCGCCGTTCGCGTACGTCACCTCGAGGAACCGGTTCTCGTCGCTCTCGTCGTACATGTGCTCGACGGCCCGCTGGATCATGGCGGCCACGGTGACGTCGGGGTTGTCGCCGTGCTCGCGCAGGTCGTCGGCGTGCAGGGGCAGGTCGGCGGTGAGGTACTTGCTGAAGATGTCGCCGGCCGCCTGTGCGTCCGGCCGCTCGATCTTGATCTTCACATCGAGCCGGCCAGGGCGAAGGATCGCCGGGTCGATCATGTCCTCGCGGTTCGAGGCACCGATGACGATGACGTTCTCGAGCCCCTCGACGCCGTCGATCTCGCTGAGGAGCTGCGGCACGATGGTGTTCTCGACGTCGCTGGAGACGCCCGACCCGCGGGTGCGGAACAGGGAGTCCATCTCGTCGAAGAAGACGATCACCGGCATGCCCTCGCTGGCCTTCTCGCGGGCCCGCTGGAAGATCAGCCGGATGTGCCGCTCGGTCTCGCCGACGTACTTGTTGAGCAGTTCGGGGCCCTTGATGTTCAGGAAGAACGAGCGGCCCTCCTCCTTGCCGGTGCGCTCGGCGACCTTCTTGGCCAGCGAGTTGGCCACGGCCTTGGCGATGAGGGTCTTGCCGCACCCGGGCGGGCCGTACAGCAGGATCCCCTTGGGCGGGGCCAGCTTGTGCTCGGCGAACAGGTCCGGGTGCAGGTACGGCAGCTCGACGGCGTCGCGGATCATCTCGATCTGGTTGCCCAGACCACCGATGTCGCCGTAGTCGATGTCGGGCACCTCTTCGAGGACGAGCTCCTCGACCTCGGCCTTGGGGATGCGCTCGTACACGTAGGCCGAGCGCGCCTCGAGGAGCAGGGAGTCGCCGGGGCGCAGGTGGGCGTCGCGCAGCGGCTCCGCGAGGCGGACCACGCGCTCCTCGTCGGTGTGGCTCAGCACGAGCGCCCGGTCGCCGTCCTCGAGGATCTCCTTGAGCATGACGATCTCGCCGACGCTCTCGTACGAGGTGATCGCCACGACGTTCATGCTCTCGTTGAGCATCACCTCGAGGCCCGGACGTAGCGCCTCGGCCTCGACCCCCGGGCTCACGGCCACGCGCAGCTTGCGGCCGCCGGTGAAGACGTCGACGGTGCCGTCGTCGAAGGACGACAGGAAAACCCCGTAGCCGCTGGGCGGCTCGGCGAGCCGGTCGACCTCCTCCTTGAGCGCGACGATCTGGTCGCGGGCCTCACGCAGGGTCTGGACGAGCCGCTGGTTCTGGGCCGTCGTGGCAGCGAGGTCGTGCTGAACCTGGGTCAGGCGCAGCTCGAGCGTGCGGATGCGATCGTCGTCGACCGTCATGGCGCTCACCTCCCCAGGCACCCCCCGCGGCGGGCGGGCCGGATGGGACGACCCTACCTACGCCTCCCGCGAGGACAACCCCACCGGCGCGCCGGACCTCGACCCGCTCCGGTTCGAAACCCTGGACGAACCGACCACGGAAGCCTGTGTCTGGGCCCGCTCCATGGTCGTTTCGTCCATGGCATGGACGAAACGACGTGGGAAGGAAGGACCGAGTGGCCGGTCGGGGCGAGGGGCCGGACGAGGGGCGGGACGAAGGGGTCAGGAGGCGCCGGGGCCGGTGTAGTCGTCGCCGTAGGCGCCCTTGGCCGGGCGGGTGCGCTTGGTCGGCAGCACGGTCCCGTCGGCCAGGCGCCGCGTCGTGACCAGGAAGCCCGTGTGGCCGACCATCCGGTGGTCCGGACGCACGGCGAGCCCCTCCAGGTGCCAGGTGCGCACGAGCGACTCCCACGCCGCCGGCTCGGTCCACCGTCCGTCGACGCGCAGGGTCTCGGCCAACCGGGACAGCTGGGTCGTGGTCGCGACGTACGCGCACAGGACGCCGCCGGGCACCAGGGCACCGGCGGCGGCCTCCACGCACTCCCACGGGGCGAGCATGTCGAGCACCATCCGGTCGACGTCGGACTCGGCGATCTCGTTCTGCAGGTCGCCGACGGTGACCCGCCAGGTGGGCGGCTCGGAGCCGAAGAACGAGGCCACGTTCTCGCGGGCGATCGCCGCGAAGTCCGCTCGGCGCTCGTAGGAGAACACCTCGCCGGTGTCACCGACGGCCCGCAGCAGCGAGCACGTGAGAGCACCCGATCCGACGCCTGCCTCCACCACGCGGGCGCCAGGGAACACGTCGGCCATCGCGACGATCTGCGCCGCGTCCTTCGGGTAGATCACGGCGGCGCCGCGCGGCATCGCCATCACGTGGTCGTGCAGCAGGGGCCTCAGGACGAGGTAGGGGGTGCCGCCCGTCGTGGCCAGCACGATCCCCTCGGGCTGCCCGAGGATCGCGTCGTGCTCGATGGACCCCTTGTGCGTGAAGAAGCTCTTGCCAGGCTCGAGGGAGATGCTGTGCCGCCGGCCCTTCGGGTCGGTGAGCTGGGCCCGGTCGCCAGCCTGGAAGGGACCCCGCCGGTGCAGCGGCTCGGTGGTGCCGAGGCGGCGGTCGTCGGAGGTGGTCACGGGGGCCCAGGCTAGCCCGTGGGCACGCTGCCGCCGGCCAGCGCCCGGTTCACGGCGGCCAGCTCGAGCACCCCCACGAGAGTGCCGTGCTCGTCGGCGACGAGGTAGTCGTGCGCGGGGGCGCTGCCCACCGCCGCCACCAGGTCGCCACCGGTCATCGACACCGGCAGCGCTCGTCCGACGACGAGAGTGCGGGCCACGGCGTCGACCGTGACTGCGTCGGCGCGGTCGGCAGGTACCGCCGCGAGGGCGTCCGGGAGCACGACCGCGCGAGCCGTGCCCGCCACGTCGACGACGACCAGCCGGAGCCCGGGCGCAGAGTGGTAGCGCCGTCGGGCATCGGCCACCGTCGAGCCCGCGGCTACCACGACCGCCGGATCCATCAGTGCTGCCACCGAGAGCGAGTCGACGGTGCGCTCGTTCTTGGCCCGTCGGATGGCGCCGAGCGCGCCGACGGCGAGCCACCCCGCGAGCAGGGCGCCGAGCACGATCGAGCCCATGTCGGGGGCCGCACCCTGGCCCAGCGTGACGGCCAGCACGAACGGGAGGACGGCGACGAAGGCGGCGACGACGAGCCCCGCATATCCGCCCACGAGCGTGCCGGTCGACTCGGAGCGGGTGGCCTTCCAGACCCCGCACTTCACCATCGACCCCCCGTCGAGCGGGAGGCCCGGGAGCAGGTTGTACGCCCCGATCAGGAGGCTGACTTCGGCCAGGCGGAGCAAGAGCAGCAGCACCGTGTGGGTGAGCGAGCCGAAGACGGCGCCGCGCAGCGCCTCGGCGGCAAGCCACGAGACGGCGGCGACGGCCAGCGTGGCCGCGGGACCGGCCAGGGCGATGGCCAGTTCCCGGCCCGGGGTGGAGCGTGGCCGCTCGTAGCTGGTGAGGCCCCCGAGCACGTGGAGCTCGATCCGGTGCACCCGGTAGCCGAACGCCCGCGCTGCACCCGCGTGGGCGAGCTCGTGCACGAGCGTGGCCGCGTAGACCAGCACCCCGAAGAGCGCCGCCACCAGGAAGGTGGACGTGCGCCCTGATCCCGTCGAGAAGCTCGGGGCGAAGATCCACGCGATGAACAGGACGCCGAGCCACGCCGACAGCGGCGTGTGCACCGGGATCCCCCCGACGCGGAACCCTGCGCGCCCCTGTGCCATGTGGAGAGCCTAAGCGGCCGGGCCCGGCCCCGGTCGGACCCGGCCCGTAGGGTGCGGCCATGACCTCCCTGGGCACGAGTGCGGATGGGCCGGCAGCGGCCGGCCCGGCGTCCGCCGCTCCGCTGCCCGACGGCCGCCGGGGCGGCCACTCCCGGATCGGGGCGCTGTCCCCGTCGCGGGCCGCCGATTTCATGACCTGCCCGCTGCTCTACCGCTTCCGCGTCGTCGACCGGCTGCCCGAGCGTCCGGGCGAGGCCGCGGTCCGCGGCACCCTGGTGCACAAGGTGCTCGAGGGCCTGTTCGACCTGCCCGCGGAGCAGCGCACCCGGGCCCGCGCCTCCGAGCTGGTCGCGCCGTCCTGGCTGTCGGTGCTGGAGGAAGAGCCGCCCGTCGTGCTCGCCCTCGTCCCCGACGCGCCGTTCCCGGTACCCGCCGACACCCCGCTTCCGGAGCCCACGCCCCAGGCACTCGCCGACTTCCTCGCCGCCTGCGAGCCTCTGCTCGACACCTACTTCACGCTGGAAGACCCTTCGCGGCTCGAGCCGGCCGAGCGCGAACTGCGGGTGGCCGTCGCCCTCGATTCGGGTCTCGAGCTGCACGGCTACGTCGACCGCCTCGACATCTCTCCCGACGGGCGGATGCGCGTGGTCGACTACAAGACGGGGCGGGCGCCGCGCGACGGGTTCGAGTTCAAGCCGATGTTCCAGATGCGGTTCTACGCGCTGGTGCTGTGGCTGACCCACGGGGCGGTGCCGAGCCGGCTGCAGCTGCTCTACCTCGGCTCCGGCGAGGTGCTCGTGCACGAGCCGGACGAGGCCGACCTGCGCGCCACGCAGCGCAAGATCGAGGCGCTGTGGGCCGCAGTGCTGCGCGCGCACGCCACCGGCGACTGGCGTCCCACGCCGTCCAAGCTGTGCGACTGGTGCAGCCACCAGGCACTCTGCCCGGCCTGGGGCGGTACACCCCCGCCCCTGCCGGAGGGGGCGCCAGCGGCTCCTACCGGGCCGGTGCAGGCCGACGTCGCCGACTGACGGGAGCCGGGTTAGCGTGACCCGGTGAGCTCATCCGCGACCCGAGGACTCGCTGTCACCAAGGTGTACGGCGACGGGGACACGCGGGTGGTGGCCCTCGACGCCGTCGACGTCGAGCTCGAGCGGGGTCGGTACACGGCGATCATGGGGCCGTCGGGCTCGGGCAAGTCGACCCTCATGCACTGCCTCGCGGGCCTGGACTCGGTGACGTCCGGCCAGGTGTACATCGGCGGCACGGAGATCACTGCGCTCGGCGACAAGGCGCTGACCCGGCTGCGCCGCGACGCCGTCGGCTTCGTGTTCCAGGCGTTCAACCTCGTGCCCACGCTCACGGCGGCGGAGAACATCACCCTGCCGCTCGACATCGCGGGCAAGCCCGTCGACAGGGCCTGGTTCGACACCGTGGTCGACGCGGTCGGCCTGCGCGACCGGCTCGGGCACCGGCCCAGTGAGCTGTCCGGCGGCCAGCAGCAGCGCGTCGCCTGCGCCCGAGCCCTCGCGAGCCGGCCCGAGATCGTCTTCGCCGACGAGCCCACCGGCAATCTCGACTCGCGGTCCGGCGCGGAGGTGCTCGGCTTCTTGCGCCGCAGCGTCGACGACTTCGGCCAGACGATCGCCATGGTCACGCACGACCCCGGCGCTGCCTCGTACGCCGACCGGGTGCTGTTCCTGGCCGACGGGAAGATCGTCGACGAGATCGCCAACCCCACCTCCGAGTCGGTGCTCGACCGGATGAAGGCCTTCGACGCCGCCGGGCACCTGGCGCCATGATCCGCGCGGCTCTGCGCAACCTGACGTCGCACAAGCTCCGGCTCGTGCTCACCGTCCTGGCGATCGTCCTTGGGGTCTCCTTCGTTGCCGGCACGTTCGTGTTCACCGACTCGCTGAAGAAGTCCTTCGACACGCTCTTCGCCCAGCAGACCGCCGACGCCGTAGTCGATCCCGCCTCGCCGGGAAGCCCGACCCAGGGCGACGGCGGGGGCGCGCCCGGTGCTGACGCTGCCCTGGCCCTGCCGGAGTCGCTCGTGGCCCAGGTGAGGTCCGTGCCCGGCGTGGCCGAGGCGGAGGGCTACGTGTTCTCCCGGGCGGCGGTGGTGATCGGCAAGGACGGCAAGCCGCTGCAGGGCCAGAACCCCAACGCCAACGGTCGCTCGTGGCTCACCGACCCGACACTCGGTCAGATCACGATCGCGCAGGGTACGGCGCCCACGAGCCGGGGACAGGTGGCGCTGGACTCGGCCACCGCGACCCGGGCAGGGGTTGGCATCGGCGATCCGGTGACGATGGCGCCTCCCAACACCGTCGACGGGAAGGGCACCGTCACGCTCACGGTGAGCGGACTCGTCGACAAGGCGCTGGCCGCCACCGCGGGGGGCGGCACGCTGGCTGTCTTCTCGCTGCCCGAGGCCCAGGACCTCCTCCTCGCTCCGGGCAAGGTGAGCCAGGTGCGGGTGAGGGCGGCCGCTGGCGTCTCGCAGGCCGAGCTCCAGCGCCGCCTCAAGGCCGCCCTCCCGCCGAACGTGCAGGTGAAGACGGGCCAGCAGCTCGCCGACGAGACCAGCAAGAGGCTCGAGGACAGCCTCGGATTCCTGAACACGTTCCTGCTCGTGTTCGCCCTCATCGCGCTGTTCGTGGCCACGTTCCTGATCTACAACACGTTCTCCATGCTCGTGGCCCAGCGCAGCCGCGAGCTCGCGCTGCTGCGCGCCATCGGGGCCTCGCGCGCACAGGTGCAGGGGTCGGTGCTCGTGGAGGCCGCGGTCGTGGGATTCGTCGCGAGCACGATCGGTCTGCTGGCCGGGCTCGGCCTGGCCCAGCTGTTGCGCGTGTTGTTCCGCGCGTTCGGCGCCGACCTGCCCGCGGGCACCCTGGTGGTCTCGCCCAAGACGGTCGTGGCCACTTACGCGGTGGGCATCCTCGTCACACTGGTGTGCGCCTGGATCCCCGCGCGGCGCGCCGGCCGAGTGGCGCCGGTGGCGGCCATGCGCGACGACGTGAGCATCCCGGCCAGGTCCCTGCGCGCGCGGGCCGTCGTCGCGGGCGTCCTGGTCGCAGTGGCCCTGGTGTTCGCGGTGGGCGGGCTGCGCGTCGTCGACGACACGACGAAGGCCACTCAGCTCGTGGGGCTCTCCGCGCTCGCCGCGCTCGTGGGCGCCATCGCGGTGGCCCCGTTCGCGGCCCGTCCACTCGTGGGCGTGCTCGGGGCGCCGTTCCGCAGCGCCATGGGGCGGCTGGCGCGCGAGAACGGCCGGCGGAACCCGCGGCGGACGGCTGCAACCGCCACCGCGCTCACCATCGGCGTGGCCCTCATGAGCGTGCTCGGCGTCATCGCCGCCTCTGCGACGGCCTCGATCGACAAGGTCATCGACGACACCATCGGGGCCGACTACGTCGTGTTCGGCGTGGGCTTTCGTCCCTTCTCGCCCGAGGTCTACAAGATCGTGGCCGGCACACCCGGTCTGGCGGTGGCCACGTACGTGCGCCAGACGGTCGACCGCGGCAGCGACGGCCCGCAGCCGGTCTCCGGCGTGGAGCCGGACAAGCTCGCCCAGGTGGTTCATCTGACCTTCACGTCCGGCTCGCTGGCCGACCTGGGCCTCGGCAGCGCCGTGCTCGATTCCCAGACGGCCAAGGACCGCGGGCTCACCGTCGGCGACCAGGTGCCCCTCACCCTGCCGAACGGCCGCACCTCGGTACGCCTCGCGGGTCTGTACGAGCGGGCGGCCTTCTACCGCGGCTTCATCGTGTCGCTACCGACCCTCACCTCGCTGGGGAGCCTCGAGCGCGACACGGCCGTGTACGTGCGGCTGGCCCCGGGGGCCGACCCTGCGGCCGTGCGCGCCGACCTCGACCGGCGGCTCGCCGGCTTCCCCACGGTGACCCTGCAGGACCAGACCCAGTTCAAGGACGAGATCCGATCGCAGGTGAACCAGCTGCTCGGGTTCCTGTTCGCCCTCCTGGCGCTCGCGGTGATCATCGCGGTGCTCGGCATCGTCAACACGCTGCTGCTCTCGGTGGTGGAGCGCACCCGGGAGATCGGGCTGCTGCGCGCGGTGGGAGCCACGAGGCCGCAGGTCCGACGGATGATCACCCTCGAGGCCGTGCTCATGGGGGTGTTCGGGGCGCTGCTCGGCGTCGTCGTCGGCGTTCTGTACGGCGTGCTCCTGCAGCGGGTTCTCGAGCCCCAGGGCATCACGGAGCTCGACGTGCCCGGCGGGCAGCTCGTGGCGTTCGTGCTGCTCGGTGCGGTGGGCGGAGTGCTCGCCGCGGTATGGCCTGCGTGGCGGGCCTCCCGGCTCGACATGCTGGCTGCGATCGCCTCGGAGTAGCGACCGGCGCCGACGTGCGGGGTGGCGCTACCCGCCGGACCACCCGCGGAGGTGCGCGAGCGTGACGTCGGCGAGCGACTCCACCACGTGCAGGCGTGGCGCCGGCTCGACCGGCACGAGGTGCGGCACCGCCACGACGACCGCTCCGGCGGCGAGCCCCGAGGCGACCCCGACCGGGGAGTCCTCAAGAACGACCGACGCGCGGGGGTCTACCCCGAGCCGGGCGGCCGCCGCGAGATAGGGGTCGGGCTGGGGCTTGCTGCGCGCCACCTCGTCGCCCGCGACGGTGGTGGAGAAGTGCCCGTCGCCGATCTGCCCCAACACGGCGCGGACGAGCCGGCGGGTGGAGGCGGACACGAGCGCCATGGGGATGCCCGCCTCCTCGAGGGAGTCCAGGAGCTCCTTGGCCCCCGGGGTCCAGTGCACGGGCTCGCGGGCCAGCAGCCAGGCCATCTCGTCCAGCACGCGGGACTGCATCTCCTGCGGGTCGTGGGTGCCACCGGCCTTGGCCACCATGTACGCGATGGCCCGCTCGAGCGGCCCGCCGAGGCAGGCGGCCTGGTCCTCCTCGCTCCAGTCGCTGCCGAAGGCGGCCATCGTGCGCGTCTCGGCGACGAGCCACATGGGCTCGGTCTCCACCAGGGTGCCGTCCATGTCGATCAGGACGGCCGCGGGCGGGCCGGCGGGTCGTGGCACGGTGCTGCGCTCCCTCAGGTGGCGTTGAAGTAGGACGCCTCGGGATGGTGCAGGACCAGCGCGCTCGTGGACTGCTCGGGGTGCAGCTGGAACTCCTCGCTGAGGGTCACCCCGATCCGCTCGGGCGCGAGGAGGTCGACGAGCACCGTCTGCTGCTCGAGGTCGGGGCAGGCCGGGTAGCCGAACGAGTAGCGCTCGCCGCGGTACTCCTGCTTGAGCAGGCCGGTGGTGTCGGGGGCGTCGTCCGCACCGATGCCCCATTCCAGGCGCACTCTGCGGTGCCAGTACTCGGCCAGGGCCTCGGTGAGCTGCACCGACAGACCGTGCAGCTCGAGGTACTCGCGGTAGTTGTTCGCGCCGAACAGCTCAGCGGCCGCGGCGGAGATGCGGCTGCCCATCGTCACGACGTGGAAGGCGATCGAGTCGGTGTCGCCGGAGTCCTTCGGCCGGACGAAGTCGGCCAGGCACAGCCGGCGCGAGCGGCGCTGCCGAGGGAAGGTGAGCCGGAACCGCTCGGCGCCTTCGTCCGGACCGTCGTGGTGCAGGACCACGAGGTCGTTGCCCTCGGAGTAGCACGGGTAGTAGCCGTAGACGACGCCCGCCTCCAGCAGCCCCTCGCTCTTGACCCGGTCGAGCCACATCCGCAGCCGCGGCCGGCCCTCGGTCTCGACGAGCTCCTCGTAGGAAGGCCCGTCGCCGCGGGTGGGCTTGAGGCCCCACTGGCCGAGGAACAGCGCCCGCTCGTCGAGGAAGGCGGCGTAGTCGGCCAGGGCGATGCCCTTGACCATGCGGTCGCCGAAGAACGGTGGCGTGGGAAGCGGCACGTCGATGGCCACATCCGACCGGTCGGTGGACATCGGCTCGTCGTGGTCGGCGGCCACGGCGCGCACCCGGCGCGCGCGCCGCTCGGGCAGGGCGGCTCCCGGCACACCGCGCTTGACCGCCATGATCGCGTCCATGAGCCGCAGGCCCTCGAAGGCGTCACGGGCGTAACGCACCTCGCCGGCGTAGACCTCCGCGAGGTCCTGCTCCACGTACGCTCGGGTGAGTGCCGCCCCGCCGAGGATCACCGGCCAGCCCCTGGCCACGCCGCGGGAGTTCATCTCCTCGAGGTTCTCGCGCATCACCACGGTCGACTTCACCAGCAGGCCGGACATCCCGATCGCGTCGGCGGCGGACTTCTCGGCGGCCTCCAGGATGGCGGAGATCGGCTGCTTGATGCCGATGTTGACGACCGTGAAGCCGTTGTTCGTCAGGATGATGTCGACGAGGTTCTTGCCGATGTCGTGCACGTCGCCCTTGACGGTCGCCAGCACGATGGTGCCCTTCCCGCCCTCGTCCGACCGCTCCATGTGTGGCTCGAGATACGCGACCGCCGTCTTCATCACCTCGGCGCTCTGGAGCACGAACGGAAGCTGCATGTCGCCGCTGCCGAACAGCTCGCCCACGGTGCGCATGCCGGACAGGAGCGTGTCGTTGACGATCTGGAGCGCGGTGCGGTCGTGCAGAGCCGCATCGAGGTCTCCCTCGAGGCCCTGGCGCTCACCGTCGACGATGCGCCGCTCGAGGCGCTCGAAGAGCGGCAGCGCCGCGAGCTCCTCGGCCCGCCCGGCCGCCGCCGCCTGCGCCTCGACACCCTCGAAGAGGTCCAGAAAGCGGGTGAGCGGGTCGTGGACGAGGGTGCCCGAGTCGTCGTACCTGCGCCCGTCGTACACGAGATCGAGCGCGGCCATGCGTTGCGCCTCAGGGATCCGCGACATCGGCAGGATCTTGCTGGCGTGGACGATCGCCGAGTCGAGCCCGGCCGACACGCACTCGTGCAGGAAGACCGAGTTGAGCACCTGGCGGGCCGCCGGGTTGAGGCCGAACGATACGTTGGAGAGCCCGAGCACCGTCTGCACGGCGGGGTGGCGGCGCTTGATCTCGCGGATGGCCTCGATGGTCTCGATGCCGTCGCGCCGCGTCTCCTCCTGACCGGTGGCGATCGGGAACGTGAGCGCGTCGACGAGGATGTCGGACTCGGACATGCCCCAGGTGCCGGTGAGGTCGGCGATGAGGCGGTCGGCCACCCGCACCTTCCACTCGGCCGTACGCGCCTGGCCCTCCTCGTCGATCGTCAACGCGACGACGGCGGCGCCGTGCTCGCGGACGATGGGCATGACGCGCGCGAAGCGGGACGCCGGGCCGTCACCGTCCTCATAGTTGACCGAGTTGACCACCGACCGGCCGCCGAGCATCTCCAGCCCGGCCTCGACGACCTCCGGCTCGGTGGAGTCGATGACGAGTGGGAGGGTGGACGCCTGAGCCAGCCGCCCGGCGAGCTCGCGCATGTCGGCCGTGCCGTCGCGGCCCACGTAGTCGGTGCACAGGTCGAGCAGGTGGGCTCCGTCGCGGATCTGCGCCCGGGCGATCTCGACGCAGTCGTCCCAGCGCCCCGCGACCATCGCCTCACGAAAGGCCTTGGAACCGTTGGCGTTCGTGCGCTCGCCGATGGAGAGGTAGGAGGTGTCCTGGCGGAACGGCACGGCCTGGTAGAGCGACGATGCGGCTGGCTCGGGCCTGGGGCGCCGCGGGGTGATCTCCGCGCCGCGCACGCGATCGACGACGAGGCGCAGGTGCTCAGGCGTCGTGCCGCAGCAGCCACCGACGAGCGAGAGGCCGTAGTCGCGCACGAAGGCCGTGTGCGCCTCGGCGAGCTGCTCGGGGGTGAGCGGGTAGTGCGCCCCGTCGGACGTCAGCACGGGCAGGCCGGCGTTCGGCATGCACGACAGGGACACCCGCGCCTGCCGGGCAAGCACCCTGAGGTGCTCGCTCATCTCGGCCGGTCCGGTGGCGCAGTTCAGGCCGATCATCTCGATGCCGAGCGGCTCGAGGGCGGTGAGCGCGGCGCCGATCTCGGTGCCCAGGAGCATCGCGCCCGTGGTCTCCACGGTGACCTGCACCCACACGGGGATGTCGGCGCCGGCCGCGGTGATAGCACGGCGGGCGCCGATCGCCGCGGCCTTGGCCTGCAGCAGGTCCTGTGCGGTCTCGATCAGCACCGCATCGGCACCTCCGGCCACCAGCCCGGCGACCTGCGCCTGGTAGGCGTCGCGCAATGTCGCGTACGAGGTGTGGCCCAGCGTGGGCAGCTTGGTGCCCGGCCCCACCGACCCGATCACCCACCGCGGGCGGTCCGGGGTGGACCAGCCGTCGGCCGCGTCGCGGGCGATCCGGGCTCCCGCCTCGGCGAGCTCGTGGATGCGGTGCTCGATCCCGTACTCGCCGAGGTTCGCCAGGTTGGCGCCGAAGGTGTTGGTCTCGACCGCGTCGACGCCGACCGCGAAATAGGCATCGTGGACGCCGGCAACCACCTCGGGCCGGGTGACGTTGAGGATCTCGTTGCAGCCCTCGTGGCCCTGGAAGTCGTCGAGGCTGAGGTCGGCGGCCTGCAGCATCGTCCCCATCGCGCCGTCGGCGACCACCACCCTCTCCGCGAGGGCGTGGCGAAGTGCGTCGGCGTGGGAAGTCATGAGGCAGGGAAGTCTACCGGCGGCACCACGTAGGCTTGCCCAGGCGGCAGATCCGCCCCGGTGCGGGCGCAGGTCCGCGCCGACGAGCTCGACGACGGCGGGTGGAGGCAGCTGGTGGGCGGCATCGAGGTGTTCAGCGACCTCCCCGAGCTCGTCGACCCGATCATGGTGGCCGCGTTCGAGGGGTGGAACGACGCCGGCGAGGCGGCCACAGCGGCCGTCGACCACCTCGCCGACCTCTGGGACGCCACGAGCCTCGCCGAGGTCGATCCCGAAGACTTCTACGACTACCAGGTCAACCGCCCCATGATCACCGTCGACGACGAGGGCGTTCGCCGACTCGACTGGCCGTCCACCTCGATCTCGATCGTCCGGACGCCCGCGGCTCCGCGCGACCTCGTCCTGGTGCGCGGGATCGAGCCGAACATGCGGTGGAAGGGCTTCGTCGCCGAGATCCTCGGATGGGCCGCCGAGCTCGGTGTCGATCAGGTCGTCACGCTCGGGGCGCTGATGGCCGACACCCCGCACACCCGGCCAGTGCCGGTCTCAGGCACGTCCACCGACCCCGCTCTGCGCGCGCGGCTCGGACTCGAGTCGAGCCGGTATGAAGGGCCCACCGGCATCGTCGGGGTGCTGCAGGAGGCATGCGACCGGGCGGGCATCCCGGCCGTCTCGCTGTGGGCCGCCGTGCCCCACTACGTAGCGCAGCCGCCGCACCCGAAGGCCACGCTGGCGCTGCTGCACCGCATCGAGGACGTGCTCGACCTCGCGATCCCCACCGGCGACCTGACCGACGAGGCCCGCGCCTGGCAGGCGGGCGTCGACGAGCTCGCGGAGGAGGACGAGGAGGTCTCGGCCTACGTGCGTCAGCTTGAGGAGCAGCAGGACACCACCGAGCTTCCCGAGGCGAGTGGCGAGGCCATCGCCCGCGAGTTCGAGCGCTACCTGCGCCGACGGCCCGACGAGGCGTAGGAAGACGTTGCGGCACCGGGACCCAGGGCGCGGCACCGAAGCAGGTGGTCGTTGAGCGGACACCGGACAGGGGTGCGCCCCCGGCGGGGGGACCAGGGGCGCGGGGACCGAGGCCCCCACGTCGGCCGCTCGGTGGGGGGATGGGCGGCCAGCGCAGCGTCGACAATAGATCGCCTTGCGCAGCGGAACAAGGCGCCGTGCCCGTCGGCGGGACGCCCCTGTGATGTCAGGACACCGTACGGCGGTCCCGGTACCAGGCGATGGCGGCGACCGTGGAGGCGTCGAGGTCGGACGGGATGTCGGCGCCTGTGAGCGTGGGAGCGATGTGCTGGGCGAGCTTCTTGCCCAGCTCCACGCCCCATTGGTCGAACGAGTCGAGGCCCCACACGGCGCCCTGGACGAACACGAGGTGCTCGTACAGCGACACGAGCGACCCCAACGCGAAAGGCGTGAGCTCGTCGAGCGTGATGAGGGTGGAGGGGCGGTTCCCCTCCATCACCTTGTGCGCGACGAGGTCGGCCGGGGTGCCGTCGGCGGCCACCGACTCGGCCGGTCGGCCGAACGCCAGCGCGGAGGCCTGCGCGAGCACGTTCGCGACGAGGAGGTCGTGGTGATCGCCGAGGGGGTTGAGCGACCGTGCGAACACGAGGAAGTCGCAGGGCACGATCGTCGTGCCCTGGTGGATCAGCTGGTAGAAGGAGTGCTGCCCGTTCGTGCCCGGTTCGCCCCAGTAGATCGCGCCGGTCTCGTAGTCGACATGGGCGCCGTCGAGCGTGATGTGCTTGCCGTTGCTCTCCATCGTCAGCTGCTGCAGGTACGCGGGGAACCGCTTCAGGTACTGCTCGTACGGCAGCACCGCCACGGTCTGCGCGTCGAAGAAGTCGCGGTACCACAGGCCGATGAGCCCCATGAGCGCCGGCAGGTTCTGGTCGAACGGGGCCGTGCGCGCGTGCTCGTCCATCGCGTGGAAGCCGGCGAGCATCTCGCGGAATCCGGCCGGACCGATCGCGAGCATCGTCGACAGGCCGATCGCCGAGTCCATCGAGTATCGTCCACCGACCCAGTCCCAGAACCCGAACATGTTGTCCGTGTCGATGCCAAAGGCCGACACCGCCTCGGCGTTCGTCGACACGGCGACGAAGTGCTTCGCGACGTCGGCGTCCGGACCAAGTCCGCCGACGAGCCAGGTCCGCGCGCTGTGCGCGTTCGTCATCGTCTCCTGCGTCGTGAACGTCTTGGACGACACGACGAAGAGCGTCTCGCCCGGGTCGAGGTCGATGGTGGCCTCGACGAAGTCGGTGCCGTCGACGTTCGAGACGAAGCGGAAGGTCATGTCGCGCTGGGAGTAGTGGCGAAGCGCTTCGTACGCCATCACCGGCCCTAGGTCCGAACCGCCGATGCCGATGTTGACCACGTTGGTGATCGGCTTGCCGGTGTGGCCCTTCCACTCCCCCGAGCGGATCCGGTCGGCGAACGTGGCCATCCGGTCGATCACCACGTTCACCTCGTCGACGACATCGATGCCGTCGACCACGAGCGAGGTGCCCCTCGGCATTCGCAGCGCGACGTGCAGCACCGCCCGGTCCTCTGTGGTGTTGATGTGGTCGCCCCGGAACATCGCGTCCCACCGCTCGCGCACGCCGCGCTCCTCGGCGAGTGCCACCAGCAGCCGCAGGGTCTCGTCGGTGATCCTGTGCTTGCTCAGGTCGATGCTGATGCCGACGCCCGCGCGGCTGAGCCGCCCCACCCGGTCGGGATCGGCGGCGAACAGCTCGCGCAGGTGGGCGCCGCCGATCTCTTCGTGGTGCCGAGCCAGCGCAGCCCAGACGGACGAAGAGGTCAGGCTCGGGCTCGTCACGGGTTCCTCCGGGGGGACGGGTCGTAGTGCGCCTACTGCGGTGCGCCGACGTGCTTCGGCGCCCGCGGGGTGTGCCAGCCGCCGTGCGCCCGGGCGAGGGCGTCGGCCTCGGCCGGGCCCCAGGTGCCGGGCTCGTACGGAAGCACGGCGGGGGGCTGGTCGAGGATCGGCTGGACGACCTGCCAGGTGGCCTCGACGACGGGCCACCGCGGGAACAGCGAGTGGTCGCCGACGAGAGCGTCGTGCAGCAGCCGCTCGTAGGGCGTGGGCGGCTGGCCGAGGGCCTCCGCGAAGTCGATCGAGAGCATCTCGGGCTCGCTGACGTCCAGGCCGGGGGTCTTGAGGCGAACCCCGATGTCGACGCCGGCGTCGGCGCCCACGCGCAGCACGATGTCGTTGTCGCCGGGAGGCTGCACGAGCTTGTCGCCGATGCGGACGCGCGGCACACGCTTCATCCGCACGACCACCTCCGTAGCTGTGACCGGCATCATCTTCCCTGCGCGGACGTAGATGGGCACCCCGGCCCAGCGCCAGTTGTCGACCTCGAGGCGCAGGGCCACGAACGTCTCGGTGTCCGAACCCGGCGACACGCCCTTGATGCCCTGGTAGCCCGTGTACTGCCCGCGGATCACGCGTGAGACCTCGACCTGGCGCATCGCCTCGAACACGTCGAGCCGGTTCTCGCCGACGGGGTCGACGCCGCCGCCGGGCGGCTCCATCAGGACGAGCGCGATCACCTGGAGCAGGTGGTTCTGCACGACGTCGCGCATCGCGCCGACCTTGTCGTAGAACGACCCACGGTCTTCGACCCCGAACGTCTCGCCCATCGTCACCTGGATGGAGTCGACGTACTGGCGCCGCCAGAGCGGCTCGAAGATCGAGTTGCCGAAGCGCAGGTAGGTGAGGTCCTGCACGGGTTCCTTGCCGAGGAAGTGGTCGATGCGGAATAGCTGCTCCTCGTCGAGGACGGCAGACAAGCGCTCGTTGAGCTCGCGGGCCGTGCCGAGGCTCGTGCCGAACGGCTTCTCCACGACCACGCGCGCGTGCGAGGTGAGGCCGACACCCCCGAGGTGCTCGACGACGGGACCGAACAGAGACGGCGGGATCTCGAGGTAGAACATCGGATGGTGCGCCTCGACCAGGTGCTCCTGCAGCCGGTGGTAGAGATCGGCGTCGGTGAAGTCGCCGTGGAGGTAGTCGAGCTTGCCCACCATGCGTCCGAAGACTGCCTCGTCGAGGCTCTCGCCGTCGGCGGCGAGGGCGGCGGTGATGGCGTCTCGGGCGACCTTGCGGAGTTGGTCCAGGCTCCAGTCGTCGAACGCGACGCCCGTGACCGGGCACGTCAGCAAGTTGCGGCGCTCGAGCCGGTACAGCGAGGGCAGAGTCATCTTGTGGGCGAGGTCGCCCGTGATCCCGAAGATGACCAGATGGTCCGCGGGCGTCTCGACGCTCGGCATGTCTCGCTCCTCGCTATCCCCTAGCCTGGCCCTCGGACACTACCGCGCGGCGCAGCACCGGTGTCGTGACCGCAGAGAACGGCGTGCGAACGACGCACGGCACCGACGAGAACGACGACCCCACGACGAAAGGGGCCCTCATGGCCACGGACACCCCGATGCAGCTCGGCATGGTCGGACTCGGGCGGATGGGCGCCAACATCGTGCGCCGGCTCATGCGTGACGGCCACCGGTGCGTCGTGTTCGACGTGAGCTCCGAAGCGGTCAGGGCGCTCGAAGCAGAAGGTGCGGTGGGTGCCACGAGCCTCGAGGACCTCGTGGCCAAGCTCGAGAAGCCACGCGCGGCCTGGATCATGGTGCCCGCGGGCCATATCACCGACAGGCTGGTGAGCGAGCTCGGCGCGCTGCTCGAGGACGGCGACGCCCTCATCGACGGCGGCAACTCCTACTACCGCGACGACATCCGCCACGCCGACGGATTGCGCGACAAGGGCATCCACTTCATCGACTGCGGCACCTCGGGCGGCGTGTGGGGTCTCGACCGCGGCTACTGCCTGATGATCGGCGGCGACGATGGCGCGGTGCAGCACCTGGCCCCGATCTGGGCGTCCATCGCCCCCGGCGTCGCGACGGCCGAGCGCACGCCGGGTCGCACGGGCACGCCTACCCCCGACGAAGAGGGCTGGTTGCACTGCGGGCCGAACGGCGCCGGGCACTTCGTCAAGATGGTGCACAACGGCATCGAGTACGGGATCATGGCCGCCTACGCCGAGGGTCTGAACATCCTCAAGAACGCCGACGCCGGGTCGAGGCCGCCGTCCAAGGACGCCGAGACCGCCCCCCTGCCCGACCCGCAGTACTACCAGTACACGCTGGACATCCCCGCGGTCGCCGAGCTCTGGCGTCGCGGGTCCGTGGTCGGTTCGTGGCTGCTCGACCTCACCGCCATCGCGCTGCACGAGAGCTCCACCCTCGACGAGTTCACCGGGCGGGTCTCCGACTCCGGCGAAGGCCGCTGGACGAGCATCGCGGCCATCGAGGAAGGCGTGCCCGCGCCCGTGCTCACCGCGGCCCTGCAGGAGCGGTTCTTCTCCCAGGGCAACGCCCTGTTCGCCGACAAGGTGCAGTCGGCGATGCGCAAGCAGTTCGGCGGCCACGACGAGAAGAAGTCCTAGCCGCCGCCCCTCCCCCACCTCCGTGTCGCTGACGACGTGGCGTGTGAGAGGCGCCGAACGTCCCTCGCCACCTCAGCGACGCTGGGAGGCGGGCTCAGATGGCGAGGCCGAGGAGGGCGTCGAGCATCCGCGCGACGACGCCGGGGGCCGACGGGTCGGTGCCGCCGCGGGTGCGCTGCTCGTGCGCCCAGCGGTCGACGGCGGCAAGGGCGCGCGGCGCGTCGAGGTCGTCGGCGAGCGCCTCGCGCACGTGTGCGAGGAGGGCGTCGGCGGGCGGGCCCGTGGGCGGGGACACGGCCTCGCGCCACGCCCCCAGCCCGGCCTCGGCCGCGGCCAGGTCTGCGCCGGTCCACTCCCAGTCGCTGCGGTAGTGGTGCGCCAGCAGCGCGAGCCGCACGGCCATGGGGTCGTATCCCTCGCGCCGCAGCGCGGAGACGAAGACGAGGTTGCCGCGGGACTTGCTCATCTTCTCGCCGTCGAGAGCCACCATCCCCGCGTGCACGTAGGCGCGCGCGTAGGGCCACTCCCCCGTGGCCACGTGGGCCTCGCTGGCCCCCATGTCGTGGTGCGGGAACACCAGGTCGCTGCCGCCGCCCTGGACGTCGAACGTCATCCCGAGGTGGTCCAGCGCGATCGCTACGCACTCGATGTGCCAGCCGGGACGGCCGTGGCCCAGGACGGTGTCCCAGGCCGGCTCGTCGGGGCGCGCGGCCTGCCACAACAGGCAGTCGAGCGGGTGCCGCTTGCCGGGGCGGCCCGGGTCGCCTCCGCGGTCGGCGAACACCTCGAGCATGGCGGGCGCGTCGAGCCGCGACACCTGGCCGAACCGCGGGTCTGCGTGGACCGAGAAGTACAGGTCGCCGTCGACGTCGTACACGGCGCCCTTGTCGCGCAGGGCGCCGATCCACTCGACCACCTGGGGGATCGACTCCACCGCCCCGACGTAGTGCCGCGGCGGCAGGACCCGAAGCGATGTCATGTCGTCGCGGAAGATCGCGGTCTCGCGGTTGGCGATGTCCTGCCAGCCCTGCCCGGTGGCGACGGCCCGCTCGAGCAGCGGATCGTCGATGTCGGTGACGTTCTGCACGTAGTGCACGGTGTGGCCCGAGTCGATCCAGGCGCGCTGTAGGAGGTCGAAGGCGACGTAGGTGGCCGCGTGCCCCAGGTGTGTGGCGTCGTACGGCGTGATGCCGCAGACGTACAGGCGTGCCTCGGGCCCAGGGGCGGTGGGGCGGATGCCGCCGGCGGCGGTGTCGAACACTCGCACGGGCAGCCCGTGACCGGGCAGGGCAGGGACTTCGGGAGCTGGCCACGAGCGCACGGGCGTGACCCTACCCGCTCGCGCGGGTGGGGTCAGAAGGGCGGCCAGGGCAGCGCCGGCCAGCCCCGCCCGGGGTAGGGAAACTCGCCCAGGTCGAGCAGTCGGTCGAGCCGGCGGCGGGCGGCCCGACGCTCGCGTGCCGAGATGAGCACGTCGATACCGACGTCGTCCCAGCGGTCCCGCAGCGTGGCCAGGTCGTCGAGCTCGGCGTCGTCGAGGCGCTCGCCGGCCCAGCCCCACAGCACCGTGCGCAGCTTCTCCTCGTCGTGGAACGTCAGGCCGTGGTCGATGCCCTGCGGTCGCCCGTGCGGCCCGGTGAGCAGGTGGCCGCCCTTACGGTCGGCGTTGTTCGCCACGGCGTCGAGCAGCGCGACGCGCCGCAGGTCGGGGCTGTCGGCGTGGACGAGGGTCACCGGCCGGCCGCCCCCGTCGCTGGCGTCGACGACCGAGCGCCACCCGTCGGGCACCGCCCCGCGACGAACGACGTCGACGTACGGCGACTCGTCCTCGGTGTCGACCCAGAGCTGGCACATGCCCGCGCCCGCGGGGCCGTCCTCCCGCCACGCCGTCGGCGGCACGAGCGGCCAGCCGAGCGCGGCGGCGAGTCGGTAGGTGGCGACCTCGCGCTTCCCGAGCGTCTCGTCCGGGAAGTCCCACAGCGGCCGCTCGCCCGCGGTGGGCTTGTAGACGCACTCGAGCGAGGCGCCGGCCCAGTCGATCGATCCCACGAGGGCGACGTTCGAGGCGTCGACGAGCCGGCCCTGCACCTGAAGGTCGCCGGACGCGAGCGCGAGGAGCACCTCCTCGACGGGAAGCGGGGTTCTGCTGGGCTGGGCGGCGTCGCTGCCCTCGCGTGCCGCCGCGGGCGCGGGGGGCACGCCGGATCCGCCCGAGTCCTCGGGCCGCAGGGCAGGGTGCTGGGGCACGGCGGATCCGCTAGCGGCGGTAGCCGTTCGCCCGCGGGCAGATGTGCCCGGCCGGGTCGAGCGGGAGGTGGCAGAACGGGCACGGCGGCCGGCCCGCCTGAACGAGGGCCAAGGCCCGCGTGGCGAACTCGCGCGCCTGGGCGCCCGTGAGCCGCACGCGGAGGCAGTCGGGTGCACCATCGGGGTCGGTCTCGAGCTCGGGCACGTCGGTGTCGTCCTCGCCGGCGGCGTGCGCCTCGATCACGATCCGCTGCAGCTCCCCGTTCCAGCCGAGCCCGAGCGCCCCGACCCGGAACTCCTCCACGAGCGGAAGCTCGAGCGGATCGAGGTCGACCTGCTCGGGGGCCTCTTCGGGGATCGGCGCCTTGCCGCCGGACCGGCGCAGCACGCCGTCGAGCAACCCGTCGAGCCGTTCCGCGAGCGCGGCCACCTGCCCCTTCTCGAGCACGACGCTCGTGATCTGCGTACCCGACCGTGCCTGCAGGTAGAAGGTGCGCTCACCGGGCTGCCCGACCGTACCCGCGACGAAGCGCTCCGGGGGGTCGTACTCGAAGAGCTGGCGGGCCATGCGACGACCCTACGACGCCGGGGCGTCACTCGCCCGCGCCGCCGCCGACCGCCGCGTCGGTGGAACGCCGCCGGCGGCGGGTCTTGGCGTCCTTGGGCGGCAGCAGGACGTCGAGAGACCCCCCCACGTCGTTGGTGCGGATGACAAACGGGCGCCCGCCGGTGTACCGGATCACGGTGAGGGAGCACGGGTCGACGACGAGGCGCTGGAACTCGTCGAGGTGCAGGCCGAGCGCGTCGGCGGTGATCGCCTTGATGACGTCGCCGTGGGACACCGCCGCCCACACCACGTCGGAGCCGTGCGCGGTTTCGAGCCGCGCATTCCAGTCGCGCACCGCGGCCACGGCGCGCGCCGAGACTCCGGAGAGCGCCTCCCCCCCGACCCCGGGGAAGACCATCCCGCTCGGGTGCGCCTGCACCACTTTCCACAGCGGGTCCTTCACCAGCACCGAGAGCTTCTTGCCGGTCCAGTCGCCGTAGTTCGGCTCTGCGAGACGGTCGTCGACCTCCATGAGGGGTACCGCACCCCCGGCGTCGCGAGCGGTCAGAATGGCCTCGGCCGTCTCGACGGTGCGCTCGAGGGGGCTCGTCACCACAGCGGCGAGGGGTACGGCGCGCAGTCGCTCCCCGACTGCCGCGGCCTGCGCGCGGCCCCGGTCGTCGAGCCGGACCCCCGGGGTCCATCCGGCCAGGACGCCATCGGCGTTCGCCTTCGTACGCCCGTGCCGGACGAGCACCACCGTGGCCACGTCCGCACCCTACCCACGGCGTGCGCGCCGCCGCCTCGTTGCCGGGCCACGGTGCGCGGCTGTGCCAGCATGGCCGCGTGATCAGAGGGATGGGCTACTACCTGCACGGCGTCCCGGCGTACTCCGACGAGTGCGCCGCGCTCGTGGGCGAGGTGTCCGGCGAGGGCGACCTCACCCGTCGGCTGCGCCGCCTGCTTGAGCAGACCGTGCGCGACGACGACCCGTCGTCCTTCCTGTGGATCGGGCTCATCGACCCATCGGCGCACGAGCTGCGCACCGTGTGCGACGTGCTCGCGCTGCCGGAACTGCAGGTCGACGACGCCGGGAACCCGCGCCAGCGGGCCAAGGCGGAGATCGAGGACGGTCGCGCGTTCGTCGTGCTCAAGGTGCTCGACTACGTCGAGGAGACCAGCGACGTCGAGACCGGGCAGGTGTCGATCTTCGCGGGTCCGGGATACGCGCTCACCGTGCGGTACGGGCCGGTCGGCGAGCTGGGTGGGGTCCGCACCCGGCTCGAGGCGCGCGAGGACCTCATGCGCTCAGGGCCCGCCGCCGTGCTCTACGGCGTCCTGGACCACGTGGTCGACGGGTACCTCGTGGTCTCCGACGAGGTGAGCACCGACATCGAGCAGGTGGAGGAGTCGGTGTTCTCCCCCAATCGCTCCGACGACGCCGAGACGATCTACCGGCTCAAGCGCGAGAACCTGGAGATGCGCAGGGCGGTCGCCCCGCTGGTCGGTCCCGCGCACGCCTTCGTCTCGCGCGACCACCCGCTCGTGCCCCCCGACCTGCACGAGTACTTTCACGACGTCGGCGACCATCTCCTGCGGGTGTGGGACACGATCGAGACCAACGACCAGCTGCTCATGACGATGCTGACGGCGGCGATCAGCCGCCAGGACCTGCAGCAGAACAACGACATGCGCAGGATCAGCGCGTGGGTGGCGATCGCCGCCGTACCCACCATGATCGCCGGCATCTACGGGATGAACTTCGACTTCATGCCCGAACTGCACTGGCAGTACGGCTACCTGCTCGTGCTGGGGCTCATGAGCAGCGCGTGCCTGCTCATGTTCCGCGCCTTCAAGCGGTCGGGCTGGCTGTAAACGACCCGGAGGTCAGGTGGCGGCGAGCGTGCCGGTCGCGACGAGGACGAGGACGAGCACGCCCAGGACCACCCGGTACGCGCCGAAGATGAGCATCGAGTGGTGCACGAGCCACCTCAGCAGCCAGGCGATCGAGGCATAGCCGACGACGAACGACACGACCGTGGCCACGAGGGTGGGACCCCACTGCGGGCCGCCGCCCTCCCCGATGTCCTTGAGCTCGAAGAGGCCCGAGAGCACGACCGCGGGGATCGACAGGAGGAACGAGAACCGGGCCGCGGACTCGCGGTCGTACGACAGCGCCCGCCCGGCGGTGATGGTGGCGCCGGAGCGCGACACGCCCGGGACCAGCGCGAGCGCCTGGGCCAGCCCGTAGATCATCCCGTCGCGCAGGTTCAGGTCGTCGATCGACTTGCGCTGGGGCAGGTAGTGGTCGATCGCCCAGAGCAGCACGCCCATCACGATCAGCGCGACGCCGATGACCCGCAGGTCGCGCGCCACGGTCTTGATGTCGTGCTGGAAGATGACCCCGAGCACGGCGATGGGAACGGTGCCGTAGACGATGTACCACCCCATCCGGGTGTCCTTGGTGCCGCGCAGCGCCGGCGTCCACAGGGCACGCAGCCACGAGCTGCCGATGCGCACCACGTCGCGCCAGAAGAACAGCAGCACCGCGGCCATCGTGCCGAGCTGGATCACGGCCGTGAAGGCGGCGCCGGGGTCTCCCCAGCCGAGCGCCGCGGGGACGATGCGCAGGTGCGCGGTGGACGAGATGGGCAGGAACTCGGTGAGGCCCTGGACGATGCCCAGGACGATGGCCTCGAGGTAGGAGATGGTGGACGTCGCGACGTCGGCGGCCGCGAGCGTCGTCACGAGGCGAGTCCGGACTCGTCGAGCAGGTCGGCCATCGTGCGCAGGGTGGTCATGCCGGCCTCGAGATCGGCGAACGGTACCGACACCGTGAGGGTGGTGACCCCGGCGTCGGCGTACGCCGAGAGCCGGTCCTTGATGCGATCGCGCGGGCCGATGAGCGAGGTGCGGTCGATGAACTCGAGCGGCACGGCCGCGGCGGCGCCGGCGTAGTCGCGGGCGAGGTAGAGGTCCTGCACGGTTCCGGCGGCCTCCTCGAAGCCCATGCGCGCGGCGAGCTGGTTGTAGAAGTTCTTCTCCCTGCTGCCCATCCCACCCACGTAGAGCGAGGTGTACGCGCGCAGGGGGGCGGCACACGCATCGACGTCGTCGCCCATGACCACGGGCACGGTGGGTACCACGTCGAAACCGGCGAGCTCCTTGCCCACCTTGGCCCGGCCGGCGGCGATGTTGGCCAGCTGCTCGCCGGCGTACTCCGGCGAGTAGAAGATGGCGAGCCATCCGTCGAACAGCTCGCCGGCCAGCTCGAGGTTCTTGGGCCCGATCGCGGCGAGGTACATCGGGATGTCGTCGCGCACCGGGTGCACGGTGAGGGTGAGCGCCTTGCCGGGTCCGTCGGGCAGCGGGAGAGTGAAGAACTCGCCGTCGTACGACACCTTCTCGCGGCGCAGCGCCTTGCGGACGATGTCGGTGTACTCGCGGGTGCGCGCCAGGGGCCGGTCGAACCTCACTCCGTGCCAACCCTCGGACACCTGCGGGCCCGAGACGCCGAGCCCGAGCCGGAACCGACCGCCGCTGAGCGTGTCGAGGGTGGCTGCGGTCATGGCGGTGTTGGCGGGGGTGCGGCCGGGGATCTGGAAGACCGCCGAGCCGACGTCGATCTGCTCTGTCTGCGCGGCGACCCACGCGAGCACCGTGGCGGCGTCGGACCCGTAGGCCTCCGCGGCCCAGCAGACGCTGTAGCCGAGGCGGTCGGCCTCGCGGGCGAGGGTGAGGTTGTCGGCGTCGTTGCCGGCGCCCCAGTAGCCGAGGTTGATCCCCAGGCGCATGCCGTACTCCGTTCTGAGCGCGTACTGAGCGCGGGCGGGCGCTCCGGACCGATCGCCGGTGCCGCCGCGAGCCTAGACCTGAGCGGGGCGACGGTAGCGTTCACCCCATGCAGCGCAGAGCCCTCGGCCGGACTGGCCTGCACGTCTCCCGCCTCGGCCTCGGAACCATGACCTGGGGCCGCGACACCGACGAGCACGAGGCGCGTGAGCAGCTATCCCTCTTCCTGGACGCGGGCGGCACGCTGATCGACACGGCCGACATGTTCGCCGACGGGCTCAGCGAGCAGGTCGTCGGCCAGCTCCTGGCCGAGGTGGGCGTCAGGGACGAGGTGGTGCTGGCCACCAAGGCGGCCATGCGGCCCACCTCGGAGCGGCGGTTCGACGCCTCGCGGCGGCACCTGCTGTGGGCGCTCGAGCAGTCGTTGCGGCGCCTGCGGGTGGAGCACGTCGACCTCTGGCAGCTGCACGTGTGGGACCCGCTGACGCCCCTGGACGAGTCCCTCGCCGCCGTCGACGACGCCGTGCGCACCGGCAAGGTCCGTTATGCCGGTGTGGCGAACTACGCCGGGTGGCAGCTCGCTCGGGCTGCCACCTGGCAGTCTGCCGCACCCGGGCGCGCGGCGATCGCGTCGGTGCAGGCCGAGTACTCGCTGCTGCAGCGGGGCGTCGAGCGCGAGGTGCTGCCCGCGGCGGCCAGCCTCGGCGTCGGCGTGCTCGCGTGGTCGCCGCTGGGGCGGGGGGTGCTCACGGGCAAGTACCGCCAGGGCGTCCCGGCCGACTCGCGCGCCGCCACGTCGCACTTCGGCGCCTTCGCCGCGGAGTTCCTCACCGACTCGCGGCGGCGGATCGTCGACGCCGTGTGCACCGCGGCCGAGGGACTCGGCGCCGCGCCGCTGGAGGTCGCGCTGGCCTGGGTTCGGGATCGTCCCGGGGTCACCGCCCCCATCGTCGGCGCGCGCACGGCGGCTCAGTTGCGGGGCGTCCTGGCGGCCGACGACCTCGAGCTGCCCGAGGAGATCGTCGCAGCGCTGGACGACGTGAGCGACCCTGGCCTGGGCTACCCGGAGTCCGGCTGGAACCAGCGCGCCCGCTGAAGCCCCTCCTCTCCCCCCTTCGTCGTCACTGCCGTGATGGTCGTGACTCGGCGCGGGAAACGACCATCACGGCAGTGACGCGGGGCGGGTCGCGAGGGCGCGCGCGAGCCGTAGGAGCCACGCTGCCGCCGGCTCGTCCGGGGTCCAGCGCACGACGGTCCAGCCGGCCGCCTCGAGGTCCTGCTGACGAGACCTCTCCGCGACCAGGCTGGTCCGGAAGCTGCCCAGGTCGGCGCCGTACGTGGACCAGCCGTCGGCCTCGCCGGTGACTCCCAGGGCCCGCCAGGCGAAGTCGGACCAGTAGCAGGTGCCGCTGGCCCCCGCCACGGGCTCTGCCACGGTGGGTCGTGGGAGTCCGGCGCGGTAGATCGTGCCTCGTGACCACGACTCGAACGCGGACTCGCTCGCAGGGTCCGACTCTTCGAGAGCCGCACGGGCGGCCCGCACGCCAGGCCAGCCGCGCTGACGCTCGAGCGCGGCGGCGATGCCGCTGCGCGCCGCGTCGACCTGGATGCGATCACGTACGCGGTCCCGCGCGGCACCCGGTGCCAGGGTGTGCGCGCCCTCGAGGGTGAGCGAGCGGAGAGCCGAATCGAGCGGGATGAGGGCGGTCGGCAGCGATCGTCCCCGCGCAAGATCGAGGGCGGTTCGGGCGACGCTCGTCACCACCACCCCGGACACCTGGATGACGTCGTTGGACTCAAGACGCGACCCGTGCACCCGGACTCGGCCGTCGGTGCGATCGGCGTGGCCAGGGATGGTGACCTCCAGGAGGTACCGCCTCAGGGGCCGCGGCGTCCACAATCCCAGCAGGGCGGCCGCGGACTCGTGGCTCACCACCGCGCGGGGAGACAGGGCGGACAGGAGGGGCAACGCGAGCGTGCCGCCGGACGGGTCAGCGCCGTTCTGGTGATCAGCGACGACGAGCAGCCCCGGCCGGACGGTACGCACGAGTCCCCGGTTCGCCGCCGCGCGGAGGCGGCCACGAGTGAGCCCTGCCGCACGTGCCTGGGCCACGGTGAAGGGCTCTGGCCCGAAGCGGCCCATGAGCTCAGCGACCGTGGTTGCCGGACGATGGATGGGAGGCATGCGCGAACCCTGGACCCCCGCTGGTGGCGGCGCTCCCACCGTCCACAGGCGGTGGATACCCGCACCTCGTCCGTGGGCACGTTCGACTCGTCCGGACCCGACAACCGCCCCGCTTCCGTCGCGTCACTGCCGCGTTGGTTGCTTCCGGGCGCGAGACACGACCACGGCGGCAGTGACGCGGGGAAGATGCGGGCGGGGAGGACTCGGTGCGGGAAGACGGCGGGTGGGGAGGGGTGGCACCGACGCGTGCGGCAGAATCGTGGCATGGCGGGCCTCGGCAGCACGTGGGAGTACCGGCAGGTGAGCCTTCCGCGGGGCACTCACCGAAACGAGGCGCGCGCGCTGCTCACGGAGTTCGCCGAGTACGGGCACTGGGAGCTCGCCCGACACATCCGGTACGCCGACGGCAGGCGCACCATCTGGCTGCGTCGCAAGGTGATCCGGGCCGTACGCACCGGCTGAGCGCCTACTCGCGCCCGATCTCGCGGCGCAGCCGGGCCTTGATGTCGTCGGGCAGGTAGTCCCACCGGACGTCGAGCAGCGCGCCCTCCAGCGCGTACAGCAGATGCAGCGTGACGCCGGGCCGCACCTCCTGCACCCGTCGGAAGGCCTCAGCCGCGCCGAGGGCCTCGAGGCCGTCGTAGCTCGTGATGCCGGCGTCGCGGAGCCACTGCGAGCTCTTCGGACCGAGGTTCACGAGCCGCTCGACGGGGTCGGGCCCCGGCGGTCCGCTCATGCCGAGCGCAGAAACCGGTCGAGCACGCGCGTGCCGAAGGTGAGGGCGTCAACGGGCACGCGCTCGTCGACGCCGTGGAACATCGCCCCGAAGTCCAGCGTGGGCGGCAGCAGCAGCGGGACGAAGCCGAAGCACCGGATGCCGAGCAGGGAGAACGCCTTCGCGTCGGTGCCGCCGGACAGCGTGTACGGCACCGCGCGGGAGTAGGGGTCTTCCACGCGCAGCGCCGCGGCCATGGCATCGATGGTGGGACCGTCGAACGTGGTCTCCAGGGCGATGTCGCCGATGAGGGTCTCGACCCGCACGGCGTCGCCGAGCACGGCCCGCACGGCTCGCTCGAAGTCGTCCTCCTGGCCCGGGAGGAAGCGTCCGTCGAGGTGGGCCACCGCCTCCTCCGGGATCACGTTCACCTTGTATCCGGACCGCAGCATCGTGGGGTTGGCCGTGTTGCGCAGGGTGGCGCCCACGAGCCGCGCGAGCGGTCCGAGCTGGGCCATCAGGACGTCGGGGTCGGACGCGTCGAGCTCGATCCCGAGGGCGTCGCCGAGCTCGGCGACGAAGGCCTTCACCGTCGGGGTGATGACCACGGGGAACTCGTGCCGACCTAGCCTCGCCACTGCCTCGCACAGCGCCGTGACCGCGTTGTCGTCGTTCAGCATCGAGCCGTGACCGGCTTGACCCGCGGCCGTCACGCGCATCCAGCGGATGCCCTTCTCCGCCGTTTGCACGAGGTAGAGGCGCAGGTCGTCGCGTACGGTCATCGAGAAACCGCCCACTTCGCCCACCGCCTCGGTGACCCCTTCGAAGATGTCGGGGCGGTGGTCGACGAGCCAGTGCGACCCATGCAGTCCGCCGGCCTCCTCGTCGGGGAGGAAGAGCAGGACGACGTCGCGGTCGGGCCGTACCCCGTGGCGGGCCCAGGAGCGGACGATCGACAGCATCATGGCGTCGGCGTCCTTCATGTCGACCGCCCCGCGGCCCCAGACCATGCCGTCGTGCACCTCGGCGCCGAACGGCGGGTGGGTCCAGTCGCGGGCGAACGCGGGCACGACGTCGAGGTGCCCGTGCAGCAGCAGCGTGGCCCGCTCCGGGTTCGTGCCGGCGATCCGGCAGACGACCCCCTCGCGGGTGCCGCCGGAGGTGACGAAGCGTTCCGCGTCGAGACCCACCTCGGAGAGGCGGGCCTGCACGTACTCGGCCGCGGCCGCCTCGCCGGGTCCGCTGCCGTCGCCGAAGTTGGTGGTGTCGATACGGATCAGGTCGCGCACGAGATCGACGACCTCCGCCTCGGCGTCGGGCAGGGGCTCGATCTGATCGGGGCGCGGAGTCGCAGGTCCGTCGGTCACGGGTTCATCCTGCCCCGGCGCGCCGACCCTCGCGCCTTGTCCGGGCGGCTCGGGTGGTTTCGTCGCCCCCCGCGGGCCGGGGTATAGTGGCCGTCGCCTCGGCGCCCCGGCACCGCGGTCACCTCGTCCGAGTGGCGGAATTGGCAGACGCGCTAGCTTGAGGTGCTAGTTCCCTTTACGGGGAATGGGGGTTCAAGTCCCCCCTCGGACACACAGACACGGGATGGGTCCTGCCAGACCCTCGGTCGGCAGCCTGCGCCCACCAGCGGCGAGGGTGCTGGCCTTCTGTGCTTCCGGGCGCCGGTCGGCCCCGCGCGCATCGGACCTTCGCCGTCACTAGCATCGAGAAGACGCCCCGTCGTGCGGGGCCCGCGACCAGCACGTCCCGGACGCCGCGCACCGGGAGGAGGTCACCATGCAGACCACACGGGGGGCTGCGCTCCTGGCCGCCGGCCTCTTCCTCGCCGGTGCCTCCGGCTGCAGCGCGGACGGCAGCGTCGCCCCGAGTGCCTCGGCCGACACGCGGTCCGCGGCGTACCAGCAGGCGTACGCGCTCGGACTGGAGGCCTACGCCTACGGACTGCCGCTGCTCACCACGAACGCCACCTACCTCACGATGACCAGCGTCAACGTCTCCAGCGGCACCTACGGACCTGTGAACCAGTTCAACAACGTGCGCTCGGCCAATTCCTCCGGCAGCACAGCGGTCGTCGCGCCCGGCGCCACCAGCCTGTCCTCCATCGCCTGGCTGGACCTGAGCAGCCAGCCGCAGGTGCTGCACGTGCCTGAGGTGACCGGTCACTACTTCGTGCTGGCGTTCGTCGATCCGTACACCGAGAACATCGTCAACTTCGGTACCGCCAGCGGCACGACGCCAGGCGACTACGTCGTCGCCGGCCCGGGTCAGAGCGGTGCCACGATCCCCGCGGGCACGCACCGCGTCGACGTCGACTACGACCGGATCTGGGTCATCGGCTCCACGCAGGTGAAGGGTCCCAGCGACGTCGCCACGGTGAACGCGATCCAGGACCAGTACGCCATCACGCCGCTGAGCGCGTACGGGACGGCGTACGCCCCTCCCCCGCCGGCACAGCCCGTGACCACCGTGACGCAGCACGCGATCCCCACCGGGCTGGCGTACTTCGACACCCTCGGCCAGCAGCTCGCCCTCTTCCCGCCGCCCACCGGTGATGCTGCCGAGCTGACCAGGCTGGCCGCCGTCGGCATCGGGCCGGGCCGCACCCCGTCGCAGGACTCGAGCCTGGGCACGGACACCCGCCAGGGGCTCGTCGACGCGGTCGCCTCAGGACCAGCGCAGATCCAGCAGGACACGAAGACGCTGTACGCCCAGGGGTTCGCGACGCACCGCGGCTATCTGCTCGGGGGCTTCGGCACGTACGGCACGGACTACACCGAACGGGCCGTGATCTCGCAGGTCGGCCTCGGCGCCTTCGTGTCGCACCAGGCGATCTACGCGATGGCCTGGAGCGACAAGACCGGCACCGCGTTGAGCGGGTCGACCGCGTACGTCCTGCACCTGGCCTCGCCCCCTCCGACGAGCGAGGGCTGGTCCCTCACCGTGTACTCGCTGAAGGGAACGCTCGTCGGCAACTCGCTGGGGCGGTACGCCTTCACCAACACGTCGGCGCTCACGGGCAATGCGGACGGCTCGGTCGACTTCTACCTGCAAGCCGCGCAGCCCAGCGACCCGGCGCAGGCGGCCAACTGGCTGCCCACACCACCTGGGCAGGGCTTCGAGGTGACCTGGCGGCTCTTCGCGCCGCAGCCCTCGGCGATCAGCGACATCGTGTCGGGCGGCGGCTGGCAGCCGCCCGCGATCGCCGCTTCCTGACCAGGCGCCTCCCTGCTCGTGGGCCTCACCTGCCGTGAGCAGGGCACATCACGTCGCCCGTCACGCCGCCGGCGCGCGGCGGCGAACTTGCGCGCTGCGCGGCGGTACCAGGTCGCCAGCGCGACGATGCCGATGACGATCTGCGGCACGAACGACGCGGCGCGCCACACCAGGTCCGCGGCGGTGGCGTCGCCCTCGCTGACCCCCATAGCGGTGAGCAGGCGCGATCAGGAACGCGTCCACGGTGCCCAAGCCCGCCGGGCGTGATCGGGATCATGATCCCGATCTGCGCGACCGCCCACGCGCCGAACGCGCACGAGGAACGACGTCTTGGACGCCCTCGCCCTCGACGCCGCGCAGCGACGCGAACAGGATCATGAACTGCGTCAGCCGAGACGGCGAGCTGGGTGAACGTGATCGACCGCCAGCGGTGCCGGACCAGGTCGACGATGTCGCGGCGGAACTTCACGACGATGGGCACGAGGTCGAGCTCGGTGCGGTTCTTGAAGAACCGCAGGAACGGCTGGCGATGCCGGTTGCCGAGCCGACCGAGCCCTCGGCGAGCTTCTCGCTGCGCATGACGAGGCCGAACACGATCACCATCGCGAGCAGCACGGCCAGGCCGATCGACCCCGACGATCGACGTACGGGCCCGGCGCTGATCGTGCCGGACGCCGAGATCGCCGCCAGGCCCAGCACCGGCAGGCCCAGGGTGACGAAGATGCTCCACACGCCGGTGGCGCCGATCGCCGCGGTCGCCGCGGTCGGGGTCACCTCGAAGGTGGACGAGCATCGCGTACTGGACGCCGAGCCCGAACGCACCGCCGGCGGGGATGCCGTTGCTGATCGCGAAGGCACCCTGGTTGAGCTGGAACGAGTGCCGGTAGCTCAACCCGGGAGTCGCGGCCATGAACGGGAAACCGTACACGACGTTGTAGACCACGACGGCCAGCACGATGAGGGCGATGGCCGACGCACGTCATCGCCTTGATGGCGACGGCGGCGTCGGCGTACGACCCGATCTGCGGGATCACCCCGAGGAAGATCACCAGCCAGCGAGACGACCCCGATGACCGCGCCGATGATCGTCTTCTTCTTGTCCAGGGCGGGGCGCTGCGCGCCGGGCTGCGACCTGTTCTGCCGCACCGGTCGGCGTGTCGTCTCGGGACCCGCCGCCGCTCTCGTCGTCACCGTCCACGGCCGTGTGGTCCTCTCCCGCTGCTCCCGGCTGGTCGCGGGGGCCTACAGCAGTGTGCGCCCACGGCCCGGTTCGCGCCCGGGCGCCACGCCCACCGGGTGCGGCGCGCGGGTTTCAGTCGAGGGGGCGGCCGACCTGGGGCTGCGCACCGTACGGGGACCCGCCGAAGGACCAGAGCAGCCGCTGCGGGACGCCGTCGGCGCCTGCCGTGATCTCGACCGTGCCCGAACCCAGCCCGGACGCCTTCCCGTTCGCCATCTTGGCGTTGCGAGCGTCGGTGAGCCTGCTGTCGTGCGGGCCGTGCGGCGGCGGGACCGCGGTCGCGTCGTACACCACGATGGAGTAGCCGCCGTCCGGGAGGCTCGTCGCCGGCCCGGCCACGATCATGGCGTGCCCGGCCTCGTGGCTCCCGAGAGCGGGCGGCACGGCGATGGCGTCGCCGGGGAGGATCTCGCTGGCCTGGCGGATGGGCTTCCAGTGCTGGGTGCCCCCGCTCGGCAGGCCCGCGAGGTACGCGGCCATGTGCGTCGGTGATGGCACGTACCCCGCGGGTATCTGAAGCGCCGTGCGCATCGCGGCGTTGGCGCCAGGCGTCCCGACGCCCAGGAAGTAGTTCGTCATGCCGACGCAGTCGAACTGGTAGCGGCCCTGCGCCTCCTGGACGACGTCGTGGTGCGAGTAGAGCGTCCAGGTCATCGACTGCTGCGCGGCCACCACGGCGCGAAGCACCGGCGACGTCGACGACGTGGAAGCTCCGGACGGCGCAGCCGATGGGGAAGACGTCGGCGGCGACGACGACCCGTGGGACACGGCGGCCGTGGGGGCGGCCGATGGCGCCGCGGCGCAGCCAGCCAGCTGCGCTGGTGCCAGCCAGGCGACCACCGCGATGACGACGGCTGTCCTGCGGCGCACCCCGTGCCTCCTCCCCCTCAGCCCTCGTCACGCGCCTCGGATCGAAGCCCGCTGCGTCTCGAGGGTGGGCCCGCCGGGGCGGCGGTCAGTGACCGCGGGCGTGCTTGAGGGCGTCGGCCCCCAGCCGGGCGACCACCGCGGCCCGGGTGGCCGGGTCGAGCGCGGCGATCTGGCTCTCGATCTCGTCCACGGTGAGGGCTGCGAGCTGCTCCTTCTGGCGCACCTGGATCGCCGCGGCGACGAGTGCGAGCGCGGCGGCTGCGAGGAGCACCACCCTGATCTGCTGGCGTCTGGTCACTGGACGTGCCTCATCTCGGGCGGGCCGCGGCGTCGGGGACGACGACGTCGGCATCTGCATCCTGCCGCACGCCCGGCTCGCCGTGCGCGCCGTGCTGGAGGGGCGGCGTGGCCCTCAGTAGAGCCGGGCGTACAGGGCCCGCAGCTCGTCCGGCGCCAGATCGGCCGTGCATCGGATCTCGTCGTGCTTGACCAGAAGGTAGGTCGCGATGAGTTCGGGCGGGAACCAGCCGAGCATGTCGTCGTCGGACTCCAGCGCGCTGAGGGCCTCGCTCAGGCTGGGGGGCAGGGCCGATGGCCGGGTGCGCTTCGGGCTGCGTCCGGTGGCGCAACAGGTGTCGGATCGTTCAGTCGCAGTCGCTGCGGATGCCCTCGAGGCCGGCCTTGATGAGCACGGCCATGACAAGCCATGGGTTCGCGGTCGCGTCGGCGGCTCGGTATTCGATGTTGAGGTGGTCGATGGGTGTGCAGCCGGGCAGTTCGAGAGTGGGGCAGATGCGGAGCATCGCTTCGCGGTTCTGGTAGCCGAGCTCGGCCGAGGCGGCGGACCAGCGCCCGGGACGCAGCCGCGAGCGCGGACAGCGGGCTGGGGGCGGTGATCGCGGTGATCGCGGCCGCGTGCTTGAGGATGCCGGCGGCGAAGGACTCAGCGAGCGCGCGACAGTCGGCCGGGTGAGGTCGGGATCGCTGGTGGCCGGCTGCCGTCCGCGTTGCGCAGGCTGAGGTGGACGTGGACGCCGTTGCCGACGGGACCGTCGTCGGGAACGGGGCGAAGGTCACGTCGGCGGTCGTGCGCGTCGGCGACGTAAGCGGACGATCTCGCGGAGCAGGATCGCCCGGTCGGCCGCGCGAGGCCGCGTCAGTGGGGGCGATCGTGATCTCCCACTGGTGCGCGCCGTACTCGGGGTGCCACGTCTCGGGCTGGAGACCCGCGAGCGGCCAGGGTGCGGACGAGGTCGGAGCCGAACGGCTCGACGTGGCGGAGCGACTGCAGCGACAGCGGGGAGCTCGGCGCTCTCGTCCACGAGGGTGAACTCGTGCTCGAAGGCAGTCGAGCAACGTCAGGCCGGTGGCGTTCGCGAGCTCGGCGACCGCGCGCCGCAGGAAGGCCCGCGGGCAGCACTGCCATGCGCTCGCCGTCGGTGGTGACGAGGTCGACCCAGCACGAGGGAGTAGGGCGGCTGGTCCCGATGGCTGGGAGCTCGCACCGCGTGCCGAGGTCGGGGACGAGCCGCAGGTCTCCGAGGGCGGCGAAGGCGTTCGCCCTCGACGATGTGGCCCAGCGGGCTCATGCGCGATCGAGGCGGGGACCCAGCCGGTGCCCTCCCGGCTCCATCGTGTCGACGTCGGGTCGGGTACGGCGCGGCCTCGGCAGATGCCCCCGAGGTCGCAGGTGGCGATGTGGGTCAACCCGGTGAAGGATCGCTCACCAGTCAGCTCCCTGCGTGCCTCGGGGGTCAGGCCGCCAGCCGCCGTGGACAGGTACGGCGATCTCGACGTCCTCGGTGAACTCCATCTCCGGCGGGGCGCTTGCGGAAGCCCTTGGTCATGACGCCGAGGTAGATGACACCCAGTGCGAGCCAGCCTAGGCCGAGGGTGATGGCGTTGCGGTCCAGCTGGGTGAGCAGCCACAGGTCGACGAGGGCACCGAGGGCGGGGACGACGACGTAGGCCCACGGGTTGTGCGACGTTCCCGCGCCGCGTTCGCGCAGGAAGTACGCCGATCACCGACAGGTTGACGAAGGTGAAGGCGGTGAAGGCGCCGAAGTTGATGAACGACGTCGACGTCGCCGGGTCGAACCACAGGGCCAGCAGCCCGACGAGACCGCTGAGCAGCGAGGTTGAGGACGGGGGTGTGGTATTTCGGGTGGACGAAGGCGAAGAACTTCCTGGGCAGGACGTTGTCGCGGCCCATCGCGAAGAGCAGGCGCGAGACGCTGGCCTGCGCGGCGAGGCCGGAGGCGTACTGGGCCATCACGAGCCCGGCGAGGAAGATCGAGCCGAAGAGGTCGCCGCCGATCTCCTGGGCGATGTCGAACGCGGCCGAGGCCGAGTCGGTGAACTCGCCGCCGGGGTGCACGAGCTGGGTCGTGTAGGCGACGACGACGAAGATCCCGCCGCCGATGAGGGCCGTGAGCATGATGGCTCGCGGGATCGTGCGCCGTGGGTCGATCGTCTCCTCGGTGAGGGTGGTGACGGCGTCGAAGCCGAGGAAGGAGTACGCCGCGATGGCCGCGCCCGCCGAGATCCCGGCCAGGTCGTCGTGCTGTTGACGAACGGGTGCGACGCTCACGAGGCCGGCGGCGCCGTCGGCGTGGAAGACGTGCGCGAGGGAGAGCCCGACGAAGAGCACGATGACGAGGACCTGGAAGGCCATGAGGAAGAAGTTCGACCTTGGCCGCTATCTGGATGCCGAGCACATTGAGCACGGTCGTGGTCACGATGAAGGCGACGATCCACACCCAGAACGGCACGTCGGGGAACTTCGCCTGCAGGTACACCGCGCCGAACAGCCAGATCACCATCGGCAGGAAGAAGTAGTCGAGCAGCACCGCCCAACCGACGAGGAAGCCGGCGCGGGAGTCGATGCATTTGCGCACGTAGGTGTAGGCCGACCCGGCGACCGGGTACGCCGCGGCCATCCGGCCGTAGCTGAAGGCCGTGAACAGCATGGCGACCAGCGCGAGGAGGTACGCCGAGGGCGTGGCCCCGCCGGTGACCTCGGCGATGATGCCGAAGATGCCCAGCACGATCAGCGGGGTCATGTAGGCGAGGCCGAACAGGACGACGGACCGCAGTCCCAGCGTCCGGACCAGCGTGGGGCTGGCTTGTGCCATGGCGTGCTCCTAGGTCGGGGTGGGACTAGCGGTGGTCGTCGCTCTGGATGTGCCAGAGCTTGGGGTCGATCCGACCTTGGTAGAGCGGGAGCTCGAGCGGGGCGTCGCCGTCCTGGAAGTGGTCCCACATCCGGTTGAGGCCCGGCCGTGCCGTAGGTGCGTGCCCGCACGACGTGGTCGAGGTCGAGCACGTCGGTGAGCACCGTCGGGTTCTCGCTCGGATGCCGCCACGCGCACGCGCGCCCTCGGGGTCGACGATGAGGCTCTGACCCGTCCCGACCGGTCCGGCGCAGTTGACGCTGACGACGAACACCTGGTTGACGATGGCGTTCGCCCGGGCCAGCACGAGCTCCTGGGCCCGGTCGGCCGTGGTGGTCTTGACGAGGTTGAGGACGACCTCGGCGCCCATCCAGGCCAGGTGTCGGGTGACTTCGGGGAACCACGCGTCGTAGCAGATCGACAGCCCGAGTCGACCGTGACCGGGCATGTCGAAGACCACGAAGCGGTCACCCGGGCTGATAGGGCTCGTACGGGCGCCAGGGGAAGATCTTGCGGTACGACGCGACAAGCTTCCCGTCCGGGGAGAACACCACGGCGGTGTTGTAGAGCAGCCCGTCGTCGCCGCGCTCGCACACGCTGCCGGGGACGAGCCACACCCCCAGGTCGCCCGCCAGCTCGCCGAGGGCCCGGCAGCGTGGACCGTCCAGCGGCTCGGCGCGAAGCGTCGAGGCGCGCGTTCTTCGTCGCGCGGGTCCTCGTCGGCGCCGTGGAGGTGCAGCTCGGGGTAGATCGCGAGACGGGTCTGCGGGAAGGCCTCAAGCAAGTCGGCGACGTCGCTGGCGAAGCCTCGCCCAGGGACCGTCCAACGAGTGCGGCGCCGCCTGGACAACCGCGACTGGCAGGGCTCGCGACATCAGTGCCTCCTTCGGCGCGCAGCGTCTGGCTGACCGTTGGACGCGAAAATAGACCAAGATGAACTCTTAAACAAGAGTGCTCACAATGATTTCTTTTCGCCACGTCGCCGGCTAGCATGGGTCCGGTGACCACGACCACGTCCCCCGACGCCGGGGCTCGGCGACGCAGAGCAGCGACTCAGCGCGTCGGCGCTCGTCGGCATCCGTCGGCTGACCGCTATCGACACGGTGCGGGCCAGGATCGCCATGGCCGTGGACCTGCGATTGCTCAGCCCGCGGCGAGCGCCTGCCACCGCCGGCCGAGATCGCCGCGGCCATGGACGTCAGCGAGATCACGGTGCGGCGCGCCCTCACCGCCCTGGCTCACGGACGGCGTCCTCGTGCGTCGCCGTGGCCGCAACGGCGGCACACTCGTCGCGGCGAACCCGACGCTCGGCACCGTCGCCGAGATCGACGCCTACCGCGGCTCGGCACGCCGAGGTCCACGACCTCATCGACCAGCGGGTGCTGCTCGAGGCGGCGTGGCCCACCTGGCAGCCCTGAGCCGCCACCAAGGCCCAGGTGGCCGGCGCTGCGCCGACTCGTGAGGTGCATGGACCGGGCCACCACGTGGGCCGAGTTCCACACGACCGACGAGGCACTTCCACATCGCGGTCGCCGACGCCACCGGCCTCCCGACCGCGGCCAGCGCAGTACGGCGCCGTCCTGCGAGAGCTCTACCGCTACTACCTGCCGTACCCGGTGGACTACCTGCGCGAGTCCAACTGCGAGCACCGCGACCTCGTCGACGCCATCGCCGCGCGCGATGTCGCGCGCGCGGTCGACGTGGCCCGCGGCCACGTCGTCACGCTGCACGACACGATGTTCGTCGGCCTCTCGTCCGGCCAGAGCGAGTAGCGCCAGGCACGGGCGCGGAGCCGGGCGGCACGTCCTTCGCGGCTAGAACCTGCGCCTGCCGACCTGGTGCGGCTGCGCCCGCCGCGGGGAGGTGAGACGTTGGAACGCCACGACCACGTCCGGGTCGAAGGAGGTGCCGCTGCCCGCCAGGATGAACGCCATCGCCGCATCGTGGTCCAGCGGCTTCCGGTACGGCCGGTCGGACGTGATCGCGTCGTAGACGTCGACCACCGCGAACAGGCGCGCCGCCACGGGGATCTCGGTCCCGCGGAGCCCCCGCGGGTAGCCCGATCCGTCCCACCGCTCGTGGTGGCACCAGGGGATGTCGAGCGCCTCGCGCAGGTAGGCGATGCCCTGAAGGAACGTGACAGCGAGCTCTGGATGGCGCCGCATCTGCGCCCACTCGTCGTCGGTGAGGGGGCCCTCCTTGCCCAAGATCTCGTCGGGAACGCCCATCTTGCCGATGTCGTGGAGCGCGGCGCCCCGCCGCAGGCGCACGAGGTCGGCGCCGCCGATCCCCACGCTGCGGGCCAGGTCCGTCGTGAGGGCAGTGACGCGCTGGGTGTGCTCGGCGGTGCTGTGGTCGCGGAGGTCGAGGGCGGCCGCCCAGCCCGCGAGGGACTCCTCGTACGCGGCCTCCTGCTCGGCCAGCGACCGCACGCGGGTGCTCTCGTTTCGCGCCACGAGGGCGTAGATCAGGAGCCCGCTCAGGACGACGAAGGCCATGCCCTTCGCGTCCTCGATCGTGAGGCGTTCGCCGGGCGCCGGGATGAGGCCGTGCGCGAGCCGATCGCCGGCGAGGATCCACAGCGTCGAGAAGGCCACGTAGACGAGCGCGATCCGCGCGGCCGCTGGGTTCCACCACCTCATCGCGCCTCCCCGGACGAGGATGCCCCTTCCGCCCCGGATTGTCCTCCCCAGCAGCGCGACGCCACCTGCTGTCACCGCGCGGAGAGGCACTGCGCGGCGGCGACGTCCACGTCGCCCTGAGGCAGCAGGTACGTGCGGAAGGTGAGGATTCCGCGGTGGCCCTGCTGGGGGAGCACCTCGACGTCGAGGGCGGACGGCAGGTCGCAGGGTGCGGGCCGCTGGTCGGGCTGGTACCGGATCGTCGTGACGACCTGGCCGGACGCGTCGGGCACCAGCCAGGGCCCCAGAGCCGGGGTGATCGTCCACCCGCGCACGAACGCCGTCCGGACGCGAAGCCGCGCCACGGCACCGGGCGTCACGTCCAGCGCGAATCGCACGGTGACGTCGCCTCCGTAGCGCATCGAGCCGGGAGGCGTGAGGGCCAGGACGTCCTCCACTCCCCCGCACGCCTGCGCGTACGCCTCCAGCACGGCCTGCTGTGCCTGCGGGTCGACCGGCACGCCGACCGCGCTGGGCGTGCTGCCCGGGTCGCCCACCGGGTCGCCCGATAGGGCGACGAGGCCCAGCAGCCGCTGGCTGTCGGGGGTCAGGGGCATGAACCGCCGCCCGGACCCGCACGGGTCGAAGTGCTGGACCAGCCGGGCCACGGCCGTGCCGCCCGGTGCGATGCGGATCCGGGCGGCGGACATGCTCGGCTCGTCGACGCTGGCCCGCGTCGCCGGCCTCGAGAGCAGGGCCGGCCGGGGGCCTTCGTTCGTGATGGTCACCGACAGGGCCACCTCGGGCGTGTTGGGAGAGACCTGGGCCGCCACCCGGGTCACCTTGACGTACGCGGCCGCCTCCCAGCCCGCGCACCCCTCGCGGATGACCTCCGCCCACGCGCCCGGCCCGGCCGGCAGGCCGGGGGCCGGCGCCACCCGGGCGTCCAGCAGCGGCCCGCCGGCTACCGACACCGACACCCCGAAGGCGTCGTCCGGAAGCGGGTGCGGCACGCGCATGCAGTCGACCGTCGCGTGCAGCACGCGGCGGGCGACGGGAGCCGACGGTGTCAGCACGGCCCGCGGTCCGTCGGCCACGGCGGTGACACCGGGCCCGGTCAGGCCGACTACGGCGACCGATCGGTCCTCGGCGTCGGGCAGCGCCAGCCGCACGGGAAGGTCGACGCCCAGCGGTCCCGCGGGGCGTCCGTCGGTGAGCGGCTCGAAGCCGGTCTGGGTGGGGGAGCCGAGGGTCTCGGCCGGGGTGACGAACACCGTGACCGGGGCTGGTGCGGGAGTGCCTTCGTCCCGGTGCACCAGCACGGCCGCAGCCCCGACGGCCAGCAGCACCGAGCCGGTGGCCGCTGCCCACCGGCCTCGCCACCAGGGCACGCGGACCCCGTGCGGGGGTCCGGCGTCGAGGATCTCGGCCCTGCCGAGGGTTGTCGGCACCTGGCCAGGCTAGGCACGCGACGCCCGCGGCGCGACCTCGTCGTTCAGACCGCCGTGACCAGACCGTCGCCGTGTGCTGCGGCCACGAGGTCGCGGTAGTGCTGGCGGCGGGCGGCATCCGGGGCCTCGACGTCCTGCAGCCCATGCGCCCCGTGGCGCACGCCGTGCGGCCGGAAGCCCAGGACGCGCACCGGGGTCCCGGAGGCGTGCGCGTGCAGGAACTCACCCGTGCGGCCGAGCAGCTCCTCGTCGTCGTTGAGCCCGGGCACGACGAGCAGCCGCACCTCGGCGAGCTTCCCGGCCGCCACGAGCAGGTCGATGCTGGCCAGGACGAGGGCGTTGCCGTGGCCGGTCATGCGGCGGTGGAGCTCGTCGTCGAGGCACTTGAGGTCGAGCATGACCCCGTCGGTGGACGGCAGCAGGCCTCGCCACACGTCCGGCCCCACCACGCCGTTGCTGTCGACGAACCTGGTGAGCCGCGCCGTGGCGGCGTGGGACCGCAGCGCGTCGAACCACGCGACGACGAACGGCGCCTGCACCGTGGCCTCCCCGCCCGAGACGGTGACCCCCGACAGGAACGGGGCCAGGGGAAGCACACGCGCCATAAGGTCGTCCACGCCCACGTCCGAGGCGTGGACGCTGCGCAGCGCGATGGTGTGGGGGTTGTGGCAGGCCAGGCAGTCGATGTTGCACCCCTGCAGGAACACCGCGAAGCGGTTGCCCGGCCCGTCGACCCAGGAGAACGGGACGACGTCAGCCAGCAGCCCGCGGGGCGGACTCAAGGCTCACCACCCGCTTGGGTGCCCGCGACGTGACGTGCGAGTTCTCCACCGAGCCCGCCGCGAGCACGTCGCTGCCGTGCCGCGCCGTGCCCGTGGCCTCGAGCTTGGCGAGGTCGGACTTGCGCACGAGGTAGCCGGTGATGCGGATGAAGTCGTTGCTCTCAAGGTTGAACGTGACGTCGCGCATCCCCGTGGCCATGGCACCCCGGATGACGTCGACGACCGCCTGCGGGTTGCCGATGGCCGTGTCGTCGAAGTGCAGGATGTCGCTCACGCCCGAGGCGAACCAGCGGTGGTTCGGAGCCACGGCCGCGAGGTGCTCGGGCAGGGACGGCTCGTCGCCGATCGGGATGCGCGTGCCCGCGGTGACGCCGATGTCGCTGTCGATGCCGGACTGGGAGTGCAGGAAGGCGACACCGCCGTTGCCGGCGCAGTAGGGCAGCGGCGTGGCGGCCACGAGCTCCGCGGCCCGCTCGACGATGCTCCAGCCGATGGCGGTGGCCTCGGGCTCGTGTCCGTAGCGGCCGCCGTGGCCCTCCCGGGCGGAGAGCTCGCAGGCCGCCTCGGCCAGCCCGTAGATGCCGAACATGGCCGACATGCGATCGAGCGAGACCAGGCCCTCCTGGGCGAGCCACGAGTGCTCGAAGAAGCGGGCGCCCTCGACCAGGGAGCGGACCCGGGCGGCCACGAGTTCGGCGGTGAGCGCCACGTGCGCTGGCAGCACGCTCTCGAGGTAGGCCTGCACGCCGCCGCCGTGCTGGCGCACGGACTCGGCCAGGTTGAGCCGCACCAGCGTGTGCGACCCGCCGCCTACCTTGAGCGAGTTGTAGCAGGACACCACGCCGTAGTCGGGGCCCAGGTCTTCGCACATCATCTGGTGGTTGACGAAGTGCGGCTTGCCGCACGCAAACACGGTCTGCACCGCGTCCAGTACGAGCGAGTCGGGGGTGCGCTCGGGGTCGACCCGCAGGGTCAGGTTCGGCACCGTCTGCAGCAGCTCGCGCTCGAGCGACAGCACGGCCCGAGCGACGCGCGAGTCGTCCGGGCCCAGGTTCGCGTGGGTGAAGGCGTCGGGCATGGCCCGGTCGACGGTGGTCCACATGAGCTTCATGACCCGCCGGAGGGTGCCGTCGTCGACGCTCTCGGCGAACGGCTCGAGCAGCCGGTCGACGTCGCCGAGGTACACGGGGTAGCCGGTGATCGAGGGCACCTGCGCGTACATCGACAGCAGGAAGGCCACCGCCTCGTAGAGGTCGGAGGGGGCGGGCAGGTCGAGGAACGGCGAGCCCTGTCGCAGCGCGAGGGCGTAGTCCGGGAGCAGGTAGCGCGGCCGGTAGGGGGCGTGACCCTCCGCGAGGTCGCAGACCAGGCCGAGAGCGAGCGCCTCGCGGCACTCGGCCGACACCGCGGGCGGCGCGAGAGACTCCTCGGCGAGCGCCGCGAGCGCCTGGACCCGCTGGCGGTAGGTCAGCGAGGGACTCTCGACGAGAGCGCGGGCGCGCTCCTGCATCTGCGGCATCTGCATGTGTCGACGCTACTCCCGGCCGGGCGGGTCGGCGCTCGGCTTGAGGGCACCCACGCGGGGACCAAAGTCCCTTCTCGCGCCGGGCGCGGGCGGGCCTGCGGGTCGGTAGCCTCACGGGGACCCACCCCCGCGCACCCGGGAGCGCCACGATGCCGACCGACAGCTGGCCGCACGGCGGCGGCCGCACCACGGTCGCGCTCGCCTTCTCGGCCCACGCCCGGCACCGCGGCACCCTGTCGTCGTGGGCCCGCGACCGCGGTGCCGCCAGCACCCTGTGGGCAGGGTCGCGCACACTGACGGACGACCTCGACCGGCTCGACGACGACGTCCTGCTCGTCCCCGTGGCGGTCACCGGAACGCCGCGGTCGGAGGGCGGCATCGCCCGGGTGCTGCCGGTGCGGCGGCGCGGGGGCGCCGCCGAGCCGCCGGACGTGCTCGTCGGGGCGGCCGCCACTGTCGGCGAGCTGCGGGCCCGTAGCGCGGAGCGGGGCGCGAAAGACCTCGCAGGATTCGTCTCACGCCAGGGCACGATCGCCCTCGACCGGGCCGAGCGGGCAGTGCTCGGCGACCGCTACAAGGTAGCCCGCCAGGTCGTGGACGACATCGTGTCCACCGCTCGGTTCGACGGCATCGTCGCCGACCTCGCGCGCAGCACGGGCCGGCCGGAGGCCGACATCAGGGCCGAGTCGCTCGACTGCCTGCACGAGATGACCGCCGAGCAGACATCGGCGGCGATCGACGCCTGGAACAGGCTCGGTCGATGGGCCTCGCGCGCGTACAGCCTCGACGTCGACCACGCAGCGATCGAGCCGCTGCGCGAGCTCGGCCGGCGGCACTCCCTGGTCTTCTTGCCGAACCACCGCTCGTACCTCGACCCGCTGGTGCTGCGCACCGCGCTGGAGCAGCACGGATTCCCGCCGAACCACGTGCTCGGCGGGGTGAACCTGGCGTTCTGGCCGCTCGGGACCATCGCCAGACGCACCGGTGTCGTGTTCATCCGGCGCGAGTTCCGCGAGGCCGTCGTTTACCGCGCCATGCTCAAGGAACTGCTGGCCTACCTGGTGCGCAAGCGGTTCAACCTCGAGTGGTACATGGAGGGCGGGCGCACCCGCAACGGCAAGCTGCGGCCGCCGCGCTACGGGATCCTGAGCTACCTCGTCGACGCCTTCGCCGAGGGCGGTGCCGACGACGTGTACCTCGTGCCGGTCGCCATCGTGTACGACCAGCAGCACGAGATCGAAGCGATCTCCGCTGAGGAGACCGGTGGCCGCAAGGTGCCCGAGAGCATCGGTTGGCTGGTGCGGTTCGCGCGCTCGCAGTCGCGGACGCTGGGCCGGGCGCACCTGCGCTTCGGTGAGCCGCTCTCGCTGCAGGCCGCGCTTGCTGCGAACCGCACGGACCCGGATGCGGCGAGGCTCGAGGTGCCGCGGATCGCGTTCGAGGTGGCCCACCGCATCAACCAGGTGACACCGATCTCGCCGCAGGCGCTCGTCACGTTCGCGCTGCTCGGCAACGAGGACCGCGCGATCACCGTGGCGCAGGGCCGCGGGATCCTCGAGCCGCTGCTGGCCTACGTGCGGCGGCGCGGCCTGCCGCTGACGCAGGGTATCGACCTCGACGCCGAGGACGGTGTCCTCGCCGAGGCGATCACGACTCTCGACCGCGAAGGCGTCCTCGAGCGCTTCGCGGGCGGGGACGAGGCGGTCTACCGCATCGCGCCGAGCCGCCAGCACGAGGCCGGCTACTACCGCAACACGATCATCCACTTCTTCATCACCCGGGCGATCGTCGAGGCGGCGGTGGTGAAGGTGGCCGAGGTCGACCCCGCCGACGCGGTCGACGCGGTGTGGCAGGAAGCGCGACGCATCCGTGACCTGATGAAGTTCGAGTTCTTCTTCGCCGACACCCGCCAGTTCGCCGCCGACGTACGGGACGAGAGCGAGATCGCGCTGCCGGGCTGGGACGCGCGCACCCTCGCGTCGACCGACCTGCTCCCCCTGATGGCGGCTTCGCGGCTGCTGCTCGCGCACCGCGTGCTGGCGCCGTTCCTCGAGGGTTACGCGGTCGTGGCGCACCGGCTCGCCGATCTCCCGGACGACGAGCCGGTCGACGTCGAGGCATTCCTCGACGGCTGCCTCGGGGCCGCGCACCAGTGGTGGCTGCAGAAGCAGCTGCACAGCCCCGAGTCGATCTCGCGGGACCTGTTCCGCGGCGCGGCCAAGCTCGCAGACAACCGCGGCCTGCTGGAGGTCGGGTCCCCCGACCTGGCCGAGCGCCGGCGCGCGCTCGCCGACGAGTTCGACGACGTGATCCGTCGCGTGCGGGTCGTCCGCCGGCTCGACACCACCAACGACGATGGCTGACGTGCGCCCTACTTGCCCACGGCCAACGCGCGCTGGAGCACCGCGAACTGCGGCACGCCCAGGCCGCTCGCCCGGTCGTACCCGGGTGCCGCCGCGTAGCCACGGGGCTGGCCCGGCACGGAGTTGGTGCCGCGGACGACGTCGTAGAAGCTGCCGCCCCCGGGGCCGAGCGCGTAGAGCGCGGGCGTCACGAGCCCGAGCCCCCGGTGGCCGTTCGTGCGGAGCGAGGCGGCGATCACCGCGAACTCGGCGGCCACGAGCGGGGTCGACGCGCTGGTGCCGCTGTTGACGGTCCAGGTGCCCTGGCTGGCCGAGTAGAACAGTGCCACCGGCCAGCCCGGCAGCCTGGACGCGTGCGCCGAGACGTCCGGCACCGAGCGCATGGACGAGCGCACCACCGCGCGCGGCTGCCACCACGGCCGGGAGTACATGTGCGACATCCCGCCGCTGGTCGCGCCCCCGGCGTTGGCCGCGCTCAGCCAGGGGAAGTCGTTCCACCCCGTCTCGGCCACCCGCCGGTTCGTGCGGTCGAGCGCGAGCCGGGTGCCGCCGACGGAGGTGACGAACGGTAAGCTCGTCGGCCAGTCGACGCAGCGCTTGCCGGCCTGGCAGGCCGAGCCGTCGTCCCCCGCAGCGACGAACACGGACGTGCCCAGCAACGACAGGCGCAGCGCCATCGCGTCGAACAGCGAGGCGGTCGGCGAGCGCGCGAACGACCGCTCCGCCCAGTCGTACGAGACCGAGAGCACGTCGGGCCGCTGCGGATCGACGAGGGCGCCGGCGAGGGCCATCCACCACGTCGAGTAGTCCTCGTAGGTCTCGTAGTACGTGATGTGGCGCGCCTGCGGGAGCAGGCCGCGCACCGTCTGCCAGTCCAGGTCCGGCTCGCTGAAGGCAGCGGGCACCGACTGCCAGGGCGACGTCATGCCGAGGGACAGGCGCACCCTCGGGTCCAGCCGGGTCCAGCCCCAGCACCGCTCGGCCGCCCGGCTGCTCGCGGCGTCGGGCCCCTCCCCGAACCCGACGATTCCGATCCTCGCGTCGGCCGCCGTGGTGGCCCGGTTCATCGCGGTCAGGCCGTAAGCCGTGGCCACCTGCCCGGCGGAGTAGGTGCCGCGCCCCACCGCCGCGGCGGTGCACCGGCCGGTCCAGGTGCCGTCGTTGTGCGGGGCGGCCGGCTGGCGGAGTAGTGCCCGCTCCACGGCGGCGGTGGCCGCCGCGCCCACGCGGTGCTGGAGGTACTCGACCCAGGGGGCCTCGCGGATCGCTGCGGCGAGCCGCGGCGGGAGCACGGGCCTGCGGCTGGTGACGTACATGTCGCTGTCGTCGGGGCGGCCACCCGTGGCGTTGCGCGGCGGCGGGCGCCGGACCGTAGCAGGATGCCGCCATGGCGACCACCGGCGACCTCGTGCCCGACGACCTCCTGGCGCAGGAGGCACGCCTGGCCCTGCCGTCCTTCTCCGAGCAGGACGCGCTCGACCTCGGCGCGCTGGTGGCGGGCCGCGGCCTGGCCGCCGGGCTCGCGATCACCGTGGAGGTGCGCCGCGCGGGGCGGGTGGTCTACCGGGCGGCGCTGCCCGGCTCAGATGCCGCGCAGGACGGCTGGATCGTCCGCAAGGCGCGCGTGGTCGAGCACGGCGGGCACGCCACCATGTACGAGCGAGTCCGGTACGAGTCGGCGGACACGACGTTCGAGCAGGCCACCGGCCTGCCCGAGTCCGAGTACGCGGCGCATGGCGGCGGATTCCCGCTCTCCATGGCCGAGGGCGGACTCGCAGGCATCCTGCTCATCAGCGGGCTCCCGCAGGTGCAGGACCATGAGCTCGCCGTCGCGTGCCTCGAGGAATTCCTGGCCGGGCGTACCTCGGCGACGGTCCGACCACCTGGCGCATCGAGCCTCGCAACCCTCGAGTGGGACGAGGTGTCCGCCCGGCTCGGCGCCGAGAAGGTCTGGTGGATGGCGACCGCATCTCCGGCGGCCGGGCCGCACAGCGTCCCGGTGTGGGGCGTCATCGTCGACGGCGTTGCCTACACAACCGCCGAACCCACCAGCCGACGTGTGCGCGACCTGCACGACGACCCGCGCACGGTGGTGCACCTGGAGAGCGGCAGCGACGTGCTGATCGTGCGCGGCCGCTGGAGCGACGAGGTGCAGGCGCACGTGCGCACGGCCGTGCTCGCGGCGTACGCCGCGAAGTACGACTCGCCGGCCGAGGCCGCCTACCTGCCCGACGCACCTGGGATGGGCCCGCTCGACATGTTCGTCCTGGAGCCCGCTCGCGCCCTGTCGTGGCGGATAGAAGACTTCGAGGGATCCCACCGGCGATGGTCGGCGCCCAGGTAGCCGGTGCCGGGGGGCGCGACACGGCTCGGGCTGCCGAGAAGGCGCCCGGCCCCGCAGTACGTTGAGGTCCATGTCCAGCGCGTTGCCCCCCGGCGTCCGGATCTCCGCCCGCGATGTGACCCTGAGCGTCCTGCGGGTGCTGATCGCGGTCGTCGTCGTCCTGGTGGGCTACGTGCTCATCCCGGTGAACACGAAGGACGCGGGTTCGGCGATCACCCTGATGGTGCTGTCGATCACCGCGTTCACCGCCGTGCTTGTCTGGCAGGTGCGCGGGGTGCTGAAATCGAAGCACCCAGGTCAGCGGGCGCTCGAAGCCCTCGCGTTCTCGAGCGCGCTGTTCCTCTGCCTGTTCGCGCTGCAGTACGTCGCCACCGACACGTACACCCCAGGGTCGTTCACCACGCCGCTGGACAAGTTCACGGCGCTGTACTACACGATGGTCGTGTTCGCGACGGTGGGCTTCGGCGACATCACGCCGGTCAGCACCACCGCGCGGACCATCACGATGGTGCAGATGGTCGGCGGCCTGATCTTCATCGGCGCCGGCGTGAAGGTGCTCGCGAGTGCTGCGCGCTCGGGCGTCCAGCACAAGTTCAAGCAGGACTGAGCAGCCACTCCGCGCCGTCGGGCGTGTCGCGCACCTCGACCCCCGCGGCCACGAGGCCGTCGCGAACGAGATCGGCAGTGGCGAAGTCGCGCGCCGCCTTGGCGCCGGCCCGCACCTCCAGCAGGGCCTCGACGAACGGGGCCACCGCTTCGCGCGGGTCACGGGTGCCCCGCTCCGCGAGCGCGCCCAGGCGCACGACCATCGACCGGAGCGCGCGCCGTGCCTGGTCCATGTCGTCGCTCTGGAGCATGTCGTGGCGCCACGCGTGCATGGCGTCCTCGAGCTCGAGCGCGGCCGAGGCGCAGCCCTCGGCGTCGAGCGTCGCATGGGCGGCGTCGAAGCGTGCCGCGGCGGCCTCGACCGCGGCGCGCAGCGAGGTGGAGTGCTCCGCCTGGTCGTCGGGGACGGAGGCGTCCGGCCCGGGCACGAGCGCGACCCGCTCGAGCCCAGCGGCGCGCACCCCGGCGGCCAGCGCCACCAGGTCGACGATCGGCAGCTCGGTGCCCGGGGGGAGCACCTCCGAGGCCCCGTGCCGGCGGACCGTCACGACACCCGTGCCGGACACGGTGGCCGTACCCGCGGACGTGTCGATCAGCAGGGCGGTGTGCTCGTCGACGCCCACGACGCACGCGTCGTCGGGCAGCATCGCCTCGAGCAGTGCGAGCCGGGGCTCGCCGAGGTAGCAGAAGCGGGTGTCGTACGAGCCGCCCTCGTTGTTGTTGTAGTGCGGCACCACCGCCGCACGGATCCCGGTGAGAACACCGAGCACGTCCAGGCCGTCGAGCCACTCGGGGTCGGCCCCGGCCTTGTACACCTCGTACACCGGGATGGCGAAGGCGCCGCCGGTGACCGCTGCGGCGCTGCCGAGGACGAGCGTGCCCCGCGTGGCTACGTCAAGGAGTGCGGCAGGGACCGCGCTGCCCTCCCACTGGCGGAGCGCGTACGACGGGCTTCCGGGGCCGGCGAAGGCCCAGGTGGAGCGGTGCAGCAGGTCGAGCGCACGCTCCCGGTCGACGAGCGGGGCGTCGGACCGCCGCCAGCGGACGACCTCGACCCGCTCCCCCACGGAATCGGCGAAGTAGTCGAGGGTCTTCGCCACGAGGTCGTCTGCGTTGTTCTGGAAGCCGAACGTCGTGTCGATGAACGCGCGCGGCCCCGGCGGCGTCGCGGCGAGCACCGCTCGGTGGGTACGGACCATCGTGGGCGCTGTCTCGCCCGAACCCATAATCACCAGCGTCGCCACGGGCCGACCCTAACCCGGGGCGGGCGATCCCTCACCCGGTCGCGCGCGCCATCCGGTTGACGAGCTCGGCCAGCAGCACCTCAGAGGTCGCCAGCGTGACGCGTACGTGGCCCGCGCCGCCCGCGCCGAACGTGGGTCCGCTGCTTACCGCGACGCGGCCCCGCTCCAGGAACGCGGCCGCCGGGTCGTCGCCCAGGCCGAGATCACGGCAGTCGAGCCACGCCAGATAGCCCGCGTCGGGCGGCCGGTAGCGCACGCCGGGCAGGTGCACGTCGAGCAGGTCGCGCAGCAGGTTCGCGTTGGACGACATTCGCTGCACGGCGGCCTGCCGCCACGGCCCACCGTCGGCCAGCGCCGCGCGGGCCGCGACGACTCCCATGATGCCGGTGCTCGTTCGCACCTCCCTCGGGACGCGCAGCCGCAGCTCTCGCCCGACGGCGGCGGTGCCGGGCACGACGAAGGCGCACTTGAGCCCCGGCACGTTCCAGGTCTTCGACGCCGACGTGAGCACCACCGACCGCAGGGCGTCGCCCGCCACGACCGGGAAGGGCACGAACTCGACGCCCGGATACGTCATCGGCGCGTGGACCTCGTCGCTGATCACCAGCACGTCGTGCGCGGCGCACAGGGCCGCGACGGCTCCCAGCTCGCCCGGGGTGAACACGACACCGGTGGGGTTGTGGGGGTGGCACAGCAGCAGCGCGCGCGCACCCGCGACGAAGGCGCGCTCGAGACCGTCGAGGTCGGGCACGAGACGCCCGCGTACGTCGACGAGGGGCACGTCGACCACCGGCCGCCCCGCGAGCTCGCGCACGGTGCTGAAGAAGGGCGGGTACACCGGCGGCGTCAGGACGACCGGGTCGCCTGCGTCGGTGAGTGCGCGCAGCACGGCCGTCAGCCCCACGATGATGTCGCCGACCACTGCCACGTCCTGCGCCCGGGGCTCCCAGCCCCACTCGCGCCGGGCGAACGCGGCAACATCCTCCGGGAGAGTCATCGGCCAGGCGTATCCCGTGTCGCCGCGCGCGACCGCGGCGGCGAGCGCAGCCGTGATCGCGGGGGCCGGTTCCCAGTCCATCTCGGCGACGAACGACGGCAGGACGTCGGGCGGATAAGCCCGCCACCGCGCGCTCTCCCGGGCGCGGAGCTGGTGCAGCTCGGGCTCCCCGACGCGGTCGTCGGCCTCGCTCACGGCAGCTGGCCGCCGGCGGCGAGGGCCATCCGGACGAGGCGGTCGTGGCCACCGGTCATCTCGGCGAGGACGTCGACGCCCACGGCCTCCTCCGGCGAGAGCCAGGCCAGGTCGAGGGCGCTGCCCCCTGGCGTGCAGTCGCCGTCGACCGGCACCACGTACGCCAGGCTCACCGAGTGCTGGCGCGGGTCGTGGAAGCCCGTGACGGTCGGGTCGGGGAAGTACTCGGCGACCGTGAACGGCTGCGGGGACACCGGCAGCCGGGGTAGGGCCACCGGCCCGAGGTCCTTCTCGAGGTGGCGCAGCAGGGCGTCGCGCACCCGCTCGCCGTACAGGACCCGGCCAGACACGACCGCCCGGCCCACGGGGCCGTCGGGCCGCGCCACCAGCAGGAGCCCCACGGCCGTGATGGCACCGGTGTGGTCGGTGCGCACCGGTACGGCGTCGACGTAGACGATGGGCACGCGGGCCCGGGCCTCGGCGAGCTCCTCGGCGGGGAGCCAGCCGCCGGCGCGGACGTCCAGGCTGTCGGTCACGGCACTCCTTGGTCGTGGTGCGCCGAGTCTCGCACCTGTGGGGGTCGGCGGGGTGGAGGCTCCGAGCATCCAGGGGTGGCGTCGGGGCGCGCGGTCATGCGCCGGCGCCGGCGATGGCGCCGGTCTCGCCAGCTGCCACCACCTCGTCGTCGCGGCGGCCCGGGGGCAGCGCGAGGGTGGCGAGGAGCCCGAGGCTGACGAAGAAGGCGGCCGTGAACGCGGTCCAGCGCACGGCGGTGGCGAAGCCCTCCCCCGCGGCGGCAGCGACGGCCTCGCCCCCCGGCCGGGCCGACAGCGCCGGGATGACAGTCCCCGCAGTGGCCGACACGACGTCGGCGACCGACTGCGCCTGGTCCGCGGAGACCCCCGGGAGCGCCGCCAGGTTGTTCTCGGTCTGCACCCCCAGCGTCACGAACAGCACGGTGCCGAGGATGGCGGTGCCCAGGGCCGACCCGATCTGCCGCGCGGTGCTCTGGGTGCCCGAGGCGATGCCGCTCTTGGAGATCGGCACGTCGAAGAGGATGAGGCCGGTGAGCTGCGCGCTCGCGTACCCGACGCCGAGGCCGTAGACGGCCATCCAGCCCGCGACGACCCAGCCGCTCACCGTCGTGGAGATCGTCAGCCCGAGGCCGAGGATGCCCACGACCTCCAAGGCCAGGCCGAGCCGGGCGACGAAGCGCGGGCTGCGGCGAAACGACAGCCGCGCGGCCGTGGGACCGGCGAGGAAGGCGCCGAGGGCGAGGCTCGCGAGCAGGGCGCCTGCTCCGAGCGCCGTGAAGCCCTGCACCGACTGGAGGAACAGCGGGAGGCAGAACAGGATGCCGAACTCACCGAGGCTCACGATCATCGCGGCCAGGCTTCCGAGCCCGAAGGTGCGAAGCCGGAAGAGCGAGAGGTCGAGCAGCGCGTTCTTGCCCGCTGACCGGCGGCGGTTCTCCACGAGCACGAGCAGCCCCAGGCACACCACCGACAGGGCGAGCGCCACGGGGACCGGCGAGAGGCTGCCCTGGGCGAAGGTGATGCCGACGACGTGGTCGGTGTTCAGCGCCGTCCACCAGCCATAGTTGCGGCCCTCGATGAGGCCGAACACCATCAGGCCCACCCCGGCGGCAGACAGCACCGCACCCACGACGTCGACACCCGGCAGGATGTGGTCGTCCTTGCTCTCGGGCACCCGCCAGTAGGAGCCGACGACCACGGCGATCGCGATGGGCACGTTGATGTAGAAGCACCAGCGCCACGAGTGGTACTCAGTGAGCCAGCCACCGAGCAGCGGGCCGACCGCGGCCATGCCACCGATGATCGAGCCGTAGATCGCGAAGGCGATCGTGCGCGCCCGGCCCTGGTACGTGGCGTTGAGCAGCGACAGGGACGAGGGCGACATCATGGCGCCGCCGACACCCTGCAGCGCCCGGGCCGCGATCAGGGCGTTCCCGCTGCCGGACTTGGCGGCCACGATGCTGGCGACCGCGAAGACCGCCGCGCCCGCGACGAAGACCTTGCGCCGTCCGACCCGGTCGCCGAAGCGGCCGAAGATGATGAGCAGCGCGGCAAACACGAGGGCGTAGACGGCGTTGACCCACTCGGCGTCGACCGAGTCGATGCCGAGGTCCTTGATGATGGTCGGCAGCGAGACGTTGACGATCGTGGCGTCCATGATGAACAGGGCGACCCCGAGCCCGATGAAGATCATCGGGGTCCACGGAGAACGGGCGGGGCGGGTGCTGGCCGGAACGGTCGCTGCGCTCATGCGCAAACGGTACGGTGCCGACGCGACGTCGGAAAGCCGGGGCACTACGGTGCGGTCAGGTCCTGTGGCACGGGCGGCGGGAGGCGGCGGTGATGGCTCGAGACGATGAGCGGCTCGGTGCGTTCGACGCAGTGATGTACGGGGTGGAGGACGATCCGGTCCTGCGCTCGGTGATCCTGGTGATGATCCTGCTGGACCGTGAGCCCGACCTTGCCGAAGGCGTGGCCCGGGTCGAGCGGATGACGCTCGAGGTGCCCAAGCTGCGCCAGCGCGTGGTGGGCAACCCCATCTCGCTGGTCCCGCCGCGCTGGGAGACCGATCCGAACTTCGACCTGGGCTACCACCTGCGGTGGTACTCCGTCCCCCACCCGGACGGCACCCTGCGCCCTGCGTTCGCGGTGGCCGAGCAGATGGCCGAGCAGGACTTCGACCGCAGCCGGCCGCTCTGGGAGATGACGATGCTCAGCGGGCTGCCGGACGGCAAGGCCGCGCTGCTGGTCAAGCTGCACCACGCCATCACCGACGGCATGGGCGGCATGGTGATGGCGGCATCCCTTATCGACCTCGCCCGCGAGTACGAGCCGCGCAGCGGGGCGAAGCCGTCGGCGCCGAAGGCGCGCGTGCTCGACCCCGTGGGCCGGATGGTCTCGGGCGTCGACTTCGAGGCGCGCGAGGCCTTTGGCGCGGTGCGCAAGTACGCGGGCGGCGCGTGGGACCTCGGGCTCCGCACGGTGTCGAACCCCGCCGGCAGCGTGCGGGGCGGCGTCGAGTACGCCGCGTCCGCCTCGCGGTTGCTGGCGCCGGCGTCCAGCCCGCTGAGCCGCACCATGACGGGACGCTCGTTGTCGGTGCGCTTCGATCTCGTCGAGCGGCCGCTGGCCGACCTCAAGGCGGGGGCGAAGGCGGCCGGCGGCACCGTCAACGATGCGTTCATGGCGGCGGTCACTGCGGGCCTCGGCGCCTATCACCGCGCGCAGGGCGACGACGAGACCGTGTCGCTGCGGGTGAACATGCCGGTGAACCTGCGCACACCGGGCGAGGTGAGCGTCGGAGGCAACAAGTGGGTGCCCGCGCGGTTCGAGGTGCCCATCGTCGAGATGGACCCGCGCACGCGGATCCGCAGGCTCTCGCCGCTGCTGAAGTCGGCGCGCTCCGAGCCCGCGCTGCCGGTCAGCGACTTCGTCTTCCGCCGGCTGAGCCAGCTGCCGCAGGCGATCACCACGATGATCGCCGGGGGGCTCATGAAGGGCACCGACTTCGCCGCCACGAACGTGCCGGGGCCGCCCATGCCGGTCTACATGGCCGGCGCCGAGGTGCTGCGCTTCGTCCCCTTCGCGCCGAAGGCCGGTGCGGCCGTGAACGTCGCGCTCATGTCGTACAACGGCGTCGCCCAGCTCGGCATCAACATCGACACGGCTGCCATCGACGACCCCGTCCTGCTCGTGCAGTGCCTCGCCGACGGGCTCGACGCGGTGATCGCGCTGGCGCACGAGCCAGCACCGGCAAGGCCCGCGACGAGGCCGGCGAGGAAGAAGGCCGCTCCCAGGAAGCCGGCCGCGAAGGAGGCCGCGGGCTCCCAGCCGACCGCGTCGGACTCCTAGCTAGCCGTCCTCGCGCGCACCGGCGCCGAGCTGCTCGGGCACCTTGGCGCGGCGCAGCCGGGCCTGGAACTCGGCCTGGAACACCTCGCGCACGGTGTCCGGGTCGAGCTCGCCGCCGGTAGCGATGGCCCGCTCGCACACGGCCGCCCAGGCCCACCCCATCGCCGTGGTGAGGGCCCCGGCGACGGACCCGCTGATCACCATCGCGGCGGGCAGTCCCCCGGGCACGACCCGCAGCAGGCTCGACACGATCCACCGGCCGGCGGTGGTCGCGCCGGTGGACAGCATCAGCGACCCCACCAGCGTCGTGGCCTGGCTTGTCGGCAGGGTGAGGCCGTACGCTGCAGTGATCCGGGCGATCATGCCGATCTGAAGAGGCACTAGGACCGCGGCGTCCGAGAACGGAATCGGGGTGGCACCGGTAGCCACGGCGGTGGCTGCGGAAGCCTTGACAAGGCGCGAGACCACCTGTCTTTTACGCTCCAGGTCGATCTGTTGCGCCGCGGTGAGCGCGAGGAGGACGGCGGCCGGCGCAGTGTCGAACGTCGCGTCGAGCAGCTCTTGGAGCCCGTGCACGGGCCACCCTTGGAAGGGGTCGATCAGCGCGTTCGTGACGAAGCCGTGGTTGCGGGGCGACAGCGGCAGGTGGAGGCCCTCGATGTGGTGCGCGAGCGCGAGCGCCTCGGGGTGCACCTGGCCGGTCGCGTTGAGGGGAACCTGGGTGAGCACCATGACGACGGGCAGGCCGAGGTCGTGCAGGCGCCGGACGAAGTCGGCCTGACGATCCTCGAACCTGCGGTCGCTCCAGCGCACCGTGTACCAGGCCGCGTGGATCTGCTCGGAGATCTGCTTGCGGCGGCTCTCGCGCACGATCTCGTCCAGCCGGGCGAGCACGACGTCGCCGGCCTCGCCGGTCTCGAACCCCTGCGAGTCGTAGATGCCGAGGATGCCGTCGGGGTGCTCGTAGTACTGCAGCCCCTCCGTCACGGGGCGGCCGTTGCCGGTGGCCGCGACCTGCCGGCCGAACACGGCGTTGACGAGGGTGCTCTTGCCCGCGCCGGTCTTGCCGAACACCGCCAGGTTGAACCGGCCCAGCTCTCCGAGCGCCTCGGCGTGCTTCTCCCGGTAGATCCTGCCGATCTGGTCGGGCCCGAAGTCGGTCACCTCGTCAGGCTACTGGCGCCGCTGACGGGCGTGCGGGACGCGTGGGCCCACCTGGCGGCGCGGTGCCCCGGGCCGACCGTGGCGGCTCAGCGGTCTGCCACCGTGAGGATGGCCAGGCACATCTCGTCGGACGTGCCCTCTCCCCACACCACGTAGCGGGCGGGCAGCGTCGAGAGCTCGGGAATCCGGTCGCGCAGCGTGGCGTCGTGGGTGCAGCTGACGCGCAACACATCGCCGGGGCCGATCTTCGCCGGCACGGCCAGGGGGTGCGCGCCCTGGTTGTCGAAGTCCCACACCGGGATGTCCAGCAGCGTGCGGGCCTTGGCGGTTCCGGGGTTCAGCGTCACGGTGATGCGCCGCCCGAGCAGGTGCATGTGCCCGGCGACGGCGAAGACGGTCTCGGGCGTCGTGACCTTGCGGTCGCACTCCTGGGTCGTGCCGGCGGTCGGATGGACCGGGTCGCCCCCGCACAGAAGGTGCAGGCCGGCCACGAGGCGGCCGGCGCCGTCGCCGAAGCGGCGGACGACGTCGAAGACGGCCGCGTCGCGCGCGCACAGCGGGCCGGACTGCCCGGCGGCGCACGGGAGCTCGACGGGGGCGACGAGCAGCGTGGTGCGCAGCGGGGTGAGGTGCGCCCCGGCCGGCGCGAGGCGCAGCCGCACGCCGCTGCTGTCGGGCCCGGCGCCGTGCAGGAGGTTGTAGTGGATCTGCATGACGATCTGGGTGCCGGCCGCCATCGGGATACCGGTGCCCGGGCGGTACCGGGCCTCGCCGCCACCGGGCGCCCACGCCGCGAGCCAGGGCGCGGAGTCCAGGGCCGCCACCGGGTCGCCCGGCCCGGACGGGACGCCCGAACCGCCGAAGCAGGTCCAGCCCTGGCCGGGCTCGGAGGCGTCCTTGGCCTTCGCCGCGGCCACCTGGCCGGGCTCGACCCGGAACAGGATCGCGTGGTGGACCACGGCGGCGTCGCCCGGGACGAACTGCGTGCCGGTGAGGAAGGTGTCGCTCACGAGCCCCGGGTCGAGCAGGAAGCAGTGGTAGTCGTCGGTGCCGCCGTTCGGCGCCGACGGCGTGTAGGAGGCGCCGGGCATCGGGAGGTCGAGGACCGTGGAGCCGTCGGCGGACACGGCGCGGGCCGGGGCGGTGATGCCGGTGGTCGGACTCGCTGGCCGGCTGGCCGCCGCGCTGCTGCTCGTCCCGGGCTGCGACGGGCCGGGGGCCCCCGAGACAGGTCCCCTGCCTGCGTCGGACGACGGGGTGCCGCAGGCGGCCAGGAGGAGGACCGCGGCTGCGGACGCAGCCGCCCACGCACGGGCAGCGTGGCGGAACGACATGCGGACGATGGTCGCACGGAATGCGGCGCAGTCCCCCCTCCGGGTGCACGGGGCGGCCGTCCGCGCGAGGATGGTCACATGGCCGGTGGCGAGCCCGACGACATCGAAGACCTGCTCAGGCAGGTGGACGCCCTGAACGCCGGCGGCAGCGTGCCCGCCACGACCCCGCCCAAGACCCCGGCGGCTCGTCCGGGCGCACAGGACGACCACGACGAGCGGGGGCTGCGCGAGCACCTCGCCGAGCGCGCTGTCGGCGGCCTGCTCCCGGCCGCCGTCTCCGGCGGCGCGGTGTTCCTGCTCTTCTCGCTGCTCCCCCTCGTCTCGGGGCTCAGCGGAGGACTCGGCGCGTTCCTGGCGGTCTGGGTGGTGTGGGTGCTCAGGGGCCGATGACGCGCTATCGGCCCGTCTCTACCGCTCGCGCGGCTCGAGGTTCCAGGCCGCGATCACGCGCTGGTCGTGCTCGTGGCCCAGATGGCTCACGGCGCCGGCCGACAGGGAGAACAGGCGACCCGCGTGGGCCGGGAGCCCGAGCCACGTGGCGGTGAGGATGCGCAGCAGGTGCCCGTGCGCCACGAGGACGACGTCGTGGCCAGCGGAGAGCATCGGTTCGGCCCGGGCGATCGCCCGGGCGGCGCGCGCGGCCACGTCGGCGGGCTGCTCGCCGTCGGTGACCCCCTGCGGTACGGGGTGATCCCAGATCACCCACCTGGGGTCGTCGAGCTCGGCCCGGATGTCGGGCGTCGTGCGCCCCTCCCAGGCCCCGTAGTCCCACTCCAGCAGGTCGGTGTCGAAGTCGTGGGGGTCCAGCCCGGCGAGCCTGGCCGTCTGCCGGGCGCGCGTGAGGGGGCTGCACAGGACGAGGCCGACGTCGCGTCCCGCGAACAGCGACGCCGCGGCCGCCGCCCGAGTCTCCCCCTCGGGCGTCAGCGGGATGTCGGTGCGCCCGGTGTGCCGGCCGGCGCGGCTCCACTCGGTCTCGCCGTGCCGCAGCAGTGCCAGCATCCCGGCCATCCGTGCCTCCCAGGGTGATCGCCACGCGTGGCGCTCGTGCCCGCACAGCCTGCCAGCCCGGCTGGCCCGAGGCACGGCGTCGGCTCAGCCGGGGGGCGCGCCGGGCCCGAGGGCGTAGAAGGCCACGGCGCTGGCCGCAGCCACGTTGAGCGAGTCGACCCCGGCGGCCATCGGGATGCGCACCCGGGCGTCGCAGCGGTCCAGCGCCTGCGGCGAGAGCCCGGCGCCCTCCGTGCCGAGCATCAGCAGCACCCGGGCGGGAATCCGCGCCGACGGCAGGGGCACCGAGCCCTCCCCCGGCGTGAGCGCCCACGAGGTGAAGCCGAGGTCGCGGGCGTCGTCGAGCAATCCGGGCCACGGCTCCGCGCGCCCCCACGGAACGGCGAACACCGAGCCCATCGACACCTTCACGCTGCGGCGGTAGAGCGGGTCCGCGCAGCGCGGGGTGACCAGGACGGCGTCGATACCGAGGGCTGCGGCGCTGCGGAACACCGCCCCCACGTTCGTGTGGTCGACGAGGTCCTCGAGCAGCGCCACGCGGATGGCCGTGCGGAGCAGGTCCCTGGCGTCCGGGAGTGGCTTGCGGTGCATCGACGAGAGGGCGCCGCGGTGCACCAGGTAGCCGGTGACGCCGCGGAGCACCTCCTCGTCCGCGACGTAGAAGGGCACGTCGGGGAACTCCGCCGCCACGTCGTGGAGCCCGTCGGCCCAGCGCGCGCTGGCGAGGATCGACCGGGGTCGGAAGCCAGCGGCGAGCGCGCGCCGGACCACTGTCTCCCCCTCGGCGACGAACAGTCCTTCGGCCGGCTCGCGCACGCGCCTCAGCGACACGTCGGTGAGGTTGGTGTAATCCCGCAGGCGCACGTCCCCGGCGGAGGCGATGGTGATCAGGGCCACGGACTCACCGCCTCAGCAGGAGGGAGCCGGCGGCGATCACGCCCACGAGCACCACAGCGCCCCGCAGCACGGGACGCGGCAACCGCCGGGCGAACCTGGCGCCCACCAGGCCCCCGACGAGGGCCCCGATGGCCACGGCCGCCGCGGCGGCCCAGTCGACCCGCCCGGCGAGCGCGAACACCAGCGCCGCGGCGAGGTTGGCGGCCGCGGCCAGCAGGTTCTTCGCGCCGTTCGCGTGCTGGACGTCGTCGTCGTACAGGGCGCCGAGCACGGCCATGAGGACGACTCCCTGGGCCGCGCCGAAGTAGCCGCCGTACACGCCCGAGGCGGCCACGCCGGCCGTGAGCGCCGTGGCGTGCTCGGCGTGGTCGGCCGGCGTCTGCTCGACCCGCGCCGCGGCCCGCCGCTCGGCCCACGCGGAGATCCGCGGCTGCACCGCGACGAGCACGGCTGCCCCTGCGATGAGCCACGGCACCACGGCGGTGAACACCCTCTCGGGCAGCAGCAGGACGAGCGCGGCTCCGGCGCACGCGGCCAGGAAGGACGCGACGAGCTGCGCGGCCAGGCGTCGCCACCGGCCCGAGAGCTCGCGGCGGTACCCGTACGCCGACGACGCGGAGCCGAAGACGAGGCCGGTCGTGTTCGTGCCGTTGGCGGTCACCGGCGGCAGGCCCGCCGCGAGCAGCGCGGGGAAGGTGATGAGCGTCCCGGAGCCCACGACGGCGTTCACGGTGCCACCGGCGAAGCCGGCCGCGAGCAGCAGCGCTGCGGTGCCGGCGTCCACGGGGGCCATTGTGCCGGTGGGGTGCAGGGTGTACCGACGCGGGCGCGGCCGGCGCCGCGGGCTATCGTGCCCGCGTGACCCTCAAGACCACCGTCAACGCGGCGCTGATCCGGGCCACCGGTTACCAGTTCTCGCGCGCCCCGGCACCCGCAGGACCCGCGCCGAAGACGGCCGCCGCTCCTGCGGCCGCCTTCCCGGCCGACTACGACGACGACGCCCAGCGCATCATCACGGCGGTCAGGCCCTGGACGATGACGTCGCGGGAGAAGCTGTTCGGGCTCATCAGCGCGGTGCGGTACGTCGAGGCTCACGGCATCCGCGGCGACATCGTCGAGTGCGGCGTGTGGCGCGGCGGCAGCATGCAGGCCGCGGCGAGGGCGTTGCTCGACGTCGGCTCGTCCTCGCGCCACCTGTACCTGTTCGACACCTTCGAGGGGATGCCTCCGCCGACGGAGGAAGACCGCCGGCAGGACGGCAAGGCCGCCGCCGACCTGCTCGCGGCCCTCCCGAAAACCGCGGGCATCTGGGCGCACGCCTCGCTCGAGGACGTGCGGGACGGATTCGCCTCGGTGCCCTACCCGGCGGACCTGGTGCACTTCGTGCCCGGCATGGTCGAGGACACCGTGCCCGAGCAAGCCCCTGAGAGCATCGCGATCCTGCGGCTCGACACCGACTGGTACGCCTCCACCCGGCACGAGCTCGAGCAGCTGTACCCACGCCTGGTGCCCGGCGGGGTCCTCATCATCGACGACTACGGCTGGTGGCAGGGCTCGCGCAAGGCCGTCGACGAGTACCTCGAGCAGACCGGCGCCCGCCTTCTGCTCCTGCGCATCGACGAAGGCCGCATCGCCGTCAAGCCCTGACGCGGGTCAGCCGCCCTGGATGGCCTTGGGGTCGTGTGGTGTCTCCGGCGACGCGGCGGGCTTGATGCGTGCCGCGGGGGCCTCGGCGGCGGGGAGGAAGGCCGACCCGAGCGCCCCCATGGCCTTGCTGAGCTCCGCGGGAAGGACCCACATCTTGCTGGCCGTGCCGTTCGCGATGAGCGGCAGAGCCTGAAGGTACTGGTAGGCGAGCACCTTCTCGTCCGGGTCGCCGGCGTGGATGGCCCCGAACACCTGGGTGATCGCCTCGGCCTCGCCCTTGGCGCGCAGCACGCGAGCCTGCGCGTCGCCCTCGGCGGTGAGGACCGCGGCGGTCTTCTGACCCTCGGCGTTGAGGATGGCCGACTGCTTCGAGCCTTCGGCGGTGAGGATGGCCGCGCGCTTGTCGCGCTCGGCGCGCATCTGCTTCTCCATCGACTCCTTGATGCTGGCCGGCGGGTCGATGGCCTTGAGCTCCACCCGGTTCACCCGGATGCCCCACTTGCCGGTGGCCTCGTCCAGCACGCCGCGCAGCTGCGCGTTGATCTGGTCGCGCGAGGTGAGCGTCTCCTCGAGGTCCATGCTGCCGATCACGTTGCGCAGGGTCGTCACCGTAAGCTGCTCGATGGCCTGCAGGTAGGAGGCGATCTCGTACGTCGCGGCCTTGGGGTCGGTGACCTGGAAGTAGATGACCGAGTCGATGTTCACGACGAGGTTGTCCTCGGTGATCACCGGCTGAGGCGGGAAGGAGACGACCTGCTCGCGCATGTCCAGCAGCGGCTTGAGCTTGTCGACGTACGGCACGAGCAGCGAGAGGCCGGGCGTGAGGGTGCGCTGGTAGCGGCCGAGCCGCTCGACGATGCCGGCATGGGCCTGCGGCACGATCCGCACGGCGCGCATGAGCGTGACGACCACCAGCAGGAAAATGACGATGCCGATGATCAGCCCCGTGAGCTGGACCTCCATGCGTGCTCCCCTCGCGGCGACCTCGCGGCCGCGCTCCTAGCCCACCAGGGCGGTCGCCCCGGCGATCTCCAACACCTGCACGTGCGCACCCACCTCGAAGGTGGCCGCAGGGTCGTAGGCGCGCGCCGACCACACCTCGCCCCCGAGCTTGATGCGTCCGTCCTGTCCGTCGACGCGAGCCAGGACGACGGCCTCGGCGCCGGGGAGCGCGTCGACCCCGGTGCGCGTCTCGACCGGCTGTCGGCGGTGCCGCTCGGCGACGGGCCGCACGACGAGGATGAGCAGCAGCGACACCAGCGCGGCGAGGAGGACCTGCACCCCGCCGGGCGCTCCGGCCGCAGCCGCGAGCGCACCCGCCGCGGCGCCCGCCGCGACCATGGCGAGCACCAGCGTCGTGGTCAGCAGCTCGCCGACGAGGAGGACCCCCGCCGCGAGCAGCCACCACGCCCATGGATCCATGGCTCGAACCTACGTCACGGACGGGTCTGCTGCGACGGCCTTGGCCGCCCATCGTCCGCCGGAGCCCTCGACGAGCAGCGGCAGGTCGAACGTCGCGCTGAGGTGCTCGGCCGTGAGCACCGAGGCGACCGGCCCGGAGGCCACGAGCTTCCCGTCGCGGAGCAGCAGCGCGTGCCCGAACCCCGGCGGGATCTCCTCGACGTGGTGCGTGACCAGGACGAGGGCGGGGGCGTACGGGTCGGCGGCGATGGCGGCAAGCCGCGACACGAGGTCCTCGCGGCCGCCGAGGTCGAGCCCCGCCGCCGGCTCGTCCAGCAGGAGCACCTCGGGGTCGGGCATGAGCGCCCGAGCGATCTGCACCCGCTTTCGCTCGCCCTCGCTCAGGGTGCCGAACGTGCGCGAGCGCAAGGGAAGCACGCCGAGCGCGTCCAGGAGCGCATCGGCGCGGTCTCCGTCGGGCTCGTCGTACTGCTCGCGCCAGCGTCCGGTCACGGCGTACGACGCCGTGAGCACCACGTCGTGCACGCGCTCGCCCGGAGGGACTCGCTCGGCGAGCGCTGCGCTCGCCAGACCGATCCGCGGCCGCAGCTCGAACACGTCGACCGCGCCGAGGGTCTCGCCCAGGACGTCGGCCTCGCCCCGGGTCGGGTGGATCAACGTGGCCGCCACCTGCAGCAGGGTGGTCTTGCCGGCGCCGTTGGGACCGAGCACCACCCACCGCTCGTCGTCGGCCACCGACCAGGAGACGTCGTCGAGGATGGCCCGGCCGCCGCGGACCACGGTCACGCCGCGCAGGTCGAGCACCGATGTCACCCCCAGACCCTAGCCGCAGCACCGGTGGCGTCCGACGTACAGTGACCGCGTGCCGACGCCCTTCCCGCGGTCCGCCGTGGCGGTCGCCTGGGGCACCGCCGCTCTGCAGGGCCGCACCAGCCTGGACGACGCGGCCGACCATGCAGCGGCCGACGAGAGGCACCGCGTCGTGGGTCTCGGTGGCGACCACGACCCCCGCGCGTGGACGGTCGCGCTCGGCCTGCTGCGCACCGGGGGCGCCGAGGCGCTGCGGCTCGTGCTCCCTCAGCCCGGCGACGTGCTGGGCACGCCGGGTCCGCGCAGCGTGGTCGAGGCCGCGACCGCCGCGGGCGAGGCCGTCGTCACCGTCGGAGGCCCGCCCCTCGTCCTCGTGCCCACGGCATCCGCGGAGGGCGACGCGGTGCGGTGGGACGCCCTCCCCTGCGAGGCCACGGTCGCCGCCGGCGGGCTGCCGTCGGTCGCCGAGGCCGAGCGCGAGGTGGCCGAGCAGATGCGCCACGGCATCGCCGCGCTTGAGTCGCTCGGGCTGGCGCGCGGACGGGACGACCTCGCCAGCCGGCTCGCGTCGGTCGACCGGAGGTCACGCTCGTTGGCCCTGCCGCCAGGCTTCCCGGCACGCGCGGTGCGGCTCGTCGAGCAGGCCACCCGGCTCGCCGCGGTCGTGTCCCTGGCCCGCGAGGATGACGGCGCCGCTGTGACGAGCGCGGAGGCGCTGCGCCGCGAGGACGCGCTTCGACCCCTGGCCCGTACGGCACGCCGGGCGCTCTGCGCGGGCTACAGCGCCGCCGCCGAGCCCGGCGCGGGCCGCGGGTAGACGAGCCGACGTGACCGAACCCCGCACGCTCCTCATCACCGTCTCCGGGCCGGACCGCCCGGGGCTTACCGCCGCGCTCTTCGAAGCCCTCGTGCCCGAGCCCGTCACCGTGCTCGACCTCGAGCAGCTCGTGGTACGGGGCCGGCTGGTGCTCGCGCTGCTCCTGGGCCTCGACCCGTCGGCGCCGGACGCGGCCGCCGCCGAGGTCGTGGGGGTCGTGCGTGCCGCGGCGGCCCGGCTGGGGCTCGACGTCGACGCGGTGCCCGGCGCCGCCGAGACCGATCCTCGCCGTATCGGCCGGCAGCACGTCACCGTGCTCGGCTGGCCGCTGCGGCCCGTGCACATGGCCGCGCTGGTGCGGCGCGTGGCCGCGCTCGGCGCGAACATCGACGCCATCCGGCGCATCGCCTCCTACCCGGTCACCGCCGTCGTCCTCGACGTGAGCGGCGCCGACCCGGCCGCGCTCCGCGTGGCGCTCGCCGAGGAGGCCTCGGGCCTCGCGGTCGACGTCGCGGTGCAGACCGCGGGGCTCAACCGGCGCGGCCAGCATCTTGTGGTCATGGACGTGGACTCCACGCTCATCCAGGACGAGGTGATCGAGCTCCTGGCGCGGCAGGCCGGCGTCGAGGACCAGGTGGCCGCGGTGACCGGGCGCGCGATGCGGGGCGAGCTCGACTTCGCCGCGTCGCTGCACGAGCGCGTCGGCGCGCTAGCCGGGCTCCCCGTGTCGGTGCTCGACACCGTGCGCCGCCAGCTCGTGCTCACCGCGGGGGCCCGCACGCTGTGCCGCACCCTCAAGGGCCTCGGCTACCACGTCGCGCTGGTGTCCGGGGGGTTCCTGGAGATCATCGAGCCGCTCGCCCGCGAGCTCGGCGTCGACCATGTGCGGGCCAATCGGCTCGAGGTGGTTGACGGCGTCCTGACGGGGAGGGTCACCGGCCCGGTCGTCGACCGGGCCGGCAAGCGGGCGGCCCTCGAGGAGCTCGCCGCCCTGCACGGCGTGCCGCTGAGCCGCACGATCGCGGTGGGCGACGGCGCGAACGACCTCGACATGCTCGCGGCGGCGGGCCTGGGCGTCGCGTTCAACGCCAAGCCGGCCGTGCGCGAGGCAGCGGACGCCGCGGTGAACGTGCCGTACCTCGACACCGTGCTCTACCTGCTCGGGATCACCCGCGAGGAGGTCGAGCAGGCCGACGCCGACGCCGGACTCGTCACGCCGGCTCCTCCGGTGGGGTAGCCGCTAGCCGCGTGGCACCGCGAACGCGCGCAACGAGCCGCTGCCTGGCCGCAGCTCCCGCCAGAGTCCCGGCACGTCGATCACGGCGATCCCGCAGGTGGGGAACTTCAGGGCCATGTCGGTGCGCGCGGCCCCGTCCGATCCGACGCCGGCGAGGGCGTCCGCGAGATCCTCGGTACCGGGGTTGTGGCCGACGAGCAGCAGGGTCAGGACCTCGTCCGGGGTCGCCCGGACCAGCTCGAGCAGCGCCGAGGGCGTGGCTCCGTACAGCTCGTCGGTGATCCGCACCTCGGACCGGACGAAGCCACCTGCTGTCTGCGCGAGCGCCCAGGTCTCGCGGGTGCGGGCCGCGCCCGAGACGAGCACCAGCCCCGGCTCGCCGACGTGGTCGCGCAGCCACCGCCCCGCCCCGGGTGCGTCGCGCCGGCCGCGCGCGGCGAGCGGCCGCGCGTGGTCGCCCACCCCCTCGGGCCAGTCGCTCTTCGCGTGCCGCAGCAGGACGAGCGTGCGGTCCGGCGCCGCGCTCACGCGTGCCCCCCGGCGGCCAGGTGCAGGTCGTGCAACTGCGCGGCCGTGCCGACCGCGATGAGCACGTCGCCGACCTTGATGACCGTGCCCGGGTCTGGGTTCGTCACGAAGTCGCCGCCGCTCTGGCGCAGTGCCAGTAGCAGCGGCGTCTCGCCCTCGCGCGAGCGCCATTGGGCCACCGTGGAACCGGCGAGCGCCGCCTGGGGGTGCACCTCGACGTCCTCCATCCGGAACTCGAGGGTGCCCTCGTGCATGACCACGTCGAGGAAGTCGACGACGTCGGGCTGCGTGGCGAACGCGGCGATGCGGTTGCCGCCGAGCCGCTGCGGGTTGACCACGCGGTCGGCGCCTGCCCGCATCATCTTGCTCTCGGCCTCGTCGGTGCGGGCCCGGGCGATGATGCGCACCACCGGGTTCAGAGACGCCGCCGTGAGCACCACGTAGAGGCTCGCCGCATCGGTGTCGAGGGTGGCGACGAGCGTGCGGGCGCGCTCGATGCCCGCGTCGCGGAGCACCTCGTCGCGCGTGGCGTCAGCTACGAGGAACGGGTAGGGCGAGGCGACGAGCCGCTCGGGGTCGGTGTCGATGACGAGCACCTCCTGGCCCTGGCGCGAGAGCTCGTGCGCCGAGGCCCGGCCGACCCGGCCGTACCCGCAGACGATGGCGTGAGCGGTGAGCCCGTCGATCTGGCGCTGCATGCGTCTCCTTCCCCAGGCGTTGCCCACCTGGCCCTCGAGCACCGACTCCAGCAGCAGGGTCAACGTGTACAGCGCGACGCCTACCCCCACGAGCGCGAGGAGCATCGTGAAGATCTTGAGCTCGGGATGCTCGTCGAACGGGACGACCTCGCGGAAGCCGATCGTCGTGATGGTGGTGATGGTCTGGTAGAGGGAGTCGAGCGGGTCGATCCCCATCACCAGGTAGCCGAGAGTGCCGACGACGACGACGGCACCGAGGAGCAGGAGCGCCAGCTTGAGCCGACGGAGCGGATCGGCGTGGCGGTCCTCGTGGGGGGGTCCGTCGGCCCGGCCCTGGTTGCTCACCCCACCATCATGCCGCGGGCCGGGGCCGGGGCGGGGCCGCCCCGCGGTCAGGCGCCCTGCGAGTGGACGCCCCCGTCGACGTGCACGATCTCGCCGGTGGTGGCCGGGAACCAGTCCGACATCAGCGCGATGCACGCGCGGGCCGCGGGCTCGGGGTCGTCGAGATCCCAGCCGATAGGGGCCCGCGTGTCCCACACGGCCTTGAACTCGTCGAAGCCGGGGATGCTCTTGGCCGCCATCGTGCGGATGGGTCCGGCCGCGACGAGGTTGACCCGGATGCCCCGGGGACCGAGGTCGCGCGCGAGGTACCGTGCCGTCGACTCGAAGGCCGCCTTGGCCACACCCATCCAGTCGTACTTGGGCCACGCCACCGTGGCGTCGAAGTCCAGGCCCACCACCGAACCGCCGGGCGCCATCAGGGGCAGGCACGCGACCGCCAGCGCTTTGAGGGAGTACGCGGAGATCTGCACGGCCGTGGCCACGTCGGGCCACGCGGTGTTCAGGAAGTTGCCGCCGAGGGCGGCCTCGGGCGCGAACCCGACCGAGTGCAGCACGCCGTCGAGGCCGTCGACGTGCTCGCCCACGCGCGCGGCGAGCGTGGCGAGGTGGTCGTCGTCGGTGACGTCGAGCTCCACGATCTGGGCCGGCTGCGGCAGCCGCGAGCTCACCCGGGCGGTGATGCCCATCGCGCGGCCGAACGACGTCAGGACGACCATGGCGCCCTCCTGCTGCGCCAGCCGCGCCACGTGGAAGGCGATCGACTGGTCGGTGAGGACGCCGGTGACGAGCAGTCGCTTGCCGTCGAGCAGGCCCACGGTGGATCTCCTTGTATCGATTCGGTCGCGGAGCGGAGGTCGAGCGCGGTGTCAGTGGCCCATGCCGAGACCGCCGTCAACCGGCAGCACGGCCCCCGTGACGTACGCCGCGCCCGGCGAGGCGAGGAACAGGATCGCCGCGGCCACCTCTTCCGGCGCGGCGTAGCGCCCCAGGGGCACCTGGGCCACGATCTGGGCGCGGCGCTCCTCCTCGAGCACCGCCGTCATGTCGGTGTCGACGAAACCCGGGGCCACCACGTTGGCCGTGATGCCGCGAGAACCGAGCTCACGGGCAAGTGACCGGGCCACGCCGACGAGACCGGCCTTGCTCGCGGCGTAGTTCACCTGGCCCGCGGACCCCACCATGGCGACCACGCTCGAGACGAAGACGAGCCGGCCGCGGCGCAATCTCAGCATGCCCTTGACCGCGCGGCGGGCCACCCTGATCGAGCCCACGAGGTTGGTGTCGATGACGGCGTCGATGTCGGCGTCGGACATCCGCAGGATCAGGGTGTCGCGGGTGATGCCCGCATTGGCGACGCACACCTCCACCGGCCCGAGCTCGCGCTCGATGAGGTCGAAGGCGGCGTCGACGCTCTCGGTGTCGGACACGTCGCAGGCCACCCCGAGGCAGCCCGGCGGGGCGTCGCCGGACCGCGACGCGACGGCCACCTGGTCGCCCTCGGCCAGGAAGGCGCGCGCGACGGCGGCGCCGATGCCCCTGCTGCCGCCGGTGACGAGCACGACCCGTCCCGACGCGGTGTTGTTCACGTCCTGCGGCACCGCACCTCCTGGGTCTGCGCGGGTGGGGCCCACCAGCCGACACCGGGACGCTAGCCGTTACCGGCCAGTACGCACCACCGCGGCGCGCCCCCGGGGCGCGCGACGCCTCCTGGGCCATGATCGGGCTGTGGCGGTGCACCCGGGGCGCGACCTGGACCGCGTGGTCGCCTTCAGCGACGCCGTGGTGGCGATCGCGATCACGTTGCTGGTCCTGCCCCTTACCGAGATCCGCCCGGCCGAGTATGGCGGCGACCTCGGCCGGCTCCTGGCCCACAACGCCTCGCAGCTCACGGCGTTCGTGGTGTCGTTCGTCGTCATCGCCTCGTTCTGGCTGTCGCACCACCGCATCGTGGACCGGCTCGAGGCCATGGACGGCGGCCTGCTCAGGCTCAACCTGGTGTGGCTGCTGACCATCGTGTTCCTGCCCTTCCCGACCTCGCTCGTGCAGAACGACGCGGACAAGGCGTTCACGGTGTTCTACCTCTCGGCGCTGTTCGCCGCCGCGGTCTTCACCCGCGCGATCGGCGTGTACGTGGCCCGGCACGCCGAGCTCGCGCCCGGGGACCGCGACGACGAGTTCCGCGCCGGCGCGGCCCGCGGGTGGGCCACGGTCGCGGTGTTCGGCTTCGCCCTGCTCGTCTCTCTCGTCGCGGCCCCGCTGGCCCTGTGGTCCCTCCTGCTGCTCGTGCCCGCTGGCATGCTGTCGCGTCGCATGGTCCGCACGGCGCCCGGCGCGTAGGGTCCGGTGGATGCGCGCCATCCAGGTCTCCCGCTTCGGCGGCCCCGACGTCCTCGACCTCGTCGACCTCCCCGACCCCGTGGCGGGCCCGGGCGAGGTGGTCCTCGAGGTCACCGGGGCCGGGGTCAACTTCGCCGATACCCACCAGATCGAGGACTCCTACCTGTCGAAGTCGTCGCTGCCGTTCGTCCCCGGGGCCGAGGTCGTCGGGCTCAGCCGCGGACGGCCTGCGGCGGTGCGGGTTCGTGGCGCGAGGAGGCGCCTACGCCGAGAAGGCCGTGGTGAGCGAGGCTGCCACGTTCGTGGTGCCCGACGGAGTCACCGACACCGCGGCGGTCTCCCTGCTCGTCCAGGGGCTCACCGCGTGGCACCTGGTGCACACGAGCACCCGGGTGCAGCCCGGCGAGTCCGTGGTGGTCCACGCGGCGGCCGGCGGGGTGGGGAGCCTGGCGGTGCAGGTGGCCAGGCAGGCAGGGGCCGGCCGTGTGATCGCGGTGGCCTCCACGCCCGAGAAGCGCGACCTCGCGCTGGGGCTCGGGGCCGACGTGGCGGTCGACGCAGGCGCACCGGATCTGGTCGCGGCCCTGCGGGAGGCCAACGGCGGCGCGAAGGTCGACGTGGTCCTCGAGATGGTCGGCGGCAGCACCTTCGACGCGTCGCTGGCCGCGCTGGCCCGCTTCGGCCGGGTCGTCACGTTCGGGATGGCGTCGCGGGAGGCGCCCACGCCGGTGGCACCCAGCGCGCTCATGCACGGCTCCCGCTCGGTGATCGGCTTCTGGCTCGTCGACGCGATGGCGCCCGAGCGGATGCGCGCCATGGTGGTCGAGCCGCTGGGGCGCCTCGTGGGCCTGGTGGCCAGCGGCGACCTGGTGACCCTGCCGGGCCAGACGTACCCGCTCGAGGACGCCCGCACGGCGCACGAGGACATGCTCGCGCGCCGCACCGCCGGCAAGGTCGTGCTCGACCCGCGGCTCGGGGGCGTGGTCAGGTGAACCACGAGATCGATCCGGAGTTCTTGGCGCTCCCGCTCGACGCTGCCGCCGACGCGGCCCTCGCGGCGGCCGGCGCCGCCGGCGCGTCGCACGCCGACGTGCGCGTCGTCTCGATCCTCACGTCCGTCCTGCGGGTGCGCGACGGCCGCCTGGAGACCGCCCTGGTCGACGAGGACTCGGGCCTCGCGGTGCGGGTGCTCGTCGACGGGTGCTGGGGCTTCGCCGCCGGCGACGCGGTCACGGCGGCCGCGGGGGCGGCGCTCGCGGGTCGGGCCGTCGCGCTGGCCCGCACGAGCGCGCCACTGGCCACCCGGAGGGTGGAGCTCGCGCCCGAGCCCGTGCACCTCGGAACCTGGGTGTCGCCGTACGAGACGGACCCTTTCACGGTGGCCGAGCGCGACCGGGTCGAGCTGCTGGCGACGCGCAGCGCCGCCCTGCTGGCTGCTCCAGGCATCGACCACGTCGACGCCTCCGTGACGGCGGTGAAGGAGCGCCTCTTCTACGCCGACTCCGGCGGCACCCGCACCCGGCAGCAGCGCGTCCGGGTGGCTCCCGAGTGGACCGCCACGACCATCGACCGGGCGTCCGGCGCCTTCGAGGCGATGTCCACCACGGCACCTCCCGCCGGCCGAGGCTGGGAGTACCTGCTCGGGCGAGGCGACACCGTCGGCGGCGCGCGGCCGTGGGACTGGGACTCCGAGCTGGCCGCGCTCCCCGGGCTGCTCGCCGAGAAGCTCCGCGCCCCCTCGGTGGAACCGGGACGGTACTCGCTCGTCATCCATCCGACGAACCTGTGGCTGACGATCCACGAGTCGGTCGGCCACGCCACCGAGCTCGACCGTGCCCTCGGGTACGAGGCGAACTACGCCGGCACGTCCTTCGCGACCCCCGACCGGCTTGGATCGCTGAAGTACGGCAGCACCCTCATGCACGTCACCGGGGACCGCACGGCCGAGCACGGGCTCGCCAGCACCGGGTGGGACGCCGAGGGCGTGGCTGCGCAGGAGTGGGACCTGGTGCGCGACGGCGTCCTGGTCGGGTACCAGCTCGACCGCGCCATGGCCGCCGAGTTCGCACTCCCCCGCTCGAACGGCTGCGCATACGCCGACAGTGCCGGGCACACGGCGATCCAGCGGATGCCGAACGTGTCGCTGCAGCCTGACCCGGCCGGCCCCGAGCTCGACGGCCTCATCGGCGGTGTCGAGGACGGCATCTACGTGGTCGGCGACAAGTCGTGGTCGATCGACATGCAGCGGTTCAACTTCCAGTTCACCGGACAGCAGTTCTTCCGCATCAGGTCAGGGCGCCTCGACGGCCAGCTCAAGGACGTGGCCTACCAGGCCACCACCACCGACTTCTGGGGGTCGATGGTGGCCGTCGGTGGGCCGTCGACCTTCCTGCTCGGCGGTGCGGTCAACTGCGGCAAGGGCCAGCCCGGCCAGGTGGCACCCGTCTCGCACGGCTGCCCCGCAGCCGTGTTCGACGGGGTCAACGTGCTCAACAGCGCCCTGGAGGCCGGACGGTGACCGCGCCCACCCCGCAGCAGCTCGTCGAGCACGCGCTCGGCCTCAGCACGTCCGCTGCGGCCGTCGTCATCGTCCGGGTGCGCTCCGAAGCGAACCTCCGCTGGGCGCGCACGACGCTCACCACCAACGGCGAGACCACCAGCACCACCATCACCGTCATCAGCCTGGCCGACGTCCCGGGCGGCACGGGCGCGGCCTCGCTGACCTGTAGCGCGCCCGGGCTCGACGACCTCGGGCCGCTCGTGGCCGCGAGCGGCGCGGCCGCCGCGGCGGCCGAACCGGCCGACGACGCGACGGCGCTCGTCTCCGCCGTGGTCGACCGCGGCTGGGACGACCCCGCCGGCACCACGGGCGCCGAGGCCCTCGGCTCCCTCGCGGGTGGCCTCGGCGAGGTGTTCCGGGCGGCCACCGCCGATGGCATCGAGCACTTCGGGTATGCCGAGCACTCGGTGACCACCACGTACCTGGGCACGTCCACCGGCGTGCGGCGGCGCTTCGTGCAGCCTGAGGGGCGCCTCGAGCTCACGGCCAAGAGCCACGCGCGCAGCCGCTCCGCGTGGGCGGGACGTGCGGGCGCCGATCCCACCGGCTTCGACCTCGCCGACGTCGACCGCGAGCTGCGCCGCGGGCTGCAGTGGCAGGAGCGGCATGTCGACGTCACACCGGGGCGGCATCCGGCCCTGCTCACGCCCAGCGCCGTCAGCGACCTGCTGATCGACCTGTACTGGTCGTCTGTCGGGCGCGACGCGGCCGAGGGCCGCAGCGTGTGGAGCAGCCCCGGCGGCACCCGGATCGGCCAGCAGGTGGGGCGCGCAGGCATCCGGATGTGGAGCGACCCCGCGCGTCCAGGGCTGGAGTGCACCCCCTTCGTCGCGGCCGCGGCATCGTCGTCCGCGTCGAGCGTGTTCGACAACGGCCTCGACGTCGGTGCCACCTCTTGGATCGACGACGGACGGCTGGAGTCCCTGATCACGACGCGCGCGACGGCCGCTGAGACCGGCCTCGACCTGCACCCGGGCGTCGACAACCTCCTCGTCGCCGTCGACGGCGCGGTGGGCTCGCTGGACGACCTCATCGCACGCACCGATCGCGGGCTGCTCGTCACCTGCCTTTGGTACAACCGGGTCGTCGACCCGCAGACCCTGCTGCTCACCGGACTCACCCGTGACGGTGTGTACCTCGTCGAGCGCGGGGAGGTGGTGGGCGCGGTGGGGAACTTCCGGTTCAACGAGTCGCCGGTCGGCGTCCTGGAGCGCACGGTCGACGCCGGCGCCACGGTGCCCACCCTCGCGCGCGAGATGGGCGACTACTTCAACCGGGCGGCGATGCCGCCGCTGCTCGTCGACGGCTTCAACTTCTCCACGCCGTCGCAGGCAAACTGACCACGGGGCCGTCGGCCGGCGGCTAGCACGGTCCCGGCGAGGGCACCGAGAGGTCTCGGTATTCGAGCGACGTGCTGCAGGGCGTGAAGCCGCGGGCGAGGTAGTTCGGCAGGGCGGCGGGCGAGTCGAGCGAGCAGGTGTGTACCCACACCCGCGTCGTGCCCGGCAGCGCCCAGGCGCGGTGGGCCGCCTTGCCGAGCAGCCACCCCCCGATCCCGAGACCGGCGAAACCGGGCAGGAGCCCGAAGAACGCGATCTCGACCGAGCCGTCGCGCCCGCTCGGGTCGAGCTCGAAGTAGCCCGCCGGGACGCCGTCGGACCAGCAGGTCCACAGCTCGTACCCGGGCGTGTCGGTCCAGCGCTGCCACTGGTCGTGGGTCCAGCCGATCCGGTCGACCCAGTACCAGTCGCCGCCGACGCTGCGGTAGAAGAAGCGCGAGAGAAGGGGCGAGGGCCGGCCCGCGCGGACGAGCGTGGCCGCAGGGTCGGGCGCGCGGCCCGGCCGCAGCACCGCCGGCTCAGTCATCTCGAGGTCCGTGACGACCACCTCGGTGAGCCCGGGCCCCGGGCCCGGCGCGAGGGTCACGCGTCCTCGAGGCGGAAGCCCACCTTCATTCCCACCTGGAAGTGCGCCACCTTGCCGTCGCGGATGTTGCCGCGGATCTCGGTGACCTCGAACCAGTCGAGGTGCCGGAGCGTCTCGGACGCGCGGCCAAGACCGTTGTGGATGGCCTGGTCGACGCTCTCGTCGGACGTGCCGACGATCTCGGAGACGCGGTAGGTGCGGTTCGCCATGGGTCCTCCTGGGTTCGGGCCGCCATGATCGCACCCGCCCGGGCAGCGGGGGCACTGCGGCTCCGTTCGCCGCCCCCGGGGGCCGGGCGTACCGTGAAGGCCCATCATCTGCGAACCCGAGAGCACCGTGGCCGAGCGTCGATCCGAGCGGGACGTCTACCGCATCACCGATGCGGGCGTCTCCCTGAGCGCCGACCAGGCGGCCCGAACGCGCCGATATCTGGTGTCGATGGGCATCCGCACGGTGTGCTTCCTCGGCGCGGTGCTGGCCTCGGGCTGGCTGCGCTGGGCGCTGGTGGCTGCCGCCGTGACGCTCCCCTACGTCGCGGTCGTCGTCGCCAACGCTGGCCGCGAGCGCAGCGACCCCGGGCTCGAGTCCATCGTGGTCGACCCGCGTCGCGCCCTCGGGCCGGGCCCGGACGAGGGGCCGCCCACCAGGACGTAGGCTCGGTCGTCGTGTACGGCTTCCTGCGCCAGCCCAAGTGGATCGCCCTGACGGTCCTGCTGGTCTTCGTCGTGCCCATCAGCGCCCTCGCGTCGCACTGGCAGTTCAACCGGTGGGAGGAACGCAAGGCCGTCAACGCACTGATCGCGGCGAACGCCTCGGGCCCGCCGGCACCGCTGTCGACCGTCGCGGCTGCGGGCCGCCCGGTCGACCCGCAGGACGAGTGGCGCCCCATCACGGCGACCGGCACCTACGACGCTGCCGGGCAGGTGCTGTGGCGCCGTCAGCCGCTCGACGGGCGCAACGGGTTCATCGTGGTCACGCCCCTCGTCACCCCCACCGGGGTGCTGGTGGTGCAGCGGGGCTGGGTGGTGGCCGACTCCGCCGCTGCTACTGCCCCAGACGTCGCCCCTCCACCGTCCGGGACGGTCACCATCACCGGCCGGCTGCACCCGGCGTCGGCCAGGGACGAGGCGCAGCCGGCCGACCTGCCGACCGGCCAGGTCAACTGGATCGACCCGCGGGCCATCGCGGGCGGGCGTGCGTGGTACCAGGCCACGGTCGAGCTGACCTCGTCCGCACCGCCACAGGCCGACGGGCTCACGGGCCTGCCCCTACCGGAGCTGTCCGAGGGCCCGCACCTGTCGTACGTGGGCCAGTGGATCCTCATCGGCTTGGCCTCCGTCGTCATCTGGGTGATCGTGGTGCGGCGCGAGGCCGCGCACCGGCGCGACGAGGCCCGGACCGGCGCACCTGCGGGCGGCGACCCAGACCCGAGCCACGACCCGGCACCGGACACCTCCGCCGCCGAGCACTGAGCGCGACGACGGCACGGACCGTCACCACCGGCCTCACCCGCACGGCCGAGCACGTGGCGCGTCCTCCCTCCCAAACCTGCGGCCAAGGGGCACGATGGGCCCATGGACCTCGGCCTTGCTGACCGTGCGTATCTGGTGACCGGCGGCTCCCGCGGGCTGGGGCTTGCCGCTGCCACGGCCTTGATCGCAGAGGGCGCCTCTGTGCTGATCGCGGGGCGCGATGCCGACACGCTGGCCCACGCCGTCGTAGGCCTGCGCGCGCTGGGTGGCGGGCGGGCGATGGGGCTCAGCGCCGACCTCGGCGACCCGGCGTCGGCCGAGCGGCTCGTCGCCGGAGCGATCTCGATGTTCGGGGGCCTCGACGGCGTCCTCGTCTCGGTCGGCGGGCCGGCGCCAGGCAACGCGATGTCCGTGGGGGACGACGCCTGGCGGGAGGCCTTCGAGTCCGTCTTCCTCGGGACCGTGCGGGTGGTGCGGGCTGCGGCCTCGGCCATGCAGGGCGACCCCGCTGCCCTCCCCGGCACCGCCGGGTCGATCGCCCTGGTGCTGTCGTCGAGCGTCAAGCAGCCCGTCCCCGGCCTCGCCGTGTCGAACGGGCTCCGCCCGGGGCTCGGCATGCTCGTCAAGGACTTCGCCGACGAGCTGGCGCCGCGAGGTATCCGCATCAACGGCCTGCTGCCCGGGCGCCTGGCCACCGACCGCATCTTCGCCCTCGACGCCCGGCTCGGCTCGCCCGAGCTCGTCCGCAAGCGGAACGAGGCGGGCATCCCTCTGGGCCGCTACGGCGAGCCCGAGGAGTTCGGCCGGGTCGCGGCCTTCGTCCTGTCGCCCGCGGCCTCCTACATCACCGGCACCGTCATCCCGATCGACGGCGGCCTGACCCGCGGCCTCTAGCTCGAGCCCGGCTACCACGGATACCTGGGTCGGTCGCCGCGACCAGGGCGCCGCGTGGGGCGCGGCAACCGCAGTTCTCAGACCGGTGCCACGGCCTCGCTGGAGGGCTCCTGCGTGTCCTGGGAGGCGAACTGCGTGCGGTACAGGTCGGCGTAGAGCCCTCCGGAGATCAGCAGCGACTCGTGCGTGCCGCGCTCGACGATACGGCCGTCGTCGACGACCAGGATCTGGGCGGCCTCGCGGATCGTCGAGAGTCGGTGTGCGATGACCAGCGACGTGCGACCGGCGAGCGCCGTGGCCAGCGCGCGCTGAACCGCCGCCTCGCTCTCGCTGTCCAGGTGGGCCGTGGCCTCGTCGAGCACGACGACCCGCGGCGCCTTGAGCAGCAGGCGGGCCAGCGCCATGCGCTGCTTCTCCCCGCCGGAGAGGCGGTGCCCGCGGTCGCCGACCACCGTGTCGAGCCCCTCGGGCAGCGCCTCGACCAGGTCGCTGACCTGCGCGTCGCGCAGCGCTGCCCACAGCTCCGCCTCGGAGGCGTGCGGACGGGCGTAGAGCAGGTTCTCGCGGATGGTGTCGTGGAACATGTGCGAATCCTGCGTGACCACTCCCACAGCCTCGCGCACCGAGTCGAGCGTGGCGTCTCGCAGGTCGATGCCGCCGACGCGCACCTCTCCCCCGGTGACGTCGTAGAGCCGCGAGACCAGTGCCGTGATGGTGGTCTTGCCGGCACCGGACGGGCCGACGAGGGCCACGAGCTGGCCGGGCTCGGCGACGAACGTCACGTCGTTGAGGACCTGTTCGCGGTGCGGCCGCGTGTCGGGCTTGGCGACCGACTCGAGCGACGCGAGCGACACCTCGTCGGCCGTGGGGTAGCTGAAGCGGACCTGGTCGAACTGCACACCCAGCGGCCCGGCGGGCAGCGCGACGGCGTCGGGCTTCTCGTCGATCATCGGGGGAAGGTCGAGCACCTCGAAGACGCGCTCGAACGAGACCAACGCGGTCATGACGTCGACGCGCACGTTCGACAGGGCGGTCAGCGGGCCGTACAGCTGGCCCAGCAGGCCCGCGAGGGCGACGAGCACGCCCAGGGTGAGCGCTCCGGTGACGACGAGGTTGCCGCCGATGCCGTAGACGAGGCCCGTCGCCACCGCCGCTACGAGCGTGAGGCTGGTGATGAAGGTGCGGTTGGTCATGGCGATGCGTACACCGATGTCGCGCACGCGGCCGGCGCGGGCGGCGAAGGTGTCGTCCTCGTCGCCCGGGCGGCCGAAGAGCTTGACGAGCAGCGCGCCGGAAACGTTGAACCGCTCGGTCATCTGGGTGCTCATGTCGGCGTTCAGCTGCATCGACTCGCGGGTGAGCTCGCGCAGCTTCCGGCCCATCCAGCGTGCGGGGAGGATGAAGAGCGGGAGCAGGACGAGCGCGGCCAGCGTGATCTGCCACGACAGGAACATCATCGTGACGAGGACCACGACGAGGCTGATGAGGTTGCCCAGCACGCCGGACAGCGTGGACGTGAACGCCTGCTGGGCACCGATGACGTCGCTGTTCAGGCGCGACACCAGCGCGCCGGTCTGGGTGCGGGTGAAGAAGGCGATGGGCATGCGTTGCACGTGCGCGAAAACCTGCGTGCGCAGGTCGAAGATGAGCCCCTCGCCGATCCGCGAGGAGAACCAGCGCCCCACGAGCCCGAGGCCGGCGTCGATGAACGCGACCACCACCACGAGGATGGCCGACTGCGTGACGACCGCCGCGTTGCCGGGCGTGATGCCCTGGTCGACGATCCGCTTGAAAAGCAGCGGCTGCGCGACGACCAGCAGCGAGTCGAACACGAGCGTGACGAGGAAGGCGATCACGATGGCCTTGTAGGGCCGCGCGTACCCGAGGACCCGACGGACCAGGCCGGGGGGAAGCTTGGTCTGCACGACCGACTGGTCGTGCCGGAACGACCTGAGCGTCGCCATGGGCGGGTGCGAGGACACGTGAGAGACCCTTCCGTCGGCGGGGACCTTACCCGCCGCGACCGACAACACCGCCGCGGCGTCCGGTATGCCCGATCTCGCCGCCCGCGGGCCTGACCGCGCTGCGTGGACGAGGGACCCGGCTACCCCGCCGCCGCGCCGCCAGCGAGGGCGGCCAGGGACGCCAGCCGGCGGAACTGGGCCGCGCGCTCGTCTGCCCGCTGCCGATCGGCGTCGACACCGGACGCTCCGGCGAGCAGGTGCTTGGTCTCGGCCACCACGCCGGGCAGGGTGCCCAGGATCGGTGCGAGCAGTGCGCCGACGGCCTCGGCCAGACCCCCGGACGGAGCGGACGCCACGGCGATCCCGAGGGCGAGTGACTCCTCGGCGCTCACCCAGCGGCCCGAAGCGCAGATCTCCAACGCCCGCGGGTACCCGACCGCCGCGACCAGGGGCGCCGTGCCGCCGAGGTCGGGCACGAGGCCGAGCTGGGGCTCCTTCATGCAGAACTGTGCCGTCGGGTCGACCACGACGAGGTCGCAGGCGAGCGCGAGCTGGAAGCCGGCCCCGACGGCGTGCCCCTGCACCGCCGCGACCGTGACGGCGTCGCACTGGCGCCACCAGGTGAAGGCGCGCTGGTACTCGGCGATCACCTCGTCGACCTCGGCGGCGGTCATGGAGGCCAGGCTCGCCAGCGACTGCTCCCCCGGGATGCCGGCCGGGTCGAACATCCGCCGGTCGAGGCCGGCCGAGAAGGACACACCCTGCGCGCTGAGCACCACGGCGCGCACGTCCGGGTCGAGCGTCTCTCCCACGCGGGCCAGCTCGCGCCACAGTGCGGGTGTCTGAGCGTTGCGCGACCCGGGCCGCGACAGCACCACCCGCAGCACGGCCCCGTCGCGCTGGACTTCGATGCCGCTGTCGTCCGCCACCGTGCCTCCGGTCGTCTCGTGGGCCGCCGCTGGGGTCGTGTGCCCGGGCGCCCCGCCATGATGACGTCCCGCCCGTGGCGCCGGGGCGCCGGGTCTACGCGAGCGAGACGAGATCGGCGTAGTCGTCGGTCCAGAGGTCTTCGACGCCGTCGGGCAGGAGCAGGACGCGCTCGGGCGCGAGGGCGTGCACGGCGCCCTCGTCGTGCGTGACGAGCACGACGGCGCCCTCGTACGAGCGCAGGGCTCCGAGCACCTCAGCGCGGCTCGCGGGGTCGAGGTTGTTCGTCGGCTCGTCGAGCAGCAGGACGTTGGCGCTCGAGACCACGAGCGTGGCCAGGGCCAGCCGGGTCTTCTCGCCGCCGGACAGAGTGCCGGCGGGCTGGTCGACGACGTCGCCGGAGAACAGGAACGAGCCGAGCACCGAGCGCACGTCGGTGTCGTTGAGGTCGGGCGCGGCCGTGCGCATGTTCTCCAGGACGGTGCGGGCCAGGTCGAGCGTCTCGTGCTCCTGCGCGTAGTAGCCGAGCCGCAGCCCGTGCCCGGGCTGCACTTCGCCCGGTGTCGGGCGCGTCGATGCCCGACAGGAGCCGCAGCAGCGTCGTCTTGCCGGCACCGTTGAGGCCGAGGACGACGACCCGCGAGCCCCGGTCGATCGCGAGGTCGACGTCGGTGAAGACCTCCAGCGACCCGTAGGACTTGCTACAGCGCCGAGGCGGTGAGCGGGGTCCGGCCGCACGACGCCGGCGTCGGGAACCGCAGCTTGGCGACCCGGTCGTCGCGGCGGGCCTCCTCCAGGCCGCCGAGCAGCCGCTCGGCCCGCTCGGCCATGCTGTGCGCCGCGCGGGCCTTGGTGGCCTTCGCGCGCATCCGGTCGGCCTGCTGCTGGAGGGCGGCCGCCTGCTTCTCGGCGTTGGCCCGCTCTCGCCGCCGGCGGCGCTCGTCGGTCTCGCGCTGCTGCAGGTAGACCTTCCACCCGACGTTGTAGACGTCGACGACGCAGCGGTTCGCGTCGAGGTAGCAGCACCTTGTTCACCACTGCGTCGAGCAGCTCGACGTCGTGGCTGATGACGATGAGTCCACCCTTGTGGGTGCGCAGGAACTCGCGCAGCCACACGACCGAGTCGGCGTCGAGGTGGTTGGTCGGCTCGTCGAGGAGCATGGTCTCGGCTCCGCTGAACAGGATGCGGGCGAGCTCGACCCGGCGCCGCTGACCGCCCGACAGCGTGCGGAGCGTCTGCCCCAGGACCCGGTCCGGCAGCCCGAGGCTCGAGGCGATCGCGGCGGCCTCCGACTCGGCCGCGTAGCCGCCGAGCGTGGTGAACTCGGCCTCCGCCGTGGCGTAGCGGCGCATCGCCCGCTCGCTGCTCGCCGGCGACGGCGCTGCCCATCTTGGCCCCGGCGTCGCGCATCCGGCGCACGACCGCGTCCAGCCCCCGTGCGGCGAGGATCCGGTCGCGGGCCGTCACGTCGAGGTCGCCGGTGCGGGGGTCCTGCGGCAGGTACCCGACGCTGCCGCTGCGGGTGACCCGGCCGGCGGCGGGCTCGCGCTCGCCGGCGAGGACGCGGGTGAGGGTGGTCTTCCCGGCACCGTTTCGCCCCACGAGGCCCGACCCGGTCGCCCGAGGCCACGCGGAACGTGGCCCCCGACATCAGCAGTCGGGCGCCGGCCCTGAGCTCCGACGTCGGAGGCGGTGATCATGGCTCGCGCGAGTGTAGGCGAGGCAGGGCGCGCGGCCCGAATCGTGCCGATCCGCGCGACCCGCCGTGGGACTCGGCATCCTGGTCTCCTCAGGAGGGGGGCACCATGGAGTTCGACGACGACCTCGTCGACACCAGCGAGCTCGAGGACCGTCGCGGCAGCGGTGCCGGGGCGGTCCCACGGGCGGCTTCGGGGGCGCGTTCGGCGGCGGACTCGGGGCGCCCGCCGGAGGCGGCGCCGGGAACCCCCATGGACTCCATGGCGGCGGCCGGCGCCCTGTCCAAGGTGCCCGGCGCTCCTCCCCCACCCACCCCCCGCGTCACTGCCGCGATGGTCGTCACCGGCCAAGGGAAACGACCATCGCGGCAGTGACGCGGGTGAGAGGGCGGGGGGTCAGACGTTGAAGCCGAGGGCGCGCAGCTGCTCCCGGCCGTCGTCGGTGATCTTGTCCGGGCCCCAGGGCGGCATCCAGACCCAGTTGATCCGGAAGTCGCTGACGATGCCGTCGAGGGCCGCGCGGGTCTGGTCCTCGATGACGTCGGTGAGCGGGCACGCCGCGCTGACGTCAGCGTCATGTCGAGCGTCGCGATGTTCGCGTCGTCGACGTGCACGCCGTAGACGAGGCCGAGGTCGACGACGTTGATGCCGAGCTCGGGGTCGACGACGTCGCGCATCGCTTCCTCACGTCGTCGTCGGGCACCGGGGCGGTGGCAGTCTCGGACATCAGCGGTACTCCTCCTCGTGGGCAGCCACGGCCTGCGCGGTCGGCGTCCTGGAACGCCATCCACCCCAGCAGGGCGCACTTCACGCGCGCTGGGTACTTCGCTGACCCCGGCGAACGCCACCGCGTCGCCGAGCGTCTCCTCGTCGGACTCGCCCTCGCCGCGGCTCTGCATGAGCAGCAAGAACTCCTCCTGCTTGCGCAGCGCCTCGGCGACGGTGTTGCCCACGACGGACTCGAACAGCACGCTCGCGCTGGCCTGGCTGATGGAGCAGCCCTGCGACTCGTACGAGACGTCGTCGACGACGGCGTCGACGTCGTGGCCCTTGATCGACACGCGCAGGGTGATCTCGTCGCCGCAGGTGGGGTTCACGTGGTGCACCTCGACGTCGAACGGGTCGCGCAGCCCCTTGCCGCGCGGCTGCTTGTAGTGGTCGAGGATGATCTCCTGGTAGAGCGTGTCGAGCCGCATCACGCCACCCCCCAGAAGCGCTGGGCCGCAGCGACACCCTCGACGAGCGCGTCGATGTCGTCGGCGCCGTTGTACACGTAGAACGAGGCGCGGGTCGTGGCCGGCACGTCGTAGCGCCGGCACACCGGCCAGGCGCAGTGGTGGCCCACGCGCACCGCGATCCCCGCGTCGTCGAGCACCTGGCCCACGTCGTGGGGGTGCACGCCGTCGACGACGAACGAGATGGCGCCGCCGCGCTCGCGGGTGCTCGTGGGGCCGACGATGCGCACACCCGGGAGCGACTCGAGGCCCGCGAGCGCGAGCGCGGTGAGCGTGCGCTCGTGCTCCTCCACCTGCACCATGCCGAGTCCGGTGAGGTAGTCGGCGGCCGCGGCCAGGCCGACGGCCTGCGCGGCCATCGGCACGCCAGCCTCGAACCGCTGCGGCGGCTCGGCGAAGGCGGTGCCCTCCATCCGGACGACCGAGATCATCGACCCGCCGGAGAGGAAGGGCGGCATGGCCGCGAGCACCTCGGGCCGACCCCAGAGGCAGCCGATCCCCATGGGGCCGAGCATCTTGTGGCCGCTCCACGCCACCAGGTCGACGCCGAGGGCGGGGAGGTCGAGCGGCATGTGGGGCACCGACTGGCACGCGTCGAGCACCACGAGGGCGCCGACCTCGCGCGCCCGCGACACGATCGCGCCGCAGCGGGTTGATGGTGCCGAGGATGTTCGACTGGTGCACGAGCGAGACGACCTTGGCCCGATCGGTGATCACCGAGCTGACGTCGGACAGGTCGAGCCGGCCGTCGTCCGTGAGCCCGAACCACCGCAGGGTGGCCCCGGTCTTGGCCGCCAGCTCCTGCCAGGGCACCAGGTTGGAGTGGTGCTCCATCTCGGTGACCACGATCTCGTCGCCGGCTCCGAGGATGAACCGCTCGGCGCCGTCGGGCAGCGGCGCGCCGTGCGCGGCCTTGGCGGTGGCGTTCGAGAACGCGTACGCGACGAGGTTGAGCGACTCGGTGGCGTTCTTCGTGAAGACCAGGTCCTGGGAGCGTGCGCCCACGAACGCCGCGATGGTGCCGCGAGCGCCCTCGTACGCGTCGGTGGCCTCCTCGGCGAGCTGGTGCGCGCCGCGGTGCACCGCGGCGTTGTGCTGCTCGTAGAAGGCTCGTTCGGCGTCGAGCACGGACCGCGGCTTCTGGGAGGTGGCCCCGCTGTCGAGGTACACCAAGCGCTTCCCGCCGCGCACCGTGCGCGTCAGGATCGGGAAGTCGGCCCGGATCGCGGCTACATCGAGCACGCGGGACCCCGTGGGCGTGGTGGTCACGACGTCGCGCCCACCTTGAGGTAACGCTCGTAGCCGTCGGCCTCGATCTCGTCGGCCAGCTCGGGGCCGCCCTCGGCGACGAACCGGCCGTCGACGAAGACGTGGATGAACTCGGCGGGGATCTCGCGCAAGAGCCGCGTGGTGTGAGTGATGAGCACGACACCTGTGTCACCCGTGGCTCGCACGCGGTTGACCCCCTCGGCGACGACCTTCAGCGCGTCGACGTCGAGCCCGGAGTCGGTCTCGTCGAGCACCGCGATCGTGGGCCGCAGCAGCTCCATCTGGAGGATCTCCTGGCGCTTGCGCTCGCCGCCGGAGAAGCCCTCGTTGACGTTGCGGGAGGCGAACTCGGAGTCGATGGCCAGCGAGCCCATCGCGCCCTTGAGCTCCTTGAGCCAGTCGCGGAGCTTGGGTGCCTCGCCGCGCACGGCAGTGACCGACGTGCGCAGGAAGTTCGACACCGACACGCCCGGCACCTCGACGGGGTACTGCATCGCGAGGAAGAGCCCCGCGCGGGCGCGCTGGTCGACCGACATGGCCAGCACGTCGTCGCCGTCGAGGGTGATGCTCCCGGAGGTGACCTGGTACTTGGGGTGACCCGCGACCGTGTAGGCGAGCGTGGACTTGCCCGAGCCGTTCGGGCCCATGATCGCGTGGGTCTGCCCGGCGCTCACCGTGAGGTCGACCCCACGCAGGATCTCGCGCGGGCCGCCTTCGCTGTCGACCTGGACGTGCAGGTCGCGGATCTCGAGGGTGGACATGGGTGCTCCTCCTAGGAGACGTCGACGAGGATGACGGCGTCGTCGCCGGAGCCCTCGATGGAGACGGGGAAGACGGGAACGGGCGTGATGGCGGGCAGCCCGGTGGGCGTGCCGGTGCGCAGGTCGAAGCGCGAGCCGTGCAGCCAGCACTCGAGGGTGCAGCCGTCGATCTCGCCCTCGGACAGGGAGACGTCGGCGTGGGTGCACTGGTCGCCGACGGCGAAGACCTCGCCCTCGGTGTGCACGAGCGCGATGTCGTGGTCGCCGAGCCGGACCTTCTTGGCCGTGCCGGACGGCAGGTCGGTGAGACGCATCACCCGGTGCTGGCTCATGACTCCCCCTCGTCGTCGAACCGGAAGCGTGGGTCACCGCCACCGAGCTCGGCCTCGACGGCGGCGAGCAGCCGGTCGCGCACCTGGGCCACCTCGATGCGGCCGAGCAGCTCGCCGAAGAAGCCGCGCACCACGAGGCGGCGAGCCTCGTCGGCGGGAATGCCCCGGGACTGCAGGTAGAACAGCTGCTCGTCGTCGAAGCGTCCGGTGGCGCTGGCGTGCCCCGCCCCGACGATCTCGCCGGTCTCGATCTCGAGGTTGGGCACGCTGTCGGCCCGGGCGCCGTCGGTGAGCACGAGGTTGCGGTTGATCTCGTACGTGTCGGTGCCGATGGCCGCGGCCCGGATGAGGACGTCGCCGATCCACACCGTGCGGGCGCCCTGGCCCTGCAGCGCGCCCCGGTAGACCACGTTGCTGCGGCAGTGCGGCTGCGAGTGGTCGACCGACAGGCGGTGCTCGAAGTGCTGACCGGCATCGGCGAAGAACAGCCCGAGCAGCTCGGCGTCTCCACCGGGCCCTGCGTACTCGACCGTGGGGACGAGGCGCACGAGGTCACCGCCCAGCGTCGCGATGAACGACCGGAGCCGGGCGTCGCGGCCGAGCACGGCGTGGATGCGCCCGGCGTGCACGGTGTCGTTCTCCCACTCCTGCACCGACACGAACGTGAGGGAGGCGCCGTCGCCCACGTGCAGCTCGACGTTGCCGGCGAACGTCGTCGAGCCAGCGTGCTCGACGACGACGGTGGCCCGAGACCCCGCCTGCACCTCGACCACGAGGACGCCGGCGGCAGTCGCGCCCGCGCCTCGGCCGACCACGCGCACCACGCACGGCTCGTCCAGCGAGGTGCCGGCGGGGATGGTGAGTACCCCCGCCTCGGCGACGGCGTCGCGCACGAGCGCGCTGGTGCGCTCGAGCGCGGCATCGCTGAGCGAGAGCGTGCTGGTGGGCACGATCTCCCAGCGGGCGGCGGCTGGGACGTGGGCGTCTACCTGCGGGCCGACCGCGCCGTCGAGCGACTCGTGGAGCCCGCGCAGGCGCTTCAGCGGCGTGAAGCGCCAGGCTTCCTCGCGCCCCTGGGGCACGTCGAAGCCGTCGGCGCCCGCGGGGCGGGTCTCGGTGGTGGTGGACATGCTCAGCCCACGGCCCCTTCCATCTGCAGCTCGATCAAACGGTTGAGCTCGATCGCATACTCCATCGGCAGCTCGCGCGCGATGGGCTCGACGAACCCGCGCACGATCATCGCCATGGCCTCTTCCTCGGTGAGCCCGCGGCTCATCAGGTAGAAGAGCTGGTCCTCGCTGACCTTCGACACCGTGGCCTCGTGACCCATCGAGACGTCGTCCTCGCGCACGTCGACGTAGGGATAGGTGTCGCTGCGGCTGATGTCGTCGACGAGCAGCGCGTCGCAACGCACTGTCGAGCGCGAGCCGTGGGCGCCCTCGAGGATCTGGACCAGGCCGCGGTACGACGTGCGTCCGCCGCCGCGGGCCACCGACTTGCTCACGATGGTGGACGAGGTGTGCGGGGCGGCGTGCACCATCTTGGCGCCGGCGTCCTGGTGCTGGCCCTCACCGGCGAAGGCGACCGAGAGGGTCTCGCCGGTGGCGTGCTCGCCCATGAGCCACACGGCCGGGTACTTCATCGTCACCTTCGAGCCGATGTTGCCGTCGATCCACTCCATGGTGGCGCCGGCCTGCGCGACGGCGCGCTTCGTGACGAGGTTGTAGACGTTGTTCGACCAGTTCTGGATGGTCGTGTACCGGCAGTAGGCATCCTTCTTCACGACGATCTCGACGACCGCGGAGTGCAGCGAGTCGCTCTTGTAGATCGGCGCCGTGCAGCCCTCGACGTAGTGCACGTGAGCGCCCTCGTCGACGATGATCAGGGTGCGCTCGAACTGGCCCATGTTCTCGGTGTTGATGCGGAAGTAGGCCTGTAGGGGGATCTCGACGTGCACGTTCTTCGGCACGTAGATGAACGAGCCGCCCGACCACACGGCGCTGTTCAGCGCAGCGAACTTGTTGTCGCCGGGCGGGATGATCGTGCCGAAGTACTCGCGGAAGAGCTCTTCGTGCTCGCGCAGCGCGGTGTCAGTGTCGAGGAACACGACGCCCTGCTCCTCGAGGTCCTCCCGGATCTTGTGGTACACCACTTCACTCTCGTACTGAGCCGCCACCCCTGCGATCAGACGCTGCTTCTCTGCCTCGGGGATGCCGAGCCTGTCGTAGGTGTTCTTGATGTCGTCGGGCAGCTCGTCCCAGCTCGTGGCCTGCTTCTCGGTGGACCGCACGAAGTACTTGATGTTCTCGAAGTCGATGCCCGACAGGTCGGCGCCCCACGAGGGCATCGGCTTCTTGCGGAACAGCCGCAGCGACTTGAGCCGCAGGTCGAGCATCCACTGCGGCTCGTTCTTGAGCGTGCTGATGTTGCGCACGACCTCCTCGGAGAGGCCCCGCTGCGCCGTGGCGCCCTTGTCGTCGGCGTCGGACCAGCCGTAGTCGTACCGGCCGAAGCCCTCGAGCTCGGGGTGTTCGGTGGTGGTCATGCGGGCGACCTCTCGTCGAGGGGGGCGGACGACGGACGGACGGGTGCCTCGGCGGTGGGGACGTGCGTCGTGCACACACCGTCGCCGTGGGCGATGGTGGCCAGCCGAGTGACATGCCGGCCGAGCAGGCGCGAGAACACCTCGGTCTCGGCGTCGCAGAGCTCCGGGAACTCGGCGGCGACGTGGGAGACCGGGCAATGGTGCTGGCACAGCTGCACGCCGGGCGTGCCGTCGGTGCTGACGACGTTCGCGGCGTAGCCGTCGCCGGCGAGCGCGACGGCGAGCTCGTCGGCGCGGGCGGCCGGCCCCTCGGCGTGCAGCTCGTCGCGGTAGCGCCGCTCGAGCTCGGAGATGCGGAATCGGGCGAACTCGAGCACGGCGTCGCGGCCGCCGGTGTCGGCGAGGTAGCGCAGCGCGCCCACGGCGAGGTCGTCGTACGCCTGGTCGAAGGCGTCGCGGCCCGCGTCGGTGAGCGCGTACACGCGGGCAGGCCGGCCGCGCCCTCGGCTCGGTGCCGGGCCGAACGGAGCGCGCTCTCCGTAGACCACGTGCCCGTCGGCCTCGAGGGAGTCGAGGTGGCGGCGTACCGCCGTGGGGCTCAGCCCGAGGCTCTCGGCGAGGTCGGGGGCCGTGGCCGGCCCTCCCTCGAGGAGCTCCCGAGCGACCCTGGCGGCCGCTCCCGCGATTTTCACAACGTCATTGTTGCGTATTTCCGGCGGAGGGCCAACTCGGGGGTCTCCCGCCGCGCTGCCTAGACTCCCGGGCGTGACTGCGGCGGTGGAGGTCCGCGACCTGAGGATCACCTACGGGGACCGCGTGGCCGTCGACGGCATGGCCTTCGAGGTGCGGCCCGGCACGGTCACCGCAGTGCTCGGGCCGAACGGGGCAGGCAAGACCACCACCATCGAGACCTGCGAGGGCTTCCGCCGCCCCTGGTCGGGATCGGTGCGGGTCCTCGGGCTCGACCCGCGCGCCGACGCGCGGGCGCTGCGCCCCCGCGTCGGGGTCATGCTGCAGTCCGGCGGTGTCTACCCGGGCGCCCGGGCGCTCGAGATGCTCGAGCACGTCGCCTCCCTGTACGCCCGCCCCCAGCGCCCGCGGGAGCTCGCCGAGAGGCTCGGGGTGGCCCGGCTCGGCCGCACGCCGTACCGGCGGATGTCTGGAGGCGAGAAGCAGCGGCTCGCCTTCGCCCTCGCGGTGGTGGGCCGGCCCGAGCTGGTGTTCCTCGACGAGCCCTCGGCCGGCCTCGACCCGCAGGGCCGGCTCGCCGTCTGGGGCGTCGTCGAGGAGCTCCGCCGCGACGGCGTCACGGTGGTGCTCACGACGCACCTCATGGACGAGGCCGAACGGCTCGCCGACGAGGTCGTCATCGTCGACCACGGGAAGGTCGTCGCCCAGGGCGCCACGGCCGATCTGACCTGCCGACGCCAGCGACCGGACGATCACCTTCCGAGGCCCGGCGCACCTCCCGCTGGACTCCCTGCTGTCCGCCCTTCCGGTCGGGTGCGGGGCGGTCGAGGGGCCCGCCGGCCGCTACCGGATCGACGGCTCGGTCGACCCGGCCCTGCTGGCGGCGGTCACCGCCTGGTGCGCCGCAGCACGGCGTCCTGCCGCGCGAGCTCGCCGATCGGACGGCGCACCCTCGAGGACGTCTTCCTCGACCTGACCGGGCGGGAGCTGCGCGCGTGACCTCCACCGAGACGCCGCCGGGCACCTGGATGCCCGACCCGGGTGCGGCGGGCAGCGCCCGCATGCTGCTGCGCCAGGCCGGTCTCGAGCTGCGGCTGAACTCCCGCAATGGCGAACAGCTGCTGCTCACCCTGGTCATCCCGGTGGTGCTGCTCGTGGGGCTCGTCACGGTGCCCGTTCTCGACCTGGGACCGGGTCGTCGCGTCGACGCGGTGACGCCGGGCATCTTCGCTCTTGCCGTGATGTCCACCGCGTTCACCGGCCAGGCGATCGCTACCGGGTTCGAGCGGCGCTACGGGGCGCTGAAGCTGCTCGGCGCCACGCCGATGCCGCGCGGGCTGCTGCTCCTGGCGCAAGACGCTCGCCGTGCTCGCCGTGGAGGTCGTCCAGATCGCCCTGCTCGCGGGCGTCGCGTTCGCTCTCGGCTGGCAGCCGCGGGGCTCCTGGGCCGCCGCGGTGGTGCTGCTCGTCGCCGGCACCGTGGCGTTCAGTGCGCTGGGCCTCACCCTGGCGGGCGTGCTGCGGGCCGAGGCCACGCTCGCCGCCGCGAACGGCATCTACGTGATCCTGCTGCTGGCGGGGGGCGTCGTCATCCCGCTGTCGCAGCTGCCGCCCTGGCTCGCCACCGTCGACGCGGCGCTGCCCTCGGGCGCCCTAGCCGAGGGCCTCCGCGAGGTGCTCCAGGCCGGTCTGCCGCTGCCGTGGGCCCGCCTCGCGGTGCTGCTCGCGTGGGCCGTGGGCGGCGCCGTCGTCGGTACCCTCACGTTCCGCTGGGAGTAGGCCAGGCGGCGGCCACCTGCCCGCTGCCGGGCGTGGGGCGGCTCCTAGGGTGGGGCCCGTGGACGAGACGACGGTGGTGGCCCCGGCGGCCGGGTCGACCGCCCTGTCCCCCGGCCGGGTGCGCATCGTGCTGGCGAACCTCGTGGCGCAGGCCGCGATCGTGGTCACGGGCGGGCTCGTGCGCGTGACCGGCTCCGGCCTCGGGTGCCCCACCTGGCCCCAGTGCGCGGCCGGGTCGTACACCCCCACCGAGCGCCAGGCCGAGTCGTGGCACAAGTACGTCGAGTTCACCAACCGCACGCTCACGTTCGTGCTGGTGGTCATCGCCGTCGCCACGCTGGTCGCCGTGGCCACGGCCCGGCCACGCCGCCGCCCCCTCGTCCTGCTCGGATCGGTGCCCCTGCTGGGCACGCTGGCACAGGCGGTCCTGGGCGGCATCACCGTGCTCACGGGCCTGAGCCCGGTCACCGTCTCGGCCCACTTCCTGCTCAGCATGGTGCTGATCGGCGCCTCGACGGTGCTTCTGACCCGCTCCCAGGACGACGGCGACGGCCCGCCGGTGCCGGTGGTGCGGTCGGAGATCCGGACGATGTCGCGCGTGCTCGTGGCGGTGACCGCGGTCGTGCTGGTCATGGGCACGGTCGTCACGGGCAGCGGGCCCAACAGCGGCGACGCCCGGACCGAGGCCCGCTTCGCCTTCGACCCCCGCACCGTGTCATGGCTGCACGCCGACCTCGTGCTGCTCTTCCTCGGCCTCGTCGTCGGCATGATCCTCGCGCTGCGGCTGACCGCGGCGCCCCCGCCCGCCCCGCGGCGGGCCTGGTGGCTGCTCGCGGTCGCGGCGGCGCAGGGGGTCGTCGGCTACGTGCAGTACTTCGCCGGTCTGCCGTGGCCGGTCGTGGTGGTACACCTCCTCGGCACGACCCTGGTCTGGATCGCGGCGATCCGGCTGCACCTCGCGCTGCGCCGGCGCGACCCCGCCGGCGGCCCGGGGGCGCGGGTGGGCCACGCGATCGCAGCAGCGGCCTGACGCTCCCGTTCCCGTCGATCCGGTCACCGTCGATCCGGTCACGGTCGATGGAGGCCGCCCGGGACGCGAGCGCCTACTTGTTGCCGGGGCCCTTGGTCATGACCGGCTCGGGCGTCTTGGTCGTCTCCACGCGGGCGTCGGGCGACGAGGTGGTCGGGCTCGGCGTACGCGAACTGTGCCGGGTGTGCGACGGCTCGTCGGTCTCCGAGTGGGTGGGACGCGGCGAGCGGGACGTGGTGGGGCGGGACGAGGAGTGCTCGCCGTCGCTCGACTTCGAGGAGCTGGCGCTGCTGGTCGAGTGCTCGGCCGCCTGCGTGCTGGCGGTGGCCGCAGCGGTGCTCCCGCGGACCCGGGCCGAGGTGGCCGTCCTTGAGGTGGTGGTCTCGTCGGCCGGCTCGGTCGTGCGCGCCACCACGGACGTGCGCGCCACGGTGGCCGCGACCGGGGCGACCGGGAGGCCTGACACCGCCGGCAGGGCGCCGGCGACCTCTTCGTCCTCGAGGGCCCGCTGGACCTCCTGGCTGGACAGGGGGGCCGCCACGACGTCGCCGACGCTCTGGCTCAGGAAGCCGACGGTGGCCACGCCGATGCCCGCGGAGCCCACCGCGAGGGTGAGCCACAGGGCGATGATCGTCAGGGGACGAGGCACGGGCCCAGTGTCGCCCATGAGGGACTCCGGTGGAAATCGGAACACCTTAAGCCTGTGCTAAGACGCCACCAAGGCGCGTCCGGAGGCCCCTTGAGCCGGTGGTCCGGCGCGGCGACTGGCGCGAGTCGGGTTCAGGGATGGTTAACGTGTGCGCGTGGCAACCCTTCTGGTCGTCGAGGACGACCCCGGCATCCGTTCCGCGCTCATCAGGGCGATGGGCGACCTCGGCCATGCCGTGACGTCCGCCGGCGACGCCATGACCGGCCTCCAGACGGCCTTGGCCGAGCAGCCCGACCTGGTCATCCTGGACCTCGGGCCTGCCCGACCTCGACGGGGTCGAGCTGCTGCGGATGCTCCGGGCCGTGTCCCAGGTGCCCGTCATCGTGGCGACCGCCCGCGACGACGACGCCCAGGTGGTGCGGGCCCTCGACGCCGGAGCCGACGACTACGTCGTCAAGCCGTTCGCGGCCGCCGCCCTGGACGCGCGGATCCGCGCGGTGCTGCGACGCTCCCGCGACGACGACGCGCCCCGCGTGCACCAGGTCGACGGGCTCCTCGTCGACACCCGTGCCCGGGTCGCCTCCCTGGACGGCACCCTGCTCGAGCTCGCACCACGCGAGTTCGACCTGTTGGCCTACCTCGCCGCCCGCCCTGGCGAGGTCGTGACGAAGCGCGAGCTGCTGGCCGAGGTGTGGCGTCTGCCGTACGGCGGCGCCGACAAGACCGTCGACGTCCACCTTTCGTGGCTGCGGCGCAAGCTCGGCGAGTCCGCGCAGGAGCCCAAGTACCTCGTGACGGTGCGTGGTGTCGGCGTCAAGCTCGTCGACCCGGGCGCTGATCCAGAGCCGCGATGACCCGGCGCATCCTGCTCACCTTCCTGGCCTCGACCACGCTGGTGATGCTGGGATTCCTGGTGCCCCTGCTCATCACCGTGGGCAATCTCGTGGAGGCGCAGGCGCAGCGCGAGGCGGTCATCGCGGTGCAGCCGCTGGTCAACCAGCTCCCGCTCGTGCCGCCGGACCAGGTCGACGCCCTCGTCCAGAACACGGCGTCCAAGAGCCGCGGCGAGCTCACCGTGTTCCTCCCGGACGGCACGGTGCTGGGGGTCCCCGCTGCACCCAACGAGGCGGTCGACCTGGCCCGCCGCGGGCGCACCTTCTTCCGCAACGAGGGCGACGACGAGGTGCTCTACGCCGCCGCGGTGGGAGCCTCCCCCGCGCAGGGCGTCAGCGTCGTGCGGTACGTCATCCCCGGCGAAGACGTCTCGCGCGGGGTGTTCCAGGCCCGGCTCGTCCTCACGGGCCTCGGCCTCGTCTTGATGCTCGTCGCCGGTCTTGTCACCTGGCGGCTGGCGCGCTCGTTCCTCGTGCCGATCCGGGCGCTGGCCGACACGGCCGACCGGCTCGGCTCCGGCGACCTCACCGCCAGGGTCGAACCCGCGGGCCCGCCGGAGATCCGCAACGTGGGCACCCTGCTCAACCGGCTCGCCGACCGCATCGACGAGCTGCTCCGGGGCGAGCGCGAGGAGGTCGCCGACCTCGCCCACCGGCTGCGCACGCCCGTCACCGCACTGTCGCTCGACGCCGACTCCCTGCACGACGCCGCCGAGCGCGACCGGATGGTGGCCGACGTCGACCGGCTGCACCGGGCGGTCGACGAGGTCATCCACGAGGCGAGGCGCCCGGTCCGCGAGGGCGTCACGGTGTCGTGCGACGCGGTGGCGGTCGTCCGCGAGCGCACCGGATTCTGGTCCGTGCTCGCCGAGGACCAAGGTCGGCCCTACTCCGTGACGAGCCCGGAGGTGCCGCTGCCCGTGCGGTGCGCGTCCGGCGACCTGGGCGAAGCCGTCGACGCCTTGCTGGGCAACGTGTTCGCCCACACCCCGGACGGCGCCGCTCTTCAGGTCGTGCTCGAGCCGGTCGGAGGCGGCGGCGGGGCCAGGCTCACGGTCGAGGATGCGGGTCCCGGCTACCCGGCGCACCCGGTGGTCGAGCGCGGCACGTCGGGTACGGGCTCGACCGGGCTGGGCCTGGACATCGCCCGGCGCACGGCCGAGCGCAGCGGCGGGAGCTTCGTGGTCGGACAGTCCGAGCATCTCTCCGGGGCGGCGGCGATCATGCTGCTCGGGCCGGTGCAGGCTGCGGCTGGCGCGACGTCCGGCGCGCGTGCGTCGCGCCGGACCTCGGAGAAGCGGCGCCGGTAGCGAGAGTGCCGTGGCCACCGCGCGGGCCAGGACCAAAGACCCTGTTCCGTGGGGTCGCTCGTCCTAACGTGGAGATATGAGCACCTCGACGTTCCTGCACCTGGACCGGGCCGAGGAGAGCCAGCAGGCCGAGATTCCCGACCCCCGGTCCGACCACGACGCCGCCCCCTCCTGGGAGGACGTCGACAGCGAGCAGGACGCGATCTCTCTCGAGACCTGAAAGGGTCCCGGGATCGTCTGACCCAGCCGTGACAGCGTGGCGCGGCCGGGTCAGACGAGTCCGTGCGCGGCCCTGCTCCGCTGCTCCTGCGCGCGGAACAGGCCGAACCGCGGCAGGAACTTGTCCCAGTCGATGACGTGCGCGTCGATCTCGGGCCCATCGATGCACGCATGCTTGCGCACCACCCGGCCGTCGACCACGACCGGCACCATGCACGCGCCGCACATGCCGGTGGCATCCACCATGATCGAGTTGAGGCTCGCCACGCAGGGCACGCCGTACCTGGCGGTGAGGTCGCTCACGGCCCGCATCATCAGCGGCGGCCCGATCGTGATCACCTCCGTGACGGCGCGGCCCCCGCCGCAGTCCGCCGCCACGAGCATCTGCTCGAGCGGCCCGGTGACGAAGCCGTGGAAGCCGAACGTGCCGTCGTTCGTGGCGTACACGAGGTCGAGGCGATCACCGTGCTCCGCCTTCAGCCGGCCCACCCGGTCGTCGGCACCGGTCCAGAACATGAGGTCGCGCGAGCGGAAGCCGGCGACGAGGGTGACGTGGTGGCCCGCCGCGAGGTGCTCGCGCACGATCGGGAAGGCCGGCGGCAGCCCGAGGCCTCCGGCCGTGAACACCACCGTCGACTCGGCGTGGGCGCTGCGCACCTCGCTCGGGCGGCCCAGCGGCCCGGCCACGCCCGAGAAGCAGTCGCCCGCGGCCATTCGGTTGATCTCGACGCTGCTCGTGCCGACTCCCTGCACGACCAGAGTGATCGTGCCCGCATCGGCGTCCCAGTCGGCCAGCGTCAACGGGACGAGCTCGCCGCCTGGCCCGGGCAGCACGCGGACGAACTGACCGGCCCGGGCCGCGCGCGCGATCAGGGGGGCCCGCACGGTGAACTCCACGATGCCGTCGCTGAGCGGCGATGCCGCCAGGATCGTGGGCACGGTGGCGGCGAGATCGGTGAACGTGCGGGCCGACGAGACGCGGGCGCGCACCTCCTCGGGCGAGAGGTCGCCGGCCCCGAGGATCTCCTGGGCCGCCGCCTGGCCGTCGCCGGCCGCGAGGATGGCGGTCGAGCCGCCGCGAGCGGCGTCACCGCCGGTGTAGACGCCCGAGAGGGTCGTCTCCTGCGATCCGCGGTGGTCGAGGTCGATGGTGCCCCACCTCGATACCTGCAGGCGGGGCTCGGAGTCCTTGATGATCGGGTTTGCGTCGTTGCCTAGCGCCATGATGACCAGGTTGGCGGAGATGGTCTCCGTGCGCCCGGTGGCGACCGGCCGGCGGCGCCCCGAGCCGTCCGGCTCGCCGAGCTCCATGATGTCGAGCGTGGCCGCCGAGACGAACCCGGACGCGTCGTCGCCGACGAACTCCGACGGCGACCGCAGCACCCTGAGAGCGATTCCCTCCTCGAGCGCGTGCTCGAGCTCCTCGACGCGTGCGGGCATCTCGGTGCGGGTGCGTCGGTAGACGATGGTGACCGTGCCGCCGAGACGTCGTGCGGTGCGCGCGGCGTCCATCGCGGTGTTGCCGCCGCCGATGACCAGCACCTGCCTGCCCTCGGTCTCGGGGAGCGGAGTCTCGTGGTCGGGGCGCAGGCCCTGCATGAGGTTGACGCGCGTGAGGAACTCGTTGGCCGACATGACGTTCAGCAGGTGCTCGCCTGGCACGTTGAGGAAGCGGGGCAGACCCGCGCCGGTGCCGACGAAGACCTTCCAGAAGCCCGCGTCCCGCAGGTCCTGCAGGGTCGCTGTCTTGCCCACGACGAAGTTCTCGACGAACCGGCCGCCGAGCATCTGGACCTTCGCGACGACGTCGTCGATGAGCTCGTTCGGCAGCCGGAACTCGGGGATGCCGTACCGCAGCACACCGCCGAGCGCGTGGAACGCCTCGAACACCGTGACCGGGAAACCCTCGGCCGACAGGAGGTAGGCGTTGATGAGGCCGGCGGGACCGGATCCGACGATGGCCACCGGTGGCCGCGTGGCGGCGTGCCAGGGGTCGCGATGCCCGGCGAACCGCCGCGCGGCGGCGTCGGGGTCGACGAGCTTCTCGCGCTCGGGCAGGAACCACTCGAGCTGTCCGATCGCGATGGGCAGCTTCTGCAGGCACACGCCCTGGCACTGCAGCTCCTGCGGGCACACGCGGCCGGTCACGTCGGGGAGCGGGTTGCTGGCCTCCATGAGCTCGAGCGCCTCGTGGAAGCGGCCCCGGCCGATCAGGTCGAGCACCTGTGGGATGTGGATCGAGACGGGGCAGCCGCCCTGCGGCTCGCGATGGTCGGCAAGGAACACGCCGAGCTCGCACGGCTTCTCCTCGCACTGCTTGTCCCGCATCACTTCGAGCCACACGAACAGGTCGACCTCCCGGCGGGTGTAGCCCTGCTCGGTGTACCCGAGGTAGCCCTGGTTCACGAGGCCGAAGTCGTGCGTACGGACCTCGGCCGCCCGGATGTATGGCGGGATGCCGTTGCGAGAGGGCCAGTCCACCGAGAGCCCGGCGAACATCGGGTACCGGTCGGACAGGTGTGCGTCCAGGCCGCGGATGAAGGCGCGCTTCTTGCCGAGCGGGAGGTCCCACAGGAAGCGCATGAGCACCGTGCTGCCCGCGTCGTCGCGCAGCAGCGAGTCCCACAGCGTCCTGACGAAATCCTCACCGAGCTCGGGCTGCTGGAACTCCCACGCGACCGCAGCCATGCCTTCGGTGATGAACAGGTCGCGGAAAGCTCGCGGCTCGGCGACCAGCCGTCGCCTCAGGATCTCGAGCTGGTGGTGGAAGGAGGTCACGGGCTCGGAGGTCTCGAGCAGCGTGACCTGCTCGAGGCTGCTCACGAGCATGCCGCTGGCCTCGAGGTAGCGCCGCAGGTCGTCGCGTTCCGCGGCCCGTGGGTCGGCCGTCGTCATCGGATGATCTCCCCGTCGCACGTCTTGCGCACGCGGTCGATCCGCCTCTGGATCTCCGGCGTGACCTGGACGGTCTCGGTGGCGCCGGGGACCATCCGGGCGACCTGGCGCACCTCGCCGTCGATGATCTCGGTGGCCTTCTCGAAGAACATCGGCAGCTCCTGGTAGCACGTGCCGCAGTCGTTGCAGAGCGCCACGTCGGCGGGATCGAGCCACACCGCCGCGTCGACCACGGCGACCGGTGCCGACGCCGGCCCGGGTGCGGCCGCCGCGGCGCCCCCATCCCCCTGGGCAGACGGGAGGACCCCGCCGATGCCTGCCGGTGCCCGACTGGTGGTCGCCAGCTCCGACATCACCCTGGCGATGTCGTCGAGGGAGTCCTCTCGCTGGCGCGCCGCCAGCTCGTACTGCTCCTTCATGGTCGCGAGGTCGGCCTCCGCCAGCGCGGTGAGCTGTGCCTCGCGCACGCCGGCGAGGAACTGCAGCGTCTGCCAGTAGCGGCGCCGGTCCTCCACGAGCGCGACGATCGCGGCCGAGCAGGCGACCTTGATGAGGCGGCGGTCGTCGTCGGTGGCGAACACGAACGGCAGGTGTCCCGCCCGCTCGCCGGCTGGGAGGGCGACGTACTCGTCGATCGCCAGGGCCGACCCCTCCTCCTCGGTCGTCACGCGCCGGAACTGCTTCCTGAACCGCACCTCGCCCAGCGCGAACTCCGCCGGCGTCAGCGGCGTCGTCATCAGCTGCACGCGTCCGTCGTCGTCGACGTACTGCAGCGTCGACGTGGTCCACGTCGAGCCGACGTCCGGGTTGCCGTCGAGCGAGAACCGCTCGCGCAGCGTGTCGCCGTCACGCGGGTCGTGCACGAAGAGGGGGTGCATGCGGCTCTCCACGGCCAGCCGCGCCCGCGCGTTCGACGACGACTCGGGGACGCCGTGCTCGCTCCCGCACGGGGTGTAGACGTCCATGACGGCGGGCGCCGGGTAGTCGATCATCCGCAGGGTCGCGTGCAGGAAATGACCGTGTAGGGCGGTGCTCGTCGCGCAGGCGAACACGTCAGGATGGAAGGACGAGAGCAGGCCGAGCTCCTTGCGCGCCTCGTGCTTGCCGTGGTGGGCGCCGCCGAATCGCGCGAGATCGGAGTCCTGGCCCATGAAGCTGGCCGTCGACGCCTGGCCGCCGGTGTTGGAGTACACGCCGGAGTTGAGCACCAGCACCTTGATGGGCGTGGCACTGGCCAGGATGCGCGACAGGGCACCGAAGCCGATGTCGAACGTCGCGCCGTCCCCGCCGATGGTCAGCACCGTCGGCAGGACGTCGCGCTCGGCCTGGGTGAAACCCTCCCACGAGAGCATCCTCAAGGGGACGTCGTGCGCGACTGGGTCGTAGGCGTCGTCCAGCTCGAGCCGCGCCACGCGCATCGCCCGTACGGCGGGTACGGCGTGGGCCGCGAGCCCCTCGAAGATGCCCTTGGCCAGCGGCTGGGCGTCCTGGAACAGGCTGTTGACCCACGGATCGAGGTAGGCGTTGAACGGAATCGTCGACGCGTACACGCTGCTGCATCCGGTGGCGTTGGCGATGACCGTCGACGAGGGACCGTGCCCGGTCGGGCCACCCTCGACGAGGTAGAGCCGGCGCTCCAGGTCGGCGAGCGCCGCGTCGATCCGATCTCGGCGCTCGGACTCGTGGGGGTCGAGCGAGTCGCGCTTGGCCCGCAGCCGGTCGACGACCTCGACGAGCTCACCCAGGTGCGCCCGCCGGCGCTCCTCGCCGACGGCGTGGCTGGTGGCCATGACCAACCGGATCGCGGTGACCTCGCCGCAGCCACGGCATCCGCCGTGTCCGCCGGACGTGGCGTAGAAGTTCGGCCGGTCGAGCAGGAGGCGCTTGAGGTCTCCCTCCGGCGAGGTCGAGCCGGCGAAGAACCGCTTCGCCGTGACGGGCAGGCGGGTCAGCACCTCGAACCGCCGTTGCAGGGAGGCCAGGACGGCGTCGTCCTGGACCAGGGGGTGAGCGCCCCGGGACCGCACACCTCGATGCACTCGAGGCATCCGGTGCACTTCCACGGGTCGATGGTGGCCGAGAAGAGGCCGCCGGTGCCCGGGACGTCGGACTCCATCGCGTCGAAGAAGGGCCGGGTGCGGGCCACCGGGAAGACCGCGAGCTGCCGGACCAGCCGCTCGAGGTGGGCGCGCTGAGTGGGCCGGTCCGCGTCGACATCGGGCAGGCACGCGGCGACGACGTCGTGGAACGGCCGCGGGGTCTTGTCCTGGCGGTAGGCCTCGCGCACCCGCTCCGCGAGGGCGTAGGCCTGCGCCCGCAGCGCCTCCCGCTGCGCTTCTTCGACGTCGAGCTCCGCGATGCCGATCAGCAGCAGGTCGTGGATCTCGTGGATGCTGTTCGGGATCGCCGCATCGGGGCAGACGAGGGCACACTCCAGGCAGCCGGTGCAGGTGTCGACGTGGAACTCCGGCACGGTGAGCCGGAACAGCCCCTTGTCCTTCGACGCGGCGCTGCCGGCGGGCATGAACAGGCCGATGCCGGGCAGCACCGGCGCCTCGGCGATCGTGCCCTCGCGGAAGGGCCGCGCCACGAGGTCTTCGTAGTAGCCGGGGTCGAACAGCCCGCTCGTGGCCGCGGCGGTGGGGCTGGTGCACATGGTGGCCGACAGCGCGACCGAGAGCAGGGTGCGGGCCGGCCCGGGCTCCGCCTCGATCGCGAGGAACTCCGGGGCGTCGTAATCGACCGCACGGGCGGCCTCCATGCCCTCGCGGATGACGTCCATGTTGCCCTCGACGACCGCGTCGCCCTTCGAGCCGAACTTGTGGGCGATCTGCGCCATCACCTTCTCGTCGATGGCCTGCGCACTGGCTCCCTGGGTGATCTGGTCGACGTGGCCCACCACCGCACCGATGAACGCGATGCCCATCATGCGCAGCTCGAGCTCGGGGCGCGGGGCGTGCTTCCTCGCGACGCTGAAGGCGTCGACGACGAAGAAGCGGATCCGCTTGCCGCGGATGGTACGGCGGGCGTACGTCGGTAGCTCGCGCCACACGTCCGCGGGCGAGAGGTCGGACTGCAGGATGAACGTGCCACCCTCGACCAGCCCCTTGAGCGGGTTGGTGTGGATGAACGACTTGTGGTCGGGCGACACGACGATCTCGACGTCCTCGAGCTCGGCGTTCGTGAGCAGCACAGGCTCCGGGCTTAGCGTGATGTAGTAGTTCGTCGGCGCGCCGCTCTTCTCCGAGCCGTACTTGGGAGCCGACTTCGAGTGCATGCCCAGGACGCCCGCCAGGATGTCCGTGAGCAGCTTGCCGGTGGCGATCGTGCCGTAGCCCCCGACGGAATGGAACCGGATGCGCAGCGCGTCGGGAGGCAGCAGCACCGGGTTCGGGTCGGTCACGAGGGCCATGAACTGGGTCTCGGGATAGGCCGCCCTCAGCCGGTCCTGGATCTCGCCGGTGTGCGGGTCGGGGTCGGTGGAGAAGAACTGCGACCCCAGGTAGATCAGGGGCGCGCCCGTACCTTCGGCCATGAGCCGGTAGGCCGCGATGAGATGCCGCGGCTGGAGGTCGTGTCCCCCAAGACCGAAGATCGCGGTGCTGAGCCGCGGAGCCCTGGCGATGGCCGGCACGCCCTGGTGCTGCGGCTCGCGGGCGTTGGCCGTGGCCTTGAAGAGCGCCTGGGTGACGAGCGAGGTGAGCGCAGTGTGGTCGCTGCGCTCGAGCACCATCACGGCCTCGGCGGTCCGTAGCGCGTCGACGAGCTCGGCCTCGGGGAACGGCTGCAGCAGCTTGACCGAGACGACACCGACCTTGAGGCCCTGGGCCCTGAGCACGGGGAGCACCGCGCGCACGTCGTCGGTGACGGAGCCGAGGCCGACCATGACGTAGTCCGCGTCGTGGCAGTCGTAGGCCAGCACGGGGCCGTAGGCACGGCCGGTGAGCGCGGCGTACTCGTCCATGGCCCCGCGGACGAGGCCGGGAACGGCGCTGGCGAAGTGCGTGCGGTGGTCGACCGCGCCTGCCTGGAAGTCGGGCTGGTTCTGGACCGGGCCGGTCAGGCCGGGGTTGTCGGGGTCGACGAGCGCGGGGACGAGCTGGCGGGTCCCCTTCTCGTACGCGTTCACCCACTGCCGGCGCCACGGGCCCTGAAGCTCGTCGGGGACCCACAGGAGGGTCTCGTCGACCAGGTCGCCGGAACCGTCGCGCTCGACCTTGTCCGCGTGCGACCGCAGGTGGTCGCGGAGGATCTCGAGGTCTGACGCGGGCACGTCGTCGCGGTGGTTGTCGAGGTAGCCCAGCAGCTGTGCGACCCTGCCCTTCGCCCCGAAGAGCACGTCCTGTGCCACGGTCGGGCACGGGATGCGGCCGGCGGGGTCGCCTAGGTAGGTCTTGAGCAGCTCGGGCTCTGGCAGGCACGCCTCGCTGAGCATGTGGCTGGTCGAGAAGCCGTCCATCGCGTTGGCCACGGGGATGAGCGAGAGCGCAGACGTGCGGTAGGCGATGGCAGCGAGGTCGGCCGCCTCCTGCGGGTTGGAGCCGAACAGGACGGTGTAGCCCGACGAAAGCAGGGCGTAGACGTCGTCGTGCCCGGCCATCACGTTGAGCGAGTGCTTGGAGACCACGCGTGCGGCCACCTGCAGGACGAACCCGCCGACCTTCTTCCCGACGGTCACGTAGTGCGACTCCATCGCGTACAGGATCCCTTGGCTCGAGGACGCGTTGGAGACGTACTGCCCGCCCGTGAGCGCCGCCCCGAGCGCACCGCTCTGGGCTGAGTGCTCGCCCTCGGGCTCGAAGAAGAACGGATGCCTGCCCCACACGTTGACCCCGCCCTCGGCCCGGGCGGCCTCGTAGAGCTCGGAGATCTCGGTCGACGGGGTGATCGGGTACCCGATCACCCCTCCACACACGTGGCGCATCACGTGTGCGACCGCGGCGTTGCCGCTCACGACGTCGGGGAGGCCGGGGAACGCAGGCTGGGTGTCGGTCATGTCACATCCGTCGCGATCGCGAAGGTGGCGAGGGGGTACGGGCGGGCCGCGGGGGCAGCACAGCACCGGCCGCGGGCACGCCCGGCCGGCTGGCGGGGGTCGTCCTGGGGGACGATCACGGCGCCTCCCCTCTTCTGGGAGCACTGCCAGCGTGACCTGCGAAGCGCCCCAGGTCAGGAGTCCATCGGCCCTTGTTCGGCGACGCCCTACTGACCCCGCCACGCGGGGCTTCCGGGATGGCTAGAAGAGGAACGGGTCGATGGCGACGGCGAGGAAGAGCAGCGCGAGATAGCTGATCGAGCCGTGGAAGAGCCGCATCGCCTTCGGGTCGACGTCGCCGCGGCGGACCCGGTGCAGCAGCGCATACGACTCGACGAGGAATCCGGCGCCGAGCACAGCGGCAGCCACGGCGTACACCGGCCCCATGCCACCGACGGGCACGAGCAGCAGGGACACCGCGACCATCGCCCAGGTGTACGCGACGATGCGCCGGGCCACGCCCAGCGGTGACTCGACCACCGGCAGCATCGGCACGCCCGCGGCGGCGTAGTCGTCGACGAACCGCAGGGACAGCGGCCAGTAGTGCGGCGGGGTCCAGAAGAACACGACGAGGAAGAGCACGAGCGGCGGCCACGCGAGGGTACCGGTGACGGCCACCCAGCCGATGAGCACGGGGAAGCAGCCCGCAGCCCCGCCCCACACAATGTTCTGCGGGGTTCGCCGCTTGAGCCCGAGGGTGTACACGACGACGTAGAAGAGGATCGCGCTGGCCGCGAGCACCGCGGCCGGCACGTTCACGAGCCGGACCAGCCAGGCCACCGACAGCACCGACAGCACGAGCCCGAAGACGAGGGCAGCACGTGGGGTGACGTCGCCGGTCACCAGCGGGCGCCGACCGGTGCGCACCATCAACGTGTCGATGTCGCGGTCGAGGTACTGGTTGAGCGTGTTCGCGCCGCCTGCCGCGAGGGTGCCGCCGACGAGCGTGGCCACCATGACGCCGGCCGGCGGTAGGCCGCCCGCGGCCAGGAACATGGTGGGGATCGTGGTGACGAGGAGCAGCTCGATGATGCGCGGCTTCGTCAGGGCCAGGTAGGCCCGCATCGTGCCGGCGACGCCGGGGCGGGCGGCGGCGCCCGAGCCCGAGCCGGGTGCGACGCGCCTCGAGGCGTTCCCCGGCTCCACGGCTGTCACGCCACGAGGGTAACCGCTCCGGCCGGTGCCCGGCGCATCGCGTCGGTAGGCTGCCGCCGACGGGCGCCCGGATCCGGGTCCCGCTCCCGACCCCCTGCGAGGAAGAGGCCGCCGTGAGCACCCTGGAGTGGTCAGACATCGACACCCGGGCCGTCGACACCGTCCGGGTGCTGGCCATGGACGCCGTCCAGAAGGTCGGGAACGGCCACCCGGGCACGGCCATGAGCCTGGCTCCCGCGGCCTACCTGCTGTTCCAGCGGTTCCTGCGCCACGACCCGGCCGACCCGCAGTGGCTCGGCCGCGACCGGTTCGTCCTGTCGTGCGGTCACTCCAGCCTCACGCTCTACCTCCAGCTGTACCTGTCGGGGTATGGGCTGTCGCTCGAGGACCTCGAGTCGTTCCGCACCTGGGGGTCGCTCACCCCTGGCCACCCCGAGCACGGCCACACGATCGGTGTCGAGACCACCACGGGACCGCTGGGCCAAGGCCTGGCCACCGCGGTGGGCATGGCCATGGGCGCCCGCTACGAACGCGGCCTGCTCGACCCGCACGCCGCCGCCGGCGCGAGCGTGTTCGACCACCACGTGTGGGTGTTCGTCTCCGACGGCGACCTCGAGGAGGGCATCACCTCCGAGGCGTCGTCGCTTGCCGGCACGCAGAAGCTCGGCAACCTCACGGTCATCTGGGACGACAACCGCATCTCGATCGAGGACGACACCGCCATCGCGTTCACCGAGGACGTCGTCGCGCGCTACGCCGCCTACGGCTGGCACACGCTCGAGGTCGGCCTGGGCCAGGACGGGTCTGTCGACGTCCCGGGGCTCGCGGCCGCGATGGAGGCCGCGCGCTCCGAGACCGAGCGGCCCTCGTTCATCAGGCTGCGCACGATCATCGGCTGGCCTGCGCCCACCAAGCAGGACACCTACGCCGCGCACGGCTCAGCCCTCGGCGCCGACGAGGTGGCGGCCACCAAGACCATCCTGGGATTCGACCCCGCCCGGTCGTTCCAGGTCGATGAGGACGTGCTCGCGCACGCCCGTGAGGTCGGCGAGCGGGGCGCCGCCCTTCGCGCCGGCTGGGACGCGCGGTACCAGGACTGGCGGGCCGCGCACCCGGATCAGGCGGCGCTGCTCGACCGGCTCGTGTCCGGCGACCTCCCGCCGATCGCGCTGCCCGCCTTCGAGCCGGGGTCGTCCATCGCCACCCGCAAGGCGTCCAGCACGGTGATCCAGGCGATCGCGGCGGCACTGCCGGAGTTCGTCGGCGGTTCGGCCGACCTGGCCGAGAGCAACCTCACGACCATCGAAGGGGCGCCATCCTTCCTGCCCCCCGACACCCGGGTGAAGGCCACCTCTCCGTTCTCCGGAGCCCAGTCGCCGTACGGGCGCATCCTGCACTTCGGCATCCGTGAGCACGCGATGGGCGCGATCCTCAACGGGATGTCCCTGTCAGGGCTGCTTCGCCCGTTCGGCGGCACCTTCCTGGTGTTCAGCGACTACATGCGCGGTGCGGTGCGGCTTGCGGCCCTCATGCAGACCGACGTCACGTTCGTGTGGACCCACGACAGCATCGGCCTCGGCGAGGACGGACCCACCCACCAGCCGGTCGAGCACCTCTGGGCGCTGCGAGCGATGCCGGGGCTCGCCATCGTCCGCCCGGCGGACGCCACCGAGACGGCGGCCGCCTGGGTCGAGGTGCTCCGGCGCCGTGGCCCCGCCGGGATGGTCCTGTCGCGGCAGGGCCTGCCCACCCTCGACCGCGGCCGGCTCGGCGCGGCCGAGGGCGTCGCCCGCGGTGGGTACGTCCTCGCCGAGGCCGAGGGCGGCTCGCCCGCGGCCATCCTCATCGCCACGGGGTCCGAGGTGTCGGTCGCCCTCGCCGCGCGCGACGTGCTGCAATCTGAGGGCACTCCCACCCGCGTCGTCTCGATGCCGTGCGTCGAGTGGTTCGAGGCCGAGCCGCAGGAGTACCGCGACGCGGTGCTGCCCCGCTCGGTCACTGCCCGCGTCTCGGTGGAGGCAGGCATCGCGCAGGGATGGTGGAAGTTCGTGGGCACGCGGGGCAGGTGCGTGAGCCTCGAGCACTTCGGCGCGTCCGCTGACGCGCAGGTGCTGTTCGACCAGTTCGGCTTCACACCCGGCGCCGTCGTCACCGCCGCCCGCGCCAGCCTCTCTGCCGGCTGACCCGCTCCACCCAGCCCCTCCCACCCTCCCGGCCCCCACTCGTCCGTTGATCCATGGCATGGCCGAGAAGCCCGTTGAGGGGGCCATGGGGGGCTCGTCGATGGTCGGTTGGTCCGTGCCATGGATCAACGGACGGGGCGGGGGGAACGTGGGGGGTGTGGCGTTGATGGACGCTCGGGGCGGTCTTGGGGGCGGGGGCCGACGTGCCCGGCTAGGGTCGCGGGAGGAGGTACGACCATGACCAACCCGCTCGCTGAGCTCTCGGACACCGGGGTCTCGATCTGGCTCGACGACCTCGACCGCCACCGCATCGCGTCCGGCGGTCTGGCCGACCTCGTCGCCGGGTCGTATGTGGTGGGCGTCACGACGAACCCGACGATTTTCGACAAGGCGATCACCTCGGGGGCGCAGGAGTACGTGCCGCAGGTGCACGACCTCGCGATCCGCGGCGTCGACGTGGGCGAGGCCGTGCGAGCGCTGACGGCGTTCGACGTGCGGGCCGCCTGCGACGTGCTGCGGGTCGTGCACGACGACCGGGGCCACGGCGACGGGCGGGTGTCGATCGAGGTCGACCCGCGGCTCGCGCGCCGGACCGACGAGACGGTGGCCGAGGCCCGCGCGTTGTGGTGGGCCGTCGACCGCCCGAACCTGTACATCAAGATCCCCGCCACCGTCGAGGGGCTCCCGGCGATCACCGCGGTGCTCGCCGAGGGCATCAGCGTGAACGTCACGCTGATCTTCTCCGTCGAGCGATACCGCGCCGTGCTCGAGGCTTGGCTCTCCGGCCTCGAGCACGCCCAAGCCGCAGGACACGACCTGTCGCAGCTCGCGTCGGTGGCATCGTTCTTCGTCAGCCGGGTCGACTCCGAGGTCGACAAGCGCATCGACGCCATCGGCTCGGACGAAGCGGAGGCGCTGCGCGGCCAGGCCGCCATCGCGAACGCCCGGCTGGCCTGGGGCGCCTACGAAGAGGCCCTCGGCTCGCCCCGGTGGAGGGCCCTCGCAGCGGCCGGCGCGCAGCCGCAGCGGCCGCTGTGGGCCTCGACCGGCGTCAAGGACCCCCGCTACGACGACACCCGGTACGTGGTCGAGCTCGCGGCCCCCGGCTGCGTCAACACCATGCCCGAGGCCACCCTCGAGGCCGTCGCGGACCACGGCGTGGTGCGCGGCGACACCGTCTCGGGCACCGTGGCGCCGAGCGCCGCGGTGTGGGCGGGGCTCGAGGCCGCCGGCATCGCCGAGGCCGACGTGGTGAAGGTGCTCGAGGACGAGGGGCTGGTGAAGTTCGTCGAGTCGTGGGAGCAGCTCCTCGCCAGCATCGAGGCGTCGTTGCAGCAGGCCCGCGGGGCCTGAGGCGCCGGATGGCCGAGAACCCCCTGAGGGACCCCGCGGACCGCAGGCTCCCCCGGATCGCCGGGCCGTGCGGGCTCGTGGTGTTCGGCGTCACCGGCGACCTGTCGCGCAAGAAGATCATGCCCGCGGTGTACGACCTCGCGAACCGGGGCCTGCTGCCGCCGGGCTTCGCCCTGGTGGGCTTCGCCCGGCGCGACTGGGTCGACCAGGACTTCGCCGCGATCGTCCACGACTCCGTGCGCGAGCACGCCCGCACCGAGTTCCGCGAGGACGTCTGGAACCAGCTCGTCGAGGGCATCAGGTTCGTCGCCGGCGACTTCGACGACTCGGCGGCCTTCGACGAGCTCGCGCGCGTGGTGGCCGATCTCGACGCGGCCCGCGGCACGCTGGGCAACCACGCCTTCTACCTGTCGATCCCGCCGAAGTTCTTCCCGCTGGTGGTGCAGCAGCTGCAGCGGTCGGGCCTGACCGCGTCGGACGGCTCGTGGCGGCGCGTCGTGATCGAGAAGCCGTTCGGGCACGACCTGGCGAGCGCCCAGGAGCTCAACCGGGTCGTCGACGACGTGTTCTCCCCCAGCGCGGTGTTCCGCATCGACCACTACCTGGGCAAGGAGACGGTGCAGAACCTGCTGGCGATCCGGTTCGCCAACAACCTGTACGAGCCGATCTGGAACTCCAACTACGTCGACCACGTGCAGATCACGATGGCCGAGGACATCGGCATCGGAAGCCGCGCCGGCTACTACGACGGCATCGGCGCCGCGCGCGACGTCATCCAGAACCACCTGCTCCAGCTGCTGGCCCTCACCGCGATGGAGGAGCCGGTGTCGTTCACGGCGGAGGCCGTGCGACGGGAGAAGGAGAAGGTGCTCTCTGCGGTGCACCTCCCGGACGACCTCGACCTGCACACCGCGCGCGGCCAGTACGCGAGCGGCTGGCAGGGCGGCGTGCCGGTGATCGGGTACCTCGACGAGCAGGGCGTGGCGGCGGACTCCACCACGGAGACGTATGCAGCGCTGCGGCTCGACATCGAGACCCGCCGCTGGGCCGGCGTACCGTTCTACCTGCGCACGGGAAAGCGCCTGGGCCGACGGGTCTCCGAGGTGGCGGTGGTCTTCAAGAGGGCCCCGCACCTGCCGTTCAGCGAGACGGCCACCGAGGAGCTCAGCAACAACACGCTCGTGTTCCGAATCCAGCCGGACGAGGGCATGACCGTGCGCTTCGGCTCGAAGGTGCCGGGCACCTCGATGGAGGTTCGCGACGTGACCATGGACTTCCAGTACGGCGACTCGTTCAGCGAGGCGAGCCCGGAGGCGTATGAGCGGCTGATCCTCGACGTGTTGCTCGGCGACCCGCCGCTGTTCCCCCGGCACGAGGAGGTGGAGATGGGCTGGCGCATCCTCGACCCGGTCCTGGCCCACTGGGCCGAGAACGGCCGGCCCGAGCAGTACGGCAGCGGGGGCTGGGGGCCGCGCAGCTCGTACGAGATGCTCGCGCGCGACGGCCGCCAGTGGCGCCGGCCATGATCCGCCTCGACGACACCACCGGCAACGCGGTCGCCGCGGAGATCGCCTCGCAGCGCCACCGGATGGGATCGCCGGCGGTCGGCATGGTGCTCACGCTGCTCGTGCTCTCGGACGAGGAGAGCCAGGCCGACGCGGTGCAGGCCGCCACGGCGGCAGCCCGGGAGCACCCGATGCGGATCATCGTGCTCATCCCCCGGCCGGGGAAGGTCGAGCCGCGGCTCGACGCAGAGATCAGCGTCGGCGGCGACGACGGCCCCGGCGAGGTGGCGGTGCTGCGGCTGCGCGGCGAGCTGGCGGGCCACGCCGGATCTGTGGCGATCCCGCTGCTGCTGCCCGACACGCCGGTCGTGGCCTGGTGGCCCGCGGCGGCGCCGCCGGTGCTGGCCGACGACCCCATCGGGTCGCACGCGCAGCGCCGCATCACCGACGCCGCGGCGGTCGACGACCCCCTCGGAGCGCTCCTCACCCGCCAGGAGGGCTACCGCGCGGGCGACACCGACCTGGCCTGGACCCGGCTGACCCCCTGGCGCTCGATGCTCGCCGCCGCCCTCGACCAGCCACCAGGGCACATCACAGCCACCGAGGTGAGCGTGATGGAGGGCAGCCCGAGCGGCCCGCTGCTGGCCTCGTGGCTGCGGGAGCGGCTCGGCGTACCGTGCACCCTGCGCTTCGACGAGGGACCCGGCATCACCGGGGTCCGGTTCATCACCGGCGACGGCGACATCTCCCTGACGCGGCCCGACGGCCGGGTGGCGCAGCTGAGCCGGCCGGGTCAGCCGTCGTCCACCGTCGCCCTCCCCCGGCGCTCCCTGGCCGAGCTGCTCGCCGAAGAGCTGCGGCGGCTCGACCCCGACGAGACCTACGCCGCGGCTCTGGAGGGGGTGGGCAGGGGGCCGGGGGCGACGCCGCTGCGGAAGGGTGCCGCCCCCGTCAAGAAGGCGCCGACCACCACGCCCCCGAAGGCCGCCGCGAAGCGGCCGGCGCGCAAGAAGGCCGCGTCGTGAGCACGCCCGAGGTCATCGTCGTGCACGACCATGACACGCTCGCGGCCTCGGTGGCCGCGCGGCTCGTCACCGCTCTCGTCGACGCGCAGGCCGGCGGCCGGGTCGTGCACCTGGGGCTCACCGGAGGGCGTATCGGCACCTCGACGCTCGCGGTGCTGGGCGAGTCGCAGGCCCGCGACGCCGTGGACTGGTCCAGGGTGCACGTGTGGTGGAGCGACGAACGCTTCGTGCCCACCGGCGACCCGGAGCGAAACGAGACGGGTGCGCGAGAGGCGCTGCTCGACCGCGTGCCGATCCCGGCCGACCACGTGCACGCCATGCCGGCGGCCGGCGGCGCGTGGGGCGACGACGTCGACGCGGCGGCGGCCGCGTATGCCGACGATCTGGCCGCGGCCGCCCGGCCGGAGGACCACGGCCCGGTGCCCGCCTTCGACATCCTGCTGCTCGGCGTGGGTCCCGACGGCCACGTGGCCTCGCTCTTCCCCGAGCACCCGGCCCTGCACGACGACCGGTCCGTGTGCGGGGTGAGGGGGTCGCCCAAGCCGCCGCCGACGCGGATCTCGTTCACGATGCCGACCATCAACCGGGCTCGCGAGGTGTGGCTCGTGGCGAGCGGGGCCGAGAAGGCCACCGCCGTGATGCTCGCGCTGTCGGGCGCAGGGGCCATGCAGGTGCCGGCCGCCGCGGCCCGCGGCACGAGGCGCACCCTCGCCCTGCTCGACCTCGACGCCGCCGCGGCGATGCCGCGCACCCTGTGGCGGGCCGCGTCGCCCTGACCGCGGGGGCGCGAAGGCCTCGCGCGGCGCGGGGGGCCTAGCGCTGGTCGGCGCGGAGCCGCTCGAGCGCCTCCGCGAGGATCGCCTCGCCGTCGTCGTCGTCGCGCCGCTCCTTCACGTACGCCAGGTGGGTCTTGTACGGCTCGATCCTGGGCGCGGGCGGGGGGTTCTCCGCGTCGCGGCTCGCTGGGAGGCCGCACTTCGGGCAGTCCCAGGTGTCCGGCACCGGGGCCTCGAGGGCGAACGACGGACGTGCCTCGTGGCCGTTCGCGCACCAGAAGGAGACGCGCTGCCGGGGGGCGGCGTCGCCCCGCTCGGCCTCCCCCATCGGTCCGGCTCCGACCCGGCTTCCCCGGATGGCAGACCCACCAGCCACGACGTTTTCCCTTCGTTGGACGAACGGCGGTGCGGAGCGGCGATCAGCCCTTGAGCAGCAGGCCGAGGCCGAGGATGCACGCGGCCCAGATGAGGGCCGTGCCGATGGTGATGCGGTCGAGGTTCTTCTCCGCGACGCTCGAGCCGCCCACCGAGGACGAGACACCGCCGCCGAACATGTCGGACAGGCCGCCGCCCTTCCCGCGGTGCAGCAGGACGAGCAGGATCAGCAGGATGCTGGTGATGACGAGCAGGATCTCCAGCGCGAGCGTCATGGTGGTTCCTCGGGTCGGACCGGCGACGAGCAGATGACGGGCTATCTCGAGCGGACGGGCGAGCACTGGCGTACGGCGCCGCGCCGACCGCTGGAGGGCGGGCCGGGCGCATCGCGCGCCCGACGAACCGGGCACCGGGACAGGATAGGCGACGGTCCCGGGAGCACCCGGGGCACCGTCGCGCGCGTCACTCGGCCGGCGGGTGCAGGCGGAACCGGCAGATCGCGACGAACTCGTCCGGGTCGAGGCTGGCTCCACCGATGAGGGCGCCGTCGACGTCGGTCTGGGCCATGATCGCCGGCCACGTTGGAGGCCTTCACCGGAGCCGCCGTAGAGCACCCGCACGCCATCGGCAAGGTCGCCGGAGTGAGCTCGGCCAGCCGCGTGCGGATCGCTGCGCACATCTCTTGGGCGTCGTCGGGCGTGGCCACCTCGCCGGTGCCGATGGCCCAGACCGGCTCGTAGGCGACGACGAGCTGCGCGCCCGGTCGGCCGGCAGGCCCGCGAGGGCGCCGTCGAGCGGGCGAGCGTGACGGCACCTGCTCTGCCGGCCTGACGGATCTCGAGTCCTCTCGCCGACGCACAGGATCGGGGTACAGTCCGTGCCGGTAGGCGGCGGCGACCTTCGCGCGGCACGAGCCGTCGTCGTTCTCGGCGTGGTACTGGCGCCGCTCGCTGTGGCCGACGACGACGTAGGTGCAGCCCAGCTTGGCCAGCATCGCGCCGCTGACCTCGCCGGTGTAGGCGCCGGCGTCGTGCTGCGGAGAGGTCCTGGGCGCCGTAGCGACAGGGCCAGCTTGTCCGCGTCCACGAGCGGTCTGGATCGCCGGATGTCGGTGAACGGCGGCAGCACGACGTCGACCGCGGACAGCTCCTCCTCGGTGAGGCTGAACACCACCTTCTGCACGAGAGCGATGGCCTCGAGGTGGTTGAGGTTCATCTTCCAGTTGCCGGCCATCAGCGGGCGTCGGCCTGCCGGCCAGGCTCACTCCGGTCAGCTCCAGGACTGCGATGCCGGGAAGGTCTTGCCCTCGAGGAACTCCAGCGCGCGCACCCCCGCCGGTGCAGATGTGCGTGAAGGATGTCGGGTCGAGGCCGAGCAGCCTCACGGCCGCCGCGGAGTCGCCGCCGCCGACCACCGGTGGTGCCGTCGACCGCGGCCACGCGCTCGGCGACGCCGAGCGTGCCCGCGGCGAACGGCTCGACCTCGAAGACGCCCATCGGCCCGTTCCAGAAGACGGTCCGGGCGCCGGACAGGACGCCTCGGCAACAGGCGCGACGGTCTCGGGCCCGATGTCGAGGCCCTTCATCCCGCCCGGAATGGCGTCGGCGCCACGACGCTGGTCACCGCGTCCGCCGTGACGTCGGCGGCCACCACCACGTCGACGGGCAGCAGGACTCCGGTCGCCCGGGCGTCGGCGAGCAGCTCTCGGCAGGTGTCGATCTGGTCGTCCTCGAGCAGGGAGCCACCGACCTCGTGCCCCTGCGCGGCGAGGAAGGTGAAGCACATGCCGCCGCCGATGAGCAACTTGTCGACCTTCGGCAGCAGGTGCGCGATGACGCCCAGCTTGTCGCTGACCTTGCGAGCCGCCGAGCACGACGACGTACGGCCGGTCCGGGTTCTTCGTGCAGCCTGCGCGAAGACCTCGAGTTCCTTGAGGACGCAGCCGGCCGGCCGCGTGCGGCAGCCGCCGGCGACGCCGTCCGTGACTCGAGGCCTGCGCGCGGTGCACCACGCCGAAGGCGTCGATCGACGTAGAGGTCGGCCAGGGCGGCGAGCTCGGCGGCCAGAGCCGACCGCTCGGCCGGGTCGTTCTTGGTCTCGCCCGCGTCGAAGCGCACGTTCTCCAGCAGCGCCACCTCGCCGTCCGCGAGCGCGGCGACGGCCGCCTGCGCGCGCGGCCCGATGACGTCGTCGGCGAAGGCGACGGGTCGGCCCGAGGCAGCTCGCAGGCGCACCGCCACCGGGGCCAGCGAGAGCTGCGGGCTTCGAGCTCGCCCTTGGGGCGGCCGAGGTGCGCGCACACCACCACCCGCGCGCCGCGCGTCGGCAGCGCGCGGATGGTGGGGACGCTGGCCCGGATCCGGCCGTCGTCGGTGATGGTGCGCGCCGCCGGCGCCCGCGTCGGCGAGCGGCACGTTGAGGTCGGCTCGCACCAGCACCCGCCGCCCGGCGACGTCGAGGTCGTCGAGTGGTCTTCAGTCGTCGCGCTAGAGCGAGACGCCGACGAAGCGCGACGAGGTCGACGAGGCGGTTCGAGTAGCCCCACTCGTTGTCGTACCAGCCGATGCACCTTGGCCCGGTCGCCGATCACGTTCGTCAGGGACGCGTCGAAGATGCACGAGTGCGGATCCTGACGATGTCGGTGGAGACGATCGGGTCCTCGGTGTACGTCGAGGATGCCCTGCAGCGGGCCCTCGGCAGCGGCCTTGTACGGCCGCGTTGATCTCGTCCTGGTGGCCGGCTTCTCCAGCTGGACGATGAGGTCGACGACCGAGCCGGTCGGGGTCGGCACGCGCATCGAGAAGCCGTCGAGCTTGCCCTTCAGCTGCGGGCATCACCAGGCCGATCGCCTTGGCGGCGCCGGTCGTGGTCGGGATGATGTTGATGGCGCGCGGCGCGGGCGCGGCGCAGGTCCTTGTGCGGGAAGTCGAGGATGACCTGGTCGTTCGTGTACGCGTGGATCGTGGTCATGAGGCCGCGTTGTGATGCCGAAGCTGTCCGTCGAGCACCTTGGCCGACCGGCGCCAGGCAGTTCGTCGTGCAGGACGCGTTCGAGATGATGTGGTGCTTGGCGGGGTCGTATTGGTCGTCGTTGACGCCCATGACGATGGTGACGTCCTCGCCCTTGGCCGGGCGCCGAGATGATGACCTTCTTCGCGCCGGCGGCGAGGTGGGCCTTCGCCTTGTCGGCGTCGGTGAAGCGGCCGGTCGACTCGATCACGATGTCGGCAGCCGAGGTCGCCCCACGGCAGCGCGCGCTGGGTCGCGCTCGGCGAACGACCTTGAAGGTGTGCTCGTCGACGTTGAGTTCCTCCGTGGACGTGACGTCATGGCGCCGAGGCGTGCCGCAGGACCGAGTCGTACTTGAGCAGGTGCGCCAGCGTCTTGGTGTCGGTGAGGTCGTTGACCGCCACGATTTCGATCGGCTCGGCACCGGCGGCGACCGCGCGGATGACGTCGCCCACGACGCCGCCGACCTGCTGCTCGGCGAGCGCTCGGTAGAAGTTGCGCCCGATCCGTCCGAACCCGTTGACTCCCACGCGGATGGTCACGCGTGTCCTCCCTCGGGTCCGTGCCGAGTCTGCGGTCAGCACCGCGCGGGTCCTGCGCCGCAGGACGGATGCGCCCGCGAGCGCTGCAACCACGACACCGATCGCAGCGGCCCAGGCAGCCATCCGGGCCAGCCGGGCAAGCGTCACTCGGCTCGAGCAGGTCCGGGGCGACCGCCGTCCTCGGTGTCGGGATGCCGAGGTCGGCCGCACGCTTGTCGGCCAGGGCGAGCAGGCGCCGGATACGACCCGCGACGGCGTCCTTGGTCATCGGCGGGTCGGCGAGGGCGCCGAGCTCTTCGAGGCTGGCCTGTGAGTGCTCCAGGCGCAGCTTGCCCGCCTCCGCGAGGTGCTCGGGGATCTCGTCGCCGAGGATCTCCAGCGCCCGGGCCACCCGCGCGCCCGCTGCCACCGCCGCCCGGGCCGACCGGCGCAGGTTGGCGTCGTCGAAGTTGGCCAGCCGGTTGGCGGTAGCTCGCACCTCGCGGCGCATCCGCCGCTCCTCCCACGCGAGGACCGACTCGTGCGCGCCGAGCCGGGTCAGCATGGCGCTGATCGCGTCGCCGTCGCGCACCACGACCCGGTCGACCCCCCGCACCTCGCGGGCCTTGGCCGAGATGCCCAGGCGCCGGGCCGCCCCGACCAGGGCGAGCGCCGCCTCGGGCCCGGGGCAGGTGATCTCCAGGGCGGTCGAGCGGCCGGGTTCGGTGAGCGAGCCGTGGGCCAGGAACGCGCCCCGCCAGGCCGACTCGGCGTCGCAGACGGCACCGTTGACGACGGCCGGCGGCAGCCCGCGCACCGGGCGCCCGGTGGCGTCGACCAGTCCCGTCTGGCGGGCCAGCTGGTCGCCGCCGTCGACGACGCGCACGAGGTAGCGGTTGCCCTTGCGCAGGCCGCCGGGATGGACGACGGCGAGGTCGCTGTCGTGCCCGTAGACGTCTTTGATGTCCTTGCGCAGCCGGCGCGCTGCCGCGCCCGTGTCCAGCTCGGCCTCGACCACGATGTGGCCGCTCACCAGGTGGAGCCCGCCCGCGAACCGGAGCATCGCGGAGACCTCGGCCTTGCGACAGCACGGCTTGGCGATGTCCAGGCGGGAGAGCTCGTCCTTCACCGCCGCCGTCATCGCCATGTCGGCATCCTGCCATGGGTTCCGGGCACCACGAGCACGCGCTGGAACGCCTCCGCGAGAGCGAGGGGGTCGTGCCGAGCGGTGGGGCCGCTCCCGTCGGAGACCGGGGCGAGCTCGAGCGCCGCGCCCAGGGCCGCGCAGGCGGTCGTGAGGGCTCCCGGATCCGGCACGTGGGCCGGATCGGCGATGACGACATCGAGGCGCAGCTCGGGCACGTGGTCGTGCAACACCTCGAGGTGGGTCTCGGGCCGGAAGCCGCTGGTCTCCCCCGGTTGCGGGGTGAGGTTCAGCACGAGGATCCGGCGCGCGGCCGTGCCGGCCACGGCGGCCCGGATGCCGGGCACCCGCAGGTGCGGGAGCACGGAGGTGTACCAGGAGCCCGGCCCGAGCACGACCGCGTCGGCGGCCTCGATGGCCTCGACCGCCTCGGGGCATGCCGGCGGCGCGGCGGGCGAGACGTCCATCCGCACGATGACGCCGGCGGTGGTGGCCACCTCGACCTGCCCCCGGACCTCGCGGACCACCGCGGGATCGTCGGGGTCGAGTCCCCGCACCTCGGCGACGATCTCCATCGGCACGGTGGACACCGGGAGGACCCGGCCCTGCGCGCCCAGCAGGGCGGCGACCCAGTCGAGACCCGCGACCACGTCTCCGGTCTCCTGCCACAGCGCCGAGATGAGCAGGTTCCCGACCGCGTGGCCCGCTACGTCGCCGGTGCCGCCGAACCGGTGCTGCACGACCCGGCTCCAGGTGGAACCCCACGCGTCGTCGCCGCACAGGGCCGCCAGGGCCATCCGCAGGTCGCCCGGGGGTAGCACGCCGAGGTCGCGACGCAGTCGGCCGCTGGACCCGCCGTCGTCGGCGACGCCGACCACCGCGGTGAGAGAGCCCGTGATGCGGCGCAGCGCCTGCAGGCTCGCGGCCAGGCCGTGCCCGCCGCCGAGCGCCACCAGGGCTGGGCCCTCCCCGGGGGCCCGCTGGGGCGGCGGCGCGGTCACTCTCGCCCCAGGTCGCGGTGCATGACGAGGGTCTCCATCCCGGACTTGACCAGCCGGGCGGCGAGGTTCTCGGCCATCGCGACGCTGCGGTGCTTGCCGCCGGTGCAGCCCACGGCGATCGTCACGTAGCGCTTCCCCTCGCGCAGGTACCCGTCGCTGACAAGGTCGAGGATGGCGCTGTACCGGTCGAGGAACTCTCGGGCCTCGGCGTTTCCCACGACGAAGTCGTTGACGGGTGCGTCGCGACCCGTGAGCGGCCGCAGCTCGGGAACCCAGTACGGGTTCGGCAGGAACCGCACGTCGGCGACGAAGTCGGCGTCGACGGGGATGCCGTACTTGAAGCCGAAGGACATCACGGTGGCGCGGAGCTTGATCCGCTCATCGTCCTGGAACGCCGCGTCGATGCGGCGGCGCAGGTCGTGCACGTTCAGCCCGCCGGTGTCGATGACGAGGTCGGCCATGCCGCGCAGTTCGGCGAGCACCTCGCGCTCGCGGGTGAGGCCGTCGAGGAGCCGACCACCGCCCTGCAACGGGTGCGGCCGGCGGTTCGACTCGAACCGCTGCACCAGGATCTCGTCGGGGGCCTCGAGGAACATGACCCGCACGTCGGTGCCCGTCTCCCGCATTTCGTCGAGGGTGCGCCGCAGGTCGTCGAACAGCACCCGTCCCCGCACGTCGACGACGACCACGACTCGTCGGGTGTTCGGGTCGCCCGCAAGCACCTCGATGGTGGACGGCAGCAGCGCCGGCGGCAGGTTGTCGATGACGAACCAGCCGAGGTCCTCGAGCGCCCGGGCGGCGGTCGAGCGTCCGGCCCCGGACATGCCCGAGACGATGACGAGCTCGAGCGGGGCGGCCGGCTGGGCCGTCATGGTGCCTCCTGGGGCTGTGCGGGCGGGACGGGCGTCGTGGGGGGTGTGCCGCGGCCGACATCGTCCATGATCTCCCCCGTCGTCACGTTCACGGCCGGGACCGGCTGATCGGCCTCGAGCGCGGCCACGACCGCCGCGGCCGTGGCTGGACCGATGCCGGGCACCGAGGCCACCTCGTCGACGGTGGCCAGCCGGAGCCGGCGCAGCGACCCGAACTGCCGCAGCAGTGCCTTCTTCCTGGCCTCCCCCAGGCCCGGGACGTCGTCGAGCAGGCTCTCGACGAGGCGCTTGCTGCGGCGCTGGCGCTGGTGGGCGATGGCGAACCGGTGCGCCTCGTCGCGGACCCGCTGGAGCAGGTACAGGCCCTCGCTCGTGCGCGGCAGGACCACGGGGTCGGGGTCGCGAGGCAGCCATACCTCCTCGAGCCGCTTGGCCAGCCCGCACACGGCGACGTCGTCGATCCCCAGCGCGTCGAGCGCCGCCTGCGCGGCGGCCACCTGCGGCGGCCCGCCGTCGATGACCAGGAGCTGGGGCGGGTACGCGAACCGGCGCGGGCGCCCGGTGGTGGGGTCGATGCCCCGCGGCACCTCGCCGGCAAGGGGCGCCGTGGGCGCCGGCAGTGGCGGTGCCGCAGCGTCATCCCCGGCCAGGAGCACCGTTGCGTCGGGGTCGCCCGGCTCGGGCTCCTCGGCCGGCCCGAGCTCGGGCTCGGCGACGTCCTCGCGCTCGGCGAGGTACCGGCGGAAGCGCCGGTCGACGACCTCCTGCACCGAGCGGACGTCGTCCTGCCCCGCCACCGTCCGGATCGTGAACCGGCGGTACTCGGCCTTGCGGGGCAGGCCGTCCTCGAACACGACGAGAGAGGCCACCACGTCGGTGCCCTGCAGGTGCGAGACGTCGATGCACTCGATCCGCAGCGGCGCCTGGGGGAGGTCGAGGGCCTCCTGCAGCTCCTCGAGCGCCTGGGAACGCGCGGTGAGGTCGCCGGCGCGGCGCACCTTGTGCAGGGCGAGGGACTGCGACGCGTTTCGCCCCACGGTCTCTAGGAGCGATCGCTTGTCGCCGCGCTGGGGCACCCGTACCTCAACCCGGCCGCCGCGCAGCCCGGCGAGCCACTCCTCCACCGCGTGCGGGTCGGGCGGCAGGGTCGGGACGAGCACCTCGCGGGGCACGGCCGCGCCGCTCTCGCCGCCGTACAGCTGCTGCAGCAGGTGCTCGACGAGGCCCGCGTCATCGAGCACCTCGACCTTCTCCACGACGAAGCCCCGCTGCCCGCGCACCCGTCCCCCGCGCACGTGGAACACGGCGGCGGCGGCCTCGAGCGGGTCGTCTGCGAGTGCCACGACATCGGCGTCGGTGCCATCGCCGAGCACCACGGCGTTGCGCTCGAGGGCTCGCTCGAGGGCCTTGAGGTCGTCGCGCAGCCGGGCCGCGCGCTCGTAGTCCTGCCGGTCGGAGGCCTGCCGCATCTCGCGCTGGAGCCGGCGCACGAACGGGGCCGTGCGGCCGTCGAGGAACGCGATGAGGTCGTCGACGATCTCGCGGTGCTCCTCGGCGCTCACCCGGGCGACGCAGGGTGCCGAGCACTTGCCGATGTACCCGAGCAGGCAGGGCCGGCCCACCTGGCCCGAACGGCGGAACACCCCCGCCGAGCAGGTGCGCACCGGGAACACCCGCAGCAGCTGGTCGACTGTCTCGCGGATGGCCCAGGCGTGGGCGTACGGGCCGAAGTAGCGCACCCCCTTGCGCTTGGCTCCCCGCATCACCGTGACGCGGGGGTACTCCTCCGAGACGGTGACCGCGAGGTAGGGGTACGACTTGTCGTCCCGGTAGCGCACGTTGAAGCGCGGGTCGAACTCCTTGATCCAGGAGTACTCGAGCTGGAGAGCCTCGACCTCGGTGGCCACGACGGTCCAGTCGACCCGCGCGGCCGTGGTGACCATCGCCTGGGTACGCGGGTGCAGCGCCGACAGGTCCTGGAAGTACGAGGCGAGCCTGCTGCGCAGACTCTTGGCCTTGCCCACGTAGACGACCCGGCCGTGCTCGTCGCTGAACCGGTACACCCCGGGCGCGTCGGGCACCGAGCCGGGCGCCGGTCGGTAGGTCGACGGGTCGGCCACGGGCCCACCCTAGGGCGAGGGTCAGACCAGGACGATGTCGCTGCCCTGCACGGCGACGTCGACCTGCTGCAGCCCCGAGCGCGCCGGCGGGGTGAGCACGTCGCCGGACTCGATGGAGAAGGTGCTGCCGTGGCAGGGGCACACGATGACGCCCTGGTCGACCACGTTGCACACGCAGCCCTCGTGCGGGCACACGGCGGAGAAGCCGTGGAAGGTGCCAGCGCTGGGCTGGGTGACCATGACCGGCTGGCCACCCGCGTCGAACAGCGCACCGGCGCCCACGGGCACCTGCTCGACCGGCCCGAGAACGGTCGCGCCGCCGGCCTCCCCGCCGCCGGGCGACGACGAGGGGCCGCCGCCGGCTGGCGGGCTCGCCGCCGTGGTGGGGGCCAGGACCGCGGTGCTGGAGGTCGAGCACGCGGCCAGCAGCGCCGCGGAGGCCACGGCGCCGCCGACCACGACGGTGCGGCGGGCCACCAGGCGGGCGGCGACGGCGTCAGGATCGACGGCATCGGCGGGCGGGTTGGTGCTCACGTGCTGCTCCTTCGGGTGGCGGGACGGCCGTGGTCATCGTGTCAGGCCGACCGGCCCGCCCGCCGCGCGGAGCCCGCTGCGCGCGGTGCGGGCTTCGTCACCTTCGCACTCGCGGCACGCTTCGTCGACGTGGCCGCCGCCGTGGTCGTCGCAGTGGCCGAGCGCTTCCGAGCCGGTGTGGCCGGGGCGCGGCGGCGCGGGGCGGCTGGCGCCCCCGGGAGCACGTCGCGCAGGAACGTGCCGGTGTGGCTGCCCCCGACCGATGCGAGGTGTTCGGGAGTGCCCTCGGCCACGATCGTGCCGCCGCGGAAGCCGCCCTCTGGGCCCATGTCGATGACCCAGTCCGCCTGCTTGACCACGTCGAGGTTGTGCTCGATCACGATCACGGTGTTGCCCTTGTCGACGAGCGACTGCAAGACCCCGAGCAGCTTGCGGATGTCTTCGAAGTGCAGGCCCGTCGTGGGCTCGTCCAGCACGTAGACGGTGCGGCCCGTGGACCGCTTCTGCAGTTCGGACGAGAGCTTGACCCGCTGGGCCTCCCCGCCGGAGAGGGTGGGAGCGGGCTGGCCCAGACGCACGTACCCGAGACCGACGTCGACGAGCGTCCGTAGGTGCCGCGCGATCGGTGGCACCGCCTCGAAGAACTCGAGCGCGTCCTCGATCGGCAGGTCGAGCACCTCGGAGATGGTCTTGTGCTTGAAGTGCACCTCGAGCGTCTCGCGGTTGTAACGGGCGCCGTGGCACACCTCGCACGGCACGTAGACGTCGGGCAGGAAGTTCATCTCGATCTTGATGGTGCCGTCGCCCGCGCACGCCTCGCAGCGACCGCCCTTCACGTTGAAGGAGAATCGGCCCTGCTGGTAGCCGCGTACCTTCGCCTCGGGGGTCTCCGCGAACAGCTTGCGGATGTGGTCGAACACACCGGTGTACGTGGCGGGGTTGGATCGCGGCGTGCGGCCGATGGGGCTCTGGTCGACGTGCACCACCTTGTCGAGGTGCTCGGTGCCGCGCACGCGCTTGTGTCGGCCCGGCACGGCTCGGGCCCCGTTGAGCTCGCGCGCCAGGGACGCGTAGAGCACGTCGTTGACGAGCGTGGACTTGCCCGAGCCGGACACCCCGGTGACCGCGACGAACACCCCGAGCGGGAACTCGACCGTGACGTCCTGCAGGTTGTGCTCGGTGGCGCCCTCGACCCGCAACGCCCGGCCCGGGGTGAGGGGTCGTCGTACCAGCGGCGTCTCGATGGTCCGGCGCCCGGACAGGTAGTCGCCGGTGATCGAGTGCGGGCTGGACAGCAGGTCGTCGACCGTGCCGCTGACGACCACCTGTCCGCCGTGCTCGCCCGCGCCCGGACCGATGTCGACCACCCAGTCAGCCTTGCGGATGGTGTCTTCGTCGTGCTCGACGACGATGAGGGTGTTGCCGATGTCGCGCAGCCGCACGAGGGTCTCGATCAGCCGCCGGTTGTCGCGCTGGTGCAGGCCGATGCTCGGCTCGTCCAGCACGTAGAGGACACCGACCAGGCCGCTGCCGATCTGCGTGGCCAGCCGGATGCGCTGGGCCTCGCCGCCAGCGAGGGTGCCGGCCGCCCGGTCGAGGGTGAGGTAGTCGAGACCGACGTCGATGAGGAACCTGAGCCGCTCGTTGACCTCCTTGAGCACGCGCTCGGCGATGTGGGTGTCTCGCGCCGAGAGCTCGAGGGAGCCCAGGAACTCGGCGCAGTCGCCGATCGGAAGAGCGCTGATGCTCGCGATCGAGCTGCCGCCAACGGTGACGGCCAGGCTGACCGGCTTGAGTCGGCTGCCGGTGCACGCCGGGCACGGCACCTCGCGCATGTAGCCCTCGAAGCGCTCACGGCCCGAGTCGGTCTCGGCCTCGGAGTGCCGGCGGTGCACGAACGGGATGGCTCCTTCGAAGCCGGTGTGGTAGCTGCGCTGGCGCCCGTAGCGGTTCTTGTACCGCACGTGCACCTGGTGGTCGTGCCCCTCGAGGATGGCCTTGCGCCCCTTGGCCGGCAGCTTGGACCACGGCGTGTCGAGGTCGAAGCCGAGCTCGTCGCCCAAGGCGTCGAGCAAGCGCAGGAAGTAGTCGCTCACGTGCCCGCCGGACCACGGCGACACGGCGCCCTCGGCGAGGGTGAGGTCGGTATCGGGGATGACGAGCTCCGGGTCGACCTCCATCCGGGTGCCCAGGCCCGTGCACTCGGGGCAGGCGCCGAAGGGGGAGTTGAACGAGAATGACCGCGGCTCGAGCTCCTCGAACGAGAGGTCGTCGTCGAGGCACGCCAGGTGCTCGCTGAAGGTGCGCTCGCGGTGCGGGTCGCCTTCGGGCAGGTCGACGAAGTCGAGCACGACGAGGCCCCCGGAGAGCCCGAGAGCGGTCTCCACCGAGTCGGTCAGCCGCTGACGCGCGGACCGCTTGACCGCGAGACGGTCGACCACGACCTCGATCGTGTGCTTCTCCTGCTTCTTGAGCGTGGGCGGCTCGGCGAGGGAGTGCACCACCCCGTCGACCCGGGCCCGCGAGTAGCCCTGGGTCTGCAGCTGGCGGAAGAGGTCGGCGTACTCGCCCTTGCGGGCCCGCACCACCGGCGACAGCACCTGGAACCGCGTTCCCTCGTCGAGCTCGAGCACGCGGTCGACGATCTGCTGCGGGGTCTGCCGCGCGATCGGCTGGCCGCAGACCGGGCAGTGCGGCTTGCCGATGCGGGCGAACAGCAGCCGCAGGTAGTCGTACACCTCGGTGATGGTTCCGACGGTGGACCTCGGGTTGCGCGAGGTGGACTTCTGGTCGATAGAGACCGCCGGAGAGAGGCCTTCGATGAAGTCGACGTCGGGTTTGTCCATCTGCCCGAGGAACTGGCGGGCGTAGGCCGACAGACTCTCGACGTACCGACGCTGTCCCTCGGCGAAGATCGTGTCGAACGCCAGGCTCGACTTGCCCGAGCCGGACAGGCCCGTGAAGACGATCAGGGCATCGCGGGGCAGGTCGAGCGAGACGTCCTTGAGGTTGTGCTCACGGGCGCCACGCACGACGAGGCGGTCGACCACGGGCGTCCTTCCGGGGGTCGCGAACGGTGCTGGGCCGGCGGCACCGGGCCGGCGCGGCGGGGTCCAGGCTAACCGGACCCCCCGACAGCGGCCTCCCGGGCGTGGTGGGTGGCGGGGTTCGTCCCGCCACCGGCCCCTACAGCACCTTCAGGAACAGGTCGCGGCCGAACGCGTTCGCGTCCGTGGCGGCCAGGTTCGTGGCGTCGGACTCGAAGACGAGCCCGTGGCCGTTCGGCAGCCACGCGTTGTTCGCGAAGCCACCCATCTCGTACACGCTGGAGTAGTTGTTCGCGAACCGGCCGTCCGGGAGCACGCTGGCCACCTGGTTGCGCCCGGTGCCGAGGTTCTTCACGTAGACGTCCGTGTTCGAGGGGTCCAGCAGCGGCGCCGGCAGCAGGTTCACCGCCTGGGACATGAACGCGATGCGGGTGCCGTCCTGCGACCAGTGCGGCCGGTAGCCGCCGAACAGGGCGGGCTTGGCCGCCGAGGTCGAGGAGACGAGGCGCACCGCTCCGGTGGCGAGGGTCTTGGCGAACACGTCGACGGCCGAGTTCGTGTCGCCCGCGACCAGGTTGTCGGCCGCGGACGAGAAGGCGACGCTCGCGCCGTTCGGCGACCAGGTGCCGCCTTCCGAGTAGTTGTCCGCCTGCGCTCCCCCGCCCGACGTGGAGACCCGCACGATCCCCCCGCCGAGCACGTTCTTGACGAAGATGTCGCGCGAGAGGTTCGTGTCTCCCGGGACGAGGCTGTGCGCGTAGGAGTCGAACATCACGCGGGTGGAGTCCGGCGACCACGAGACCTCGTACGAGTCGGTCGGGGAGGCGCCGTTGCCGGTCGGCAGGTGGCCGGTGGCGTCGCAGCTCACGCAGTGCAGGTTCGCGTTCAGGTCGACTGCATCGAGGTCAAGCGCCCACACGTCGGAGTCGACGTTGGGGTCGGTGGCGGCACCGCCGTAGACGGTGTCCGTCCGGAAGGCGACCCACCGGCCGTTGGGGCTCCACCGGGCCTCGTTCGTGCCCGAGACCAGGCCCAGCACGGCGCCGGACTGCAGGTTCTTGGCCCAGAGCCAGGGGCCGGGCCCCGCCGGCGTGGTGCCGAGGTTGCTGGCGCTGGCGCTGAAGAGGATGAAGCGCGAGTCCGCGAACCCCACCTCGGCGGGCGCCCAGGCCACCGCGCGCGCCCCCGAGGCCGAGTCGGGGTCGTTCGACAGCTCGTTGGTCGAGCTGGTGTCGACCACCCCGATGACGCGGCCGGTGGCCACGCTCGAGACGAACAGGTGGTTGCGCCCGTCGCTCACGCCGGGGAACAGGTTCGTGGCCGCGGACCAGAACGCCACCATCGTCCCGCGGGGGGACACCGCGGCATTGAGGATGCCCGCGTTCGCCCCCACCCCGCCGGGCGAGAGGTTGAGCTGGCGCACGGCGCCGGGGAGCTTGGCGGGCACGGGGACCGGCAGCGGCGGGTTGAGGCGGACGGCGTCGATGCACACGCCGCCCCGGCCCGGCGAGACGACCCGGACGACCACGGATCCCGAACCCTTGAACGCCACCCAGACGGCTGCCAGCCTGCTCGCCGCCGTCGCAGCAAGAACCTTGCGCCGGCCTGCGACCTTGACCTCGACGGCTCCTCGCCGCGGTCCCTTCTGGACCAGCACCGCCCCGCCGTTCCTTGCCACGACCTTCACCGTGAGGGTTGCCCCCGCGCGGGTCGTGCACGTCAGGGTGCGGCGCGAGGCCTTCGCGGAGGTGACCGAGCGCCAGCCGGACGAGCGGCGGAGGGTCCGGTCGTCGTAGACCACGGCGACGGCGGCACCACGAACGGCCGACCGGGCCGGTACGCCCGCTGGTGCCACCGAGCCCAGCCGGGGCAGCGCGGTGGCCGTCGGGCCGGACCCGACGCGGGCAGGTGCCGCGCCCTCGGCTCCTGCGGGGACGGGTGCAACGAGCCCCGCCACCAGCATGGCCGGGAGCAGGGCGAGGGTGATCTTGGGCAGCATGGAGTTCCCCCGATAGCGGATGAGCGTGTCCGCGAGCATCCTCGCGTGTGCCGGGCAGCGCAATGCCCCGGGACACCCGAACCAGAGCGGGCCCGGCGACGCGGTGGCAGGATCGCGCCATGCCCACGCCGACGCCCCGCTCGACAGGCCCGGGCCTGCGTGCCGCCCTGCTCGCCGACCTGGCCGTGCTACGCGCCTCGACCGCCCGACTGGTGAGCACGGCGGCCGCGCTCGACGACGCGGGCGCCGCCGCGCCCAGCCTCCTCCCTGGCTGGACGCGAGGCCACGTGCTCACCCATCTCGCCCGCAACGCCGACGGAATGGTTCTCCTCGTGGGCTGGGCCAGGGACGGGCGCCCCCGGTCCATGTACCCGTCGGCGGAGTCCCGCTCGGCCGACATCGAGGCCGGGGCCCTTCGACCGGCCTCCGTCCTGCACGACGACGTCGTGGCCTCCGCGTCCCGCCTGGCCGAGGCCCTGGTGGCACTCGCGGGCGCGGGCCCGGCGGTGCTCGACGCGGCGTGGGGTCGCCCCCTGGTGCTGGGCGCCCCCCGGCCCGGGGCCTCGACGCTGCCCGGCTCCGCCCTCGTGCGGGCGCGCCGGCGCGAGGTGGAGCTGCACCATGCTGACCTCGGCGCCGGCTACGTCCCGGCCGACTGGCCGACCGGGGTGGCCGACGAGATCCTGCGGGACGTGGCCGCCGCCCGACTGGCGCGCGGCGGGCTCGCGGGCGTGGGTTCCGTGCGCAGCCCGCGCGAATCCGTGCGGCTCGACCCCGACGGGACTGGGACGGTGCTGGTCGGCCCCGCCTGCGACCTGGCGTGGTGGGTGGCCGGGCGCCGCCCGGCGGTCGCGCTGGCCACTGACGGCGGGGCGCCGGCTCCCGCGCCGGTGCCCTGGTAGGGCGATAGCGTCGCGCCATGACGACCACCGATCGCACCACCGGGCGCGCGGCCGGCCCGGCGGCCGGCGACGTGCGGAGCCACTTCCCCGGCCTCGACGGCTGGGCGCGGTTCGACGGCCCGGCCGGCACCCTCGTCCTGGACGACGCCGCCGACGCGATGGCCGCGTACCTACGCTCGCCTGACGTCGCCAACGTCGGCGGGGCGTTCGCCGCTACCCGCGCCACCGGCGCGATCGTCGACCATGCCCGTGAGCAGGTCGGCCGGCTGGTGGGCGCCGAGCCCGACGAGGTGGTCTTCGGGCCGAGCAGCACCGCGCTGCTCATGTCGTTCACCCGGGCGTTGTCGCAGTCCTGGGGGCCGGGCGACCGAATCGTGTGCACGCAGCTCGACCACGACGCGAACGTGTCGCCGTGGCTGCTCGCCGCGCGCGACCGCGGCGCTGAGGTGGTCTTCCTCGAGGTCGATCCGGCCGATGGCACCCTCGACGTCGAGCCGCTGGGCGACCTGTGCGCCGACGGTCGGACGCGGTGGGTGGCCATCTCCGGGGCGTCCAACCTGATCGGTCACGCGCCCGACCTGGGCCGGGCCGTCGAGCTGGCGCACGCCGGCGGCGCGAAGGTGCTCGTCGACGGGGTCGCTCGGGTGCCCCACCTGCCCACGGATGCCGCGGCGCTCGACCTCGACGCTCTGGTCACCTCGCCCTACAAGTGGTACGGCCCGCATGCCGGGGCCCTGATCGTCCGGCACCGGCTGCTGCACGAGGTCGAGCCGTACCGCGTCCGACCGGCCGACTACGAGGGCCCGGAGCGCTGGGAGCTCGGCACGGCGTCGTTCGAGACCCTCGCCGGGGTGGCGGCCGCCGCGGCCTTCATGCTCTCGTCCGACTCGGCCGCGGTCGCCGCGGAGGAGCACCGGCTGCTGGCCCGGATGCAGGCAGGCTTGGAGGCGCGCCCGGGCGTCACCGTGCACGGGCCGCCCGCGGACGAGGGCCGCGCGCCCACCCTCGTCTTCACGGTGGCCGGCGTGCATCCCGTGGCCGTCGCCGCCGCCCTCGCGGAGCGCCGCATCGCCGTCTGGGCCGGCGACAACTACGCGTGCGAGCTCGTCGACGCCCTGGGGCTTCGGTCCGGCGGCGGCGCCGTGCGCGCCGGCATCGTGCGCTACACGACCGATGATGACGTCGACCGGCTGCTCGAGGCGGTCGGCGACCTGGCCCCCGGGAGCTGACCTCGATGACCTACACCGGAGCGGTGACGGTCGGCGGCCGCGCCGACGTGCGCGAGCTCGCCGACCTGATCGTCAGCAAGCTGGCCGTCGGGCCGTACGACAACAACGCCTACGTGCTGCGCTGCAGGAACACCGGCGAGCAGGTACTCGTCGACGCAGCGGCAGACCCCGCGAGCCTGCTGCGGCTCGTCGGGCCCGACGGCATCACTGCCGTCGTCACCACGCACGCGCACCGCGACCACTGGGCCGCGCTCGCCGACGTGGTCGAAGCGACCGGAGCGGTGCACCTGTGCGGCGAGGTCGACGCCCCCGACATCGAGGTGCCCGCAGACCGTACCCTCGCCGACGGCGACCTGCTGGCGGTGGGCGAGTGTGTGCTGCGGGTCATCCACCTGCGGGGGCACACCGACGGCTCGATCGCGCTGCTGTACGACGACCCCGACGGCATGCCGCACCTGTTCACCGGCGACTGCCTGTTCCCGGGGGGAGTAGGACGGACGGTCACTCCGGAGAACTTCGACTCGCTGCTCGGCGACGTCAGCCGGAAGTTCTTCGACGTCCTTCCGGACGAGACCTGGGTGTACCCGGGTCACGGGAACGACACGACCCTCGGCGCCGAGCGTCCGCACCTGGCCGAGTGGCGCGACCGCGGCTGGTAGCGGTGCGCCGGGGAGCTCGCCCGAGCCGGGAACCGGCGTCAGTCCAGCACGCGCTTGAAGTAGACGGCCATCCGCTTGTCGGCCTTCGCCCGCGCCTTGCTCACGGCCACCACGGCGTCCTTGTCGAGCGTCTCGGCGTCGTCCCCGGCGAAGTAGCGCTCGGCGACCTCCCGGTAGCGCGCCTCGGCCTCGGCCCACTCGACCCGCGCCTCGTCCTTGGAGATCTTCGCCATGGCACGGACGCTAGCCGATCGAGGTGAACGGCGACGCCCGTCCCGGGGAGACGCCCGGCACGCGGTGCCGCGCCGGGCCGTCAGACCCAGTGGTCGCCGGACTGGAGCACGTCGTAGTACTGCGAGCGCTCGAAGCCGACGGGGTCGGGGCCGGTGGACCACGCCGCGCTGCCGCGCGCCTGGGCCACCGAGTCGTACCCGTGCTCCGCCAGCCACACCGTGAGCTCGCTCCCCAGGTCGGCTGCGTAGGCGGGACCCTTCTGCAGCAGGGCCGCCGTGGTCATCACCGCGTCGGAGCCCACCAGGACGGACTTCACAAGGTCGGCGCCCGTGTGCACCCCGCCGGTGAGGGCAAGGGAGCAGTCGATGCGCCCACTCAGCAGGCCGATCCACCGCAGCGCCAGCCGCAGCTCGTCCGACGTGGACAGCACCAGGTGCGGCGTCGCGTGCAGCGTCTCGAGGTCGAGGTCGGGCTGGTAGAAGCGGTTGAAGAGCACGAGCCCGTCGGCGCCAGCCGCGACCAGCCGCCGCGACAGGTTACCCAGCGAGGAGAAGAAGGGGCCCAGCTTGACCGCCAGAGGGATCTCCACCTCGGCCCGCACCGCGGCGACGAGGTCGACGATCTCGTCCTCGACCTCGGCGCCGGACTTGTCGGGGTCGGCAGCGACGCGGTACGCGTTGAGCTCGAGGGCGTGCGCACCGGCCTTCTCGAGCAGGGCCGCGTAGTGGGTCCACCCGCCGACGCTGGTGCCGTTGAGGCTCGCGATGACGGGCACTGACATCGTCTCCACGGCCGTGCGGACCAAGGCGATGTGGTCGTCCGTCGTCGTGGCCCGCACCGTCTGCGTCGGGAAGAAGGACTCGGCCTCGGCGAAGAAGTCGCCGTGACCCAGCAGATCGTCCACGCGCGCAGCCTCGGCCGTGATCTGCTCCTCGAACAGGCTCGGCAGCACCACGGCGCCCACGCCCGCAGCGTCGAGGGCCCGCAACGACTCCACCCGTCGGGTGTGCGGGCTGGACGAGGCGACCAGGGGCGACCGGAGCTCGAGCCCCAGGTACTCCGTGCGCAGGTCGACGCTCATGCGGTGTCCTCCGTGGCCTCGTCGTCGGCCGGTGCGTCGTCGTCGGGCACCTCGCCCTCGGGTCCTGCTGGCATGGTGCGCTCGACGCCCGCGAGCTGCGAGTACAGGCGCCAGCGCTCGTCGATGTCGCCCTGGGCCGCCCGGTCGAGGGCGCCGGCCGTCTCGGGATCGCTGCGCCGCAGCATGGCGAACCGCGCCTCCGACTTGGAGAACTCGTGGAAGCTCAGGGTCGGCTCCTTGGAGTCCAGCGAGAACGGGTGCTCGTGCGCGGCGGCCCCGGGGTGGAAGCGGAAGAGCGGCCAATACCCGCTCTGCACGGCCTCCTTCTGGTGGCCCATCGACGTCCGCATGTCGATGCCGTGGGCGATGCAGGTGGAGTACGCGATGATCAGCGACGGCCCCGGCCACTCCTCGGCCTCGCGGAGTGCCCGGAGCGTCTGGATGTCGTTGCCGCCGAGGGCCACCTGGGCCACGTACACGGAGCCGTAGGACATCGCGATCATGCCGAGGTCCTTCTTCGGCGTGTGCTTGCCTCCGGCGGCGAACTTGGCCACGGCGGCGCGCGGCGTCGACTTGGACGCCTGCCCGCCGGTGTTCGAGTACACCTCGGTGTCCAGGACGAGCACGTTCACGTCGCGGCCCGAGGCCATCGCGTGGTCGAGGCCCGAGAAGCCGATGTCGTACGCCCAGCCGTCGCCCCCGACGATCCACACGCTGCGATGCACGAGCTCGTCGGCCACCGACAGCAGCAGGGCTACCCGGTCGGCGGGCGCCGCGGGGTCGCCCTCGAGCCGGCCCAGCACGGTCTTGAGCGCCACCACGCGCTCCCGCTGGGCGGCGATCCCGGCGTCGTCGCGGTCGTGGGTGCCACCGAGAAGCCCGTCGACGAGCGTCGGGTCGCCGATGGCGCCGGCGAGCTCAGCGAGCAGGGTGCGCGCGAGGTCGGCACTCGCGTCGACGGCGAGTCGGATGCCCAGGCCGAACTCGGCGTTGTCCTCGAACAGCGAGTTCGACCAGGCCGGGCCGCGGCCTTCGCGGTTGACGGACCACGGCGTCGTGGGCAGGTTGCCGCCGTAGATGGACGAGCAGCCAGTGGCGTTGGCGACAATGGCCCGGTCGCCGAACAGCTGCGACAGCAGCTTGACGTACGGAGTCTCGCCGCAGCCGGAGCACGCGCCGGAGAACTCGAACAGCGGCGTGAGCAGCTGGGAGCCCTTGATCGATCCCTGCGGCACCTCGGCCCGAGGGGGCTCGGGCAGGCCGAGGAAGACGTCGAAGCGCTCGCGCTCGACCTCGAGGTGGTCGTCGATCGGCTCGAGGTTGATCGCCTTGTGCCGGGCCTCGGTCTTGCTGCGGGCCGGGCACACCTCGACGCAGATGCCGCAGCCGGTGCAGTCGTCGGGGGCCACCTGCACGACGTACTCCATGCCGGGTAGCTCGCGGGACCGGAACGGCTTGCGCGGGTAGTCGCCCAGGTCGGCGAACACCTCGGTGGGCGCCACGGTGGTGCGGATGGCCGCGTGCGGGCAGACCATGGCGCACTTGCCGCAGTCGATGCAGACAGAGGGATCCCAGATGGGGATCTCGGTGGCCAGAGTGCGCTTCTCGTACCGCGCGGTGGCCGTCGCGAAGGTGCCGTCGACCGGGAAGGCGCTCACCGGCAGCAGGTCACCCTCGCCCGCGAGCAGCCGGGCGGTGACCCGCGTGACGGTGTCGGGGGCGTCGGCCGGGACGGTCGGCCGGCGGTGGGCCGTGGCCGTGACGGCCGCCGGTACAGGCACGGGATAGACCTCGCCGACGGCCCGCTCGACCGCGGCCAGGTTCTGCTCGACGACGCTGCGGCCGCGGCCCGCGTAGGACGTGGCGAAGAAGTTCTTCACGTGGGTCACGGCCTCGTCGCGCGGCAGCACCCCCGAGAGGGCGAAGAAGGCGGGCATCATGACCGAGTTGATGCGCTGGCGCAGCCCCACCTCCTTGGCGATCCTCAGCGCGTCGACGGTGAAGAGCTTGAGCCCGCGGTCGAGCACCTCGCGCTGCACCTCCACCGGGAGGTGGCCCCACACGTGCTCGGGCGCGTACGGGGTGTTCAGCAGCACGGTGGCGCCCGGCTTGGCCAGCAGCAGCACGTCCATGCGGTCGAGGAATCCCACCTGGTGCACGGCGACGAAGTCGGCCTCCTGGACGAGGTAGGACGACTCGATGGGGGTGTCGGAGAACCGCAGGTGCGACACGGTCGTGGACCCGGACTTCTTCGAGTCGTACACGAAGTAGCCCTGCACGTACTTGTCGGTGTGCTCGCCCACGATCTTCACGGCTGCCTTGTTCGCGCTCACCGTGCCGTCGCTGCCGAGGCCGTAGAACACCGCGGTGGTGGCGGTGGGCGGCGCCTCCGCCAGGAACGCCCGCTCGCTCCACGGCAGGCTGAGCCGGGTGACGTCGTCGACGATGCCGATGGTGAAGCCGTGCCGAGCCGGGGTCTCGCCGCCGATGTGCTCGAGCACGGCGAGGGCCATCGCCGGGGTGAACTCCTTGGACGACAGCCCGTAGCGACCGCCCACCACGCGGGGCATCGTGGCCCGCTCTCCCGTGGCCACGGCCTCTGCGAGCGCTGTGAGCACGTCCTGGTAGAGGGGCTCGCCGAGCGCTCCGGGCTCCTTGGTGCGGTCGAGCACGGCGACCGATCGAACGGTCTCGGGCAGGAGCCGGACGAGGTCGGCGGCCGGGAACGGGCGGAACAGCCGCAGCACGAGCAGGCCGACCTTCTCGCCGCGCGCGCGCAGCACGTCGACGGCCTCCCGGGCGGCGCCCACCCCCGACCCCATGAGGACGACCACTCGCTCCGCGTCGGCGTCGCCGTGGTACTCGACGAGGTCGTAGTGCCGGCCCGTGCGCTCCTCGAGCCGCCGCATCGCGTCGCGGACGGCGTCGGGTACTGCGTCGTAGAACGGGTTGCACGCCTCCCGGGCCTGGAAGAAGGCGTCCGGGTTCTGCGCGGTGCCGCGCAGCACCGGGGCGTCGGGGGTCAGGCCGCGCGAGCGCAGGGCCTCGACCCACGCCGGGTCGATCATCGAGTTGAGGTCGTCGGCGGAGAGCAGCTCGATCTTGGAGACCTCGTGGGACGTGCGGAAACCGTCGAAGAAGTGCAGCACCGGCACCCGGGAGTCGAGCGCCGCCGCATGCGAGACGGCCGCGAAGTCGTGCGCCTCCTGCACGGTGGACGCGCACAGCATGGTCCAGCCGGTGCTGCGCGCAGACATCACGTCGCTGTGGTCGCCGAAGATCGACAGCGCATGCGTGGCGAGGGTGCGCGCGGCCACGTGGATGACCACAGGAGTGAGCTCGCCGGCGATCTTGAACATGTTCGGCAGCATCAGCAGCAGGCCCTGGGACGCCGTGAAGGTCGTCGCCAGGGCCCCTTTGGTGGCCGCGCCGTGTACCGCCCCGGCGGCGCCCGCCTCCGACTGCATCTCCACGATCGTCGGCACGGTGCCCAGCAGGTTGACCCGACCCATGCCGGCCCACTGGTCCGCCAGCTCGGACATCGGGCTCGCCGGCGTGATCGGGTAGATGGCCACGACCTCGGACAGGGCGTACGCGACTCGGGCCGCCGCCTCGTTGCCGTCGAGGCAGTACCAGCGACGGTCGGCGGGCAACGAGGTCTGCGGGGCGGGGGCACGGTCCGGCGCGAGGGTCACGCCCCTATCCTTGTGCCCGCAGGGGGGTCGGGACGGGGGCCAATGGGCCCCAGCACCCGGGTCGAGGTCCCCGGCCGAGGGTCACCTCAGGGTGGGCGTCAGCGGACGAGCAGCCCGGCCACGGCGAACACGGCCCCGAGGACGACCAGCAGCACGCCGATCCCGCCGATGCGCAGCGAGGGCCGCTTGCCCCGCAGCGCGTACGGCCACGCCTGCCGGACGAGGTCGGGCAGCCGCACTCCCTCGGACCCCGGCGCGGCGGACGGATCGCGCTGCGACCAGTAGGAGCGCTCGTTCACCAGCCCCAGCGCGACGAACGCCACGCCGAAGAGGGCGAGAAACAGGCCGGTGAGCAGCAGCGCGGCAGACATGGGGACAGCCTAGGCCCCGGCTCAGGTGTCCACCGGGGGGTCGGGCTGCGGGCGCGGCTCGGTGACGGTGCCGGCGTGCGCCGTGGTGCCAGGATCGCGCCGCACCCGCCACAGGCTGGCCGCGGTGGTGATGACCAGGACCACGGCGATGAACGCCAGGGACTGAGCCGTGGTCAGGTGGGGCACGTCGGGGTTCTGCTCGTGGAAGAACGTGAGCATGAGCTTGATGCCGATGAACACGAGGATGACGGCCAGACCGAGGGACAGGTACACCAGCTTGTCCAGCAGCCCTCTGAGCAAGAAGTACAGCGCCCGCAGGCCGAGCAGAGCGAACGCGTTCGCCGCGAAGACCAGGTATGCCTCCTGCGTGACGCCGAAGGTCGCCGGGATGGAGTCGAGGGCGAACAGCAGGTCGGTGGACGCGATCGCGACCATGACCAGGAACAGGGGCGTGGCCACCCGTCGGCCGTCGACGGTGGTGGACAGGCGGGTGCCGTCGTACGCGTCCGTCATCGGGACCATGCGGCGCACCCGGCGGATCACGGGGTTGTCCGCCGGGTCGGGGTCGTCGTCTCGGTGCCTGGCGAGTTGGACACCGGTCCAGATCAGGATCGCGCCGAAGACGACGAACGTGAACGAGAACGCCGCGAGGGCCGCCGCCCCTATGGCGATGAACCCCGCGCGGAACACGAGGGCGAGCACCACGCCGACGAGGAGCACCCGCTGCTGGTAGATCGGAGGCACCGCGAACTGCCCGAGGATGATGACGAACACGAACAGGTTGTCGATGCTGAGGGACTTCTCCACGAGGTACGCCGCGAAGTACTCGGCTCCGAACACCTCTCCGGCCACGACCCACACCCCGACGCCGAACCCGACGGCCGCGGCGATGTAGAAGGCCGACCACAGCGCAGCCTCGCGGAACCCCACCTCGTGGGGCGTCCGGCTCGCGGTGAAGAAGTCGAGAGCGACGAGCGCCACGATCCCCAGGAGCGTCAGGGCCCAGACGGCCGCGGTGATGGTCAAGCCCCGCTCCCTCGTCGGCTCGTCGGACCGGCTGCCGCCACGCTACCTGGGGCCGGGTCCGGACGCCCCTGCGCCGGGCGCCGGGGGGTCGTCGCCCGGTGCGACGTCGCGCATCGTGCCGATGCCGCGCCCCGCCTCGCGCTCGGCCTCCTCCTCGAGCCGGGCCTCGCGCGTGGTGGTGGCGAGCTCGGGGTGCCGGCGCACGGCCAGTACCGACAGCAGCGCGGTCATGGTGAGCACCGCCACGATGGCCAGGAGCGACACGGCCGTGCTGATGGTCGGCACGGCAAGGTTCGTGGTGGCGTGCACGGCCTCCAGGATCAGCTTGACCCCGATGAACGCGAGCACGACCGCGAGGCCCTGGCTGAGGTAGACCAGCCGGTCGAGCAGGCCGTGCAGCAGGAAGTAGAGCTGGCGCAGCCCCATGAGGGCGAAGGCGTTCACCGCGAACACCAGGTATGCCTCGGTCGTGAGGCCGAACACGGCGGGGATCGAGTCGAGCGCGAACAGCACGTCGGTGGTTCCGATGGCGATCATCACCAGCAGCATGGGAGTGACCACCCGGTGGTCGTCGACGACCGCGGTGAGCGACTTGCCGTGGTACTGCCGTGTCGTCGGCAGATGGCGCTCGGCCAGCCGGACGAAGGCGTTCCCGTCGGGGTCGGGCTCCTCCGTGCCCGTGCGGGCCACGCGCCACGCGGTCCAGAGCAGAAACACGCCGAAGACGTAGAACGTTCCGGCGAAGCGGGCCAGGGCAGCGGCTCCCACGAAGATCATCACGGCGCGGAGCGCCAGCGCGATGACGATGCCGACGAGGAGCACCCGGTGCTGGTACATGACCGGGACGGCGAACGACGACATGATGACGAGGAAGACGAAGAGGTTGTCGATGCTCAGGCTGTACTCGGTCAGGTATCCCGCGACGAACTGGCCGGCGTACACCGACCCGTATGCCGCCCAGACGGCCGCGGCGAAGGCCACGGCTAGCACCATGTAGAAGGCGACCCAGCGGCCCGCCTCGGCCGTCGAGAAGGGGTGCGGGCGCCGGTCGACCCACCAGAGGTCGACGAGGATGACCAGGACCAGGACTCCCACGGTCGCGGCCCAGAGCCAGCCGGGGACGTCCACCCGGCCATCCTGCCACGCGCTGCCGAGTGCGCCGCCCGTCGCTCGCCCCCTGGGGACGGCGCCGACTGCTTAGCCTGCGCCGGCCTCGCGCATCTGGCGCAGCTCTCGCTTGAGGTCGCCGATCTCGTCGCGGTAGCGGGCTGCGAGCTCGAACTGGAGCTCGCCGGCGGCGGCGTGCATCGAGTCGGTCAGCTCGTGGATGAGGGCGGCGAGGTCGGCGGCGGCCATCGAGCCGGCCGTGCGGGCCGCGGCCGTGTCGCCCGCCCGCGAGCCCATTCCGGGGACCGGCGCCTTGCCCCGCGACTGGGTCCGGCCGCCGCCGAGGAGCGCTTCGGTGTCGGCGTCCTCCTTGGCGATGAGGTCGGTGATGTCGCCGATCTTCTTGCGCAGAGGCTGGGGGTCGAGGCCGCGCTCCTCGTTGTACGCGACCTGCTTGGCCCGGCGCCGGTTCGTCTCGTCGATGGCCTTGGCCATCGACGGCGTGATCGTGTCGGCGTACATGTGCACCTGGCCCGACACGTTGCGGGCGGCCCGGCCGATGGTCTGGATGAGCGACCGGCCCGAGCGCAGGAACCCCTCCTTGTCGGCGTCAAGGATCGACACGAGCGACACCTCGGGCAGGTCGAGCCCTTCGCGCAGCAGGTTGATGCCCACGAGGACGTCGTACTCGCCGAGACGCAGCTCGCGCAGCAGCTCGACCCGTCGAAGGGTGTCGACCTCGGAGTGCAGGTAGCGCACCCTGATGCCCTGCTCGAGCAGATAGTCGGTGAGGTCTTCGCTCATCTTCTTCGTGAGCGTGGTGACGAGCACGCGCTGGTGCAGCTCCGTGCGCAGCCGGATCTCGTGGATGAGGTCGTCGATCTGGCCCTTGGTCGGCTTCACCACAATCTCCGGGTCGACCAGCCCGGTGGGGCGGATCACCTGCTCGACGACGTCGCCCCCGACCTTGGTGAGCTCGTAGTCGCCGGGGGTGGCGGACAGGTACACGGTCTGGCCGGTGCGCTCGAGGAACTCCGCCCACCGAAGGGGGCGGTTGTCCATCGCGCTGGGGAGCCGGAAGCCGTGGTCGACGAGGGCGCGCTTGCGGCTCATGTCGCCCTCGTACATCGAACCGATCTGCGGCACGGTGACGTGCGACTCGTCGATCACGAGCAGGAAGTCGTCGGGGAAGTAGTCGAGCAGGCAGTTGGGCGGCGTACCGGGCCCGCGCCCGTCGATGTGCCGCGAGTAGTTCTCGATGCCCGAGCAGAAGCCGACCTGCTGCATCATCTCGAGGTCGTACTGGGTGCGCATGCGAAGGCGCTGTGCCTCGAGCAGGTTGCCCTGGCGCTCGAGCTCGGCGAGCCGCTGGGCGAGCTCGACCTCGATCCCCTCGATCGCGCGGGTCATGCGCTCGGGCCCCGCGACGTAGTGGGTGGCCGGGAAGATGTACAGCTCCTCGTCCTCGGTGAGCACCTCGCCCGTGACCGGGTGGAGGGTCATCAGCCGCTCGACCTCGTCCCCGAACATCTCGATGCGCACCGGGTGCTGCTCGTACACGGGGAAGATCTCGATGGTGTCGCCTCGGACGCGGAAGGTGCCGCGGGTGAAGGCGAGATCGTTGCGCGTGTACTGGATCGACACGAGCCGCCGCAGCAGCTCGTCGCGGTCGTACGACTCCCCCACCCGCAGCCGGGCCATCCGGTCGACGTACTCCTGCGGCGTGCCGAGGCCGTAGATGCACGAGACGGTGGCGACGACGACCACGTCGCGACGGGTGAGCAGGGAGTTGGTGGTGGAGTGCCGCAGCCGCTCGACCTCCTCGTTGATGGAGGAGTCCTTCTCGATGTAGGTGTCGGTCTGAGCGATGTACGCCTCGGGCTGGTAGTAGTCGTAGTACGAGACGAAGTACTCGACCGCGTTGTTCGGCAGCAGCTCGCGGAACTCGGTGGCCAGCTGGGCCGCAAGGGTCTTGTTCGGCGCCATCACCAGGGTGGGCCGCTGCAGCTTCTCGACGAGCCAGGCGGTGGTGGCCGACTTGCCGGTGCCCGTGGCACCCAGCAGGACGACGTCCGTGACGCCGGCCTCGATCCGCCGGGTGATCTCGGCGATGGCCGTAGGCTGGTCGCCGGAGGGCGAGAAGTCGGAGATGACCCCGAACGGGGCGACTCGGCGGACGAGGTCGGACACGGGGCGGGGCACGGGAGAACCGTACGTCCGGCCACCGACACCCGCAGTCCACTCCCCCGCCCCCTTCGCCCCCGCGTCAGGGACGAGGCGGGCGGGGAGGCTGGTGGCTCAGGTCTGGACGACGCCCAGGCGCTCGCGGAAGTAGGCCACGGTGCGGGCGAGGCCTTCGTCCAACGGGACGTGGGGCTCCCACTCGAGGGTTTCGCGCGCCCGCGTGATGTCGGGGCACCGGCGGGCCGGGTCGTCGACCGGCAGGGACGAGTGCTCGACGACTGCCTGCCCGCCCACGGCCGCGGCCACGGCGGTGGCGAGCTCGAGCATGGTCGTCTCGACCGGATTGCCCACGTTGATGGGTCCGACGACCTCGTGGCCCGTGGACATCATCGTCACGAGGCCCTCGACCAGGTCGTCCACGTAGCAGAAGGACCTGGTCTGGGTGCCCTCTCCGTAGACCGTCAGCGGAAGGCCCTGGACGGCCTGCACGACGAAGTTGCTGACCACACGGCCGTCGTCGGGGTGCATGCGTGGGCCGTACGTGTTGAAGATGCGTACCACCTTGATCGGCAGGTCGTACTGACGCCGGTAGTCGAAGAAGAGGGTCTCGGCGCAGCGCTTCCCCTCGTCGTAGCAGCTCCGCGGTCCGATCGGGTTGACGCGGCCCCAGTAGTCCTCGGTCTGGGGATGCACCTCGGGGTCGCCGTACACCTCCGAGGTCGAGGCGAGCAGCACCTTCGCCCGGGTGCGCTTGGCCAGGCCCAGGATGTTGATCGACCCGTGGACGGCGGTCTTCGTCGTCTGCACCGGGTCACGTTGGTAGTGCACGGGCGAGGCCGGACACGCCAGGTGGTAGATCTCGTCGGCCTCGACGTACAGCGGGAAGGTGACGTCGTGCCGCATGAGCTCGAAATCGGGGTTGTCGAGCAGGTGGGCGACGTTGGCGCGGGTCCCGGTGTAGAAGTTGTCGACGCACAGCACCTCGGCGCCGTCGGCGAGCAGTCGCTCGCACAGGTGCGAGCCGAGGAACCCGGCGCCCCCGGTGACCACGACACGCCGCGCCCCGGCGGAGTACCCCATGGCGCGCGACCCTAGCGCACCGGGCATGCTGGCTCGGTGCGCGAGACCGTCGACGAGGTGATCAGGCGGGCCTCCGAGCCGTCGCCGGCCTGCCCGGCCTGCGGCTCCCCCTTCCTGGCCTGGCAGCCGCAGCTGCGGTGCGTGCTCTGGCGGTGCCCCCGGTGCGGTTTCATCGAGCGCGACCTCCGGCTGGCCCCGGCCGGCGCACGCTCGCTCGAGTACGGGGGGGACCAGGCCGGCGACCGCATCCGGCTGGCCCTCACCGAGCGCAGGCTCCGTCGGCGCCTGGGACCTGCGCTGCGCGGGCGGCTGCTCGAGATCGGCGCCGGCGACGCCTGCCTGGCAGCGAGGCTTGCCCCTGGCCTGGACGAGGTGGTCGCCATCGAGCGGCTGGGGACGGACCCCTCGCCCGCGGCCGTCGCCGCCGGGGTGACGTCCCTCGCGGGGCGCTGGGAGGACGCGGATCTGCCAGCGTCCTCCTTCGACGTGCTGGTGGCCGTCCACGTGCTCGAGCACGTCGACGACCTGCTGGCGACGCTCGAGCGGGCGCGCGTGCTGCTCGTCCCGGGCGGCGTGCTCTACGCGATCACGCCGAACGCCGACTGCGCTGCGCTGCGCACGTTCGGCGAGCACTGGTGGATGCTCGAGGACCCCACTCATGTGCGCTTCCTCTCGGCCGCGAGCCTGCCGCACCTGGCCGGGCGCGGCGGCTTCTCCACGTGGCGGGCGCGCCCGCTGATGGCCGACAGCCTGGCCGTCGAGGCCGCGACCACCGCGCGCGCGCTCGGGATCGGCGACCACGACAAGGGCGCGCTGGGCCAGGCGCCCGTGCGGGCGGCGGCCGCGGCCGGCTTGCCGCTCACGCTGGTCCTGCGGACCCTTCGTCCGCGCTGGCGGCCCGCGCTGGAGATCGAGCTGAGGACTGCGCCATGACGCGCCGGCTGCTCTGGACCTCGCTCGCCGACGAGCGACCCCACCGCGAGTACCACTGGCTCTCCCTGATGCCAGACACCCGCGTGACGGTCGCGGGCGGCCCGCCGCCGTCTGGCGACGTCGACTGGATCGAGCGCAGCTACCGCCGTCCGGTGAAGAAGTTCACCGAGGCCGTCGCCCTGGCATGGATGCGCGACCTGCGCACCGTCGACGCGGGCGCGTTCGACTGGGTTGCCTCCCTCGAGCTCTGCAGTCTCGTCACCGCACAGGCGCGCCGCTGGTCGCGCGGCGCCGGGCTCAGGCACGCGGTGATCCTGTGGGCGAACGACCCCGAGCTGATGTTCTACCGGCTGCCGCCCTACGCCCAGGCCACCCGCGAGTCCCGCGACGCCGACCTGTTCTTGAGCTTCGTGCGGTCGGGCTACGACCACTGCCTGGCGCTCGGCCTGCCGGAGGAGCGCTGCGCCTGGGTGCTCCCCGGCGTCGACACCGACGTGCTGCACCCACCTGCCGAGCCCGTGGAGGCGCCCGTCGTCACGTTCATCTCTGGCCTCGCGCCCAAGAAGGGCCTAGGCCTGATCGCGGAGGCGTTCGAGCACGTCGTCCTCCCGGCCAACCCCGACGCCGTGCTGCAGGTGATGGGCCGCGGACCGGACGAGCGGATCGTCCACGAGCTGGCCGGACGCCACCCCGATTCGGTGCGGTACCTCGGCGTCGGCGACGTGCACCGGGTCGCCGAGGTGCTCAGGACCACGGCGGTGTTCACCACGGCACCCTGGGCGCAGAAGCGGTGGAACGAGCAGTACGGCATGGCCTACCTCGAGGCGATGGCCTGCGGGGTCCCCGTCGTCACCACGATCAGCGGCACGAACCACGAGGCGGTCGCGCCGCCGAACCTGCGGGTGCCGCACGACCCGGAGGCGCTGGGCGTAGCCCTGCTGCACTTCCTGGACGACCCTGGTCTGCGGGCCGAGGTGGGGCGCCGCAACCGCGAGACCGTCGTCCGCGACCACGACATGCTCACGCAGTGCCGGCGCATGGGCGAGGTGTTCGATGCGCACGGAGGCCCTGCCGCCGCCGCGAGGTAGAGTCCGCGCAACCCACGGGAGGAGGCGGGCGTGACGCTCACGCGGCCGGAGGCGACCTCGACCGCCGCCGGAGCCATGCCCGACTTCGGCTACGTCCCGGCGCTCGACGGCATCCGGGCGGTCTCGGTGCTGGCCGTGATGGTGTACCACGCCGGCGCTCCGTGGCTGCCCGGCGGATTCCTTGGCGTCGACCTCTTCTTCGTGCTGTCCGGCTTCCTCATCACGACGCTCCTGCTGCAGGAGTGGCGCCGCGAGGGCTGGATCGACCTGTTCGCGTTCTGGGGCCGACGAGCCCGGCGCCTGCTCCCGGCCCTGGTGCTGGTCGTCGTCGCGATGCTAGCCGTGGCCGCCGCGGTGGGGAGCGCCCGAGGCGGCTCCGACGGCCAGACGCGCTGGCGAGCCTGCTGTACGTGAACAACTGGAATCAGGTCGCCTCGCAGACCAACTACTTCGACACGTTCCTGGGTGCCTCGCCGTTCCTGCACACCTGGTCGCTGGCCATCGAGGAGCAGTTCTACCTCGTGTGGCCACCCCTGCTGGCGGCGTTCCTGGCCCGGCGCGGCGGCCGCGTGCGCGGCCTCCCCGCACTCATCGCCGCCGGAGCCGTGGTGTCGGCGGCCATCATGGTGCTGCGGTTCGACCCGACGAACCCGGGGCCCGCCTACGTCGCCACCGATGCGCGGCTGCAGACCATCGCGCTCGGCGCGCTGGCGGCCACCGTGATGATGTCGCCCGACGGACCCCGAGTGCGCGCCTGGCTCCAGGCGCGCCCCCGCGCCGCGGGCGCCCTCGCGGCGGCGTGCCTGCTCGGGCTGCTCGCCACGATGGCCCTGGCGGGCCAGAGCTCCGAGTGGCTCTTCCACGGCGGGTTCCTCGTGGTAGCAGCGGTGGCGGCGGTCCTGCTCACCACCGTCACGCACGGGCCGGCGGGAATCGTCGCCCGGGTGCTGTCGGTGCGTCCGCTCGTCGCCGTGGGCGTCATCTCGTACGGCCTGTACCTCTGGCACTGGCCGGTGTTCACCCTGCTCGACTCGCAGCGGCTCGGCCTGCGCGGCCTCCCCCTGGCGGCGGCGCAGTTCGCCATCACGTTCGGGCTCGCCATCGCGAGCTACCGCCTCGTCGAGAGGCCCGTCCGCCGGCGGGTCCTGGCCACGCGATACGGCCTGCCGGTCGAGCGGGCGGTGCTGGGCGGCTCGGTCGCCGCCGCCGCCGCCCTCGCCGTGCTGGTCAGCGCCACGTCACCCGCGGTCGCTGCCAACGGGGTGGCGGAGGTGGGCCGCGCCGGCACCGGGGCTGTCTCGGTGTTCGTGTACGGAGACTCCGTGTCGTTCGGCCTCCGCCGCGACTTCGTGCCTGCGTCGCACCCCGCGCTCGCAGTCTCCGGCAGCACGCAGCTCGGCTGCCCGGCCTTCCCCGTGACGAACTCCATCGACGGGAGGGCAGACCCGCCCGCGCCGGAGTGTCAGGCCTGGTACGACCGGTGGCAGTCGGAGCTCAAGGCCGCCGTGCCCTCGGTCGCGGTGCTGCCGTCGTCGCAGTGGCTGCTGTTCGACCCCATCGTCGACGGGCGCACCCTCACGCTCGGATCTCCCGAGTGGGCCACCTGGCTGACCGGCATGTACGACGCGTACGTCGACCCGATGAAAGCACAGGCGCCGCACGTGGTGCTGGTGAACCAACCCTGCTACCGCATCTACGACGACGGGAAGAGCCCCTACCCACGCACCATCAACGACGATTCGCGGGTGGCTACGTACAACGCGTTCCTCACGTCGTACGCGGCCGCTCGGGGCTTGCCGCTGCTCGACCTCAACTCGTGGCTGTGCGGACCTGGCAAGGACCCGGAGTGGATCGACGGGGTCAAGACGAGGGTCGAGGGGCTGCACTTCACGTACGAAGGGGCCCAGCTCGTGTGGAACTGGCTCGCCCCCCAGCTCGAGCAGGTCTCGACCACGCCTGCCGGGACTGCACTCGCGGGTTCAGGCTGACGGACGTCTCGCCGGCACGACGCGGGTGCCGAACACCGCGAAAGCCGTGACCATCACGACCACCGCCGCTGCGAGCAGGCCGAGCCCCTGCAGCCGGTACTGGCTCGTCACCACGGAGCAGGCGTCGCCCACGGTGCCGAGGGCGGCCGCGGCCGAGCCGCAGGACACGGTCTTGCCGTCCGGTCCCGTGGTGCTGCTGGGCCAGTAGAGCGTCACGACGGCCCACACGAGCAGCAGGGCAGAGACGCCGAAACCCGCCGCAGTGCCGCGCGCGAGTGCCGACGCCGTGCCGCCGCCGGCCTCCGGGGCGGCGGCCACCACCTCGTGCGTCGACACGCGCACCTCCCGATGTGGTCACGGGCCGGCCGCGCCGACCCTCCGCACCGCGGTGGCGGTGCCGGCATCACCTAGCATGACGGCCCATGCGGGCCAAGGCGAGTATGGCAGCCGACGGGGAGGTCGCACGGCCGCCCCGCGGCGAGCTCGTCGTGTACGCCCTGCTCGCCCTGTTCCTCCTGCTGGCCATGGCATTGAACCAGCGCGGCCTGTTCGTGCCCGACATCAAGCCCGAGGTCTATCTCAACCCGTGGCACCGGCTCTCGCTCGACCTCTCCACCTGGCTCCCCGACCCCTACCTGGGGACGCAGAACTACAACCTCGGCCTCGCGCCGGTTGACCTCCTCAGCGGCGTGCTGCAGTCGCTCGGGATCCCCGGCGAACTGACCGTACGGGTGCTGCGCTACGCGCTGCTGCTCCTGGCCGGGGCGGGCATGTGGCTGGTCGTGCGCCGGTTCGCCCCGGAGTCCGACTCGCCGTGGTCGCGGGTCGCGGCGGTCACCGTGTACGTGCTGAACCCCTATGCCGTGGTGGCGGGCTCGACGCTGGCGATCCTGCTCCCCTACGCCCTCTTCCCCTGGTTCCTCGTCGCGGTGCGCGCGGCTATGGTCCGCGGCGGCTGGGGCACCGCCGCGCGCGCGGCCCTCGTGCTCGCCCTCATGACGGGCATGAACGTCGGGGCGGTGCCGCTGCTCCAGCTCGTGGCACTGCCCGCGGTGGCCGGGTGGCTCGTCTGGAGCCGGGCCACCACGGGGGCCCGAGCCCTCGCGGGTCTGCTGCGCACAGGGGCGCTCTCGCTCGCGCTCAGCATCTACTGGCTGGTGCCCGCGCTGGCCGCCATGGGCACCGCGACCGCGGTGGTCGACAACTCTGAGACCCTCGAGGCGATCTCCGGGCCGAGCGGCTGGGGCGAGGTCCTGCGCGGGCTCGGGCTCTGGCCGATGTACGGGGGGTCAGCGTGGGGTCCGTGGCAGCCCGGCTTCCTGGGCTACCTGTCGTCCCCCCTGATGGTCATCGGAACCTTCGGCCTGCTGCTGCTCGCGCTCCTCGGCGTCTGGGTGTCGCGCTCGAAGGCGCGGGTGCTGGCGGTCGGGCTCCTGCTCACGGTGGGCGTGGTGATGGTGGGCGTGCACCCGCCGGACTCCGCTTCCCCATTCGGAGCTGCCATGCGATGGGTGCTCGAGACGGTGCCCGGCATGATGCTCGTGCGCACCACCAACAAGGCCGGGGCGGGGCTGGCCCTGGCCCTAGCCCTGCTCATCGGCCTGCTGGCGCACGACCTCGCGCACCGCCCGTGGACCTCGGCCCGCCGACTGACCGCGACCGCAGCGGGGGCAGCCGTGGTGCTCGTGGCCGTGGCCCCGGTCTGGACCGGGAACTGGAACGTCGGCCGGTGGGACATCCCGGGCTACTGGCGTGCGGCCTCGGCCGACCTCGACAGCGCGGCCCTGGGCCGGCTCTGGATGCTTCCGGGCCAGGTGCTCGCCGGCTACCGCTGGAGCACCAACAGTGTCGACGACGTGAACGGCTCGTTCCTCGGGTCCAGATCAACGGTCGTGCGCACGGCCCTGCCGACCCAGGACGCGCATACGACCAACCTGCTGTACCAGGCCGACGCCGCTCTGCAGGGCTACCGGCTGCGTCCGGACGAGCTGTCGTCCTACGCGCGGTTGCTCGGCGTGTCCCAGGTGCTGCTGCGCAGCGACGTGAGCTGGCGGGAGAACCAGGGCCTGGCCCCAGGGCTCGTGTACGCGCAGGTCACCCACGATCCCGGCCTCGCGCTGCGCACCACGTACGGCGCGAAGGGGCAGAACACCGTCGACCCCGGTGACACCACACCCTCCCTCGAGTCCGAGCTGCACCCGCTGGCCGTGTACGACGTGAAGGACCCGACGCCCTCCGTGAGCGCATGGTCCGCCGACCGCGCCGTAGTGATCGCCGGCGACGCGGCGGGCATCCAGTCCGCGCGGCTGGCCGGCCTGGTTCCCAGCGGCGCCCCGGTGCTCTACGCCTCCGACCTCTCGGCCGAGCAGCTGGCCGGGCTCACCGGTGCGACGCACCGCTGGGTGCTCACCGACACGAACCGGCGCACCAACGTCACGTCCCACACCCTGCGCTACTCGACGAGCGCGCTGCGAGGCGCCGACGACGCGGTGCCAGAGACCCGAGCGCTGGGCGGCGCCACCGACCAGACCACGCTCCGCTTCGCCGGCATCGCGAACGTGCGGGCCTCCGACTACGCCTTCTCCGGCCACGGGGTCGACGGCAACCCCACGATGGCCGTCGACGGGAACCCGGCCACCTCGTGGCTGACGGGAGCGTTCGGCACCGCCGCGGGCCAGTGGATCGAGGTCGACCTCGGAGCCCCGCGCACGCTGGGCACCGTCACGATCACGACCGCTCCGGGCACCGACGTGGCCGTCGACGCCGTCCGGATCACGTTCGGCGGCCAGACCCGCGAGCTGCTCGTGCGGCCCGACGGCACCGTGCCCGCCGACCTGAGCGGACTGCGAGGCAGCACCCTGCGGGTCGAGATCGCCAGGACGTCGGGGGCGGGGGGCGGCTACGTCGGCATCAAGGAGATCGCGCTACCCGGCGGCCCCCCGCTGAAGGGTGCGGCCCTGCCCTCGACGCTCTCGTCGCTCGCCCGTGCCGCTGGAACCGGGGTCGACCTGTCGAGCACGCCCGTCGACGTCGTGCTCACGCGCACCGCGTCGCAGGACTGGTTCGGCCCGGCCGAGGAGACGTCGCTCTACCGCACCTTCGACCTGCCCGCGCCCCGCACGTATCGCGCGTACGGGCTCGCCACGGCCGCCTCGGGCCGCACCCCAGCGCCCGACGCCAGGGGATGTCTCCTGCTCGGCCGGGTCGACGGCCAGCCCTTGCGGGTCAAGCCGCTCGACCGGGCGGCGGTCACGTCCGGCAAGAGCTGGTTGTACGGCGGCTGCCGACCCATGGGTCTCACCGCCGGAGCGCACACGTTCACGCCCGACCCGGGGGTGGTGGCCGACTCCCTGGTGCTTCGCGACTTCGTCGGCGACCACGCCGCCCCGGCACTGCTAGCCGCGCCCAGCACCCAGGTGATCGAGCAGACGAGCACCCACCTCGTGGTCAAGGTGGTCAACCCCACCGGCTCCCCCGTGTGGTTGAGCACTGGCGGAGCGACCGACCCGGGGTGGCACGCCACCGTCGACGGCGCCTCGCTCGGCGCGCCGTCGGTCCTGAACGGCGCGAGCATGTCGTGGCAGCTCCCCGCCGCCGCCGAGACGGTCGTGACGGTCGACTACGGCCCGCAGCGCGCGGCCGACCTGAGCCGCTGGTTCTCCCTGGCCTTCCTGCTGCTGTGCCTCCTGCTGGCCGTGCGTCCGGTCGGTCCCGCTCCTGAGGTCCGCGCGGTGGCAGCGCGATGGGTACCCGCACGCCCCGCCCTCGCGGCGGCGGTCGTGGGCTGGTCCTGGCTCACCCAGGGCTGGGGCGGTGCCGTGCTGGGGGTCGTGCTCGCGGCTCTGGTTGTGAGCGGCCTGCCCAGCCGGCGCTCGTGGTTCCGCGCGTCCGTCGTGTCCGCCGCGCTGGCCCCGCTGGCCTGGCTGGTCGGCAACAACGCCTCGATCGGGATGGTGTCGGCCGCCCTGGTGCTGGAGAACCCGGCCCCGGGGTGGCTCGCCTGGCTGGCCGTCACCCTCGCTGCGGTCGGACTGGCCTACCGCCGGGCTGCGGACGGCGGACCGGCCATGGCACCGTCCGAGGAGCCCGCCACCGACGAGGCAGACGTCCCGCTCGGTCGCCGGCCTCAGCCCGTGGCGGTCTCCAGCGCTGCCCACAGCGCCGCGATCTGAGGGACGAGTGCGTCGAGCCCGCCGCCGTTGTCGATGACGAAGTCCGCGGCCTCGAGGCGCTGCTCCCGGCCGGCCTGCCTGGCCATCCGGGCCAGCGCGTCGTCGCGGTCGAGCCCGCGCAGCCGCACGAGCCGGTCGAGACGCACCTCGTCCGGGCAGTCGACCACCACCACGACGTCGTAGGCGGCCTCGAGACCCTGCTCGACAAGCAGCGGCATGTCGTACACGACCACGGCGTCCTCGGGCGCTGACTCGACGAGCGCCGCGGAACGCTCCGCGATGCGGGGGTGCATGATGGCATTGAGGGCCGCGAGGGCGTCGGGGTCGGGGAACACGATGCCGGCGAGCCCGGCCCGGTCCAGCGTGCCGTCGGGACGGATGACGTCGTCGCCGAACCGCTCCCGGATCTCCGCCAGCGCCGGCTCGCCCACCCTCACGACGTCGCGGGCGACCTCGTCCGCGTCGACGACGACGGCACCGCGCGCGGCCAGCAGCCGGGCCACCTCGCTCTTGCCGGACCCGATACCCCCCGTGAGGCCCACCCGCAGCATGGCGCCAGGGTAGTGACGCGCGGACCGCAGCAGCGCGGAGCCCCCGACCGCGCGGGTCGAGGGCTCCGGATCGTGCCGAGCCGCCGTGTCACTGGCCGCGTCGGGGTGTGAGGCGCCGGTTTCGCCCCCACGCGGCCAGTGGCTCGGGAGGTGGTTCAGTCGTCGCCGCCGGTGAGCTTGTCGCGCAGAGCCTGCAGCGCCTCGTCGGAGGCCAGGGTGCCCTCCTCGGGGGCGGCGGAGGTGTACGACGAGACGTCGCCGGACTCGGCTGCGGCCTCGGCGTCGGCCTTGCGGGCCTCGTCGACCTGGCTCTTGTGCGCCTCCCAGCGGGCGTGGGCCTCGTTGTACTGGCGCTCCCACTCGGAGCGCTGGTCCTCGAAGCCGTCCTTCCACTCGCCGGTCTCGGGGTCGAAGCCTTCGGGCCCGACGTAGGCGCCGGCCTCGTCGTACGAGGCGGCCATGCCGTAGAGGTACGGGTCGAAGACGTCGCCGACGGCCTCGCCGATCGTGCCCTCGTTGGCCTGCTTGAGCGACAGCGAGATGCGACGACGCTCGAGGTCGATGTCGATGACCTTGACGATGATGTCGTCGTTGACCTGGACGACCTGCTCGGGGATCTCGACGTGGCGCTCGGCCAGCTCGGAGATGTGCACCAGACCCTCGATGCCCTCGTCGACGCGGACGAACGCACCGAACGGCACCAGCTTGGTGACCTTTCCCGGCACGACCTGGCCGATCTGGTGGGTGCGGGCGAACTGCTGCCACGGGTCTTCCTGGGTGGCCTTGAGCGAGAGCGAGACGCGCTCGCGGTCCATGTCGACGTCGAGCACCTCGACGGTGACCTCGTTGCCGACCTCGACGACCTCGGACGGGTGGTCGATGTGCTTCCAGGAGAGCTCGGAGACGTGGACGAGACCGTCGACGCCGCCGAGGTCGACGAACGCACCGAAGTTGACGATCGACGACACGACGCCGGTGCGGATCTGGCCCTTCTGGAGCGGGGTGAGGAAGTTCATGACGCACCGCGCTCTGCGTCTGCTCGAGCCACGCACGGCGGGACAGGACCACGTTGTTGCGGTTCTTGTCGAGCTCGATGATCTTGGCCTCGAGCTTCTGGCCGACGTACGGCTGCAGGTCGCGCACGCGGCGCATCTCGACGAGCGAGGCGGGCAGGAAGCCGCGCAGACCGATGTCGAGGATCAGGCCGCCCTTGACGACCTCGATGACGGTGCCCTCGACGACGCCGTCCTCTTCCTTGATCTTCTCGATCGTGCCCCAGGCACGCTCGTACTGGGCGCGCTTCTTGGACAGGATCAGACGACCCTCCTTGTCCTCCTTCTGGAGAACCAGGGCCTCGATGTTGTCGCCGACAGCGACGACCTCGTTGGGGTCGACGTCGTGCTTGATCGACAGCTCGCGCGAGGGGATGACGCCCTCGGTCTTGTAGCCGATGTCGAGCAGGACCTCGTCGCGGTCGACCTTGACGATGGTGCCCTCGACGATGTCGCCGTCGTTGAAGTACTTGATGGTCTCGTCGATCGCGGCGAGGAACGCCTCGGCGTCGCCGATGTCGTTGATCGCGATCTGCGGAGTGGTCGGGGCGGCCGGGGTGGCCGCGATCTCGGTGGTGCACGTCATGGAGGTATAGGAGCTCCGAAGGGACAGGTGTCGTGGGATCGACGGGACAGGCTCGTGTGATCGGGCGGAACCCTGGGGTGACCGGCCGGGACGTACGAGAAGCGCAGCCTGCTCGGTCTGAGGTCGCGCAGGCCCGGAGCGCGCCTGCCAGGATACGGACGTGAGCGATACAGGGTCAAACCACCCCCTCGGCGGTCACGGCGTCGGTGACCCGGTCGTCCCTCGGCGGGTCCGACTCGGCCCGGGCCTCCCGGCGCTGGTGGGACCACTACTCCGCCGAGTACCGGGACGAGCACGGCGAGTTCCTGGGCGACGCCCGCTTCGTGTGGTGCCCCGAGAACCTGCGCGAGGCCGGACGCCCGCCTGCTGGGCCCGCCGAGGACCTCCGGGGGCGCCGGGTCCTCGAGGTCGGCTGCGGCGGCGGCGCCAGTGCTCGCGGTGGCTGGCACGGCAGGGCGCCGACGCCGGTCGGCGCTCGACCTGTCCGGCGGGCATGCTGGCCGAGGTCCGGCGAGCCGACGCGCGCAGCGGCACCCCGTCCCGGTCGTCCAGGCCGACGCGCAACGCGCTCCCGTTCGCCGACGGAGCCTTCGACCTACGCCTTCTCCGCGTACGGCGCCGTGCCGTTCGTGCGCCGACCCCGCGCGGATCATGCAGGAGGTCGCCCGCGTGCTGCGGCCCGGCGGTCGGTGGGTCTTCTCGGTGACCCACCCGATCCGCTGGTGCCTTCCCCGACGACCCGGGCCCCGAGGGCCTCGTCGCCGTCCCGTCGTACTTCGACCGCCGCGCCTACGTCGAGCACGACACGCAGGGCCGGGCCGACGTACGTCGAGCACCACCGCACGATCGGCGACCACGTGCGGGCACTGGTGTCCTCGGGCTTCGACCGTCGTCGACCTCGTCGAGCCCGAGTGGCCCGAGGGCCACACGCGCACGTGGGGCCGGTGGAGGCCGCTGCGCGGAGAGGTGCTCCCCGGCACCGCCATCTTCCTCGCTCGCCGTCCCTGAGCGGTACCGCCGCCGGCCCGGGACGCCGACGAGCCCACCGGTCGGCGGGGGCTCGTCGGGTCGTCCTTCGGTCAGGCGAGCGCGCGGTCGCCGTCGCTCGACTCGTCCCTGCGCCCGATCAGCCAGGCGCCCACGCCGAGGCCGATGAGGCCCAGGATGAGGCACACGATCGGGACCGTCGTCTTGAACAGGTTCAGCAGCTTGGTGGCGTCCTTGGCGTCCTGCACCGCGGCGTTGAGCGTCTCGTCGGTGGTGGTGATGGGCGCGGCGAGGATCGTGACCTTCTCCGTGCCGTCGGGCCCGGTGAGGTACTGGTGCTGTACCTCGGTGCCGCCGAGGATCGAGCCGGTGGTCGGATCGACCCACAGGGTGCGGTCGTTCTCGTAGAACCTGGCCGCCTTGTACGTGGCGTCGGGCGATCCCACGAGGTTGCCGGGCACGTCGAGCTGGCTGGTCTGCGTCGGCTCGATCTTCTGGTGGAACACGTAGGCGGTGAGCCCGTCGAAGTCCTTGGTGCCCGTGAAGTCGATCGGGATCGCCTTGTTCAGGGTCGTGTCGAACAGGTTGTAGCTCTTCTGCTCGACCCAGAACGGGAACTTCAGCGGGTTCACGCCGTTCATGTCGACCGTGGTGCCGTCGACGTTCGCGCCGCAGCAGTTGCTGAGCTCGGACGTCACCCGGTTGAAGGCCACCCGGAGAGTGCTGGCGTCGATCGTCGTGCCCTTGTCGTCTGTGACGTTCTGGAAGGAGTCGTACACCGCGAGGTCGCCGCTCTTGGCGTCGTCGCTCTGGTCGGCGAGCACGTCGCCGCGCGTCGTCCGGGTCGCCAGCAGAGGGACGTTCACGCGGTTGGGGTTTCCGCCCGTCGCCAGCGCGCCCGGGTCGAACAGCTTGGTCGCGACGCCCCTGTTCGTGGTGGTCGAGATGTTGCCGGTGGTCGAACCGGGTACGAGGGGAGCCTTCGCGAGCTGGGGCACCACGTAGAACCGGAACAGGCCGCCCAGCGCCAGCAGGAACACACCCAGGCCCACCAGGAAAATGCCGAGACCGCGCTTCATCGCTACGGTTCCTCCCTCTCGCTCATTGGCCGGACCGTATCGGATCGGGCCCCCCGCGCGCTCAGTTTGGCGCTATGGCGTGTTCGTGCCTCTGGCACCCCCCTTCCGCACGGGTGCGACACCCGGTCGTCCCTGCGTCACACGGCTTCGTCCAGCAGTGCTCGGACCGCTGCCGCGAGGTCGGGGACGACGAGATCGCGCCACGGTGCCGAGGCGGCGCGGGGCGCGAGCAGCACCCGGACCGAGTCCCAGCGGCACGCCGGCCAGCACGTCGGACTCGCGGTCGCACGACCACGGCGCTCGGTCGCCGGGACGTCCGAGGTCGGCCAGGGCGCGACGCGACCAGGCCGTCGGCGGCTTGCGGCAGTCGCAGGCGCCGACGTCGTGCGGGCACACGTACCAGCCGTCGATCCACCGCGCCGCTGCGCGACCAGCGGCGCGGCGATCGGCGTCGTTGATCGCGGTCGACGTCGTCCGCCGGACATCGACGCCGAGCGCGACGCCGCGCTGGTTGGTGACGACGACGATCCGGATGCCGGCCGCGTGAGCGCCGCCAGCGCCCGCACCGCGCCCGGCAGCAGCACGCACGCTCGTCCGGGCGGCGCACGTAGTCGCCGTCGGCCGCCTCGACGTTGATCGTCCCGTCACGATCGACCAGCACGGCAGCCGGGACGCCAGCCGGCGGTCAGCCCCACGAGGCGACGCAGTCGTCCACACTCCGCGAGCACGTGGCCCCACACCTGGTGGCACTCCTGGATGCGCGGGGTGTCGCTGCACGGCGCGACGCAGGAGCACGTCGCAGCGCCCGGCCATGTCGCCACCATCGGACTCGCCGGTCAGCCCATGGTGCGCAGGCCCGGGCTCGCGCGCGACGTCGAAGGCCCGCGAGCACGTTGGCGAGACTGTCCGCTGGTCGACAGCGCCGAGGCGAGGTCGCCGGGCCGGCCGAGAGCCAGGACCTGAGCGGGCGAACACCTGGTCGTAGCCGTAGTCGTTGGCCAGGGCCGTGACCGCGGCCGTCGCGTCGCCGAAGGCCATCGCCGGCAGCGCGCCGCGGTCGCGTACGCACCGACCGACGAACTCGGCCGCGAGGTGCGAGGCGTCGGCGGCGCTGCCCCCGTTGCCGAAGCAGCAGCAGGGTACCACCGCGGCGCCGCGGTCCGCCACGAGCCGTACGGCGGCTCGCGCAGCTGCGCGCCAGGGCCGGCTCTGACTGCAGCCGCCGACCGCCGCGGCGGCAGTCGCGAGACCCGGCCGAGGAAGTCGTCGCGCTCAGCCACCGACCCTCCAGGTCGTGAGGCCGTCGTGGTCGAACGTGAACTCCGTGACGCTGCAGGCCGATCTTGATCAGCTGCTCGGCCACGAGGTGGCGCCGGTCGAACGGGCAGTAGAAGACCATGTACCCGCCGCCGCCGGCCCCGGTGACCTTGCCGCCGAGCGCGCCCGGCGGCGATCGCCGTCTCGTAGGCCTCGTCGATGTACGGGGTGGCGATCTTCGGGCTGAGCCGGCGCTTCTGCCGCCACGCCTCGTCGAGCAGCGCGCCGAACTCGTCGTGCCGGCGGCGCAGCAGCGCGTCCTTCATCGCCCGCGCGAGCTGCTTCTGCTGGCGAGGCCGTCCAGACTCATCGGACTCCCGCGAGTCGTAGCGCTCGGTCTGGTCGGCGATGATCTGGTCGGACATCCGGGTGCGACCGGTGTAGACGAGCAGCATGTTGTGCTCGAGCTCGTTGATCGTGCCGGCGCGATGCGCAACGGGTTGACCACCACGTGGTCGCCGTTGAACTCGATGTAGTTGAAGCCGCCGAACGTCGCGGCGTAGTGGTCCTGCAGCCCGCCGCAGATACCGAGGTCGTCCCGCTCGAGCGCATCGGCCATCGCGGCGATCTCGTAGTCGGTGAGCGTGCAGCCGGTAGTGCTCCTGCAGCAGCCCGACGAGCGACACGATCATCGCCGAGGAGGCGCCGAGCCCGCTGCCGGGCGGCGCGTTCGAGTGCAGGAAGAGGTCGAAGCCGCGGCGTCGCCGGTCGAGCAGGCGGCGCATCGCGGCCTTGGCGAGGTCGAGGTTCCCGTCGAAGTGCCAGCGGCTCGTCGACCCCGAACTCCAGCGCCAGGCCGTAGTCGAGCGACTGCACGCGTGATCTGCCGGTCGTCGCGGGGCCGCAGCGACGCGATAGGCGTAGCGGTCGATGGTCGCCGAGAGGACGGCCCCGCCCTCGTTCTCGGGGAACGGCGGCACGTCGGTGCCGCCGCCGGCGAAGCTGCAGTCGCAGCGGCGCCTTGGCCGGACGTACCGAGGTCGAGCTCATGGTCTCCCTCACGGTCCGGGCGGCGTCCCGGCGGGTGGAACCCTGAGCCGCAGGCCGTTCGCCGCGCACGACCCGGGCAGGGTGACGGCGTGACCGGGGAGGGCCGCGGTGAGCGGTCGTGCCGGCCGCGCCCGGCCAGCACGGCGACCGGCTCGTGACGGTCCCGCGCGGCGCTGCCGCTCCCCGGCTCGACGGCCTGCGCGGGGTGGCCGCCCTGCTGGTCCTGCTCACCCACGTGGCGTTCCAGACCGGCGCGTACGCGCGCGGCTGGGTGGGGGCGGCGCTGGCCCGGTTCGACATCGGAGTCGCGCTCTTCTTCGTGCTCTCCGGATTCCTGCTCACCCGACCCTGGGTCCGCCCCGCGCGGACAGCGCGCGTCCCACCGTCCGCCGCTACGCGGTCCGCGCGGGCCGCGCGCATCCTGCCCGGCGTACTGGGTGGCCCTGGCCGCCGTCGTGCTGCGTCGCACCGGCACGCGGATCACGACCGGCCCAGGTCGCGTCGAACGTACCGCTGCTGCAGACCTACACCGGCGACCTGCTCCCCGGGTTCACCCAGACCTGGAGCCTGTGCACGGAGGTCGCCTTCTACGCTCGTGCTGCCGCTGCTCGCGCCCTGGGTGCTGCGCGGCGTCCGGGGCGCCCGCGCTTCTGGGCGGGCCGCGGCCGTGCGTCTCGGCGCCCTCACGGCGGCGGGCCTGCTGTGGACGGGCGCGGCCTTCGCCGGGTGGCTGCCCGGAGGCATCGTCGCCGCGGAGTGGCTCCCCGGGCACCTGGCCTGGTTCGCCGCCGGCATCGCGGTGGCCGTGGTGGAGCCCGCCTTCCGGGCCGGTACCACCCGCACCGCCCCGCTGCGCGATCTGGTGGAGCACCCCGGCACTCTCGTGGCCCTGGCCTGCGGACTGTTCCTGCTCGCGGCCACCTCCGTCGGCGGCCCGGTCGGGTTGACCCCGCCGTCTCCCTGGCAGGGAGTGGCGAAGGAAGCGCTGTACGCGGCAGCGGGGGGTCTGCTCGTGCTCGGCGCGGGGCTGGGGAGCGTCTCAGCGGGCTGGCAGCCCCTGGCCAGCGCCCCGGCACGCTTCCTGGGGCGCATCTCCTACGGCGTCTTCCTCTGGCACCTGCTCGTGCTCGACGCGATCATGGCGCTGCTGCGCATCGACCTGTTCACCGGCGGCTTCTGGGTGGTCACCCTGCTCACCGTCGTCGGGACGGTCGGGGTCGCCACGGCGTCCTTCCACCTGCGTCGAGCGGCCCTTCTTGCACCGAGTCGGCGCGCGCTGGGGCTGAGCCGCCCAGCAGCAGCACCGCCAGCGAGGCGACCACGGCGGCGGCGAGCACCTGGACGGCGGCATCGGTGCCCGACGTGCCCCACGTGGAGCCGGTGGCCGCGGCGAGCCCGGCGGCGACACCGCCGGACGCCAGCAGCAACCCGAGCGAGGTCCGCGGCCAGCGGCGGTGGACCCCGAGCACGACGACCCCCGCCACGAGCCCGGCGACCCCCGCGAGCAGCCCCGGCACGGCCAGCGCCGCGACCGCAGGCTCGGGCCGGCGGGCCGCCGCGGGCCCCACCGGCGCAGGTGCCGCCCGACGTGCCGGCGCGGCGGCCAGGCCGACGAGCACGACGACGAGGAGCGCGCCGATCAGCAGGCCGGCCCGGTGCCACCGACCGGGGACGAAGTCGGCGACGACGGTGCGGGGCTGGTCGGAGGCCGGCAGCAGCCACGCCTGCCGCCACCCGTCGACGCGCATCGATGTCGCCGACGCCCCGTCGACCAGCGCCTGCCAGCCCGCGTTCGCGCCCTCGCCGAGCACCAGCGCAGCGGCCGGACCAGGGCCGACGACCCAGGTGCGGTGCTCGGGCGACGTGTCGCCCGCCGAGACTGCGGGACCGGGCAAGGGTGCCGGCAGGTCGCCGAAGCGCAGGGAGTCGACCCCGAATTCCGCCGCGTCGATGCCCCGGACCCGGACGGCCCCGGGCGCGGCCGTGACGGGGCCGCACGGCTGGGCGGCCAGGGGTCCGCCGCGCACGACTGCGTCGGTCGTCGTACGCACCCGAAGCCGCACCGGCGTGCCGCCGACGTCCACGCCGGGCCCGGCGTCGCACCCGATGTCCAAGGTTGCCGGCGCTGTCGCGAGGCCCGGCAGGGTCAGCTCGTCGACCCGCAGCGGGGTCGGGTCGCCGCCGCCCGCTGGGCCGACGCGCAGCACGAAGGTCCAGTGGCGGCCGGTCAAGGGGGCGAACCGTGCCAGGCGGCCGCCTCGGACGGGCACCTCCGCGCGGCCGGACTCGGTCGACACCAGGACCGCCCGCACCCTAGACGAGGACACCTCGTCGGTCTGGAGCGCGAGCGACCGCACCGTGAGCGGGGCAGCCAGGGTCAGCCGCAGCGTGGGCACCCTGTCGCCCGCCTCGGCGATCCAGCCCGTCGCCGGGTCGCCGTCGAACGCCGCACCCGGCCGCGCCGCAGGGTCGTCCATGGCCGTGCTCGACGACGACACCGTCCGGCCCACGGCCTGGTCGAGCAGCCGGTCCAGGGCGCGGCCCGGGAGGGCCACCACGGTGGCGGCCCGCAGCGGCTCGGGAGCCCGCAGGTCCAGGGCCCGGTCGAGCCCGGCAGCCTCCTCGCCGGGGCGCGCGAGGGCCTCGGCGCACGTCCACCCGCCAGGCCCGTCCAGGATGCACGCGCGCCGCGCGTCCGCAGCCCGCGACAGGAGGGAGACCCCGGCCGCGCTCGCCTCGGGATGCACGGTCTGGCGCACCGCGAGACCTCGGACGCCCACCTCCGCCAGGCCCGCCGGCGCCGTGCTGGCAGAGTCGGGCGTCAGCTCGATCCGTAGCCACGTCGTGCGTCCGGCCGGCAGGTCCAGCCGTACCGGCACTCCCTGCGCTCCCGGCGGCGACTGCCACGTCGGCGCTGCCCGCCTGCGTGACCGCGCGCACCCGGGACAGCGCGGCGCGCCCGCTGCCAGACGCCGGCAGCACCAGCACGGACCGCACCTCGCGAGGACCGAAGTCGACCTGCCACCAAGGGTGGCGGTCGGCCAGCCCCGCCACCCACGCCGTCGCCCGGTCGCCGTCGACGGCGGCGGCCGGCCGGGTCCATGGTCCCCGGTACCCCAGGACGAAGGGGTCGTCGGCGGAGCTCGACGCAGCCACGCCGTTCGCACCCTCGAGCGAGGTGTAGGTGGCGCCGACGCCGGGGGCGAAGGGAGTGATGTCCCCCGAGGGCCGCCCGCGCCTGATGTCGCTCCCCGCGGCGAGCGTCGGCGTGAGGTCGCGCTCGCGCTGCGCGCCGAAGTTGCGCGCGCGCCACCGCATCGTGTCGGTGCTGACGGACACGGTCGTCGAGCCGGCTCCGTCCGGACCGACGAGGGCGGCCCGCCCGGCCAGCCCCGGCCGCACCATGGCCTCAGTCCCTCCGATGACGCCGACCAGGGACGACACCGGGACGACTGCGGCTCCCTGCGCCGCCGGGCCGGCGGGAGAGGACGCCGGCGGGGTGACCGAGAAGACCTCGAGGGCCGGGCGCAGGACGGTCTGGGTGCTGGTGCCGGCCGGCAGCGTGCCGAGCACCGGCACGACGCCGCCGAAGCGGGCGACGGCGGCGATGCCGGGCGACCCCAGCAGGGTCGCCCGGGCCACCGCGGGAGGGGGCGCAGACGAGAACGGGTCGAGGTCGTTGCGCAGGACGAGGTGGGTGACCCCCGCCGCGCCGAGCGCGGCGGCCAGCGAGGGCGAAGGGCTCCCCTGCGACAGCACCTCCTGGACGCCGTCCAGCCAGCGGGTCGCCCCGGGGGCCCCGAGCGGCACGGCGTTGCGCACGCGCCCAGGGCGCTCCGCGCCAGCGCCTGCAGGGGCTCGTCGAGCGGGCGGCCCCAGGTGTACTCGCCGAAGTTCGACGCCGGACACCAGCAGCGCGCGGTCACCGTCGGGTCGGACCGCGGCGAGGTACGCCGCACTCGTCCCAACCAGCCGGGACCTCGGCGAAGGCAGCCGGCCGGGGCGAGGTGCCGTCGATGGCGGGGGCACCACGACCGCCAGCGGCACCAGCGACCGCGGCCGACGGCGCGACCGCCGCGCAGTCGTCGGCGCGAGGCCGCCGCGTCGAGGTCGACGAGGCCCCGCGATGGACGCGTCCGGGCCAGCGCAGCGCGGAGCCAGCAGCAGGCCACGGCGCGATGCCCACGCCGAGCGGGCAGCCGGACCAGCAGGTCGAACTTGTGCACGTTGCGCAGCGGCGCGAGCGGCCCGTCGAGCAGCTCCTGCACCGGCCGGCGAGGGCCGAGCCGGACGATCCCGCGTAGCCGAGCCCCACGCACAGGGCACCCACGAGCAGGGTCCACCCGAGCCACCTGCGCTCCGCCGCCCCCGCGCACGAGCCCGGCGGCGCCGATCAGCGCCAGCGCCGTCGTCGCCAGCACCGCAGCCGAGGTGACGCCGAGCCGGAACGCAGCGGGCCAGGCGGTACCGCCGTCGCCGACCACGAACCCGAGCCAGTGGTCCGTGCCCCGCAGCACGTTCAGGGCCGACGTCGGCGCCGTCGTCGCGAGGGCAGTCTCGATGTACGACCAGGAACGGGTAGGCGTAGCGGCCCAGCACCAGCAGCGGCACGACCCACCAGGCCGTCGCCAGCAGCGAGGCCCAGGCCCCACCAGCCCGTCAGGGCCCGCCGCCGGGCACCCGGCTCGCGGGTGAGCAGGTACATGGCCGGGACGACCAGGACAGCGAGGCTGGCCGCGGCGTTGACCCCGCCGAGGCAGGCCACGAGCGAGCGCCGACAGCGCCGCCGCCCGCCGCGGCGATCCGCCCCGGGCGCCCCGCACGAGCGGCAGGACGATCCACGGCAGCAGCGCCATCGGCCAGGACTCCACGGAGATCGCGCCCAGGGTCGACAGGATGCGCGGGTGCGAGCGCGTAGGACAGCGCCGCCACGACTCGGGGGTCGGCGACCCCAGCCGGAGCAGCGCCCCGAGCCGCAGCACTCCCGGGTAAGCGACCAGCAGCAGCAGGCACCACCACAGCCGCTGCACCACCCACGCCGGCAGCGCGACCGCGTGCCCGAGCGCGAAGAACGGCCCCATCGGCCAGAGGTAGCCGTAGGCCTGGTTCTGCAGCTGGCCGAACGCCGCCTGCGGATCCCACGCCTGCAGGGACCTGCGACGAGGAAGCCCGCCCGGGTCGAGGACCAGGTCGAGCTTGGTGTCGGCGACGATCTGGCCGCCGCTGCTGGGCGAACGCGACGCACAGCGAGCAGCAGCGCGCCTACCGCCTGGCGGGCCCGCCGGACCGTGCGGGACGGCGCGTCCGTCACCGCTTCCTGCAGCACGAGCCACAGGTTCCAGGTGAGCACCTCGCGCACGGCCGGGCACGTCGGACGAGCCCCCGCGTCCACCGCGGGTAGTAGCGCGGCACGCGCCTCGAGCAGGTCGGCGTCCGGCCGGCGTCCGGGCCCACCGCAGCCCCTGCGCGACCGAGGTGCGGAACAGGTTCGTGCCGACCTGGTTCTTGGGCTCGTGCCCGTAGCGCCGCGCGTAGCGCCGGATCGCCCGCTCGCCGCCGAGGTAGTGGAACGGCGACGTCTCGTGGCCGCCCCACGGCGACAGCCAGTTCGTGTACGACACCACGATCAGCCCGCCCGGCCTGGTCACCCGCACGAGCTCGTCGGCCAGGCGCTCCGGCCCGCGCACGTGCTCGAAGACGTTGCTGCAGAAGGCGACGTCGACGGACGCGTCGCCCACCGCCAGGGCGGTGCCGTCGCAGACCAGGGGCAGCGCGCCGGCGCCCGAGAGCTCCGACACGGCCTGCGCGTCCTGGTCGGCGCCCACGTATGTGGCTCCCGCCCCCATGAAGGGGCTGGCGAACTGGGGCCGCCCGGCGCCGACGTCGAGCACCAGAGCGCCCCGGAGCGGCCGGTGGCGTTCGAGCATCGCGACGGAGTCGGCCCCGAGGGTCCGGTAGAACACGTCCGGCTGCGACTGCTCGAGCCGGAAGGCTCGCAGCAGCGTGAGGGAGCGGCGCACACCGCCGGCTGGGACCCCCCCGCTCGTCGTCACTGCGACAGTGTAGGAGCGGGTCGCGCGGCGCAGCCGAGGCGCACCTTGCTACGGTCCGTCCCGTGTCCCCGTCGCTGCCGGACCGTGACCCCCTGCGGGTGCTGATGCTCTCGTGGCGGGACGAGCACCACCCTGAGGCCGGCGGGGCCGAGGTGTTCCTCCACCGGGTCACCACCTCGTTGGCCGCCCGCGGGCACGAGGTGACCGTCATGTCCGCGCGGTATCCCGGCTCCCTGGCGGACGAGGTCACCGAAGGTCGGCGGATGCTGCGCCAGGGCGGCCGCTTCACCGTGTACCCCCGCGGCGTCGTCGCGGCGCTGCGCGCCGGGTGGCTCTACGACGTGATCCTGGACGTGCAGAACGGCGTGCCCTTCTGGTCGCCCCTGGTCACGCGCACCCCGGTCGTGAACGTCGTGCACCACGTGCACCGCGAGCAGTGGCCAGAGGTGTTCGAGCCCACCCGCGCGCGGCTCGGCTGGTGGCTGGAGAGCCGGGTAGCCCCCACCGTGTACCGCGGGGCCCGGTACGTCGCGGTGTCCCAGGCCACCCGCGACGACCTCGTGGCCTGCGGCGTCGACGGCTCGCGCATCAGCCGTCGTCTACTCGGGGCTCGACGCCCCCGCGCAGGTGGCCTCGTTCGACCCTGAGGCGCCTCCCACCATGTGCGTGCTCGGCCGACTGGTTCCGAACAAGCGAGTCGAGGTGGCCATCGAGACGCTGTCGCGGTTGCTGCCGGAGATCCCCGACCTGCGCCTCGAGGTCCTCGGCCAGGGCTACTGGCTGGCGGCACTGCAGGAACTCGCCCTCTCCCGTGGGGTGTCCGAGCGGGTGCGCTTCGCCGGTTTCGTGTCCGACGACGAGAAGTCGCAGGTGCTCGCGTCCTCGCGGGTACACCTGCTGCCCTCGGTCAAGGAGGGTTGGGGACTCGTCGTCGTGGAGGCGGGGTCACAGGGCACCCCGTCGATCGCCTTCCGCAGCGCAGGCGGCGTGACCGAGTCGATCGTCGACGGGGTCACCGGCTTCCTGGCCTCCGACGAGCGGGACTTCGTCGAGAAGGTCCGCTCGGTGCTGGTCAACCCGCACCTGCGGGCCCAGCTCGGCAGCAAGGCCCGCGACCATGCAGCCCAGTTCGACTGGGAGCACACGGCCGACGGCATCGAGTCGGTGCTGTACGAGGCGGTCGCGACCCGCGGCTAGGGCGCGCTTCACCGCAGGTAGGGCGGGGTGCGACGTCGGGCTCGGCGGCCCGGTCAGGTCAGCTGTTGCCGTAGACGATGTACGGCTTGTCGACCGGCGCGGGCACGGCGGTCTGCGAGCTCACGAGGCCGAACGAGACCACTCCGGCGAGAATCGCGCCGACGATGGCGGCAAGAAGTCCGGCCAGACCCGCGCTCATGAACTCTCCTCCGTTGGACCTGCAGGTGCCGACACCGTAGCAGCACCGCGGCCGCCGTGGCGGGATTGCTCCCGTCGTCGGCGCCATGCCGCGAGCCCCCACCCCGCACCCGCCGCTGCGACCACGCCGACGGCCGCGGCGTCGGCGCCCAGGACCGCCGCCACCCGGGCCACGGAGGGCCCGGGCCACGGCAGCGCGGGGCTGGTGCGCCAGAGGGACACGGTCGGGGTGTCGAGGCGGCGGACGAGGCCCGCGAGCTCGGCCGCGCTGCCTTGGCCGGGCTGGTCCTTCTCGACGAGCAACCACCCGATGCCGAGGGGCGGGAGCACCTGGGCCAGCGGCCGGCCGGTCCGCAGCGCCTCGGCGACCGCGGCGCTACGCGGGTCCTCCCCCGATACCCTCACGACCGTGCCGTCCCGGCGGCCCACGAGCAGCGAGTCGTCGACGACCGTCGGCACCGTGAGCCACCGCGGCGCCGGATCGAGCGACGGCCGCCGCGCGTTCCACCCGAAGGCCCGGAACGCCGACCACGGCAGCACAGCGACATCGCCGTCGGGCCCGCCGGCCACGGTGTCGCGCACCTGCTGCCAGTCGTCGGGATAGGAGACGGCGGCGAGCCGGCCGCGAGCCCCCCAGGCGAGGTCGGGCATGAGCGCGACCGGGACGAGGGCCAGCCCGACGAGCAGCACGGCGGCGGTCGCCGGCTCCCGGGCCCGGCCGGCGACCCGCACCACCCCCAGCGGTGCGGCGGCGGCGAGCAGTAGGGCCAGGGGGGCGAGCCACTTCTGCGCGTCGCGAAGCAGCCCGCCACCTGGCGCCGACGCCAGAGCCGACGCCGCCGACGGCCACGTGCTGGCGAGGGCCACCAGCAGGCCGCCGAGTGCCACCACGGCGAGCCAGCTCGCCGCGGCGCGGCCCACCTGGGCCGCGAGCGGGCGCAGGCCGGCAGCGGCCAGGGCCGCGACGAGCACCGTCGCCGCGGGCGCGAGCCAGGTGCCGCGGCTCCCGGGTACCACGTCGCCGTTCCACGCGCCGCCGGTGCCGAGAGCCGTGAGCAGCGACCCCCACGGTCCCTCCGGCCGGAGCGCGAACACGTCGACACCCGCCGGGTCGCTGACCCCGCGGGCCGGATGCACGAGCGCGGCCACCACCCACGGCAGCTGCAGGGCGACGCCGCCGGCGAGCAGGCCCCAGCGGCGCACCGCCGGAACGCGCGAGCCCGGCCCTACCGCCACCGGCAGCCCCAGGCCCGCCACGAGGATCCCGCCCGAGGGCACGAGGCTGCCGAGCGCGGTGAGGACGAGCAGCCGGGCGCCGGACCCAGGGACGTCCTTGCGCACCGCGAGCGCCGCGAGCAGCACCCACGGGAGCAGGGCGTATGCGAGCAGGAGCGCCCACGCCCCGAGCACGAGCCGCTCGGCGAGATACCCGCTCCAGACGAACAGCAGGGACGCGGCCGCCCGGGCCTGCCACGGCTGGCGGGCGAGCAGCCGGGCGGCGCCCAGCGCCCCCACTGCGACGATCGCCACGAGCGCGAGGTGCTGCCACAGCCAGCCCGGGGCCACCATCGTGGCCAGCGCGACCACGGCGTCCTGGGGCACCGCGCGCGGAAGCGCGTCGCCGAGGCCCACCGACGCGGGCAGCAGGGTCTGGCGCGGCACGAACACCATGTCGTAGGACAGGACGTACCCGGCGCCGAGCGCCGGCCCGAGGACGACGACGGCCAGCACCAGGGCCGCGAGCAACGCCACGGCGGCGCGGCCGCGGCCCGACCCTGCCCGCACCATCGGTCCTCCTGCCGTCGCGGAGTGTCTATCGTGGCGCCCGGGGAGCCCGACCGGGACCGCGCCCCGCCGAACGAACCCGGGAGTCCGTCTGTCCAGGCCCGATGCGCCGCCCGCACCAGCAACCAGGTCGCGCTGGGGACGCATCCTGTCGGGCTCGGTCGTCGTGGCCGTGGGGCTCGGCGTCGCGCAGGTCACCGCCTACGCGCTCAACCTCGTGGGCGCCCGCCGGCTCGGCCCGGACGAGTTCGGGATCATGGCCTCGATGCTCGGCGTCATCCTCATCGGGAACGTCATCGCGCTCGGCATCCAGCTCGTCACCGCCCGGCACCTCACCCGCGACACGTCGCAGGACGGCGCGGCCCACTCCCGCTTCACGCTCGGCTACTCCTGGCGGGTGGGCGTCGGCGTCGCTCTGCTCTTCGTCCTGCTGACGCCGGCGCTGGTCTGGCTGCTGCACCTCGACGGGCCTGCCGTCGTGCTCGTCGTCGCCACCTCCTTCGTCCCGCTCACCGCGTCGGGCGCGCAGCTCGGCGTCGCGCAGGGGCACGAGTCGTTCGGCCGGCTGTCGCTGCTGTACGGGCTGCTCGGGCTCACGAAGTCGGTGGGGGGCATCGCCGGCGCGGTCCTCACGGCCACGGCGACGGGCACCATGACCGGGTTCGCGCTGGGGTGCCTCGCGGGCACGCTGCTAGGGATGATCGTGGTGCGGGCGCTGGCTGGGCCCGCCGGGCGAGCCATCGAGGGCATGACCCCGCAGACCCTTCACGCGGCGAACTCCCTGCTCGCCCTGTTCGCCCTGACCAGCCTCGACGTGCTCCTCGCGCGCCACTTCTTGCCGTCGGGGGCAGCCGGGCTGTACGCCGCCGGCTCGCTGGTGACGAAGGTCGCCTTCTTCTTGCCGCAGTTCGTCATCGTCGTGGCGTTCCCGCGGATGGCCCGTACCGGCGGCGCCCTCGCCTCGCTGCTCGCGGCGGCCGGCACCGTGGCGGTCGGGCTGGTCGTCGTGGCGGTGACCCTGGTGGCTGCCCCGGCGGTCGTGTTCGTCGTGGGTGGCCCCGGGTACGAGGCCATCACCCCCTGGGTGGCGCTGTTCGCCGCCCTCGGCTCGGCCTTCGCGCTCGCGCAGGTGCTGCTCTACTCCCGGCTCGCCGTGGACGACCGGCTCGCCGTCGTCGTCGTGTGGGCCGCGGTGGGCGCCCTCGTCGTTGCCGTGTGGGCGGGTCCGCACGACACCGTCAGAGTCGTCGTCCTCACGGCGCTGATCATCACCACCGTGCTCGACGTGGTCGGCCTCGCCGTGGCGGTGCGCACGTGGCGGGGCGAGCGCCGCACGGCCCCGGACGCCGCCTGAGGCAACGGATCAGCCGGCCGCCTGGATCGCGGCGTCCGGCCACGGTCCGGGCATGTAGATCGGCTGGTAGCCCGTGGACTCCGGCGGCAGCGCCGTGAGGATCGCGTCGCCCAGCGGCGTGACGCCGTTGCGCACCCAGTTGTTGAGCAGCCCGACCACGTTGACCCGGGTCTCCTTGGTGAAGTTGCAGTGCCCGGCGCCGAACGGCGCACCGGTGCTCTCCGGGTATGTCGCCGGGGCCACCGTGTAGAGCTGGACCAGGTCGGCCTTGGTCTGCCCGGCCGCCTGGGCCTTCTGGTAGCGCGTGCGCAGGAACGACTCGTTCTGAACGATCACGAGGGGGTCGGCCGCCGTGTGGATCGTGATGGTCGGCACCTGCACCGTGCCCTGGGGGTTGCCGCCTTCGGCCAAGCCCTTCGCGGTGGCCGCGGCGTCGGGGGTGACTCGGGCCCCCGCGGCCATCGCGGCGTTGTAGGTGGCGACGGCGCCCGCGGTGACCGCGTCGATCAGGGACGCCTCGTCCGCTGAGATGCGGGCGGAGTAGTCGGCCGCCTGGTTGCCCGAGACGTTGCCGCCGTAGCGCTGCTCGACGTCGTAGCGCCCGAAGGTGCCGAACCCGAGCGCGGTCAGCACCGACTCGACGTAGCCGCTCACCTTCGACGTGACGGTCGACCCGTCGAACTTGAACGTCTGGTTCGCCGCGTCGACGATGGCGGCGAGGTAGAGCACCTTGGAGGTGCCGCCACCCGCGGTGTCCTGCGCTGCCGCGACGACCCGTTTGGCCGCCTCGGTCCACGTGGACACCGCCTCCTCGTACGAGGAGTAGCCCGTCAGCTTCATGTCCGGGTAGATGCCGAGGGTCTTGATGCCGTACGCGAGGTCGAGCGCGAGGTCCATGTTGGGGACGAGGCCGGCCACGGCGCCGCAGAACGGCGCCGCTCCGTTCACCCACGGGTACTTCTCCGCGATCGTCTGCGTGATGAGCCCGCCCAGGGAGTCACCCCAGACGTACACGCGGTTCGGCGTGGCCACGTTCGCCTTGAAGAACTCGTAGAGGTCGTTGCCCGCTGCGACGCCGTCGGATACGGCCCAGCCGTTGCTCTTGTAGGCCGACCCGGCCAGCGCGTAGCCCTGGTCGAGCAGGGCCTGGCCGACGTCTTTCGCCCCGGACGACCACCCGGGCGCGGGCTCCGGCTTCGTGCTCACGGGCTGCAGGTCCGGCGGTGCCGGCTGCGCGTTGCGGTACCCGTGCGAGTAGATCAGCAGCGTGCCGTTCCACTTGGTCGGCAGCACGATCTCGTACGGGGCGCCGTTGAGGGTGTCGGAGCATTTCACCTGGTCGCAGCCCTTGAAGGGGACGTCGTTGCTCTGGTCGCGGACCGACGACGTGGAGCCCGACGACGAGCTGCAGGCAGCCAGCAGCAGCGCCGAGACGGACACCAGGATGGTCGGGGCGAGCGTGCGGCGCACGGCCGAGCGGCGGGCGGTCATGCGCGGAGTCTGGCAGAAGCGCGCCCGCCCTACCCGTCGAAACACCGACGGTCAGTGGCCTGCGTCCTGCCAGGTACGACCGACCCCGACGGAGACGTCGAGGGGCACGGTGAGGTCGGCGGCGCCGGCCATCGCCTCACGTACCAGCTGCTCCACGGCTCCGGCCTCGCCCGGCGCCACCTCGAGCACCAGCTCGTCGTGCACCTGCAGCAGCAGGCGGCTGCGGAGCCCCTCGCCGCCGAGCCGGGAGTGCACGTGCAGCATCGCGACCTTGATGATGTCGGCCGCCGACCCCTGGATGGGAGCGTTGAGCGCCATGCGTTCGGCCATCTCGCGACGCTGACGGATGTCGCTGGTCAGGTCGGGCAGGTACCTCCGCCGTCCCATGAGGGTCTCGGTGTAACCCGTCGAGTCGCGCCTGCTCCACCACCTCGGCGAGGTAGTCCCGCACGCCGCCGAACCGCTCGAAGTACTCGTCCATGAGGCCGCGTGCCTCGTCCGGGCCGATGCCGAGCTGCTGCGAGAGGCCGAACGCCGACAGGCCGTAGGCCAGCCCGTACGACATCGCCTTGATGCGGCGGCGCATCTCGGCGTCGACGGCCTGCGGCGGCACGTCGAACACGCGCGACGCGACCGTGGTGTGGAGGTCTTCGCCCGTGCGGAAGGCCTCGATGAGACCCGCGTCCTCGGACAGGTGCGCCATGATGCGCATCTCGATCTGGCTGTAGTCGGCGGTCATGAGGGTCTCGAAACCCTCACCCACGACGAAGCCCTCGCGGATGCGGCGCCCCTCCTCGGTACGGATCGGGATGTTCTGCAGGTTCGGGTCGGTGCTCGAGAGCCGCCCGGTGGCCGCGACCGTCTGCATGAACGTCGTGTGGATGCGAGCGCGCGCGTCGGCCAGCGGGATGAGGCCAGCCACGGTCTGCTTGAGCTTGGTGACATCGCGCCAGCGCAGCAGCACGCCGAGCAGCGGGTCCTCGGTCTGCGCGTACAGCGTGGTGAGGGCCTCGGCGTCCGTGGTGTAACCGGTCTTGATCTTCTTGGTCTTGGGAAGGTGCCGCTCGCCGAACAGGATCTCCTGCAGCTGCTTGGGGCTGCCGAGGTTGAAGGGCCTGCCGGCGAGCTCGTGGGCGTCGGACTCGGCCGTGCGGGCCTGAGCGCCGAACGTCTCGTCGAGCTCCTCGAGGTGCGCGAGGTCGACCGCGATGCCGACTTCTTCCATCTCGGCGAGCACGGCCAGCAGCGGCTGCTCCACGTCGCGCAGCAGATCGGTGGCGCCACGACCTGCCACCTCGGCCTCGAGCACCGACGCGAGGTCGAGCACGGCCCGCGCGTCTGCCCCGAGGGTGTCGATGGCGGCCTCGTCCTCGCCGCCGTCGAACGAGAGCTGGCCGCCCGAGTCGCCCGAGGCGGCCAGGTCGCGGCCCAGGAACCGGGCGGTGAGGTCGCCGAGGTCGAACGACCTCTGTCCCGGCAGCACCAGGTAGGCCGCCAGGGCCGTGTCGGTCTCGAGCCCCGCCAGCGACCAGCCACGCGCGTGCACCGCGAGCAGCGGGCCCTTGAGGTCGTGCGCCACCTTCGGATGCCCGGGCGCGGCGAGCCACTGCGCCCAGGCGTCGTCGTCGGCCGAGGTGAGGGTCGTGGGGTCGAACCAGGCCGTGGCGCCGTCGGCGGAGGCCAGTGCCACGCCGGTGATGTCGCCGGTACCGCGACCCCACGCGCCGGAGAACGCCACCGCCGTGCGCCCTGCGCCGTGGGCGGTGAGCCACTGGACGAGCTCGGCGGCGCCGAGCCGCACGACGTCGACCTCGAGCGCCTCGCCCGCGGCCCCGACGTCGTCGCTGAGGGTCTCGAACAAGCGCTCGCGCAGCACCCGGAACTGGAGGGCGTCGAAGACCTCGTGCACGCGCGACCGGTCGAACGGCGGTTCGCTCGTAGAACGCGGGGTCGGTCTCGACGGCGACGTCGCGGACGAGATGGGTGAGGTGCGCGTTCGTGCGCACCTGCGCGAGGTTCGCCCGAAGGCTCTCGCCGACCTTGCCTCCGACGGCGTCGGCGTGCCCCAGGAGCTCCTCGAGCGAGCCGTACTCCCGGATCCACTTGGCCGCGGTCTTCTCCCCCACCCCGGGGACCGAGGGCAGGTTGTCGCTGGGGTCTCCGCGCAGGGCCGCGTAGTCGGGGTACTGCGCCGGGGTGAGGCCGTACTTCTCCTCGATCGCCGCGGGGGTCATCCGGGCGAGGTCGGACACGCCCTTGCGCGGGTAGAGCACCGTGACGTGCTCACCGACGAGCTGGAAGGCGTCGCGGTCGCCGGTGAGCACGAGCACGTCGTAGTCCGACGCCTCGGCCGCCGTCGCGAGCGTGGCGATGATGTCGTCGGCCTCGAAGCCCTCGGCCTGCACGACCGGGATGTCGAGCGCGCCCAGCACGTCGTGCACGAGCGCGATCTGGCCCTTGAACTCCTGCGGGCTCGCGGCGCGGTTGGCCTTGTACTCGGGGAACTGCGCGGACCGGAAGGTCTGCCGCGACACGTCGAACGCGACGGCAATGTGGGTGGGCTTCTCGTCGCGCAGGGTGTTGATGAGCATGGAGGTGAAGCCGTAGACCGCGTTGGTGGGCTGGCCCGTGGTGGTCGAGAAGTTCTCCACCGGGAGCGCGTAGAAAGCGCGGTACGCCAGCGAGTGGCCGTCGAGCAGGAGCATCCGGGGGCGCCCCCCGCCGCCCTGGCCGGCGTGGGGGGCGGGCACGGGGCCGGATGCAGCGGTCACCCGACCGATCCTAGGCTGAAGGGGTGACGACCCTTCCCACTCCCGCCGAGGCCGCCGACCTGATGAACCAGGCAGGCGCCGGGACGCTCTCCGAACGCATGCAGATCACCTTCCTCGAGGCCGCGCCCCAGCGCGTGGTGGCGACCATGCCCGTCGCTGGTAACACCCAGCCCTACGGCCTGCTCCACGGGGGGGCCAGCGCGGTCCTCGCCGAGAGCCTCGGCTCGATCGGCGCTGTGATGCACGCGGGCGAGGGCCGCATCGCGGTCGGCATCGAGCTGTCGTGCACGCACCACCGGTCGGCCACCGACGGGGTGGTCACGGGCGTCGCGACGGCGATCTCCCTCGGCCGCACCGTCGCCTGCTACGAGATCGTCATCTCCGACGAGCACGGGCGTCGGTTGTGCACGTCGCGGCTCACTGCCCTGCTGCGCGACGCCTGACCAGGTCAGCCCTGGCTGGCGGGACCCGCGGCGGCGGCGGCGCGGGCGCTGGCCGCGCGCCGGGCCCGCTCGCGGAGCGACCTCTGGCGCACCCGCAGGTCGACGAGGCGGCCCCGGCTGTCGCCGAGGAGCCGCCGGCGCAGGCTGGTGGACGACGTGACCCGTCGCGTGACGTACGGAGTGAACCCCAGCCGGGCGAAGAACCGCTGGGTCTCGCGCTGCTGCGGGGGGACGTTCACCGTGATGTCGTCCGTGCCCCACGCCTCGGCGAACGTGGCGGCCTCGGCGAGCAGCGCCTGCCCCACGCCTCGGTGTCGGGCCTCCTGCACCACATAGAGGAGGCTGACAAGGACCGACGGAGGCTCCCACCACGGCCCCGATTCCTGCAGGGACATGGTGGCCAGACCTACGGGGGCACCGGCCTGCCAGGCGGCCACGACGTGGAGCCCGGCCCGGGGGTCGTCACTGCAGAGACGCTGACGCAGGCCGTCGAGGGTGCCCACGGGGTACTGGCCGGACTCGTGCAGCGTCCTGAGGTTGTCCCACAGCGTGACGAGCGCATCGAGTTCGTGTGCCTGCACCTCGGTCACGACGACGGTCCCACGTGCCACGCTGCGGCCTCCTGTGCGCCCGGTCTCGGCCCCCGACGGGCGATCCGCAGCCGACCTTACGACCTCGCTGAGCCCACGGTCAGCCGGGTCCCCGAATCAGGATCACGACGATCGTGAGGCCCACCCCGAGGCTGGCCGGACGAACGGCCCACGCCGTGGCGAGAGGCAGGAGGATTCGCACCGGTGAGACCCCGGCGTCACGACACGGTGTCCGCGTTGTCTGTTCCGACCCTTGTGCGCCCCGGTGTGGCTATGCTCCCGCCACAGCGACCCGACCCGACCCCAGGCCGGACCGCACGACGACATCCAGGTCGGGCGCACGCCCCACCGCAGCCCAGGAGGAGACCGAGTGCGCACACGCGCCGCGGCCCTGCTTGCCGCCCTGCTCGGCGCCGTCGCCCTGTTGTTCGTCTCGGCTGCCCCTGCGGCCGCCGCCGACACCCCCATCAACGGTGTGCTCACGAATGCGGGCAAGCCGGTGGCTGGGGTCGAGATCACGGTGAAGAACGACTCCGGGTTCTCGCAGTCGGTGAAGTCGGACGCCAAGGGCCTGTGGAAGGTGGTGGCCCCCAAGGGAGGCACCTATCTCGTGTCCATCAACACGAGCACGCTTCCCGAGGGCGTCACGCTCACCAACCCCGACGAGACCTCGCTGAAGGTCACCGCCTTCGAAGGCTTCGGCGCCACGGTGCAGTTCCCCCTCGGAGCCGACGACAGGCCCACCACCGGGTTCTTCGGCAAGGCCGGCCAACTCTTCGTCGACGGCCTCGTCTTCGGCCTCGTCATCGCGCTCGCCGGCGTCGGACTCTCCCTGGTGTACGGCACGACCGGGCTGACGAACTTCTCCCAGGGCGAGCTCATCACCATGGGAGCCCTCGCCTGCTACTTCTACAACAACGTGCTCGGGCTCGAGTTCGTGCTGTCCGCGGCGCTCGCGGTACTCACCTGCGCGGTGCTCGGCGCGGTGCAGGACAAGATCCTGTGGAAGCAGCTGCGCCGCAGGGGCACCGGCCTGATCGCCATGCTCGTCGTGTCCATCGGCCTGGGCATGTTCCTGCGCTACGTCTTCCTGTTCTTCTTTGGCGGCGACACCAAGCAGTTCGCGTCCTACAGCGGCCAGGCCGGCTGGGAGATCGGGCCGGTGTCCATCACGCCCAAGTCGCTCATCGGAACCGTGGTGGCCGTACTGTTCCTCGGCGCCACCGCGTGGTGGCTGCTGCGCACCCGGATGGGCAAGGCGACCCGTGCGGTCTCCGACAACCCCGCTCTCGCGTCGGCCTCCGGCATCGACGTCGACCGCGTCATCAACGTCGTGTGGTTCCTGGGGGCGGGCCTGGCATCGTTGTCGGGCATCCTGCTGGCGATGGGCCAGGGCGTGAACTGGCAGATGGGGTTCTCCATCCTGCTGCTCGTGTTCGCAGCCGTCACGCTCGGTGGTCTCGGCACCGCGTTCGGCGCGGTCGTCGGCTCGATCCTGGTCGGCCTGGGCGTCGAGCTCAGCACCCTGTGGGTGCCACCGGAGCTCAAGAGCGTCGTGGCGCTCTTCATCCTGATCCTCGTCCTGCTCGTGCGACCCCAGGGCATCCTGGGCCGCGCGGAGCGGATCGGCTAGAGGGGCGGCGACATGGACTGGGGCAGATCTTCAGTCAGACGATCACGCAGGCGGTCGGCTGGGCCGCGGTCGTCTACGCCTCGCGGCCGTCGGGCCTCAACGTGCACTTCGGCTACACCGGCCTGCTCAACTTCGGCCAGGCGGGCTTCATGGCCGTCGGCGCGTACGGGCTGGCCGTCACGATCGTCCACCTTCGGCCTGCCGTTCTGGCTCGGGCATCGTCGTCGGCCTGCGTCGCCGCGGTGCTGCTCGCGCTGATCCTCGGTATCCCGACCCTGCGGCTGCGCGCCGACTACCTGGCCATCGTCACGATCGCGGCCGCGGAGATCGTCCGGCTGCTCGTTCGCTCGGTCACGTTCACAGGACATCGTTCGGCGGCTCCGACGGACTCACCAGGCTTCGGCGACCAGTTCTACGCCCTCAACCCGTTCAGCGAGCCCGACTCGAGCATCGGCCCGATCCGGTTCAGCACAGAACGACCTCTGGATCGTCGCTGGTCGGCTGGATCCTGGTCGCGGCTGTCGAGCCTGCTCGTGTGGCTGCTCATGCGGCAGCCCGTGGGGCCGCGTGCTCAAGGGCATCCGCGAGGACGAGGACGCCGTGCGCAGCCTCGGCAAGAACGTCTACGCGTACAAGATGCAGTCGCTGATCCTCGGTGGCGTGATCGGCGCCCTCGGCGGCATTCATCTTCGCGCGTCGCCCAGTCCGTGCAGCCCGACAACTACGCGACAGACGCTCACGTTCTTCGTCTACACGATCCTGCTGCTCGGCGGCGCCGCCACGGTGTTCGGGCCGGTCGCTCGGCTCGATCATCTTCTGGGCCTCCTGGCGTTCGTCGACGAGTTCCTCGTCGCAGGCGCCCGGACCGGGCTCATCTCGGCGTCGCATCATGCGCAGCCAGCAGGTCGGCCAGGCTGCGGTTCATGCTCGTCGGACTCGGCCTCATGCTGCTGGTGATCTTCCGACCGCAGGGGATCCTCGGCAGACAAGAAGGAGCTGGCGCTCGATGCCCGTCCGACGACACCGACGCGGCCCCATCGGCTCGCGCCAAGGCGAGCGGCCGTCGGCCGCCCTCGCAGACGTGCCCCGGGAGCCCGGCTCGGCCAAGCCCGACCCGATCGTCGTGGCCGACAACGTCACGCGGCAGTTCGGCGGCCTCACCGCCGTCGACGTCGACCACGTCGAGGTCCAGCGTGGCGCCATCACCGCCCTCATCGGCCCCAACGGGGCCGGCAAGACCACCTTCTTCAACCTGCTCACCGGTTTCGACAAGCCCGAGCGCGGGGTCGTGGACGTTCGACGGCACGCACCCTGTCGGGCGTGCCCGCCGCCACAAGGTCGCCCGCCTGGGCATGGTGCGCACCTTCCAGCTCACCAAGGCGCTGTTCCGCGCTGACCGTGATGGAGAACATGCGGCTCGGCGCCACCGGGCAGAAGGGCGAGATCCATCTGGCGCGCCATGATCCCCGGCATCTGGCGGCCCAGGAGAAGGAGATCACGGGCAAGGCCGAGGAGCTGCTCGACCGGTTCAAGCTGCTGGACAAGCAGGACGACTTCGCCGGCTCGCTCTCCGGCGGCCAGCGCAAGCTGCTCGAGATGGCCCGCGCGCTCATGGTGAACCCCGAGATGGTCATGCTCGACGAGCCGATGGCCGGCGTGAACCCCGCGCTCACCCAGTCGCTGCTCGGGCACATCAAGGACCTTCGCGAGGACGGCATGACCGTGCTGTTCGTCGAGCACGACATGGACATGGTCCGCGACATCAGCGACTGGGTCGTCGTCATGGCGCGAGGGGCGGGTGGTCGCCGAGGGTCCGCCGGAGTCGGTCATGGCCGACCAGGCCGTCATCGACGCCTACCTGGGCAGCCACCACGACCAGTCGCTCGGCGGAGGAGTTCGAAGACCTCGAGGGCGAGCACGACGCCAGCGCCCGCCGAGGCTGACGCGTCCGGCCAGACCCGCAGGAGGAGTCGTGACGATCACGCCGGACCCGTTCGACCCGTTCGAGAAGGTCAACGAGCTCGCGCTCGACGCCGAGCAGGGATCGCACCACGCCGTTCACGGTCGCGCCCGCGTCGTCGAGGACCGCAGCGCCCACGTGCAGGCCGCCGAAAACGCGCTGGTCCGCGTCGACGAGCTGGTGGCCGGCTACCTGCCCGGCGTCAACATCCTCAACGGCTGCGACCTGTACGCCAAGGAGGGCGAGCTCGTCGGCATCATCGGCCCGAACGGCGCCGGCAAGTCGACGCTGCTCAAGGCGCTCTTCGGACTGGTGCAAGGTGAAGACGGGCACGGTCACCCTCGCGGCGAGGAGCATCACGGACTGCAAGGCCGACAAGCTGGTCAAGCGGGCGTCGGCTTCGTGCCGCAGACCAACAACGTGTTCCCCTCGCTCACCATCGAGGAGAACCTGCAGATGGGGGTGTACCAGGACCCGAGCAAGTTCGCCGAGCGCTTCGAGTTCGTCACGTCGCTGTTCCCCGCCCTCGGCGACCGCCGCAAGCAGCGCGCCGGCTCGCTGTCGGGCGGCGAGCGCCAGATGGTGGCCATGGGCCGGGCCCTGATGATGGAGCCGTCGGTGCTGCTGCTCGACGAGCCGTCGGCGGGCCTGTCCCCCGCAGCTGCAGGACGAGGTCTTCATCCGGGCCCGCGCGATCAACCGTCGGGCGTCACGATCATCATGGTCGAGCAGAACGCCGCGCGCTGCCTGCAGATCTGTCGACCGCGGCTACGTGCTCGACCAGGGGCGTAACGCGTACACCGGCACCGGGCGCGAGCTCGCCCACGACCCCAAGGTGATCGAGCTCTACCTCGGCACGCTCGCCAAGACCTAGCCGCAGCGAGTCCCGGTGGACATCCCCGGCGACCGGGCGGCTCTGCCCTCGAGGCACGCCGTGCCGCCTTGGGTCGGCGCCCGGCAGATCCGGGCCGCGCTCGCCCCGGGGGCGGCGGCCGACGCCATCGAACGAGCGCTGCGCGGTGGACTCGACCCTGCCGCTGGCATCGCTCGAACCGTCGTCGACGTCGCTTCCGGAACCTTCCTGCTGATGCCCGCCGCAGGTCCTCGCTGGGTCGGCGCCAAGCTCGTCACGGTCGCCGGGGCGAATGCCGAACGCGGGATTCCCGTGGTCCAGGCGGCGTACGTCCTGTTCGACGCCACCACCCTGACGCCTGTGGCCCTGCTGGACGGCACGGCGCTCACGAACGTACGCACCCCGGCCGTCTCGGCCGTGGCCCTGCGGCACCTGGGCGCCCCGGATGCCTCCACGCTCGTCGTCTTCGGTTCCGGCGCGCAGGCGCGCGGCCACGTGGAGGCGTTCGCCATGGAGCGACCGCTCGAGCGCGTCGTGGTCGTCGGCCGGGACGCCGACCGGGCCGAGGCCCTGGCCGGGCACGCCCGCGGCCTCGGCCTCGACGCCCGCGTGGGAACGGCAGCAGCCGTGTCCGAGGCCCATGTGGTCGTGTGCGCCACCACCTCCGCGACGCCGCTCTTCGACGGCTCGGCAGTGCGTCCGGGAGCGGTGGTCGTGGCGGTGGGGTCCTACCAGCCGCACACGCGCGAGGTGGGTTCGGACCTCGTCGCCCGCGCCGTCGTGGTCGTGGAGGACGTGGCCGCCGCGCGGCGCGAGGACGGCGTCGTGATGCTGGCAGAGGGCGACGGGGTGCTCGAGCCCGAGCGCCTCGTCGGGCTGGCCGACCTCGTCCACGGCCGCGTCGTTGCCGACCCGGGCCGCCCGGCGCTCTTCACGAGCGTCGGGATGGCTTGGGAGGACCTGGTCGTCGCCGGCGCCGTCTGGGAGGCCCAGCACCCCTCCTAGCCCCTCCTGGCCCCCCTCGTGCGTGGCCTCGCCCGTTGCCTCGTCCGTTTGTCCGTTGCCTCGTCCGTTGGTCCATGGCTTGGACGAACCGTCCAGGGACGGGGCGCCGTCGGCCCTCTCCCTGGACCCGTTGGTCCATGGCATGGACGAAGGGGCAAGGGGGGCGGGGGGAAACGCAGACCGGCCCGGCAACCCCTTGCGGGAGGTGCCGGGCCGGTCGTGGATCAGTCGACCAGGGTCAGCGTCAGCTGCCCGTGACCGGCGGGACGTCGCCGGTGATGTAGTCGACAGCGGTGTACTTGTTGTCGGCACCGTACTCGTAGATGCCCATGGTGGCCTTCGCCGGGTCGCCGACCTCGTTGAGGTCGCAGGGGCCCGACTTGCCCTCGTAGTTGACGTCCTTGCCGTCGTCGAGGAGCTTCTTGCAGTCCGCGAAGGTGGCGCAGGACTCGCCGTTGGGACCGGACACCGCGCGCAGGTTCGCGGCGATGGCCTCACCCGAGTCGGACTTGGCGCGCGTGGCGGCCAGTGCCGTCAGGATGACCGCGTCGTAGGACTCGGGGGCGTACGAGAAGTCCTGCAGCGCCGGGTTGACCTGGAGCAGTTCAGCCTTGAACGCGTCCGAGGCCTTGGCGCCGGGAGTGGTGCCCTTCGCGCCCTTCATGATGCCTGCCGGCAGACCCTCGGCGAGCGACTGCGCCAGGTTGCCGTCGCACAGGTAGAGCTGGACCTTGTCCGGCCCGATGCCCTGCTTGATGAGCTCCTGGAGGATCTTCTTCGACTCGTCGAACCCGATGAGCACGATCGCGTCGGGGTTCGCCGCCTTGGTCTTGGTGACCTCGGCGCCGTAGGACGCGGCCTTGGGGTCGTAGATGATCTTCGAGACGACCTTGCCACCGCTGCTGGTGTAGTTCGCCTCAAAGGCGTCGGCCAGGCCGGTGCCGTAGGCGTCCTGCAGGGCGAGGATCGCCGCCGCCTTCTTGCCGTCCTTGTTCGCCAGCGCGCCGAGGATGGCGCCCTGGAAGGTGTCCGGCGGGGCAGTGCGGAAGTACAGGCCCTTGTCGGGGTAGGTCGAGAGCTTGATCGAGGTGTTGGCGGGCGAGAACTGCACCACACCGGCGCTCGTGATCTTGTCGATGACCGACAGCGAGACCGACGAGGACGCGGCGCCGATGATGGCGTCAACACCCTTCTGGAGCTGCGAGTCAACGGTCTGCGACGCGATGTTGGTGGAGGTGTCGCCGGAGTCGCCCTCGATCTTGACGACGGGCTTCCCTTCGACGCCACCCGCGTCATTGATCTGCTTGATGGCCAGGTCGACGCCGGCGAACTCGGGCGGGCCGAGGAAGGCGAGCGAACCGGTCTGCGGGAGGAGCGTGCCGATGGTGAGCGTGCCGTCGCCGGGCTTCGCGGACGAAGAACCCGAGGCGGACGCCGAGGAGCCACCGCTGGACGAGCTGCTGCTGCTGCACGCAGCGAGCGCGAGGCTCGCGACGCCGAGCACGACCGCCGAGCGGATCAGCGTGGGACGGGTCATGAACGATCTCCTTCACCATGAGCCACGGACCTTCCGCAGCCAAGGCGTGAGGGGAACTTAACCGTCGGGGCCCCCCTGCGCACGTGCCCGGCATCGGGTGTGTCGCCCTCGTGACCAAGGTGTGACCTTGGGCATCTCAGCCGGTGGACGGCCCAAGGCCTCCGGACGAGGCCAGCACGACCTCCGCCACCTGGCGCATCGAGAGCCGCCGGTCCATCGCCGCCTTCTGGATCCAGCGGAAGGCTTCGGCCTCGTCGAAGCCGTGCCGGGCCTGCAGGGCGGCCTTGGCCCGGTCGACGAGCTTGCGCGTCTCGAGGCGGTCGCCGAGCTCGGCCACCTCGTCCTCCAACGACCTGAGCTGGTCGAAGCGGGCCGCCGCCACCTCGAGGGCCGGGCCGAGGTCCGATGACGTGAAGGGCTTCACCAGGTAGGCCATCGCCCCGGCCGAGGCAGCCCGCTCGACGAGCTCCGCCTGGCTGAACGCGGTCAGCATGACGACGGCCGACCACCGCCCGGCCCCGATCCGCTCGGCCGCCGACAGGCCGTCGAGCACGGGCATCTTGACGTCGAGCACCGTGACGTCGGGGCGGAACTGCTCGGCCAGCCGAACTGCCGTCTCGCCGTCGCCCGCCTGCCCGACCACCTCGTAGCCGAGCTCGCCCAGCATCTCGACGAGATCGAGCCGGATCAGCGCCTCGTCCTCGGCCACCACGACCCGTCGCCTCGCGTCGCCCACTCCCGCAGCGTAGTGCCGTGGCGTTGGGGCTCTTGCGGTGATGTCCGTGCGACTACGATGGCGCCGACGAGCCCCTGTGGCGGAACGGCAGACGCTGCGGCCTCAAACGCCGCTGCCCTTTGGGCGTGTGGGTTCGAATCCCACCGGGGGCACTGTGTGATGTCGCGGGACACCGTTCACAGGTGTCCCGCGACATCGTTCACGTTGCGGGCCGTGATTGGTAGTCCTTGGCTGGGTCCAGGGCGAGGTCTCTGAGTAGTTCTCCGGTGTCGCGGTCGATGATCCGGATGTCGAGGTCGCGGGCCAGGATGAGGATCTTGGTGCCGGCGTGGGGGCGTCCGACGCCGATGTGGTGCAGGCGGCTGTTGTGGCGCAGGGTGACCGTGCCGCTGTTGTCGATGGTGTCGCGGCGGGTCCGCCAGTGGGCGGTGTCGATCTTGGGCAGGCGGGGCTGGGCCTTGGGCCGTGCGGCGTAGGCCTGGGCCGGGGTGCGTCGGGCGAGGGCGCGGTGGGGTCGGACGTTGTTGTAGTAGTCCCTGAACGTGTCGAGCTGGCCGCGCAGCTGGGCGAGGGTGCGGGCCCGTGGCTGGGTGCGGAGCCACTTCTTGAGGGTCTGGTGGAAGCGCTCGACCTTGCCGTTGGTCTGGGGGTGGTAGGGCCGGGTGTGCACGGGTCGCACGCCGCGGGAGACCAGGGTGATCTCGAGGGCGACGCGTCCGCCGCCGCGGGAGTCGCCGGTGAAGATGGCGCCGTTGTCGCTGAGCAGGGCGGCCGGATCGCCGTAGCGGCGGGCGGTCTGGGTGTAGTCGTGGTCGACGTCGTGGGCCTTGAAGGTCCCCCGCGTGGTGCTGGTCAGGCAGTAGCGGGAGTGGTCGTCCAGGATGTTGAGGATCTCCACGCCGGTGCCGTCCGCGAGCGTCCAGTGGGTGGTGTCGGTGGCCCACATCTCGTTGGGCTGTTCGCACTGGAATCGGCAGTAGCTGGACTTGGGTCGTTTGTGGGGTTGGGGTGTGACGAAGCCTCGGGCGCTCAGGATCCGCCAGATCGTGCTGACCGCGGGGGTGTGCCCGTGGCGGTGTTCGAGGTGGTAGGCGATGGTCGCCGCGCCGGCCTCGTGCCCGTCGCGGTCGAGCTCCTTGCGGATCGCGATGATCTGGTCCTCGATCGCGGCCGCGACCTGGTTCGGGCTGTGGTGCGGGCGCCGCGAGCGGGGCACCAGACCGGCTTCACCCTCGGTCAGGAACCGCTGGACCAGGGTGATGACCCATCGGCGGCTCACGCCGTACTGGCGGGCTACCTCGCTCTTGGACCGACCCTCGCTCAGGACCGCGGCCACGACCAGTTCCGGCATCCCCATCGCGCACCCCTTAGGTCAGGGTGTGAACGATGTCCCGCCACAGGTGTGAACGATGTCCAGAACTCAGACACCACCGGGGGCACTTGTTCGGCCAGCGTGCCGGACCCATGTGCCATCTTCGCGGCGTGTATCCGCAGGCGTTCCACGCGCGAGCGCGAGGGTTGGATGAGACGGGTCTGACCCACATGCAGGTCGCGGCGATTCTCGGTGTGGACCAGGTGACGGTATCGCGTTGGGTGCGCGGGGTTGATCGTGCCGATCCCGATAGACCCGCCGGGTGATTTCCTGCCCCCGGTGCGATCCCGTGCTCAGCGTGGACGCGCCGGCCTACGCCCTCCTCCTGGGTTTCTATCTCGGCGACGGGCACATCTCACGACACCCGCATCGGCCTGGGACCCACGCCTTCACTGCCATCCAGGATGCCAAGTACCCCGACTCGGTGCGTGAGATCCGCGGGGCGATCGAGGCAGTCTTCACGATCTCCGCCTACACGCGCCTCCAGCCTGGTGCCGTCGAAGCTCGCACGTGGACACGTCACGCCATCTGCCTGTTCCCGCAGCATGGGCGTGGGCGGAAGCACACGCGTGCCATCGTCCTGAGGACGTGGCAGCGCGACCTCGTCCAGGCCGACCCCCGGCCCTTCCTGCGCGGGCTGTTCCACAGCGACGGCTGCCGGAGCCTCAACACGGTCCACCGCGACCTCCCGTCCGGGCGGCGTACCTACCGATACCCGCGGTACCTCTTCGCGAACGAGAGCGACGACATCCTGGGCCTGTGCGAGTGCGCTCGACCTCGCGGGTGTCGAGCACCGCCGGAACCGGCCGAACTCCGTGAGCGTGGCGCGGCGGGCTTCGGTGGCGATGCTCGACGAGTGCGTCGGGCCGAAGCACTGACCGACCAGGCGCGCCGGCCGGCTGGGAGGATGGGCCCGTGACGACGCCGATCCGCCGGGCCGCGCGGGTGCTGCTCGTCGACTCGGACGAGCGGATCCTGCTGCTGCAGGGGCACGACTCCACCCTCGACGACGACAGCCGGTGGTGGTTTACCGTGGGCGGTGGCCTCGAGGCCGGGGAGTCGCTCGTGCGGGGGGCGTTGCGCGAGCTCTCCGAGGAGACGGGCCTGGTCGCCGCGCCGGGCGACCTCGTTGGCCCGGTGTGGGAGCGCGAGGCCGAGTTCACCTTCGAAGGCCTGCGGTACCACCAGCACGAGTGGTTCTTCCTGCTGCGCGTACCCAGGGGCACGCAGGTGAGCAGCGCCGGCTGGGTCGAGCTCGAGCGCCGCTCCATCGTGGGCCACCGCTGGTGGCCCGTGGACGACCTGGCGGACACGGCCGATCAGGTGCACCCCGACCGGCTCGGCATCCTGCTGCGCGACCTGCTCCGCGGCGGCCCGCCTTCGGGGCCGGTGCGGCTGCCGAAGGTGGTGGGCTAGAGCACCAGGCTCGGCTTGACGGCCAGGAGCCGCGCGAGTAGGCCGTTGACGAAACGTGGCCGACCCCTCCGTGGACAGGTCTCCGGCGAGCTCGACGGCCTCGGAGATCGCCACCGACTCGGGCACCTCGTTCGACCACAGCAGCTCGTAGGTGCCGATCCGCAGCACGTTGCGGTCGACCGCCGGCATCCGGGCGACGGTCCACCCGTCTGCGTACGTGGTGATGAGTTCGTCGATGCGCGCGCGGTGCTCGACGACCCCGAGCACGAGATCGGTCGTGAACGGGTTCAGCGGAGGTTCCGCGGCGGCCACTCGTTCGCTCGAGCACGGCCATCGGGTCGACGCCGCGCGCCTCGGACTCGTAGAGCACGTCGAGGGCGCGCTTGCGGGCCTTGGCCCTGGCGCTCATCCGGCGAGGTCCCTCGTGGCCCGTCAGTTGACGCGCCCGAGGTACGACCCGTCGCGGGTGTCGACCTTGACCTTGGTGCCGTTCTCGATGAACAACGGCACCTGGATCTCGGCCCCGGTCTCGAGGGTGGCCGGCTTGGTGCCGCCGGTCGAGCGGTCGCCCTGCAGGCCCGGCTCGGTGTAGGTGATCGTGAGCTCGACCGAGGCGGGTAGCTCGACGTACAGCGGGACGCCGTCGTGCGTGGCGACCATCGCGCTCTGGTTCTCGAGCATGTACCGGGCGACGTCGCCGACGGTGACCGCCGACACGTGGATCTGGTCGTAGTGTCGCGTGTCCATGAACACGAAGTCGTTGCCGTCCTTGTACAGGTACTGCATGTCGCGCTTGTCGACGTTGGCCGTCTCGACCTTCACGCCCGCGTTGAACGTGCGGTCGACCACCTTGCCGGACAGCACGGCCTTGAGCTTGGTGCGGACGAAGGCCGGCGCCCTTGCCGGGCTTGACGTGCTGGAACTCGACGACGGTCCAGAGCTGGCCGTCGATGTTGAGGACCAGGCCGTTCTTCAGGTCGTTCGTGGTGGCCACGACGTGGTTCTCCTGCGCGGTTGGGCGGTGGTCGACCCGGGCGTCAGCCCAGTTCGACCAGCTCGCGTGGGGCGGTGGTGAGGGACTCGGCACCGCCGGGACGCACGACCAGGGTGTCCTCGATCCGGACTCCCCCGCGGCCCGGTAGGTAGACCCCGGGCTCGACGGTGACCGGCGTGCCGTTGGCCAGGATACCCGTGCTGGAATATCCGATGCAGCGGCGCCTCGTGGATCTCGAGCCCCACACCGTGCCCCAGTCCGTGCCCGAAGTGCTCGCCATGGCCGGCCTCGCCGATCACGGAACGTGCCGCGGCGTCGACGTCGGGGATCGAGGCGCCGGGAGCCAGCGCACTCCGCCCGGCCGACTGGGCCGCCGCGACGAGGTCGTGGACCTCTCGCTGCCAGTCCGCCGCCGGCCCGAGCACGAACGTGCGGGTCATGTCCGCGTGGTACCCGGCGAACCTCGCCCCGAAGTCGATCTTGAGCAGGTCGCCCACGGCGAGGGGTCGGTCCGTCGGCGAGTGGTGCGGCACGGCCGAGTTCTCCCCGGCGGCCACGATGGTCTCGAACGCGGGTGCCTCGGCCCCGCGCTCGCGCATCAGGTACTCCAGCCGCGCCGCGACCTGCAGCTCGGTGAGCCCCGGCGCGACCTCGGGCAGGAGCGCCGCGAGCGCGTCCTGCGAGATCCCGCACGCTCGCCGCAGCGCCTCCACCTCGCCTTCGTCCTTGACCACCCGGAGCGGCTCCACGACGTCGACCAGGGGAACCACGTGGACGCCCGCCGCCCGGGCGACCCGCTGCAGGGCCGCGTGCGCAGAGACCGACACGTGCGCGGCCTCGAACCCCACGCGCCTGACGCCCCTGGCCGCTGCCTCCTCCACGAGGGCGGCCTCCACGTCGCGTCGCACGACGAGCGCGACGTCTGGGCACTCGCGCCCGGCCTGTGTGACGTAGCGAAAGTCCGTGGCGAGCGCCTCGCCGTCGCCGGTGACGAGCAGGGCGCCGTTGCTGCCGCTGAAGCCGCACAGGTAGCGCACGTTCACCAACGAGCTCACCAGGACGGCGTCGAGGTCCGCGAGTGCCTCGGCGGAACGCAGGTGCCCACGGCGGCGGGCGGTGGTCAGCGGGGTCGCCGGGTCGTCGAGCACCCCGCGACCCTAGCCGCTGGCACCTCGGGTCCGGGCCCGCATCGGGGCCAGCGGAGCCGGCAGCGTGGAGACGGCCACCGAGACGCCCGTGACCGGCTGCCGCTTGCAGCTGGCGAGGCCGGCCCGGGCGTCCGCCTCCTGCTGGGGTGTCCCGACGAGCAGGAGGACGGGCACGTCGGGGTGATTGTGGGCGAACGTGGCGAGCAGGCAGGCCACCTGGGCGACGGGGGTGCCGTCGGACGCGCTCAGGTTCGCGAGCATGCGGGCCGCCGACACATCCGCGCCGCCGAGCAGCGCGAGCCAGTTCTGCTCGTTCGTGAACGCCGGTCCCACCACGCGACGCGGCCCGAGGAGCGCGTCGAGCGGCACGACGATCTGGCCCGCCTCAGTGGCGGCAGCGGTGGCGGCCACGACGCGGTCCCCCGAGACGAAGGTGGGAATGTCGGGACCCAGGGCGCGCACGAGGTACTCCGGCCCGGGCAGGGTCTCGGTGGACCCCAGCGCGTCGTGGGGCAGCTGCGCCAGCGCGAGTGCCGCGACCACCAGGGCCACCGCGCCCACCGCACCGCGGACGAGGACGGCCCCGCTCGGACGGCGTCGATTGCTACGGGCCACTGCGGCCCCGAGTGCAAGCGCTGCCGCGCCGGCGGCCGCCAGGGGTAGGAGGGTCGCGCTGACGGCGTACATCAGCTTGTCCGGGTAGTAGCCCACGACGCCCTGGCGCGCGAGGGTGAGCGCGGCCGTCCCGGCCCACAGCACCGCGGCGGCGGTCGGTACCCAGCACGAGCGCCGCATCCGGTGACGAAGCGGCCCCCACGCCGCCGCACCTGCCAGTGCGAGCGCCACCAGCAGGACGGGCACGGCGCTGTTGATGATCCCGAGACCCCCGGTGACCGTGAGCTGGTCCCCGGCGGCGGTAGCTCCGACGTCGGGTGCCGCCGACGGGTCCAGGTACGGTACCGCCGCGGGGAACACGGCGACCGCACCTGCGACGGCCGCGGCCACGAGCGTGGTCGAGGCTCGGCGCCCGTTCCGGCGGGCTGCGAGCACAGCCACGACGACCCATCCCACGCCGGCCGCGGGGGCGAGCAGCGGGTAGGTGGTCGCGACCACGACGACGACCGCCGTCGCCAGCCAGACTCCCGACGCCGAGCCGGCGTCTCGGCGGGCCGCGAGCCCGGCGAGCAGCACAAGGCCGGCAACCGCCAACGCGTAGTTGTGGAAGCCGGACGCCCACAGGGAGGGCAGCGGCCCGACGGTCACCCCGAGGGCGAGCGCGGCCAGGCCTAGCGCGTCGGGCAGGGTGCGGCCACGGCCCCAGGGGACGAGCCGGCGGTAGGCCCAGACCAGGGTGAGGGTGAGCACCAGCCAGGTCGCGACGACCAGGAAGGGGTATGCGACGACGACGTCGGCCGTGCCGTTTCCCGGGAGCCCGGCGGTTCGCGCCCACGCCGCCCACACCTGGTGGGCGCCGCTGGGGTACCCCAGCAGGCCCGGGTTCAGGTAGCGGTCGGGCTCGGGGCCCAAGAGCGTCACCCCAGGAGAGAGCAGCGCTCCCCGGAGCAGGGCGAGGTGGTTCACGGTGTCCCAGCCGACGCCGAGCTGGGTGATGACTCCCGCCAGGTCCCGCTGCACGGCGAGCGGGATCGCCAACACCCCCACCGGCACGACGGCCGCGGCCCACTCGCGGGCCGAGACGCGCAGCGGCACCCGCGCGGACCCACGGGCCCGCCCGCGCGACACGAACGGAAGGCCCGCGACGGCGGTCGTGAGCCACGCGTGTGCAGCCCACGGGGCGAACGGGACGACCCAGCCAAGAACCGCAAGCACGGCGATCCACGCCCACAGCAGCGGGACGAGTCGGTCCAGCACGGTGGGCCCCCACGCCCGCATCCGCGTCACCGAAAGGCCGAGGGCGACGAGCGCGGTGGACCACCCGAGGTGCCACGGCGCGAGCAGCTCCGTGGCGGCCGCGAGGAGCACCACCAGGGCCAGCCGCATCCACCAGGGCCGCAGGCCCGTGGGTCCCGCGTCCGTGGGAGCCGGACCGCCGCGCACGGCTCCGGGCCGTGATTCCACGGGGGCACGAAGGGATGAGGCCATGCCCCCGCTATCGGCAGGTCACCCGTTTGGCTGAAGGTGGGGGCGCCGCTACCACGGTCCTACCGCTCGGCCTGCAGCACCCACGAAGGGTCTGGCAACGGGGCGATCACGATGTCGACCGCAGCGCGGGGGCCCGTGGACTGCCCGACCGGGCACCCCCGCAGGGCGGTCCGCGCCTGTGCCGCCTGGGCCGCGTCTGCGGCCACGAGGCGTACGGGGACGTCCGGGTGGTGGCGCGCGAAGACCTCGACGGCGCACACGACATCGGGCACCTTCACGTTGCCGGCTGCCAGGTTCGCCAGCAAGCGCGTGGCGCTGAAGTCGATGGGGTTGAGCAGGTCCGCCCACATGGACTCCGCCTCGCGCGGCTTTGTGAACAGCCGCGTGGGACCCACGAAGGAGGACAGCGGCACGACGGCCACCGGGTGCGACCGCGGCGAGAGCGCGGCCAGGGCGACCAGCCGGTCGCCGCTGACCCAGGTCATGTCCGGCTCCGTCAGGGAGTGCACCAGGTAGCTGGCGCCCGGGGCCGTGTAGATCCCGCCGGCCGGGTCGCGCGGGACGGGCAGGGTGATGATCGACACCGCGACGGCCGCCACGGCGGTGATGACTCCTGCGACGACGAGGCGGGACCGTCCGACGCGTCCGGGCCGGTCGGCGGTGCTCCACGCGAGCGTGCAGGAGGCGAACGCGGCGGCAGCGGCCGGCAGCAGCAGCGCGAGCGTGGCGTAGCCCACCTTCTCTGCGTAGTAGCCCACCATCCCGGTGCGCAGGAAGGTGTAGGCGCCGACGCCCACCCAGAGGACGACCGAGGCCGCCAACAGCGCCCAGGTCGGCGCGAGGCGGCGGCGGAACGGTGGCCACGCGACGGCGCCGATGAGCGTCACCGCGGCGAGCGCGAGCGGCACGCCGAACGGCACCTGGACGAGACCGCCGGTGAAGACCAGCAGGTCGGCCCCCGTCATCCCGGGGGCGTTCACGAGCTGCTCGTGGCCGCCGAGGTGGGGCAGCACCGTGGGGTAGAGGCCGACGGCGGCGGCCACGCACGCCAGGACGAGGAACCGGGCTGCGGCCCAGCCGCCGGCCCTCAGAGCGCGCCAGGCCACGACGAGCCAGCCGACGGCCACGAGCGGGAGCAGCAGCGTGTACATGGTGGTCACCGCGACGAGCAGCGCGGTGGACAACGCGACGGCAGCCCCCGGGCGCGAGGGCGCCCGGACGAGCAGACCCATCATCACGGCGACGCCGGCCACGGCGAAGGCGTAGTTGTGGAACCCGGAGTACCACAGGCCGGCGAGGGGCGCCACGGTGACGCCCAGGGCGAGCAGGACCAACGCGCCCGAGTCGCGCCACGCCCGGTACCGCGCCCATGGGGCGAGCCTGCGGTAGACCCACACGAGGCTGGCGCCCAGGACCATCCAGGTGACCATGGCGAGCCACGGGTACATGCGCATCACGTCGGCGGCGCCGTCACCGGGCAGCCCGGCGGTCTGGCCCCAGGCGGCCCACACCTGGTGGGCCCCGCTCGGATAGTCCAGCAGGTCGCTGGGGAGCAGACGATCCGGGTCGGGTCCGTAGAGCGTGACCCCGTGGGAGAGCAGGCTGGCGCGGAGCACGGCGAGGTGGTTCACGGTGTCCCAGCCGATGCCCAGCTGCGTGACCAGGCTGCCGAGGGAGCGGTGCGCCACATAGGGAACCATGAGCACCGCGGCGGGCAGCACGGCCGCGGTCCACTCACGGACCGCACCGCCGTTGACGTGCCAGCTGCCAGCCGGGCTCCCCGCGCGGGCGAGGTAGGGCGCTGCCAGAACGACCAGGGCGAACCACGGGCGGGCCAGCCACGGCAGGAACGGGCCCACCCAGCCCAGCACCACCAGCACGCTGATCCACGCCCACACGAGCGGAACCGCCCGGTCGAGCACGCTGGTCCCCCACGACCGCAGCCTGGTCAGCGACAGGCCACCCATGACGAGGAACAGCGGCCAGCCCCAGCCGACCTGCGACAGCAGCTCGATGGCCAGCGCGAAGGCGGCCACGACGCCGGCGCGCGCCGCGACGGAGCGCCACGCGACGGTGGCGCGGGAGGCTGGTGAGGGGTCGCCCGGGTGCGACGGAGCGGTCGGACGCACGGCATCGGCATGCCCCGCCGGGTCTGGGTCGAGCTCGACCGCCACGTGCGTGATCCCCGACTGGCCCATGAGCCCCGTATCGGCAGTTCACTCGATCGGCTTAAGGACCGGCCGGCGCCACCACCTCCGCCGACGGCCAGGCCGAGCGGCCACGGCCCATCGTCAGCCGAGCAGGCCCGCCACGGCCCGAAGGCCCAGCAGGTAGGAGTCCAGCCCGAACCCGGCCACCGTGCCCGAGGCCACCCCCGCCACCACGGACGTGTGCCGGAACTCCTCGCGCGCGGCCGGGTTGCTCAGGTGCACCTCGACGAGCGGGGCGGTGCGCTGGGCGCACGCGTCCCGCAGCGCGTACGAGTAGTGCGTGAAGGCCGCCGGGTTGAGCACCACGGGCACGGAACCGTCGGCCGCCTCGTGCAGCCAGCGCACCAGCTCGGCCTCGTCGTCGGTCTGCCGCGACTCGACCTCAAGCCCGAGCTCGGCACCGAGGACGGCGCACGCGGCGTCGACGTCGGCGAGGGTGGCCGCGCCGTACACGTCCGGCTCGCGCGATCCGAGGCGGCCCAGGTTGGGCCCGTGCAGCACCAGGACGCGGGTCACGCGCTCACCTCCGCGTAGGCCGCCGCGAGCAGCGACGGGTCAGGTCCCTCGAGCAGCGCGGGCCGCCCGATCTCCTCCAGCACGACGAACCGCAGCAGGTCGCCGCGGGTCTTCTTGTCGATGCGCATGGCCTCGAGCAGGGCAGGCCAGCGGTCGCCACGATAGGACAGCGGCAGGCCCAGCACGCCGAGCACCGCGCGGTGGCGATCCGCGTCGGCATCGGAGAGTCGTCCGGCCAGCCGCGCGAGCTCGGCCACGTACACCATGCCGACCGCCACCGCGGCGCCGTGCCGCCAGCGGTATCGCTCCACCTTCTCCACGGCGTGCCCGAACGTGTGGCCGTAGTTGAGCACCTCGAAACGCTGCGGCGGGTAATAGCCATTCAGCCGCACGACAACCTTGCCGCGCTCGTCGAAGAACAGCAGCGTCGGCGTGAACTGTACGGTGAGGACTCGCCCCAACTCCTTTTCGGTCATGGTCCGCCCGTCGATCCAGGTGACCGGCCGGTCGCCCCACAGGTTCAGCGCAACCGTGACGAAGTGTCCGCGCGTCTTCTCCACGATCGAGCGCTGCGAGAAGTTGGTTTCCATCAGCATCGTGCAATACGGGCAACCGTCCTGGCCGAAATAGACAAGCAAGCGCTTGTCGTCACGCTTGGCTTCGGCGATATCGTCCCGGAAATCCAGGAACGACAGCGCGAACCATGGCGGAATGTCAATCGCGTGCGGCGAGGCGTCCTGCGCACGTGTTCCCGATGTCGTGAACAAGGCAATCGCCAGCATTGCGATCAGGGTCATCCTGGCCATGAGATCGTTCCGTCCTCGCATGCGCGCGGTCCTCGCGCAGAGATGGCGTATTCTGCGCCGTCTGCGCGAAGGGCAGTGCGGTCGACTGACCGACGGCTGCGCCGCGCATCGGGCCGCCAACGACCTCGCGGCGCTGATTGCCGACAACACTACAGGAAGCCCCCCATGCGCCTCTCCAAGTCTAAATTGGTCGCGTACAGGCAATGCCCGAAGCGCCTGTGGCTGCAGACCTATCGGCGCGAGCTCGCGCAACAGAGCGAGGCCGCGGAAAACCGGATGGCGCAGGGCAATCTGGTCGGGGCGGCGGCACAGCGCCTCCACCCGGAAGGCCGGCTGATCGCGCACGTCACCGATCTCAAGGCGGCACTGGGCGAAACCAGCGCAGCACTCGCGCAGCCCGGCGACGTCACGCTCTTCGAGCCGGCGCTGATCTGCACCGACGTCCTGGTGCGCGCTGACATGCTGATCCGCCACGACGGCCGTTACCGGATGATCGAAGTCAAGGCCGCGACCAAGGTAAAGGACTCCTACCTGTCAGACGTCGCGATTCAGACCTGGGTGGCGCGCGGCGCCGGACTCGACATCGCGCGCGTCGAATTGGCACACGTCGACAACCGGTTCGTCTATCCGGGAGACGGCGACTATCGCGGCCTCTTCGCGCACGCGGACATGACCGACGCCGTCGTGCCGCTGCAGGAACAGATACCCTTATGGATCGCCGCCGCGCAACGCAATCTCGCCGGTCCCATGCCCGACATCGCCGTCGGCCCGCAGTGCAACGATCCGTTCGAATGCGAGTTCCTCGCGTTCTGCGCACCCGACAGCACCGAGTATCCTGTCGAGCTGCTGCCCAATAGCACCAAGCTCGCGCGACAGTTGCGCGCCGATGGCTTTGCCGACCTGCGCGATGTACCTCCGGATCGGCTGTCGCGCGACGACCACCGTCGCATCTGGCGCGCCACGACGGATGGGCAACCCGAGCTCGATCCCTGCCGCCGCCGCGAAGCTCAACGCCCTCGCGTGGCCGCGCTACTTCCTCGACTTCGAGACCGTCGGCCCCGCCGTGCCGATGTGGAAGGGCACGCGTCCGTACCAGAAGATTCCGATGCAGTGGTCGTGCCACAGGCAGGATGCCGATGGCACCCTCACGCAACTGCCACCATTCCTCGATACCACAGGCGAGGATCCGCGCCGGGCGTTTGCGACAAGCCTGGTGGCCGCGATCGGCGGGATCGGCACCGGCGGCGGGACCATCATGGTGTACAACGCGACATTCGAGCGTGGGGTGCTGATGCAATTGGCCGAGAATTTTGATGACTTCGCACCCGCATTGCGCGACATGGCGGCGCGGTTGTTCGACCTGCTGCCGCTTGCCCGCGAGCACTACTACCATCCATTGATGATGGGGTCGTGGTCGATCAAGCGCGTGCTGCCGACGATTGCGCCCGACCTCGACTACGCGAACCTCGAGGTCGTGCAAAGCGGGGACAGGGTCGAGCCCGCCTATTTCGAGATGGTCGATGCGGGTACGACCGCGCAGCGAAAAAAGGAGCTCGAGGCTGCGCTGCTTGCCTATTGCGACAGGGATACCTTGGGAATGGTAATGGTGGCGGAGTACCTGGCGGGCGCTTCGACACCACACGTACAGGATTCCGACGCCACCGCTATTTGAGTTGCTTGGCGAGGAAGTCCATCGTACGGCGCCAGGCAAGTTCCGCTGCCGCCGGATCGTGTTTCAGGTACGGCAGATTCTTCGAGTCGGCTGTCTCGTTGGCGAATGCGTGCTTCGCCCGGTAGCGATGAAACTCGAATTTCACTTGGGCGTCTCGAAGCTTCTGTTCCAGTTCGTCGACCTTGGCAATCGGGAACACCGTGTCTTCGGTGGCCCAATGTCCCATGAGCGACGCCTTGATCCTGGACGCATCGATGTACTCGAGCGGTGGAAACCCATACCAGACGACGCAGGTGTCCGCTTCCGGAACGTTCACCGCGGAAAGCAGCGTCAGCGCCCCGCCCATGCAGAAGCCCGTCACGCCGACCTTGGCACTGCCCGACGACTTCAGATGCCGTACCGCGCCACGGATATCCTGGCCGGCCGCGACGCCGAAATCGAGATGGGTCATCAGATGCTCGGCTTCGTTGGCCTCGAGCGCGACCTTTCCGCGATAAAGATCCGGCACGAGCGCCCGATAGCCGGCTCCCGCCAGCTTGTCCGCCACGCCCTTGATCTGATCGTTGAGACCCCACCACTCCTGAATCACCACGACGCCAGGTGCGGCCGGGCGATCAGCGGGCTCCGCGAGATAGCCGACCACGCTTTGACCATCCGGGCGCTGGAAATTGACGGTCCTGCCCATCGCTTCCTCCTGCGAAATCGAAATAATCTACACCCCCGGAGAAAAGTAGGGTCAGACTCGACTTTTCCGCGGCAGACACCCGACTTCGCCGGGTGCAAGAGAAAAAGTCGAGTCTGACCCTACTTTCCCGTTTGAATTGCAGTGTTTGCAGCCCAAATTTAAAAGGTAGTAGTCTCTGAACAGCGAGTTCCCAAATGTCTGCTACGCGGCCTGCCGCCGTTGCGGGAAGATTCTACCCGGGAGCACCGATGGTGTTGGGTGCGGACGTGCGCGCGTACGTTGGCGATGCCGCGACTCGGCTGCAAAGGACCGCGGCTCAACCGAAGGCGGTGATCGTTCCGCACGCCGGCTACGTCTATTCGGGCGCTGTCGCGGCTTCGGCGTACGCCCGGCTCGCCGCCGGACGCGACACAATCCGGCGGGTCGTGCTGTTCGGTCCAACGCACCGCGTACCGGTGCGCGGCTTGGCGGTTCCGTCGGTGCGTGCATTTGCCACGCCGCTGGGCGATCATCGACGTCGATCGTGCAGCGGTCGCCGCCGCGCTCGCCCTGCCCGGCGTGTGCGAAAGCGACGCCGCGCATGCATTCGAGCACTCGCTCGAAGTGCAACTGCCGTTCCTGCAAACGGTTCTGGCCAATTTCAGGATCGTCCCGTTCGCCGTCGGCGATGCGACACCGCAGAACGTGGCCGATGTCATCCGGCTGCTGTGGGGTGGCCCCGAGACGCTGATCGTCGTCAGCTCCGACTTGTCCCACTACCACGGCTATGCCGAAGCCCGCGAGATCGACCGCGCAACCGCGGACGCCATTCTGGCACTGTCGCCGACGCTCGACCACGAGCAGGCCTGCGGCGCGACGCCTATCAATGGACTGCTTCTGTGCGCGCGCACGCACGGAATGCGGCCGGAACTCCTGGACCTGCGCAATTCCGGCGACACGACCGGGGACAAGTCGCGCGTAGTCGGCTACGCCTCGTTTGCCTTTGCCGGAGGCACCGATGGCAATGCGTGATCTCGGAAGTGTGTTGCTGACGATCGCGCGCTCGGGAATCGCGGCGAAACTCGGCTTGCCCCGATGCGGCGACGCAGGTCACGAGGCTCTGGAGCGGCCGGGCGCCACGTTCGTGACGCTGAAGCATGGCGGCGAACTCCGTGGATGCATCGGATCTCTCCGACCCGTACGCCCGCTGGGCGTGGACGTGCACCAGAACGCAATCGCGGCGGCGTTCGGCGACCCGCGCTTCCCACCGCTCGCCCTGTTCGAGTACGAAGGGCTGGCGGTCGAAGTTTCGCTGTTGTCCGCCGATGAGCGGATCGACGTCCTCGACGAGGATGACTTGGTCAGGCGTCTGCGCCCCGGGTTGGACGGTCTGATCCTCGAGCACGGTTTCCGGCGCGCAACGTTCCTGCCGCAGGTCTGGGACACGCTTCCCGACCCGCGCAAATTCGTCCATGCGCTGAAGCGGAAGGCCGGGTTGCCGGAAGACTTCTGGAGCCGGAACATGAACGTTTTCCGCTACGGCGTGACCAAGTGGGTGGAGAGCGACTTCTACGCGAGCGACCTCCGCGAACCGCAACCATGAGCAACCATCCCGGCCGCTGGTGGCACCGTTTGAACGATGGCCGCATCCAATGCGACCTGTGCCCGCGCGACTGCCGGCTGCACGAGGGACAGCGTGGCGCTTGCTTCGTGCGCCAGCGCGAAGGTGATGCGATGGTGCTCACGACCTACGGCCGGTCGTCGGGATTCTGCATCGATCCCATCGAGAAGAAGCCGCTCAATCACTTCTACCCCGGTTCGAGCGTGTTCTCGTTCGGAACCGCGGGTTGCAATCTCGCCTGCAAGTTCTGCCAGAACTGGGACATCTCGAAGTCGCGGGAGATGGACACGTTGATGGACGCGGCGTCGCCGGCGGCGATTGCCGAGGAGGCCGCAAGGATGAACTGCAAGAGCGTCGCCTTCACCTACAACGATCCAGTCATCTTCGCCGAGTATGCGATGGACACGGCAGATGCCTGCCATGCGCTGGGAATCAAGACCGTCGCCGTCACGGCCGGTTACATCGGTGTGGAAGCGCGACGCGACTTCTACGAAAAGATGGACGCCGCCAATGTCGACCTCAAGGGCTTTACCGACGAGTTCTATGTGAAACTCTGCGGCGCCCATCTGCAGCCCGTGCTCGATACGCTCGTCTATCTGCAGCGCGAGACCGATGTCTGGTTCGAGATCACCACGCTGCTGATCCCGGGAAAGAACGACTCGGAGACCGAGATCGGTGCCATGTGTGCCTGGATTGTTCGCGAACTCGGCACCGACGTGCCGATCCATTTCACCGCGTTCCATCCGGACTACAAGATGACGGATCTGCCGCGCACGCCGCCGACTACCCTCACACGCGCGCGCGAAATCGCGCTTCGGGCCGGCATTCGCCATGTCTATACCGGGAACGTGCACGACCGAACCGGCGGGACGACCTTTTGCCCCGGGTGCGGCAAAGCCCTGATCGTCCGCGACTGGCACGAAATCCTGAGCTACGACCTGACGGCCGACGGCCTGTGTCGCCATTGCAGCGCTGCGCTGCCGGGGCACTTTGGTGCCGTCGACGGCATTTGGGGACGGCGGCGGGTTCCGGTGCGGCTGGCCATCGAGTTCGCGGACCTGAGGGGTTCCCTCGTCCGGAACCGCCCTCCCCGCGGGTCCCGGGCCCCAGGATCGGTCCAACCCCCGCATCCATTGATCTGCCGCAACAATGCCGGTCCAAACGGGCCCGGCGGACGATCATTTCTCCCCTCGAAACTGGACCTGCTGCTAGAATGCTGCGGCGCATCAATCGTTTTGAGGAGACTCGATGGAATTCACAGGCAAAGTAGCCGTCATTACTGGCGCCGCGAGCGGTATCGGTCGGGCCGTGGCGGTCAACCTCGCGCGCCGCGATGTCGGCGCAATGGCGCTCGTCGACATGGGCGAGGCGATCGAGGATGTCGTTGCCGACGTCAACCGGGGAGCCGGCCGCGAGGTCGCCTTTCCGTATCGCGGCGATGCGACCGACGAGGCGTTTCGCCGCTCCGTGTTCGATTCGATCAGTGGCGCGCTACGGACTCGTTTCGATGTGCGTGCCGGCCGCCGGCATCACCCGCGACGATCTCTCGGTCCGCGTCGACAAGGTCACTGGCCAGGCACGGATCTATCCGGTCGAACGGTTCAGGCAGGTCGTCGACGTGAACCTCATTGCCCCGGTGTACTGGGCGCTCGAAATGATCGGACGCATCGCCGAAGATCGCGCCGCGCGCGGCCTCAAGCGGTGGGAGCCGACGGAAGGCATGCAGGGAGCGATCGTGTTCATCGGTTCCGTGTCCTCGCAGGGAAACCGCGGCCAGATCTCCTACGCCAGCACCAAGGCCGGACTCGAAGGCGCCGCCGCGACGATCATGAAGGAGGCGATCTTCTACGGCGTGCGTTGCGGTCTCATCCACCCCGGCTTCACCGATACACCGATGGTGCGCGCGATGGGCGACGACTACATCGGCAAGCACATCCTGCCGTTCACGCAACTGGGGCGCCTGATTCGCCCGGACGAAATCGCCGACGCGATCTGCTTCATGCTGGCCAACTCGGCAGTGAGCGGCGAGTTGTGGGCCGACGCCGGCTGGCACGCACCGGCGTAAACCGGCTTCGACAGGGCCAAGGTTCCGGCGGCAAGGTCCACCGTTCGGCAAAACGGTGGATTAACTTCGCCGCCGCCATTGGCGCATCCTCACGGGACGGAAGCCCGCGGCAACTCCGTGCGCGGCTTGACATCAATACGTCCTGTATATACAGTCCATGTTGCGCTTCATATGGAGCGAGCGGAAACGGGTTGAGAACCTCGCCCGGCACGGGTTCGACTTCGTCGATGCCCACGGCGTATTCGAGGGTCCGACATTCACGTTTGAAGACAACCGGTTCGACTATGCGGAGCAACGCTTTGTCACGCTGGGGCTGCTGGAGGACGTTGTTGTGTCAATTGTTCATACGGAAACGCTTTTGGTCATCCGCATGATTTCCTTTCGCAAGGCGACCACTCGTGAGCAAGCGATCTACTTCGAGCAAATCTGCGACTGACTGGCCACGGGTTCGGGCCATGGCCGATCGCGACATCGCGCCGCCGCGCGAGCATCCGGAGGCAGCTTTGCGGCATATCCTTCGCGGGATTGTCCGGCGTGGCTTGGAGCCCACCCTGCCCAAGACGGCGATTTCGCTGCGCATGGATGCCGACGTGCTCGAATGGCTGAAGGCACAGGGACCCGGATACCAGACACGCATCAACGCGATCCTGCGCGCGTACAAGATCGCGGCGACCCTGGACGGCACGTCCGGAGTCAAGTCAAGACCGGCAGATAGCCAACCCGACCGGGTCGGCTCAATGCCGCCCGGAGGTGATGCGGTCGACCATCGCGCGCAGGGCCGCGATCTGCACGCCGTTCTTCGTGGCGAAGTTTTCGTCCGTGTACCCCCACCAGTCCCAGCAGCCATTGGGATTGAGCCCGGGAATCGAAACCGCCTGCGGAAAGAGTACGACGAAGCGATTGGTGTCGGCCCAGGCGGCGTAGCCCGCGTGCCGCACAAACGTCGTGCCGTAATACAAACCGCCGCCCGGCGGCGATCTCAGCGGCAGATAGTTCTGGCCCTGCTCACACCCATGCAGCGCGATGTGCAGGCGGCACGACGCGCCCTGCGCACAGGCTGCCGGGACATAGACCCAACCGGTGGTGTCCATGCCGGTGAGCCACAGGAAACTCGCATTGCGCACATACGGCGTCTGGTCGAACTCGACGAAACGGCCGGTCAGCGCACCTTGTCGCCGGGGCTTGAGCGGGCCATGGATCCAACTCAGGATGGCCTTCGCGCCGTCGAAGCCGCACTTGCCGATGAAAGGGGAATCCGTGACGGAGCAAGCGCGACCGTAGGCGAGCGTCGGCATCGTGTGGCCCGCCTTGTCCAGCAACGTCGTCGAAATGTTCCGCGCCGGCATTGAGAACCGGCCGTAGTAGTCGGCGAGTTGCGCGGCCACGGGCGCGGGCACGATCGGGTCCTTGCCGCCCGCAAAGATGAACACGCGCTGCGCGGCGAGATTGCCCGGGTTGTCAATGTCGTGGTCGGCGGCGAAGCGTCGCGTGGCCCGCTCGAGCGTCGGAACGTCGGCGCTGGTCGCGGAGACGTTGCATGCCAGATGCGCCGGGTCCAGCGTGCACGAGCATCGCGTGGTTGCACCGATGATGGTTCCCTGACTGCAGAAGTATGGTCCGCCGGCAACGACGCCCGCGCCTTTGACGATGGACGAGTGGGCGACCTGGAATTGCACCGCCATGAAGGCGCCCGAGGAGATGCCGGAAATCGACGTTTCGGCGATGTCCACGTTGAGCGCGGGAAGTTCCTGCGGCGGCTTGCCGTGGCAGGGCAGCGAGAGCGCAACCAGGCACGCGAGCAGGAATCCCAAAGGTCCCCTGCGATTTTGGAAGGCTTCGGTCATGTGCGTGCTTTTCAGGTGACAGGCGGGCTTGGGTCGACGCGCACCCTAACGCTTACGTGAGATCAAGCGAACCAACGACAATGGGCCGCATTCTTCGGCACATGAGAATTGCCGTGAACGGTGTCGCGTCCGCCGCGCTGATTGCCGCGCTGTCGCTCACTCCTGCGTGGTCCGACGCAACGGGGACGACCGGCCACCCGAAGGCGACCGGCGTTCCCCGTGACCCCCACGGAAAGATCAAGCGCAGCGCGGAAGCGAAGCACGAATTCAGGAAATCGCATCCTTGCCCGTCGACCGGCAAATCCTCGGGGTCCTGTCCCGGCTACACCATCGACCACGTCACGCCTTTGAAGCGCGGCGGCGCAGATTCCCCGAGCAACATGCAATGGCAGACCAACGAGGACGCGAAGCGGAAGGACCAGTGGGAATGATGTTTTCCACCCTAGACGTTCGCTACGGGTGCTTGGCGAGGAAATTGTCGAGTGTGGCCATCTTGAGAAAGCGGGTCTTCTTTGCCGAGTCGGCGGCATCGAAGATCGCGTACGCCTCGTCGCAGTACTTCCGGATGAAGCTCCACGTCATCTGTTGCTTGCGTCCCCAGGTCACGCACACGGGACCGCTCGCCGTGTACCCCGGAACGAACACGTAGTGGCCACCCCAGGAATTGGGCGCGGCCGCCGGTCCCGTCGTGACGTCCCACGGCTTCCCGGCAGCGATCTGCTGCTGCGCGGACTTGGGCAGGCTTAAACCGATCCCGACCCCCATATCCATGTAGACCGCGCCCTTCATTTCGTCGGCCGACGTCTGGTCGATTTGTGCAAACGCCTTGATCTTGTAGCGTTGCTTGCCGACGCGCCATCCCTTGCTGCGCCACTCCTTGAGCGAGTCCAGAACCACGAGCCCCGTGTCGGGGCCGCCCGTTTCCGAAGTGTACTCACGCAGAACATCCTTGTCGGTGATCGTGATCACCTTCTTCTGCTCGATCAGTTCGAACCGCAGTGTCTGGTGTGCACGTCCGGCCATGACGCAGTCGCCGTGTTCATCGTTGGCGAACATCGGCGTCGGCACACCCGGATGGGCGAGATCGAAGTCGTACTCGTTGGGCGCCGGGACGGGTGCCCGCACCAGCGTTGCGAACTTGAGATTGCGCCTGTCGGCCTTGGCCGGCGCCTTGCCCAGCTTGAACAGAATGTGTGTCTGAATGCCCTTTGCGCGTGTCATGTTGGCTCCTTGGTACAGGTTGATGGCGCAGGCGGTGCAGAGTACGGACTCCGTCGTACGCCTCTTGCGGTCAGCGCGTCAGCGAGAAATCGTGCATCTGATCGATCTTCCGGCGAATCGCCCGCTTGCGCTGCGATGATGCATTGAACGCGAAACCGGTCGTCGGTGCCTTCTTGTTCAGTACGCGTGCCAGCGTCGCGAGTACTGTCGATTGGTCATCGTCGAAGTCGCCGTGATGCTTGGCGCCCGATGCCGACGGGTCGCCTTGCGATAAATTGTTTGGGGCGCGGACCCACGTGCCTTTGCCGCCGGGCGCAAATAGTTGCTTGAGCGAAGTATCACCGTCGATGAATTTCTGCATGCCGAGGATCGCCTCGCCATCGGGGCGCACCACCGGAATGCGGGTCCGCGTCTCGAACGCGTTGGAGACGAGATATAGCAGTGACTTGTGATAGATGCTCGCACAGTCGTCATCCTGCTCGGTGGCATCGTCAAGCGTGAACATCGAGAATCTCGCGATTCGATTCAACACAGGCAGCCACGCCGCCTTGAACAGCGCCGTAGTGATCGCCGGCGCCCACAGCGTCGCCGATTCCACCTTGAGTCCAAGGCCCGTTTCTCCGCTCATGGGGCCTCCCTGGATCACGCCGGCCGTGGCGAGGTATTGGACGACAGGCGCATGAAAGATGCTGCCCGCACTGTGGCCGATGATGTGAAATTCGTAAGCGGGATCGGAGGCGGCGAGCTTTGCGAGCTCGTTCAGGACGAGCCGCGCGCCGCCGTCGGGCGCCTTGGTAGCGGCGATCGCGTTGTCTTTCATCTCGGTCCACATCTTCAAGCCACCTAGAACCCGGGCCAGCGGCTCGAGCGCGTCGTCGAGACGGTCGAGCATGAAGTCCTTCGACGCGTCCAGGAACCCCTCGGGTCGGCGCTGATTCGCGGCGTCGGCCAGCAGGTCTTTGATCGTGCTCCATGCATCGCTGTGCCAGATGAATGCAAGCGGATAGCATTCGGCCGCCAGCATTGTGGGCCGATAATCGGCGACACGTTGGAGCGCCGCGTCCTCCCCGACGAGCCCGCCGTGCGCATAGAGGACGATCCGTTTCTTGCTCCACGCCTTGGTGATCCGCGGGATGTCGGTGCCGACGATCTCACGGACGAGATCGGGCGTGGTACCGATGTTGCCATGCGGGTCGAGCACGCCGTTATTGCCAATGCTGATTACATGCGGGCGCAGGTCGTCGTAGGAATACGCGCGGGAGCGCACGGTGCCGCCGAAGACCGTCTTCGCGGTCGATGTCCGGGTGCGCAAATGGACCGGAACCGCCAATCGGGCTACCCAGGCATCGGTGCCGTTCTTGAGCCAGTCCTCGTAGGTGATGTGCGCGAACCCGTTGAAGCCCCACGATGCGCCCCAGGAGTTTTGCAGCCAGAATCCGTCGGAGTCGTACGCGACGACGGCAAAGGCATGTCCGCCGATGTTGTCGGGCACGAACTTGATCTCGCCATTGGGGCCGACGTGGCGCCAACCGGAATGGACGCTGCTGCTCACGTAGAGCGCCCCGACCTCGGTGATCGCCGCATGCATCGCCACCAAGTCGCGGTGATTGACACGAAAATAGGCGCCGAGCGGCCGCGCGGCGGCGTTATTCACGCGCGTTTCCGACAGCGCCACGTCGCCGGACGTCGGCCACAGCTTGAGCTCGCACACGCCGTGTTTGTGCCAGCCCTTCATCGCGCCGCGGCAGCTCGAGCCCTCGTAGTCTTCGCCGGACCACTCGTCATAGCGACGGGCCAAGTCGTACAGCATGTACGGACTGATGTCGCTCTGGTCTGGTCCCACGTGCCGGATGCGCATCAGGTAATGCACGACCGTCGCGAGCCCGAACCCGGTACACGCGCCTTCCTGCCCTTGATCGAGAATCGGAACGCCCGCCTTCCGGTAACCGGCGAGATTCCCGATACGTCGGCACCTCCACCAGCGTCGGCGTGTACATGAGATCCCGGAAGTCGAGGCTGTCCGGGCGGACATCGAGAACGCGCCGTGTCGCCTTCGCTGCGGCCGGCTTCCGTTTTGCGGTCTTGACCATAGGGCGCTCCCGTAGAAAAACCACTCGCGGCGTGGCCCGGGCGCGAGCGATCTGCGTGGTCGCGTCGCGAAAATCACTGCTTTGCGTCAGATGACGTTGCTGCCTGGGCGTTGTCGCGCTTGACGTGATACCGATTAGACCTAAACGCCGACGCTTGCGCAACCGAATGTGAATATTCGCGTCCCGAGCCCCTTCGGCGCGCGCCCGCTGCGGCTTGCAGAGCTTCCCGGCGAAACCGGCAACGACTGCACCCGCAGCATCCGGTCGGCGTTATCCCAGACGCGTTGGAACGGGCCGCATCGTGAGGCACCGACTTGTCCACGATATCGCAGGAAGTCCAGCGCAGCAGCATGAATGCCTGGGACGACGCCGGTTTCCGCGGGGCGATCGAGGCGACCGGACGAAAGAACATCATCCTCACCGGCTTGTGGACGGAGGTGTGCGTCACGTGGCCGACTCTCTCGATGCTCGATGCGGGTTACAACATCTACGTCGTCGAGGGTTGTTGCGGCGCGACCTCCGCCGCTGCGCAGGACGCTGCGCTTTCACGGATGGTGCAGGCCGGCGCGATCCGGCTCACCTCCGTCGCCGCCCTGCTCGAATGACAGCGCGAGTGGGCCAAACGCGAGCATTACAATGCACTCATGGGCCGGCTCAGGCAACACGCCGGCGCCTACGGCAGCGGCGTCGAATACGCGTACGCAATGGATCACAAGGCGCCGCAGTCGGCAAAGTCCCCGCAGCGTGTCAGCAAGTCGGAAACGCTCGCGCACCGCTAGCGTCCGCAGTCGAACTGCGACCGTCGACGCGCAAGCCGCCCGCCCTTAGGCTCGACGGTCGCTGGCCGGCCGCTTGCAGACAGTCAGCTTACTGTCCAAGTTGCCCGCAATGAAGCGAGACGCCCAAGGCTACGCTCAAGAGATGTAATATCGCCGAACGAGTATGTGTCGACGAGGTGATTTCAGTGATAGACCGGCGTGCGTTTGTCGGAGTGGTCGCTGGCGGTTTCATTATCGTGGCGAACATCGCCCGCCCGCAGCCGATACGCAAGGTCGCGATCGTCGGAATCCTGCACTCGTCTCCCGCTGCTACTCTTGGCAGCGCGGGCATCATGGCGATTCGCAACGGATTGCGCGACTTCGGCTATGTCGAGGGCCAGACCGTCGTGCTGGAATTCCGGTCGCCTGCTACAGAAGCGGAACGACTTCCCGGGTATGCGTCAGATCTCGTCCGGCTCAATGCTGACGTGATCATTGCGATCGGTCCAACGGCAGTGCGCGCTGCGAAGGATGCAACGAGCGTGATTCCGATTGTAGCCATGGACCTGGAGACGGACCCGGTCGCAAGTGGGTTCGCTCGTAGTCTTGGGCGGCCAGGCGGCAATATCACTGGGATATTCATGGATTCGGCGCTGGCGGGAAAATGGCTGGAGTTGTTGCGAGCGATCGTTCCTAAGAATGAAATCGTCGGCGTGCTCTGGGATTCGGGAACCGGGTCGGCCCAATTGGCCACGGTGAAGGCCGCCGCACAAGGAATCGCCGTGCAGCTGCTGGTACTGGAGGTCCGGAACCCTGTTGATCTCGACGTGGCACTTGGTGCTGGACTGCGCGGCGGCGCGAATGCTCTGGTTGTACTGTCGTCACCTGTGGTGGGCGCAACAGTCAACTCGAAGCGGATCGCCGCGTTTGCGACAAGCAATCGGCTGCCGGCCATCTCGCCATTCCGAAGTTTTGCGGAGGCGGGCGGCCTCATGTCCTACGGTCCGAGCATTCTTGACGTTTATCGGAATACATCGACGTTTGCCGACAAGATTCTCAAGGGCGCGAAACCAGGTGATCTGCCAATCGAGCCGCCCAACAAGTATGAGTTGGTTATCAATAGAAAGACCGCTGGCGCGCTTGGCCTTACTATCCCACAGCCGTTGAAGGGGCAGGCTGTGTTGATAGATTGATGGACCGGTAAGCCTTACTCGCGGATTTCGCAGTGTTCGCCGTGAATCGGCAATTAGCCAGAATCGGCGGACGACGGCTTTGGAGAAGCCGGACCGTCTGCTCACGGTCGACGGTCGGCATTGACGCTATTCGACCGAGCGGCCGCTACTTAGCGAAATGCCGTCCTCCAGAGGTAAAGGTCTGTTATCGGCACCGGGCCCGCCGCTCATCGCCAGCGGACGGATGACCAGGTACAACCCGAAGCCGATCGGCACTGAGGGACAGGATAAGCAATCCCGCTGCGGTCCCTCTCCGTGGATCCGGCGGACTTGGCGCCGCACGGACGAGCGCTCTCTGCGCACGCTGCGCTCAACGTTGGAACGGCTTGGCAGCGCGTGTATCATCGCCCGTCATGCCAACGACGCAACCACCCATGCCCAAGTCTGTCAAACTCTTCTACTTCGACTTTCACGGTGGCCGCGGCGAGACCGCACGCATCGCGCTGTCGATCGGCGGCGTGCCGTTTGTCGACGAACGCGTGAAAGGTGCTGACTGGCTCCCGCTCAAGCCGTCGATGCCGTTCGGCGGGTTGCCTGTACTGGAAGTGGATGGCCAGCGCATCTCGCAGTCGAACGCTATCAACCGCTACGTCGGGAAACTGACGGGCCTCTACCCCGACGACTCGTGGCAGGCCGCGCAGTGCGATGAGGTCTGCTGCGCGGTCGAGGCACTCAACGACGAGCTCGGACCGTCCTTCGCTCTCAAGGGCGAGGAGCAAAAGCGCGAACGCGAGCGGCTCCTTGCGGGGTCGATCCCGCGCTACCTGAAAGGCCTGGACAACCTGCTCGTCCAGCGCGGCGGCGAGTGGTTCGCCGCGGGTCGACTCACGATCGCTGACCTCAAGGTCATCGAGATCACCGGCATGCTTTCCAGCGGCCGGCTCGATCACTTTCCCACCGACATCGTCGAGAGCACCGCGCCGGCGCTCGCGGCGCATCGGACGCGCGTGCTCGCTCATCCCGGCGTGCGTGCGTATTACGCGCGCTTCGGGCTCTGAGCAACGGCTCGCGGACGACTCAAGCCGTCTTCAGGTGACCGCAAGGGGTCGAACTGCGACCGACGACAATCAAGCCGCTCGCGTTCAGGCGCGACGGTCGCTGACCGGCCACAACCAGTCTTAGCGCCTCGTCCTGTAAAGCGGTCGCTCACCGGCAATGGCGGGCTAATGCTTCCACCTGCGGCGCACCCGGCTCGGAAGGGGGGCGGTGCTTGCCGTGGCAAAGAATGAAGCGCTTAATCCGGCCTGAACGCGAACTCCTCCGCCAGGCGGCACTGTCTGCTCGGCGCCGGTCCCCTTGCTCTCGTTAGGCCCCGACCATGCGCCGAAAAAGCATATCTGTTTCCGATGTGCGAGAAAAAGTCAGTAAGACCGAATGGGATCAGCGCGTAGATCTCGCAGCCTGTTACCGATTGGTTGCGATGCACGGCTGGGACGATTTGATCTTCACGCACATTTCAGCGCGTGTACCCGGGCCCGGACATCACTTTCTGCTCAACCCGTATGGCATGACCTTTGAGGAGATCACTGCATCGAGCCTAGTGAAGATTGATCTCGAGGGAAGGAAGGTGATGAAAAGCCCGTATGACATCAACCCTGCGGGTTTCACTATCCACAGCGCGATTCATGCCGCGCGTAAAAGCGCAATCTGCGTCTTACACACGCACAGTCTCAACGGCACCGCCGTTTCCGTGCAGGAAGACGGCGTTTTGCCCATTTCCCAGAAGTCAACCTTCGTGCTGGCATCGCTTGCTTACCACAACTACGAGGGCGTCGCGCTCAACGAAGACGAGAAGCCCAGACTGGTGCGGGACTTAGGCGACAAGCACTTTCTAATGCTCCGCAATCACGGCCTTATCACAGTCGGCGAGAGCGTCGCCGATGCATTCTTGTACATGTATCAGTTCGAGGCCACTTGCACCATCCAGGTTCGTGCAAAAGCTTGTGGTGGCAAACTCATTTTGGTCGACCCCGATGTTCTTGCGGGCGCGAACGTGCGGTTCAAACAGATCTTGAAGGGTACGGGCGGCGCGTTAGCATGGCCCGCACTGTTACGCAGGCTCGACCGGCTAGACCCCACTTATCGGTCGTAGCTGTGTCCACCAAACGTGGCTAAGATCAGTGTGACCCGAACCAGACATGGGGCCAGTGGGATTCGCGTAAAGGGAACTATTAGGTATCTGGCCGGGATTTCCCGAATCAGTCCGGCTTGATGTTGGCCGACCGGATCACTTTCGTCCACTTCTCCGTGTCTTCGACGATGAGGTTTCCGAATTCCCCAGGATGGCAGAGCGGAGGAGACTCGCATGCAGATCGGATTCGTGATCTTCCCCAACCTCACGCAGCTCGATTTCACGGGGCCGCTGCAGGTGCTGGTGCGACTGCCGGGCGCGAGCACATATGTCGCTGCCAAGACGCTTCAACCCGTCGCATCGGATTCGGTGCTCAAGCTCATGCTGGACTGTCAAGCGTTGGAGGCGTAGAAGAGGCGGCAACGCGATTTGTTCGCGGAGGCGCAAGATGACGATCGAGTACTTTGCAGAGCGCAATCCGGGCACACGAACCCTGCCACGCTCGGTGGCGACGAGAGCCGGCGGCTTTGTGTTCGTGGGCGGCCAGGTCGCCAGAGACGAAGACGGCAGCATCGTCGCCGGCGGGATAGAAGCTCACACGCGCCAGACATTGAAGAATGTCGCTCACGTGCTTGCGGTCGCGGGTTGCACGCTTGAGAACGTCGTGAAGACAACCGTCTTTCTCGAAGACGCTCGAGACTTCGATGAGTTCAATCGCGTTTACGCAGAGTTCTTTCCGGGCGACAAGCCTGCACGGTCGACATTGCAGGCGAAGAACATGGTCGGCACCAAGATCGAGATCGAGGCCATTGCATACAAGGCCTGAAACCGCACGGCCTCATCCGCGACGATTGGCATGGCAACTCCTTCGCGGTGGCCAGCGAGTCCGCGTACGACCGGTTTTCGCGAAGCCGAAGAGCAGCAATGGGTCGGGTCGGGGTGTAGAACTGCACGAGTCGAACAGCAGCTCCATACCAGTTACCTGACCTTGGAAGGTCGAGGTCGACGGACTCGACCCGGCCAACAGCAGCCCTAAGGCAGAGCCTCCGATAGCGGTCGCTCGACGACGCTGCCGCCCCTTTCCGGACATCCGCGAGCCTGTCGGGTGGTACATTGTGCAATCAGTGCCTGTTCAATATCGTGGCACGGGGAACAACGCTCGCGGGAGGGGCGCTTGGCGCGGGACCATCGGCGACTTGCGGCAATCGTCTCTTTCGATGTGGCCGGTTACTCGCGCCTCATGGGTGTGGACGACAGTGGCACCTTGGCGGCGCTAAAGGCCCACCGGCGGGAGCTTATCGACCCCAAGATCGCCGAACACGATGGCCGCATCGTCAAGACCACCGGCGATGGCCTTCTGCTGGAATTCCCCAGTGTGGTCGACGCGGTGCGCTGCGCGGTGGACGTGCAACGCGGCATGGCCGAGCGCAATGCTGGCGGGCCTCCCGACAAGCGCATCGACTTTCGCATCGGCATCAACGTCGGCGACATAATCATCGACGGCGACGACATCTTTGGCGACGGCGTCAACGTCGCCGCGCGGCTGCAGACGTTGGCTGAGCCGGGAGGAATCTGCGTCAGCCGCGTAGTGCGCGATCAGGTGCTCGACAAGTTGAGCTTTGCCTTCGAGGACTTGGGTCCGCAGGAAGTCAAGAACATCGCTCGGCCGGTCGAGGTGTACCGGGTGGATTTGGGGACCGAGGCGCTACAAACGCCAAGCCGCGGTCGCAAGCGCTGGCAGCGCCTGACGCGAACGCGCGGGGGGCGGTGGGTCGGCGCAGGCGTTCTCACATTAGGTCTCGCCAGCATCGCGGTATGGGCGGCACTGCATTTCTGGCAGACGGCACCCGCGCCGACGGCACCACCGTTATCGGTTGCCATCCTCCCCTTCACGGCGCAGGGAGGTAGCGCTGCCGAGGAACGGCTCGCCGACACGCTCACGGAGAATCTTACGTCTGCACTTGGACGTAGTGCTCGCTGGGCACACGTGGTCGAGTATGGCCTCGTTGTGCCGTATCGAGGCAAGGCGATCGATGCGCGTGCCGCCGGTCGGCAACTCAATGTGCGGTACCTGGCCGAAGGGACGGTCCGTCGTGCAGGCGACCAGATCGTGGTCACGGCGCGGCTCGTCGATACCGGCAATGGAACGCAAGCATGGAGCAATGACGTGAAAATCGAACAATCGCGCCTGACGCAGGAGCCGGCCGCGCTTATTTCGCGGGTGACGGTCCGGTTGCGCGAAGCTTTGTGGTCGGCGGAGACAGCCCGCGCCAACAAGACGCCAGGGCGCGGCGCAAGCGCCGTGGATCTTGCGTTGCACGCCCAATACGTTTGGGTGGTCCTCGATAATCCCCCCACCCTGCGAGGAGCGCTCGAAGCACGAAAGTTCTACGATGAGGCGCTGCGACTCGACCCTACGCTCGGACACGCATTGTCCGGCCGGGCGGGGACGGTATATTACGAACTCGTTGAAAATCCACACGCCGATCACGATCGCCTCGTCCAGGAATATGACGAGCTGTCTTTCCGCGCCCTATTCGCCGACCAGGACAATCCCCGCGCATGGCGACTCCGCGCGATGGCGCTCGCCTTTCAATGGCGCTGGGAGGCCGCCCTCGATGCGAATAGCGCGGCTCGTAATATCGATCCGACTTCGTGGGCAGCCATCGTCGAGCGCGGTGAGTTAATGGTTTACATGGGGCGGCCGTCCGAGGCGTTAGCAGTTGTCGAGCAGGCGCTCGCGCTGGAATCCGCTGATCCAATCTCCGTTCAGTTTGCGATGTACACTCGCTGCCGCGCTGATATGGCGCTGGGTCGCTACGACGAGGCCATTGCTGCGTGCGAGAAATCTACCGCCCTCTACGATTGGTGGCTGCCACACTTTTATCTCGTCGCGGCCTATACACACCAGGGTGAAACGGCCAAGGGCGCGGTGGAAATGGCAAAGCTGCTGAAACAGCGGCCGACCGCTTCGATCGCGGACTACAAGGCGCTCAAGCTATCGAACGTCCCGGCATTCTGGCAGCAGACCGAAGAGCACGTCTTCGCGGACTTGCGCAAGGCCGGGATTCCAGAGAAGTAAAAAGCCTCACACCGCGTTGTAGCTGCGCGCGCAAGTTAGGGCCAGCAGATCTCGCAAACGATTAAATGGCGGCTGTTTGCCGTTCAGCGAAATCCGCGAGCGTCTGCTTACTCAGCGCACGACAGGCAGCAACGGGTCGCGAGTTGCCGTTCGCGGAAGGACAACTCGCGGCCAGTTCCAGACGGTCGGCGTCGCCCTCCAGTTTGCCCGGAAGCCGCCGTTCGGATTGTGGTCCAATGTCACGCCGTGTTGAGCAACGACAGACTGACGCCGCTCCTGTTCAACTTTGATCGTGCGCAACAAAGGATTACCCAGTCAGACTAGGATTCTTAGCTACGAACATTCGTGGGCGAGGCGCCGTCGATGCGGCCGACAGCAAGGCCTAGGTCTTCCCTGTTGATTGTCTTCATGCGCATCTGCGCTACCTTCCGAGCGGCAACGGTCTGATGAGCGATTCGAATTCGTTGTCCCCCCGCCCTGAACCGCGCCGCATCGCGCGCCCGTCGAACCCCGCCGATCATGTGGGCTGGAGACGCTGGCTGCCGGGACTCCGCACGCTCCGTAAGTACGAAGTAGCTTGGTTGCCGCATGACATCGTGGCCGGACTGGTTCTGACAACGATGCTAGTGCCCGTCGGCATCGCCTATGCAGTGGCGTCGGGTGTGCCCGGCATTTATGGCCTCTACGCGTCCATCGTTCCGCTGCTCGCGTATGGGATGTTCGGACCCAGCCGAATCCTGGTGCTGGGTCCGGATTCCTCGCTGGCTGCCGTCATCCTCGCCGTCGTTTTGCCCCTCTCCGGCGGTGACCCGCTTCGCGCGGTCGCCGTTGCGGGCATGATGGCGGTCGTCTCGGGAACGGTGTGCATCCTAGCCGGCGTTGCGCGGCTGGGCTTCATTACCGAGCTACTTTCCAAACCGATCCGCTACGGTTACATGAACGGAATCGCGCTGGCAGTATTGATCAGCCAACTGCCTAGGCTTTTCGGATTCTCGATTCAGAGCGATGGTCTGCTGATGCGGGTTTGGGCATTCGCGCAGGCAGTGCTGGCCGGAAGGACCAACGTGGCAGCGCTAATGGTCGGGGCTGGAACCCTGGCGGTGATCCTGCTGCTCAAAGGCAGCAAGCGCGTGCCGGGTATCCTGATCGCCGTGGTCGGCGCAACGTTCATCGTCGGCGCACTGAACTTGGCGGTGCGCGCCGACGTGTCGGTCCTGGGCCCACTCCCGCAAGGCCTGCCTACGTTCGCCATCCCGTGGATCACCTTGGCCGATATCGTTCCGGTCCTGATCGGCGGCTGCGCGGTCGCCCTCGTTTCGTTCGCCGACACCAGTGTGCTCTCGCGCACCTATGCGGCGCGGACGGGCACCTATGTCGACCCCAACCAGGAGATGGTGGGGCTCGGAGTAGCCAACCTGGCTGCCGGATTCTTTCAGGGCTTTCCCATCAGCAGCAGCTCGTCGCGCACCCCTGTGGCCGAAGCTGCAGGCGCCAGAACCCAGTTGGCCGGCGTGGTCGGCGCGTTGTCGGTTGCGCTGCTGCTGGTGGTGGCACCGGACCTGCTCCAACATCTGCCCGATTCGGCGTTGGCTGCCGTCGTAATTGCCTCGGCCATCGGCCTGATCGAGGTTACCGACCTGCGTCGCATCTATCGCATCCAGCAGTGGGAATTTTGGCTATCCATCGGCTGCTTCGCCGGCGTGGCCGTGCTCGGCGCGATTCCAGGTATTGGACTGGCAATCGTAGTAGCCGTGATCGAATTCCTTTGGGATGGCTGGCGGCCCCACTCCGCGGTCCTGGGGCGAGCCGAGGGCGTCAAGGGCTACCACGACATCACGCGATATCCAGATGCCCGCCGTATCCCCGGCCTGGTCCTGTTTCGCTGGGACGCGCCGTTGTTTTTCGCCAACGCCGAATTGTTTCAGGACCGCGTCCTGGATGCAGTCGCGTCATCGCCTACGCCGGCGCGTTGGTTGGTGGTCGCGGCGGAACCAGTCACCAGCGTGGATGTTACCGCGGGGGACATGCTGGCTGAGCTGGACGAGACTTTGTACGCCGCAGGCGTCGAGCTGTGCTTTGCAGAGATGAAGGATCCGGTCAAGGACAAGCTGAAACGATTCGGGCTGTTCGCACGTCTCGGCGAATCGGCGTTTTTTCCAACAACCGGTGCCGCCGTCGGCAGCTACCTTGAGACCCATTCGGTGGATTGGGACGACTGGGAAGACCGGGGTCGCTGAGCGGCGAGGCAAGCGTCGAACGGCGGCATTCAAATGTTTCGACGGCCACTTTGTGAGAAGCGGGCGGGCGGGTTCTGGTCGAGAGCGGAGATACGATCCCGTGGGTCAACAACCGGCCAGGAGCGGACATCGGAATGAGCCGCCGAAAGGCGTCATTTGAGCGGCGTAGCGTCCGCCTTCCACTTTTTCTGAACAGCGTTGCTCGTCAACCACGGCTTCTCAATGTGCCCGAAAGCAAATCTTGCCGCGAGCCCTCGCGGCTTTAAGTCAGAACCAGCGCTCACTTGCCGCAGGTCATCCCTGCCGCCGCATCCACTTCGGGCAACTTCACGTCGAAATCGAAAATCCACGTCGTCTTGCCCATTCCACCCACGATCCTACCGGTCAGCATGGAACCCGGCTTGATCTCGCCCGTCATCTTTTCGACTTTGAAATCCTTGGGTGATTGCGCGACTCGCTGCAAGCCGGCAGTTGGCGATCGGGCGTGATTCGTGTTGACGTCGATTGACTTCAACGCGGTAGGCGAGGCGGTGGCTGCGCCTCCGCCCGGGCAAAACATGATCTGCACCAGCGTTCGCGGTTTGCCCCCCTTATTGCCGTCGGCGTAGGAGGAAAGTCGGAAACTGTCTGCCTCCGCCGGCGAGATGGCGTCTTCGTTGAACCAAATGGCGACGCTGTGCTGGTCGCCATACAGCGCAACGACGCAATTGTTCGCCGTGAATTTCTCGCCTTCCATGAGTCCGGTGGCCAAACATTTGTCCGGCCTCGACGCGGAGGCCGCCGCAGTCGGGACCGCCTGCGATTTCGCGGCAACACTACTCCCGGGTGTTGGTTTGCCCAGTTGCCAGTCTGCTGCCAGCGTCTCGGCCTCGCGAAGTTTCGCAGGGGGAAGCTTCTTGGCCATGGCGTTGCGGAACTCTACCGAATCCGCATCGCCGCTGCGCGCGGCAATCGCATAGTTGGCGTATGCGAGCACATCGTCTTGCGCGATGCCCACCCCCTTCTCGTAGTGCAAGCCCATTTTGAACTGCGCCTCGACTTGTCCCTGGTTGGCCGCCTTGCGATACCACGCCACCGCCTGTGCGAAGTCCTGCTTCACACCGCCGCCCTTGGCATACATCAGGCCCAGGTTGTATTGCGCCGTGGCGTTGCCTTGGCTTGCCGCCTTTTGAAACCACGCTACCGCTTGCGCGTCGTCCTGCGGTACACCGCCAAAGCCGGACGCGTAGATCGCGCCGAGTTCAGTCTGCGCCGAGGCGTTCTCCTGCGCGGCCGATTTGCGCAGCCAGATCATGGCTTGCGGCATGTTCGTCAAGACACCCCTTCCGAATTCGTACATCCGGCCCAAGCGATATTGGGCTTCGGAGTCGCCGCGTTCGGCCAGCGGCTCAAATTCCTTCAGTGCTGTGGCGTAGTCCGCTTTCTGCAACGCCGCCACGCCTTCATTGACGCCAGCGAGACTCGATCCACAACTCGCTGTCCCGACGACGAAGAACAACAGCCGCGTACAACAAATGACGGATCGCATGGCATTGCCTCCCTAAAACGGTCGGGCAGATCGATGAAATGACTGAAAAGATTGCGCGGCGGTTGTTCTCGGCGCGCGCTTACGTGTCCTTATCCACGCTGCGCCGCGTGCCGACTACTTCGATTGCCGGGAACCGGTAAAGAGGCACTCCGTCGACGAATTCACCGATTAATTCGCCGACGTAAGCCGTGGGGGCGGCTGGCGCCGAGGCGCAGCCCGCGATTCCGAGAGCAACAGCGACGATGGCAAGTCGAGCCCACACGCCGGTAAGCGTAGCACTGCCCGCCATGCCGACGAAATGTCTCACACACGACGGCGTAATCGCGTTCGTTGTTACAGCCTGGGAACGCATATGCAACAGGTCCTGAAGCCGAAGTTGCGCGGGGTTTAGGGTCGCCGACCCGGCTCAAACGGCCAGGAGCGGAGGTTGCGCCTGCCCCCGGCCAATCCACTAAGTCAACACTAAGTACGACACGAGCAGATTTCGTGTCCCGGCATTCACGAGCTACTGCTTTGGAGCAGCGCCAATGG